>NZ_BONV01000097.1 GCF_016862895.1 Planotetraspora kaengkrachanensis | reverse complement strand
TCAGACCTCTTCGACGCTGCTCGGCTCACGCCGGGACAGGTCGATGCCGAGCTCCTCCGCGGCGCGGAAGACGTCCTCGTCCGTGTCCCTCATCTCGATGGACATGCCGTCGCTGGACAGCACCTCGACGTTGAGGCACAGCGACTGCATTTCCTTGATGAGGACCTTGAAGGACTCCGGAATGCCCGGCTCGGGGATGTTCTCGCCCTTGACGATGGCCTCGTAGACCTTCACGCGGCCGAGCACGTCGTCGGACTTGATCGTCAGTAGCTCCTGCAGCGCGTACGCCGCGCCGTACGCCTCCATGGCCCACACCTCCATCTCACCGAAGCGCTGGCCGCCGAACTGGGCCTTACCGCCGAGCGGCTGCTGGGTGATCATGGAGTACGGACCGGTCGAACGCGCGTGCATCTTGTCGTCGACCAGGTGGAGCAGCTTGAGGATGTAGATGTAGCCGACCGAGATCGGGTGCGGGAACGGCTCACCGGAACGGCCGTCGAACAGCCGCGCCTTGCCG
>NZ_BONV01000096.1 GCF_016862895.1 Planotetraspora kaengkrachanensis | reverse complement strand
GGCGGGACTTCACCGCACTCGGGCCGAACCAGCGGTACGTCGGCGACATCACCTACCTGCCCGTCGCCGAGGGCCGCTTCCTGTATCTGGCCACGGTGATCGACCTGCACTCACGCCGGCTGGCGGGCTGGTCGATCGCTGACCACATGCGGACTGAGTTGGTGGCCGATGCGCTGCGCGCCGCGGACCGGACGCGTGGCGCACTGGACGGGGCGATCTTTCATTCCGATCATGGGGCGCAGTACAGCTCCCGGCAGTTCGCCGATCTGTGCGCTGAGCTTGGAGTGCGGCAGTCGATGGGCGCGGTGGGCACCAGCGCCGACAACGCCGCCGCCGAAGCGTTCAATGCCACCCTGAAACGGGAAACGCTCCAGGGCTCGGCCTGCTGGTCATCGGCCCGGGAAGCGCGGTTGTCGGTCTTCGCCTGGATCACCCGCTACAACACCCGAAGGAAGCACTCCAGCCTGGGCTACCTCAGCCCGATCGACTACGAGCAACAGCTCGATAAGGTGCTGATCGCCGCATAACAACCGGTGTCCACATTTCGGGGGGAA
>NZ_BONV01000095.1 GCF_016862895.1 Planotetraspora kaengkrachanensis | reverse complement strand
GCCCGAACCCACGGACACGCCAGCACCCGCACCTGGCTGCAGAACGCCTGCGGCACCAGCAGAGTCTCCGCCTCCCACCTGGTGACCATCGGCACCCAACTGGCCCGCCTTCCAACGGTGCGTGCACGATTCGCCGAAGGCACCCTGAGCGAGGGCCAGGTCAACGCGATCTGCACCGCCATCAAAGACCTCGCCGACGAACAAGCGCCGATCGCCGAACAGATCCTCACGGACCTGGCCGACCACGCCACCCCCGAAGACATCGCCAAAGCCGGCCGCTACCTCCGCGACGTCCTCGACCCCGACGGGCAGCACAAAGACGATGACGCCGACCACGACAAACGATTCCTGCGCGTACGCCCTACCGGCTCCGGTGGCATGCAGGGAGAATTCCGGCTGCCCAAGGAAGCCGCCGCACGACTGAAGACCTGGCTGGACACCTACGCCAAACCCAAGGCCGACAACGACGACCGCCCCCTGCGCGTCCGCAACGCCGACGCGCTCACCATGCTCCTCGAAACCAAAATCACCACCGAACTACTGGTCCTGGTCAACGCCGAATCCCTCCCCACCGACCACCCCGA
>NZ_BONV01000094.1 GCF_016862895.1 Planotetraspora kaengkrachanensis | reverse complement strand
CGGCTTCTGGTTGAAGCTCGTGCCCTGGTTCGAGTGCTTGAACTTCGCCAGCCGATGGGTCGTGCTCGTGCCGTCGTCGTTCGAGATCGTGATGTAGTCGGCGCAGACCTCCTCCACCACGCCGGCCTTGTCGGCGCTGACCATGTCGCCCGTGTCCGTCGCCGCGCGGTACTCCATGCCGGTGCCGACCAGCGGGCGCTCGCTCCTGAGCAGCGGAACCGACTGGCGCATCATGTTCGCGCCCATGAGCGCACGGTTGGCGTCGTCGTGCTCAAGGAACGGGATCATCGCGGTGGCCACCGACACCATCTGGCGCGGCGACACGTCCATGTAGTGGACCTGGTTCGAGCGCACGTACTCGAACTCGCCGCCCTTGGTGCGGACCAGCACCCGCTGCTCGGCGAACCCGCCGTCCGCCGACAGCGGGGAGTTCGCCTGGGCGATCACGAAGAGGTCTTCTTCGTCGGCGGTCAGGTAGTCGATCTGGTCGGTGACCTGCCCGTCCACGACCTTGCGGTACGGCGTCTCGACGAAGCCGAAGGCGTTGAGCCGGGCGAAACAGGCGAGGTAGCCGATGAGGCCGATGGCCGGGCCTTCAGGCGTCTCGATCGGGCACATCCGGCCGTAGTGGGACGGGTGCACGTCACGGACCTCCATGCCGGCCCGCTCACGGGACAGACCGCCCGGGCCCTGCGCGGACAGCCGCCGTCTGTGCGTCAGTCCGGACAGGGGG
>NZ_BONV01000093.1 GCF_016862895.1 Planotetraspora kaengkrachanensis | reverse complement strand
GGGCTTCTGGTTGAAGCTCGTGCCCTGGTTCGACCGCTTGAACTTGGCGACCCGGTAGGTGGTCCGAGTGCCGTCGTCGTTCATGACGGTGACGTAGTCGGCGGAGACCTCCTCGACCACGCCGGCCTTGTCGGCGCTGATGACGTCACCGGCGTCGGTGGCGGCGCGGTACTCCATGCCGGTGCCGACCAGCGGGCTCTCGCTCTTGAGCAGCGGAACCGACTGGCGCTGCATGTTCGATCCCATGAGCGCGCGGTTGGCGTCGTCGTGCTCGAGGAACGGGATCATGGCGGTGGCGACCGACACCATCTGGCGCGGCGACACGTCCATGTAGTCGACCTCGGAAGGCTGGACGGCCTCGAACTCGCCGCCCTTGCGGCGCGCCAGCACCCGGGACTCCGTGAAGTGGCCGTCGGGGCTCAGGCCCGTGTTCGCCTGGGCGACGACATACCTGTCCTCCTCGTCGGCGGTCAGGTAGTCGATCTGGTCGGTGACCTGCCCGTCCACGACCTTGCGGTACGGCGTCTCGACGAAACCGAACGAGTTGACCCGGCCGAAGGACGACAGCGAGCCGATGAGGCCGATGTTCGGGCCTTCCGGGGTCTCGATCGGGCACATCCGGCCGTAGTGGGACGGGTGCACGTCACGGACCTCGAAGCCGGCCCGCTCACGGGACAGACCACCGGGGCCGAGGGCCGACAGACGCCGCTTGTGGGTCAGGCCCGCCAGCGGG
>NZ_BONV01000092.1 GCF_016862895.1 Planotetraspora kaengkrachanensis | reverse complement strand
GAAATCACCGTCAGCGACCTCAGCATGCGCGTCCCCGAACCACCCGGCTGCGACGAAATCGCCCAACTCGCCCGCACCGCCAACCACACCCTCGCCCGCCTCGAAGCCGCCGTCGAACAACAACGCCAATTCGCCTCCGTCGTCTCCCACGAACTGCGCTCACCCGTCGCCGGCCTCCACACCCAACTCGAAGAAGCCCTCCTCTACCCCACCGACGTCGACCCCACCACCACCATCCGCACCGCCCTGACCACCACCGAACGCCTCCAAGCCATCATCGACGACCTCCTCGTCCTGGCCCGCATCCGCTCCGCACCCCCCACCACCCCCCAACCCCTCGACCTCACCCAACTGGTCACCGAAGAAATCGCCACCCGCCACCACACCACCCCCGTCCACACCCGCACCACCCCCCACATCACCGTCCTCGGCAACAAAATCCAACTCATCGGCGTCCTCAACAACCTCCTCGTCAACGCCCAACGCCACGCCCACACCCACATCGACGTCACCACCACCCGCACCGACCACCACGCCGTCCTCACCATCACCGACGACGGCGACGGCATCGCCCCCCACGACCGCGAACGCGTCTTCCAACCCTTCATCCGCCTCGACGACGGACGCCGACGCGACCCCGGCGGCACCGGACTCGGCCTCGCCATCTGCCGCGCCGTCATCACCGCCCACCACGGCACCGTCGACATCGAAGACTCCCCCCAAGGCGCCCGATTCGTCGTACGGCTG
>NZ_BONV01000091.1 GCF_016862895.1 Planotetraspora kaengkrachanensis | reverse complement strand
CCAGAACGCTGATGTAGCTGATGCCGAACTCCTCGCGGTAGCGCAGCAGGGTCTCGGCGATCTGCTGGGGCGGGCCGACCAGGACGCCGGGAAGCTCGGCCAACTGCTCGGCCGGCATGCCCGTGGCCGCGGTGATCACCGACAGATCGATGTCGGCCACCTGGTGGCCGACACCGGCCACGAACAGATTCAGCTCGATCTCGCCGAACCGCTCACCGGCCGCCTCCCGGACATGCCGGACCCGGGCCCCCAACGCCTGCTCCGGCGTGCCCTCGCCGAACCCGACGTTGATCGGGAAACTGATGATGTCAGCGGTGCGGGCCGCCAGCGTGAGAATGCGGTCACCCACCCCGGCCAGCATGATCGGCGGCAACGGCGCGTCGGCCTCGGCCGCCAACCGCTCCCGCACCCCCGTGACGATCTCCTCGAGCTTGCGCAGACGCGACCCCGGCGTCCCGAACGACAACCCCACCGCCGCGAACTCCTCCGGCACATAACCCGCGCCCAGACCGAGCTCCAACCTCCCGTCGGTCAACCGGTAGGTGTCGGCCGCCTCCCGGGCGAGGTAGGCCGGGCTCAGCACCCCGGCGTTGAGCACATAGGTGCCCAACCGCATGCCGGTGGTCACATCAGCCGCGGCCACCAAAGCCGGAAACGGCGCCACCATGCCGAGATGGTCGGGAACCTGCAGGACGTCGTACCCCAGATCCTCAGCCTCCCGGACCTTGCCGCGCCAGGCCGAGCGAGAACCGGCGTTGAGGAGTTC
>NZ_BONV01000090.1 GCF_016862895.1 Planotetraspora kaengkrachanensis | reverse complement strand
TGTACTGACCATGGACGTTGGTGACAGCGGAGCGGGATCAGCGACACGCTGTTGATGGTCTTGAAATGGGTGAGGGCCTTCTGGCGTGGTGTGAGTCGACCAAGAATCACGACCGCCGGAGGCCCTCATGCCCCACCGTAATGCCCCGCTGACTGAAACCGGGCGACTTCGGCTGGCGCGTTGCATCGTCGATGACGGGTGGAGTCTGCGACGGGCGGCTGAACGCTTCCAGGTCTCCCACACCACTGCGGCCCGCTGGGCCTCGCGCTACCGGCAGCACGGCCCAGCCGGCATGGCCGACCGCTCCTCCCGCCCGCACCGCAGCCCGGCCCGCACCCCGCAACGCATCGAGCGGCGCATCTGCAAGATCCGCGTCACCCACCGGCTCGGCCCTGCCCGCATCGCCGACCGCCTCGGCCTTGCCTCCTCCACCGTCCACCGCATACTCGTCCGCTACCGGATGCCGCCCCTGGCCCACCTGGACCGGGCCACCGCCACCCGCATCCGCCGCTACGAACGCCAACGTCCCGGCGAACTGGTCCACGTCGACATCAAGAAACTGGGCAACATCCCCGACGGCGGCGGATGGCGCGTGGTCGGCCGCACCCAGGGCTACAAGAACAAGCAGGCCACTACCGACCTGCGCCGCTCCTGCAAACCCGTGATCGGCTACGGCTACCTGCACACCGCTCTGGACGACCACTCCCGGCTGGCCTACACCGAGATCCTCACCGACGAACGCAAGGAAACCGCCAGCGCCTTCCTGACCCGCGCCCGTGCCTGGTTCGCCAGCCACGACGTCACCATCGAACGCGTCCTGACCGACAACGGCGGCTGCTACAAATCCCGCC
>NZ_BONV01000089.1 GCF_016862895.1 Planotetraspora kaengkrachanensis | reverse complement strand
TCGGCCTCGACGCCCAGCTTCTTGTTGATCTTGTAGCGGCCGACCTTGGCCAGGTCATAACGCTTCGGATTGAAATACAGATTCTCCAGCAGCGTCTGCGCCGACTCCTTGGTCGGCGGCTCACCCGGACGCAGCTTGCGGTAGATGTCCAGCAACGCGTCATCCTGGCCGGACGTGTGATCCTTCTCCAGGGTCGCCCGCATCGACTCGTACTGCCCGAACCGCTCAAGAATCTGGTCGGTCGTCCACCCGAGCGCCTTCAGCAGAACCGTCACCGGCTGCTTGCGCTTACGGTCGATACGCACACCGACGCTGTCACGCTTGTCGATCTCGAACTCGAGCCAGGCACCACGCGAAGGAATCACCTTCGCGCCGAACAGGTCCTTGTCGGAGGTCTTGTCGACCGAACGGTCGAAGTAGACACCCGGAGACCGGACCAACTGGGACACCACGACACGCTCGGTGCCGTTGACGATGAAAGTTCCTTTCTGCGTCATGTGCGGGAAGTCGCCCATGAACACCGTCTGGCTCTTGATCTCACCGGTGGTGTTATTGATGAACTCCGCCGTCACGAACATCGGGGCGGAGAAGGTCATGTCCTTGTCTTTGCACTCATCGACTGAGTACTTGGGCGGCTCGAACCTGTGGTCCCGGAACGAAAGGGACATGGTGCCGGAGAAGTCCTCGATGGGACTGATCTCTTCAAAGATCTCTTCGAGACCTGACTGGGCCGGAACGTCCTTGCGCCCGGCCTGGCGAGCCGCCTCGACCCGGCCCTTCCATTTCTCGTTGCCGAGCAGCCAGTCGAACGACTCGGTCTGCAGGGCGAGAAGGTCGGGGACTTCGAGCGGCTCCTGAATACGTG
>NZ_BONV01000088.1 GCF_016862895.1 Planotetraspora kaengkrachanensis | reverse complement strand
ATTGGTGTACGGCCGAACCCGGCCTGGTCAGGAGCCACCAGGTGCCAGGATGTGCCCAGTGCCTGTGCCGTTGTTGCCCAGGCGCCGGATCCGGTCGTACCGGGTCCGGAGCCGTGCAGCATCAGCACCGCGGGTCCGGTGCCGCTCTTCAGGACGTGGACGGGGGAGCCGTCGACTGTGACGGTGCGAAGTGCCGTCACCGGGACAGGCCAGGTGTGCTCATGCCGATGCGGAGTTGATGGACTTCGAAAAGAGCTCCATCATCGCCTTGCCGAATTGCGGCATGTCGGGCCATCCCCGGCAGGAGACGAGGTTGCCGTCCACGACGTCGGGAGCGTCGATGACCGTCGCGCCCGCGTTTTCCATGTCACCGGTGATGGGGGGGAAGCACGCCGTCTTTCGACCCTTCAGCAGCCCGTACACAGCCGGCACCTGCGCGCCGTGGCATACCAGCGCGATCGGGAGGTCGCGCGCGAAGAAGTGTTCGGTGATGCGCCTGACGTCGGCGTCGACACGGATCCATTCGGGGGCACGTCCCCCGGGGATGATGAGGGCGTCATAGCGCTCGACGTCGACCTCGGCCCAGGGCACGTCGACCGGCAGCTTTCGGCCGTTCTTCTCCACGTAGGCGTCGGAGTTGGGGTCGAACTCGTGGATGACCAGCTGAACGTCACGCATCGTCCGTGACGAGACGTCAACGTCCCAGCCCCCCTCCTGCACGCGATAGTAGGGATACATGGTGTCGAGCTCCTCGGCGGCGTCGCCGGTCAGAAGCAGCGCTCTGGGCACCTACTTCTCCTCGCATCTGGGGCGGGTGAGGTGGATCGGATCCAATCCGATCCGGTTGGGTTAGCATTCCTCGGCCCAGCCCGCCCGTCAAGCC
>NZ_BONV01000087.1 GCF_016862895.1 Planotetraspora kaengkrachanensis | reverse complement strand
CCCGGACAGCCGATCTTGGTTGTGTTCTCGTCCCACTTGGCGGCACGTCGGAAGTTGCTGCGCCGCAGGATGCCGCCGCGTGCTCCGGTGAAGATCAGCGCGTCGTCTTCTGGGTCGGTGAACGTGTCGAGATGATCCCCGAGAGCGGGCACGATTGCCGAAGGGATGGCTACCGTGCGGACGCCGGCCCGTGACTTGGGTGGGCCGACAAGGAGCTCTCCGGTGTCCAGTTCGACGTGCTGTACCTAGGCCAGCCTGTCGAGTTGGGCCAGCCGGCCGCGATCCACATCATTGAGCTCAAGCGCCGTCGAAAGCCGATCAACCGTCTCCGGAGTCGGAAGAAGGCGGCCCGTCTCAATCCGGGAGATCGTTGGCTTGGCCACGCTTGCGCGCAGCGCCAAGTCTTTTCCAGTTAGCCCAGCGCCTTTGCGTAACTGACGAAATAGCTCACCCAACGCACGCAGCCGATCTCGCCGATCCTCCATCCGAGTGTCGTACCACGGAGCGATAGTCAGCGGACGATGATCGCCGGACGCTCTATCCCAAAGGGGGAGGGCGGCTTCCTAGACGTCCGGGGCACGAAGTTCAAGAGTGTACGCGGCGATAAAAGTCATTCTCGGCGATCTGGCACTCTTTAATGAGGATGGAGTAATCAACATCCTCCAGGATGCCTCACTGAAGTCTCCTGATACTCAGTGGTTCCTGCAAGAGGTTGTCAGACTACGCGGCCTGTCTCAACGGCTTAAAGAGCTATCCGACTAGCGTATGCGATCAGTTCATTTGGTATCTGTTCGCGCTGACATCCATGAATATTATTTCGTGGAGCTGGCATCAGGCGAAAGCACATAATGCTTGTGCGCCCCCAGCCGGTGGCAGGTATCTAGC
>NZ_BONV01000086.1 GCF_016862895.1 Planotetraspora kaengkrachanensis | reverse complement strand
GGTGGCGTCAGGACGGTGGCAGGTCGGTATCAGAGCGGTCGGCGATGGTTGGCTCCATGAACGGTTCAGTGATCGCGGCCTGGGGGTCGCGGACTGGGCCCCGTGAGCACAAGGAGCAGATGATGCAGAAGTTCGACACCCCGGCCCCGATCTCCGCCGTTCTGGACATCCCCGCGGGGCGTGTCCAGTTCATCGCCGCCGACCGGGCCGACACCGCGGTCGAGGTCGTGGCGGTGAACACCTCGAAGAGCCGTGACGTGCAGGCGGCGGAGCAGACCACGGTCGCATACGCCGATGGCGTTCTGCGGATCGAGACTCCGGTGAAGAACCAGTACTTCGGTCCTTCTGGGTGCATCGAGGTGAGGGTCGAGTTGCCGGCCGGGTCCCGGGTCGAGGCCAGGGCGGGCAGTGCGGAACTGCGGACCGTGGGCCGTCTCGGTGATGTGGCCTTCGAAGGTGCCTACAGTCAGATCAAGATCGATGAGGCTGCGAGTGTCCGGCTCACGGCGGTCGACGGGGACGTCGAGGTGGGCCGGATGGGCGGGCCTGCGGGGATCAGCTCCGCGATCAGTACCGCAAGGGGTGACATCCGGATCGGCGAGGCCGCGGGTGGCACGGTCGTGCTCCGGACCCAGTCCGGTGACATCTCGGTCGGCGCCGCCGGTGGGGTCTCAGCCGCCTTGGATGCCGGTACCGGCCATGGCCGCATCCACAACGCTCTCAAGAACAACGGCACCGTCGAACTCGACATTCACGCCACCACCTCCAACGGTGACATCACCGCCCGCAGCCTGTGATCCGCAGCCTCCGCAGCCTCCGAGGGGAGGTGGACCGAGTACGGGAGAACGTGCTGCCCGCCGGACTGACCACGAAAGATCAGACCGGCGGCAGCACGT
>NZ_BONV01000085.1 GCF_016862895.1 Planotetraspora kaengkrachanensis | reverse complement strand
GCCAGCTTGATCGCCGAAGACGCCATCGTCGGGGAGTAGGTGACGGTGGCCTGCAACACGCTGGTACCGGACTGGATCTCCCGCATCGCGTTGGCCGACCCCGCGCCGCCGACCATGAAGAACTCGCTGCGGCCGGCCTCCTTGATCGCGGCCAGCACCCCGATCCCCTGGTCGTCGTCGTGGTTCCAGATCGCGTCGATCTTCTTGTGCGCCTGCAGCAGGTTCGCCGCCACCTCCGTGCCCGACTCCACGGTGAACTGCGCGTCCTGCTGCGCGGTCACCGAGAACCCGTAGGTCTTCAGCGCGTCGGCGAAGCCCTTGCTGCGGTCCTGGGTCAGCGGCAGCGTCGCGATGCCCTGGATCTCCAGGATCACCGGCGAGGCCACCCCCTTGCTCTTCAACTGCTCGCCGATGAAGTGCCCGGCCGCCACACCCATGCCGTAGTTGTCGCCACCGATCCAGGTCCGGTAGGACAGCTTGTCGGGGAAGACCCGGTCCAAATTGATGACCGGGATGCCCGCGTCCATCGCCGCCCGCGCGACCTGGTTCAACTGCTGGCCGTCGTTCGGCAGGATCACCAGGGCGTTGACCTTCGCCTGGATCAGCGACTCCACCGCCGAGATCTGCTGGTTGATGTCGTTGGTCGGCTCGACCGGCTTGAACGTCACATCCGAGTACTGGCCCGCCGCGGTCTGCGCGTTCTTCGCGATCGCCGCGATCCATCCGTGGTCGGCCGCCGGAGCCGAGAACCCGATCGTGACCGCGGTACCCGGAGTGTCGTTACCGCCCGCCGGAGCGGCCGCGGTCGGCGCGGCCGCGCTCGGCGCCGCGGCCGGCTCGTTACTCGTGCACGCCGTGACCAAAGCCCCGGCACCCAAAGCCGCACCGCCGAGAAGGAAACCCCGACGCGCGAGTGGATTGG
>NZ_BONV01000084.1 GCF_016862895.1 Planotetraspora kaengkrachanensis | reverse complement strand
TCAGGTGGGAGTTCGCAGGCTGCGCCGTTGGAGCAGCACCGCGGCCACGATGATCAGGCCCTTGGCGATGAGTTGGTCACTGGTGTTCAACCCGTTCAGGATGAACAGATTCGTGATCACCGTGAAGATCAGCAGACCCAGGATCGACCCCACGATCGAACCCCGCCCACCCGTCAGCAACGTCCCACCGATGATCACAGCCGCGATCGCGTCCAGCTCATACAAATCACCATGCGTCGACGACCCCGTCGTCGTCCGCGCCATGATGATGATCGCCGCGATCCCGCAACAAAACCCCGACAACGCATACAGCCACATCGTGTGCCGGCGCACATCGATACCCGCCAGCCGCGCCGCCTCCGGATTACCGCCCACCGCATACGTCCGACGCCCGAACGTGGTCCGGTTCAACACCACCCACCCGACCACGACCACCAACGCCAGGATGTACACCACCAACGGCAACCCCAGCACCCGCTGCGTCGACAGATCCACCAACGCCGAATTGTCCGCCGACACCAACTGCGTCTTCTTGTCCGACATCCGCTGCGCCAGCCCCCGCGCCGCCACCAGCATCGCCAACGTCGCAATGAACGGCACCATCCGCCCATAAGCGATCAGGAACCCGTTCACCAAACCCGCACCCGTACCCACCAGCACGGCACACAACGCCATCACCACCGGCCCATACGACTGCGTCGCCAACGTCGTCGCCCACACCGACGCGAACGCCATCACCGCACCGACCGACAGATCGATCCCCCCACCAATGATCACGAAGGTCGCCCCCACCGTGATCACCCCGATCGTCGACGCCAACGCCAGCACCGACACCAGATTCGACGACGTCGCGAACGTATCCGGCACCGTCACCAGACCCACCACGGCCAGCAGCAGCAACGCCACCACCAACCCCAGATGCGGAACACCGG
>NZ_BONV01000083.1 GCF_016862895.1 Planotetraspora kaengkrachanensis | reverse complement strand
TCGGTGCCGGTGGCGATGGCTTGCAGGAAGTCCTTCACTTCGTGGGTGAAGGCGTGTTCGTAGCCGAGTGCGTGGCCGGGGGGCCACCAGGCGCCGGCGTAGGGGTGCCCGGCCTCGGTGACGAGGATCTTACGGAAGCCGGCTTCTTCCGCGGGCAGGGTGTGGTCGTGGAACCACAGTTCGTTCATGGCTTCGAAGTCGAAGGACAGCGAGCCGGCCGAGCCGTTGATCTCGATGCGCAGGGAGTTCTTGCGGCCGGAGGCGAAGCGGGTGGCTTCGAAGGAGGCCACGGCTCCGCCGGCGAAGCGGCCGAGGAACAGCGCGGTGTCATCGACGGTCACCTCGCCTTGTTCGGTGCTGCCGCTGGCGGCCAGGCCTTGGGAGGCTTCGGCCAGGGGGCGGTGTTTGACGAAGGTTTCGGTGATGGCCGAGACGCCGGTGAGCAGGTCGCCGGTGATGTATTGGGCGGTGTCGATGATGTGGGCGCCGATGTCGCCCAGGGCGCCGGATCCTGCTTTGTCTTTTTGCAGGCGCCAGACCAGGGGGAAGTCCGGGTCGGTGATCCAGTCCTGGAGGTATTGGGCGCGGACGTGGCGGATGGTGCCGATCCTGCCTTGTTCGACCAGTTGGCGGGCCAGGGCGACGGCGGGGACGCGCCGGTAGTTGAAGGCGACCATCGAGCGCACCCCCTTGGCGGAGGCCTGGGCGGCGGCTGCTGCCATGGCTTCGGCTTCGGCGACGGTGTTGGCCAGGGGTTTTTCCACGATGACGTGTTTGCCGGCGGCCAGGGCGGCGATGGCGATCTCGGCGTGGGAGTCGCCGGGGGTGCAGATGTCGACGATCTGCACGTCGTCGCGGGTGATCAGGTTTTTCCAGTCGGTTTCCACCGCGGCCCAGCCGAGTTGGGCGGCTGCCGCGGTGGTCGCTTCGGGCGACCTGCCCGCGAGCACCGTCATGGACGGGCTCACGGGCAGATCGAAGAACGCGCCGACACTTCGCCAGGCCTGGGAGTGCACACGCCCCATGAACGCGTA
>NZ_BONV01000082.1 GCF_016862895.1 Planotetraspora kaengkrachanensis | reverse complement strand
TAGTCGTTGCGCTTCTCGATGAACACCACGAAATCGATCGCACCCGCGATCAACATGTGCGACGCCTCGATCGGCAACCGCTCCTCCGCCTGCAACGCATACGTCGAAATACGGTTGAACACCTCCATCGACGAATTCGCATGAATCGTCGACAACGACCCGTCATTCCCCTGCGTCATCGCGTTCAGCATCGTGACGATCTCGTCACCCAACACCTCACCCACGATCACCCGCGACGGATTCATCCGCAGCGACCGCCGCACCAACTCCGCCATGGTGATCTCACCCTGACCCTCGGAGTTCGGCAGCCGATGCTCAAAAGCCACCACATTCGGATGCAACTCCGAAAACTGGTCCAACCCCAGCTCCAGCGCCCGCTCCACCGTGATCAACCGCTCATGCGCCGGAATCTCGTTCGCCAACGCCCGCAACAACGTCGTCTTCCCCGCGTTCGTCGACCCCGCGATCATCACGTTCTTCCGCGCCGCCACCACAGCCGACAGAAAACGGCCCAGGTCAGGAGATATCGTGCCGTTCCCCACGAGATCGCTGAGGAAGACCTTCCCGAGGCGAGCACGGCGGACCGACAGGGCGGGGCGGGCGGTCACATCCATCACCGCCGACAACCGCGACCCATCAGGCAACCGCAGATCCAACTGAGGATTCGCCGTATCGAACGGCCGCGACGACAACCCCGAATACGCCGCCAGAATCTGAATCAACTCCACCAACTCCTCATCGGAGTCGGCCACCGGATCGACCATCACCTCACGGCCATCCGCATAACTCACAAAAACCCGATCACACCCGTTGACATCGATATTCTCGATCTCCACATCATCCAACAACGGCTGCAACCGACCCACACCGAACAACGCGGCATGAACCCCCGCCGCCAACGCCTCCTCCTCCTCAGCCGTCGGAGGCGTCCGACCAACCCCGATCTCCCCCCGCGCGAACTCCTCCAACACCTGAGCGATCAACGCCCGCGCGAACTGCCGCTCATCCTCCCCCGACATCGCCGCCACACCACCGGCCTGATCCAACCGACGCTGACGCGCCAGCCGATCACCCACCTCCTGCCGGAACCGCTTCACCAGCGAGTGG
>NZ_BONV01000081.1 GCF_016862895.1 Planotetraspora kaengkrachanensis | reverse complement strand
GTGAGATTATTCGTACAGAGTTTCGATTCGATTGTGGTGGGGGTGGAGGGCGTGGCTGGGCCGAGAGGGCGACGTTCTTCGCCTCCTTCTGTTTCTTCTTCTGCGTCTTCTGTGTCGTCTTCGGGGGCCGGGCAGTTGCCGTGTGGTCCGGCCTGGTGGGCGGAGGTGACGGCGCGGGCCCGGGTGTGGTCGTCGGATGGCAGTTCGGCGTTGAACCGCCCCCCGGTGGACGACCCGCGGCCGGACCCGGCGGCACCGCCCCAGCCCCAGCCCCAGCCCCAGCCCCAGCCCCAGCCTCGACCTGAGCCTGAGTCGGCGCCTGAGCCTGAGCCGGGGTCCGGACCCGAGTTTCCTGGACCCGCCGGTGAAGGGTCGGCGTCTGCTGATGCGACTGGGTCTGCGGGCGTGGAGGGGTCGGCTGGGCTGGTCGCCGCGATCGGGGAGTTGGCCGGGTTGCTGGCGGTGACAAAGGTGCCGGATTCGGCGGGTGTGTGTTTGGAGCAGGCGGGTGCGTTGGTGGTGGCGCGGGATCGGTTGATCTCGGCGATCACGGCTCGGGTGGAGCGGGTGCATCGGGCGGGTGAGGCCAGGTCGCAGGGGCATGCCGGCACGCGGGCCTGGTTGCGGGGCGGGTGTGGGATGAGTTCGGGTTCGGCGTCGTGGTTGGTGATGCTGGCGACGGAGTTGGCGCGTCTGCCGGTGGTGCGGGCGCGGTTCGCCGAGGGCGGCTTGTCGGAGGGGCAGGTGTCGGCGATCTGCCGGGCGGTGAGCGGTCTGACCGATGAGCAGGCGGGCATCGCCGAGCCGATTTTGGTGGGGTTGGCGGATCGGGCGGGCCCGGCGGAGGTGGCCAAGGCCGGCCGGTATCTGCGTGAGGTGCTGGATCCCGGTCAGGCGGGCGCTGATGGTGATGCCGATTATGCGCGGCGGTTGTTGGTGGTGCGGCCGACCGGGTCGGGTGGGTTGGAGGGGGAGTTCCGGCTTCCTCGTGAGGCGGCGGCCCGGTTGCGGACGTGGCTGGATGCCTATGCCCGGCCCCGTACCGATGGTGATGACCGGCCGTTGCGGGTCCGCAACGCCGACGCGCTGATCGCGCTGCTGGAAAACAAGATCACCACGGAGTTGCTGGTCCTGGTCAACGCCGAATCCCTCCCCAAAGACCACCCCC
>NZ_BONV01000080.1 GCF_016862895.1 Planotetraspora kaengkrachanensis | reverse complement strand
TTCGGTTGGGTGACAGCGTGTGGGAGGGCGGCTTTGGATCGTACGGGAACGAACCTTCCTGCCGTGGGTGAGTACAACCAGACGGTCGTTCTCGATGCGATCCGGCGGCGGCCGGAGGGGATCACGCGGTCGGAGTTGGCGGCGTTGACCGCGTTGAGCGGGATGACGGTGACGAAGGTGTGCCGGCGGCTGCTGGATGCGGGTTTGGTGGATGAGGCCGGTACGCGGACCAGTGGTCCGGGTAAGCCGGCGGCGGTGGTGAAGTTGAATCCGGGGGGCGGGTTCGCGGTGGGGGTGCACATCGATCCGGCGGCGGTGACGTATGTGCTGGTGGATCTGTCGGGGCGGGTGGTGGATCATTCGCGGACGGGGACGCCGGCTGTGGGGGATCCGAGTGCGGTGATCGCGGAGATGGCGGGGGCGATCGAGGCGTTGATCGTGGGGTCGGCGGTGGATCGGTCGCGGATTTTGGGGATCGGGATCGCTTCGCCGGGTCCGGTGAATGTGGATGACGGGGTGTTGCTGAATCCGCCGATGTTGCCGAACTGGCATCGGGTGGCGTTGCGGCGGGCGTTGGCGGAGGCGACGGGGTTGCCGGTGTTGCTGGAGAAGGACACGACGGCGGCGGTGGTGGCGGAGTTGTGGTTCGCGGGGCCGGGCAGCAGCCGCGATTTCGCGTTCATGTATTACGGGACGGGGTTGGGCACGGGGTTGTCGGTGTCGGGTGAGGTCGTGCGTGGGATCACCTCCAACGCCGGGGACGCGGGCCACGTCACCGTCGATCCCGAGGGCCCGATGTGCACCTGCGGGCGGCGCGGCTGCGTCGGGTACATCACCGTCCCGCGGGCGCTGGTCGAACGGGCGGTGCTGGAGGGGGTCCTGCCGGCGGCCGAGGTCGGGGATCTCGACGACATGGTCGCGGTGGACGCGGCGTTCACCCGCTTGGCGGAGTTGGCCGCGGCCGGCGACGGTGGGGCGGGGGCGGTGGTGGCCTATGCCGCGCGGTGTCTTGCAAGGGCGATCGTGGTGATCGTGAACCTCCTCGACATCGACGAGGTGATCTTCGGCGGGCCGTTCTGGGGCCGGATCTCCGCGCCCATCCTGGAGGCGCTGCCGGACGCGGTGCGCAGCGATCCGGCGTTGATCCCGCCGCACGCGGTCCGGTTCGCCCAGTCCGCGATCCCGGTGGACGTGGCCGCCGTGGGCGCCGCGACCCTGGTCCTGGACAACACGTTCT
>NZ_BONV01000079.1 GCF_016862895.1 Planotetraspora kaengkrachanensis | reverse complement strand
TGAAGGCCCAGCGGTCCTTTCCCTCCGGGCGGCGCTGATATCGATGGGGGCGGCGATAGCGATCACGGTTGTGGAATTGGCAGGCGGGGCCGAGCATCCGTAGGTCCGTCGCTCCGCCGTCGCTCCAGTTGTCAGCGTGATCGATCTGGCACACGGTCGCCGGAAGCGGACAGCCGTCGACCCAGCACGTCGCATAACGGGCGAAGACAGCCCTGCGTTGAGCGCGATTGGCCAGCCGGACCGTGCGGCCCAGATCAAGGACCTGGCCATCGGCATCCATCACCAACCGCACCAGCGATGATGTCCGCGCGAGCCGGGCCACATCGTCACGCGACAGCAGTTCGCCCGTGGCCAGCAACAACCCCGGCATCGCCCGTCCCGGCATGGCCCATCCCGGCCCAGGCAGCCCCGGCCGCCCGGGCGCCGCTCCCTCGGAGGAGGCCCTGCGCCCAGGCTGATGCCCGTGCCCAGGCTCGGGATCACCCTCGGACTGGGCCTCGGGCGAGCGTCCACGTCCGGCGCGGGGCGGCATCTTCTCCCCGGGATCGGTGGCGGGATCAGTGGCGGGATCGGTGGCGGGATCGGTGGCGGGATCGGCATCCGAGAAGCCGGCAGGGTCTGCGGGAAGCGATTCCACGTTGACCACAACGAGCAGTTCGGTGGTGATTTTGCTTTCGAGGAGGGCGATCAGGGCGTCCGCATTGCGGACCCGCAGCGGCCGATCGTCGTCATCGGTCTTCGGCTTGGCATAGGCGTCCAGCCAGGTACGCAACCGGGCTGATGCCTCTCGGGGCAGGCGGAACTCGCCCCGCATTCCGCCCGAACCGGTCGGACGGACCTGCAGATAGCGGGCGGCGTAGTCGGCGTCCCTCTCCTTGTCCGCCAGCCGAGGATCCAGCGTTTCCCGCAGATACCGGCCGGCCTTTGCCACCTCGGCCGGGGTCGCCCGATCGGCCAACGCCAGGAGGATCGGCTCGGCGATCGCCGCCTGCTCGTCGGAAAGCCCACTCGTCGCGGCGCAGATCGCACCGACCTGCCCCTCCGACAGACCGCCCTCGGCGAACCGCACACGCACGACGTGCAGACGCGCCAGCTCCGTAGCCAGCTTGACCAGTTGAGACGCCGCTGCCGTGCTCGTTCCGCACGCCCCCTGAAGCCAGGTCCGGGTGCCGGCATGTCCGTGGAACTTGGCCTCACCCGCGCGATCCACCCGGCCCACACGGGCGGAGATCGCCGACGTCAACCGATCTCTCGCGAACAGCAACCCTTGCGTTTGCTCC
>NZ_BONV01000078.1 GCF_016862895.1 Planotetraspora kaengkrachanensis | reverse complement strand
CTTCCGTTCTAGTGGTCGTCGCAACACCCCAGCTCGGGGAGTGCGATGGACTTCGAGATCCGCAAGATCCGGACCCCGCAAGGGCGGAAGAAGCTGACTGCAGAGCGGGAGGAATACTTCCGCCTCATGGATCAAGGCTTCAGCAGCCTAGAGGCGTGTCGGATCGTTGGGATCAACTCCCGCACCGGGAAACGGTGGCGGAATGGCTGGAACCCATCAGGCACGAGGAAGGGGGCACCGCCCATCGCGCGGGTGGTGGCCCCTTCTGGGCCGTCCCGGTATCTGCGCGAGGACGAGCGGATCCACATCGCTGATCGTCTGCGGGAGAAGGTATCGATCCGCGAAATCGCACGTGAGCTGGGCCGTGCCCCGTCCACGATCAGCCGGGAGGTCCGCCGCAACCGGCACCCCACCAGCGGGCAGTACCGGCCGCATGCTGCCCAGGCCCGTGCCGACTCCCGCCGGCCGCGGCCCAAACCGAGCAAGATCGGCCAGAACCCGGAGCTGCAGGCATACATTCAGGACCACCTGCATAAACGCTGGAGTCCCGAGCAGATCTGCCAGAGCCTGCGCAGGAGCTTTTCTGACCGGCCGGAGATGCACGTGTGCCACGAGACGATCTACCAGGCCCTCTACGTTCAGGGCCGCGGAGAGCTGCGCCGCGAACTGGCCCGAGCCCGAGCCCTGCGCACCGGCCGCGCGATGCGCAAGCCTCGCCGCCTGGCTCAGCAGCGTCAACCTCGCTACAGCGCACCCATGGTGATGATCAGCGAGCGGCCCGCCGAGGTCGAAGACCGGGCCGTGCCTGGACATTGGGAAGGCGACCTGATCATCGGCAAGAATCACGCGTCGGCCATCGGCACCCTGGTCGAGCGCACCACCCGTTACGTGATGCTCGTCCACCTGCCCACCGACCGCAGCGCCGAGCGGATGCGCGACGCCCTGATCACGACCATGCAGACGCTCCCGACCCACCTCAAGCGCTCTCTGACCTGGGACCAGGGCAGCGAAATGGGCCGCCACCACGAGTTCACCATCGCCGCTGACATGCCCGTCTACTTCTGCGACCCGGCCAGCCCGTGGCAACGCGGCTCGAATGAGAACACCAACGGCCTACTCCGCCAGTACTTCCCCAAAGGCATCGACCTGTCGGTCCACACCCGCGAACACCTCGACGCCGTCGCCGCTGAACTCAACGCCAGACCAAGAAAAACGCTCGACTGGGAAACCCCAGCCGAGCGTCTCGCTATGCTCCTCGCCACCAGCAACTGATCACCGGTGTTGCGACGACTCTTAGAAAGCGCCA
>NZ_BONV01000077.1 GCF_016862895.1 Planotetraspora kaengkrachanensis | reverse complement strand
TGCGCCTGAAATCTTTGCGGTAAGTCTCTACTCTGTTGTCATGTCATATCCGGGCCCTTCCGCGGTCGAGCTCACGTTGTCGGAGGACGAGCGGGCAGAGTTGGTTCGCCGGGCCGGGTTATCAGACAGGCGTCTGGCCGAGCGGGCCCGGATTGTGCTGGCATGCGCTGGGGGCATGTCCAACGCGGGTGTAGCTCGAGAGATCGGCGTTGCGGTCAAGACAGTGGCCAAGTGGCGCCGCCAGTTCGCCGAGCAGCGACTGGCTGGTCTTGCCGACGTCGGCCGTATCGGTCGGCCGAAGGCCGATCTGGTCTTGGAGGAGGCCGAGCGCGTCCAACTGAGCCGGTGGGCCAGACGCGCCAAAAGTGCGCAGTACCTGGCGCTGCGAGCGAAGATCATTCTGCGCTGCGCGGAGGGCGGCACGAACAAGCAGGCTGCAGCCGATCTGGGTGTCGATGAGTCGACCGTGGAGCGCTGGCGGGCCCGGTTCATCGCCCGGCGACTGGACGGCCTGCACGACGAGCCCCGGCCTGGCCGGCCACCCTCGATCCTGCTCGATCAGGTCGAAGACGTGATCACCGCGACGTTGGAGTCCAGCCCCGGCAACGACACGCACTGGTCACGGGCCTCAATGGCCAAGCGCACCGGACTGTCGAAATCGACCATCGGCCGTATCTGGAAGAAGTTCGATCTCAAGCCGCACCTGCAGGATTCCTTCAAGCTCTCCACTGACCCGCAGTTCGTGGACAAGGTCGTCGATGTCGTCGGGCTCTACCACAACCCGCCGGAGCGGGCGGTGGTGCTGTGCGTGGATGAAAAGAGCCAGATCCAGGCGCTTGATCGGTCCCAGCCGGTGCTGCCGATGATGCCGGGCACGCCCGAGCGGCGCACGCACGACTACCTACGGCACGGCATCACCAGCCTGTTCGCCGCCTTCAACATCGCCGACGGCACCGTCATCAGCCAACTCCACCGCCGCCACCGTGCCGTGGAGTTCAAAAAGTTCCTGGTCGCGATCGACAAAGCCGTGCCGGCCGAACTGGATGTCCACCTGGTGTGCGACAACTATGCCACCCATAACACTCCCGAAATCAGAGCGTGGCTGGCCAGGCGTCCCCGGTTTCATGTTCACTTCACCCCGACCGGGTCCTCTTGGATCAACCAGGTCGAACGCTGGTTCGGCCTGCTGACGGACAAACTCATCCGCCGCGGCGTCCACACCTCCGTCAAGGCCCTGGAGGACGACATCAAGGCGTGGATCGCCACCTGGAACGAGAATCCCCGGCCGTTCGCCTGGACCAAGACCGCTGACCAGATCCTGAACTCCCTCGCCGACTATCTCTCCAAAGT
>NZ_BONV01000076.1 GCF_016862895.1 Planotetraspora kaengkrachanensis | reverse complement strand
GGTTGCGTCCACGGGAGTGGTGTAAGAGTTTCCGCTGGTAGAGGCGTGGCGTCGTGAAATGAGGACGGCCATCGCGTGATCCTTCGTGATTGCGAGTCAAGATCGAAGGAGACGAAAGCGATGGCCGTGAACGACAGTGTGGACCCTGGCGCGTGGCTGGCGCGGCAGATCGAGGCCGGGGATCCGGATCTGTTGCGATCCATGGTGAAGACCATGGCCGAGGCGTTGATGTCGGCCGAAGCAGACAGCGTTTGCGGGGCCGACTACGGGCAGCGCAGTACCGAGCGGACCAACTCCCGCAACGGCTACCGCACCCGCGAGTGGGACACCCGGGCCGGGACGGTCGAGCTGGCCATCCCGAAGCTGCGGCAAGGCTCCTATTTCCCGGACTGGCTGCTGGAACGCCGGCGGCGGGCCGAACAGGCCCTGGTCAGTGTCGTGGCGACCTCCTATCTGCTGGGGGTGTCGACGCGGCGGGTGGACAAGCTGGTCGAGCAGCTCGGCATCACCGGTATCTCCAAAAGCCAGGTCTCGGCGATGGCCAAGAGCTTGGACGTGCAGGTGGAGGCGTTCCGCACCCGTGCGCTGGACGGTGGGCCGTATGCGTTCGTGTGGCTGGACGCGCTGACGCAGAAGGTCCGCGAGGGCGGGCGGATCGTCAACGTGCATGCCCTGGTCGCCACCGCGGTCAACGCCAACGGCAACCGGGAGATCCTCGGCCTGGAGGTCACCAGTCGGGAAGATGGTGCCGGCTGGCTGGCGTTCTTGCGCGGCCTGGTCGCCCGCGGCCTGTCCGGGGTGCAGTTGGTCATCTCCGACGCCCACGCCGGACTGGTCGAAGCGATCGGCGCCACCCTGCCCGGTGCGTCCTGGCAGCGCTGCCGCACCCACTACCTGCGCAACCTGCTCACCACCGTGCCGAAGTCGGCGCAGCCGTGGGTGGCCACTTTGGTGCGGACCATCTTCGACCAGCCGACCACCGAGCAGGTTCGCGCTCAGCACGCCTGGGTCATCGACGCCCTCCAGGCGAAATACCCGGCCGCCGCTGACCATCTCGACCAGGCTCGGGAGGACCTGCTGGCGTTCGCGCAGTTCCCGCGTGAGATCTGGAAGCAGATCTGGTCGAACAACCCCCAAGAGCGGTTGAACAAGGAGATCCGCCGCCGCACCGACGTCGTCGGCATCTTCCCCGACCGGGACGCGATCATCCGCCTCGTCGGCGCCGTGCTCGCCGAGCAGACCGATGAATGGACCGAAGCCCGCCGCTACATGGGCCTGGACGTCCTAGCCAAAGCCCGCCTACGCGTAATCCCGGGCGACACACCGAACCAGCAACAACCTCCGGAGACACTCACCGCTTAACCTGCAGAAACGGATCACGCGGAGGTCGACTCATACACCACCCCGCTGGACGTGACCC
>NZ_BONV01000074.1 GCF_016862895.1 Planotetraspora kaengkrachanensis | reverse complement strand
TGGTGGTTGGTTTTCTTGTTGGGCTGGTCTCCTGTCATACCGGTTCGGGTTGTGGTGGCGTCTTCGGGTGTTGTCATGGTTCGGGTGTCGTGGTGCGGGGTGGGCTGGTTTCTGTTTGTTGTTTGTGAATTGCATAGTGGACGCGAGCATCTTTGTGGCCAAGTTTTTTAGGGCACACGGTGGATGCCTTGGCATCAGGAGCCGATGAAGGACGTGGGAGGCTGCGTTAAGCCTCGGGGAGTCGCCAACCTGACGTTGATCCGGGGATTTCCGAATGGGGTAACCTAGCACCAGTCATGTGGTGTTGCCGCCGTCTGAATGTATAGGGCGGTTGGTGGTAACGCGGGGAAGTGAAACATCTCAGTACCCGTAGGAAGAGAAAACAAAAGTGATTCCGTGAGTAGTGGTGAGCGAAAGCGGATGAGGCTAAACCGTGCATGTGTGATAGCCGGCAGGTGTTGCGTGTGCGGGGTTGTGGGACCCCCTTGGGAGGGCTGCCGTCCTCCTGGGCAGTGATAAATCGGTGTGGTAGTCGAAGTCTTTGGGATGGGGCGCCGTAGACCGTGAGAGCCGGGTAGGCGAAATCATGCCGACTGTTTGGGGTGTTCCCGAGTAGCACGAGGCTCGTGGAATCTTGTGTGAATCTGCCAGGACCACCTGGTAAGCCTAAATACTCCCTGATGACCGATAGTGAACGAGTACCGTGAGGGAAAGGTGAAAAGCGCCCCGGTGAGGGGTCGTGAAATAGTACCTGAAACCGTGTGCCTACAAGCCGTAGGAGCGTAAACGAGGCTTGCCTTGTTTGTGATGTGACTGCGTGCCTTTTGAAGAATGAGCCTGCGAGTTATGGTGTGTGGCGAGGTTAACCTGTGTGGGGGAGCCGTAGCGAAAGCGAGTCTGAATAGGGCGTTGAGTCGCATGCTGTAGACCCGAAGCGGGGTGATCTACGCATGGGCAGGTTGAAGCGTGGGTAAGACTGCGTGGAGGACCGAACCCACCAGGGTTGAAAACCTGGGGGATGATCTGTGTGTAGGGGTGAAAGGCCAATCAAACTCCGTGATAGCTGGTTCTCCCCGAAATGCATTTAGGTGCAGCGTTGCGTGTTTCTTGCCGGAGGTAGAGCTCTGGATGGCTGATGGGCCCTACAAGGTTACTGACGTCAGCCAAACTTCGAATGCCGGTAAGTGAGAGCGTGGCAGTGAGACTGCGGGGGATAAGCTCCGTGGTCGAGAGGGAAACAGCCCAGATCACCGACTAAGGCCCCTAAGCGTGTGCTAAGTGGGAAAGGATGTGGAGTCGCAGTGACAACCAGGAGGTTGGCTTAGAAGCAGCCACCCTTGAAAGAGTGCGTAATAGCTCACTGGTCAAGTGATTCTGCGCCGATAATGTAGCGGGGCTCAAGTACACCGCCGAAGTCGTGGCACTCACACTTGTGTGGGTGGGTAGGGGAGCGTCGTGCGTTCGGTGAAGCGGTCGAGTGATCGGTCGTGGAGGGCGTGCGAGTGAGAATGCAGGCATGAGTAGCGAATCAGAAGTGGGAAACTTCTGCGCCGGATGACCAAGGGTTCCTGGGCTAGGCTAATCCGCCCAGGGTAAGTCGGGGCCTAAGGCGAGGCCGACAGGCGTAGTCGATGGATAACGGGTTGATATTCCCGTACCCGCTGTGACGCGCCAATACTGAACCTAGTGATACTAAGGGTCCTTAACCCCTCATGGCCTTCGGGTTGTGGGTGAGGGTGAACGCCTGGCCTGAACTGGTAGTAGGTAAGCGATGGGGTGACGCAGGAAGGTAGCCCATCCCGGGCGGTGGTTGTCCCGGGGTAAGCATGTAGGGCGAGAGATAGGCAAATCCGTCTCTCATTAAGCTTGAGATGTGATGCCGAGCCGATTGTGGCGAAGTGGGTGATCCTATGCTGCCGAGAAAAGCCTCTAGCGAGTGTCGTGGCGGCCCGTACCCTAAACCGACTCAGGTGGTCAGGTAGAGAATACTAAGGCGTTCGGGTGAACTGTGGTTAAGGAACTCGGCAAATTGCCCCCGTAACTTCGGGAGAAGGGGGGCCTTCGCTGGTGTAGGACTTTGCGTCCGTAGCTGGTGGGGGCCGCAGTGGCCAGGGGGAAGCGACTGTTTACTAAAAACACAGGTCCGTGCGAAGTCGTAAGACGATGTATACGGACTGACGCCTGCCCGGTGCCGGAACGTTAAGGGGACCGCTTAGCCGCAGTAATGTGGCGAAGGTGAGAACTTAAGCGCCGGTAAACGGCGGTGGTAACTATAACCATCCTAAGGTAGCGAAATTCCTTGTCGGGTAAGTTCCGACCTGCACGAATGGCGTAACGACTTCCCCGCTGTCTCAACCACAGACCCGGTGAAATTGCAGTACGAGTAAAGATGCTCGTTTCGCGCAGCAGGACGGAAAGACCCCGGGACCTTCACTATAGCTTGACATTGGTGTTTGGGATGGCTTGTGTAGGATAGGTGGGAGACTGGGAAGCTCTGACGCTAGTCAGGGTGGAGTCATTGGTGAAATACCACTCTGGTCGTTTTGGATGTCTAACCCGCGCCCGTGTATCCGGGTGGGGGACAGTGTCTGGTGGGTAGTTTAACTGGGGCGGTTGCCTCCTAAAGAGTAACGGAGGCGCCCAAAGGTTCCCTCAGCCTGGTTGGCAATCAGGTGTTGAGTGTAAGTGCACAAGGGAGCTTGACTGTGAGACTGACGGGTCGAGCAGGAGCGAAAGCTGGGACTAGTGATCCGGCATCGGCATGTGGAAGCGGTGTCGCTCAACGGCTAAAAGGTACCCCGGGGATAACAGGCTGATCTTCCCCAAGAGTCCATATCGACGGGATGGTTTGGCACCTCGATGTCGGCTCGTCGCATCCTGGGGCTGGAGTAGGTCCCAAGGGTTGGGCTGTTCGCCCATTAAAGCGGTACGCGAGCTGGGTTTAGAACGTCGCGAGACAGTTCGGTCCCTATCCGCTGCGCGCGCAGGAGACTTGAAAGGGGCTGTCCCTAGTACGAGAGGACCGGGACGGACGAACCTCTGGTGTGCCAGTTGTTCCGCCAGGAGCACGGCTGGTTGGCTACGTTCGGTAGGGATAACCGCTGAAAGCATCTAAGCGGGAAGCTCGCCTTGAGATGAGGTCTCCCACCCCGTGAGGGGGTAAGGCTCCCTGGAGACGACAGGGTTGATAGGCCGGAAGTGGAAGCGCGGTAACGTGTGGAGCTGACCGGTACTAATAGGCCGAGGACTTGACCACAAAGCAGACTTTTCTTGCTCGCGTCCACTATGTGATTCAGGGACAACAACCAGATGGTTGATAGTTCCATAGGGTTACGGCGGTTATGGCGGAAGGGAAACACCCGGTTACATTCCGAACCCGGAAGTTAAGCCTTCCAGCGCCGATGGTACTGCACCGGGGACGGTGTGGGAGAGTAGGACGCCGCCGGACAATCTTTTGGGAGTGGGGTCACCCGTGT
>NZ_BONV01000073.1 GCF_016862895.1 Planotetraspora kaengkrachanensis | reverse complement strand
TTTACGGCCATTCCGTCCGCGTGCAGGCGAGCGAGCGCTTCGCGGATGACCTCGCTCTCCGCGCTCAGGTCGACGACATCGTGAAAGGCGGCGTCGCGGAGCCCGAAGGCGCCGTAGGCCATGAGCGCGATCGTCGCTTCGTCGTCCATCGTGACGTGAGGTCCCTTCTAGCGTCTTCGCGAACCTGTTGACATCGGTCGCAACGCTGCTGCATGCTGACGACCACTCGGATCGTATAGGAAAGGTGACGGATGCTAGCCATCCTGCACCATCGCGGAACCGCCCGCCAGCGCCCTGCTTCGACCACCTAAAGCTCCCCTGAGCATGCTCGACGTCCTGCTCGGTTCGCCATCAGGCCACACAAGGACCGAAGGACTTCTCGACTGACTGAAGACCCAGTACGGCGCGGCGTACTCGTGAGGCCGGTCTGCGGGGCGGCGCCCGCGACAGCCCGGCAATTCGACCAAGGGTCACCGTCATCTTCCTCCCCTCCGATCGCGGACGCATCCGTTCTCCGCGTCGCGGAACGCGTTCTTTCATTTCATTCGGCCGGCTCATCACGACCTCGCGATCGGCCTCGGTGATCGCCCCTGCCGGCGCAACCGCCGTCGCCCTGGACCTAGTGTTCGAATGCCGCCTGCAGGGCGTCGACCCGACCGCATCACCGCTCCCTTCGGAGGATGGGTCACGTGCGGCACCTACCGATGTTTCGTCGATGATCATGAGAAGGTCGTGCATGAATCCGCGATAGTAGTGCGCTCCAGCGTCAGCGCGGCGGGAGCGGCGATCCACCGCCCCCGCCGCGTGAACGGGTCAGCGGTTGCGGTTGAGGTTCTGCATCCACTCCCGCAGCTCGCGCGCCTGCCGCGCGAGCTCGGAACGCGCCGCAGCGTCGCCGGAGGCCTTGTCGTTCGCCAGGGCGACGATCGAGTTCAGCGCCGGGATGGCGGTGGTGTAGTTGGTTGCCAGGTAGCTGTCCCGCGCGATGTCCAGGGCGGCACCGGCGGCGTCCGCGGCGGCCGCGGTCAGCAGCCCGGCCGCTCGGTCGGCCTCGATCAGCAGGCTGGTCTCGCGGTAGGACGAGCAGTTAGCGCCCTTGCGGTCGGCGGTCGTCTCGATCCCGCCGAGGATGATCCGCATGAACGAGTCGTCGTAGTACTGCGTCCGGAAGTGGCCGAGGATGGTCGAGAACGCCTTGCCACCGTCCCAGTTCTGGCACCACGTGATCGGGTGGTCGCCGTTCATCAGTTGCAACGGGTTGGTGGCCGCGTTGCCGCTGTTGAGGCTGCGCTGGTAGCTGTCCTCGTTGAGGCTCAGCAGCGTGTGCACGTCGGCCCGCATGTTGCGGTCGAAGTTGTAGAGCTCGTCGACCGTCATCCACCGGGCAGGGAGATGCGCGGTCGCCGGGTGCGTTTTGTCCTCGGTCACCACCTCGGTGTGGATGCAGCTGCCGCACTGGCCGAACCCGTTCTGGCCGTTCGGATGGCTGGTGAAGAACCCACCGACGAGGTCGCCGTACCACGGCCAGGTGCCGATCTCGAACGAGTCGGCGGCGCCGTGGATGCCGACATAGCCGCCGCCCTGGTGCATGTAGGCCTCGAAGTTCGGCTGCTCGGTGATCGCATTGAGCGGGCCCGGGTGCCCGACGTTGGACTCGAAGACGATCGTGTCGTACTGCTTGAGCGTGTCGAGGCTCAGGAACGGGCTCGTGGGCAGCGTGACGGTCGGGAGTTGCGGGTCGTAGACGTCGACGTTGAAGTTGTGCGCGATGCCGAGCTTCTGGATCGCGGCCACGGTGTGCGGGATGTGGTCGTGCCGGAAGCCCGTCGTCTTGGAGAAGACCAGGACGTTGTAGTCGGCGTGCGGGTTGTGCGGGAGCGGGGCGAGCACCGGGTCCGGGATGAACTTCGGGCCCTCCGCGGGCTCAGACTTGAGGCCCGTCGCGGGCTCCGGCGCGAGCCGGCCGTTGAGCTGGTCGATCAGGTAACGCGTATCGCCCACGAGTGTGTTGCGGACCGAGCCGTGCGCGATCCGGTCGCCGGCGATCGAGACGAACTCGTTCAGGACCTGGCGCGCTTCCTTGGCCGAACCGGCGTCGGCGAGCGCCTTCGCCTGGTCGAGCTTGGCTTGGAGCGCCGCGCCGACCTCCGCCGGGACGCTGCCGGCGGTCACGAACCGGGCGATCAGCGTGCCGACGTCCGCGAACGATGTCGTCACGATGAACGTCTGCGTGTACTTCGCGCTGTTGGAAGCAGCGTCAGAGAGATGCACCGCGAGCTTGTGCACGCCGAGCGACAGGTCGGAGGTCTGCACCGGCAACGGCGGGACCAGCTTGCCGTCGAGGTACATGTTCAGCACAGCCACTCCGCCCGAGCCGGGGGTGGGGTCCGTGCGCGTCGGGATAAGTGTGGCGACGTGACCGACGTGACCGTCGGTGATCGCCGGGTACGATGCAGCCGGCACGCGCGTGTCGATCCGGACCGAGATCGAGCGGAACGCCGCGACGTTTCCGGACGTGTCGACCGCGCGGTACCGGACGCTGGTGTTGCCCTCCTGTGTGATCACCGCCGACGCCGTGGCCGACGCCGGCGCCCCCGCGACGGGCACGTCGATGTAGGCGGCGCCGCCGTTGAGCGAGTACTGGAACTTGTCGATGCCGACGTCGTCGGTCGCCGACATGTTCAGCGTCACCGAGCCGCGGTACCAGTTGTTCTGGCCGGTCGGCGCAGAGGGCGACAGCGTCGCCACGTTGATCGTCGGCGGTGTCGTTTCCTGTGCCCACGACGGTGCCGCGGGGATGAGTGCGGCCGCCGTCACGCAGGCGGCCACTACCGATGTGCGAAATCTTCTCCGCATTAGTGTCTTCTCTCTCTTGCTGCTATACGGGCGGGTTCGCTAGGTGCCGATGCCCGTGCCGACGAACTCGGCCCAGTTGAGGTTGAACAGGTTGCCGCCCGTGGCGCCACCCGTGACCGAGCGGAACACCAGGAACAGCTCATGCGTCCCGGACATCGAGACCGGGAACGTCTGGCTCGTCCAGGTTCCCGTTCCGCCGGTGGACATGAGGTTGGCCGTCGTCAGGATCGGCCCGGTGATCGAGTCCTGACGGACCTCGATCGCCGCCAGCGGCGACCCGGGCGTGCGGCCGGTCGTCGCGTCCACCACGCGGAACGTGATCGAATCGATGTTGGTCAGGTTGAATGGGCCGTTGAGCTGGAGCCAGTCGCCCGAGCCCAGGCTGCCGCGGTGCACGCCGTCGCCGCCGTCGGTGTTGGTCGCCGTGTTGGTGCCGGACTGGTTGACGACGAACTCCACCTCCTGGTGCTTCTGGCGGATCTGGTGCTGGCCGGTCGTGGTCAGCTGTGGGACGCCGCCCGGACCGCCGTGGTCGGTGTAGCGCGCCTGGATCACGCCGGAGACGTTGCCGCCGTGTGAGACGTCGTCGGCGATCGTGTGGAGCACGCCCGAGCAGCCGTTGACGGACTCCTCGGCGTGGCCGTGCGTGTCGTGGCCGAGCACGAACGTCACCTGCACCTCGGAGCAATTCACCGTCCCGTCCTCGGGGTCGGTGACCGTGACCGAGAACGGGATGTCGTCGCCGAACGCGAACGTCCCGCCCTCCACCGGCGTATTGACGACCACCGTCGGGCTCGTGTTGCCCACGGTGATCACGGTGCTGGTCGAGGTTTGCTTGCCGGACGAGTCGAGCACGGTCAGCACGGCCGTGTAGCGGCCGGACTGCGTGTAGGTGTGTGTCGGGTTCGGGTCGGTCTCGATCGCCGAGCCGTCGCCGAAGTTCCACTCGTAGCGGATCGAGTCGCCGGGATCCTCATCCAGCGAGCCGGCGCTGGAGAAGTTCACGGTCAGCGGCGTTGAGCCGTCGGTGCGGTCCGTGGTGAGCACGGCCTTCGGCGCGCGCTTGCCCTTGACGTACTCCCACTTGTACATGCCCGCGTCGGGGCTGATGACGTTGAACCCGTTGCCGTAGGTCAGCATGTAGAACGCGCCGTCAGAACCGAACTGCACGTCCATCGGGTTGTCGCACTCGAACCGGAACCTGCCTGCCCCGGCGTTCGCACGGCTGCCGCAATCCAGGAAGTTGTTGATCTTCTGGATGTGGTTGTTCTGCTTGTCGAGCTTGACCTCGCGCAGCGTGTCCTGCGTCCACTCGCTGATGATCACCGAGTCGTCGTAGTACGGCGGGAACTTGTTAGGGTTCGGGTTCTTCGCGTCGTAGTGGTACTTCGCGACCCCGTGCGGACCGACGCCGCCGGTGTAGAGCTCGGGGAACAGCCGCGGGCATTCGGTCGTCGAGCCGGGCGCGATCGGGCCCGGGGTCGGCGCGTAGTAGGCCTCGCACGGGGTGCCGAGCGGCGCGTTCGTGTTGTTGTCGCGGTAGGAGTACCAGATGTCCGGGTCGGTGACCGGCGGGACGTCCCTCAGGCCCGGCTCGACCGTCGGACCGCCCTCAATGTTCCACAGCGAGTCGTTGCGCTGGGTCGGCCCGTCGCAGTCGAACTTCTGAGGCGGGTTGTTCAGCGGCGTGCCCGCGGTGGTGGTGCCGGGCGCGAACTCGTGGAAGTTCCACTGGTAGTGCGCGAGGTCGCGCTTGTAGCACGTCGGCCAGCCGTAGTTGGACGGCTTGCGCACGATCTCGTAGCGGCCGGTGCCCGACGGGCCGTGCGAGCGCTGCGGTGTCTGGGCGTCGGGCGAGTAGTCGCCGATGTAGGCCACGTCGTTCTCGTCGACCTGGATCCGGAACGGGTTGCGGAAACCCATCGCGTAGACCTCCGGCCGCGTCTTGTCCTGCGGCGCGCCCGCGACCAGCGGGAACAGGTTGCCCGACGGGATCGAGTAGGCGCCCGTGCCGGAGCCGAAGTCGACCTTGTTGGCGTCGGCGGCGGAGATGTCGCCGCCCTTGACCTTGATCCGCAGCACCTTGCCGCGCAGATCGTTGGTGTTCAGCGCGCTGCGGCGCGAGTCACCGGTGAGCCGCTGATACCAGCCGCCCGCCTGCGCCGTGGCGGTGGCGATCGCCGGCGTGGCGGTGCCGGTCAAGCCGGCGCCGTCGGCGGTGATCTGCGGCTGATCGGACTGCTGCTTGCCGCGGCGGAAGAACACGTTGAGGTTCGACGTGTTGACCGGGCCGCCGCTGGTCTGGATCTCATCCGCCTCGATGTTCGAGAGCGCCTCGAGCGCCGCGTCGATCGCATTGCGATCCGCGTTCCACGCGATCGGCTCCGTCGTCTGACCCTCGAAGGTCAGGGTGAACGTGCCGCCCGTCGCGTTGGTGACGCGCACGGTCTGCTGCTCGTCGGTCTTCTGCGAGTTGTACGGCCCGTAGCCGCCGCCGTTGATGCCGCCCGCGGGCGTGTCATCGCCGGTGACCATCCAGAGGTTGCCGTGCTTGTCGAAGTCGATGTCGCCCGCGACGTGGCAGCACTCCTGGCGGTTGACCGGCACGCGCATGATCTGCTGCTCGGAGCCCATGTCGAGGTGCGCCGGTGTGCTGTCGGTGGCGTCGACGAACTTGAAGCGGCTGAGCTGGAAATAGCCCACGTACGGATCCCACGCGGTCTTGGACGCCGCCACGTCCGGCGGGGTGGTGTTCGGCGTGATCTGGGTGACGACCGATCCGTCGCTCAGCTTGACGTCGGTGACCTCCTTCGCCGAGTAGTAGAGGTAGACCCACTTGTTGGTCGCGAAGTTGGCGTCGACCGCCGGGCCATAGAGCCCGTCCTCGCCCGCGGAGTAGATCTGCTGCGTCATCGGCAGGCTCGGATCGGCGAAGTTGGCGACGACCGTGGTGACGCCCGTGGTCGAGTCGTGCATGCGCAGCGAGCCGAGGCGGTCCGTCTGCAGAACGCGGCCGTCCGGCAGCTGGTCGAAGCCGATCGGCTCCTGCAGGTTCGGCGGCGAGCCGATCTTCGTCTGCTGGTAGTTGGCCAGCACGGTCGCGCCGCAATCGCTGTAGACCGGGTCGGCCTGGCCCGCGGCCCAGCCGATCGCGCCCTTGAGGTGCTTGGTGAGGCCGGCGTCGAAGCTCGCGGCCGTGTTGCCCAGGCCGGTGTAGAACGAGCGGCCGCCCTGGAAGTCCTTACACCACGAGACCGGGTGATCGGCGCCCATCGTGCCCCCGGCGATCCCGTCGAGGTTGGCGCCCTGCGGCTGCGGCCCGAACGGGTCCTCGACAACGGTGGCGAGGACGTGTGACACACCGCGGACGTTCTTCGCGAAGTTGTACCAGTTGTCGGTCCGCGACCAGAACTGCGGCAGATCCTTGCTCGCGTCGTGGACGCGGTCGGCGACCTTCACGTCACCCGATTGCACGTCGGTCCTGCCGGACGCACGCGTCCCCAGGATGTCAGTCAGGAACGACCAGGACTCGTCGGTCTCGACCGCCGAGCCGACGCCGACGAAGCCGCCGCCGTCGCGGAAGTAGCTCTCGAAGTTCGCGCGTTGCGCGTCCGTGAGCGGGCTCGCGTGACCCGTGTCCAAGAACACGACCGCGCGGTACTGCTCCAGCTTCTTCTCCGTGAAATGGTCGCCCACGTCAGCGGGCACGGGCGCCACGACCGTGAAATGACCGGTTCTGGCCGCATCCCGGATCGCGGCCAGGCCGGCCGACGACACCGCGTCCTGGGTGCTGCGCACCACGAGCACCTTGAAGCGGGCGTCTGGTGGTGCGGGCTTGGCGGCAGGCTCGGACGGCTGCGGCAGCGCCGGTGCAGCGACCTTGAAAGCGGGCTCAGCCGCCGTGGCGGCCTCGGCGCTCACCGGCGTCGCGAGGAGCGAGATGAAAGGGGCGATGAGGGCTAAGGCCATCGTGGTCGCGGTGCGCCGTCTCGGGCGTCGTCCGTCTTCTGGGGGGACTGCGTCGAGCAGCCTGGCCCACGTTCGATGACGTGGTGACATGAAAAACCCTTCCTGACTGGGGGGATGTCAGGCAAGGCGCGCGCCGCCGCGCTTATTGCCACTTGGTGGTAGCGGATATTGCGGTTGCTGGAGGGTGCCGTCTCCAGGTCTGTGGGGCCGTCAGTAAGGTGCCGGCCTGGGTAAATCCATGAGCGTGGTCGGGTCGTCGACGATGTGGTTGATCACCATGCTCGCCGCGCCACGGGAGGCGGCGCCGAAGCCGAGCGTGGAGGCGACGAATCGGCACTGGGCGGCTGGAGCTGCCACCACGAGCCGTTGCAGCTGATCTTGTGCGTGTGGCAGCAGCCACTGGGCCAGCGAGGCGAAATAGCCTCCGATGACGATCACTCGCGGGTTGAACAGGTTGGCCAGGATCGAGCCACCGAGCCCGAGCCACTCGCCGACCTGTGCCACCGCCATCGTCGTGCGCCGGTCGCCAGAGGCCAGGCCTCT
>NZ_BONV01000072.1 GCF_016862895.1 Planotetraspora kaengkrachanensis | reverse complement strand
TCTAGAGGGCGAGGGTCGCCAGGTCGACGGCATCGGCCATGGCTTGGGCGCCTCTGTCGTTGAGGTGCATGCCGTCGCCGGCGTCGAGCGCGGGGTGGATGCCGTCGGGATCTTCGGGGTTCCCGACGGCTCGGGCCACATCGAAGACGGCGTCGAAAGCGTCGGTGGCGCGGATCCAGTCGTTCACCTCGCGTCGAGTCGCGAGGCCCTCGGGGGTGCCGATCCCGCGGAGGACGGCGCCGCCGAAGGGGCCGATGGTGGCGGCGAGGATCTTCAGGTCGGCCTGGTGAGCGCGGTGGGCCAGGACCTTGAAGCCCTCGATGAGGGAGTCGGTGGTGGCGAGGGGCTCACCGGTCATGCTGGGCAGGACGAGGTCGTTGATGCCGAAGTGCACCAGGACGTGGGTCAGGCCGGGAACCGCGAGGACGTCGCGCTCGAAGCGCGCCAGCGCGTGCTCGCCGGCGCCGTCTGTCAGCAGGCGGTTTCCTGAGATGCCCTGATTGACGACCCATCCCCGCCTCAGGCGCCGGTTGAGGAAGTCGACGGAACGGTTGTTCGCGCCGGTCGTGGTGCCGACCCCTTCGAACCAGGAGTCGCCGAACGCCACGGCGACCGCGGTGCCGTCCGGGGTGAGCACGTCGATGCCTGAGACGTAGAACCTGGCCTGCGCCTGCTCGGCCTCGGGCAGCGCGGGCGACGTGACGTGGTTGCCGCCGACTATGCGAGCGGTCTCCATGGGCATGTGGGAATAGGTGGCCAGACCGGTCTCCTCAGGGAAATAGAGGCTGAGGACCACGTCGGCGCCGGCGGCGACAGGCAGATCCACCGGATCACTGACGGCCTCTTCCCGCGGCGGGATGGTGAGTTTCTCCGCGCCGTCGAAGGTGAGGGCGGACCGCCCGCGCTCGGTGGCGGCCATAGCGGCGGCGATGGTCACGGGGGTGCGCCCGTAGCGGTTCGTCAGGCGTACGCGGAGACGCTCTCCTCCGCCGGCCATGTGGAGCACCTGACGCAGCGTCTGGTCGGCGAAGCCGTGCGGTGCGGTGAACTTGATCTGCTCGTAGGGACTGATCACTGCGGTACGGAAGCCGGCTGTCCAGATCATGCTCGCTCAATTCGTTGTCATGGGGGATCGCCTCAGTGCCTGGCCCCTGACCAGGCCGTGACAATGTCGCACACGCCGTCCGGCCTGTTGCTCAGTGGACGAGGGCGGAGATTCAGCCTCCGTCGACGCTCAGGGTCTGGCCGGTGACGTAGGAGCTCGCCTCGGACGCGAAGAAGAGCACCGCCTGAGCGATGTCCTCGGGTTCGCCCAAAAGTCCCAGCGCGTACTGGGCGGTCAGGGCGTCCTTGCGCGATGTATGGCGATCACTTCGACGAAGAAGCGGGCATACCTCGCCGCGCCTGGACCCGCCTGGGCCTGCTCACTGGCGAGCCGCAGGGATCCCACGATGGAGTCCCAGCATCAAGCGGAGTTGGGCCAGCAGAACGCCCCGGAAGTCGGCGGGAGACGGCGTGGGATGGTGCAGGACACGGGAGATGACGGCTCCGGTCAGGACGGAGATCAGGAAGTCCGTCACGTCGTCGGGTCCATGGGCGAGTGTGAATTCCCCTTGCTCACCGCCTTCCCGTATCGCCCTCAGAAAGGGCGCCCGGTAGCGCTTCTGTACTTCCGAGCTGTACTCGTGGAGCTCGTCGTCGCGCATGGCGGACCGCCAGAATTCGACGAGCATCCGCCGAGTGTCATCGGAATTGTCCAGACTCCGATCGATCATGACGACCAGTCGCTCCCATGGATCACGTTCAGCCGTGGCCACCCCTTCCAGGGCCGTCACTTCTCGCTCGACGGAAAGTCCCATCGCCTCGATGACCATGTCCTCACGCGAACCGAAGTAATTCTGCAGCGTGCTGATCGCGACACCGCTGGCGGCAGACACGTCGGCGAAACGCGTGTTCTCATAGCCGCGTTCGGCGAGCACGACTATCACCGCATCCAGGACGAGAATTCGTTTCTCCCCGCCTGCACGCCTTTTCCGATTCGCTATAGGCATGGCCGTACCATACGTTCGTGCCTGGTGGCGGTCAAACCAGGTTGGCGCAGGTCCGGGCACATGTGAGTCGCCCCCGTAATCCCGAGATTGCGCACGTACGGCACCGCCGTCCCGGAGTTTCGCGCCCGCGTGGCGATCACGCGTTGCCGTACGCCCGTGCAGCGGGCGACTATGCGGGCGACTATGCGAGCGGCGGGATGTTGTGGTTGTAGCGGAACATGTTGCGCGGGTCGTACGCGGTCTTCGCCGCCTGGAGACGCTTGTAGGTCAGCTCGTCGTACGCCAGTCGCACGCCGTCGGCCGAGGCGTCGGCCGGCGAGAGGTAACTGGGGTGCTTCCGGCCGCCTCCGGACGAACTGAGCCGGTCGATCAGTTCCAGGCCCTCGTCCTTGGAGGCGCTGACATCGCCGGGCGGAACCGCTGTCAACGCGAAGGCGGCGAAGGCGGCGTCCCGCCGCCCCACCGCGTTCGCCGTCTCCGGCGGTGTCCCGAACGCGCCGCCGAGCTGGGTCAGGTTGACCATGGTGATACGCGTGCCCGAACCCGGCCCTGCGACGTCGAGGATCGCTTCCATCGCCGCGGGAGACAACTCGTCGAGCAATACGAAATGCTCCACGGCGGCACCCGGCTCGGTCGGATCATTGGTGATGGAGGCCAGGTGTGCGAAGGGCATGAGGGTCACGGTGTCAGCGAGCACCGGTGCAGCCGCCCGCAGCGGGGCGACCAGCGTTTCACCGTCACGTGCCGAGCCCAGGTAGGCGACCCGAATGGAAACGGTCAGCTTTCCTCGCATGAAATCGGGAATGAAAGGCAGGTCGGGCGCGCGCAGGAAGACGATCGACGACGTCAATTCGTCGGGCGCCGTGGAAGTGAATCGCTGGTAGGCGTGCAGCACATTTCGTGCGTCGTCACCCGAGAAGTGCAGGGCCCCCGCGTACAGTTCCCTTACGGGGAACAGGCTGAACTCCATCGCGGTGACGACACCGAAGTTGCCTTTCCCGCCGAGCAGGGCGAAGAACAGGTCCTCGTCGGAATCCGGTGTGACATGGCGGAGTTCGCCGTCCGCGGTCACGACGTCGATCTCCAGGACGTGGTCGGCCGCGTAGCCGAAGGCCCGCCCCATCGCGATGCTGACCCCGCCGCCGAGCGTGTAGCCGACGACACCGACCTGCGGTGAGGAACCGGCGAGTGGCGCGAGTCCGACTTCGGCGGCCTCTTCCACCACCTGACCCCAGCGGACGCCGGCCTCGACGCGAGCGGTCTGTCTCGCACCGTCAATCCTCACCTCCGTCATGCGACGTGTGGTGATCATGACGGCTTCGCCGGGAACGGACACGGAGGGACCGTGACCGGTGTTGAGGACCGCGACGGGGAGGTCCCGGTCCCGTGCGAAAAGCACCGCCGCCTGGACGTCCGCCACGCTGGTGGCGCCGATGATCACATGTGGACGATGGGCGACGGTCATGTTGAACACCGACGCCTCGTCGGCGAAGCCGTCGTCCTCGGGGAAGAAGACGGGCCCGCTGACGGATGAGCGCAGCAGGGAACTCGGCGGGAGGGGCATGGCGATGCCTTTCTGATCTTGTTTCGCATAGCCGGCACGAACCGGGTGCCGATGACCGCAGGCGCGCCGGAGGCAGTCGTCCATTGCCCGGCGTGTGGGGGTTTGCCGGGCTGGCGAGCTGCGGTCCCTGCCGACCGCCCTGCGTCTTTGTCGAGCCGATCTTCCGACGATCGGCATGGAAGTACGGTATCACCATACCGATTGTGAGCCATCGGCTCGTACCCCCGCTGACGAGCGCATATGCGGTCGGCGCGCGTCCACGCCGGGCCCGCACATGCTTGCATGCGCGCCTCTCCGAGCCCCCTCACTCGGCCAAGCAGACGGACAAATCGCACCGGTATGCCGGTTCTCCGGGCAAGGTGTTCACCGGCGAGCTCGACGGCCCACCCCTCGCCGTCGAGCTCGCCGCCGCCCTGCTGCGCGCCCTTCGAACGAGCCGTGCCCTTGACCAATGAAATGAACGGTCTTTTAATTCGATCATGGGGCGGATCGCGGGCGTCACCGCGGCCGAAACGCGCGAACGGTTGTTGCGCGCGGCGGCCGACGTCTTCGCCGAGCGCGGGTACGACGGCACGCGGGTGGCGGACATCGCCGCGACGGCCGGGGTCAGCAACGGCGCGCTGTACGCGCACTTCGGTTCGAAGGCCGAACTGCTCGTGGCGGCGCTGCGCGCACATGGGCGGCAGTTGCTCGCCGCGGTGCTGGCCGCCGATCCCGATCGGTCCATCACCGAGGTGCTCCTCGCCGTCGGCCGGTGGCTTCCCCGCCGTCGCGACGCCCGGGGCTACCTCATCGTGGAGGCACTGGTCGCGGCGCGCCGCGACGAGGACGTCGCCCGGCCGATGCGGGACTACGTCGGCGAACGCGCCGACTGGGTCGCGGATCTGGTCCGGGCCGGTCAGACGGGAGGCGAACTCGACTCGGCGCTGTCGCCGAACGCGCTCGCCCACTTCTGTCTCCTCCTCGCGATGGGCAGCGCGCTCATCCCGCCGGACCTGCATGCCGTCGGCGACGAGGAGTGGACGGCCCTGCTCAGCCGTGTCGTGACCGCCCTCGCCCCCACCGACATCACTGCACAGAGGGGAGCCACTCAGTGAAAGTGCAGATCGATCCCCAGCGGTGCCATGGACATGGCCGCTGTTACACCCTGGCCCCCGCTCTCTTCGGAGAGGACGACGAGGGCTACGGGCAGGTGATCGGCGACAGCGCCGTCCCACCGGACCAGGAGCACGCGGCCCGCCTGGCGGCGTCCAACTGCCCGGAAAGAGCGATCGACCTGGTCGAGGAGGCCTGACGAATGACGCTCGACGACCGCTTCACCCGCGACTTCCGGGAGACGCGGGGAGACCAGCCCCTCGGCACGCGCAACGAGATCGTCACCGGCCCGGTCTCCGACTGGGCGACCGACTTCTCCCACCTCGAACCCGAATGGGCGGCAGACCCGTATCCCATCCAGGACGACCTCCGCCGGCGGTGCCCCATCGCGCACACCGACCGGTTCGGCGGCGGGTGGCTGCCGACGACCTACGAGGACGTCGCGGCCATCGCGTACGACACCGAGCGTTTCTCCTCGCGGTCGATCATCATGAGCAACTTCCGGCCGCCCCGCGAGCTGGCACCGGTGGGCGGCACACCGCCGATCTCCTCCGACCCGCCGTTCCACCACGACGCCCGCAAGCTGTTACTCCCGGCGTTCACCAAGAACGCGATCGCCAAGCGTGAGGAGTCGACAAGGGCGCTGTGCCACTCGCTCATCGACGCGTTCGAGGGCCGGCAGGACGTCGACGCGGCCCACGACTACGCACAGCACATCCCCATGCGGGTCATCGCCGACATGCTCGGCTTCCCGCCGGAGGACGGCCCGCGATTCCGTGAGTTCATCGAGAACGCACTCGAAGGGATCAACCGGCCGCCGGAAGAGCGCATGGAGCGGATGGCTCTGCTGTTCGACTACCTGCTCGCGCAGATCCGCGACCACGTCGACAACCCACGCGACGACCTGACGACCTATCTCATCAACGCCGAGCTGTACGGCCGCAAGCTCGAACCGGCGCACGTGGCCGGCACGATGGCCCTGCTGCTCATCGCCGGGATCGACACGACCTGGAGCGCGATCGGCGCGTCGTTGTGGCATCTGGCGAAGACCCCGGCCGATCGCACGCGGCTGGTCGCCGAGCCGGAGCTGCTGCCGACCGCGATGGAGGAGTTCCTGCGCGTCTACGCCCCGGTGACGATGGCGCGGCTGGTGAAGGAGGACATGCACTGGAACGGCGTCGACATGAAGGCCGAGGACTGGGTGCTGCTGTCGTTCCCGGCCGCCAACCGCGACCCGGCGCAGTTCGAGCGGGCTGACGAGGTCGTCATCGATCGTGAGGTCAACCGGCACGTCGCGTTCGGACTCGGCATCCACCGCTGCGTGGGCTCGCACCTGGCGCGGATGGAGCTCAAGATCGCCCTCGAGGTCTGGCTCGAGCGGGTCCCGGAGTTCAGCCTCCGCGACCCGGCTGCGGTGACGTGGGCCGCGGGCCAGGTCCGCGGGCCGCGCACGCTTCCGCTTCGCGTCACCTACGCCTGATCGAGCGTCCGCGGGAGGTGAAGACGCGATCGTGTCCTCGCCTCCCGCACCGGTCGTCCCGTTCCTCGCGCTCAGGGAGCCGGATCGCACGACGGCGCCGGTAACCAGCGTTTCGGGCCGCTCAGCCGTCGATGCGGTGGGTGGTCCAGAACGACGACAGGTTGACCGTGGTCGCCGCCTGGGCGGCGGCCTTGAACTCCGCGGTGGTCGAGACCCCGTACCAGTGGGCCGCGGCGTAATTCCGGAGCAGGTTCGTCATCGCCGTCGTGCCGATCGTGCGCCGCAGGTCGTGCAGCGCGCACTTGCCGTAGGTGTAGACCACGGTTCCGTAGCGGTTCGAATGGGCGTCCCAGTAGGCCATCGAGTTGCTGATCTTCTCGGCCGACGACTGCCAGGAGACGTTGTTCCAGCAGTTTGTGCCTGAGACGCCGTTGTACAGGTCGGTCGCGTAGTCGGTGAACGACTCGTCCAGCCACGGGCTGTTGTACTCGTCGTCGCCCACGATGCCGTACCACCACTGGTGGGCGAGTTCGTGCGCCAGAGCCGTGGAACTGATCACGTCGAGCACGAACCCGGGATACTCCATGCCGCCGAACCAGAAGTTGTTGTCCAGCACCACGTCAGCCTCGCCGTACGGGTAGGCGCCGAAGCGTCCGGCGTGGGCGACGAGCGCGTTCTTCGCGGTGGTCATCATCGAGGCGGCGCTGCTCGAACTGATCGAGCTCACCCGGTAGACGTTCACCACCACGCCCGTGGTGGTGGTGCTGGTCGTCTTGACGAACGGCCCGGCCGCCCACGCGAACTCGCGGACGTTGTTCGCGGTGGCCTTGGTGACCGTACGGCCGGACGTCCCCGGCGTGTCGACGGAGGTGCCGGTGGCGGGCACGAGCAGCGAGGTCGGGTGGTCGAGCGTGACCGCGTAGTTGCTGATGAGCGAGTAGAAGGACTCACCGTTGTTGCTGTACGGGTCGAGGTGCCAGCCGCTCGCGTCGCGGACCGCCAGCACGGGAAGCGCGTTGCCGATGAAGTTGTAGGACCCGTCGCGGCCGAACCGGTCGGCGCCGGCGGGCACCACGATGCTCAGGTCGAATCCGACCGACGCGGTCTGGTTCTGGTTGAGCGCGGTAGCGAGAGTGATCTTCAGCGCGGTGCAGGAGACGGACAACGGGGACGGCGTGCCGCCCGTCACGTTGGTCACGGTGACCGGCGTCGACGGGCACGTGCCGTGGTAGTTGTCCCACAGCCGGAGGTAGACCTCGGTCAGCGGATCCGCGGACGGGTTGCTGAAGGTGATGCTCTCGTGCCCGGTCCAGGTGCTTCCCGACGTGTTGCTGGTCAGGGTGACCGTGTAGGACGGCGCTGAGGGAGTTCGGGTGCCGTCCGCCGCGAAGACGGCCGATGGAACACCCCACACGAGGAGGAGTACAGCTGCTGCGCCGATCAGAACTCGTCGGACCATTAGAACGGTTCTCCCTTCGAGCACCCGGGACCCCCGATCTGCCGACGTAATGTAACTGTTTGTCAAGTATCGGTCAATGATCTCTTTTTGCTGGTCGGATCCCGTGTGGGGGACTCGTCCACGGTCGCGCCCGGAGTGGCGACTCTCGCTCTGCTAGTCAAGGTCACCATGGCCGCCGTCCTCATGGCGATCACCTCGGCCGCGGGCGTGTCCCGATGCGTCGTTCATCTGATGCGTTCGTGAACTGTCGGGTCGAACGCAAGGCGCAATGGAGGGGCTCAGCGGTCGTCGCCTGGCGGGGGCACGTGAGGGCAGCTGATCAGCAGGTCGTCTACGGCGGGGGATCGATGGACGCATGGTTGATCGCCGACCGGCGGGGTGAGGGCCGGTCGTTGGAGGTTGGTCGTTAGTGGTTGA
>NZ_BONV01000071.1 GCF_016862895.1 Planotetraspora kaengkrachanensis | reverse complement strand
GATGACGAATACCAGGCAACCAATACCGACGGGTAGTTAGAAGAGGAGCGCGAATTGATAAATGCCATTTGTCCAGCTTGATGGCCTAGTGTGAATTGCGCGATAAACACCCATAGGCGCCCTTCGCACCAAATACCCCCGGCCGAAAAACACAACGAACTACGCAATACGAATTGGCGGCCGAGACTTCGTTCCGGGCCCCCAGCCCACGCGCAGGCCGATGATCAGACGCCTCTCTGGCGCGAGACCCGATGACCACCCCGCCCGCCCCACCAACCATCACCACTGCTTATGGATCGACTTAGACGGCCGGTCATACTGGAGCATGGATTCCGGCCCGCCGCTGCGCGACATCGGCTGCTTCGCCCTCGTCGCGCGGCACCTGAGCTTCTCGCGCGCCGCGGCCGAGCTCGGCGTCTCACAGCCTGCGGTGAGCCAGGCCATCGGCAGGCTCGAACGTTCGCTGGGCGTCCGCCTTTTCGACCGGACCAGCCGTGACGTGCGGCTGTCACACACGGGCAAGGCGCTGCTGCCGGACGCGGAGGCACTGCTACAGGCCGCCGCGAGGTTCTCAGCCGAGGCCGCCCGCCTGGCGGTACCGGCCGGTCCCACGATTCGACTGGCCTATCCCTCGCTCGTCGGAACACTGGCCGCGCGGGTGGCCCGGCGCCTGGCCCACCGCCGGCCCGCGATCGAGGTGGAACTGCTCGCGTCCGGCCGGAGTGATTCCCTCACGGCACTGGCGCAGGGAGAGGTGACGGCGGCGATCGTCCAGACGCCGTTCCCGCTGGGATTCACGACGGCCGCCCGGTTCCATGTGCCGGTGGCGCACCTGGCCGTCCCGGCGGGTCATCCGCTCGCCTCCAAGTCCCGTCTGCGGCTCGGGCAACTCGCCCGGCAGAGGATCGTGGTGCCGCGGAACCGACCGCCGGGCGGGATGTGGGCCCGGATCGCCGCCCTGCTGCCCGGCCCCGACCAACTCCATGTCGTCGCCGGCGACCTCGACGACTTCGCGTCCGCGCTCGATCTCGTGGCGGCGGGAGCGGGTCTTCTGCCGACGCCGTCGTTGCTGGTCGGCTCGATCCGCCGGCACGACGTCCACTTCGTTCCGCTCGAGTCGGCGGAGCTCCGGATGACCTTCGGGCTCACCTGGGCGGGCGAGCGGGCCTCACCCGAGTTGATGGCCCTCGTCCAGGCGACCCAGGAATGCCTCTGGACGAGGTGACCCCTATATCGGTCGAACCGGGACGAACGCCTGGGCGAAGTGGCCGGGGGCGATGACCGCGGCGCGGTCGAGGATGGCCAGACGGCTCACGACCGCCCGCTCCGGATCCTCGTCGTACGCGTAGGGGATCGTGGGGTCGGCCAACTGGACCGGATGGAGCACCGCGTCACCGGTCACGATGAGGTCGCCCACCTCCACGCACTGATGCCCCGGCGTGTGGCCGGGGGCGTGCACCACGCGGACGCCGGGCAGCAGGCCGGCGTCGCCGTCCACGACCTGGATGGAGTCCCGCAGCGGCTCGACGACCTCGCGCCGCATGGGCCCGCCCACCCAGTCGAGCTCGGCCTGCTGGATCACGTGGCGGGCGTTCGGGAAGACCGGCACGCCGTCCCGGACACAGCCGCTCGCGTGGTCACTGTGCAGATGGGTCAGCACGACGACGTCCACGTCCGCCGGGCCCACGCCCACCTCCGCCAACTCCGCGACCAACCGGCCGGGCACCGGCGCCCATCCGGCCGCGGGCGAGTCCGTTCCGCCGATCCCGGTGTCCACCAGGACCGTACGGCCTCCCGCCCGCAACACGTAGCAGTGGAAGTGGAGCGCCCACTCGTCGTCGGCGTCGGCGAAGGCGCCGCCGGGAAAAAGCTCCGGAAGCGGCTTTCTGATGCTCTCTCCCATGGGCCCGACGGCGTCGCAGACCGGGACGATCTCGACACCGGCCACAACCTTCGGCTCGTACGGCATCGCCCCACCCTAGAACGGCCCGCCCCAGAACGACCCGCCCCAGAACTTCCCGACCCAGAATTCCCCGCCTAGAAGGTCACCAGCGGATTTCCGACGAGGTCGGCGATGAAGTTGACGAAGAAGAACCCGAAGAACAGGAAGTTCAGCACCAGGATCACCTGGTGGTACCAGCGCGACCGGGCGGCACGGGGCAGCCTGCGGTTGAGGTAGATCAGCAGGAACGGATAGAACAGCGCGCCCAGGTTCGACATGTTCGCCGACCACTGGACCAGGCTCACGGGCAGCGCCAGGTGCAGGATGATCGCGATGATCACCAGCAGCACCAGCATGAACGGGTAGTAGAACCGCCTCGGGTCACCTTCGACCAGGGCCCGCAGGCGGGGGCTCGTGGCGTGTGCCGCGTCGGTCGTCACGCGGACCATGCCCTCGAAGATCCCCAGCTGGGTCGAGAAGAGGATCAGCACGCCGAGCACGAGGGCGACGTTGAAGAGCACCCTGCCGTGCTCCTGCTCCAGCGCGCTCGCCACGAATGTCGGCACGTTGGCCTGGGTGGGCGTCTTCCCGCTGATCTCCACGGCGCGCGCCATCAGGATGGTCGGCAGCAGCATGCCCAGCATGGCGCCGACGAAGAAGATGCCCCACATGTCCGTGAGCAGCAGGCGGTACCAGCGACGCCACCGGGCGTTGTTGTCGGGGTCGTCCGGGAAGGTGACGCCGCTCGCCAGCATCTGTGTACGTCCACCGCGCATGCCGGAGATGTGGCCGACCCGGTACCCCATTCCGTAGCCCTTGTCGCGGTAGTGGCCCATGACGTACCAGTTCAGGCCGGACGCGAGCGCGGTGAACCCGGCGAGCGCGCCGAGCTGGGTGGCGGTGATGCCGGCGGGCGGAGCGGCGGGGGTGACGAATCCACGGATGCCCTCCCACCACTGGCTGAAGGGCACCACGAACAGGTCGACGAGCACCAGGGCCACCAGGATGGCCCCGACCATCACCCAGTTCGCCAGTTCCAGTGCGCGGCTGATGCGGCGGGCGCCAGCCGTGATGAGGAAGACGAGCACGAGTAGAGCGATCGCCCAGATACGCGGTTCCTCGGCTCCGGCGGGTGGCACCTCGCCGTGGACGAGCGCGTAGACGCCCTGGCCGGCGGACGCCGCCCAGCCACCCGCGATGAAGGCGAATATCACGATGAAGACGGAAAGCGGGACCCACAACAGGTAGCCGGGAGGCACCCGTCCCCAGCCGACCACCGGTGCCTCTCCCGTCGCCATCACATAGCGCGAGCACTCGATGTTGTAGAAGGTCTGGAGCACCGCCGAGACGACGATCACCCATCCGACGCCGACGAAGCCGTACTGCCCCACCGCCTGGGGTCCGAGCAGCCACTCGCCGCTGCCGATGGAGATGCCCAGGGCGATCAGGCTCGGACCTAGCGCGTACTTGAAGAGCTCCTTCGGTCCGATCCTCCGTACGCCGAAGACCTCCTCCGGCTCAGGAAGGTCGTCCACCGCGAGATCCGGACGACTGACGCCGAGCGGCCGGGTCTGCCCGGTTTCCTCTGTCATGAGGGCCTCCTGGGACGATGACCCCCCGAATCACGTCAAATCGATACTGACTACCCCTGATCATGATTTATGACTCACGACATGACAAGGCGTCGCTGTGATCTGAATCACCCGGGATTCTCGCCATGTGAAATGCCGTACAGAAATGCCGTACCGAACTGCCGTGCGCACACCGGGACACGAGGCGGTCACCAGGACGGGCGATGATGGACGGATGCTCGCCGACGTCATCGATCTCCTGCTCTGCCCGGTCTGCGGCGGCCGGCTGACCCTTGTGCCCGGCACGGTCCGCTGCGACGCCGGGCACGGCTTCGACGTGGCGCGGCAGGGATACGTCAGTCTGCTGACCGGCTCGGCGGCGCCGGGCACGGCCGACACCGCGGCGATGGTCGCAGCCCGCGCCGACTTCCTCGACGGAGGCCACTTCGCCCCGCTCGCGGACGCGGTCGCCGCGGCGTGCGAAGCGGCGGAGGTCGCCGTGGACGCCGGGGCAGGCACCGGCCACTACCTGTCCCGGGCGCTTGACGCGGCGGCATCCGGGGCGGTGGGGCTCGCACTCGACGTGTCCAAGCACGCGATCAGGCGGGCGGCGCGGGCGCATCCCCGCATCGGCGCCGTCGTGGCGGACGTCTGGCGGCCCCTGCCCGTCCGGGACGCGTGCGCCGACGTGCTGCTCAACGTCTTCGCGCCGCGCAACGCCGCCGAGTTCGCCCGCATCCTGAAGCCGGGCGGCAGGCTGCTGGTCGTGACCCCCGCCGCGGGCCATCTCCGTCCCCTGGTCGACCGGCTCGGCCTGCTGTCCGTGGACGCGGAGAAGGAGCGCCGGCTCAGAGAGACCCTCGCGGGACGGTTCACCCCGGCCGGGCAGGCCGACCTGGAGATCCCGCTGACGCTGGGCCACGCGGCGGTCGAAGCGGTGGTCGGGATGGGGCCGAGCGCCTGGCACACCGACGGCGAGGCCCTCGCGAAGAAGATCGGGGAACTGCCCGACCCGGTCGAGGTGACGGCGTCCTTCCGCTTGTCCACCTGGATGGTACGGAAGTGACCTGAGGGCCTTCTGACGGGAAATTCCGCGCGAACATCCACGATTTGTCGGCCATTTTCCACTTGTACGGGACATACTTGACCGCAACCCCGCCGGAGGACAGGGGAGGGCCGCATGAAGGCCGAGGAACGCTGGCAATCCAGGTTCCGGGCACCACGCACGACCCTGCCGATGTGGGCACGCCAGGCGCCGCATCGCGCCCTCTATCGCAGCAACGCCTCAGGGGCATGGGAGATTTACGCCTGGGACCGTTCCACCGGCCAGGCCCGTCAGGTGACCGACCGGCCCAACGGCACCTCGTACGGCGCCGTCGACCCGGCGGGCAACTGGATCTGGTGGTTCGCCGACACCGACGGCGACGAGTTCGGCGTGTGGATGCGGCAACCCTTCTACGGCGGCGCCGACGTCCCCGTGCCGATGCAGCCGGGGAACCCCTGCGGCCTCGGTCTCGGCGGCAACGGCGTCGCGGCGGTCGGCCGATCCTCTCGAGACGGCTTCGAGGTCCTGGTCACCGACGGCGCAGGAGACGCCGTCCCGGTCTACGGCCATGACGAGTTCGCGTCGGTCGTCGGCATGTCCCTCGACGGATCGCTCATCGCGATCAGCCACAGCGAGCACGGCGACTCCCTCCACCCGGCCCTGCGGGTGCTGAAGACCGACGGCCAGGTCGTCGGGGAGCTTCACGACGGCCAGGGGAAGGGCGTCACCGGCATCCGGTTCGCCCCGCTTCCCGGCGACCGCCGGATCCTGGTCCTCCACGAGCGCCGCGGCCGGCGCGAGCCGCTCGTCTGGGACCCGGTCACCGGTGAGCAGCGCGAGATCTGGCTGCGGGTGCCCGGCGAGATCACCTCCGACTGGTACGACGACGGCCGCGCGCTGCTGATCATGCACAGCCATCGGGGCCGCACCGAACTGCTGCGCTACGACCTCGCCGGCGGAGGCCTCACGCCGATCGAGAGCCCGCACGGGGTGATCGAGGCGGCCGCCCCGCGTCCGGACGGCTCGGTGGAGTACTCCTGGTCGAGCGCCGCCCACCCCCCGGTGATCAAGTCGAGCAGCGGGCACGTCGTCATCAACCCCGGCCGCACGCCTCCGCCGTCCGTGCCGCTGGAGGACATCGACGTGGACGGCCCGGGCGGGCGCATCCACGCCCTGGTCTCCCGTCCGGAGCGGCTCGCCCCGCCGTACCCGACCGTCTTCCTGCTGCACGGCGGGCCCGCTGCGCAGGACGACGACTCGTTCCTGCCTCCGGTCGCGGCCTGGGTCGACAACGGCTTCGCGGTGATCCGGGTCAACTACCGGGGCTCCGTCGGGTACGGCTCTGCCTGGCGGGACGCCCTCCACGGCGACGTCGGGCACATCGAGCTGGCCGACGTCGCCGCCGTCAGGGACTGGGCGGTCGACCACGGCATCGCCGACCCGGACCGGCTGGTGCTCACGGGCTCGTCCTGGGGCGGCTACCTCACCCTGCTGGCCCTCGGCACCCAGCCCAAGAGCTGGGCGGCGGGGATCGCCGCCGTGCCCATCGCCGACCACGCGGCGGCGTACGAGGACGAGGCCGAGGGGTTGCGGGCCGCGCACCGGGCCCTGCTCGGCGGTTCGCCCGCGGATCTGCCCGAGAGGTACGCCGCGTCCTCCCCGATCACCTACGCCGACATGGTCCAGGCGCCCCTGCTGATCCTCGCGGGCGAGAACGACCCCCGATGCCCGATCCGCCAGATCGAGAACTATCTGAGCGCGCTCGCCGACCACGGCCACGAGGCGTCGGTCTACCGGTACGACGCCGGCCACGGCTCGCTGGTCGTGGAGGAGCGCATCCGCCAGATGGCGGCCTCGCTCGACTTCGCGGTCAGGGCGCTCGCAGGACGAGGATAGCCAGGTCGTCGGCGCTCGGCTCCAGCGCGAAATCCTGTACGGCACGGCGGATCCGCTCGGCAACGGCCCGGGCGGACAGGTCCACGCACTCGGACAGGAGCTTGGCCAGCCCTCCGTCGTCGTCGAGCAGCCGGGAGCCCGACCGTCTCTCTGTCACGCCGTCGGTGACCCCGAGCAGCACGTCTCCCGGCGCGAGGTGGACGCTCTCCTCGCGAAAGTCGGCCTCGGGGAAGACGCCGAGCAACGACTGGGGCTGGGCGACCGTGTCGACCACGCCGCTCGGCCGCAGCCGCAGCGCCTCGGGATGCCCGGCGGAGACCAGGCTGACGTCGAGCCCGTCGGGCACGCGGGTGATCTCCCCGTGCAGCAGCGTCAGGAACCTCGCCCGTTCCCCCTCGTCGAGGATGGCCTGGTTCAGGCGGTCGACCACGTCGGCCACGCCGTACCCCTCGCGGGCGAGCAGGCGGAGGGTGTGCCGCGCGAGGCCGGTGACGGCCGCGGCCTCGGGTCCGGTGCCGCAGACGTCGCCGATGGCGAACCGCCAGACCCCCTCACGCATGGGGAACAGGTCGTAGAAGTCACCGCCGACCTCGTTGGTCTCACCCGCGGGCTCGTAGATGACGTGGGAGTCCAGGCCGGGAGTCTTGGGCTCCTCGGGCGGCAGCAGGCTGCGCTGGAGAGCCCGGTTGGCCGCCGCCTGCTGGGCGTACAGGCGGGCGTTGTCCATCGCCAGCGCGGCCCGGCGGCCGAGGTCCTCGGCCAGTTGCAGGCCCTCGTCGGGAAAGCGGTCCCGCCGGCCCAGGCACATGATCCCCAGTCGGCGGCCCCTGGCGGTCAGCGGAAAGGCGAGTGACTGCCACTCGCCCATGTGCAGCACCGCGGGGCCCTCTCCCGACGGCATCTGGGTCTCGCCCAGGAGTTCGCGGAGCGCGTCGATCTGGGCCTCGTCCGCGTGCCAGAGATAGGCGGGCCGCAGCGGCCCCGACCCGTGCTCCGCCGTGTAGACGGCGCACCAGGTGGCGAGGCGGGGGACCACGATCTGCGCGATGATCGCCGGGACCATGTCGGGGTCGAGGGTGCCGGCGAGCAGATCGCTGGCGTCCGCGAGGAAGCCCAGCCAGCCCGGCCCGGCGGTCGTCTCCGCCACCCACTCGTCTCCCCCGCCCGGGGCGCCTCCGGGCAGGTCGATCCTGGCCCAGCGGGTGCGGGTCGACGCGGTGAAGGTCACCCCCCAGGCGACGGCGTCCGCGGGCGGGCCGTAGGCGGTCGAGCCGGACTTCTCCCTGACCTCGACCTGCACGGACTCGCCATGGTGTATCCACACGACGTCGAACGGCTCGCCCGAGACCTCGGCCACCAGATCACGCGCCAGGCCCTCCGCCTCGGCGGCCACGGACATGACGGCCCATGCGGTCATCACTTCGCGAGTGAACCGCACGGCAGCTGTTACGGCCGTCTCTCCCGGCGCGAACGACGCGGCCAGAACGGCACGAGGGGTACTTGTCACCGCTTCCGTGCTTACCACAGTTCCGCTTGACCCGGGGTAAAACAAGGGGGCACCCCACGCCACGGAACGTGACAGACTGGCAAGGAGTCCGCCCCCCGAAAGGCCGCTGTGCCTCATATGCGGCGCTAGACCCCCAAGGGGTGAAGGAGGCCACATGTCGCCCGTCGGCGTTGAGCTGGCCGGAACGGAACGGTCGTACACCGAGTCCGATCTCGTGCCTGTCCTGGAAACCCTCATCACGTGGCGCGACGGGGACTTCCGCCGACGTGTCCCGCACGCGCCCCCCGGGATCCTCAGCGAGATCCGCCTGCTCCTCAACGAGGTGGCGGACCGGCGAGAGCACCTCGCCAACGAGCTGAACCGGGTCCGCCGCGAGGTGGTGAAGGAGGGCAGGTTCAACGAGCGTCTCACTCCTGGCCCCGGCGTCGGCTCGTGGGCCGAGGGCGTGGGTTCCGTCAACGACCTGATCGACGCGCTGGTGACGCCCGTGAGCGGCGCCGCCGACGTGATCGACGCGGTGGCGAAGGGCGATCTGTCGATGCGGATCGACCTCGACCGCAGCGCCAGGGGCGAGGTGCGCCGGCTCGGCAAGGCGATCAACGGGATGGTCGACCAGCTCGCCCTGTTCACCTCGGAGGTGACGAGCGTCACCCGGGACGTCGGCACCGAGGGCAAGCTCGGCGGGCGGGCGAACGTACGCGGGATGTCGGGGAGCTGGCGGGATCTCACCGAGTCCGTCAACACCATGTCCAGCCGCGTCTCGGCCCAGGTGCGCGACATCGCCGAGGTGACCACGGCCGTGGCCCGGGGCGACCTGAGCCGCAAGGTCACCGTCGACGCGGTCGGCGAGATGTTCGAGCTGAAGAACACCGTGAACACCATGGTCGACCAGCTGTCCGCGTTCGCGGAGGAGGTCACCCGAGTCGCCCGCGAGGTCGGCACCGAGGGCAAGCTCGGCGGCCAGGCCCAGGTGCGGGGGATCTCCGGCGTCTGGAAGGACCTCACGG
>NZ_BONV01000070.1 GCF_016862895.1 Planotetraspora kaengkrachanensis | reverse complement strand
AAAACGAGATGCGACGGGGACCGGCGGGTACGGCGGAGGCGTTGCGCGACGCTGCCAACAGATGTCCTTCCGAGGGCTCGCGGCGGAGTGACTACACGCCAGGCAACCTCGCAACGTGAGCGAGCGAAGCGGGTCGTCGGAAAAGGCGTGGAAACGCGAGCGTACTCGCTCAGGCTGAATTTGTCCACGCTAACGCAGACCATGTTTCCGGTCGCAGCTTCAGGATGACGTACGCGGTCACGCTTGTCAATTCCGACGCCGCCGGCGCGGCGTGATGGTGCGGTGCGCAGCAGGGGCATCCTTCGTGTGTGGAGCCTCATCCCCATCCCCGCGGTCCAGGCCGGGTCATCCTGCTCAACGGTGCTTCCAGTTCAGGCAAGTCGACGATGGCCAAAACGCTGCAACGCGCGCTCGCTGAGCCGTTCCTGCACGTGTCCTCAGATCAGTTCGTGTCCGCCGGCATGCTGCCGGAGCGGCGGGAGGACTCCGGGCCGTTCAACTGGTGGAACCAGATGCGCCCGCGCTTCTTCGCCGGATTCCACCGTTGCCTGCCCGCGCTGGCCGAGGCCGGCAACGATCTGATCGTCGAGCACGTCATCGAGTTCCCTGCGTGGCGCGACGAACTGGCCCGGTTGCTCGCACACCTGGACGTCTTCCTGATCGGGGTCCACTGCGACCTCGATGAACTGGATCGCCGTGAACACACTCGCGGCGATCGCCGAATCGGCGAGGGCCGCAGCCATGTCGAAGAGGACCTCATCCATACCTTCGGCCCCTACGACGTGGAGGTGGACACGACGGCGGGCGTATCCGCCGCGCTCGCCGCGTCCGTACTGAAGGCCTGGCACGAACGGACCGCGCCGCACGCCCTGCAACCGGGATCGTTCGCGAAATGACGCCGCTTCACCATTTGCCGGACAGGACCTATGCCGGTCGACGGAGCCGGTACCACTGCGGCGCCGTCCTGTTCAGCGGCCATCCCAGCCCGGCGGTGTCCGCGGACTCGACCGAGAGCATCTCCCACCCCTGGAATGCGGCCTCGACATCAGCCCTCGTCACGCCTCCCGCCAGGGAACGCATACTGGTCGGCTGGAAGGCGAGCATCAGGAGCGTGGCGCCCGGATTGGCGAGGGCGGACACACTCCGACCTTCGGCGAGCCGCTGCCCGGAACTCAGTCCCTGGAAGCAGCCGACGTCGAAGAAGAAGTCGAACGTGCCCAGGCCCGCCGGTGCGAGGTCCGTCACGTCGCCCACCACGAAGGTGACGCCGGAGACGCCCATGCGATTCGCCGCGTCGATCGCCTGCGGGATGTCGTCGACGCCCACGGCCTCCCACCCCCTCCTCGCGAGTTCGGGGGTGTACTGGCCGCGGCCGCAGCCGAGATCGATCGCCCGGCCGAGCGGGCGCGACCGCTCCGCCTCCTCACGGTCGAGCAAGGCCTCGATACTGGCGTGTGCCGCCTTTCCGTAGCGCTCCCACGGGGTGAACCCGAATCGGTAGGCGAGGGCGTACAACCTCATGGCCGACCTCCCGGCACAAGTCGAGCACGTCAGGCGTCATCGTCATCACAACACTGAACCCGGCCGCTGACCATCGCTCGCCGGCGTACGGCCTCCTGGGACTCCGGTCGAAGTCGGCTTTTCCAGGAGGCCGTCGTTTCACTCGGCTCTACTCGGCGTCGGCCAGATGGGTCCGGAAGAAGTCGGCCAGCCCCGCCACCGCAGGCGTGACGTAGGCGTCCTTGTCATAGAGATCGGTGTGCATCGCACCGTCGATCCAGAGCAGTTCCTTCGGGCCTGGGGCCTTCTGGAAGGCCTCCACGCTCATCCAGGAGGTCACCGCCTCACGGCCGGCGATCATGAGCAGTGGGCGCGGGGCCAGCAGGGCCAGTGCGCTGAAGGCGTCGAACGAGGCGATGTGGTCGATGCTGGTCCAGGTCATCGACGTGGCCGACCGCGGGTGGTGGGCCCGCGGGGTGCGGTAGTACTCCCAGCCTTCGTAAACGTGCGGGCCGCCGCGGCGGGCCTCCTCCTCCGTGTCCGGGAAGAGCGTGAAGGACTGGACACCTTCGCCGCGGGCCTCGGCCGTACGTGCTGCCGCGGCCGCCTCCAGCATGCCCTGGATCACGGCGGGGTCCTGAGTGCCGTCGGCGCCGACGCGGAACTGGCGGGCGATGTCGACCGCGCTCACGGTTCCGACGGCCCTGACCCGCTGATCGGTCGCGGCGGCGGCGAGGGCGTACCCTCCGGAGGCGCAGATGCCCAGCGCCCCGATGCGGCCGGGGTCGACCTCCTCGCGGGTCGTGAGGAAGGAGACCGCGGCCTTGAGATCCTCGACCCGGCGGCCCGGGTCCTCCAGACCGCGGGGTTCGCCCTCGCTCTCCCCCTGATGGGCGGCGTCGAACGCCAACGTGACGAAACCCCGCTCGGCCAGGCGCCGGGCGTACAGGCCGGCGGCCTGTTCCTTCACGCCGCTGCCCGGATGGCCGACGACGATCGCCGGACGCGCCCCGGCGGCGTCGCCGTCCGGGGTGTAGAGGTGGCCGGCGAGCTTCAGCCCGGCGCCGGGAAAGGAGACATCGGTTCTCACAGGTGCTCACTCCAATGAACGCGCAAAGGGACGGGCCCGAGACGGACCCGGTGACCGAGGAGGTCCATCGGCCACGCGTCCACCGTCGCGTCGCCGGGCATGGGGTGCCAGGGAGGGACCTGCGTATGCAAACCGGTACCAGGCACATGGGCTGACCTGCGCGGACAATGGACCCATGGGACATGTCGGCACTGCTTCCGGCGGCAACGAGCTGGGGGAATTCCTCCGCTCTCGCCGTGCCGCCCTCGATCCGCACCGGGCCGGACTGCCGGACGACGGCCGGCTCCGCCGCGTGCCGGGTTTACGCCGGGAGGAGCTCGCCCAGCTCGCGCACGTGAGCGTCGACTACGTCGTACGGCTCGAGCAGGGACGCACCCGCCGGGTCTCCCGCCCTGTCCTGGACGCGCTCGCCGACGGGCTTCAGCTCGCCCCGGACGAACGGGACTACCTGTTCGCCGTCGCCGACGTCGCACCGGCCGCTCCCCCACGGCGGCCTTCTCGGCCCGAGGTGGCCCCGCGGCTGCGGCAGTTGCTGGACACGATGCTCGACGTCCCCGCGATGGTCCTCAACCGCCGCATGGACGTGCTGGCCTGGAACCGGGGGGCCGTCGCCCTGCTGACCGATTTCGGCGCCCTGTCCCGGGCCGACCGCAACCTGATCCGGCTGACCTTCCTCGACGACGCCTTCCGCGCCCTGTACGCCGACTGGTCGCGCGCCGCGCGCGAGTGCGTCGCGGTGCTGCGCATGGAGGCCGGCCGCACTCCCCGCGACCCCGTGCTGAACGCGCTGATCGGAGAACTCAGCGTCAGCGACCCCGACTTCCGTACCTGGTGGGCCGCCTACCAGGTGAGAGGCCCGAGACAACTCACCAAGACCTACCGTCACCCCGTCGCAGGCGCCCTCACCCTCGACGTGCAGCAGTTCTCGGTCGACACCCATCCCGATCAGCAACTGATCGCCTACACCGCGGAGCCCGATTCGCCGTCCCATGAGGCGCTGCGCTTCCTCCTGCAGTGGTCCGCCGCCCACACGGGCCAGGCCGACCGCGATTCGCGATTTCTCACGTGATCGACTGCGAACCGGGCAGACGGCCGTGAGATTTCGGCTTCACGGAGGCGAACACGCCTGTCAGCGTCTCCCGAAGACCGCACGCGTTCTGCGGCCTCGAACGAAACGAGGATGGTCCTGTGATCACGGGAACGCCGCTGTCAGATCATCTCCTTCGACCCGGCGTCGCCTCCGGCTCAAGCTCCGTCAGGCCGAAGCCGAGCTGGCTGTACAACTCCAACTGATCGAAGTACTCACGATGCGTGCGCATCCTGCCGTCCTCGACGTGGGTGACGCATGTGGCGCGGACGGTGACACGGCGGCCCGTTCCTTCTATTTCCCGCCCGTCCGGCAGAAGGAAAGGTCCCGTATGGGTGCCGCAGAAGGTCCACTCCGTGACGGCCGGGTTGTCGGAGTCGTAGAGCTCGTCCCATGCCGTGACGTGGAGGTCGGGAAAACCCTTGAAGAAATGCTCATAGAACCAGGCGATCTGGTCGGGTCCCTCCGAGACACCCGACGGTGTCACGAGCACAGCGTCCCCGCTGTAGCAGGAGAGGATTCGCTGTATGTCGTGATCGTTGATCGCTTCGGTCATTCGATGCTTGAGCTCCCGAAAAGTGGACATGGGATGCCTTTACTCGATTGGACCCTTTTCCATTACTTTCAACCTAGCCAGAAGGGAGTCTCCCTCTGGTCCGAGCGGCGTCTGGGGTAGGCCAAAAGGCGTCGTACGGTCCCCCTGTTGGCCCAAGGCCGTGTGTCCTCAGGCCCATCCCCGTCCGGCGGCGGAGATCGTTTCTCCACGTCACGGCAGGGCTCGGGTGGCGTCTGCCCCCTCGATCGACGGCCGGACGGCGTAGCACAGAAGTACTCTGTGCGTCTGCCACGGAGGAGGTGCGGTCTCATGCCACGGACGGAAGTGCCTCCGGTGCTCGTCACCGGAGCGACCGGCCGCGTCGGGCGCGTCGTGGTCGACCTGCTGATGGACGCGGGCGTTCCGGTCCGCGCCGTCACGCATCGCTCCGAGGCGGCGGCGACCCTGCCGGCGGACGTCGAAGTCGTCACAGGCGACCTCACCGTGCCTGAATCGCTCGACGCGGGACTGCGCGGCGCCGGCGCCGTCTTCCTCGTCTGGACCGTCCCGCCTGCGACCGCTCCTGCGGTCGTCGAGCGTCTCGCGGTCTCCACACGGCGCGTCGTCTTTCTCTCATCGCCGCACCGAACCCCGCACCCCTTCTTCCGGCAGCCGAACCCGATGGCGGTGCTCCACGCCGACATCGAGCGGCTCATCGCGGCCGCCGGGCTCGAGACGACGGTCATCCGGCCGGGGATGTTCGCGTCAAACGCGATGTTCTGGTGGGCGACCGCGATCCGCGCCGACGGCGTCGTCCGCTGGCCGTACGGCGCCGCCGAGACGGCGCCCGTCGACGAGCGCGACGTGGCGGCTGTCGCGGCACTGGCCCTGTGTCAGGACGAACATGCGGGAGGCGACTATGTCCTCACGGGCCCCGAGTCACTGAGTCAGGCGGAGCAGGTGAGCATCATCGGCGACGTCGTGGGGCGCCGGATCGCATTCGAGGAGTTGTCGCCGGACGAGTTCCGACGCGAGACGGAGGGGAGCTGGCCGCGTCCGGTCGTGGACATGCTGCTCGCCGCGTGGGGCGCGACGATGGGAAGGCCTGCGTTCGTCACCTCCACGGTGCTCGACGTCCTCGGATCGGCGCCGCGGTCGTTTCGCCAGTTCGTCGCCGATCACGCCACCGTGTTCATTGATCCGACCCCATCGCGTTGACCAGCCGGACGTTGTCGTCGCCAGATGTCCCTGCGATGCTTCCGAGTAACCGGCTGAGGACACGGAAGGGGCTTGGGGATGGGAGACAGGCATCCGGCGCTCGCGCGACTCGACGTCCTCGCCGGCCTCTGGACGGTACGGCCGAAGGTTCCCGGCCTCGGCAGCGCATGGACGGAGTTCGCCTGGCAGGACGGCGGCGCGTTCCTGCGGCAGGTGTCCGACATCGATTCCATGCCCGACACGGCCCCACAGGCATGGCGGGAGAACGCCCCGTTCCCGACCATCGCTCTCATCGGGCTGGATGACGCAGGCGAGGAGTTCACGATGCTGTACGCCGACGCCCGCGGCGTACACCGGGTGTACCGGATGACGTTCGCCGACGGTGAGTGGCAGATGTGGCGGGACGCGCCCGGGTTCAACCAGCGCTTCAGCGGAAGGCTGAGCCCGGACGGCGACGTCATCGAGGGCCGATGGGAGATGTCGAGAGACGGCGTGACCTGGAACCTCGACTTCGAGCTCACGTACTCGCGAGCGCGAGACTCCCTCCAATCGGGCTGAGCACTGCGGCTTGCCCGCACCTGGGTGCCGACCGGTGCCGCCGTGTTGCGCAGTGTGTGGGGCAAGGCCCGCATGAAGGTGTCCAGAACCACGGACAGGGCGCGCGGCTCGGGGTCGGTGTCCTGGCCGGTCGCATGGCGAATCTGCTGGCGGTGGGTCCAGTACTCGGTGAACTCCCGGGCACCGTCCAACCACATCGGCGCGGGATCGATCCCGGCCCAGGAGACTCCCAGAGACGGCTCCTGCAGGTCGGCTTCCTGAAACCGGCGGACGACCTGAGGACCGGCCTGCTCCAAGTCCTCGATGAGCGCGCCGGGGCCGACGCCGATATGCAGGTCGACCCATTCCTGATTGCTGCGGTGGATGAATGCCTCCAGCGTCTCTCCAGGCTGGAAGACGCGCACGTGCCCGGCCCTGCTGAATTCGCGCCGGCCGAGCCTGCCGTAGTAGTCACCGAGGACATGAGCGGCGAGATCATGCACGGTCCAGCCGGGCACCGCCGGGTTGCCCCACTCAGCGGGCCGCAGGCCCCGCAGCACGTCGAGCAACGCCGCCGACTCCGGGCCGAACAGGGGTCGCGCGTCGATCGGACTGCCAAGCCACGAAAGGTCGACTATGCCTTCAAACCGGGCATTCATGGCCGAAGCCTGCCAGTCGGGTCCTCTGGTCTGCTATCGAATTCTCACGTGGCCGGCCACCCGTGGGCGCGCGAGACGTTCACGGAGCGAGCATGGTCTCGGCGAGCTCACGCCAATCCCGCCGCCGGCCGGCACTGGTCACCTCGGAGAACACGGTGTCACCGAGGTGATTCCGCGTATCCGCGGCGATCCTGGAAGCGTCCGGCTGCGATAGGTCCGGCGTACCGCGCACGGCGTCGCTTGCCGCGAGCAGTTCCACGGCCTGCTCGAACCGTCCCTGGCGCAGCGCGAGATCCGCTATCCCGATCAACACCTCGGCGATCGCCAGTGGATACGCGTGCTCCATCGCCGCACGGAACGCCTCGCTCCGATGCGCGCGGGCCTGGTCGAGATCCTCGGTGAGGTAGCCGTACAGGTCCATGACCTTGGCGCGGACCGAGTCGCCTACTCCCTCGTCGCCCAGCATCGCCCGCACCGTGGCCAGGTGCTGGTGCGCCATGTCCGGCTCGCCGCGCCAGCGCGCCAGCTGCGCCTTCGCAAGCTCCAGCTCGACAAGCGTGCCCGGCCAGGCGATTTCGCCCGCGTACCACTGCGCTTCGGCCATGGCGGACGTGCTGGATCGCTCATCGCCGAGCAGCCAGTACAGGTGAGCCTGCCGCGCCCGCAGGACTACCGCGTCCTCGGTCGCGCCTACCTCGGTCAGCGCCACGACCGCCTCTTCGTAGTGCTCACACGCGCGTGCGAACTCGCCGCGCATGGCGAGCCGATCGGCCACGAAGGTCAACGCCAACGAGATCCCCCACCGGTCACCCAGCGTGCGGAACTCGGCGAGGGCGATCTCGGCGTCGACGTCCACATCGGTCTCGTCGGCGCCGTGCGTGAGCCGCAGTCGGCCCCGAGTGAGCCTGGCCTGCGCGCGCACCCATGGATCGTCGCCGACGATGAGCGGCTCGAACGCGGACAGGAACTCCGTCGGCTCCTGCAGCATCCGCTCCAGCGGCGCGACGAACCCGAGCAGCGGGTTGCGATACCCACTGCGCTGGATGAACCGGTGCGCCTCGTGGATCCACTCCTGTGCCCGATACTGATCGCTGCCGGGCCCGGAGGTCACGAATATCGTCACGATGGTGTACGTCATCGCGCGCACCTCATCGGACGCCTCACCGTGCAGCGAGGCCGCCGCGATGCTCAACTCGGTGCCCTCGGTCCTGTGCCCGCTGAGGTACCAGTACCAGCCCACGGTCGCGACCAGCCGCATCGCCTCCTGGGCCCATCCATCGGCGATCGCCCCGCGCAGGGCCGTACTGATGTTGTCGTGCTCGGCCTCGAGCGTGGACAGCCACTCCAGCTGCTCGGCCCGGCGCAGGTGCGGATCGGCCGTCTCGGCCAGCTCGGTGAAGTAGGCGAGGTGCGCCCGGCGCGCCGCCTCGGTCTCCCCCGCTTCGTCGAGCCGGTGCGCCGCGTACTCCCTGATCGTCTCCAGCATCCGGTAGCGCGGCGTGCCCTCGCCGGCGGCGAGCAGCAGCGACTTCTCGATCAACGTGGTCAGCAGGTCGAGTACCTGCTCCCCGGCGAACGCCTCATCCCCGCACACCCGTTCGGCCGCTTCCAGGCTCGCCCCGCCGGAGAACACCGAGAGCCGCCGCAGCACGCCACGTTCGGCCTCGGACAACAGATCCCAGCTCCAGTCCACGACCGCGCGCAGCGTCCTGTGCCGGGGCAGTGCCGTACGGCTGCCGCCGGTCAACAGACGGAATCGGTCGTCGAGCCGATGTGCCAGCTGATCGATGGACATGGTGCGCAACCGTGCCGCGGCCAGTTCGATCGCCAGCGGCACCCCGTCGAGCGCCCGGCAGATCCGCGCCATGGCCGACAAGGTGTGCGCATCGGAGCCGATGTCCTTACGCACCAGATCCGCGCGGTCCCGCAGCAGCCGCACCGCGGGCGAGGACCCGATCTCGGCGGGGTCCCCCTGCGCGGGCAGCGCGAGTGGCTCGACCTGCCACAGCACCTCCCCAGTGATACCGAGCGGTTCCCTGCTCGTGGCCAGAATCCGCAGCCTCCGGCACTCCCCCAGCAGCCGATCCGCGAAAGCCGCGGCCGCCTCGATCACGTGCTCGCAGTTGTCCAGGATCAGCAGGATCGCGCGCTCCCGCACCGCTGCGATGAGCCGATCCATCGGTTCCCCGCCCCGCGCACCACCGAGCAGTGCCTGGTCACGCAGGCCGATCGCGGTAAGGGCGGCCTGCGCCAGGTCACCGCCTGCCTGCACCGAGGCCAACTCGACCAGCCATGCCCCATCCGGCAGTTCGGCGAGCATCGTCCGCGCGGTCTCGGTGGCCAGCCTCGTCTTGCCGGAGCCACCCGCCCCCGTCAAGGTGACCAGCCGGTGCTTGATGGCCAGACGGGCGACCGCGGAGCTGTCGTCCTGCCTTCCCACGAAACTCGTCAGCTCGGCGCGCAGGTTCGTCCTGCGGTTGTCCGCCCGCTCACCCAGCTCGCCACGCAGCAACGCGGTGTGCAGCGCGGAGAGCTCGGCCGACGGATCGGCGCCCAACTCCTCGGCGAGCCGCTCGCGCGTCCGCTGGTACACGGTCAACGCCTCAGTCCCGCGCCCCGCCTCGGCGAGCGCTCGCATCAGGGCCGCCACGAACCCCTCACGCAGCGGATACGTGGCGACCAGCTCGGTCAGCTCGGAGACCAACTCCGAGCCACGGCCGAGGCGGATGTCCGCATCCACCCGATCCCCGAGCGCGGCGACGTGGAGTTCGTCCAGCCGCGCGACCGCGCCGTCGAACACCTCGCTGTCCTGCAGCGCGATGTCCGCCATGGCCGTACCGCGCCACAGTGCCAAGGCCGAGCGCAGCAGATCCGCCCGCGCCGCGGGCTCGGCGGCACGGGCCTGACCGACCAGGTGCTCGAACCGGGACACGTCCACGGCATCAGCAGCCACGGCCAGCCGGTACCCGCCGGAATCCGCCTCGATCACACCGTCCGGCAACGCTCTGCGCAGCCTGGACACCAACGCCTGCAAGGCGTTCGCTTCGTCCGCGGGCGGCCGTTCTCCCCAAATCCAGTCCACCAGCCTCGCCCGGGTGACGATCCGGCCAGGTTCGAGGGCGAGCGCGGCGAGCAGTGCTCTTAACCGAATTCCAGGAACCTCGACCACGGCACCATCACGGTTACGGACCTCGAACGGCCCGAGCAATCCAACTCGCACATCAGCAATTGTGCCGAACCTTCGCGACAACCGACTACGCCGCCGGCGCTGTCGTCGAACCAAACCGAAACGCCCCGGCCGTGA
>NZ_BONV01000069.1 GCF_016862895.1 Planotetraspora kaengkrachanensis | reverse complement strand
AACCCCGAAACGGAACGATCGAGCGTTCATGACACCTCCCGAATGACGACACAAATCTCAGTGTTAACGCATCCCACCTGCGGTTTCTGCCGCGAGCTTCCTCCGGGGGGACCCGGTGCGGCTGCGCGGGCGCCCGGGCGCCCGGCGGATCCTGGGAGATTTCCTGCCGACGCGAGCAGCGGACGCGGCGTCCGCGCGTCTCTGTTACGTGGAAGTCGAACTGCTCGCCCATGGCGGGCCCAGACCCCTGGACCGGATCGACGTCGCGGTGTTGTTCGCCGATCACCATCTCGGCCTGGTACGGCTGGCCCTCCTCATGGTCGGGGACCTGCCGACGGCGGAAGACGTCGTTCAGGACGCGTTCGCCAGGACCCACGCCGGACGGCGGCGTCTGCGTGATCCCGACCGGGCTCTCGCCTATGTGCGTTCGGCGGTGCTGAACGGCTGCCGATCGGTGTTGCGCCGAAGATCCGCCGCGTTCCGGCGGCCCCTGCCGTACGAGGTGCCGATCTGGTCCGCCGAGAGCAGCGTGATGCTGGGCGAGGAGCGGCGCGAGGTGTTGCTCGCGCTCAGCGGCCTCCCGCGCAGGCAGCGGGAGGCGATCGTGTTGCGCTACTACTTCGACCTGTCCCATCAGGAGATCGCCGACGCGATGGGCGTAGGCGACAGCACCGTGCGTTCAGCCATCACCCGCGGGCTCGCCGCCCTCGGCCGTCAACTCGGTGAGGACACATGATCGACCAACGGCTACGCGAGGCCCTCTCAGAAGCGGCCGAGACGGCCCGGCTCCACTCGATCCGGCCGCTCCGCGTCCCATCGAAGCGCCGCCGGCCGAGGGTCGCCCTCCTGGCCGCCGTCCCCGCGGCCCTCGCGATCGGCATCCTCGCCTTCGTACGGCTCACGCCTCCCCCCATGGAAGCGGCGACAGGCGGCCCGCCTCCTCGGCTCTCGGCCTTCCTGTGCCTGAAGGACGACGTCTTCCCCCGATGTAAGGGGCACGGGGAGGCGACCACGGACGACCGCCGGAGGATCGAGCAGGTCCTGAAGTCGCTCCCCCAGGTCGCGTCGTTCGAATTCGAGAGCCAGGACGAGGCGTATCGCAACTTCCTGTCCAACATCGTGGCCTCGGCCGATACGCGGCAGCGGAAATGGCTGACTTCGGTGAGATCCGGGGACGTTCCGGCGTCCTTCCGGGTCACGGTCAAGTCCCCGGACGGCCTGGCGGCCGTCACCAGGGCAGTGGAGGCTCTGCCCGGAGTCTCGAACGTCGTCCCTGGACCGTGACCGCCCTTCGGCGGAGGCGGACAGCACGTCTTGCAGGCGACAGGGCCTTACGACGATCCTGCGTTCACAGAGAGTCCAGCCAGGCGATGAGCCGGGCGCCCTCGCGTGTCATGATCTCCGGGTCTCGCAGCGCGTTGGCCAGCACCGACATGCCCTGATACGCGCCGACCAGGGTCACCGCGAGCCCGTCGGGATCCGGTTGCCCCAGTTCGCGGAACCGGCCTGCCACCCAGTCCAGCAACAGGCGGATGAGATCACCTGCCGCGACGTCCAGGTCACCCTCCTCGCGCTTGCCCAGCTCGGCGGCGAGCGTCCCGGTCGGGCAGCCGTACCGCGCGGCCACCTCTCGCTGGGAGACCCAGCCCTCCACCAGGCCCTTGAGACGCTCGCGCGGGTCCGCCACGCGGTTCAGCTCACCGGTGACGAGCTCCAGCTGCTGTCCGTGCTCGGCGAGCGCGGCCGCGACCAGCTCGTCCTTGGTCTTGAAGTAGTAGTACACGTTGCCCACCGGGACGTCGGCGGCACGCGCGATGTCGGCGATGGTCGTCCGCTCGGCCCCCTGCCGGTGCACCACCTGGGCCGCGGCCGACATCAGGCGCCTGCGCTTGGCACCCGAGGCTTGCAGCCTCTGTGAGTTAGTCACCCGACTGACTATAGGCGCCGGACTCTGCTAGCGTCTTCTTAGTCAGCCAACTAACTCAGTTCGGAGAGGCTCAATCATGATCGTTGTCACGGGTGCCACGGGGAACGTCGGCCGGACCCTGGTGCGACTGCTGGCGGGGGCGGGCGAGCAGGTCACCGCCGTGGCCCGCCGCATCACAGGGGCCGACGTCCCCGAAGGCGTGCGCGCCGAGGCCGCCGACCTGGGTGACGTAGAAAGCCTGCGCCCGTCCCTGGAGAGGGCCGACGCGCTGTTCCTCCTGGTCGCCGGAGACGACCCGCAGGGGGTGGCGGGTGCGGCCAAGGCCGCAGGTGTCCGCAAGATCGTGCTGCTGTCCAGCCAGGGTGCCGGGACCCGGCCGCACGCCTACGAACACGCCGGACGGTTCGAGGCGGCCGTACGCGAGTCGGGGCTGAACTGGACGATCCTGCGTTCAGGCGGCATGGCCTCCAACGCGTACGCGTGGGCCGAGCCGGTCCGCCTCCACCGCACCGTCTCCGCGCCCTTCGGCGACGTGGGCCTGCCGTTCGTCGACCCCGACGACGTGGCGGCCGTGGGCGCGGCCGTACTGCGGGAGGACGGCCACGACGGCGCCACCTATCTCCTCACCGGGCCCGCCGCGACCAGCCCGCGCGAGCGGGCGGCGGCGATCGGCCGGGCCCTGGGCGAGCCGGTGCGCTTCGCCGAGCAGACCCGGCAGGAGGCCCACGAACAGATGGCACGGTTCATGCCGCTGCCCGTGGTCGAGGGGACGCTGGCCATCCTGGGCGAGCCCACTCCGGAGGAGCGGCGCGTCAGTCCTGACATCGAGCGGATCCTGGGCCGCGCCCCGCACACCTTCGGTGAGTGGGCCGCGCGCAACGCCTCCGCTTTCCGGTGACCGATTCTCCGGCTCGTTAGCCGATCTCCCTGTCACGCACCTTTACGTGCCTGACGGGGAGGTCGAATTTCTTTCCTTTTTGTGCGTGACGAACAAAAAGGTGCGGCGACGCACCTGGGAATCCGGCTCATGACGGGGTGTTCCAGTGGAGGTCCAGCAATTGCCGTGAACGAGGAACCATCTATTGAGTCCGTCAGAGCTCGTCGATATCCATTCCACCGACCCCTCTCCACCCGGCAGCCCGTCGGCTCGCGTCTGGGCGGGCGTGTCGTCGCTCGCGCTCGGTGCCGCCATCATCGTGACCACCGAGTTCACTCCCGTGGGGTTCCTGCCCGACGTGTCCCGCGACCTGAACGTGTCGCTCGGGACCGCGGGCCTCATGGTGCTCGTTCCCGGCCTGAGCGCCGCCGTCGCGGCGCCGATGGTCATCGTCGGCGCGGGCCGCCTCGACCGCCGCCTTCTGATCGTCGTCCTCAGCGTGCTCGTTCTGGTGTCGAACGGCGTCGCGGCCGTCGCCCCGAACTTCGGCGTCGTGGTCATGGCCCGCGTCTTCCTCGGTGTGGCGATCGGCGGGTTCTGGGCCGTGGTCCCTCCGCTCGGCTTCCGCCTGGCAGGCCCGCAGGCGGGAACACGAGCGACGTCGATCATCTTGGCGGGGCTGTCCGTGGGCACCGTCGTCGGCCTTCCCGCCGGGCAGTTCTTCGGCAACCTCATCGGATGGCGGCTCACGTTCGCCGCCTCCGCCGCTCTCGCCGCACTGATCGGCATCGGCCAGCTCATGGTCCTGCCGAGGATTCCCACGACGGGCCGGATGACCTTCGGCCACCTCGGTGAGGTCTTCCGCGTCCCGATCGCGCGGACGATCCTCATCGCCGGCGACGTCGCCGCGACGGGGCAGTTCGCGGCCTCCACGTTCGTGACGCCCTTCCTGCTGCAGAACGCCGAGATGAGCTCCGGCTTCGCCACCCTGCTCTTCGTCGCGTACGGCCTGGCGGGCGTCCTCGGCACGCTGGCCGGCCCGCCCTGGTGGAGCGCGACCGCATGCTGACCTTCGCCGGCGCGGCGGCCGCGTTCGGCGTCGTCCTCGCGTCGCTTCCGGCGCTCGCGGGGGCGCCGGCCCTCGTCAGCGTCCTGATCGGAGTCTGGGGCGCCCTGTGGGGCCTGGTACCGCTCGCCCTGCAGACGCACATGCTCACGGCGACCCCGCACGCCCCGGAGGCCGCCTCCTCGATCTTCATCACGGTGATGCAGCTGGCCATCGCGATCGGTTCAGGAGTCGGCGGCGTCCTCGTCGACTCGGCCGGGCTCTCCACCCTCTTCGTCGCCGCCGGGTCGGCCGCGATCGCGTCGGCGCTCTTCGCCCTTCTCACTCGGCACGGCCTGTGATTCCCAATGAAAGGAGTGCTCGCATGAGCATCGTCATCCACCAGTACGCCTTCGGCGACGCCGGCACCTTCACCGTGGAGCAGGAGAACGTCGGCGAACCTGGGCCGGGCGAGGTTCGCCTGCGCCAGCGGGCCATCGGCGTGAACTACATCGACCTGGCCTTCCGATCCGGCGCCATCGCCGGAAACGGCTTCCCGCGCACCATCGGACTCGAGGCGGCCGGTGACGTGGAGGCCGTGGGTCCCGGGGTGACCGCCTTCACGGTGGGCGACCGCGTGACGTACACGTCGGCTCCCGGCGCCAACGCGGAGAAGCGGCTGATCCCGGCGTCGTCACTGCTCCGTCTGCCCGACGGCGTCACCTACGAGCAGGGCGCGGCCATGACGGCCAAAGGTCTCACCGCCGGAGCGCTGATCACCAAGGCCTACCCGGTCGGCGAGGGAGACGTCATCGTGGTCCACGCCGCGGCGGGCGGCGTCGGCTCGCTGCTGGTCCGGTGGGCCAAGATCGCCGGAGCCGTCGTCATCGGCACGGTCGGCTCAGGCGCGAAGGTCGCCGCGGCCGAGGCGAACGGAGCCGATCACGTGTACGCCCTGGATTCGGGCGAGGACGTCGTCGCCGGAATCGAGCGGATGACCAACGGAAGGGGTGCGGATGCCGTCTTCGACGGCGTCGGGCGCGACACGGTCGGCCTCTCGCTCCGCGCCGTGGCGGCGGACGGGACCGTCGCGCTGTTCGGAGGCGCCTCGGGCCCGCCCGCGCTGGACACGGAACTGATATCCGGCAAGCGCATCACGGTGGTCCAGCCGAGCCTCGACTCCATGCTCCCCGGCCAGGAGCAACGCCAGTCGTTGCTCGACGAGATGTTCCGGCTGGTCGTCGCCGGCGACCTCGGAGGACCGGCCGTCACCACGTATCCACTCAGGGACGTCGCCCGCGCCCACCGTGATCTGGAGTCGCGGCGCACGACGGGTTCACTCGTCCTGACGGTCTGAGCAGACGTCGATCCTGACAGGGCCGGGCTCAGCGTCGCGCGGCCCTGTTGGCTTCGATCTCCCGCTGGTGGTCCTGCGCCCAGGCCACCATCGAGAGGGCGCGGCAGAGAAAGCTCTCGCCCAGCGGCGTGAGTGCGTACTCGACGCGCGGCGGTGTCTCCGGATACGCCGTCCGGCTCACCATGCCGTCGCCCTCCAGCGTCCGAAGCGTGACGGTGAGAATGCGATGCGAAATCCCCGGCAGCGCGTTCATGAGCGCCGTGAAACGAAGTGGACCATGGGCGAGCTCGTCGAGGGTCCGCATCGACCACTTCTCGCCCAGCCGTCCGAAGAGGTCGCGCACGAACGCGACTCTGCTCTCCTCCGGATCGCAGACATCGATCATCACTTCGCGTATGGGCTTGTCCATGTTCACCAGCTTCGGCGCCCGGCAACGACTGTTGGTTCTACAAGCCGAGGACCTTTCGTCCTATTCCCACCACATACGAAATGGCCAGGTGAGGGGCAGCTCAGGAAGACGTTCCGCTGTGGCCGGGTTCCGGCGCTCGGCCCTGTCGCCGGACCCTTGCGGTCGCGTCGGCGTACTCGTCGGCGGTCATGCCGAGGTGCGGGAACTGCTTGTTGAGGTCATGCTGGTCGTCGGCCCACTGCTGGTAGTCACGCCGTACGGCGGCCTCGTCGGAGTCGATGACTCGGGCGATCTCGGCCCAGGTGACCCCGGCCAGCAGCGCGTGGTGGATGTTGGCGGGATGGCGGACGGTCCGCGCGATGCTCTCCGCGAGCGCCAGCAACTCGATGTGCTCGGCCACGGTGAGCGGCGGCCGGTCCTCGGATCCGTGCCGGGCGGGGTCGTAGATCCCGCGGGCCACCAGTTCGGCCCGGGCCCGAGCGGACGCGTCCTGGGCGGCCAGCTTGTCGTATCGCTCCATCTGCCGGCTGACGGGCATGTCGTAGCGAGCGTCGCGCCAGGTCGTGTTGTGCTCAGGCATGGTCATGACGATTTCTCCAGGGCGGGGACGGCTTACCACCCTAACGACCCCCCGGACCGGCCGGGAGATCGATCGGCGTCCGACCCCACCGAGGCCGGGTGTGTGCTCAGAAGCTGATGACCGTGGCCTGTTCGAGCGTGAAGCGGAGGAACTCGTCCCTGGCGACCTGCAAGATGAGCCCGCGGCGGGTGAGCTCCTCTTCGGTTCCGTCGACGCGGGCCGCGTTGACGCAGGCTCCGACACGGACACCGTCCGCGATCAACTCGTCGACCTGTCGATTGAAGGTCGCGCCTGCCTCGGTGGCGTCCCCCTCGGAGAGGCGACGCTGGGCGGGCCCGAAACAGAAGACCTCCACGGTGCAGCCCCGCTCGGGAGCGACCTCCTGGATGCGCTGGGCGACACGGGTCCCGGTGGCGATCGAGTGGTCGTCGTCATGAAACACGTGAATGACCGTCTTGGCCACCGTTCCACCTTTCGGGTGTTTTCGACGAGCAGCCCGGCCACGCTAGCACCGATCTCAAAATTCGGGACACGCGTCTCACAATATAGACCTATGTGTATAGGTCCGCGACCTTCGCACCACCACGGGGGAAAGACCCGCCAGGTGATCACCTGGCGAGCCTTTCCACTGCTGAGGGCCTTGTCGTCGCACCCGCGCGGGTGCGACCTCGTTCACCGGGCCGGGTCAGGACGGGCATTTCCAGTCGACGGTGCCCACCGTGGTCACCACACCGCTGCCGTAGTCGACGGCGATGAGGGTGACAGGGTCGGTCTGGAGCGGCGAGCAGTTATGCCTGCCGAGATGCACCCACTCGTCGCCGACCTCGCCATTGAAGTAGACCTGGAGGCTCCCTACCCGATACCAGTGGTAGGTGATCCATTTTGACCCCCACTTATGGGTGGGTGGCCACGCGATGACCGCGTCTCCCAAAATCGCGACCTTGGCGGTCGGAGTGATGTTCGTTCCCATGGCGTAGAGGTCGAAGCCGTCGTACTCCCCTTCATGGTTCGGCACCTGGATGACGGATATGCCTCCGCGCGGAGTCGCCGTGGGGTCGACGAGCCATTGATAGGCCGACTCGTTGTCCACGGCCGTCTTGCTGCGATCCCTAGGCGTGGCGCACGTGTGATCCGACCAGTTGGCGAGTCGCCAGACGAAGCCGTCCTTGCAGTTCCCGTTCGGCAGGGTACGGCTCGGGGCCAGCGCGTTCTGATCGCGAACCTCGGTGCGCCTGTCCACTAGCACGCACACCGGGTCTTTCGCGGTCGCCTCCCGCCACACGGCTCCAATGTCACAGGTATAGGGGCCGTAAGGCAGTGGATCGGCGGCGGCCGGCAGGGCCGGGAACATGCTCGCGATCAGCGCCAGAATGGCGAGCAGAGCACCCGTCCTGCGGTGGCGGCGCCGGCCAGGCGGTGCTCCGTTCCGGCGTCGAGTGATGTGGGGGCGTCCGATTCCCATGCGATCCCTCCTGCTTGCCGTACGTGGATCGAGCTCTCGCATGTGATCGTCACGGACCGGCAGGCGCATGTCATGAGTGGAAACACCCGGCTCTACCCCCGTGCAGGCACCCAGCGGGCAGGAGGCTGACCCCAGCCAGGTGGGAACCACGCCCAGGAAACCCGGACCGCTTCGGAAGTTAGGTTTTTCTATCAAGCATTGACTTCCCTAATGGTATTAGATAATCCTTGGCCATGTAGATCGATGGAGGGAAGACGTGGACCGGCGGGCACGAAGACGCGAAGAGACCATCAAGGAGATCCTCGACCTGTCGGTGGAGGTCATGGCGGAAGAGGGCGTCGCCGCGCTGAGCCTGGCCGAGGTGGCCCGGCGGATGGGGATGCGGACGCCCTCGCTGTACCAGTACTTCCCGTCGAAGACGGCGATCTACGACGCGCTGTTCGGCCAGAGCGCCGGCGACCTCAACGAGACCCTGCACAAGGCCACGGCCGGCTTGGACGCGCTCGATCGCGTAAGGGTCGGCGCGTTGAAACTGATCGAGTGGACGCGGCGCAACCCGGTCCGCGCGCAGTTGCTGTTCTGGCGGCCGGTTCCCGGTTTCGCGCCGTCGGCGGAGTCCTTCGCCCCTGCCGTCGACAACGTCACCGAGGTGAGGGCCATCTTGGCGGACGCCGTCGCCGGCGGCCGTCTGCACCCCGCCGCCGCCACCGATGAGGGCGTCGCGCTACTGAACACCCTGGTGGCCGGGGTCGTCAGCCAGCAGATGTCCAACGAACCCGAAGCCCCGGTCGGCGAGGGCCGCTTCGAGCGGCTGGCGCCGACGATCCTGGACCTGTTCTTCACCCACTACGCACCTCACGGAGGAGGCGACCAGCCATGACAGCGGAGGCCGCAGTGCACGTCGGGTCCGTCCCGATGACGAGTCCGGCAGACGCGTACGAACTGCGAGCGGCGGAGCTCGCGATCTGGGACGGCCTGCTGGCCGATCTGACTCCGGCCGACTGGGACAGGCCCACCGTCTGCGACGCGTGGACCGTCGGCGACATCGTCCGCCACCTGGTCGCCCAGGCCGAGGAGCAGGTCCGGCCCTGGCTGTTCCTGCTGCGCGACCGCAAGGCGACCAGGGCCTATCCGGAACTGCCGCAGCTGGACGCGCACATGCGGTTCGGGGCCGCGCTCCACGCGGGCAGGTCCCGCCAGGAGGTGACCGAGCGTTTCCGGACACTGTGGACCCAGGCCAACCTGGTCATGCGCCGCCGCCCCGCCGCGCTCCGCCGCATGACCTTCCCCTCGGAGGACGCCCACTTCGGCGCCTTCCGGCTCTCTCTCGCCGAGGTCTACGACGTGTTCCTCCCGCGGGACCTGTGGATGCACCGCGACGACATCAGCCAGGCCGTCGGCAGGCCACTGGAGACCGGCGCCCACGACCGGCTCGTCGTCGAGCAGGTCCTGCGCGACCTGCACGCCCGCTGGTCCCTGCGTCCGGTGACGCTCGAGCTGACCGGTCCGGCCGGTGGCACCTTCGACATCGGCGACGGCACCCCCGGCACGACCGTCCGGCTGGACGCCGTCGAATACCTGCGTGCCCTCTCCGGACGCGCCGCCGCCCCCGCCGCCGCGGTCGTCACCGGCGACCGGGATGTGGCCGCACTCGTGACCACCGCGCGCGTCCCCTTCTGACCCCTCATCGGATCAGGGATCGGCCAGGCCGTGGCGGTAGGCGTAGGTGACGGCCTGAGCGCGGTCCCGGACGCCGATCTTGGCGAACAGGTTGTTGATGTGCGTCTTGACCGTGGCTTCGCCGATGAACAGGTCGGCGGAGATCTCGGCGTTGGTACGGCCCTGGGCGATGAGCCTGAGCACCTCGGCCTCCCGCCTGGTCAGCCCGTCCCGCAGGCCGTCGTCCCGCCGTGGCCGCTCCCTTTCGGAGGGCCCGGCGGGTGGGAGCACGGCCTCCACCAGGCGGCGCTGCACCGCGGGGTCGAGCTGGGCGTCGCCGCGCATCACGGTGGCCACCGCTCGGGCGATCTCCTCGGCGTCGGCGCTCTTGGTGAGAAACCCCCTGGCCCCGGCCTGAAGCGCGGCGAACACCGACTCGTCGTCCGAGTAGGTGGTGAGGACGACCACCTGGGTGCCCGGATGGGCCGCGCGGATGCGGCGGGTGGCCTCGACGCCGTCCATCCTGGGCATGCGCAGGTCCATCAGCACCACGTCCGGGCGTTCGGCCTCGACCAGCTCGACGGCGGCCTCTCCGTCGGCTGCCGAGCCGACGACCTCGACACCGGGCAGCAGCCCGAGCAGCAGGGTGAGCCCTTCGCGTACCACGGTCTGGTCGTCGACCACGACCACCCGGGCGGTCACGGGGCTCCTCGCCGTGCCGCAGGAGACGCGTCCGCCGGCGGTCTCAGTCGCACCCGGAACCGTCCCTTCCGCACGCCCGCCTCCAGTGTGCCGTTCAGCGGGGCGGCTCGTCCCCGCATGCCCTCTCGAGCCGTATCCTCCCCCGCCGCCCGTCTCGGACTGGGCGGCGGGGTCGTATGGCGGGCCGGTCAGGC
>NZ_BONV01000068.1 GCF_016862895.1 Planotetraspora kaengkrachanensis | reverse complement strand
GACCCCGAAACGGAACGATCGAGCGTTCATGACAACCTTCCGAGAGATACAGACCTGCGTGATACGCAGGCCACCAGCGGATCCTGCCGGGGGGCGGGGCGGGGTCTTCCGGTCGGATCAGCCGGCGACGCGTACGACGACCTTGCCGATCGTCTGCCCCGTCATCACCCGCTCGATCGCGCCGGGCACATCCTCGAAGGGGACGACGGCGCCCACGGGAGTCCGGATGGCCCCCTGCTCGGCGAGCGCGCACACCCGGTCCACCGTGGCGGCGTCCTCCTCCGGCGGAATGCCGCCGCCGAACACCCCGACGACGCTGAAGTTGCCCAGCAGCAACCCCATGGCGTCGATCTGCGGGAACGAGCCGGCGGCGTATCCGATCACGCCGAACCGGCCGGAATGGGCCACCGCGCCCAGCACCCGCGTGCCGAGGTCGCCGCCGACCGGGTCGTACACGACGTCGGCTCCCCTGCCCCCGGTCAGCGACCGGATCTCCTCGACGACGTCCGCGGCCGCGTGGTTCACGGCGTGATCGGCGCCGATCTTCCGGCAGAAGTCCGCCTTCTCCTCGCTGCCGGCCACCGCGATGACCGTGGCGCCGAGCGCCTTGCCCAGCTGGATGGCCGTCGATCCGGAGCCGCCTGCGCCGCCGAGCACGACCAGGACCTCGCCCGCGGTCAGGCCGAGGCGGCTCACCAGCCCGTAGTGGGCCGTCTTGAAGCCGATCAGGAAGCCCGCCGCCTCCTCGCCGGTCAGCGGGGAGGGGATGCGCCGCGTCTGCGACTCCATGGTGTAGGCGTACGTCCCGTGCGCGCCCAGGGACTCGAAGAACGGCGTCATGCCCATGACGCGGTCGCCGACGGCGAACGCCGAGCCTTCGGGGACGGCGACGACCTCTCCCGACACCTCCTGGCCGGGGAAGGCCGGAGGCTGCGTGACGCCGGGGAAGTGCCCGCCGAGGATGATGGCGTCGGGATATCCGATCGCGCTGAAGTCCACCTTGACGAGCAGATGCCCTTCCGCGGGCGCCGGCCAGGTGGTGTCCGTCAGCTCCAGCACCTCCCTCGGGGTGCCGAATGTGGACGCCTGCCAGTACTTTCCGTGGAACATGTCCGCCCTGCCAATGTCTGCGTTTGGGGAGCCGTCAGTGGGGCGCTCTCAGGGGGGACCGCGCGCCCGGCAACTCAGGCTATGGACGTCCGCGGGCGAGCACCTATCGCGATCGTCCGGAATACATGAGCGAGCGTCTGAACTTTCCCAGCGCCCCTACCGGCACTTATAAGGGTTGACGTATATAAGCAGAACCGAGTAGTTTCCGTGTGCGCGCGGCTGGGCGTGCAGACCAGGGCCGTCGGCCCGCTCCCGGAAGGGCGAGACTCTCCATGATCGATGTCACCCATCAGATCAACGCCGTACGGCGGCAGCTGGGCACCCGCGTGCTGGAGGCGGGTGAGGCGCGCGTCCTGACCATCAGCCAGACGTACGACACGACCGTCGACGACCTCTGGAACGCCTGCACCGATCCGGAGCGCATCGCCCGATGGTTCCTGCCGGTGTCGGGCGACCTGCGCGTCGGCGGCCGCTACCAGCTCGAGGGCAACGCGGGCGGCGTGATCGAGCGCTGCGATCCGCCGAAGAGCTACGCCGCCACCTGGGAGTACGGCGGGATGGTGAGCTGGATCGAGGTGACTGTCACGGCCGATCCCGAGGGCGGCACGCGGTTCGACCTCGAGCACACCGCGCACGTCGACGAGCACTGGACCGAGTACGGCCCCGGCGCCGTCGGCATCGGCTGGGACATGGGCCTCATCGGCCTGACCCTCCACCTGGCGTCGAAGCAGGCCGTGGATCCGGCGGAGGCCGCGGCCTGGTTCGCCACCGAGGAGGGCAAGCGGTTCATCACGCTCAGCAGCGAGCGGTGGGGAGACGCGGACATCGCGGCGGGCGCGGACGAGGCCGTGGCACGTGCCGCCGCCGAGCGGACGACGGCCGCCTACACCGCCGCTTCCTGAAGGCGGCGTCCGGCGGTCACCAGCGGCACCAGCCGCGGACGTCCGCGGTGTACGCCAGGACGAGGCCGATGACGGCGAACGCGGCCATGAAGAAGGTCATCGACTCCGGCCGCACGACGAGTGCCGCCAGGCCGAGGACCGCGCTCAGGACCGCACCCCACGTGAGCAGGCGGAGCGTCTGCGGCTGGTCCTTGGTGGCGCCTCTGAACACCAGATAGGCGATCGCCAGCGTCGTGACGGTGGCGACGAGCGCGGCGGGGAAGTTCAGGAAGGGGACCCGGTAGCTCGAGTTGCCGTGGTCGTAGCTGTCGCGGTTGAGCAGCTCGTCCAGGTACATGTACGTGATGAGCAGGCCGAACAGTCCCCACACGCCGAGCACCAGGGCCGCCCGCCACGCGACCGAGGGACGACGTCGCGGCGCCTTGTTCGCTGTCGTGCCGTCCGCCTCGGACATGGCACCCTCCTCGCATGACCAATATCAACATCGGTTCTACCAAAGCATCCGCAAGCCGTCATCACCGTTTCACGTACTGCGGGCCGGACCGGAATGATCCGGCCCGGCCCGCTCGACGAAGCCTCAGGTCGGCTCAGGGGTAGCTGACGATGGTGCTCGTGCCGTACGAACCGACGACGGGGGTGCCCGCGTCGTTGATCGTCCGCTCGATTCCGCCGCTGCCGTCCAGGAAGACCGTGATCATGTCGTTGAACCGGACCTTCGGCGTCTTCGGCGCCTCGATCCCCCGGTCCGCGCGGATGTCCACTCCCTGGTTGAAGTAGGAGTAGACGCCGAGACCCCACGCCTCGTGGGACTTCACCCGGGGACCCACCTTGTACGACGCGTAGCCCTTGCCGGTCGGGCTGGTCCACGCGGCCTGGCTCGGCGGGTCGTAGGGCAACTCGCTCTGGTAGAAGATCGTCCGCCCGCGTTCGCCGTTCCAGATCGTCTGGTACTTCTGGTAGTGCTCGACGAACAGGCCGTAGGCCGTCACGTCGTCACCGTTGATCACGACGCCGGTGTCCGCCGTGTTCTGCGTCCAGCCGATCCCGTTGCCGTGGTCGCCGCGCCACGCCCAGATGTTGTCGATGATCGTGTCGTCGCTGTTCACCACGAGGCTCGTCTCGGCCTTGCCGACCCACGGGCCGCCGATCCGGAAGAACACGTCCTGGAGCGAGGTCGGGTTGGCGGAGTGATCCCGGTGGCTCAGCCCGCTGCCGACCTGCACGAGCGTGTCGGACTCCTTCTTGCCCGCGTCGACGAGGACGCCCGCGACCCGGACTCCGTCCACGTCCGCGATCTGGAGCGCCGCCTTGCCGGTGTCGGGCGCCAGGCTCGGCATGCCGAGGCCCAGGATCACCGTGTTCTTGCGGAGCACGTGGATCGGCTGGTCGAGGTGGTAGACGCCCGGCGTCAGCAGGAGGTTCTTACCGAGCAGCAGCGCCAGGTTGATCCTCGCCGCGCTGTCGCCCGGCTTGGCGATGTAGAAGTCGTCGATCGACACCGACGAGCCCTGCTGCTGCTGACCTGCGTCCCAGGTCGTTCCTGATGTGCCGTGCCGCAGGGCCGGCAGGAACACCCGGTAGCGGCCCGCGTCGTCCACGTACAGGTAGGGCTTCTCCCGCGTCACGGGGCTGGTCGCGAGCGTCGTGTACGGCGGGTTGGGGAAGCCCTGCTGGGGCGCGCCGGTGACGCCGGAGAAGACCTGGTTCCACACGCCGTTGGTCCAGACGTCGCCGAGCACGCTGTCGCGGGTCAGCCACTGCTGCTGCGAGCCGTTGATCGTGATCCCGTCGACCTTGGAGTCGGCGATGTAGCCGCCGCTCGAGAACCCGCCGTTGCCCGGCTCCAGCCAGAGGATGCCCTTGATGTGCACCCGCCGCATCGGAGAGGCCTGCGACACCGCCCACTGGTTCGACCAGTCGGTCGGCGTCACCGACAGATTCTCGGCGGAGCGCCAGAAGTTGGTGAGCGCGGAGATGCCGGCCGCGGAGCCCGGGTCGGGCTGACCGACGACCCGCACCGCGCCGTGGATGTTCACGTCGTCGGGAGAACGGCCGAGCCCGCCAACGGTGGTGTAGTAGCCGAGTCTCGCGTCCACGTCGTACTGCCCGGGCTTGAACAGCACCGCGTAACGGTCGGTGCCCATTTCGTTGTGCTCCTGCCGGGCGAAGATCTGGTCGAACTTCGCCTGGATCTCCGTGGCGGGTGTCGACGGGTCGAACACGAAGACGTTGGGCCCGAAGTCCGGCTGCCTGCCCGTGTGCGCGGCGGCGGTGCCTGTCAGGGGCGCCAGACCGGCGGCCGTGAGCGCGACCACCGAGGCCGCGACGCCGACGAACCGGAGGAAGGAGGTGCCTCTGCGTGCGCGCGCGGTCGTCCGCGCACCGTGATCACGTACTGTTCTCATCGACCTGCCCATCGAGAACGGCGGCCTGACGCGGGTCCAGCCGAGAGAGCGCTCCCTGGACAGCGCGAACTCACGTCAGGCCTTATGAGAAGTGATGAGATATTTCTAACCGGTCGATCCGATTCGCGCCATGGCCATTTTCCGCAATCTAGGCCGACCGTGCGACAAGAGCCTTCACGAGACAATGCGGGAGCATTTTCTCCCAGGTCACCGGGGATTACTCCGTCACCTGAGGCCCTACCTCAGGGGCGATCCGGGCGACGGAGCTCCCGACATGAAAGTTCTTCACGGCCGACGCCGCGGGTTTCGCCGCCATCGGGATTCCCGCCGGAAAATGGCATCGGCTCGTCCATCGGAAATGGACGCGGTGCCGCCGACGTCGCGAATGGGCGACGGCCGTCGCCTCCGAGCCTCGGATTCCGGTGTGAGAGCGTTTCCCTGACCGCCGCGTTTCCCTGCCCGCCGCGTTTCCCTGCCCGCCGCGTTCCCTGCCCGCCGCGTTTCCCTGCCCGCCGCGTTTCCCGGACCGCCACGAACCCTGCCCGCCGCGTTTCCCTGATCGCCGGGGTCAGTGCTCTGACAGCGCCAGCTCAAGGCCGAAGCCGATGAGGACCGTCCCGGTGACCGCGTCCATCGAACGCCGCACCGTCCGCCGGCTCAGGCTGAGGCGGCGCAGCAGTGCCCCGATCTGCTGCGCGCCCAGGATCAGAAGCGCGAACCACACCATTCCCTCGATGTCGTGCACCAGCGCCAGCAGGAGACCCATGGCCAGATGAGGAGCGTCCGGCGGGATGAACTGCGGCAACATCGCCGTGTAGAAGACGCCGATCTTGGGGTTGAGCAGGTTGGTGGTGAGGCCGCGCAGATAGGAGCCGGACAGCCGGGCCGACTGCGGATCCCGGCGGACGGCGAGGTCCTGTTCCCTGCGCAGCGACCGCAACATCCCGATGCCCATCCACACCAGATAGACCGCGCCCGCGATCCGCAGTGCCGTATAGGCGCCGTGCGAGACCGTCAGCAGGGCGGTCGCCCCGCCGGCCGCGGCGGCCCCCCATGCCAGGGCGCCCGTGCTGATGCCCAGCGCGGTGGCGAAGGCGTGGCTGCGGCCGCGACTCGCGGCGCTGCGCAGCACCAGTGCGGTGTCGAGGCCGGGGATGATCGTGAGCAGACCGGCGACGACGGCGAAGGAGGCGACGGCCGAGGGGATGGTCATGGCGCAATTGTTCCCTTCGCCCCCGCGACCGGGACGATCGGGGGGACCCGGCCGCCTCGTTGCGAAGCGGCCAGGGTGCGATCGGCGCCGCCAGAAAGCGGCCTCAGCGCGGCGCCGGCTCCTGGGGCGCCGGCTCCCGGAGCATGTGGCGCAGGAGGAAATCGTGCGACGCGGCGATGTGCCTGCGGGTCAGCTCGGCCACTTCGGCGGGGTCGCCCGCTTTCGCCGCCTCGAGGATCAGGCGATGCTCGACGTCAAGACGCCCGGTATCGCCGAACATGTCGACATGCAGGTACAGGTAGCGATCGGTCAGCCGCCTGAGCTGCGTGGTCAGCTCGATCATGCGCACGCGGTCGGCCCGCATGTAGATCAGCGCGTGGAACCTCGCGTTGGCGGAGAGCCAGTCGATCGCCGACGGATGCGACGCCATCTCGTCGAGGAGAGACGTCATCATGGCGATCTCGGCCCGTCCGACGTTCGGCACGGCGAGCCTGGTCAGGAGTGGCTCGACCGCCTCTCGCAGCTCGTACAGCTCCTGGAGCTCGGCGATCGACGTTCCCCTGACGACCGCGGTGAACGCCCCGAGGTCCACCAGTCCCTCGGCGGCCAGGGTCTGCAGCGCGTCCCGTGCGGGGATGCGGCTGACGCCGTACTCCGCGGCCACGCGCGACTGGGACAGAGGCTCTCCGGGCTTCAGCTCGCCGGTCAGCACGCGCTGACGCAGCGAACCGGTGACCCGCGCCGCTGCTGTATCCACAGTCGGCACCCCCTCCCGACGTCCTTCCCGATCGATTCCACCCCGAAGAAACGACAAACAGAACATTACAGGACATATGGTAATCTGTATACAGATCTAGCTTTCGGTATACGGGCGAGGGAGGCGACGTGCGATGTGCCTCGACGGCGGCGACACGCTGCTCGACGAGCTCCCCACGGGCCTGCGGATAGGCGGGCGGGTGGCTGAGGGTCACGCCACCGCGATCGACGTGACGAATCCGGCGACCGGAGAGGTGTTCATCCAGGTCATGGCCGCGACCGACGAGGACGTCGATCGCGCGGTCCGGACGGCGGACAGGGCGTTCCGCTCCGGGGTGTGGCGGGACGCCTCCATCCGCCACCGAGCACGCGTGCTCAACCGTTTCGCCGACCACATCGAGACCAGGATCGACGAGCTGTACCACCTCGAGACCATGAGCAACGGGCGGCCGATCACCGAGACGAGGGCCCAGATCTCCCGGCTGCCCGACTGGTACCGCTACAACGCGGCGCTGCTGCTCGCCGACCGGGGGGACGTGTTCCCGATGGGTAACGGATACCACTCCTACACCAGCCGGTTCCCGCTCGGAGTGGTCGGAATCCTGTCGTCCTTCAACCACCCACTGATGATCACGTCCAAGAGCCTGGCTCCGGCGCTGGCGACGGGCAACTCCGTCGTCGTCAAGCCGTCGGAGCACACGCCGCTGACCGCCCTCCTGCTCGCCGACATCGCCGTCGACGCCGGAATCCCGGACGGGGTGCTCAACGTGGTCCCCGGTGTCGGCCCGGTCGCGGGGGCCGCCCTCGCGGCTCATCCCATGGTCGAGAAGGTGGTGTTCACGGGCGGGACGGAGCCCGGCCGGTCGATCTTCCTCGCCGCCGCGGGCCACTTCGCCAAGGCGACGCTCGAACTCGGCGGCAAGACGCCCATCCTGGTGTTCGACGACGCGCCGACCGACTCCGTCGCCCAGGGGCTCGCCTTCGCCGCGTTCGTCGGCGCCGGGCAGACCTGTGTGGCGGGCAGCCGGCTGCTCGTGCAGCGCGGCGCGTACGACTCGGTGGTCGAGGCACTCGCCAAGGTCGCCGGCGCGATCCGCGTCGGCGACCCGGCAGAGGAGCGCACGCAACTCGGCCCGGTCATCTCGGGCGCGGCCAGGGATCGGATCCTCGACTACGTCCGCATCGGGCTGGACGAGGGCGCCCGCCTGGTGACGGGCGGCCGTCCGGCCGAGGTCCCCGGACTGCCGGGCGGCTTCTTCGTCGAGCCGACCGTGCTCGCGGACGTACGCAACGACATGCGCGTCGCCCGGGAGGAGATCTTCGGTCCTCTGGTGGTCGTCATTCCCTTCGACGACGAGGAAGAGGCCGTCACCCTGGCCAACGACTCCTCGTACGGCCTGGGCTCGGCGGTCTGGACACGCGACGTCGCCCGGGCGCACCGGGTGGCGGAGCGGCTCGAGACCGGGATGGTCTGGGTCAACGATCACCACCGCCTGGACCCGTCCGCACCGTGGGGCGGCGTGAAGGCGAGCGGCGTCGGCCGGGAAGGCGGCCGTGAGTCGTTCGACGACTTCACGAACATCCGTGTCATCACGGTGCGGACGGCCCCCGACGATGTGGGCTGGTTCAACGGTGCGAACACCGGCAGGCTCAACTGACGGCGGCCGTCAGGGCCCCAGGTGATCGCGGAAGTCGTAGCAGGCCAGGCGGAAGCCGTCCTCCTGACGTTCCCAGGTGGTGACCGAGCCGTTGCCCGCCAGGCCGGCGGCCGCGATCCGCTCGATCTCGTCGCCCGGCAGATCCTCGATGATCTGCCGGAGGAACAGAACGACCGCGTCGTGCGCCACCACCAGGACCCGCTGGTGTGCCAGATCACCGCGGATGTCCCGCCAGACCACGCGCAGCCGCGCCGCGACGTCCACGAACGACTCGCCGTCCGGCGGCCGGTAGCGCAACATGCCTTCTCGCTCCTCGCGCGCCGCCTCCTCGGGAAAACGCTCCCTGACCTCGGCGGGCCGCAGATGGTGGAGCAGGCCCCGATGGCGGTCGCGGAGCCGGGCGTCCACCCGCTCACACGGTGCCGACCGTCCGGCGGCGATCAGCTCGCGCCGTGCCAGCGACCAGGTCTGCCCGGCCCGCAGGTACGGCGAGCACCACACCACGTCGGGGACGCGGTCCGGGGCGGACAACCAGCGCCCCACGTCGGCGGCCTGCCGGCGGCCGAGATCGGTGAGCGCGATCTTCATGTCGTCGGCGGGAAAGGTCGCCGCGGGGTCGGCCAGGGACGACGCCACCCCGCCGGACGGGAACGACGCCGCACTGCCGGGCCGGGCCGACACGCCGTCAGGCGGAACTGCCGCCGCAGGGTCGGGCGGGGACACGGCCCACGCGTGGTTGGCCGTGCTCTGACCGTGCCGCAGCGCACGGAGGACGACGGGCCCCGACGACTCCGCGTGGCCGCACGGTGAAAAGGAGACGGTCACGTCTCGACGCTACGTTCGGCCGGGCCGAACATCCAGCCCCAGCCCCGCGGTAGGCCGCTCACCAGGGCCGCAGCAAGGCGGAGGAGAAGCGTCGTCAACCGCGCGTCAACATTCGTCGCGTCCGCGTAGGGATCGTGTCTTGATCACGAATTCGCCGCCGCCCAGGATTTAGCGTCCTTTTTGTAACCATTGGGGTGATCCTGGAGGGAGTCCATGGCGGCACAGGAGGCCGAATCCCCGGCCAGGCGCACGAGAGTCGTCGACGACGTCGATCTGCGCCTACTGCGCGCGCTATGGATGGACGGGCGGGCCCGGGTCAGGGAGCTCGCCCGCGAACTCGCGATCGCCGACAGCGCGGTGTCGGTGCGGCTGCGCCGCCTGCGTGAACGGGGAGTTCTCGCGGGCGTCCACGCCGTCTTCGATCCCGCGGTGCTCGGTCTCACGACCCAGGCCCTCGTCGGCGTCCGGCTCGCCCCGGACATCTCATCCCCCGTCTTCGAGGGACGACTGCGCACCATGCGATCGGTGCTGGGCGCGGTCACCCTCGTCGGGGACTACGACCTGGAAGTCCACCTCGCCTGCCGCGACATGGTCGATCTCGAGCGTGCCGTCTACGAACTGCGCGACGCAGGCGCCCAAACCACCCACACCCAACTCATTGCACGAACCGTCGTGGGCCTGGGGCAGGCCCTGCTCACCGAGGAGGAGCCCGCATGACTGTCATGACCGAGACCGCTCATGGCCCGTGGTCGGCCACCACCCGCTTCCGGCAGGACGGGACGGCCACCGTCGGCAACGTGTCTCTCATGGAGATCGTCCACCGATTCGGAACGCCGCTCTACGTCATCGACGAGACCGACATCCGCCTGCGGGCACGCGCCTACCGGGCCGCGCTGCCCTCGGCGGAGATCGCGTACGCCGCGAAGGCGTTCCTGTGCCGCGCGATGGCGAGTTGGCTGAGCAGCGAAGGCCTGAGCCTCGACGTGTGCTCGGGGGGTGAGCTGGCCGTCGCGCGTTCCGTCGGGTTCCCCGCCTCGAAGATCATTTTTCACGGCAACGCCAAGACCCCGCACGAGCTCCACATGGCGGTGGAGCAGCGGGTGGGCCGGATCGTCGTCGACAGCGTGGACGAGATCCACCGGCTGGCCGCAATGGTCCCCGCCGCTTACCGCCAGAAAGTGCTGATCAGGGTCATCCCGGACATCGAGGCCGGTGAGAGCGCCGCCGTACGCACCGGAGGAGAGAACCAGAAGTTCGGCCTCTCCGTCGCGACCGGAGGGGCGGGAGACGCCGTGAGCCGCGTGCTCAGGCAGCCGCGTCTGCAGCTGGTCGGCCTCCACTGCCACCTCGGATCCCAGATCACCGCGGTCGAGCCGTTTGAAAGAGCCGCCCGCGCCATGGTCGAGCACCTCGCGGGAGTCTGGAAGACCCACGGTGTGGCGCTGCCCCAGCTCGACCTCGGCGGCGGCCACGGCATCGCCTACCGCCAGGGAGACTCCCGGCTGAACCTGGACGCCTTCGCCGCCCGGGTGACCGACGCGGTCGAGGAACGCGCCGCCGGACTCGGGCTGCCCGTCCCCCGCCTGACCATCGAGCCCGGGCGTGCGATCGCCGGAACGGCCGGTGTCACGCTCTACCGGGTGATCTCCGTCAAGAAGGGCCTCGGGCACACCTATGTGGCGGTCGACGGAGGAATGAGCGACAACCCCCGCCCTGCCCTGTACGGCTCCCGCTACGAGGTCAGGCTCATCGGCCGCGCGTCCCACGAGGGCGACCGTGAGGTGACCGTGGTCGGGCACCACTGCGAGGCGGGCGACGTGATCGCGGAGGACGTGGCGCTGCCGGCCGACATCCACCCGGGCGACGTCATCGCCGTCGCCGCCACGGGCGCCTACCACCACTCCATGGCGTCCACGTACAACCTCACCTGCCGGCCGCCTGTGGTGGCCGTCGGTCAGAGCAGGGCCAGGCTGGTCGTCCGCCGCGAAAGCCTGGAGGACCTGACCCGTAGGGACGTCGGCCTCTGATCCCCGGAAAACGAGTGCGCAACCGACGAGCCGGCTCACAAGAGCCGGCTCGTCCCATGTGGTGATCACCGCCCATGTGGTGCTCACAACCCATGGGGTGATCATGCACAGGTTCGCCAATATGGGCCGCGAGCTGGCCCGACCCGCGTGGTGATCATGCAGGGATTCGCAGACATGAGTCGTGAGCTGGGCCGACCCCATCCGTGATCATGCGCGGATTCGCTCACATGCCCTGTGACCTCGCGAAACCTTCTCCGTGATCATGCACAACCGCGCCGGTACGGCGGCACATGACGAGCCGCGAGCGCGGCACACCTCCCCGCGTTCGTCCGCGCGAGTTCTCAGACGGGCCGCCGGACCCTGGCCGCCACCCGCGAGCGCGACACTGCCGGGGAGAAACCTTCGTCGGACGGCGTGGCGTCGAGGATCGTGGCCGCCGCGGGAAGCAGCGAGCCTTCGGGGGCTATCGCGATGACCCTGACGGCGGCGGCACGGCGGGCTATTCGGATCCGACCCCAGAGCGTCCCGGCGACGACGGCCGCGACGAGCACAGCGAGGCGCCACAGATCAGGCCAGCCGGCGAGCCGGAGCTCACCCTCCTGGTTAACGAGGAAGCCGGTGGCCACCAGCCAGCCCATGACGGCGGTGGCAAGGGCCGCGACAGGATCGGCCGCCCGGGCGGCGAACACCGCGAGGACACCGGCGAGAACGGCGATCCGTCCTGTGGTCTGTCCCGGCGGGAAGATCGCGGTAGCCAGCAGGCAGCCGCCGACGACCACGGCGAATCCCGCCGCGACCAGCAGTTCGGTGTGCCGGAGACCTGCCGGGCCTACGATCCTCATGCTGTCCAGCCAAGTACAGACAAGCTGGCAGAACGCCGGTCTTGACGAGGTTTCTACGCATCCTGGCCGGATATTGATGAAATCCCTATCCCCCGGATTCGATCTCGGCCTTTTCTCAGCCTCCGGCTAGAGGCCTCACCGGCTGCAACGTCCGCTCATCGCGAAGTGACGGCTTCGCCCATGTCGGCCGGCTCGTGCCTGCCGCGGCGTCAGCCCACGTGAACGTGCGGCCGCCGCTCGACGTCGGGCTCGGCCTGGCGCAGGACCTCACGGGTCAGGGGCGGCACGTCTCCCCCGCCGAAGAGCAGGTAACGGAGCATCGCGGCGATCGGGTTGCCCTCGGTCCAGTGGAAGTAGATGTGCGGCACCTGTCCCGTGCGGTCGCGCAGGTAGAGGAGAAGGGCGGCCAGCGCGTTCGGCACGGTCGAGCTCTCGATGCGCAGAATGCGGTGGCCGTACAGCTCCTCGCCGCTGACCCGGAGCTCGGTCTCGAACTCTGAGGCGTCCGGCACGGTCACCTCGACGAACATGATGGGTTCCGAGCTGGGCAGCCGGTGGTTCAGCCACTGCTCGCGGCGTTTGTCGGTGTACTCGCTCTGGTCGCGCTGGTTCGGTTCGTTCGCGATCAGGTGAACCTCGCCACAAGCCTCGACGAGGAACTTCTCCGCGAGCGGGTCGAGATGAACCGCGGTCACCCGCAACTCGGTGGAGCGCGTGGCCCGCGAGACGATCGAGGTCACGATGATCGCCACGATGAAGAAGAACGCGATCTTCACGCCGTCGGGCCGTTCGATCACGTTGGCCACCAGCGTGTAGGCGAGGACGACGCCGATCACCGCGAACGCGACCATCATCTTCCTCTGCCCGGCGCGGGCGGCGGCCACGGCCACCGCGACGGCCGCGGAGAGGATCAGCACCAGCACGCCCGTGGCGTACGCGCCGCCCTGGGCGTCGACGTCGGCGTTGAAGATGATCGTGATGGCGAAGGCGATCGCGGTGAACACCAGAACCAGTGGCCGGACGGCCCGGGTCCAGTCGGGGGCCATGCCGTACCGCGGGAGGTAGCGGGGCACGAGATTGATCAGGCCGGCCATCGCCGAGGCCCCGGCGAACCAGAGGATCGCGATCGTGCTGACGTCGTAGAGCGACCCGAAGTAGTTGCCCAGGTATTCGTGGGCGACATAGGCCAGAGCCCGGCCGGCGGCCTTGCCCCCCTCCTCGAACTCCTTCTCCGGGATCAGCACACTCGTGGCGAAGCTACTGAAGATCAGGAAGACGCTCATGATCAGCGCGGCGACGGTCAGCATGCGCTTGGTCCCGGCGATCCGGCCCTTGAGATCCCCCTTGACCAGCGGCATCACCGCCGCGCCCGTCTCGAACCCGGACATGCCGAGTGCCAGTTTCGGCATCACCAGCAACGAGACGGCGACCATCGCGAGCGGGCTGCTGTGGTCGGTGGTCAGGGCCGCCTTCCAGTTCACGACCAGATCGGGCTGCTCCAGAACATGCATGAGCGCTGTGACCACGACCACCGCGTTGAGCACCAGATAGACACCGACCAGCACCACCGCGATGCCGATGGCCTCCTTGAAGCCCTTCAGGAACACCGCGCCCAGCAACGTCAGCAGGCCGAGAGTGACCAGGACCTGGTGACCGTCGAGCAGTCGGGGGACGAACGGATTCTCCAGGATGTGCGCGGTGGCGTCGGCCGCCGACAGGGTCATCGTGATGACGAAGTCCGTCGCGGCGAACCCCAGCAGGACGAGCACGAACAGCTTGCCCCACCACTGCGGGGCCAGCCGCTCCAACATGGCGATCGACCCCTGGCCGTACGGGCTCTCCGCCGCAACCCGCCGATAGACGGGCAACGCCCCGAACAAGGTCAGCAGCACGAGGAAGAGCGTGGCGATCGGGGACAGCGCGCCCGCCGCGAGCGCGGCGATGCCCGGCTGATAGCCCAGCGTCGAGAAGTAGTCGACGCCGGTCAGGCACATCACCTGCCACCACGGATGCCGCACGTGCGGCGCCTCGGGACCATGCGGCCCGACAGCCTTCAGGTCCTCCTGCTGGAGTCCGTCGAGCAGCCACGTCCGCAGATCCCCCGCTACCGGAGACCGCACTAACCCGGTCACCCGGTCACCTCCCCGTCAAGTGCGCATAAAGCCGAATGCACACTACTAAGGCCGAAGAGGGTTCCTACTGGTCGAAGGCGTCAAGAAAACGTATATATCGCCACCCCCTCCCCCGCGTGATCATGCACAGGCTCCGCGATACACGCCCCCACCTGCCCGCCCACTCCGCGTGATCATGCACGGATTCGGCGGAACATCCCGCGAGCAGGCCGCTCATATTCCGTGATCGTGCACAAGTTCGCGCGCACATATCCCGACCAGGGCATTCGCATTTCGTGATCATGCAACTCTGATCCAGTAAGACAATCCCGCGACATTGCATGATCACGAAACGCATCGCGGCAGGCCAGC
>NZ_BONV01000067.1 GCF_016862895.1 Planotetraspora kaengkrachanensis | reverse complement strand
ATCGATCATGGCAGCGCTCCGTTCGACGGCTCGGGACTGAGGCGGGGAACGGAGCCCGCACGAGGCGCGTCCTGGTCCGCGACCGTTTCGGCGGCCACGTGGGCGGCCAGCCGCCCGGCCAGTTCGCGGGCCGTACGGATCAGGAGGCTGCGGTCGAGCCGGCCGCCCCACTGGCCGCTGAGCAGGTCGGCCCCCTTCGGGTCGTAGGCGAGGCCCGCGACGAAGGAGACGTCCCAGCCCGACACGATGCGCCGCACCTCGTCGATCGAGGCCCGGTAGGAGCGGGGGTCGGCGATCACGACCACCCCCACGCGCCGGTCGAGCAGGGTGAGCCGCTCACGGAGATGGGCGACGTGGTCGAGGCTCGCCCGGGTGAACAGCACCACCGCGTCGGCGGCGGCAAGCAGGTCGTTCGTCTGCGGATACAGGCCCAGCCGTCCGCAGTCGGCCAGCACGTCGGCCTCCGGCACCGCGGCGAGCGCGCGGCCGAGCGTCCCCCACAGCCAGGTCAGACCCGTGGCCTGTTCGCCGTTGGTGAGCCCGGCGAGCACGTCGAGGCCGCCGACGAGCTTCTGCGTGTGCTCGTGGATCTGGTCGGCGCTCAGGCCTCGTCGCGCGACGGCGCCGAGACTGAGCAGGCCGCGGCCGGGGTTGAGGACTCCGCCGTCCAGCGCGGGAAGACGGTAGGCCAGGTCGCCGCCCGAGGGGTCGCATTCTGCGAGCAGCACCGCGTTCGGCCAGACGGCTCCGAGCGCGGTCGCCGCGGTGGTCACGCCGGGCGATCCCTTGTCAGCTGCCAGTGCGATCAGTGCCACGTCACTTCGCCCCGGGCAGAGCGATGAGGGCGATCTGCCCGTTGGAGGCGTACAGCGCCACCGTCGGGGCGATGCTCGCGTCGACGACCACCGAGATCAGGCCGCTCGACGATCTGCTTTCCGGGTCCCCCACCCGGGTCACCAGGGACTCGTTGGACAGGATCCGTTGCGTCGTCCCCGTCTGACCGGCGGTCTCCTTGGCCCCGGACGGCACGTAGATCACCTGGACGACGTCGCCCTTGGCGAGTCCGAGGGGCATCTGGCCGTCCTTGAGGGCCAGGCCCACGATCGCCTTGCCGGGACCCAGCGCGCTGTTGCTCTTGGAGACCATCCGATCGGTCAGCAGCGTGCCGGGCAGCAGGGTGACCGCCGCGTAGGTCTTCTCGACCTGGTCGCTGAACTTCCACGAGACGTAGTCGATGCCCGTGTCGGCGATCTGGACCTCCTGGATGGCGCTCGCCGGTATGAGCTCCCCCGCGCCCACCTGTTCGACGATCCGTACGGCGGAGACGCGGTCACCGGTGCGCATGACGAGCAGGGTGGTCCCGAGAGCCCCGATGAGGATGAGGAAGACGGCGAGCGCGGCGAGCGCGGGTTTGCGCTCGCGCGGCGGCACGGGGAGCTTGCGGGCCGAAGGCCCGGACAACCCGTTGGCCGCCATGGCGCGACCGTCCTGGGCAGGCTTCTCGCTGATCCTCATGGGTGGGGGGCTCCCAAAGATGATCGATCCCGTGTTTCGGGCCGCTCGAATTCGTTTACGGTCCGGCTTGTCGCTCCGAATTCACCACATTATGGACGGTTTCCGACCGCCCTGTCGCTGCTTAGGGGCGACCCATGCTTATCGGTTAGTAATGCCCCTGTCAACGCTCGATCATTGATAACTATGCGCGCAAGACGCTTTATGAAAGAGCAATTCCGTGATAGAGGACATTCACATTATTCACATATGTCACATCCGTCACATACATCATCGCGATCACGTCGGAGTCCGACCGGGATCGCCGTACGGCAGGGGCGACCGATTCTCCCCTTCACCACGGTGACCTGCGGCGGGCCGGTTTTCGACGATCATGTGACAGGAGTGAGAAGAGTTCATGTCCATCGGCGGAACGACGTACGTCGACCGCCGGGACGAAGCGGCCGACTCACCCCGGAACGAGGCGTGTTCACCTCCCGGCCGGTCCGCCGGGGGATCCGCGTCCCGGCGTCAATCTTGTCCGGTCACCCCGCCTTCCGCCGGAGAATCGACGGAAAGGTGATCGCTCCGCGCCGAATCGATCTTTACCGATTCCGGTCAACCTCCGCGGAACTCCGAGACCTACGGATACCGTTTCTCACCGGAAGCCGCCGGGAAATCCTCCTTGTCCGTGAGGAGATCTTCACTCCGGTGTCTCCGGATGGCACTCTCTCAACGGGAAACCCCCCGAACCACCGTCCGGGAGTCTGCGCATGCGGATATCGATCACCGTGGTCACCGAGCACGGCCGGCGCGAGGTGATGGTCGAGGGCGACGAGACGACCACGGTCTCCAGGCTCGCGGCCGCGCTCGACGGCTCCTCGAGCCGCCTGTCCAACGTCGTACGGCTCCCGCGCACGCGCGCGCCGTACGACCTCGACCGGGACAGGCGGGCGCCGGTCCCGGAGACGAAGCTGTGGCTGGACGGGCGTCCGCTCGACCCCGACAACCTGGTCTTCGGCCTGCTGCGCGACGGCGACCTCGTCGCCGTGGACGGCCACGCGGCGCCGTCCACACTGACGGAGGAGCCGGACGGCGTGGCCGAGGTCCGCGTGGTCGGCGGTCCGGGAGCCGGAGCCGTCCACCGCCTGGGCCTGGGCAGCCACACCATCGGCGCCGACCCCGCGTGCGCGATCACCGTGGCCGACCCGAGGATGCCGCCGCAGGCGCTCGTGCTCCGCATCACTCCCGGCTCGATCGCCGTCGAACCGGCCCGCCAGGCCCAGGAGGGCGCTCGCCTCGGGGGCGAGCCTCTCACCGGGCCGTCCCTCTGGCGCGAGGGGACGATGCTCGCCTGTGGGGGCTCGGTCCTGTCCATCGGCCCCGTCGACCCCCCGGACGCCCATCTGGACGCGCTTCCCGACGGAGGGCTGGCCTACAACCGCCCGCCCCGACTCAACCGGCCCGAGGCGTCCCGGCGGATCGTGGTGCCGGCCGAGCCCGTGCGCGCGGAGGGCATCAGGCTCCAGGTGCTCGCCGCGTTCCTCCCGGCGGTGTTCGGACTGGTCATGATGCTGGTCACCGGCCAGTGGTACTTCCTGCTCATCGCCCTCATGACCCCGATGATCATGATCGGGCAGTGGGCGGGAGACCGCAGACACGGCAGGAAGAAGCACCGCCAGGCCGTCAAGGCGTACAAGGAGCGGCTGACCGCCGTCGAGGCGGAGACGGCGAAGGCGGTCGAAGACGAGGAGAAGGCCCGCAGGAACGGCGCGCCCGACCCCGCGGAGGTCCTGCTCACCGCGACCGGCCCGCGACGGCGGCTGTGGGAACGGCGGATCCACGACCAGGACGCCCTCCGCCTGCGCGTCGGCCTGGCGGACCTGCCCGCCGATCTCGAGTTCGAGCCGGAAGGCGGGACCCGCTCCGACGCGCCGCCGCACGAGCAGCCCACCTGTCACGACGTTCCGGTCGCGCTGGTCATGCGGCGGCTCGGCGTCGCGGGCGTCACCGGCCCGAGGGAGGTCGCCCTCGGCTGCGCCCGCTGGCTCGTCGGTCAGGCGGCCGCCCTGCACAGCCCGCGTGACCTCGCCGTCGTCGTGTTGTCCGCGAACGACGACAGCGCCGCCGAGTGGGACTGGGTCCGCTGGCTGCCGCACTGCGCGGCCGAGGGCCCGTCCCGCGGCGGGTCTCTCACGACCGACTCCGTCGCGCTGGTCGGCGCGGACCCCGAGTCGGCCGCGCACCGCGTGGCCGAGCTCGCCGCCCTGATCGGCGAGCGCCTGGACGGCGACGGCAAGGCGGGGCCGTTCGAAGCGGCCATGCACCCTCCGCGGCTGACGGGCGGCCCCTCCGGATGGGCGGAACTCGGGCGCTCGAGCTCGGCCTCGGGCACGCCCGACCCCGCCTTCACCGCGTACGACGAACGCCCCTTCGACGTGCTCGTCGTCCTCGACGGCGCGAAGACGCTGCGCGGGCTGCCCTCGATGCCGCAGGTGCTCCGGCAGGGACCCCGGGCCGGGGTCTACACCATCGCGATCGACGACGACGAGCGGCTGCTCCCCGAGGAGTGCGCGACGGTCGTCGCCTGCGACGCCGACGGGACCGTACGGCTCCGCGGCGGCGGCCTCGATCCCATCGGGGACATCCGGGCCGACCAGGTCTCGGTGTCGTGGGCCGAGCGCGTGGGCCGGGCCCTCGCTCCGTTGCGCGACGTGAGCAGGGACGACCCCTCCTCCACGTTGCCGGAATCCGTCCGCCTGCTCGACCTGCTCGGGCCGCTCGACGTCCCCAAGCAGTGGGGCCGATCGACCCGGGCGCTCATCGGACTCGGGCCGGACGGGCCGTTCGAGATCGACCTCAGCCGTGACGGACCGCACGCCCTGGTCGCGGGAACCACCGGGGCGGGCAAGTCGGAGTTCCTGCAGACACTGATCTGCTCGCTGGCCGTCGTCAACCGCCCCGACGAGATGACGTTCGTGCTCGTCGACTACAAGGGCGGCGCCGCCTTCAAGGAGTGCGTACGGCTCCCGCACACGGTCGGCATGGTCAGCGACCTCGACGGCCACCTGACCCAGCGCGCCCTGTCGTCGCTCGCCGCGGAGATCCGCAGGAGAGAACGGCTCCTGCTCGACGCGGGCGCGAAGGACATCGAGGAGTTCCACCGGCTCCGGTCCAGGGGCTCGACCTGGGTGCTCGGGGCGGGAGGCGTGCGCAGGACGGAACGCAGGACCGGCAGCAGCGGCATCTTCGGCGATCCCGGCGCTGACGAGTCCGGCGACGAGGCCGCGGCCGGGCCGCCGCCGCTGCCGCGGCTGATCCTGGTCATCGACGAGTTCGCCGCATTGGTGTCCGAGTTGCCCGACTTCGTCGAGGGACTCGTGGACATCGCCCGCCGCGGCCGTTCGCTCGGCATCCACCTCATCCTCGCCACCCAGCGGCCCGGGGGCGTGGTGACCGCGGACATCCAGGCCAACACCTCGCTGCGCATCGCGCTCCGCGTCACCGACCCCAGGGAGTCGGCCGACGTCATCGACGGCCCGGAGGCGGCGCACATCTCCCGGACGACACCCGGACGCTGCTACGTCCGGTCGGGATCGAGCGCGGCCGTGGCCGTGCAGACCGCGAGGATCGGCGGGCGTGCTCCCGGAGGCGCCGAGGGACGCGACGCCGACGAGGTGCGCGTGGTCGACCTGCCATGGCACCTGCTCGGGCGTCCTCTGGCCGTCGTGGCCAGGACCTCCGCCGCGGGAACCGATCTCGCCCAGCTCGTGGACGCCCTCGGCGAGGCGGGCCGCGCCGTCCCCGCCCAGCCCAGCCCGTGGCTGCCGCCCCTGACCGACCACATCGTCCTGGACGAGGTGCCGGAACCGGTCAAGGACGACCGGCCGCGGCACCCCTACCCGGTGGCCTCGCAGGAGGTGCCGCCGCTGGCGTTCGGGATCACGGACCTTCCGTGGGAGCAGGCGCGGCGGCCTCTCGCGCTCGACCTGCGGCAGGGCGGCCATCTCCTCATCGCGGGGACGGCGCGCAGCGGCCGTTCGACGGCGCTGCGCACGATCGCGGGGTCGATCGCGTCCTCGGCCTCACCCGAGGATGTGCACATCCACGCCGTCGACTGCGGCTCGGGAGCGCTGTTGCCACTGGTCGGACTGCCGCACTGCGGCGCGGTCGTCACCCGCGACCAGCTCGACCGGGTCGAACGGCTGCTCGCGCGCCTGCGCACGGAGGTCGGCCGGCGTCAGCAACTGCTCGCCGAGGCCGGATACGCCTCTCTCGCCGAGGCCCGCGCCGCCGCGCGTTCGCACGCCGGAGCAGGCGACGCGCTGCACGACTTCGGCGACGCGGCCGGGCGGCTGCCGTGGCTCGTGCTGATGGTGGACCGTTGGGAGGGGTACGTCGCCGCGTTCGAGAACTACGACTACGGGCGGCTGGTGGACGCGCTGCTGCAACTGCTCCGGGAAGGACCCGCGGTCGGCCTGCGCGCGGTCGTCACCTCCGACAGGTCGGGGCTACTCGGGCAGATCTCGACGTTGTTCGAGGACCGTCTCGTGCTCAGGCTCGCCGACCCGGCCGACTACGGCCTCGCCGGGCTGCCCGTGCGCAACCTGCCGCGCTCGATGGCGCCGGGCCGGGCGTTGTCGACGGGCGAGCACGGCCTGGTCGAAAGTCAGATCGCGCTGTTGTCGGACGATCCGGCCGGCCCCGCGCAGGTCGCCGCGCTGCAGGAGCTCGGCCGTACGGCACGGGCCCGGTTCGGCGGCTCCCTGCACCGGCGCGGATCGTGGGCCTGGCGGTCGGAACCGCCGCTGCGGGTGGACGCGTTGCCGGTGCGGATCACGGCCGACCAGGTCCTGGAGCTGGACCCCGCGTTCGAGCCGCCGTCGCCGCTGTGGGCGCTCCTCGGCGCGGGCGGCGACACCCTCCACCCTCTGGGCGTCGACCTGCTGGCGCAGGGTCCGGCCGCCGTCGTCGCGGGCCCCGCGCGCTCGGGCAGGTCGTCGTGTCTGCTGACCGCCGCGCGCTCGCTGCTGCAACGCGGTGTCCCGGTCATCGCCGTCACTCCGCGGCGCAGCCCGCTGCGTGATCTGGCCGGTTCGCCGGGCGTGCTCGCCGTGCTCGACGGCAACTCGCGGAGTGTTGGCGGCAACGAGCCGGACGACTTCGGCGGGCTGCCGGGCGCGAACGATCCGCTGGCCCTGGTGGCGGCGCACCGGCGCTATGTGCTGCTCGTCGACGACGCGGAGCTGATCTCCCCGGAGTCGATGCTCGGCCTGGCCGTGGAGGAGATCCTCCGGATGGCGAGAGATGGGGAGCACGGGCTGCTCATCGCGGGTGCCACGGGTGACCTCGCGACGGCCTACCGGGGGTTCGCGGCCGAGGCCCGCAAGTCGAGGACGGGGCTGCTGCTGTCGGTGCAGAGCCCCGCCGACGGCGACCTGTTCACTGTGCGGCTTCCGCGGGGGGCCGTCGGCGGCCCGCCGGGACGCGGTCTGCTGGTGATCTCGGGCACCGCGACCCCGATCCAGGCCGCGCTGCCCGCCTGACTCGACGCGCTACCGCGTGGCCGACTCGATGTTGCCGCGGTAGGTGGTGATGACCCGGGAGGCCTCGTTGAGCTCTTCCGACATGCGCTGGAAGGCGGCGCGGTAGCTCTGCCACGCCTCGTTGAAGCGCTGCGCGCCCGGTCCGGTCCAGGCGGTGCCGACCTTGGCGGACTCGCGGTCGAGGATGGCCATCGTGGCCCGGACCTGATCGGCCTGCTGGGTGAACTGCGCGGCCATGCTCTGCATCTGCGCGGGGTCGCCGCCGAGCAAGTTACTCATTCGGACTCCTTCGTCGACAGGGGGCGACCTCACGGTAGATCGCCGGTCAACTCTGTGAAGGATTCATGCCAAGTGGCTATACCGCCAGGTTCAGCGGTACAGCCACTCGGTAAGCGCCCGTGCTCCTCGCCGATCAGCCGTTCGCCACCGACTGGATCTCGTCCACGACGATCGTCTTCTGCGAGTCCATGACCACCTCGTCGTTGATGCCCGCCGCCGGAACGTTCGAGGTGACCCGCCAGTGCTGCGTCACGGTGATGGTGTACGGCCCGCCGGTGGACGCCCGGGCGAACTGTATGTAACACCCGTCATCGGGCTTCATGCCGGCACTGTAGTTCGGGCACGTCGTCTGATTGCGGATCGTGTCGACGGCGCCGTCGGTCGTGATCGTCACCCCTTCCGGCACGGCGGTGATGGTCGCCGTGAGGTACGGGACTCCCGCGATTGCCGCGGTCACCCCGAGTTCTCCCACCGGGGGAGCTCCGGGACCTGGCACGCTGACCATGGTCTCCAAACCCACGTAACTCCGGTAGACACCGTCCGCCGCCGGAGGGTTCAGTTCGAAAGTCGGCGTGGGAAGGGTGAGATTGGCCCGGGCCATTCGCGCCAAGTCCGCCTGGTCGATGAGGTCGTCGCGCGGATCGATGGGGGGTTGTGCACCCACGTGGATCCACAATTCCTTCGCGTTGAAGCAGTCCCATCCGGCGTCTGTGTCGTCAGCGGTCAGGAACCAGAAGACCTTCCCCGGCTCGTTCTCGTAGGGCTTGATGTCCTCGAGGGTGTCGTTGTACCACTCCAGCGCGTCCCGCTGGTCCTCAGGACCCTGGTGGTGCCACACGAAACGGATCCGGCGGGTCCACTCCTGCATACCGGCGTAGTCATACCTGGGCTCGTACCAGCAGTGAACCGGCTCGGCGTTGGTGGAGGGCGCCGTGTTGGGAGTGCCGTCGTAGCCCGACCCGGAGAACCGGACTTGGGACCTGACCCAGGCCTCGAAGTTGCCGTTGCCGTCGCCGCCCCCGCCGCTGGTGTCACCGTCGCCAGCCCCGCCGATGGGGTCGGCGTACGTGGGGATCGCGGTCATCAGAGCGGCGAGAAGCACCGCCGCGATCGTCAAGACCCTTCGTAACTTCCTTGGCGCCTTCATCGGCACTCCCCGCCGGAGGAACTCGTCACGGACACGGGCTGGTAGGCGCGCACGCGCCACAGGCCCTCGGAACCGGGGACCATGATGACCCGGATCTTGTATCGAGAGGTCTTCTGCTTGCCGAACGTCCAGCTCACCTTGCCGGTGGTGAGGTTCTTCGTGCCCGCCTTCGACTCGTCGCCGCAGCCGACGAGGGTGACCGACTTGGCGCTCACAGAAAGCGTGTGCAGGTCGTGAACGCGGACCACCCCGGTCGGCCGCACGTTCTCCGCCTTCCACCCCGACACGACCCGGTCGAAGAGATCGGTGCCGTACACGGCGGAACCGGACGCGACGTAGTCCAGGTAGCGCTTGTCCTTGCCCTCGGTAGAGATGGAATACCACCAGGCGTTCCAGAAGTCGCCGAAGTCCTTGACGGCCTTGGCCGCCTTCGGCTGCGGAGTCTCGGCTTGGTAGACGACCTTGAAGTCCGAGGGGAAGGCGGGCCCGGCCGCGGGAGCCGCGCTGGGCGAGGCGGCCGTGCTCGGCGAAGCGGCCGCCGTGGAGGCCGGGGCGGCCTCGGGCGTCGGCCGGAAGCCCTGCGCCGGCTCCGAACCGCAACCCGCGACCAACGCGGCGAGCGCGGCAACGGCAACGGACGCCACCCCTAGGCGACCCTTCGAGACGACGATGTCAGCGACCATATGGTTCCTCCTATCCGGCGGCTCGCGCCGGGGCGGGTAGAAGTTCCTGGATGAGCGCCTCGGTCTCGGGGACCAGGCGACCCTGGTAGCGGGACGTGGCCGCCCAGCGGCGCAGGGATTCGACCCAGTGCCGCAGCGTGTCGACGTCCCCGGTGGCGTGGGCGGCCCGCAGCAGCTCTCGCCAGAGCGGTTCGTCCTCGTCCGACATCCGCAGCCCGGCCTGGGCGGCGGTCATGGCGCGCGCGGGGTCACCGGCCGCCAGGAGGAGCTGGGACAGGCGCCGTGCCGCGTCGGAGACGCGCGCGGACACCTCGTACACGAGCTCGTCGCCCGCCAGCCACAGGTAGCGGCCCGCGGGATGCCCGTGCAGGAACGGCCCGCGGACCAGGTCGAGCGCCTGGCCCAGGCGGGCGGCCTCGGTGGCCGGGTCGGACCGCGACAGCCGTACGAGCTCGCGGAAGACCAGCCAGTCGACCCGCACCTCGGGCCCCAGATGGAGGCGGCCCTGGTCGTCGGCGAACAGGTTGGACCGGCCCTCGCTGTCGATGCCGAGCCATTCCCTGGTGCGGGCGATGGTGGCGTCGCGCACCGGCGCCTCGACCCCGCGCGGCCACAGCGCGCCGGCGAGGACCTGCGGATGCACCCCACCCGGGTGGGTGGCGATGTAGGCGACCAGCTCCATGCAGAGCGGCAGCCGTTCCTCCTCGAGCGGCCGAGGGCCGACGATCTCGACGGATCCGAGCACCCGGACGTCGACGGAGGGCCGGAATCCGGGGTGCAGCTGGGAGGCCGCGGGACCAGAAGGCTCCGGGTCCTCCATCGCGACCCCCGGCTGGCCGGCCGCCCGGAACAACTCGATGACCTGCGCGTACTGCTGCTGCGGCAGCAACTGCCCGTGGACGTCCAGCCCGAGGGCGCCGACCCGGGCGCGGCCGTCCGGCGACAACTCCCACGTCCACGAGGCTCCGCGGATCTCCTCACCGGCGACGAGGTAACCCGAGGACAGGCGGGTCCCCGTCTGGGCGAGCTCGGCCAGCCGCGCGGCCTCCGCCTCGGTCGGCGGCACGGCCGTCAGCAGATAGACGGGCATCCAGGCCTCGCCGTACACGCCTCGAGAACGGCCGGTCAGGACCGAGCCCACTCCGGAGGCCTGCAGAGCGCGGCTCACGTCGGCGGCGCGCGCCTCCAGTTCCGGCAACGCCTCGGCGAGGGTCGGGTGAACCGAGATCCTGTCGGGGGCGATCAGCGAGAGCTCCTCGCCGAAGCCCACGAGGACGAGCCGCATGTGGTCGGACCAGCGGTTGGTGGCGAGTTCCACGGCCATCGCGGCGAGCGCGGCGGACACCACGTGCGACCTGCCGCGCAGGTTGATCAGGCCCTGCGCGGCCTCGAGGTCGACCAGCACCCGGCCTGCGTCGCTGGTCCCGAGGGAGACCAGCCCGGGGTAGGGGGCGAAGATGTCGGGAAGGTCGGGCAGCCGGTGACCGTCGTTCGCGGTCAGCCGCCAGATCCGGCCGCCGTCGAGGGCGGCCCACGGCGCGGGCGCCTCCTTCTCCGGAGGATGGATCCACAGGTCGAGATGTGTGGAGGCGAGGAAGGCCGCGAACACCGTCGGAGGCGTACGGCCCTGCTTCGCGAGCTCCTTGCTCAGGTGCCGCAAGCCGACGTCGAGCAGCCGGGATCCGTGCGGGTCGGCTCCCAGCAGCAGCGCCATCTCCGCGACCGCGGCCTCCCCCTCGGGGTTGGGCAGCCTGCTGCCGAAGGCGCGGTCCCACAGCTGCCTGCGCCTGCGGCCGCCGAGTACGGCGAGCAGTCCCGCCGCGGCGAGGGACGCGGCGGCGAGGAAGTCGGGCCAGGACTCCACGACGCCGGACACGACGTCGGAGGACGCCGTGGAGTCCGCGTCCTGCTGATGAGCCTTGACGACCGCCGTCGTCTCCGCCTCACCCGCGTCAGGCGACTGCTGCACGGTGGGCGTGTGGGTGGGCGCGGCCTCGGAACCGCCCGCGCCGCCGACATCACCTGCCTTCGCGGCCGGCTTGGTGACCTCGGGCGAGTCATCCGCGTCCGTCTGCGCGTAGTGGGTGTCGCCGTCGAGTTCCACCGGCTTGTCCGGATGCCGGTGGAGCGTCTCGGGACGGTCCTGGTCCTGCGAGACGACGTGGACGTTGATCGCGTCGTCGGGCATGTCGAGCACCCAGCCGACCCTGATGAGGTCGGCCATCCGCAACTTTGAGCCGTCGGGCTGCTCCCTGTGCTGGTTGAGCTGGTAGATCTCCTTGTAGCGGCGGCCCTCCCCCAGGCACTTCTCCGCGATCTCCCACAGGCTCTCGTGGTGACGCCCGTGCGGCGGCTGGACGACGTACACCTTCTTGGTCTTCTGAACCGGGGCGAGCGCCTCTCGCGCCTGCTCCACCTGCTCGGCCTCCGGGGCCTGCTGGGCGACCACGGCCGTGGCCGTGTGCTGGTGCGGCGTCGCCGCTGTCAGCGCCTGAACCGCGGGCGCGATGACCGCGGTCGCGGCGAACAGCAGGAGCGCGGCGGTGACGAGCCGGTGGGCGAGCGCCTGGGGACCCGACGCGAACGGCACGCGCGCCGGAACCCCGGCCCTTCTGATTCCCGCGATCAGCTCGACCACGACGCAGGCCACCAGCTGGAGCCACGCGAGCCACACCACGACGGCGAGCATGTCGAGGACCGAGCTGAGCCCGACGTCCTGCGTGAGCATGCTCAGCGAGAATCCGCCTTCCGGGAGCGGCGAGCCGAAATAGCGCACCAGCGCGTACGGCACGCCGCCGATGAGCCCAGCGAGCGCGAGAACGGCCAGCAGCCCGAAGACGACGTCCGCGGCGGATCGCCGCGCCTTGATGTGGACGGCCTGTCGTGGCGACATGCCGGTCATCCCCCAATTCCGGTCAGTGGCCCGGCCGTGGCCGTCGCCTCACGGGTTCCCCCGGAGACGCCGAAGGCGGCCAGGAAATACGTGTCCCAGGTCGTCCGCACGGTGACCGTGACGTGCTGGTCGTCGGGCAGGCCGCAGGCGAGACGCACCAGCCCCGCATCCCCGTGTTCGGCCACGATCGCGTCGGCCCTGCCACACGCGGTGGCCTCGTCGCTGATCCTGACCTGGCCCGTGTCGCGGAGATAGTCGGCGTCGATCGTGTCGGCGCCCGCACGGGCCGCCTGCTCCGCGACGTCGGCGGCGCGCAGATAGGCGTTCATCATCGACGACAGGTCGACCAGCATCCCGGCGAGCCCCAGCCCCATGAAGGCGAACCCGACCATGAACACCGAAAGCGAGCCGCGCTCGTCGTTCGCTCTCAATCTCACTACTGGATCCTCCGGAACTGCTCGAGCGGCACGACCGACGTGCTGCTCATGCTGAACGACGGCGCGAAACCGAACCCGCTGACCGCGCTGAGGTCGACCACGCAGCCGACGGTCACGCGGACGCGTCCGCCCTGCACCCAGTCGGTGCCCGTCAAGCTCACGTTCGGTCCACCGGCGCAGTCGAGCCCCTGCGCGGCCTCGGCGGCGGCCGCCGCCGCCGAACCCTGGTCGCGCTGGACGGAGGCCGCCCGTGCGGCGTCGCGTGCCGCGCCGTCGATCTCGCCCTTGGCCTCCACGATCCGGGCGGCGCCCACGATGAACAGCAGGAAGATCAACATGACTGGCGCCAGCAGCACCGCCTCCACCGCCATCGAGCCCCGCTCGCCCCGCCCGCGCGTCACTGGCAGTCTCCGTCTCCGTCGTCGGGCCGGAAGCACTCGATCGGGCCGCCGAACCGCGAGGTGATGGTGAAGGTCATGCCCGGCAGCAGCGGGACGGCGGAGACGACGTCACCGGTCACGGTTACGCCTCTCTGATCCCCCTGCTGCCACGCCTGGACGGAGGCGTTCTCCAAGACCTTCGCGCCGACGAGCGCCACACGCGACTGCGCCTGAGTCTCCGCCGCCGCCTGCCAGTTGCCCGCGCCCGGCCCGGTGCCTGCCGCGCGCGCGACGCGCGCTCCCACGCGCGCCGCGCCGTCCGCGATCTGGCGTGCGTGGAAGACGAGCGCCAGCTGAACGACGAGCAACATGATCATCAATACGACCGGCATGAGCAGAGCGAGCTCCACCGTGGACGCACCCCGTTCCGGGTTCGTCCCTTTCGGCGAGAAGCTCTCCATCACATCCACCGGCGATTCGTGATCAGCCCGCTCAACCACCGAAGCTGTCAGAGATGTCGGCCTGCTTCTCCGTCACGAGGTTCTGAATGAGCGTGGCGAGGCCAAGTGCCACCGCGGCGATGATCGCCGTGATGATGACCCACTCGACGGCCGAGGCACCCTTGCTGGGCGCCGTCCGTGCACGGTGGACACGCACGTTCAGCATCGCGATGAAGTAGTCGAAACCAGGGGGGAGGAACTTGTTCATCATTGCTCCACTTCTACAAACCCAGCATTTTCATGGCGGCGGGGAAGCTCAGGAAAACGAGGAAGCCGGCGCACAGCAGGAGTTGCGCCACCAGCATCGACTGGGAGCGCTCGCCGGCCTCTCCCTCGATCTCGGCCAGTTCGCGCCGGCGCATGGTCTCGGCTCTCGCGGCGAGTGACTGTCTGACCTTGGCACCGTCCTCGGCCACCAGGCCGAGAGCCGCCGACAGGTCCCGGAGTTCGTCGAGGTTGACCTCCTCGCCGAGTTGGCCGAGGGCCTGCCACGGGGTGATGCCGACGATTCTGGCGGTGGACAGGGCATCTCTGATGCGGACCATGGCCCAGCTGTGGCCCAGCGAGGACGCCATCATCAGCGCCTCGGGGACGCCTCGGCCTCCGGCGAGATTCATCGCCACCAGGTCGAGGAACGCGCCGACCACGTGCCGGAAGTCGCGTCGCTTGACCGCGGCGTCCCGCTTGATCTGCAGGTCGGGGAGCATGAAGAAGATCCCGGCGATCACCAGGGCCGACCACAGCGGCACGGTCAGGTTGACGCTCACGCCGATCAGGGACACCCACCCCGCGATGATCGGCGCCGCGAGCAGGCCGGAGGCGCCGAGCAGGGCCTTGGTGGCCAGGAATCCTTCGAACGACTTGCCCAGGAGGGCCAGGTCCGCCTTAACGGAGCGCTGTTCCCAGCCCCGGGCCGTGTAGAAGGCGGCGACGGCGTCGCCGACTCGCTGCCTCAGCGGGCTGACCACTTCGTCCGTCGTCACGACGCTGACCCTGGCCTGGGAGTCGTGCCGCCGGGCGTCCAGGGCCGACAACCGCGCGGCGACGCCGGGCTTCGACGGGAAGAGGAATCGCCCCAGCGCGAAGAGGCCGAGGCCGATGAGAGCCCCGCCCAGCAGCGCCGCTGTCACGTTCGACATCAGATCCCCACCTCCTGCGCCGTCTCGCGTAACGGAGCGCCGAACCCGTCGGGCAGCTGCGGTATGACCATCTCGCCCAGCAGACGCTCTGGCTTGGTGAACTTCGCCAGGCGTCGCATCCAGGCGAATCCGGCACCGAACAACAACGCCACCACGAGCAGGACGAGCTGACCGAGCAGACCCTGATATTCGTCGACGTACGAGCGGTTGAAGATGACCAGTGCCGCCGCGAAGGCCAGCGAGGCACCCACGACGATCTGGACGCCGCGACGCGTGGACCGGCGCTCCGCCCCGACTTTGCGCCGCATGTCGAGCTCCTCACGGGCCGACCCCGCGAGCGCGGTCAGCACCTCACGCAGGCCGGGCCCGCGGAGTTTGGCGTTGAGGATCAGCGCCGCGATGACCAGGTCGGCGGAGGGGTCGTCGAGGTCGTCCGCGAAGCGCTGCAGCGCGTCCGGGAGCGACATCCGCGTGTAGAGCCGATCGACGAGCGCTTGCAGGTGGGGCCGCAGGGAGGGCGCGGCGGCCCGGATCGAGGCGGGGATGGCCTGCTCCAGACCGGCGGCGCCGGCGATCGTGTCGCGCAGCGACTCCGTCCAGGCCGCGAGGGCCTCCAGGTTCTGCATGGCCTTGCGCTCCTCCGCCGCGCCGCCGGCCAGGCCATGCCATGCCACGACGAGGAACCCGGAACCGATCGCGATGACCGGCCAGCGTGTGATGGCAAGGACGACGGCTCCCACGATCACGGCCAGGCCGACCCGGCTGGTCAGCTTCGCCAGCATCTGCTTGCGCTGCTGAGAACGGCTCGGCATACCCGGCCGCCGCTCGACCCCGCGGATGGCGGTGAAGAGGAGGAACAGGCCACCGCCCATGCCCACTCCGGCGAGGATGGCCAGAAGCATCTGGTTCACGGCGTTCATGACCATGCTCCGTAAGCCGTGTCGTAGCCGAACCGCGCGAGCTCGTCGGCGCATGAGATCGGCGCGTGCGGCACGGCCACGCCGTCCGGGCCCTGGGCGAAGACCTCGGAGGACAACACGCGCCCGTCGACGCCGGTGACCTCGCGCACGCTCTGCACGAACCGGCGCAACCGGCCGCCCCTGTTG
>NZ_BONV01000066.1 GCF_016862895.1 Planotetraspora kaengkrachanensis | reverse complement strand
GGCTTGTCGCCGCTCATAGTGGCGAATGGCAAGGTGGGCGGCTCTGGCGGGCAGGAAGGGCGCCGAGGGCGACGACGGCTTTGAGGCCGTTGGCGAGGTCGGGGGCGCGGCCGAGGAGCTGGCTGAGCAGGTCGCGAGGGGGATGCGGCTGGAGCCGCCGTTGAGGTAGACGGCGGCCAAGTCCCTGGGTGTCAGGTGGGTGCCGGTGAGGATGCGTTGGAACTCGGCGACGGTTTTCCCGCACGTCGGCTCCCATGGCCTTCTCCAGCTCGTCGCGGGTCACCCGGATGGGCGGGTCACCGACGATGAAGGTTCGGGGCAGCTCGACCGACAGGAGCGACAGGAGCAAGATATTCGTAATGTCCCATTACCTCTGAATCCGGCGGGCTTCAGAGGGGGACATAGTTGATCAGAACGGCCGACTTTCCGCAGATCGTGCGGGTGGGTTCTGATCAACTGGGACCGGGCGCGGTCGTCGGGGGAGCGGTCGAGAGCATGTCCGATGGGGGAGAGGGAGCAGGGTCCAGGAAGGTGCGGCAGCGCCGGCGAGAGCGCCAGGCTATTCCGAGGCCGTATGTGGTGAAGTTCGTGCTGACTGAGCAGGAGTACGCCGACTTCCGTAAGGCGGCGAAGCGGCTCGGCATGGCCTACGGGGCGTACGCGGCCGAGGCGGCATTGGCGGCGGCACGGATGGCGAATCCGCCGATGCCGGACCCGCTGCGTGAGGCGCTGATCGAGTTGATGCATGCCTCTGGCCAGGTGCGGCGGATCGGGGTCAATCTCAATCAGGCGGTCGCGGCGCTCAACGCGACAGGCATCGATCCCGGCAACCTCCTTCCCTACGCGACCGCGTGTCTGCGGGCGGTGCAGCGCCTGGACGGCGTCGCGGAAGCCGTGCGGAAGACAATCCGATGATCGGAAAGGTGCGGAGGCCTCGGCGACTATTGGTTGCGCAGCAGGTACCTCATATCGGGAAGCGGTGGCAGCGACACTGGATTCTCCTGTCCCGGGTAGTTGTCGGCCGTTCCCAGCCACGACGGCCCTGGTCGGTCGTGATCGTTTCCATCCCGGCAGATGCCGGACCATGCCGGCCGCCCGGGCTGGCCTCTCCGGGTCGGGCGCTACGGCCCGTCCGAGCGAACGGGTGCGGCTATCTGCCGTAGGTCTCATGGGTGGCGGGGAGGTGCTCCACGGCGAAGGTGACGGCGTCCGCGAGGGCCTTGTCCGCGGCGGGCAGATGACCGGCCAGCAGGTGCCAGAAGTGCCCCATGGCCGGCGCCACGTCCAGACGGACGGGTACGGCGTCGTCGGCCAGCTTGGCGGCCAGCCTGATAGCGTCGCTGAGCATGACCTCATGGCCGCCGATCTGGATCAGCACCGGCGGCAGTCCACGGGTGTCAGCGAACACCGGGGATGCCAACGGACTGCTCAACGGGACGTTGCCCAGAGCGATTTCCGCGACCTTGCGCAACCCCTCGCGGTTGTTGGACGGATCGATGCCGTTGCGGGTAAGCATCGTGGCCCCGGTGTTCTCGGCGTTGGCCCACGGAGAGATGGAGATAGAGGCGGCCGGCATCGCAAGCCCCTGATCGCGAGCCGCGACCAGCACACTGACCGCCATCGCACCACCGGACGAGTCACCTGCGACCACCACGCTCTCTGGCACGACGCCCTGCTCCAGCAGCCAGCGATAGGCCGTCACGGCGTCGTCGACGGCCGCAGGGAAAGGCGTCTTGGGTGCGAGGCGGTAGTCCGGAGTCAGCGCGCGGGCGCGCAACCGTTCCGCGAGATTGCCGACGAAGCCGCGGTAGCCCGCCGGATCCCCGACGATGTATGCGCCACCGTGCAGGTACACCAGATGCCGGCCGGCGACGTGGCCCGCCGGCGTCGCCCATTCAGCGGCCACCCCGCTGACGTGCACGGTGTCGAAGGTGACACCCTCTGGCGCGGGAAAGTACTGCTGGAGGAACTCCCGGTAGCCGCGCCGGACGTCCTCCAAGGTGTCAGGCCCATTCCCGGCTGCCGCTTCGAAGACGACGCCGATGCGCGCAGCCCACTCCTGGTAGAAGGCAGAAACATCGATCGAGACCATGGCTCGGTCCCCCCGGTTGTACGAATTCCGGCTGTTCTCAGCCACGTACCGAGTGTCAAACCCTCACATTGATGTGAAGGTCAAGAGATTAGCTGGGGAACATGAGAATCGGAGAGCTGGCCGAACGTACCGGCGCATCTCGCCGGCTGCTGCGCTACTACGAGGAGCAAGGGCTCATCACGCCCGATCGCGCCCTTAACGGCTACCGTGAGTACGGAGAGCCACATGTGTACGGCGTGCTGCAGATCAAGGGACTACTCGATGCTGGACTGCCCACCCGAATCATCCGGCAGATCCTGCCCTGTCTGGACAAACCGCGGAGCATCTACCCGCCTGAAGTGACACCTGAAATGATCGTCACCCTGCAGCATGAGCAGGCGCGACTGTCCGAACGCATCGAGTTTCTGATCCGCAACCGAGACGCGATAGCCGACTACCTGCACATGGTCGCCGGCGACAAGGTCGCAGGCGCGGGACCAGGGTCCGGTGGTCGACCGCAACACTATGAAAGCCATTCCCGGCGGCGACGACTTCCAGCACTGCCCCTCAGACGAAGAGATCGCTGCACTACCTGAATGGAAAGACTCCTAGAGTCTCGCCGTGCTCGGGAGTCCACGGGCCGTGCCTGGGCGGTAGGCGCAGGGTTGGCGGCCGTCGAGCTCGCCGGCTCGGCGTCGGCCGACGCCGGGACCCTGGCCGACCAGACGTCCAGCACAGAGCGAATCCCGTGATCAGCGGGCCGTAGCAGCGTCTCCCGGGAGACTCGGGGCCGGCGAGCTGGCCATGTGGTGCGCCCGCGTGACAGCAGGTCGTCGTCGACCTCGACGGGCGCCGGCTCGTGGGGCTGGGGGTGGGCGCGCGGCAAGTGGCGGGCCGCAGGGAAACCGCCGAGCGCCGTCCTGCATTCCCTCGGGCGGGGTCGCGGCGCGAGCTGGCGGGCCGCCCGCTGCCACTCCGACAGCAGCGGCATGCACGTGGCGCGGAACGGCTGTGGCTGGGGCAGCGGCGACCCACATCACAAGGTGAGGAGGGGCACCGAAGGCACCTGGTGTACGGTGCCAACGCTTCGCCTATTGGGGAGAAAGGGTTGTTCGTGGGAGAAAACCGGCCTAGGTCGCAGAACGGGCCTGCCGTGCCGCTGGACGCACCGTCCGCCGCGCCTGAGGAGCGGCTGCCGCTCCTGTCGCTGCTGGAGCTCGCGGTGCTCGAAGAAGGGCACAGCGCGCGCGACGGCCTCGCGGCGGTGGTCGCGACGGCGCGCGGCGCCGCCGAGCTCGGCTTCCGCCGGGTGTGGGTCGCCGAGCACCACGGGTACTCGCCCGTCAGCAGCGTCGCGCCGCCCGTACTGGCCGCGCACCTCGCGGCGGTGACCGAGCGGATCCGGGTCGGCTCGGGCGGGGTGCTGTTGCCGAACCACGCCCCGCTCGCCGTCGCGGAACAGTTCATGACCATGGCCGCTCTGCATCCGGAGCGCATCGACCTCGGCGTCGGCCGGGGGCCCGGCACCTTCAACCCCGACATCATGCGCGCGCTGCGCCGCGGCGCCGACCCGGCCACGGACGTCGAGTACCGGGCCGACCTCGCCGAACTGCTCAGTCACCTGGGTGGCGGGGACGGCGCTCGCGTACTGCCCGGCGCCGACGTGCTCCCCGAGCCCTGGCTGCTCTCGTCGAGCGCCGCGGGCGCCGAACTCGCCGCCGAACTGGGGCTGCCGCTCGCGTTCGCCTACCACATCAGGCCAGGCAACGCCGTCGAGGCGCTGACCCGCTACCGGGAGAAGTTCCGGCCCTCGCGGTGGAGGGACGAGCCGTACGTGCTGGTGAGCGTGGACACGGTCTGCGGGGCGACCGACGCGGAGGCCGCCCACCTGGTCCGCCCGGCGTACCTCGCCCTGCTGACGGCCTTCGCGGGCCGGGCCGCCGAGGCGGTACTGTGCTCGCCCGCGGAGGCAGCAGCGACGCCTCTCCACGCCGAGGCAGCGGAACGGCTGGAGCAGCTGTCGGCGGCTCAGGCGCAGGGATCGCCGGAGACGGTGCGCCGCCGGTTGGCCGCCGTCGCCACTCTGACCGGCGCGGACGAGCTCATGCTGTCGATCCCCGTCTACGACCCGTCCGTCCGCCTGCGCACCCTCGAAGCGGCGTCCGCGGTGGTGCTCACCGTCTGAACCGCCACTCAGACCGGGGCGGAGCGCCTTGCCCTGGCGTGTGGCTGCTCGCGCCTTCAGATGATGGTCAGGGTCCCGGCATTGGGGACATCGGTACAGCGGTTATCGGTGACAAGCAGGTCCAGCACGTCCAGGGCGTCGTCGACCGAAGAGGTCTCCAGATGCCGCACGGTGGCAGGCGCCATCCCTTGGTGCGGCGGCGCTGGTTGCGGACTGGCACGCGGGCCTGAGCGAGCAGGTCCTCGTGTCAGACCTCGGTTGATGCTTGACGCTTCGGCCCCGCCTGATGCGTTACATGATCACGGCTAGGCCGGCGACACTTCCTCTTCTGCCGAGAAGAGTGCGTTCACTGAGGTCGGCTACTAGCGCCTGGCAGATCCTGGATGTGCGAAAGCATCCGCGATGACGCGAAGCTCGACCGACGAAAGACGACCTCCGACACGGCGGTAGCTGTGAGGGCCGAGGCATGCAAGGACTCCGTCGGTGGCGGCCCACGGACATGGCGTCCAGTACCGGCGGCTGTCCAGTAGTTCGGCGCTCACTTGGCCCTCGTTGGACCGGGCACCGACGGAGGACAGGGCCGCCGCCACAACGTCCACGGCAGTGGCCGGGGTGTCGCTGTCGCCGTAGGCAGGCAGCAGCAGGAGCAGTCGCTCAGCCGGCGTGTGATCCGAATCCGGATGCTGGGCGGCTGCCATCAGTTCAGGCCACGCGAGCGCGGGTCCGCGAAAATGTCCTTCCAAGGCTGCGAGTTCGATCGACTGGTCGCCGGTGTTGGGTTCGAGGACGTAGTCGACGCCCGCGTCGTCCGCGAAGTTGCGCATCACGATGTGGAGGTGGTTGCGACGGGCAAGCGGTAGCGAGAACACCGGCCACCGGTCTGGGTGGAGAAGCCGTTCGACGAACGCATCCAGGTCACCTGGATCAGCATCGAAGGCAGCCGGCGCCGTCGAGGACCCGCCAACGGTGTATAGGAATGCGGGCCAGAACAGAGGACTGGACATCACCTCCGCGCCGCCGACCAGCGGCGAGGGCCGAAGCGGCGGTTCATACCCGTCCAGGTAACCGGGGATAATCATCTGGCCATGATCGCAGCCACGGCCGGATACACGTCAGGTAGGCCTCTGCCCTCGCCAGGCACCGGTCCTGAGGCAAGTTAACAAGTAGCCGCTGAGCGGGCGGACGGCTCGGGCTGAAGCTCTTGGCAGCGGAAGCGGCATACGTCCGCTCATGGCCGATGAGCGGGTGTCGCTGCGCCTCGACAAGGTACCGTCCGTCAGACGTGGGATCCGCCCCGCCCAGCCCAGTACCTAGACCAACTCCAGGAGGACGCCGTCTTCGGACTCGTTACCGCCTGGGCCGTGGTCGCGGATGATTTCGACGAGATCGTCGAACAGGGTCGGACCCTCGCTGCGCCGCGCGCTGCTGATCCTAGCCTCGAAATTCGAACGGTTCGACGGATGGCAGGTGAGGAGAACCCCCTCCAGCCATAGGGCTGTCGCTTCGTAGCCGAGCGCGGCCCGAGATGAGCCAGAGTTGAGCCACCGCAGCACCCACCCGTTCTCGGGCGTCCCGAACCCCCCTCGGAGAATGTCGTTGAAGGCATCCAGATTTCCCCGCCACGTGTAGTTGCAGAGCAGCCGCGAGAACTCGCGGGCAAAGCCGTCGAAGTCGGAGAAGTCTGCTCCGTCGATAACCAGCACGGGAAGTTCGTCGCTCTGGTTGGTCATGCTACAAGTATGGGCGCCACTCCGGTCATCCGGTTCTGCCGCGAGTCGCACCCCCGGCCCCACTCCGGATTGATCATGTCAACCATCAACCGAGGCCCCCGAGCGGTAAGCCCGAGGCGCAGCGATGGTGAGAACTCAGCCGAGAGCGGCACCGAGTTGATTGATCATACCGCTGGCAGAACCTCACCAGCGGGCAGGCAGGATCTCCGCCGTCTATGTCGTCGTCTGCCTCGCCTTCGGTGTTCCGGTCAGCATCGCGGGTCAACTCGCAACCCTCTTCGGGTTTCAGGCTGCGATGGTGGTCGATGGGATCGCCGTGGTGGTGATCGGCGCAATCAGCCTGCTCATGCAGACCCGGGCACAACGCGAGCAGGTGAGCTGACGCGTTCATACGAGCTCGATCTAGCCGGAATCGGCCCTGGGGCACCTCGGACTCTCCGTGGCGCACATTCATGTGCCTTTTGTAGGCGCTCCAGACCTCGCACATGATGTGCGTAACGCACAAGGAGAGAGGGACGGGCGCGAGAGAAATGCAATGGGACAATCCGCGCAAAAATGGGATAAGTGTTGCTTCGCGCTGTCGCGAGGTGGCCCGAGCTTGCCCGCTGAACCACAGAGTCACATCTCAGGTCGCCACGACCGCGAACGGTATTCCTTCATGAACCTTTTCTCCCCGGCCAGGCTCGGCGCGATCACGATTGACAACCGTGTCGTCCTGGCCCCAATGACGAGGCTCCGCGCCGACCTCGATGGCGTACCGACCGCACCGATGGTCGAGTATTACGCTCAACGCGCGGGTTTCGGCCTGATCGTCACCGAAGGCGTATACCCGAGCCCGGAGGGCCAGGGCTACCCTAAGCAGCCAGGTATCGTCACAGCGGCGCAGCTCGACGGCTGGCGCCGTGTGACCGACACGGTGCACGAAGCCGGCGGCAGAATCATGATGCAGCTCATGCACGCGGGCCACGCGACGCATCCCGAGATCAACGGCGGCCGCCGCGTGATCGCACCGAGCGCGATCGCCATCCCCGGCCTCGCGCGCACGCGAGACGGCAAAGTGGCGAGGATCGTGGCCGAAGCGATCACCGAGGCCGAGATCCCGGAGGTGATCACCCGATTCGCCGAAGCCGCCATGAACGCCGTCGAAGCGGGCTTCGACGGCGTTGAGCTGCACGGGGCGAATGGATACCTGCTGCATCAGTTCCACGCCGCCAACCTGAACCAGCGGACCGACGCCTACGGCGGCTCCCCTGAGAGGCGTGCTCGCTTCACCATCGAGACCGTCAGCGCCGTCGCGAACGCGATCGGGGCCGAGCGTACCGCGCTGCGCATCTCACCGCGCCATAACTTCCACGGCATCGACGAGCGCGACGACGCGGACACGCATCTGACGTACGAGGCGGTCGTCGACGGGATCGCCCCGCTCGGCACGGCCTACCTCAGCTACGTGCCCGATGTCGCCAGCCCGCTCGCCCAGGACCTCCGCCGACGGTACGGAGGCCCCTTCCTGGTCAACACCGGCCCAAGCACGATCACCACCCGCGACCACGCACTGACGATCATGGCAGAGGGCTACGCGGATGCGGTCGTGGTCGGCCGCGCAGGCTTGGCGAACCCGGACCTCGTCCGCCGCTGGCGCGAAGATCGCGAACTCAATGAGCCAAGGATGCACTTCTTCTACTCCGGCAGTGCCACCGGATACACCGATTACCCACCCCTGGCGGACTGAGACGCCTCACGTGCAGAGTATGGCCACGGAGGAACCGTTCCGTGTGCGTTCAATCGGGCGTCGAGGTTCAGCCCGTGCCCGCCGCAGAGACCGGACCCTCGGCAAATACCGTGCGATTGTGGTGGATCTCCTTGTGGTTGTCCACCGCCCAGGCTGCCAGGTCGAGTACCACCCGCAGCAGGCTGCGGCCGAGGGGCGTGAGCTCGTACTCGACCCGAGGCGGGACCTCGGGATACGCGGTGCGTGACACGATCCCGTCCTGCGCCAGTTGTTGCAGAGTGAGGGTGAGCATCCGTTGCGAGATCCCGGGGATCGCGTAGGCGAGCTCGGAGTAACGCAGCGCTCCGGCCTCGAGGGTGCCGACGATGAGAACGCTCCATTTGTCCCCGACGCGGTCGAGGACATGGCGGATGAAGTCCGCCTCGTTGTCGTCCCAGTGGGAGCAGGGTCCGGGCACCCGCCTGACCGCGGAACGTACACCTGCCACGAGGCCTCCTCCACGCACATTGATGTGCATTTTGTACCGATTTCGATACTCACACATGATGTGGCTACACACAAATTGTGAGAGGAGAACGCGAATGCGTATCGAGATGTGGTCGGACATCATCTGCCCGATCTGCGGGGTCACTCAGCACCGGCTCCGGAACGCGGTGGCCGAGTTCGAGCACGGCGACGAGGTGGAGGTGATCCACCGCTCCTTCCAGGTCCACCCGGGGATACCGCCCGAGGGCATCACCCAGACCCAGCTCAGCCGCAACGCGGGCATGACGGTCGCCCAGATGGAGGCGATCCTGCGACCGGTCGAGATCTCGGCCGAAGCCGAAGGCTTCGGCGACTACCACGCGATCGACCGCACGCTCGGGCCGACCGACCTGACGCACGAGCTGCTCGCCTACGCCACCGACCAGGGCAAACACCACGAGGCGTGGGTCGGCATGTTCAAGGCCCACTTCGGCACCAACCGGCAGCTCTGGACGCTTAAGCAGTTGGTCGAATTCGCCGGGGAGATCGGCCTGGATCAGGATGAGGCCCGCGCTGTGCTCAAGTCCCGTCGCTACCGGCGCCAGGTCGAGGACGAGCAGGCGCGCGCCCAGCAGATGGGTGCGCACGGCACGCCGTTCATCGTGATCGACGGAAAGTACGGCATCGGAGGAGGAGTCGACACGCCCGCGCTCGTCCGCGCCATGGATCGCGTATGGGCGGAAGCCCGGCCCGCGCTGAGCATGCCCTTCGGCGAGGGTGATCAGTGCGGAGTCGGTGGCGGCTGCGCTAGCTGATCGCGCGACCAGAGTCGGACCCCTTGACGACCCGTCCCGCCCGCGCGAGCGGGCGGGCCCGCATCCCCGCCGCTGCCAGGCGAGGGCCCCGTAACGACACGAAAGAACCATCACCATGTCCTACTTGCTGCGCATCGACTCCTCCGCCTCTAGCGATGCCTCCTTCTCCCGGCAGGTCGCCGATTCCTTCACCGGTGCCTGGAGCGGCGACGTTGTCCGCCGCGACCTCGCACTCAACCCCATCGGCCACCTGGATGCGGCCGGCATCACCGCCCGCACCACGCCCGCCGACCAGCACACCCCGGAGCAAAAGGCCGCGGCGGTCCTGCAGGACGAACTCGTCGAGGAGTTCCTCGGCGCGAGCGCTTACCTGTTCGCCGTGCCGGTGTACAACTACTCAATGCCCTCGGTCTTCAAGGCGTGGCTGGACCACATCATGATCGCCGGTCGGACCATAGGCTTGGGCGACGCCACCCTCACCGCGGGCCGTCCCGCCGTCATCGTCTCCGCCCGTGGCGGCGGCTACGGCCCCGGCGCGCCCATGCACGGCAAGGACTTTCTCGTCCCCGCCCTGGAGACCATCCTTGGCGATCCGAACCTGATGGCCCTGGACGTCCGCACCATAACGCCCGAGCTGACCTACGCGCTCACCATGGAGCCCCTCCGGCACCTGCTGCCCCTGCACCAGGCCTCCCTGGAGAACGCCCACGCCCAGGCACGCCGGCAGGCCGAAGACATCACCAAGATCACCGCCGCCCAGACGGCCATCTGACCACTTGCGAGCCAAGGGCGCCTGACCGTCTCCTGGCCACAGGTACCCGTGCAGTCGCCCCGGCCTGCTCCTGAGCGAAAGAGCCTCAAGCTGATACCCGAGGACGCCCGTGAGGCCATTCCGCGGAAGACCGCCCTTCCACGCCTCGGCCGGCCCAAGGACCTCGCCTCCACTCTCGCCTTCCTCCTGTCCGACGAAGCCAGCAAGCCTGTAGGGCTCGTGTCGTCGGAGGACATCCACATTCTCGGGGGTGATCCGGTAGGCCGCCCAAACGGCAATATCGGCCCGTCGACACGAGACTCGGCCTCACACCGAGGCCTTCCCACCGGAACTATCCGTCTGCTCATTCGGCAGTAGCAGCCCAGCCGGGCTTGGTTCCGGCAAGCCGGTCGGCGGCGGTACCTCCCAGCGGCCGGGATTGATCAGGTCCTCCCTGCCGCCCGAGAACATCGCGTCGCCGAAGTCGACGCCGCCGGAGGTCGCCGAAGTCGACGCCGCCGGAGAACGTCGCGCCGATGAAGTGGACCTGACCGGACCTCCTGTACGCGGGCCCGATCACCTCCTCCTGCCGGCGCTTCCGACGTTTGAGCTCGATCAGTCCTTGTTCAGAACGGGGTTGCCGCGTAGACCACCGTCTGCGCAGGGCCATGGTCCACGGTCAAGGGTCGCTGAGGCCGGTTCGAGAGAGCAGGAAACCATGACCTTTTACCTCACCACCAGCACGATCTACGAAACAGCTCCTAGTGGGCCACAGCGACGCTCTGGGGTCCGGCGTACTGCAGTGCGATCCGCTGGAAGACCTCGGCCTGTGTCGGGTAGCAGTGCACCGTGTTGGCCAGCGCCTCCAGCGGCACCTGGTTCGTGATCGCCAGCGTGAGCTCGCTGATCATCTCACCGGCGTGCGCCGCCACAAGCGTCGCTCCTGCGATCTCGCCGCTGCCGCTGCGCGTGTAGATCGCCCCGAACCCCTCCTCTTCGCCGTCGATGAACGCCCGCTCCACCTTGGCCAGCTCGAGCCGGTAAGCGTCGATCGCGACACCTTCGTCGCGGGCTCGGCGCGGAGTCAGGCCCACCTCGGCCACCTCGGGATCGGTGTAGGTGCAGTGAGGAATGACGAGCTCCCGTGCCGGGCGATGTGCACCATCCAGCGCGTTCGCGATACAGAGCCGCGCTGTCGCCATGGCCGCGTGCGTGAACTTCTGTGGGAAGGTCGCATCGCCAACGGCATAGACGTCAGGGTTGCTGGTGCACAGGTATTCATCTACCTCCACGCCATCCCTGGCGACGTGCACCCCTGCCGCGCCCAGGTCCAGGTGCTCCACGTTCGCCTTGCGGCCCGTGGCAATCAGCAGCGCATCATAAGGCAGCTCGCGCGTCCCGTCGGGGCCCTGTACCAGCAAACGGCCGGCGCCCGCCCGTACTGCTGTGAACCCCAGATGGAGCCTTAGCCCCTCCTGCTCGAACCGGCGACCGATCAGCTCACCGACCTCCGGCTCATCATTGGGCAGCAGGGCCCTGGAGTGGCTGACCAGGTCCACCTCGCTGCCGAGACGGCGGAAGGCCTGGGCCAGCTCGCATCCCAGCGGACCGCCGCCGATGACGACCAGCCTGGCTGGCAGCTCTGTCAGTGAGAAGACGGTCTCGTTGGTCAGGTACTCGCCGGTCCGCAGTCCCTCGATAGGGGGCATCACGGGGTCCGATCCGGTGGCGATCACAGCCTTGCGAAATCGCAGCAGCCGGCCCTCGACCTCCACGGTATTCGGTGCGGTGAAGCGCGTGTGCCCGAGGTAGACCTCCGCCCCCGCTTGCTCGACCACCTCGACCGCATCGCCTGAGCTGCTCAGGGAACGCATCCTGCGGACCCGATCCATGACCGAGCCGAAATCAGTTTGTGGTGGGGTGTCGAGCCGAAAGCCGAACTCGACCCCGCGGCTCGCATCGTGCACCGCGCGTGCGCAGCGAATCAGAGCCTTGCTCGGCGTGCAGCCGAAGTTGACACAGGTGCCGCCGGTCAGTCGCTGCTCCGTCATAGCGACGCGGTGCCCGCCTGCGGCAGCAGTCATGGCGGCGACGAGGCCGCCCGGTCCGCCGCCGAGCACCACCAGGTCGTAGTCACCACCTTCGCGGTTGACCCAGTCAGATGGGTGGCCCTGGCGGATCGTCCGCTGGTTGTGAACGTCGTCGGGGTACAGCTCGATAGTCGTCATGGCGCATCCTCTGTAGGCCAGGTTGGTCTGCTTAAACAGCAGCGAGCCGACCGGCGGGAGTTGCGGTCGACTTCACGCGTCGAGCCTCTTGTGCGACATACGACAGTCAGTTCCCGGGTGCATGGTCCGAAAACCTAGGGCCTCACGTCCCCACATCCAGGGCCGTCAGGTCGTTGCGGTGGCGCGCCCACGCGTCGTACTCACATCGGATGGCCCTTGCACACCTGGCTGACGGTGTGGAGCCTCAGTCGCAGTGTGATCTACGAGCAGATCCGATCGGGTCGTCTGCGATCGGTAACTCAAGGTCGCACCCGGCTGATTCCCGCCTCGGTGATCAGCGAATACGTTGGCCTGCTTGAGCGGGAAGCGCAGGATGGATGTGCCTGAGGGAATTTCGGGGTGTGCGGGATATGCGCGGGATGATCTTCTCGGCCCGCTTCGACGCCTGAGGCCTTTCCGCAGGTCAGCGGTCCCATGCCATCGCGATTCGTAGTGTGGCCTTCGTTCGGGAGCACTCGCGGGACCGTGACGAGCAACGTGGAATTCGCCGGTGCGGACCTCGCCGAAGCGGTTGGCGTGCTGGAGCGGGTGGAAGCCAGGAGAGAGAACCCGGCTGAGTCTGGCGGGATGCTCGACGTGCAGTGAGGATGACCCCGTTAGGCCGCTGGCTGGCGGTGATTCAAGCGGAGGGTGGCTTGCCGCAGCCTCGCAACTCGCTGCGGACTGAGTGACTATCTGAGTGACTATCGCCGTGGCCGGTCGCATACACCGGTGGACGACTGAGAACCGTTTCCGCAGGTAGGGGCAGGTATCGGGGCTGGTCCCGCCCCCGTCTGGGTTGCCTGGGGGTCAAGGGGTCGCAGGTTCAAATCCTGTCGTCCCGACAGGCGAGAAGGTCTGTCGATCAGAGGGAAACCTCAGGTCAACAGGCCTTTCTTCATGTCGGCTAGATCATCGGGTCGGCTAGACGACCTTGAGGCGGGGACCATTTGGGGACCGCCTGACAGAGAGATGGGCGCTCAACGCCTCGCCGGCGTCCGCAATGGATCGTGAATCTGGATGCAGGTAACGCTGGGTTGTGGTCAGCGATCCATGGCCCGCGATCTTTCGCAGAACATGCACCGGCACGCCGGCGTCGGCCATCCAGGTAAACCGGTATGCCGTAGATCATGACGGCGAGGATGCTCATAGCCGAGCTGTGTCACCACGTCATCCCAATGGGTGGCATCTCGGAGAACCGCCGTGGTAATCCGCCCGCCCCGAGGACCAGTGAAAAGCCGCGCAGTGGGATCCGGGCCAACCACATCCAGACGTGCTGCGATCAGGTCACGAACCTCAGCAATCAGAGGAACTGTTCGAGCCCGCTTGCCTTTCGTGCCCTTGTCCACCACCCCGCCAGGGGGCTAGGTGTTGTCTGCCGGCGTACGGTCCAGGTCCATGCCTCGCGGTTGATATCGCCGACACGCACCCCCGGAGACCTCCCCAATGCGGGCAGCAGTGCAGGCCGCGAAGATGATCACTTCGCCCCAACCGGCGAACCGGCCCGCTGATCTCTCCACCAAGGCGGCCGCGAGCTGAGCGAGAGCATCCCAATCGGGCAGCGCGAGCGAGCGAGGATCATCCAACTCGTCTTCGGCCCGCTGGAATTCACGCTGCCAGCCGCTTACCCGGGCAGGGTTTCGATCAATGATGCCGTCGCGGACGGCTTGCTCCATGACCCGCACCAGGACAGCCAGACTGTTCGCCGGCCCGCTGCCGCTTCGCGGTGGGTCGACGGCAGACAGTGATGGGGACAGTCCAAAAGTGCCGACTTCCGCCGCAACTGCCCGTGTCCGTTCAGTTGGAGATAAGCGAGGGCCCACGAACGCTGATGATCATCTTCCCGGCGATCATTACTGCTAGTTGTTGTAACGAAAACCGCTGAACACTAGCATAGTGGACGCAATCGTCCATCCTCGTCAGTGCAACGGCTGTTCGACCAGACGCGAGCACGCTGTCGGCACTGCCGGACTGCACCGGGTTGGCGGGGTTACGCGGCCTACAGGTGGTGCCCGCCAACGAGAGGGAGCACGGCGGCCCCCGAGAAGGAGGTCACAGATGATTCGAATCAGCCGACGCCTGCGTGGGTCACCGATGAACCGGAGAGCGCAGCACCCGCTGAAGCAGTCGTCGAGGACGCCCCTCGCCGCAGGGCAGCGGTCGCTCGTACGCGGTCGGCCGCGAAGGAAAAGGGGTGAAGCGATGCCCTCACTGTGTCCCATTCAGGTGCGCTACACGACGGTAGCCACACTGCTTGCCCTCGTGACCGCGGTCGTGATCGGCGTGAGCATGGATCTGGCGGTTCGCTACCGGGTTCGAGACGAGGCGTTCCTCAACGCCGAGAAGACCACCCTCTGGTGGAGCGCGCATGTGCGGGTCGGGCAATTGCCACACCCCATCCCCACCTCCGCCGGCATCGATCTCATCCAAGTGGTGGACGCCGGGGGCAGGATTGTGAACGCCAGCCTTCAGACGGGCCGGGCGCCCCTCAGCATGTTCAGACCGGAGCCCGGCAACCGCGTGCAGCGGCGGACCGAGTGCCTCCCGGACGAGCGGTGTGTCCTGCTCGTGGCCGACAGGATCTCACTGGATGCGGATTCCCCTGTCGTGTACGCCGGCGCGGCGGAGCCGTCGATTCTGTCGACGCACGATCTCGAGTACGCCATCGCGGCGTCCGCGCTGCTGATGACGGTGGTGTCGGGATGGCTGACGTGGCGGATGACGGGCCGGTCACTGCGCCCGCTGAAGCTGCAGTGCCAACTGGCCTCCACTACGTCCCACGAACTCCGCAATCCGATCGCCGGCCTGCGGGTGCAACTGGAGGAGGCGCTGCTGTACCCCGATCAGATCAATCCGCGTGACACGATTCAGGGAGCCCTGTCGACTACCGAGCGGCTCGAGGCGATCGTCGAGGATCTGTTGCTGCTGGCCCGGCTGTGCGACGGTGAGCCAGCGCCGTCCGAGCCGATCGACCTCGGAGCGCTGGTGACGGCGGAGGTGGGGACGCCCTCCCACACCATGCCGGTGCATGCTCAGGTAACCGGGGATGTGTGGGTGTACGGCTCACGAACCCAGCTGATCCGGCTGCTGAACAACCTGGTGAGTAACGCGCGGCGGCACGCCGAGACCGGCGTCACGGTATCCGTCACGTACGCTGACGGGCAAGCGGTCATGGCGGTGACCGATGACGGAGCCGGCATCGAACCGGCCGACCGTGAGCGAGTTTTCGAGCGGTTCGTACGTCTGGAAGACGGACACCGCCGTGACGCCACCGGTAGCGGACTCGGCCTTGCGATCTCCCGCGAGATCGCCCATGCCCATCGCGGAACTCTGCGCATCGAGGACTCCTCCCGCGGCGCCCGGTTCGTTCTCCGGCTACCGCTGATGGGGGGGAAATGGTCTGCCGGCGACCGCATGCCATGACCCCGCACTCATTTTCGGGGGTGACGGGCCCTTCTTGCCCGTGCCCGTCGCATGCCCGTCAGCGCGGTGACTCACGGCAAGCCACGGAAAGCCATGAGCGAGACGATTGGGCGCGTGACCAGCGTCGCAGGAGGCTAGACGATCGCGTACCGAAACCTTCCAAACTGATCGTATGGGTCCGATACGGTTCGGGGCATGGCGGAATCCAAGGAGATCATCAACGCCGTTTTCGAGTCATGGGCGGCCGACCTGGACGGCACCATCGAGTCTCTGGCGTCTCAGATCATGAGTGGTCAATACGGAGTAGTGCCCGACTCGTCGAACCTCGCGGAAGCCGAGGGACGGTTGAGCGTCCTCATCCGTCGCGAACTGACCTCAATGATGTTCGGCTATTGCGTCACCATCGACGGTGGGAGCGACAGCGCCGACACCGGAATGGTCTACCTCATAGACGAGAACGGCACCGACCATACGAGGCTGGGGCTGCACGGCGCCTTCCTGGCTTACCTCGACGACACGGGGCGGTCCACGGTCTGAACGAGGCGGCGGTCATCGAGCTAAACCAGCACACCGGTGTGGAACCCCAAGTGAGTGTCAAACTGAGTGACTTCCGGGGTGCCCAGCCCCGCCCGGCGATGCACATCCGTGCACTAAACATGCGGCTTCACCAGGACAAACGCCAGGTCCAAGGATCATGGCCAGTGCTTTGGGAGCAAGAAGTCACAGCCGATGGCCCGCCAGGCCCGCTGCCGCTCCGCGGTGGGTCGACGGCAAACGGAATGGGCGGGCAAGGTGCGGCTTGCGTCGAATCCTGCTAATCGCTTTGATGCCAGCTGATGCTGTTAGCTGGATGAGGGGAGGCCCGCGATGGGCGCAGACCCACTAGAGGCGCTGGCCGAGGCCTGGGCAGCTTTCGATGGCTCACTCAGGTCAGGGGTCGGGTTCGACATAAGTGCGTATGAGGCTACGAAAGCTTCGCTTACAGCTTGTGCTGCCGCCTGGCGTGAACTCGACTGTATCCCTCGCTTGGGGGTGAATATCGTCGTCGATGTATTCCCCGCGACTGAGGCAAACGCGGCGATGTATGACGGGGAGGTGGCGGACCGGATTATGGCCGCTGCATATGAGCTACATGATCTGGTTGGAGAAGCTGTGGGTTTGTAGAGGCTACTCGCCGCCTGGCGCCTATCGCCCCCGGAACCTTTGTGATCGAGGTCGGCCGAGGACAGGTGGAATACTTCGTAACCTTCTCCGACAACCTGCCCACGCCCCCCAGGCAGGCACGGCTCTACATGGACTGCGACTTCCAGATTGAGCCTGGGGCCGATCCCGAGCTGACAAAGCTGGTCTCGGGCCACAATCACCCTCTGGCATACCTATCAATCCTCAGCAACCTCACTGTCACTGAGAGCCATGTGACCGCAGCCGGTGCAATAGTCATCCGACTCGGTGATGATGTTGTCTTCACTGTGATCAACCGACCCGCCCTGGATGATCCCCAAAGCCATGGGGAATGGCGCATGACGCAATGGTTTGCCAGCTGAGCATGGGACGGACATGCCCCAGAGTGGCGTGCCCGTTGCGTGCCCGTACGGTCGGCAAGCAGCGGGGAATCACGGGGACTCACGGTCACGCGACCCACATACGCCCAGGTCACCATTTCCGCAGCTCAGACCGCATGATGTTGAAAGACTTCCCAAGCTGACAGCGCGGGTTCGATTCCCGTCACCCGCTCTATCTTCCTTGGGAACGCGCGGTCAGCCGAGACCCATTGGCGCTGGAACGAGGGACTCACCGTTCAGTGAACGGCAGTCCTCACCCAGGTCCCACCACAGTTGCCCGTCAGAGGTCAGGTACGGGTACATCCCGTGGACGCCGCCTCCGAGGTACAGGGCCTCAGAGACGTCGCCCAGGTACACGGCCAGGCTCGGCCACGAATCCAAGAAGTCACCACCGCCACCATGGCCCGCCCAACCAAGCCGACCACAATCGGGTCTCTCTC
>NZ_BONV01000065.1 GCF_016862895.1 Planotetraspora kaengkrachanensis | reverse complement strand
CCCCGACCCCACGGCGAGCAACGGCAGCGCTGACGACACCAACTGCCGGGCTGAAGACCACCTCGAGGAGGACCGACGGCAACCAGGAACACAGTCGGAAACCCCCGAGGAAGAGCAGGCACGAGAACCGTCGAAGCTGCGGTGGAAGGTGCCCGGGTTGCTGCTGTCCACCGGCCAGTTGTTGTCACACGCTGACGTGGACCGGTTGGCACGCACCTCCACGCTGATGCGCCTGGTGATGGACGCCGACGGCCAGGTCCTCGACATGGGCCGCGCCGTCCGCCTGGCCACCAAAATCCAACGCCGAGCAGTCTTCGCCCGATACTCCACCTGCTGGATCGACGGCTGCCCGCTTCCCGCCACCATGTGTCAGATCGACCACGCCGACAACTGGATCGACGGCGGGCTGACCAACCTGCGCCTCCTCGGACCCGCCTGCCAATTCCACAACCGCGATCGCTACCGCCACCCCCATCGTTACCAACGCCGACGCGAAGGCAAGGACCGCTGGGCCTTCACCTACACCCCCCGACCCCAAAACCACCCACCACAACCACCCACGACGACCCCACAGACAGCGACCACTGCGACCACAGCAAACGACACCCCACCGGACCGGCCGCCATGAAGCGGGATCAGAGCATCTGACCCCAGCGCGAACTCCGCGTGAGTCTGGAGCGAGCCCCACGTAAGGCGCGCTGGGAACGAGGGCGGAGTCGCCGCGGGTCACGACCAGGCACCGAGCGGCGCCATGGCCGTGACCCGCGAAACATCACCACGATCCGGGAACGCCCCGGGGTGGGCGGCTACATCTGCTGCAGCCCACCGAGGCGGAGGAGGAGCGACTTGACGTCGGTAGCGGCATACGACTGGCGGTCGAGGGTCTCGCTGCTGAGCAGGACGGGGCCGTCCAGCGGGTCGGCGGGCAGGCGGCCATGACTGCCCTTCACCATGGAGGGGTCGAGCGGGATGACCGGCATCGTGTAGCGGAATCCCAGCTCCTTGCGGGCCAGGGCGAGCGCGGCCTTGGCCTTCACCAGAGGGTCGGCCGGATTCATGAACAGCTCGGCCGGGTCGTAGCCGGGCTTGCGGTGAATCTCAACGGACCGCGCGAAGTCCGGAGCGAGGTCGTCGTCGAGCCAGTAGTAATACGTGAACCACGAGTCCGGCGCGGCGACCGCGACCAACTCTCCGGCCCGGGCGTGGTCGAGCCCGTGTGCCGCCTTCCCCTCCGCATCGAGGACCTGATCCACGCCCGGCAGCGAGCCGATCAGCGACCTGACCCGGGGGACGTCCGCGGGATCCCGCACGTATACATGGGCGAGCTGATGGTCGGCCACGGCGAACGCCCGCGAGACCCACGGGTCGAGATACTCCATGCCGGCCTGCCGGTAGACCGACAACAACCCTTCGGATCGCAGCACCCGGTTGACGTCGACGGGCCGGGACACGTCCGTGATTCCGTATTCGGAAAGGACGACCGTGACGGCGCCGGCCGCCGCGGCATCGTCGAGCAGCGGACCGAGGACCCTGTCGACCTCCCGGGCGGCGGCCACCGCCTCGGGCCCCGACGAGCCGTACCGTTGCAGGTCGTAGTCGAGGTGCGGCACATAGACCAGCGTGAGATCGGGCCGCTCCCGCGCGAGCATGAGCCGGGCCGCGTCCACGATCCACTGGCTGGAGGTGATCCCCGCCGTCGGCCCCCAGTAGGAGAACAGCGGGAAGCGCCCGAGTTCCCTGGTCAGGTCGTTCCGCAGCGACGGCGGGGTCGTGTAGCAGTCAGGGGACTTGCGTCCGTCGGCGTGATAGATCGGCCGCGGCGTCACGGTGAACTCGGTGGCGGCGCCCATGGCGTACCACCAGCAGATGTTGGCGACGCGGTAGCCGGGTTTGACCTTCCTGGCGTCGTCCCAGATCTTCGGGCCTTCGACGAGCGCGTTGTGCTGCCGCCAGAGCAGGACCTCCCCGACGTCGCGGAAATACCAGCCGTTGCCGACGATCCCGTGGTCACGCGGCATCGCACCGGTGAGCAGGGTCGACTGGACCGAGCACGTCACCGCCGGCAAGACCGTCCGCAGCTCCGCCGGCGCACCGAGCTTGGCCACGTTGGGCATGTGCTCAAGCAGCCGAGGCGTCAGCCCGACCACGTCGACGACGACCAGGGGTCTCATCGGGTCTCCTCCTTCAGTCCGAGGTCGATGAGGCGATCGCGAGCCCAGGCGAGCTCCTGGGCGATCCCCTCGGCGAGGTCGCCGCCGGTCCGGGGACGGCGGTCCTCCGGAAGCGCCTGCCACGTGTAGGTCTCCACCTCGACGTGGTGCGTGAGGGCGGCCGGGCCGCCGAGCAGGGCCCGCAGGGTCCCGTCCAGCACGTCCTGCGTCGAGCGGAGAGGCGCCGCGGCTGCGGCGTGCAGGGGCACGTGGAAGTGCACCCGCCATGGCGAGGCACCGGCCAGGTCTCCGGACAGCGCCTCCCCGAGGTCGTCGGCCCCCGGCCACTGGTCCCGCTCCCGCGTCTGGTGGATGAACCGCGGCTCGTCGAAGGCCGACAACGCCTCCCGTACGGCGGGGTCGGCGGGGTCGTCGGCCTGCAGGGCGCACGACGCCTGGAGCTTCACCACCGGAAGGCCCGCAGCGTTCAGCCGCGCGAGCGCCTCGCCGGGCTCCTCGAACTGCACGGCCAGATGACAGGCGTCCAGGCAGACGCCCAGGAGGGAGGGGTCGAGTCCGGAGAGATGTTCGGCCGCCTGCGCGGTGGTCTCGACGACGCAACCGGGCTCGGGTTCGAAGCCCACGCGTATGGTCCGTCCGGTCGAGGCCGCGATGACGGCGAGTCCCTCGGCGAGTTGGTCGACCCGCCGTCTCGCGGCCTCGGCCTGGTCCGGCGTCCACGGGCTGCGCCAGGCGAGGGGCAGGCTGGAGACGGTCCCCGACGTGACGTCGTCGGGGAGCAGCGCCGCCAGCAGTCTGGCCACGTCGAGCGTGTAGTGGAGGCGCTCGGGTGAGGTCCAGTCCGGACGGTAGACCCGCAGCTTGGACGAGCTCTCGTCGTGGAAGCTCCGGTACGGGAACGCGTTGAGCGTGACGACCTCCAGCCCGTGGCCGGCGAGGGCGTCGCGGAGCCGTACGACCTGTGCGGGGTCGGCGACCAGCGCGTCGGCGACGGGGCGCGACAACCACAGGCCGACGCCGAGCCGTGCGACGCCGAGCCGCTCGCGAACGGGTGCCGCGTAGTCGCGCAACTGCGCGAGCACGCCGTCGAGGTCCTCTGCCGGATGAACATTGGTGCAGTACGCCAGGTGGACGGTCGAGCCGTCCTGATGCCGGAATCTCACGTTGTCGTTCCTTCACTCCGACGAGCGGACAAAGACGGGCGGACAGAGACGGGCGGACAAGAGGCAAGCGGACAAGAGACAGGCGGACAAGGGACAGGGTGCTGCTCACGGCAGGTGCTGCTCACGGCCGGTCAGCGCCGGCCATGGGCAGACTCCGGGAAATACCGGGAAACAGAGAAACGGGGAAATAGAAAACGGGGCAATGGTGAAACGGGGCAATGGTGAAACGGGGAAAGGACCGGGGCGGCCCGCGGAAACGGGCCGCCCCTGCCTTTCGTCAGCCTCCGGCCGGCCCGTTCAGCCGCGTGATGATCGCGTCGGCGTCGCGGGTCAGGACGTCCTTGACGTCGGCCACTGTCACGACCTTCGGGTCGGCGACGAGGGTCTTGAAGTTCTTCAGCTCCTTGATCGTCTTGTTGTCGTTGCCATTCGCCTCGGCCTTGCGGGCCTTGTCGAGCTGGTCCTGGAGTGTCTTGGCGTTCTTCTGGTTGAGCCAGCCCGTCGCCGCGAAGCGGTCGATCAGGTTGGCGATGTCACGCGTGGAGGTGGTGATGCCGAACGAGACGGACTGCACCGTCTTGTTGCCGGCGTTGTCCGTCGCGGTGACCTTCAACTCGTGCGTGCCGAGCGGGAACTCGAACAGCGACCGCAGCAGCCCGGACTGGAACGGCTCGCCGTCCAGCCGGCCCGCCAGGGTCTTGACCCCGGAGGTGCTGTCCACGGCCTGCCAGGTGATGCGCACGTCCTGGCTGTCGCCGTAGATCTGCCCGGCGGCGATGCCGGAGACGAGGACCGTCGGCTTGGTGCCGTCGATCTTCAGCGTGGCGGCCTTCTCGGTCTCCACGTTTCCGGCCTTGTCCTTGGCCCGGTAGGCCACGGTGTGGGTGCCGTCGCCGGTCACGTTCACCGGCTCGGTGTACGGCTTCCACGCTCCGCCGTCCAGGGCGTACTCGATCCCCGCCACACCGGAGGTCGCGTCGGTCGCCGACAGGGTGACCGGCACGGTGGCTCCGTGCCAGCCGTCGTCGTTGGCCGGCGCGAACTGCGCCGTCGTCAGGGGTGCGGTGGCGTCCTTCTTCACCGTGATGGAACCGTCGGCGGTGTTGCCCTCCTTGTCCGTCGCCCGGTACGCCACGGTGTGCGTGCCGTCCGCCGAGATGCCCACGGGGTCGGTGTAGGCCGCGAACGGCCCGCCGTCCACGCTGACCTCGGTCTTGTCGACACCCGACTCCTCATCGGCCGCGGTCACCGCGACCGCGACGCTGGACACGAACCATCCGTCGGCCCCGTCGGGAGCCGCCGGGACGGTCGCGGCCGAGACCGTGGGCGGGGTGGTGTCCGGCTGCTCGCCCCACGAGGCGCGGAAGTAGTCGAACTTCGCCGTCTTCGTCGCCGCCTGGTTGACGCCGAAGGCGAACACGCCGACCTTGGCCCCGTTCACGGCGGCGTTCGTCACCGGGGTCGGCGAGCCGACCTCGGTCCACGTGGCGCCGTCGGCCGAGTAGTAGCCGTGGTAGGTGTTGCCCTGCTTGGCCAGGCGCAGCCACCAGACGCCCTGGGTGAGGTTGGAAACCCCGGGCTGCGGGTCCTGCACGGCGTCGCCGACCTCGCTGCGCAGCTCGAGCCTGCGGGTGACCGCGGAGCCCGCCGTGTTGTCCACGACGTAGTCGAGCTTGACGTAGTTGGCGTCGTCGCCGTACGCGATGAGACCGCCCTGCTGGTACTGCTCATTGAACGCGCTGCCGTCGACCTTCGTCTCGACGGTCCAGTCCCCGGCAGGCGGGGTCTGCAGGATGAAGTTCTTCGGACCGGAGTTGTCCGTGCCGTAGATGTCACCCTTGCCGGTGTCGATCTCCAGGTTGCCGCCGGTCACCCGCACCGCGGTGGGGTCAGGACGGACGACGGTGCTCCACCGGCACTGGTCGAGCGAGGTGCCGTCGAACACGTCGTTCGGGTCGGCGGGGCCGGTGGCGGTGTCGTCAGGCAGGATCTGGAACCAGTCGAACGCCGCGTCGATCACCGTGCGGTTGCCCGTGCTGGCGAACGAGGTCATGCCGATGCGCGGGTTGTTGATCCCGGCGATCAGCTTGTCCGTCTGCGGCATCTGGGTCCACGTCTCGCCGTCGGCGGAGTACGCCGCCGCGAGGCGGGTGCCGTCACTCGACAACCGCAGGTACACGGTGTCGGGGAACGACGCTCCCAGGCTGGCGGAGTTGGACTGGGCCACCTCGTTGGGCTGGCCGTTCTCCTCCCTGATGTACTGGATGATGCGCCCGGCCGCGCCACTCGTGCCACGGCCCTGGATCACCAGCTTGGCGTAGTTGTCGTCGTCTCCGTACAGGAGCAGACCGGCCTGCTGGTACTCGGTGCGGGCCGCGATCGTCACCTTGGTGGTGGCCTGCCATGCGCCGTTCGGAGCGGGCTGGACCACGATGTTCGTGACGGGCGTCGTGTTGCCTCCGCTGTAGATCTCGGTCGCGGAGGTCGGGATGTGCAGGCTGCCGCCGGAGACGGTCAGGTCCTGGTTCTCCCTGATGACGGTCCACTTGTTGTGGTCGAGCGTGGTGCCGTCGAAACCGTCCGACTTGCCGGTGAGGCAGGTCGTGCTCGGGCTGTCGACGACGACCTGGACGTGCTCGGTCCTCGCGGCGCCCTTCGTGTCGGTGACCGTCACCTGGGCGTCGTAGGTTCCCGGCGCCTGGTAGGTGTAGGACGCGTCCTGCGTGGTGGGCTGCGGAGCCCCGGCGACGCCGAAGTTCCACTTGTAGGTCAGCGGAGTGTTGCCGTCCGGGTCGTTGCCCTCACTGTGGAAGGCGACCTGGAGAGGTGCGACTCCCCGCGTCGGCGTCGCCGTCGCGGTGACCGTGGGCCGCTGGTTGTCGGTGACGCCCTGGCCCTCGAAGTCGACCCAGTTGACGTTCAGCAGTGAGTCGTTGTTGCCGCCGGCGGGCTTGCGGACCACGAAGAACAGCGGCCCGCTCGTCGTCGGCGGAGAGGTTATGTCGACCGGGAAGTTCTGGTACGTCTGCCAGCCTCCCGTGTTCGGCACGGTCGCCTTGCCCACGAGGGGCCCGTCGGCCGTACCGGCGTGGATCTCGATCACGCCGCCCGTCGAAGCGGACGCGGCGCGGAAGGTGATCCGCCCGATGCCCGCCAGGTTGGCCGGGGTGACGGACCAGTAGTCGCCGTCCTCGATGAAGCCGATGTCCTCGAAACCGCCCTGCGGGTCGGACGCCGTCTCGACCTTGACGCCGGGGTCGCCGGTGCCGGTGCCGTCGGGGACGCGGCCGGTGGTCGAGTAGAACTCGGCCTGCTTGCGCTTGGGCTGCAGGATGACCTGGGCCCTGCCGGTCAGCGACTTGGAACCGCCGGCTCCGCCCTTGTCGGTGTAGCTGGCCTCCAACACGTAGAAGACGTTGTCGCCTTCCGTGTGCCCGGACGACAGCGTGGTCTGAACGGTGCCGGTGCAACCGGTGTACTGGTCCAGCGGGTGGCCGTGGGTGTCGTGCCCGAGCACCGCCTGGATCTGCACGTCGTCGCAGTCGACCGTCCCGTCCTCGGGGTCGGTGACGGTGACGTCGAACTTCACCTGGTCGCCGAACTCGAAGAAGCCGCCGTTCGGCGGAAGGTTGATCGTCACCGTGGGCGTGGTGTTGCCGACCGTGATCGGCACGCTCGCGGCGGCGGTCTTGCCGTCCTCGTCGGTCACCGTGAGGGTGGCGCTGAAGTCGCCGGTGCCCTGGTAGGTGTGGGTCGGCGAGGCCTCGGTCGAGTCGACGCTGCCGTTCCCGTCGAAGTCCCACGCGTACGTGATCGGCGAGCCGTCGGGGTCGCGTGAGCCCTCGCTGGAGAACTTCACCGTCAGGGGCGCGGGACCGGAGGTCTTGTCGGCGGCCGCCTTGGCGACGGGCGCCCGGTTCCCCTTGACATAGTCGATGCGGTAGACGCCCGAGTCGGTGTTGTCGCCACCGAATCCGGAGCCCCACTCGATCAGGTAGAGCGCGCCGTCAGGCCCGAACTTCATGTCCATCGGCTTCTTGAAGCCCATGGTCCCGAAGATCTGGTTGATGTCGACGAGCTTGCTGCCGTCCTCGTTGAGCTGGAACGAGTAGAGCTTGTCCTGGTTCCACTCCGCGAAGATCGCCTTGCCGTCCCAGTAGGCCGGCCACTTGCGGTCGGAGACCAGGTCGGGGTCGAAGCGGTAGGCGGGGCCCGCCATCGGCGCGCCACCGCCGCCCAACTCGGGGAAGGCGGGGTCGGCCGCGTAGTGGTAGTAGACCATCGCCGGGATGGCCTTGGGCAGGTCGGTGAGACCCGTGTTGTTGGGCGAGTCGTTCTTCGGCGCCGCGCAGTTGAACGCCGAACCGGACTGACCCGTCGCGAAGTTGTAGTCGATGTAGGGCTTGTTGTTGCCCACGCAGTACGGCCAGCCGTAGAAGCCGGGCTGGTTGAGGATGTCCCACTCCACCGTGTTCTCGGGGCCACGGGTGGCGCTGGCGTTTCCGGCGTCAGGACCGTAGTTGGCCACGAGGAGCTTGTGGGTCTTGGGGTCGATCCCGATCCTGAACGGGTTGCGGAAGCCCATGCCGTAGATCTCGGGGCGGGTCTTCGCGGTGCCCGGCGGGAACAGGTTGCCGTCGGGGATCGTGTAGGTCCCGTCGGGCTCGGGGTGGATGCGCAGCACCTTGCCGCGCAGGTCGTTGGTGTTGGCCGCGGTGCCCTGGGCGTCCCAGGCCGACCGGCCCGACTGCTCGTCGATCGGGGCGTAGCCGTCGGAGGCGAACGGGTTGGTGTTGTCGCCGTTGGCCAGCCACAGGTCGCCGGTGGCCTTGTCGAACACCATGCCGCCACCGTGGTGGCAACATTCGGCCCGCTGGACGGGGATCTCCAGCAGGACCTTCTCGCTGGCCATGTCGATGGTCCTGTCGGCGTTCACGGTGAAGCGCGACAGCCGGTCGACGACCTTGGCCGTGGGCGAGTAGTAGAGGTACATCCAGTGGTTGTCGCCGAAGTCGGGGTCGAGGGCCATGCCGAGCAGGCCGCTCTCGTTGGCGGTGAACACGTTGAGACGTCCGGTGCTCACGAGGCCGCCGTCCGGCTTGACGGACTTGATGTCGCCCAGACGGTCGATGTAGAAGACGGTGCCGTCGGGGGCCACGTCCAGCATCATCGGGTTGGACGTGTTGTCGTCGAGCGTGACCTTCTCGAAGCTGCCGTCCAGGCTCGCCGAGCAGTCGGCGTCGACCACGCCGGCCGCCGTCTGGATGCCCCCGAGCAGCAGGTTCAGGAAGCTCGGGTCGGTGTAGCTCTCCTCGGTGTGCCCGAGCCCGGTGTACCAGGAACGGCCGCCGTCATAGTCCTGGCACCACGTGTTGGGGTGGTCGGCCCCCATCGTGCTGCCCGTGTACGACGAGGCGTCGAGGGAGGTCAGGACGTGGACCGTGCCACGCGGGTCGGTCTGGTAGTCGTACCACTCGTCCGTGCGGGACCACGTGGTGGGCAGCCCCTTGGTGGACGGGTGGGCCGGGTCCTCGATCTTGACCGTGGCCTGCTGCGGAGCCGGGTGCTGCTTGAAGTAGGCGCCGACGAGCTTGCCGTACCACGGCCAGTCGTACTCGGTGTCGGCCGCCGCGTGAACGCCGGCGTAGCCGCCTCCGCCCTCGATGTACCGCTCGAAGGCGGCCTGCTGGGTGGCGTCGAGCACGTCGCCCGTGGTGGAGAGGAAGATGACGACCTGGTAGTTGGCCAGGTTGGCGTCGGTGAAGGCGCCGGCGTCCTCTGTCGCGTCGACGGTGAAGTTGTGGTCCTGTCCCAGCTGTTTGATCGCGGCGATCCCGTTCGGGATCGACGAGTGCCGGAAGCCTGCGGTCTTGGAGAAGACCAATGCTTTGAAGGGCGGGTCCGCGGCGGCCGCCGCGACGCCTGGGGACACGATTCCGATGGATAAGGCGAGAAGGGCGGCAGCCACGAAGGCCAGCGCCTTTCTCATGGTCGGTGCGAACTTCCTGCGGGTCATCGCCCACCTTTCCCAAGGACGTGCTGTGGATCTCTTGCGCTCCCCGCCTCGCGGCGGAGACCCCCGAGTGCCTTTCCTCACGCGGGCGAACCGCGTAAGACCGTGTTGCCGGCGTAGTCGCCGCCGGCTGCGACCGCTGCCGCGGTGATGGTGGCTTCAGTGGCCTGCGCGGCGACGCCCGACAGGTCGAGGCGGCCGCTCTGCCCGTAGAACGCGACGGGGTTGGCCCAGAGCACGGTGTCGACGTCCGCCTCGGAGAACCCGGCGGCGAGCATCGCGTCGCCGACGGCCCGGGTCTTCAGCGGGTCGCTGCGGCCCCAGTCGGCCGCGGAGTTCACCAGGACCCGGTCGAGTCCGTGGTCCTTGAGGATCGTGACCATCCGGTCGACGTCCATCTTGGTGTCGGGGTAGACGGAGAAGCCCATCCAGCAGCCGCTGTCGGCGACCATGCCGACCGTCATCTCGTTGAGGTGGTCGATGAGCACCCGCTCGGGCGGCAGGCCGGACTCGCGGACGACGTCGATGGTCCGCCGGGTTCCTGCGGCCTTGTCCCGGTGCGGGGTGTGGACGAGCACCGGCAGGCCCTGCTCGGCGGCCAGCGCGAGCTGGCGGGTCAGCGCCTCGTCCTCGGCCGGCGAGATCTCGTCGTAGCCCACCTCGCCGACCGCGACCACGCGGTCCTTGGCGAGATAGCGCGGCAGGAGGTCCAGGACGCCCCGGAGACGCGGGTCGTTGGCCTCCTTCGGGTTCAGCGCGATCGTGCAGTGGTGGACGATCCCGAACTGGGCGGCGCGGTACGGCTCCCAGCCGAGGAGGCCGTCGAAGTAGTCCGCGAAGCTGGCGGGGGACGTGCGCGGCTGCCCCAGCCAGAAGGCCGGCTCCACGACGGCGCGCACCCCCGCCGCGTACATGCGCTCGTAGTCGTCGGTGGTCCGCGAGGTCATGTGGATGTGGGGGTCGAAGATGCGCATCAGCGTTCCTCCCCGATGAGGGCGTGGATCCTGGTCAGGAAAGTCGGGTGGCGTTCCAGCACCGGCCACACGTCCGGCGGCACCTCGCGTCCCGCGAGCAGCCGCTCCTCGGCGAAGTCGGCCATCATCCTGGCCATCTCCCCGTCCGCGCGGCTGTCGAGCCCGGCCACCGCGGCGAGCGGCACGCCGATGAACACGCACTTCAGCACCGCCTGCCGGTAGGCGTGATCGGAGAGGTGACCGGCGGCGTACGGGCCCATCGCCGCCTGGACGAGCCGGGCATCGTTGGTCCGCAGCGCGTCACGCACGAGCGGCACCCCCGAGTCGCCGAGCCCGGAGTCATGCTCGAGGGCGGGCAGCGATCTGAGCACGGCGAGCCGCTCGGCCGCGTCGCCGTGGGCGTAGAGCTCGAACAGGGTCTCCCCCAGGTGAGCGCCCGTCTGGGGCAGGGCGAGCAGCAGCCGCGCCCGCGCGGCCTCGTCGACGGTCCAGGCGGGATCGCCGGGAACGGGCTCCCGGCCGCAGGCCCGGCCGGCCGCGGGGAACAGCGCGGCCAGCGCGCCGGCGTCCGCGCGGATCCGCTCCACCGCGGTCTCCAGCCAGCGTGCGCCATCGTCGGTCAGGGGAATCTCGGGCACGTTCGAGGTCGTCATCCGTCCTCCCTCGGGGGTTCGAACAGGGGAGTCTCGTGTGGGCCGCGGGCGTCGCGGAGGAAGCGCAACGAGCGCTCGGCGATCGCCGGCCCGGCGTGGCTGTACCGCGGCAGTTCGACGCTGACGAGGCCTCGGTAGCCCACCTCGTCCAGCGCCGCCAGGACCGGCGGGAAGTCGATCTCCCCCTCGCCGAACTCCAGGTGTTCGTGCACGCCGCGGCACATGTCCTCGATCTGCACGTTCACCAGGTACGGCCCGGCGCGCCGCACGCTGTCGGGCACGGGATCGGGCTCCAGGCACCGGCAGTGGCCGATGTCCAGCGTCAGGCCGAGCCGGTCGGGCGTGCCGGCGAGCCCGTGCAGCCGCTCGAACCCCGCGACGTCCTCGACGAGCATCCCCGGCTCCGGCTCGAAGCCGAGCGTGACGTCGCGGGTCACCGCCTCGTCGAGCACGGCCGTGACGCCCGCGACGAGGTTGTCCCAGGCCTGCTCCACCCCGATCTCGGGCGGGCGGATCCCGCTCCAGAACGAGACGGCCTCGGCACCGAGGTCGGCTCCGATCCGTACGGCGCGGCGGAGCAGGTCGACGCGGCGCTCCGCCTGTTCCGCGGGGTGGAGCAGCGTCGGGTGGTGCTTGCGGAACGGGTCGAGCACATAGCGCCCGCCCGTCTCGATGACCACGGCGAGGCCGAGCTCCCCGAGCCGTTTGGCGACGTGGTCGACCTGGCGGACGATGTCGGGCGCGTAGGGGTCGAGGTGCCCCGCGTCCAGGGTGAGCGCGACGCCGTCGTACCCGAGCTCGGCGAGCACGGCGAGGGCCTCGTCGAGGCGATGGTTGGTGAGGCCGTTGGTCCCGTAGCCGAATCTCACGTCGGGGACACCTTTCTCGACAGCCTCCTCGCGAGGGGATGAGCCGCCGCGAGAGCGGCCGCAACGACGAGCCGGCCGCGCCCGGCGGTGAGCGCGGCCTGCAGCGGCAGCAGCCCGAGGATGCTCTGGCCGACGGCGGCCCGGGTCCGCGCCGCGTCGGGTCGCCTGGCCGCGGCGAGCTGCGCCCGGCCCACCAGCCCGGCGTAGGCGGCCGTCAGGCCGAACCCGGCTGCCCTGCGCGCGACGGCGCCCGCGTTCGTGCGGGAATCCGAAGCACTTGTGTGCGTCGCCGACCGGTGGACGTGGACGGCGGCAAGCCCGGTGGCCAGGGCGGTGGCGGCCAGCGCCGTCGCCGAGCGGGCCGCCGATCCGCCGTTGACCTCGCCCCGGCTCAGGGCCGTGACCCCGTAGGTGTGCGCCGCGACGGCGCCCGCGGTGAGCACGGCCGCGCCGGTGTCCTCCCCGGCTCGGGCCGTACCACCGAGGAGCACGTCGAGGCCGCGCGCCGCGGCCATCGCGAGCGGTCCGGCGGCGGTGTCCTTGAGCGCGAGGTCGTAGGCCCAGACGACGGCGGCGAGCCCGGTGGCGACCCCGAGTGACCGGCGCCCGCCCGCGCCCGCCGCGAGCGCGAGGCCCGCGCCCGTGAGCCCGGCCGCGAGGCCGAGCGCCTGCCCCGGCCGGACGCGTCCGGAGGGGATGGGCCGCTCGGGTCGCTCCTCGGCGTCGAGGTCGCGGTCGGCGTAGTCGTTCAGCGCCATCCCGGCCCAGTAGAGGCAGACCGACGACAACGCCAGGCCCGGGTTCACCGCTCCGCCCGCGGTCGTGTCACCGGGCACGGTGAGGGCCGCGGGGGCACGGACGAGCTCGGCCAGCGTGGCGAGGCCGGGCATGGCGACGCCGGGGGCGACGCCGGGGGTCGTGCGAGAAGCCGGGTTCACGCCAGGTTCCCGGCCCAGGCGCGCAGCAGGTCGTACTGCACCTGAAGGCGGTGCTCGTCCGTCGCCAGTGGGTCCTTGAAGAAGAAGCCGAGCTCCTCGACGGCGCCCGCCAGGCCGCGCTCGTGCGCGCGGGTGATCAGGCGGGCGAGGTCGAGCACCAGCGGGGCGGCGAGCGCCGAGTCGCAGCCCTGCCAGGTGAACTGCATCGACATGCGCACCCCGAGGAAACCCTCGAACGTGATGTGGTCCCAGGCGGTCTTCCAGTCGCCGAGATGCGCCACGTGGTCGATGTGGGTCTGCCCCTCGACGGCGTGGCCGAGGATCGAGGGCAGCGCGCGCTCCTTGGAGATCTTCTTGCTCTCGCCCGCGGCCGGGTCGGCCAGGGTCGCGCCGTCTCCCCCGCCCAGCAGGTTCGTCCCCGACCAGGAGCGGACGGCCAGGGCGCGGGCCGCGAACATGGGGGCGAGAGCCGTCTTGAGCAGGGTCTCCCCCGTCTTGGCGTCCCTTCCTGCGTACGGAACGGCGCGGGCGTTGGCCAGCTCGTCGAGCGCGGGCAGCCAGGCCCCGGTGGACGGCGTGAAGTCGATGTACGCGCAGCCTGCGCTGAGCGCGGCGTACGCGTAGAGGGAGCTCGGCGGCAGGACGGCGGCGTCGGGGGTCTCGAGCGCCGCGGTCAGCGCCTCCAGGCTCTGATGGGCCGGGTCGGGGGCGACGGGCGGCTCGGTCGAGGCCACGTGGATCACGACCACGCGCGTGAGGCCGAGCCGGTCGCGGAAGTCGGTGATGTCGTCGATCAGCGCCTGCGCGAGGGCGGCCTGGGTCTGTCCTTCACGGGGAACGGGGCCCGCGATGCCGGGCCTGATCTCCGCGTCGGCGGCCTCCAGTTCGTGGCGGACGAGGTCGGCCAGCGGCGACGGGATGACGCCCGCCCTGGTCAGTTCCTCGGCCCTTTTCGGCAGCGGCGTGCTGGAGATGTCGTGCCCGCCGAAGACGAACGCGTCAAGCGGCGGCAGTCCCGCCTCCGCGAAGTCCGTACCCGCCGTCACGCAGCCGACGGGCGCCGCGAGCCCGGCGCGCAACGCCGCCGCTCCCGCGACGACCGTGGTGGCCACGGATCCTCTCGCACCTACGAGCCAGACACCGATCTTCATCGGTCACTCCCTTTTCCCTGAGCCGGTCGCCGACGATCCCGGCCGTTTTTCCTGGAGCCGCCCGGGCGTGCGAGCGGCCCTTGTCGCGAGTCGGGGAGGGCGCCCGCCGCGACGCCTCAGGCGGGCGTCGCGCGCGGGCACCACTCCGGGTGGGTCCTGAATCGGGTGGTTATCGGGGTGGTTGTCGGGGGGTGGTCATCGGGTGACGGTCATCGGGTGATGGTGAAGGTGTCGATGTCGAACAGGGAGCCGGACCCACCGGTGAAGGTGAGGAACAGCGTCCCGGTCGCGGTGCCGGTCAGGTTGACGGTGACGGTCCGGAACGTGTCCCAGCTGCCGGTGTTGGTGACCGCCACGGAGCCCAGCACGGTGCCCGTCTGCGAACCCGAGCGGATCGTGATCGTCCCGCCCGCGCCCGCCGAGGAGTACTTCACCGCGAAGGTCTTCGCGTTCTGCGTGTTCACCTGCGAGTAGCCCGCCCAGTCACCGTTGTCGATGTAACCGAGCGTGGTGCCGCCGCTCGCGCCGCCGTGACCCGCCGGTTGCACGCCCGACTGCGAGGTGTACGCCTCGCCCTCGGTCGTGGTGCTCGTGGGAGGCGTCGTGGTGGTCCGGGAGATGGTGAGGGTGTCGATGTCGAACAGGGAGCCCGAGCCGCCGGAGAAGGTGAGGAACAGCGGCCCGGTCACGTTGCCGGTGAGGTTGGCGGTGACCGTCTGGAAGGTGTCCCAGCTACCGGTGTTGGGCACCGTCACCGTCCCGAGCACGGTGCCGGTCTGCGAGCCGGAGCGGACCGTGATCGTCCCGCCCGCGCCCGCCGAGGAGACCTTCGCGGAGAAGGTCGTCGCGTTCTGCGTGTTCACCTGCGAGTAGCCGGCCCAGTCACCGTTGTCGATGTAACCGAGCGTCGTGCCGCCGCTCGCGCCGGCGTGACCCGCGGGCTGCACGCCCGACTGCGAGGTGTACGCCTCACCCTCGACCGTGGTCGTGTCGCCCGTGGGCGGCGGGGTGGTGGGCGGGTCGCAGTTGGCCTGCACCATGCCCGCCGCGTACCGGATGCCGCCGAGCAGGAGGTTGCGGTAGCTCGGGTCGGCGTACGACTCGATGGTGTGCCCGAGGCCCGTGTAGAACGAGCGGCCTGACCCCTGCGGGTGGCACCACGTGATGGGGTGGTCCCCGCTCATCTCCCCGCCCGAGTAGCTGGTCTCGTCCAGGCTCTGCAGCACGTGGACCGAGGAGCGCGGGTTGGTGCGGTAGTTGTACCACTCGTCGGTCCGCGTCCACGTCGCGGCGAGACCGGCCGTGGCGGGGTGCGTGCGGTCCTCGTTCTTGACGACCGCCTGCTGGATCGCCGGGTGGCTCTTGAACCAGGCTCCGACCAGCTGGCCGTAGTACGGCCAGTCGTACTCGGTGTCGGCCGCCGCGTGGACGCCGACGTAGCCGCCTCCGCCGTTGATGTAGTTGGTGAAGGCGGTCTGCTGGGTGGCGTTGAGGACGTCGCCCGTGGTGCTGAGGAAGACGACCGCCTTGAACTGCGCCAGGTTCGTGGCGGTGAAGGCGCCCGCGTCCTCGGTCGCGGTGACGGTGAAGTTGTTGGCCGTGCCGAGGTCGCGGATCGTCTGGATGCCGGTGGGGATGGAGTCGTGCCGGAACCCGGCCGTCTTGCTGAAGACCAGGACCTGGTAGGCGGGGTCGGCCGCCTGGGCCGGGGTGGGCGCGAACTGGGATGCGATCAGTGTGGCGGCGACCAGCGCCAGACCACGCCGCATTACGGTGCGCATGGCTGTCCTTTCTGTACGGCTCGCCGGCGCGCGGGGGACGTGACAGGGCACGTCGCCCCGCGCGCGGCAGCCTTCGCGGGTCGCCTGGCTAACGGGTGATGGTGAAGGTGTCGACGTCGAACAGGGAGCCGGACCCACCGGTGAAGGTGAGGAACAGTGAGCCGGTCGCCGAGCCGGTCAGCGTGGTGGAGACGGTCTGGAAGGTGTCCCAGCTGCCGGTGTTGGGGACCGCCACCGAGCCGAGCACGGTGCCGGTCTGCGAACCCGAGCGGATCGTGATCGTTCCGCCCGCGCCCGCCGAGGAGATCTTGGCCGCGAAGGTCTTCGCGCCCTGGGTGTTCACCGACGAGTAGCCCGCCCAGTCACCGTTGTCGATGTAGCCCAGCGTCGTACCGCCGCTGGCACCGGAATGGCCTGCGGTCTGCACGCCCGACTGCGAGGTGAAGGCTTCGCCCTCGGTCGTGGTCGAGGTGCCGCTGCTGCTGGTGTTGAAGGTGAAGGCGTCGAGGTCGAACAGGTTGCCCTGCCCGGTCGCGCCCTTGAACACCAGGTACAGCGTCTGGGTGCCGCTCGGCACGTTGGAGAGCGCGACGTTCACGTTGACGAAGGTGTCCCAGCTTCCGGTGTTCGCCACGGCCGCGGAGCCGAGGAGCGTGCCGGTCGCCGAGCCCGTGCGCACCTCGATGGTGCCGCCGGCGCCGCCGGACGACGCCCGGGCGGTCATGCTGGTGGCCCCGGTCAGGGCGTACGGCGTGAAGGAGATCCAGTCGCCGTTGTCGGTGAAGCCGACCGTCTTGGCGCCTTCGGCGCCGGCGTGGTCGGCCAGCTGGATGCCCTGCATCGCGCCGTAGTGCTCGGCCTGGCGGTGCTTGGGCTGGAGGGTGCGGGCGCTGACCGAGGTCAGGCCGCCCTTGTCGGTGTAGGAGGCCTCGAAGACGCCGAAGATGTTCGCGGCCGCGTCGTGCTCACCGTCGGTCGGGGTCGTCAGCGTTCCTGAGCATCCGGTCTTCGACGTGATCTGGTGACGGTGGTTGTCGTGGCCCAGGAAGTAGGTCACGGTCACCTTGCTGCAGTCGATCGTGCCGTCTTCCGGGTCGGAGACGGTGACCGTGTACGGCACCGTGTCGCCGAAGGCGAACAGCGCGCCGTTGGCCGGCGTCGTCAGGTTCACGGTCGGCGCGGTGTTGCCCACGCTCACGACGAGGCTCGCCGTGCCGGTCAGGCCCTGCGGGTCCCGGACCGTCAGCGTCGGCGTGTAGGTGCCGTTCGCCGTGTAGGTCTTGGTGGGGTTGGCCGCGGTCGAGGTGGTGCCGTCGCCGAAGCTCCACGAGTACGTGAGCGCGCCGCCCTCGGGGTCGGAGCTGCCGGCCGAGGAGAAGTTCACGGTCAGCGGGTTGGCGCCCGAGGTCTTGTCCGCGGCCGCCTTGGCGATCGGGTTGCGGTTGGCGCCGCCGATGTACTCGATGCGCCACAGTGCCTGGTTGTTGCTGCCCGTGCCGTAGTCGAGGACGTACAGCGCGCCGTCCGGACCGAACGCCTGGTCCATGACCTGCGTTCCGCGCCAGGGGAAGGCGCCGATGTCACCGGGGGTGCCGTCGGACTTGACCTCGATGGCCTTGATCCACTGGCGGCCGTACTCTCCGGCGAAGAACCGGCCGTCGAGCGACTGCGGGAACTTCACGGCGGAGTTGAGCGAGGCGTTGTACCGGTAGACCGGTCCGCCCATGGGCGACTCTGAGCCGCTGCCGAAGTCCGACGGGGAGCCGGCCTCGCCGCCGTACCTGATCCAGGCGGGCTTGGCCGCGGGGAGCGTGGTCAGGCCGGTGTTGCGGAACGAGTTGTTCGTCGGGCCGCCGGCGCAGTTGTACTTGGCCTGCGAGGGGCCGCTCGGGAACGTGAACTCGTTGTAGGTCTCGGCCGTGGTGTTCGTGCCGGTGCAGTACGGCCAGCCGTAGTTGCCCGCCGAGGTGATCCGGTTGAACTCGACCTGGCCGCCCGGGCCGCGGTTCGCGTCGGCGCCGCCGGCGTCGGGGCCGTAGTCGCCGAGGTAGACGATGCCCGTGGCCTTGTCGACCGACATGCGGAACGGGTTGCGGAAGCCCATGCCGTAGATCTCGGGGCGGGTCTTCGCCGTTCCGGGCGCGAAGAGGTTGCCGGACGGGATGGTGTAGGTCCCGTCGGCCTCCGGGTGGATCCGCAGCAGCTTGCCGCGCAGGTCGTTGGTGTTGGCAGAGGAACGCTGCGCGTCGAACTGCGGGTTGCGGTCGGTCCGCTCGTCGATGGGCGAGTACGCGTTCGACTCGAACGGGTTGGTGTCGTCACCCGTGGTGAGGTACAGGTTCCCCTGGGCGTCGAAGTCGATGTCGCCGCCGACGTGGCAGCACTGCCCGCGGTCGTTGGGGACCACGAGCACGACCTTCTCGCTCGACAGGTTGAGCGTGTTGTCGGAGTTGAGGGTGAACCGCGACAGGTGCAGCTCGCCCTTCCACTGGTCGAACTGCGACTGGGTCCCGCTGGTGGGCGCGTCACCGTCCGGCGTGCTCAGCCGGGGCGAGTAGTACAGGTAGATGTACCGGTTGGTGGCGAAGTTCGGGTCCGCGGCCACACCCTGAAGGCCCTCTTCGTCATGGGTGTAGACGTTCAGTTTGCCGGCCACCTTGGTGTTGCCCGCCGCGTCGGTGACGCGGACCGTGCCGTCACGGGCGGTGTGGACCACCGACCGGTCGGGGAGCACCGCGAGGGACATCGCCTCGCCGAGCTCGGAGCCGCCGACGGCCAGCTGGACCTGCTGGTAGTCGGAGGCGGGGATGACGGAGGCCTGGGCCGCCGGAGCCGTCGCGACACTGGCCGCCATAACCAGTGACAACGCCGACAAGATTGGGACCCACGGCCGAAGACGTGGAGACATGAGAGTCCTTTCCTGACCTAGGGGGGCTCAGTCAGGCAAGGCGCGCGCCGCCGCGCTTGTTGCCGGTTGTGCGGGTGGTGCTCATGCCGTTCGAAAAGCCGGAGGTGCCGACTCCAGCCTGGTGGAAAAAACCTCCTTAGAATTTGCAGGTCATATTCTTTGACCTGCAATGTCGGGTGCGATCGGTGCCGAGCCGATCGCGGTCGGATCATCCATGATGTGGTCGACCACCATGCTCGCGGCGCCCCTGGAGGCGGCGCCGAAACCCAGATTCGATGCCATGAATCGGCACCGTGCCGCCGGCCCGGCGATCACGAGCTGCTCGAGCTCCGCCTGGGCCGCCGGGATGAGCCGCTCGGCGAGCCGCGCGAAGTAGCCGCCGATCACGATGACGCGCGGGTTGAAGAGGTTGACCAGGATCGAGCCGCCGAGCCCGAGCCACCTGCCGACCTCCGCCACCGCGCCCACCATGCGTTCGTCGCCTTCGGCGAGACCCCGCGCGATCTCCCTCACCCGCTCCTCGGGATCGGGGGTCGGCACGGCGCCCTGCCCCGCGTCCAGGCCGTACGCCTGGTCGGGTGTGGCCGAGCGGACCAGGGCGGCGAACCCGACCTTGGTCTCCCAGCAGCCGACCCGGCCGCAACCGCAGCGGTCGCCTCCGGGGTCGACGGGCAGGTGGCCGACCTCGCCGGAGAAGCCGTCGGCGCCGCGCAGCAGGCGTCCGCCGACGATGATGCCGCCGCCCACGCCGACCTCGCCCGTGAGCGAGACCATGTCCGCCGTGCCGGCCGCGACGCCGGACGTGTATTCGGCGAGCGCGGCGAGGTTCGCGTCGTTGTCCACGGTCACCGGCACCTGCAGGCCGCCGAGCTCCTCGCGGAGGCGGTCGGCGAGGGGCAGGCCGTGCCAGCCGAGGTTGGGCGCCAGCGCGACCACGCCCCGGCCGCTGTCCACCAGGCCGGGCACTCCGACCACGATGCCGCCGGGCGGCGCCCCGGCCCGCTTCATGTCGCCGATGACCCGCCGGGTGACCCGGCCGAGCTCCGCGAGTGAGCGGTCGGGCCCCTGGCCCATGGCGTCGAAGCTGATCCTGCGCTCCACCAGGACCCGGCCGCTCAGGTCGGTGCCGTGGACCGCGATGTAGTCGACGTTGATCTCCATCCCGAGCGCGCCGACGTGCGAGCCGTCGAGGGCGACCGCGCGCCGGGGGCGGCCGATGGCTCCGGCGCGCTCGGTCCCGACCTCGCGGACCAGCCCGCGCTCGAGCAGTTCGGCCATCAGGTTGGAGACGGTGGCCCGGTGCAGGCCGGTCGAGTCGGCGATGTCCGCCCGGGAGCAGGACCCCTCCTCGCGCAGGTGGCGCAGCACGAGCGCGAGGTTGGCGCGCCGCAGGGAGGCGTGACCCAGCGGCTGGGCGAGGCCGTTCGCCGAGCGCGTGGGGGGTTGCCTCTGGGTCAACGCCGGACCGCCTTTGTATGTATCGAAGATTAATTAACGCGTTTATAACACGGGCATCACAGGCGTGCACCACGGCGGAAGGTAACGAATCCGCATCACGCGACTCGCCGTTCCGCGTTACCCAAGAGTTACGGAAGGCGAAGCGTTTCGACGCTTGCACGACCTTCAAAACCGCGCTTTTAATTCGACGAGCCATGCAAATTAATTCCGTCCGGCCACGCAACAAGTGGTCTGGTTCGGCATGCAATTTTCGCAAGGAGGTCTGCGTGCGGCGTGAGGGCACCTGGAACGGAGGCCCGGGCACCCCTCGGCGGGGCCCGGCCGATCAGGCGACCGTGCGCCGTTCCAACCTGGCCCTCGTGCTCAGGCACCTGAGAGAGCACGGCGCTCGATCCAGGTCGGCCGTCGCCGCGGAGACGGGGCTGAACAAGACCACGGTGACCAGCCTCGCGAGCGAGTTGCTGGCACGCGGCCTCATCAAGGAGACCGGCCCGCAGCACGCAGGGGCGGTCGGCCGTCCCGGGCTCGCGCTCGCCCTCGACGGCTCGGGGGTCGGCGCCCTCGGCCTGGAGGTGAACGTCGACTACATCGCGGCGTTCGCGACCGACCTCGCCGGCCGGGTGCTGCTCGACTGGCGGATCAGCTTCAACGCGATGAACAGCACTCCGGAACGTTCCCTCGACGAACTGGCCGGGGCGATCAGGCAGGCGGTCGACGAGCTCGCCCTGCTCGGGGTGCGGGTCGCCGGCATCACCGTCGCCGTTCCCGGGCTCATCGACACGACGACGGGCACGGTCGACGTCGCACCCAACCTCGGGTGGTACGGCGTGCCCGTCGCGAAGGTGCTCGAACGCGCCGGCGTGTCACGGGAGGTGCCGGTCACCGTGGACAACGACGCCAACCTCGCCGCGCTCGCCGAGTTCACGAGCGGCGTCGCGGCCGGCACACCCGACCTGGTCTATCTCACCGGAGAGGTGGGCATCGGCGGCGGCATCATCGCCGGCGGACGGCTGCTCGGCGGGGCGGACGGGTTCGCCGGGGAGGTGGGCCACGTGCCCGTCGACCCCTCGGGTGACCGGTGCGGCTGCGGGCGCATCGGCTGCTGGGAGACCAAGGTCGGGCTCGCCGTCCTGGTCCGGATGGTCACGCCCGACAACGCGTACGGCACGCACGACGCGATGGTCCGCGACCCGGAGGAACGCCTGGCCGAGATCGAGGCGCGGCAGGCGGCGGGCGATCCGCGGGTCACCGCGGCCGTCGCCGAGGTCGGCCGGTGGCTGGGCCGCGGCGCGGCCACGCTGGTCAACCTCTTCAACCCCCGCGTGATCGTCCTCGGCGGCTACTTCGCCCGGCTCGCCGACCAGCTCATCCCCGTGGCGCAGGCCGAACTCGAACGGTGGGGGGTGGCCGGGTCGATCGCCCGCTGCTCCTTCGTGGCGTCCGACTTCGGCTTCTGCGCCGCCTCACGCGGTGCGGCGGGAATCGTCGTCGAGCGCGTCCTGTCCGACCCCACCACCGTCGACATCCGCGCCAGCGCGATGCCCGGCCCCCAGATGAGCAAGGAAGGGAGCGCTGACCCGGTGTCCCACCGTGCGAAGCCTCGCTGACCCCCAGTCCCCCGTCCTCCCGGCCGGGCCGAACCCGGTGACGGAGCCGTTCCCGCCGACCTCGGCTCCGTCACCGGTGGTGCCGCATCGAGCCCGGCCGGGCGGACGGGCCCCGACCCCCCTCACAACAGCCAGACAGGATCCAGGAGGCAACCCATGCCGGAGTCATCCCCCGACACGGCGCCGCTTCTCCTCATGCGCGGGATCGTCAAGCAGTTCCCCGGCGTCCGCGCGCTCGACGGCGTCGACCTCGACGTGCGCGCCGGTGAGGTGCACTGCCTTCTCGGGCAGAACGGCGCGGGCAAGTCCACACTGATCAAGATCCTCGCCGGCGCGCACCAGCCGGACGAGGGCTCCATCACCCTGGCCGGCGAAGAGGTGCGGCTGCCGACCCCGATCGCGGCCATCCGGCTCGGCGTCTCGACCATCTACCAGGAGCTCGACCTGGTCGACGGGCTCAGCGTCACGGAGAACATCTACCTGGGTCACGAGCTGTCCCGGTTCGGCTTCACCCGCACGGCACAGGCGTCGAAGGCGGTCCGCGACCTCCTGGCCCGGCTGGGCCACCCGGAGATCCGGCCGACGACCGAGGTGGGGGCGTTGTCCCCGGCGGCCAAGCAGGTCGTGAGCATGGCGCGGGCACTCTCGCACGAGACTCGGTTGATCATCATGGACGAGCCGTCCGCGGCGCTCGCGCAGGACGAGGTGACCAACCTCTTCCGCATCATCCGCGAGCTGACCGCGCAGGGCGTGGCCGTCGTCTACATCTCCCACCGGCTGGAGGAGATCCGCGAGATCGGCGACCGGGTGACCGTGCTCAAGGACGGCCGGACGGTCGCGGTCGGCCTGCCCGCGAAGGAGACCTCGACCTCCACGATCGTCTCGCTGATGACCGGCAGGAACGTCGAGTACGTGTTCCCGCCCCGGCGCGAGCCCGGCAGCCACGACGGCCGCCCCGAGGTGCTGCGGGTCGAGGGCCTGTCCGTCCCCGGCCGCGTGCGGAACGTCTCCTTCTCCGTGCGCGCCGGCGAGATCGTCGGCCTGGCCGGGCTGGTCGGCTCGGGCCGGTCCGAGATCATCGAGGCGGTGTACGGCGCCCGCCGCGCCACCGGCCAGGTCATCCTCGACGGGAAGCCGATGCGCTCCGGCAGCCCGACCCGTGCCGTACGGCTCGGCATGGGGCTCGCTCCGGAGGAGCGCAAGGCCCAGGCCCTGCTTCTGGAGCAGAGCGTCGCCCGCAACATCACGCTCGGCGCGCTCAGCAGGTATTCGCGGTTCGGCTGGCTGGACCGCGGCCGCGAGATGGCCGACGCGCGCAAGCACGCGGAGGCCCTCGGCATCCGGCCGCCGGACCCCCGGCGGCCCGTCAGGACGCTGTCGGGCGGAAACCAGCAGAAGGCCGTGCTCGCGCGGTGGCTGGTGGACGGCCGCAAGCTGCTCCTGCTCGACGAGCCCACCCGCGGCGTCGACGTGGGCGCCCGCGCGGAGCTCTACGCGGTGATCAGGCGGCTGGCCGACGAGGGGGTCGGCGTGCTGCTGGTCTCCAGCGAGGTGCCCGAGGTGCTCGGGCTGGCCGACCGCGTCCTGGTGATCAAGGAAGGCTCGATCATCCACGAGTCCGGCGCCGAGGAGCTGGACGAACACGCAGTCCTCGACATGATCATGGAAGGGAGCCTCGCATGAGCGAGCCCCGTATACCTTCGGTCGCCGAGCCGCCGCCCGCACACGCCCCCGGCGGCCCCCTCAACGGGAACGACGGGCTGCTCGCCCGTCTGT
>NZ_BONV01000064.1 GCF_016862895.1 Planotetraspora kaengkrachanensis | reverse complement strand
GCTGACACACGGCGGGAGACAGCCGGCCGGGCATTACCCCAGGATGATCAGGCACTGTTCGTTCCCGTTCGCACCGGTCGCCTCAGTCGGTGCCAGATATGGCTGCACCCGTCCGCCCCACGGCTCCGGCCCAAGCTCCGCGATGTGCTCCGCCTCCCCCGTCGCCATGACGCGGCAGCATCCCCGGCTCAGGCCCTCGCGCCGCCGTCGACTCGGAGAACCGTGCCGGTCACGTAGGAGGAGCGGTCGCTGAGCAGCCAGGCGGCGGCCTGGGCGATTTCGTCGGGGTCGGCCGCGCGGCGCAGCGGCGTATGCGCCTTGAGCCGCTCGACGAGACCGGGCGAATCCGCTTCCCAAGTACGGATCATCTCGGTCAGCGTGGTGCCGGGGGCGATCGCGTTGACGCGGATGCCTTCCGGGCCGTAGGTGATGGCAGCCGACTCGGTGAGGCTGTTGACCGCCCGCTTCATCGCACCGTAGGCGGGCAGCTCGGGATTGCCCATCAGGCTGCCGACGCTGGAGTTGTTGACGATGGCTCCGGTGCCGACGGTAGCCCGGATTGCGGCGACCTCGGCGACCATGGCCGCCCAGGGGCCCTTGAGGTTCACGGCGTAGATGTAGTCGAAGTCGGCCTCCCGCACCTCGTCCATCGGGCCTGGCGGCACGATCGCCGCGCCGTTGTTGAAGGCGACGTCGAGCCGGCCGTACAGGTCCACGGCGCGGTCGACGGCGGCGCGCACACTGGTCGCGTCGGCCAGATCGCACACTGCGTAGTCCGCGATGCCGCCCGCTGCCTGGACCTCCTCAGTGACCGCCTTCAGTTGGGCCTCCGTCCGGGCCGCGAGCAGCACCCGGGCGCCTTCCCTGGCGAACAGCCGGGCGGCAGCCGCGCCGATACCGCGCCCGGCACCGGTGATGAAGGCGACCTTGCCGGCCAGCAGGCCCAGGGCGGCGGGGGTGGATGTGTCGGTGGTGGGTGTGTTGTCCATGGCAGCGAGCCTGCCGCCGGTCCGCGGAACCGATCCAGGCACCGGCGGTACCTGGATCGGCTCGGCGACCACCTGCGCATACTGAAGTGTGGACAGACGAGAATTGGCGGCTTTCCTGCGAAGCAGGCGCGAGCGGATCACTCCCGCCGACGTGGGGCTGCCCGCCGGTCCGCGCCGCCGCACCCCGGGGCTGCGCCGCGAGGAGGCCGCGCAGCTGGCGTTCATCTCGACCGAGTACTACACGCGGCTGGAGCAGGCCCGCGGCCCGCGCCCATCGCGGGAGGTGCTGGCCGGGCTGGCCCGGGCCCTGCGCCTGTCGGACGCCGAGCGCGACCACCTCCACCACCTCGCCGGCGCACCGCCGGGCCCTCCGCCCGGGCCCTCGCGCGAGGTCCGGCAGAGCATCCTTGACCTGCTGTACCGGTTACCGCAGGCCGCCGCGATCGTCACGTCCGCGACGTACGAGGTGATCGCCTGGAATGATCTGGCGGCCGCCCTCATGGAGGACTTCTCCGCCCTGTCGCGGCGGGACCGCAATCTCGTGCGCCGTGTCTTCCTCGGCCCGCACCCGCAGGGGCGGCGGTTGTACGGGGTGTCGGACGCGGACGAGTTCGCCCGCAGCTCGGCTCAGAACCTGCACGCCGCGGCCGCCCGTTACCCCGACGATCCCGAGCTGGCCGAGCTGGTGAGTGAACTCCTCGCCGGCAGCGAGGAGTTCACCCGCCTGTGGGCCTCCCACGACGTGAGCGCCGAATCCACCCTGTGCAAGACTTTTCAGCACCCCCTGGTCGGCCCGGTCACCGTCAACTGCGACGTCCTCGACATCACCGACCGGGACCAGCGAGTCGTGATCTACACCGCCGCCCCCGGCTCACCGTCCGAGGAGGCTCTGCGGCTGCTGTCGGTCGTCGGCACGCAGCGCATGGACGTGCCCGGCTGAGCCGCGTGGCGGTAAGCCTCGGTGCGACCCGTGACGAGGTAGTCGTTGCTCTGTCGCGCCATGCACGCCGTTTGGTGACGTGCGGGTCGTTCGACTGCGTGCACGACATGGGGTCCAAAGCATGGTCCCCGCACATCCGGCCTCCGCGAACCCGGTTGCGCGGCGTTGGACAGCAGCAGCAGAGCTTGTGGGCCCACCTGTGGCGGGCCCACAAGCTGGCTACGTGAAGAGCATTCGCTTCCCGGTGATCCGGTAGCCGATCCTGTCGAAGATCGCGGCCATCGGGTGGTTACCGACGTCGGTGTTGTCAGTGATGAACGGCTGGCCCTCGTCGGCGAAGATGTGCATCGCCTCGGCCAGCAGGTCATAGGCATAGCCGTGGCCACGATGGCCGATGGCAACACCGATGTAGCCGATCGTCGCCGAGTTGCCGTTGTGGGTGGGCATCACCATGCCGACCAGCTCACCTGTCTGGTTGTAGGCCAGGCGCCACCGCCCGCGCCCGCCGGGCATGTTGGCGATCATCTCGAGCGTCTCGGCCGCCACGACCGTGGGGTCCTTGACCAGCAACTGCTCCCTGTCATGGGCGTCCAGGCTGCCGTCGAGGATCCGCTCGAGCAGGCCGATCAGCAGCTCGTCGTCGGTTACCTCGGTAAAAGTGAGCCTGGTCGGTCGCGGCGGCAGGCCGTACTCGGGCTCCCAGCGCAGGTTGAGCCGCTCGACGCTGAAGGTGAGCCCGGCCGCTTCCGCGGCCTCGATGCGGGCGTTTGCCTCTGCCCGTGCCAGTGGTTCCTCCTTCCACGCGGCCGGCAGGAACAGGTTGTACTCGGGGCGCGGATGGCCCATCGGGCTGTGATAGTCAGGGCCGACCAGAGCGGCGTAGGCGACCTTGAGCAGGGCGGTGCCGTTCTCGACCGTGTCAAAGTCGAAGTAGTCGAGCGCAATCGGGTGCTCGACGCCCTTGGGCCCCCAGAAGGAAACGCGGGCGACCACGTCGTCGCCGTCCAGGGCGATCCATACCCACTCGGGGCGGTAGTCGCCGCTGGCGGCAAGGTCCTGGAAGGTGCGCATCCGCACACCTACGCCCGTGGTGGGCAGCAGCGCGGTGATGGTGTCGAAGAGGGGGAACTCGCTCTCGTTCTTGAGAGAGCGGAAGACCAGTTCGGTCAAGGAATTCTCCTGTGAAGAGGAGCGCTCCTACACCTGCACGAGGTGGAAGCGCGAAATCTGGGCGAACATGCTGCTTTCCACCTCCTTCTGATCGATTTCTCGGGCAGAGCGTAGCCGGTGACGCCAAAGGCGGCAACAGTGAATGCTTTTCAGCCTCACGCCGCCTGCGCAACTGCTGCGTCGCAGGAAGTCGCCGAATTTCGCTTTCAGGTATCAAGCGGCGCCGCGCCGCCGTACGCGCGGCGCCGGCGCCCTCGCGCCACGCGTGCGGCCTCCCGGCCGGCCAGTGTCCGATCAGGCGGCCGGCACCACGTTGTGGTTGATCCGGAACATGTTGGCCACGTCATTCATCCGATGGGTCGCGATCACGACGGCGCCGTACGCCGGGCCGACCACCTGGTGGCCGGTGGCCTTCACCAGGACCGGCCGGTGCTGCCCCGCCGCGAAAGCGACGGCGGCCTGGACATCGGCCGCGCTCTCCGCCACCACGATCACCGCGGGCACCAGGTCGTGATTCAGGTTGAAGACGGCGCGTTCGTCGTCGTACCCCGCGTCGCCCGGCAGCAGAACCGAACCTGCCACCGCAGCCACGAGGGCCGCGGCATCCTCCGGCAGGATCGGCGGCAGGGACAAATCGGTGGAAGTCACAACATACGTCCTGTTGCTCAGGCGAATTTTCGACTTTTGCGCGACCTGTTCTTGGGGGTTCCGAGGCACAGTCTGCTCGTGATCCATGGTGCTGCGACCCCATCGTTGTCCGCCACCTTCATCTAGCCACAAACCACTCAAATTCGGACAGCCGAGGCTAATGGCGAGGAATCCACACCGGGGCGCCCTCTTTCATGCACGGGCCGTGTCTGCCTGCTCGCACTCCCGCTGCAGGTAACTCCCTCTCCCGCCGACTAAGGATTGTTCCTCCAGGACTTATCCAGGCGCAGTCGCCATCCGGCACCGACGCGGAGAGAGTTCCGATTCGCTACTGCACACGCTGGAGCGGGAGCCCGCGCGGCAGGCAACGAGTTGGCTAACAGTGCTGGAGCGCAAGTGAGCGACGGCACGGCCGAGCCAACTATCCCTGGATGGCTTGCGGGAATGCGCACGTCTCGTGAGCGATCTTCCGGGGCCATGTCGGCGCTTGGTCGTGAGCTTCGCCGGGTGCCCGTGCTCGCCCGGCTGGTCATGGTGTCCAAGGCACCAGGACGCCGGCGAGCACGGGCGTGGTTTCGTTCGGCGCTCACGACCTTGCGGACGAGCGCCCACGCCGCTGGTCGGCGTGCACTTAGATCACGAAAGGGGCGAGTACGTGGCCGTGGAGTAAGGCGTCGGGTAGCTCTCGGCCTCCGCCTTTGCCTTGGAGTCGGTGTCCTGCTTCTGCTGCGGGAACGCCTGGTTGTCCGACTTCTGGAAAGGGGTGATGATCAGCGTGAAGTCACGCAGCAGGCGCTGACGCTGGTGCTGGTGCTGGCGATCGTGCTGACGCTGACGGTTGTGGCTCCAGTTGTGGTTGCGGTTGTGGTTACGCCCCTCGCGGATGCACACCGTCTTGTGGCACGTCGGCCGCGAAACGGAGACCGGAGCAGGAGCAGGAGCAGGAACGCCGCCCATGACGACGGACGCGCCCGCGCCCGCGGCGATGGCGGTGCCGAGGACGAGAGCGCCACCGGTCAGCGTGGCGCCGGCGGCGAGAACACCCATGATGTTGCTGAGCTTGGACATTTCGATTTCCCTTGATGAATGCGGTTACCCGCTACGCGAACGCTCACGCTTTTGTGGGCGCTTCGTCGCCTAGCGGGGTCACAAGAATGCGGGGTGCGAGCAGATAACCGACGGTCGCGCCTATTCCAGATGGCGAACCCGCCGGCGATGATGCGCTTCCGGCTGTACCCGTGCCCGCCGGCCGTTCATGGTTCCCAGAAACAGGCGAACTCGACAGCGGCGAGCACGGGCACGTTTTCCTTCGGTGCTCACGCTCCGACCACGAGGTCAGGACGTCCGCGTATCGGAGACGTACCAGCCGATGACGGGCGCGGGAGGAGTAGCGGTGACCGTGGCGATCGGGCCGGAGTAATACATACGGGTCCTATTGCTCGGCCTCGGCCTTGGCCTTGGAGTCGCTGTCCTGCTTCTGCCACGGGGTGGCGTCGTTCTCGCTCTTCTGGAACGGCGTCACCAGCAGGGTGAAGTCACGCAGCAGGTGCTGACGCTGGTGCTGGTGCTGTCGCTCGTGCTGCCACTGGTGGGTGCGGTTCCAGTTCCGGTTGTGGTTCCGGTGGCCACGGCCCCAGCCGCCGCCGCCGCAGCCGCCGCCGCAGCCCATGACGGTGGTGGCGTTCGCGGTACCGGCGGTGACAGCGGTGCCGAGGGCGACGGCTCCACCGGTCAGCGCGGTGCTGATGGCGAGAACCCCGACGAGGCTCTTGAAGTTGGGCATGCTATTTCCCCTTTTGAGACCTTTGCCTTTGCGCTAACTTTCCCCGACAACTAGGGAAACGCACTTATGGCGACGCTTAGCGCACCATAAACGCATTGTCTTATTTTCCGTGCCGAGCGGCCGACAAACGACAGTCGACGCCTTTTGTCGTTCGCTTATCTCTTTATTGACCACGCCGACCTATGGTAAGCGCTATTGATGCGAAATCAGCTTTATGTCGGATCTTATACGGCCTGATATAGGCGATATTTCGCCCCCTGCTGAGCCGGCGGTAGTCGAACAACTCTCGCTGATCGCGTCGAGGTTGAAGAAATGCCGCCCTCCCGGTTGCCGCTCGGGTCCGGTGACCCGGCGGGCGGGTCGATCTTGGCCATGTCGACGACGAAGACGCGCCCGGCCGGCACCACGGGGTTGGTCTGGACGGTCACCGTGAGCAACTCGGCCACGACGGCCTCGGCGACCTTGGCGTCATCGCCGTGGCGGAAGACGTGGACGCGTGGGATGTGGCGGAGTACGTCGAGGAACTGCTGGCGGAGGTCAGCCGCAACGCCCCTCGCTGGGGCTCCAGCCCGAGAAGCTTGTGCGCAGCCGCCCACCCGTCTGAAGTGAGCCTACGGGGAGGATCGGTCAGCAGGTTCGCGCCGCCGGGGACATCCAACTGGTGCGCACCACCGGCTCGGAGGTCGGGGCGTCCCCGCGCGCGTACGGGGCGGACGTGAGCAGGCTGGGCAGCAGCGTGCGCCGCGTCTACGACCTGCCCGTCAGGTAACCCTCCAGCCGGTCGGCCAGCTCACCGGGCCGGGCAAGCATGGGCGCGTGCCCGCCGTCGATCTCGTCGGGCGTGATGCCCAGCCGGTCGCGCACGACTGCGCGCATGAAGCCTGGCGTGAAGAACGGGTCGTCACGGCACAGCAGGAACCTGGTCGGCACCTCCGGCCAGGCGTCCAGCGGCCACGGCTCCGCGAAGGCCTTGTCCGCGTGGTCCCGGCTCTTCGACAGCAGCTCCTCCGCCAGCTCCCTGGGCACGTCGTGCAGGAACAGCGCGACGGGATCGCTCATGTCTTTGCCCTCGAAGCCCGTGTTGGCCCACCAGTCGGAAGGCGGCTCGCCCGGCGCCGGAATCATGGCCGACACCAGCACGAGCAGCTCGGCGGGCACCCGGGCGCAGACGAGCGGGCCGACGAAGCCGCCCCACGAGTGCGCCACCACGACCAGGTCTCGGCGGTCGCCGACGGCCTCGGCCACGGCGTCGGCATAGTCGAGCAGCCCAGCGGACTCGTCCTCGATCGGCAGGTCCACGGCCACCACGTCATGCCCTCGGCCGCGCAATTCAGCCGCCAGCAGGTGCCAGTCCCAGGCGGAGCCGCCGCCACCGTGAATCAGGGCGAATGTCGCCATCGCGCGTACCCCCCAGGCGTCAGACTGCCCGCCACGTTAACCGCACGCTCCGACAATTCCGCGATGAGTTCCGACCGCGGGACCCCCACCACACCCTGCATCGGTGAAAAGCCGCTCTTCCTGGGGGTCGGCCAAAGATACGACGGCAACCGGCAGCCAGTGATCTTGAGTTGAACTTGCCGCAGGTGAGGTGCTGGGGCGGATCGGCGTCGGCTGCCCGACCAGGGACAGCGATGCGCAAACGCAGCCGGAGGCCCGATCTTGTGTCACCGTTCGCAGTGGACTTCTTCGCGTACCCGCTCAGATCGGTCAACGGCGCACCCGATAGCGCAGGTGAAGCACCCGGTTGCCCTGAATCACCACCTCAGGATCCTCCAACATGTGCTGCGCGTGGACCGACCCGAAGTAGCGCTTGCCGGACCCGAACACGACGGGTATGACGTCCATGCGCACCTCGTCGATCAGGCCCGCGGCAAGCACCTGGCCACCGACGTCGCCGGCGGCGACCTCGACCATGCGGTCACCCGCAAGCTCCTGCGCCTTGGCCATGGCTGCCTCGACGCCGTCGACGAAGTGAAACGGCGCCTCGGGGTCCCAGCCCTCGGGCATCGGCCGGTGCGTCACGACGACCACGTGGTCGATGCCGCCCGGAGGCTTCCCGTCCCAGCCGTCCGTCATGTCGAAGACATGGCGGCCGACGATCGTGACTCCGATCTGGTCCCAGTACGGCCGGGTGTAGTCGTAGGACGTCTGCGACACCTTCAGCTCGCCGCTCTCGTCCAACGGGACGTCACCGCTGGACAACCAGTCGAACAGCGGTCCGGGCTGGTCATTCTCGTCCGCGACGAAGCCGTCCACCGACACCGAGCTGTACATGACCACCTTGCCCACGGGGCTCTCCTCTGCTTTGGGGTGCCCTCAAATTAGCGTGTCGTGAGCTGTCGCTTCTTGTACGAAATCAATCGGCCGGCAGCGGCCAGCCGTCCATCACGTGGCCGGGATGTTCGCGCAGGAACCGCCGCCGGATTTCGACGTACCGGGTCGGCGTGAGCCCGGTGAACGCCCGGAACTCGTGGCCGAAGTGGGCCTGGTCGAAGTAGCCTGCGCCACCGGCGAGGTCGCCCCAGTCGATCGGTCCGTCGGGGTTGATCGCGAAAACGGTGGCGGCGAAGCGGTAGGTGCGGGCCAGCCGCTTCGGCGTGACGCCGATGAGCTCCTTGAACCGCTGTGCCAGATGAGTGCTGCTGACACCGGCTGCCACCCTCAGGTCGCCGATCGCCACCGCCCCGCTGGTCGCCGCGATGACACTGCTCGTATGGCGGACCAGCCCCAGGCCGGCGGTCTCGCACAGCCGTCGCATCAACTCCTCCTCGAGCAGCGTCAGCATCTCGTGCGGTCCGTCCGCCGTGGCCAGCCGGTCTCGCAGCTCAGCAATGGCGGGCCGGCCCCAAACCTGCTCTACCGTCACCGGCCGGTCACACAGCTCGGCCGCGGGCATCGGCAGGAACGGCGCCAGCCCCCACGGCTTGACGTGCACGCCGACGGACCGGGTCCGGAGTGGGTAGCCGAACTCCAACGCGCGGGTGGGCATGGTGACCACGCAGCCGTCGGCGTACTCGGCCGTCTCGATGTCGGTGCCGGCGCGGATGCGGAACGGCGCCCCGAGGTTGACGATGAGCAACGCCGACGGCATCGGCGGCAGCGTCAGCCGGGCGTACGGCGGCGCACCCTCCAGGTAATAAAGGTCGTCGATCAGCCCGTCCAGCGGCGGTCGCGGCACTCTGGACACGTACTCCACCCCCCACAGCATCGCCGCCACCGTGTTCGCGATCAACCTTTTTCATGATCGCACCAGTGGGGGCGCAGTGCTGGAGATGAGCGCCGGGTGCGTGGCTTACGACGGGCCCATCGAACCGAATGCCAAGGGAAGATCCGGGTCGAAGGTCCACGATCAAGACGATTTATTACACGAGGTCACGGGGTTCGCCAATTTCAGTCATGGGAAGGATGGGGCCGTGTTGTGGGCCCATTTGGCCAGCCGTTCCAGGGCAGAGGCGGACAGAGATCCCTGTGCGGCGGTGCAGACGAACAGGAACTGCTCGGGGTCTCCGGGGAGCCGCAGAAGTTGGTAGTGGAGCGAGAATTCCCCGACGATCGGATGGTGAAAGGCAATCGTGCCCGAGGCGCGCTCATATACATGGTGAGCAGCCCATAGTTCCCTGAAGTCCTCGTTTTCCAGCAACTCCCCGATCAACTCGTTGAGCCTCGGATCGCCGGGATGACGCCCGTGGGCGAAATGGAGCATGGCGGTGACATCGGTCGCCACGTGCTCCCAGTCGAGATACAGCGTGCGTGAGTTCGGGTCCAGGAAGAAGAATCTCGGGAGGCTGTTGTCCCGTGCCGGTCTGTCGTCATGCCACATGTGCAGGGCCCTGAACGGCTGGTTGGCGGCCAGGATGTCCAGGCAATGGCTGAACACACACGCCGGGACGTCGGCCTTCAGTGCGTCGAGCAGCTCATAGGTCAGGGGCGATACCCGTTGCCAGGCGCCCTCGGCTCCTTGGACGGGAACGATGATGGGGCCGGCCAGCGCAAACAGGTGATCACGTTCGGTCTGGTCCAGCTGGAGTGCGCTGGCGAGCGCGTCGAGGACCACCGGAGAGGCGTTCTTGCTGCGGCCCTGTTCCAGCCGGGCGTAGTAGTCGACGCTGACGCCGGCCAGTCGTGCGAGCTCCTCGCGACGCAGCCCTGGAACGCGTCTACGCCCTACGCCCTCCATCCCGACGTCTTCAGGATTGAGGCGGGCCCGGCGGGAGCGGAGGAAATCCCCTAACCCCACGAGGCGGTCCATGCGTCCAGTATGTGCCCCTAGTCACACTGCGGTTGGCGGGGCCCACCCCTGGACCGATCATGAAGCCGTACGCTCTTGACCGGTGATCAAGTAACGGTAGCAGGCCGGCAGCAAGATGATCGTGGTCCCCGAGACGCCGAAAGGGCCGACCCGATCAATCGGATCAGCCCTCTGAGCTGCGGCGAGACGACACGCGTGGGAGTACACCCGTCTCGTGAGCGATCTTCCGGGGCCATGTCGGCCCCTGGTTGTGAGGTTCGCCAGGTGCCCGTGCTCGCCCGGCTGGTCATGGTGTCCAAGGCACCAGAGCGCCGGCGAGCACGGGCGTGGTTTCGTTCGGCACTCACGATCTGCGGACGAGCGCCCACGCCACTGGTCGCCGTGCACCTAGATCACGGAAGGGGCGTGAACGTGACCGTGGGCTAAGGCGTCGGGTAGCCCTCGGCCTCCGCCTTTGCCTTGGAGTCGGTGTCCTGCTTCTGCTGCGGGAACGCCTCGTTGTCCGACTTCTGGAAAGGAGTGATGATCAGCGAGAAGTCACGCAGCAGGTGCTGACGCTGGAACTCGAACTGACGCTCGTGCTGACGCTGACGGTTGTGGTTCCAGTTGTGGTTGCGGTTGTGGTGACGCCCCTCGCGGAAGCAGACCGTCTTGTGGCACGTCGGCCGCGAAACCACGGCCCGAACGGGAGCCGGAGCCGGAACGCCGCCCATGACGACGGACGCGCTCGCGGCGGTGGCGGTGCCGAGGACGAGAGCGCCACCGGTCAGCGTGGCGCCGGCGGCGAGAACACCCATGATGTTGCCGAGCTTGGACATTTCAATTTCCCTTGATGAATGCGGTTACCCGCTACGCGAACGCGCACGCTTTTGTGGGCGCTTCGTCGCCTGGCGGGGTCACAAGAATGCGATGTGAGCGGAAAAACCGACGGCCGCGCCCATGTCAGGCGCGAATCCGCCGGTGTTGATGCGCTTCCGGCTGTACCCGTGCCCGCCGGCCGTTCATGGTTCCCAGAAACAGAGAACCCGGCATCGGCGAGCACGGGCACGCTTCCTTCTGTACTCACGCTCCGACCATCAGGTCGGGACGTCCGCGCGATTCGGCGGCGAACTAGCTGGCGGTGTCGGGAGCCGTCATGGCGCCCCCGTAGTACGGGTCCTCCGCCTCGGCCTTGGCCTTGGAGTCGTTGTCCTGCTTCTGCCACGGGGTGGCGTCGTTGTCCTGCTTCTGGAACGGCGTCACGACCAGGGTGAAGTCACGCAGCAGGTGCTGACGCTGGAACTCGAACTGACGCTCGTGCTGGCGCTGGCGGAGGTGGTTCCGGTTGTGGTTGCTGTTCCGGTGGCCACGGCCCCAGCCACCGCCGCCGCAGCCACCGCCGCAGCCCATGACGGTGGTGGCGTTCGCGGTGCCGACGGTGACAGCGGTGCCGAGAGCGACGGCTCCACCGGTCAGCGCGGTGCTGATGGCGAGAACCCCGACGAGGCTCTTGAAGTTAGGCATCCCATTTCCCCTTTTGACGACTTTTACCCCTGCGCTAACTTTCCCCGATAATTAGGGGAATGCGCTTATGGCGACGCTTGGTGCACCATCCGCGCATTGTCGTATTTTCCGTGCCGAGCGGCCGACAAACGACAGTCGATGGCTTTTGTCGTGCGCTTATCTCTTTATTGACCACGCCGACCAATAGTGTGCGCCATTGATGCGAAATGGGCTTTATGTCGGAATTAATACGTCCCGATATGGGCGTTCCGCTCGTACGGGTTGGTCTGGGCGAACTCTCGGCCTGTTCGCGCTTCCTCTTGAGCACGGCCCGGGCGCACTTGATCACCTGGTCGGTGTCCCGCAGGCCGGCGTAGGCGGGCTGTTCGGTCTCATGGCGGCTGGGTGGTCACCGAGGTCCGGCCGGACTACCCCACCGAGTGGGCCGCGATGCCGGACTGGACACCCACATCACCCGGATCCATGCCGCCAACTACAGCGTCTACGGGGTGCGCAATGCGGTTGGGCGCTTCTGGAGCACCTCGGTCACCTGTGCGCCGATCTCTGGGGTCAGTCGACCCGTCAGCTCGAACCCGAGTTGATTGGCGACGTCACGGCCGTGCAGGTCGACCGAGGCCTCCACGAGGTCCGCGTACACACCGACCGAGCGGCGGATCCGCCGTCGCGACACCAACAGCAGCCAAAGCCCCGGCACGAGTGCAGGCCACCAGTACACGCCGACGACCAGATAGGCCAAGCCCCACACCGGCGTGCGGGCGGCTGAGGCGCACCGCTCCTGGACCGTCGTCACCTCCGCCCGCGCCGCGTCCGGCAGCACCAGCCACAGCCGCGGCCACGTCGTGGTCAGGTCGAGGCCGGTGCCGCGGCGGACGCGGTCGGCGACGGCACGCAGCCGGTCGCCCGCCCACGTCGGGCAGTTCGGCTCGAGTTCGGAGATCGCGTCGCGGCGCAGCACGGCACGACGCGCCGTGACCTTGGCCCGGCGGTTCTCCTGGTCGGCGAGCACCGCCTTGACCGCGGTGTCCGCCTTCGCCCCTGCCCGTTGCCAGCGACGCTGGCGCAGCGCGGTGAACGGCCTGCCGGGGCCCGTGCCCGTCGCCCCCCACGCGGCGATCACGACACCGCCCAAAGCGGTCATCGCCAGGCCCACCAGGGCGGTCGCGGCGAGGAACCCCGCTGCGGCCCACACCAAAGCCGGCCCCGTGGACACCGTCGACGCCCGCACCCAGAGCAGCGTGACGTCGAGTGCGTGCGAGGGTCCGAGCATGACCGCCACCACCGCCACGGCCACGAAGACCGCGGCGGGCAGCGCGAGCGCGGCGGCCCAGCGACCTGCCAGGTTCTTGCCGAGCTCCGTGAGGAACGCGTTCACAACTCGACCCTGGTCTCGCGGAACGGATGCCCGGTGAGCCGGCACGACGGCTGCTTGTCGGTCGCCGCGCGCGGGCACGCGCCGGTCGGGCACACCCACGCCGTGACGACCACGTCCCGCGCTCCCGGCCACGGTTCGAAACCGCGGTGCGCCCGGGTCAGGCTGTCGATGCCGTGCTCGGCGAAGGCGCCGTCGAGCAGGTCGAGGTCCGCTTCGGGCACTTCGCCACGAGAAGCCGCCGCGACGACCCTGGCCAGCACGTCCGCCACGCCGTACCGCGCGGCGCGTTCCGCCAGTGCCTCTCCCGCCTGCTCGCACAGGACTCCGACGCGCGGACCGGTCGTTGGTGCCATGCCGATCTCCGAACCCCCTTCTCCACGATCCCGGTCACGCTACCGTGAACGGGACGGATCGGGGGGCTGCGCGTGTACGACGACGTCCGGTTGGTGGTCGAGACCTTCGAGTACTCTGGCGACGTCGACGCGCTGCTCGCCGCCGTCCTGCCGCTACCGCAGCAGTGTCCGCGGCACCTGCTACCGCACCTCGCTCAGGCGCACTGGCACCGGTACCGTGCGCAGAGCGGGTTCGACGGACTGATCGACCGGGAGATCGCGGCCTCCATCACAAGTCAGGCCGGCGATCCCGCGGTCGCCCGCGTCACCTCCGCGGAGCAGTACCGGGAGCTGGAGGAGGCACGGGCGGATTTCCAGGTACGCCAGGACCCCGGATCGCTCGTCGACTTCCTGAACGCCTACACCGTGTTGATGGACGCGGTGGACGACGAGCGGATGACTGCCGCGCTCATCGCCGACCACGCCAGGTTGCTGCTGGTGCTCGACGAGCTCGATGGCACGGACAACTACGCCGAACCCGTCGTCAACGCACTGCACTGGACGATCGCCCACACGACCCACGACGACCCGCAACGCGCCCGCCGGCTGGTCGACCGCGCCCGTGCGCAGGGGAACGCGGGCAGGCGGCCAGGTCAAGTGCTCGCCGACTACCGGGCCGCCGCCCAGCTGGCACTGCGGGAACGCCCGGTGTGGCGCGACGTCGTGATCGAGCTCGCGCAGTACGAGGCCGACCTCTACGCGAACGGCGCCCCGCCGATCCACCTGGCCGGCGCGCTCGTCACGTGCCGTGACCTCGCCGCTGCGGCGGAGCGGGACTTCGGCAACACGGCGACGCTGCCCGCGCTCGCCCAGCTCGAGAATGAGGTCAGCAGCCAGATCGGCCCGGATGTGGCGCGGTTCCTGCGGACCTGCCACCGCGATCCCCTTGTTCTGCAGGCGCAGCGCGACAAGGTCGAGACCCTGCTGCGGCAGGACATCCGCCCCGGCGTGCTGGTGGAACGGCGAGACCAGGCGTGGTTGCTCGCCATCGGGCTGCCGCTCGACCACGAGGGCAGGCTGGACGCGCTGCTGGACCTCTACCGCACACACGACGACCTCTGGGAGCTCGGCGGCGACACCGCGGCGATCGGACTCGCTTACGACGCGGTCACCGAAGCGCTGCTCACCACGTCACCCGACGACGCGGGCCGGGCCAGGCTGCAAAAGGCGATCGCCAATGCCACCTCGACCGTCGCCATCCAGACCCGCTCCCCCGACGACGCGAAAGACGCGGTCGACGCGGCCCGCGCGCTGGTGGAGCTACCTGCCCGGGACCAGGGTCAGCGAGCGCTGCGGCTCACCACCCTGGCGTCCACGCTGGTCCGGCAGTTCGAGCTCGGCGCCAACCCGGCGGCCGGCCAGGAGGCCATCACCGTCGTGGAGGAGGCCATCGAGCTGACCCCTCCCGGCGACGAGAACCTCCCGTTGCGCTGGTCGACGTTGTCCCTCGCGGCGCAGAAGGTGGCCGAGGACGGGGACCACAGCCTGTTCGCCAAGGCCGTCGACGCAGGTGCGCAGGCGGTGGCCACCATGCCGACGCACGACGTGCGCCGCATCGGGATGCTCTACAACTACGCCGCCGCCGTGCAGTCCCAGGCGAACACCACGATGGTGACGGACGCGGAGCCGTACCGCGAGGCCGAACGCGCCTACCGGGCCGCACTCGCACTATTGGCCCCCGACCACCCCGACAACGCGCGCATCGAGAGCACGATCGCCGACCTGCTCTACCACCGGTACCGGCACTGCGGCGACCTGGACGCGCTGGATGACTCGCTCGAGCTCGCCGAGAAGGCGGTCCGTGAGACGCCGCAGGACCACCACTGGTGGCCGTTGCGGGCGTTCGCACTCGCGCGCTCGGCGCGTGAGCTCGCCACGTTCGGCGGGCCGCGTGCCGATGAGCTGCGCGAACTGGCGATCACCCACTATCGGGGGGTCAGCGCGCATCCGGCCGCCGCCCCGCAGCACCGGATGGTGTGCGAGCAGCAGCAAGCCGCGATGCTCGCCGAGGCGGACCCGGCGACGGCGCTGGACGCGCAGGAACGCGTGATCGCCGCCATTCCCCCGACGGTCAGCCGGGCGCTGCCGCGATCCCAACGGCTGCGGGCCGTACGGCAGCTGGACGGGCTCGCCGACCAGGTGGTGGACGCCGGGGCACGGTCGGGCGAGCTGGACCGCGCGTTGGAGCTTGTCGAACAGTGCCGGGCCGTGCTCTTCGGCGACGCGTGGGGCATCCGCCGCGGCTGGGCGAAGCTGCGCGAGATTCGGCCGCAGCTCGCCGAAAAGCTCAGCCAGGTGGAGCAGGATCTGGCCGAGGCCGACTCATACTCCGACGTGACGTTCCACATCGAGGTGGAGTACCAGGGCCAGACCTCCACGCGCGACTGGGACCCGCGGCCTGAGGCCGTCCAACGGATCCGGCGGCTCGCGGCGAAGCGCGACCACCTGGTCGCAGAGGCGCGGGCGGTCCCCGGACTCGAGAACCTGCTGACGGCGCCAGACCTCGAGCTGCTGCGCCACCGCGCGACCGGGCATACCGCGGTGGTCGTCAGCGCGGCCGGCACCGCGTTCGTCGTTCCCGGCGACTACTTGCAGCCCATCGAGGCCGTGCCGCTGCGGCAGATGACCGAGATCACGGCCCGTGCCCAGGTCAGGAAGCTGCGGGAAGCGCTCGCTGACGTGAAGGACCCGGCGTGCTCGTTCGACCGGCGCGAGGAGGCCCAGCTGGACGTGCACGCCGTGCTGGAGTGGTTGTGGGACACCACGGCCGGTCCGGTGTTGGAGCGGGTCACGGACACGCGGCTGTGGTGGTGCCCGATCGGCGTCGCGGCGGGGCTGCCGCTGCACGCGGCGGGCAAGCACCGCGAAGCCGCCGGTCAGACCGTGTTCGACCGCGTTGTCTCCTCGTACACGCCGTCGCTCACCGCGCTCGCCGACACCGTCACCACACCCCGGCCGCGCCACGCCCGCCACACCGCACTCGTCGTCGGTGTCGGCGAGCGCGAGCGCGAGGGCGTGCCCGTGCTGCCGAGCGCCCGCGCCGAGGCCGAGGCGGTGGCCGCGCTGCTGCCCGGCTCCACCGTGCTCCTCGACTCGGCCGCCACCGCGGACGCCATCAAGGAGGGCTTGCACGAGCACCCCATCGCGCACTTCGCCTGCCACGGTCGGCCGGTCAGCTCCGCCGGGCACCCCGACCTCGGCGGGCTGATGCTCAGCGACGGGATGTTCGTGCCGTCGTTCGTGCGCGACCTGCGCACCACGCAGGCGCAGCTCGCGTTCCTGTCCGCTTGCGACACGGCCGGTCCCGACCCGGCGCTGCTCGACGAGCCGCTGAACCTGGCATCGGCGTTCCACCTCGCCGGCTTCCGTGGCGTCATCGGCACGCTGTGGCACACCGCGGACAGCACCGAGACCGCCGTGGCCGTGTACGCGGCGCTCACCGCGCACGGCACCCGGCCCGCCTACACCGCTCACGCGGCCACCGCGCTAACTGAGACATTGCGCCGCATGAGGGACGCCTACCCGGCCGTGCCGACGCGGTGGGCCGCGCACGTGCACGTCGGCGACTGAGCTACTAGCCGGCTGATGGGCGGGTGGTCGACCGTGTCGGCGTGTCATTGGTCAAACAGTCGAGGTCTCCCTATCCCCACGAAGGATGGTCGTGGCAGCCGATCGCCCCGACGCTGTACGGCAAGTGCTGACGTCAGCGACCATCGCGTGATCGCCCGCGCCAGCGAGAGCATCTGATCCGTAGCCAGTTCGAGAACGTCCACGGATGTCTACCGCTGTCGCAAAGCGCCTGCTCAGCGAACCCGCGGAGCTCCCGGCAACCGGTGAAACCCAGTCGAGGGTGCCGTGAAACCGGCGCGGCGGAGAGTGAAGCCATGAGCATCACAGAACTCGGACGTACCGGGGGCGGCCCGGCCCCCAACGGGGGCACCGATCTGGCCGTACGTGCGGAAGGGCTGATGAAGACGTTCGGCGAGCACCGTGCCGTCGACGGGATCGACCTACACGTACGCCCCGGTGAGATCTTCGGCGTCCTCGGCCCGAACGGCGCCGGCAAGACCACCATGCTACGGATGCTGGCCACCCTGTTGAAGATCGACGCGGGTCGTGCCGAGATCTTCGGGGTCGACGTGGCCGGCAACCCGCACGTGATCCGCCAGCTGGTCGGTGTCACCGGACAGTACGCATCGGTCGACGAGAACCTGACCGCCCGCGAGAACCTCTGGCTCTTCAGCCGTCTGCAGGGCATCGCCGCGCCGCGTGCCCGGCGCATCGGCACTGAGCTGCTGGGCCAGTTCGGCCTGGAGGAGGCCGCCGACAAACCGGTCGCGCAGTTCTCCGGCGGCATGCGCCGGCGCCTCGACCTGGCGGCCAGCCTGATCACCAGGCCACCGTTGATCTTCCTCGACGAGCCGACCACCGGTCTCGATCCGCGCACACGCGGCCAGATGTGGGACACCATCCGCGGTCTGGTCACCGACGGCTGCACGGTGCTGCTGACCACGCAGTATCTGGACGAGGCCGACCAGCTCGCCGATCGCGTCGCCGTCATCGACCACGGCCGCAAAGTCGCCGAGGGCACCCCCGACGAGTTGAAGACCGCGGTCGGCAACTCCACCCTCCAGTTGCAACTCGCCGAGCCGGGCGAGGTGCCCGCCGCCGTAGAGGTCGTGCGGCGCGTCCTCGGCTCCGACCCGGTCATCAGCCCGGAGCGGGGCCGCCTCAACGTCGCCCTCGACCAGGCCGACCTGGCCGCGGACGTACTGATCGCACTTCGCACCGCCGGAGTGTCGATCTCCTCGGTGAGCGTGGCCAAGCCCAGCCTGGACGAGGTGTTCCTCGCCCTCACCGGCCACGAAACCGACGAGCACGACGAGACCGGCACGGAGGAGAACCGATGAGCACCCTGATCGCGCCCGCCCGCGAAGTGGTCACGGCGGCCGACCGCGTGGCCGCCGCCCGGCGGCGCATCTCCATAGGGGAGACGCTCGGCCAGACGATGATGATGGCGTGGCGGGCGCTCAAGAAGATGCGCCGCAACCCGGAGCAGTTCTTCGACGTGGCACTGCAGCCGATCCTGTTCACCGCGATGTTCGCCTTCATCTTCGGCGGCGCGATCGCCGGCGACGTGCAGAGCTACCTCCCCCTGATGATCCCCGGCATCCTCGCCCAGACCGTGCTGACGACCTGCATGGCCACGGGCACGCAACTCCGCGAGGACATGGAGAAGGGTGTCTTCGACCGGTTCAAGTCGTTGCCGATCGCCCGGATCGCGCCGCTCGCCGGCCCGATGGTGGCCGACCTGCTGCGCTACACCATCGCGGCCACGTTGACCTTCGGCATGGGTCTGGTGATGGGCTACCGTCCGGGTGGCGGAGCGGGCGGCGTACTCGCCGCGATCCTGCTGGCGATCTTCACGGGCTGGTCGCTGGCGTGGGTCTTCACCTGGGTCGGCACGATCGCCCGCAGCGCCCAGGCCGTGCAGGGCATCTCCATGATGATCTTGTTCCCCTTGACCTTCCTGTCGAACGCGTTCGTCCCCGTCGAGACCCTGCCCGGCTGGCTGGCCGCGTTCGTACGGATCAATCCGGTCTCACACCTGGTCACGGCCGCCCGCGACCTCGCCAACCGCGCTGTCGTCAGCGGAGAGGTGGCCTGGACGATCCTGGCGTGCCTGATCGTCATGGCGATCTTCGCGCCGCTGTCGGTACGCAGCTACAAACGGCACATGTGACCTCCGTCCGTCACGGCCGGAGACCTGCTCGACGAGACTCCGTGCCTCGTCGAGCAGGTCGGAGCCGCGTCGATCGCCGTAGTGTGCCCGCACGGCGGCGATCAACCCGGGCGCAGCCCGCTCCGCGTACGGTTCGATCCGCTCGAAGGTCATGCTGGGCATGAGGCTGTTGTACGCGAACCGCTCGGCGAGCACCAGCAACCCGATCGAGTCGCTCGGGGCCATGGCTCCCCGCAGCAACCCCCAGGCGCCGAGCGCGAAGAGCATCGAGCCGCACAGCGGGTAGTCGAGAACGGGGTTCTTCACGGCCAGCATGTCGTAGCCCCGGACGGCGGAGAACAGTTCCTCGCCGTACCGGACGTCTTCCGGCGGGGCATGGTACGCGTACGCCGTCAGAGTGACCGACACCGCGACGAGCGACCACGGCGTGAACTCCGCGCTCGGCATCCCGGGCAGGTACAGATCGCGTGCCCGCTGGACGGCCAGGCGGTATTCCGCGAGCGCGGCGGCCGTCTCGCCGCGGGCGAGGGCGAGCTCAGCCGCGCACAGCGAGACGATCGCCGCCCCGCCGAACACCGCCTCGTTGTCGTTGATCCGGGTGATCTCGGCAAGCTCGGCCTCCGCGGTGTCGAGATCGCCGTCGGCGAGCGCGGAGGTCAGCAGCAGCGCGCGCAGCTGGGTCTCGTCTTCGGTTGCGCCGAGCCGGGTCAGCACCGGGATAGCGGTCCGCGCGTGTCCGACCGCCCTCCGGCGGTCGCCGAACTGCATGACCAGGTGGGCCAGTACGGCGCGCATGATCGCGGCGAACCACGGGCCCTCGTGCTCGCGGAGCATCGTCAGGGCCCGCTCAGCGGCCTCGATCGCCCCGATCACCTCACCCGCGTTCTCCAAGACGTGGACGCTCATCTGCGTCGCCGCCAAGGCGACGTCACGGTCGGCGCTCCGGCACAAATCCTCCAGCCGGCGACGCGTCTCGGCATCGTCGGCCGCGTCGCACGCGAGCAGCACCGTGGCCGTCGCCGCCACGCGGGGATCCGTCGTGGCACTGGTGGGCAGCGTACGGAGGAGATCGCGCAGCGGATCACCGCGGTGATCGGTGACGATCGCGATGTTCATGAGCGTGATCAGCGTGACGGCCCTGGTCACCTCGACAAGGTGCGGCGGCGGCACCCAACCGGTGATCACCTGGCTGATCGCGTCCCAGTGAACGAGGATCCGGAAGTGGTCGCCGCGGATGGACCACAGCGCGCCGACGCCGGCCAGCAACTGAACCGTCGTAACGGGATCGGACTCGCCGAGAGCCTGCCGGAGCAGATCGGCGAGGTTGCCCTCCTCGGCGCGCAACGCGTCGGCCACCGCGAACTGCGCCGGGCTGAACAGCTTCAAGGCGTGTTCGAGGGCGTACGCCGTCGCCCAGTCCCGCTGCGCCGTCCGGGCGGGCGCCTCCTCGCCGGCCTCCTTCAGTCGCATCCGCCCGAACTCCCTGACGGTCTCCAGCATCCGGTAGCGCAGGCCGTACGCCGTCTCGCGGACGCTCAGCATCGACTGCTCGGTCAGCGCGTCCACGACGTGCAGGGCGTCAGGGCCGAGTACGTGCTCGGCCGCGGCCAGCGTGAACCCGTCGCCGAACAGCGACAACCACCGCAACGCCTGCCGTTCTGGATCGTCCAGCAGATTCCACGACCAGTCGATGACCGCGAGCAGCGTCTGGTGCCGGTCGGGGGCCGTACGGTTCCCACCGCGCAGCAGGGCGAACCGGTCCGCCAGGCGCCGCGCGATCTCCTCCACCGACATCACCCGCACCTTGGCCGCGGCCAGTTCGATCGCGAGCGGCAGCCCGTCGAGGCGGGCGACGACCTCCTCGACCACTCCCCCTTCGATCCGCGCACCTGGGCGGGCGGCCGTGGCGCGCTGGCGGAACAACTCCACCGCGTCGCCTGTGGGCAGCTCGCCGAGCAGGTAGACGCGTTCGGCGGGGATCGACAAGGGGGCGCGCGAGGTGATGAGGACCCGCAGGTCGCGAGTCGTCACGGATAAGAACGCCACCAGATCGGCGACGGCCTCGATCACGTGCTCGCAGTTGTCCAGGATCAGCAGCGCCGGAGCCTGGTCGAGATGCTGGGCGATCCGGGCGCGAACGTCGGAGCGCTGCTCGGCGGTCAGGGCACGACGCCCGCTGACCGAGTCCCGAACCCCGAGCACCGAGCCCACCTCGCCCACCACGCCCTCCGGGGAGGAGACGCCGACAAGCTCGACGAAGTGGGCGATGGGCTGCGCGGCGTTCCTGCCGACGACATGAGCCAGCCGCGTCTTGCCCAGCCCGCCAGGGCCGATGATGGAGACCACCCGGTTGGTCCGCAGCAGGGCGTGCACCGCGCGGATGTCGCCGTCGCGGCCGAGCAGCGAGGAACCGTCGAACAGGATGCCGTCACGCACCGGCCGATCCGCGGCGAGGAGCTCGGCGTACACGCGGGCAAGCTCAGGCCCTGGTTCGGTGCCGAGTCGTGCGACCAGGCCCGCGCGATACCGCTCGTAGCGCTCCAGAGCGGCGGCGGCACCGCGAACGGCGGCCTCGCTGCGCAGCAGGCAGGCGAGCAACTCCTCGTCGTACGGCCGATCGGCCGCAACCTCCTCCAGCAACGGCAGCGCTCCCTCATGAGCGCCGCTCCGGCCCCGCGCGATCGCGGCCACGCGTCGCGCCTCGGCCGCCCACCCTGCGGCGACGCCTCTCAGCTCAGCGAGTGGGCCCGTGCCGCCGTCGAAACCGCCGGCCACGAGATCCATGGCCTCTTCGGCGCGACGGCGCGCGAGCGCCACGTCGTCTTCGCCGAGTGCGGCCCGTGCCTCCTCCACCAGGGCGCTGAGCAGCAGCACGTCCACCTGACCGGCGGGCAACCCCAGCCGGTAACCGCGCGGGATCCGCTCCACGAGGTCGGCGCAGGTCGCCGCCCTGGTCCGCGAGACGACCACCTGTAGCGCCTTCGTCGGGTTGGCCGGCGCCTCGTCGGGCCACAGCTCTTCGACCAGGCGCTCGTCACTGAGCCCGGTACGCCCGTGTGTGGCGAGCACGGCGAGCAGGGTTTGTGCGCGGTCGCCGACCACGCGCACACCCCGCCAGCGGACGCCGTCGAGCAGGACCAGTGCGGGGGACATATCTTCAGCTTACGGACGAGTGACGTCTGAGGAGCATGACCGCGCGTGTCTCGACGAGTGGATCGGGCGCGCGGCCGAGAGGACTCGAACCCCTGATCTTCTGATCCGTAGGTCCTCAAACGATCTCTAGAAGCGGTGCCAGGCGGGTGCGGCCCGGCACCGACCCCGACCGCTGCTATTCGGAGACCGCCGGGACGCGCTTGAACAACCGGCCGGCGAGTCCTCCTCCGACGACCGTGCCGTCGTCACGGGTAAAGAAGCCGCGCTGGCCCTTGAGGGCGCCGCTGGTGACGATGTATTCGTCGGTGTCGGCGGCCAGCAGGCCGAGATCGGCCGGCGGGAGGTCCGGGGGAAGTTCGGTGTCCGTGGCCGCGCGGATTTCCGGTTTGATCCTGCATTCGATCGTCAATCCGGTCCCATTCGTGGCGATGGTGAGCGTCATCATGTCGTTTTCGTAGCTCCCGACGACCTCCCGGGCCCGGGCCTCGTCAAAGGGAAGCGGCTCCGGGTCCCGGTCGACCACCCCCACGTAGTGCTCGAGCGCCCATCGCACGACGGCTTGGTTGAAGGCGAGGCCTCCGTCCGGGCCCGCGTTGGACAGCGCGACGACGGCGAAGTCCCGTTCGGGCACGATGAGAAGCTCGGCGAACTGGCCGTTGGCCGATCCGCCGTGCCCGGCGGTGCGAACGCCGTCGACGTCGCGCAGGAACCAGCAGATGCCGAAGGCGTCGCCGAGCGTGCTGGCCTGCAGTTCGACCGTCTGCTCCTTCATCCGCTGCAGCACCTCGGCGGGCAGCACCTGGGCACCGTCCTCCGCGCGGCCGTCACCGAGATGGAATCGGGCCCATCGAAGCTGGTCCGCCACCGAGGAGGCGCCGCCACCGCCGGGGTTGTTGCCGCGGGTGTCCTTCCACTGGCGCGCGACGGCCAGCGTCCCGTCCTCGCCGAGGTTGTGCCCCACCGCGAACCGCCGGGTCATGACGTCACTGGTCGCGAAGGAACTGTGCGACAGCCCCAGCGGCTCGAACAGGAGCGAGGCGACGGCTCGTTCGTAGGTCAGACCCGTGACCTTTTCGATGGTCCGGCCGGCGAGGTTGTACCCCACCTGGCTGTAGGAGGCCTGGGCACCAGGTGGTGCAATCAGGTCCGACTCTGCCATCTTCGCCACATACGCGGCCAGGGCGTCGTCCCCCTCGCCGGTCTCGACGCTCATCCTCCAGTCCAGCCCCGCTGTGTGGTTGAGCAGCTGCAAAACGGTGATCTCCGCCGCGGCCCGCTCGTCCGGGAGCACGAATTCCGGGACGTACCGGCGCACCGGCGCGTCCAGTTCGACCCGCCTCTCCGCGACCAGGCGCATCAGCGCGGTCGCGGTGAAGGACTTCGTGACCGATCCCAGCACGAACAGCGTGTCCCGGTCGACGGGCAGCGGGTTCTCGACGCTGGTCACGCCGTGGCAGGCGTAGACCTCTGTGCCGTTCGCCCACACCCCGACCGCGACGCCGGGAACACCGAACTTGGTGGCCGTCGTCTCGACGAACTGCGCCAGCGTGTCCTGTGACATCTCATCTCCGTTCAGCGACTTGCACTGTGTTCAAGTGGGACGCTAGACCATACTTGAACGTTGTACAAGTGGCCTCTTGAACATTGTGCAAGAACGGGTCGGGTGACATAGGGTGGCCGGATGCCGCGTGACACGCTGACCCGCGAACAGATCGTCAAGACAGCCATCGACCTGCTGGACGACGAAGGCCTGGAAGGCCTGAACATGCGCGCGCTGGGCAAGCGGCTGGGCTCTGCGGCCACCGCCGTCTATTGGCACGTGGGCAGCAAGGACAACCTCATCACCCTCGCCGGCGACGAGGTATGGCAACAGATCGCGCTGCCCGACCTCGCCACGACCGACTGGCGGACGGCCGCCACGCAGATGGCCACCGACCTGCACGCGATGCTCACCCGCCACTCCTGGCTGGTGCAGGCCTTCGGCTCGTACATGATCTTCGGCCCAGGCAAGGCCCGCCACGACGACCACGGCCTCGCCATCTACGAGGCGGCCGGATTCACCGGTGCGCAGGCCGACCAGGCAGCGGCCACCGTCTTCACCTTCATACTCGGCAACGCGCTCGTCCCAGCCGCAGCCGCCTCGTTCACCAAGAAGCTCGGCCGCGACGGCGGCAACGCCGAGGCGCTGATGCACGAAAGCATGGCGAAGGCCCACGAGATCGCGGCGCAGTTCCCACGGCTGCGCGCCCGCCTCGACACAGCCGTCGCCGACTACGCCACAGCCCCCGACAACACCTTCCAGTTCGGCCTCCAAGCCATCCTTGATGGCCTCGAAGCCCAACTCATCGCGTTCGGCCACTGATCACAAGCCTGAGCATCGATCAGGAACACGACGCTCGAGGAACAACGCCTACACGGCGATGCAACCGATCAGCGGCAGATCCGATTATTCAGTCGGTTAGGGTCGCGGGGTGGGTCCTCACCGCATGCCTGCCGCCGAGGTGGACGTCTCCCCGGGTCTGGTTCGTCGGCTCCTGGCGGCCCAGCAACCCGACCTTGCCCACCTGCCCATCGAAGTGATGGCAAACGGGTGGGACAACGTCATGTGCCGGGTCGGCGACGTGCTGGTCGCCCGGCTGCCGAGGCGTGAGGTGGCCGCCAGGTTGCTCGTCCACGAACAGAGGTGGCTCCCAGTTCTTGAGCCTCGGCTGCCACTGCCAGTGCCTGCGCCGGTGCGGGACGGCCAACCGGACCTTGGCTACCCGTGGCCGTGGAGCATCGTCCCATTCCTGCCCGGGCAGGTTGCTGCGCGGAAGCCGCCGGCTGACCTGCGAGACGCAGCGGTCAGCCTTGCCAGGTTTCTGGGGGCCTTGCACACTCCCGCCGCACCGGACGCCCCCGTAAACCCCCACCGCGGTGTCCCGCTCGCGGACCGCCGCGCGACGGTCACCCAGAATCTGAGCGTATTGGGCCGCCTGGTCGACCGCAGGGCCGTGATGCGCGTATGGGAGGCCGCAGCCGCAGTACCGACGTGGGGCGGGCCCCCGTCGTGGGTGCACGGCGACCTTCACCCCGCCAACATCCTGGTACACCGCGGCCGCATCAGCGGCGTGATCGACTTCGGTGACATCACCTCCGGCGACCCTGCCACGGACTTGTCCGGGGCCTGGATGCTCCTGCCTACCGAATGCCACGATGCTTTCCAGAACGCCTATCGGGCGGCGGCCGAGTATGTACCTGACGACCACATCTGGTCACGAGCGCGAGGCTGGGCGCTCGCGCTGTCGCTCGCGTTTCTGGCCCATTCGGCTGACAACCCGCTGATAGCGAAAATAGGCCACCACACGATCAATGCCGTGCTCGCTTAGGCAGCGCAGCCGAATATCGGATGCCATCGCTACAGCCGAGGTCGCCAAGAACCTGACCAGCACCGAAGTGGCCCGCCTGACGACCCCGCCGGCAGGAACCCCAGCGGGGTCCGCCCATCCAACGAGATCGACACCCGCATCCGCGGCCTGCTCACCGAACTGGTACCCGCCGGCTGAAAGCCGACGAGTATACCGACATCGATCTAGCTCAAGATCTTAAAGTGGTACTCATTTTCACCCGCCTGCTTCTATCTACTGTCCTTAGCCCAAGTAGGGCTGCAGAGACCTAGTCGTGGCGGCACGCAACTATTCACCTAGACGACATAGCAGTGGAAATGCCAGAGATCTACGCTGCCCGTGCCAACGTCGACAATAGGGGGCGACATGGGGGCGACATCAGGCCCTGCGGACACACGGATCATGGGCATCGTGCACGGTGCCTTGCGCCGCGACCTGGACCGTACGCGGACGGCGCTGACGAGCGAGCCTCGTCCGCTGGGACGCCAGCGTCGCGCGCTCGGCGAGCACGTGGTCTGGATGATGGACTTCCTGCACCACCACCACTCCGGTGAGGACGAGGGACTCTGGCCGTTGGTGCGCGAACGCAACCCCGCCGCGGGCCCTCTGCTGGACTCGCTGGAGGCCGACCATCACAGGATCGTCCCAGCCATGGAGACGATGACGGCCGCCGGGCGGCGCTACGCGGACACGACGACGGACGAGGCCCGCCTCGAGCTCGTCGCGGCGCTGGACGAATTGAACGAAGTGCTCGTTCCCCACCTCGACCGTGAGGTCGAGGAGGGTATGCCGGTGGTGTCGAAGAGCATTACCCAAGCCGAGTGGCAAGCCTGGGACGAGGCCACCAACATCAAGCCGAAGTCGTTCGCCCAGTTGGGCCTGGAGGGACACTGGCTGCTCGACGACATCGACCCCGAGGGCTACCAGATCGTTGTCCATCTCGTTCCCCCGGTCCCGCGGTTCATCATCATTCGCGGGTTCGCCCGCGCGTACCGTCGTCGGGCCGCCGCCCGCTGGCAGCCCGACCTATCGGTGACGCGGGCCGAGATGTGACGACGAAGCAAAAGCCCGGGTGCGGCGGCCGCAGAGGTCGCCGCACCGCGAACGGCAGACCACGGAGACTGGGCCGCACCAGGTCACCCGTGGAATGCCTCAGGCTCCGCAGCGCGTATCCGCGCTCCCGGGGCGGAGCACGCTCGCCTCGAGCTGGCGCGCCTGGGCATGATGCGCGCCCTGCGCATGCGCCGACTCCTGGAAGGTTCTTCGAACCAGTTGAACGACTGGCTGATCAGGCAGGCGCCTTGGCCATGAGCTTTCAGCTCTTGCCTGCGCAGTCCGTGTTCAGCGGCGGGGGCCGGTGGCCCTTCACGTCGCTGCCCCACTGGCGCCCGCACTCGCCGTTACAGACGCGGATGCCGCTCTGCGGCACGACCTGACCGGAGTGAGAAGCTGCTCTGTACCCAACGAGGGCCGCCTACCCACATATGTGGACGTCCCGCCCGATTGCGAAAAGTTGGGACAGCACGTCATGGATCTCCGCCCACGAGCTCTTGCTCTGATACAGGCCACAGTCCGCGCCCTCGACTCGGGGTGCTTCTCAATCTTGCGCCTTCGTAGGCTGCCACCCACCTCCCCGCGTGCTACGGATGTAGCGGGAGCGGCATAGTCCGTCAGTCTCAGGCAAGTGTCTCGCGGCGTGTGGACGCGATCGCGCTGGACAACGTCGGGTGAATCGTGAAGCTTTGGTCCAAGTCCGTGATCTGCAGCAGACGAGTCATCCGACGACTGGGTGCGGCGAGTCTGAGCGTGATGCCACATTGCCGGGCACGGCGCTGGATGCCGACCAGGACGGCCAATCCGGACGCGTCGCAGAAGGACACATCTGACAGATCGAGGATGAGTACATTTTCGGACCGTCGCATCGCATTGCGTAGACGCATCCGCAGTGCCGGGCTCGTGGCGATATCGATCTCGCCGTGGGCTCTGACGATGGTATGGGCGGGCCAGCTCGCGGCCAACGGGCGTGCACGTGTGTGGGCCCGGGAGCTCGCGGTGGTAACAGTGCGTATCACGATTAGTCGGCTTCCTCGGCCTTCGGACCGATGTTTACGATCGCCGCGGGCGACGCCGACTTTGATGCCAACGCACGAGAAGTCCTCGGTATCTCCAACTTATCCGCCGAAGTAGCCCAAACGAGAGCAAGTTCGGCAAGTTCGTGGAGATCTTCATGCGCCGGCTAGAACGTTGTGGGCATCCGTACCCCCTGCGTGGGGCAAGTTGGCCGGCCCATGCCGTCAGGACTTCTCGTGATTGAGGATTGAGCCGCCCGTCCGGATCAGTTCACACAGAGGCAGAAGGGGTGACCTGCCGGGTCGAGGAAGACCCGGAAGGAGGTGCCGGGCTGGTGCGGGTGTCTGGTTGCGCCGAGATCGAGCACTGCCGCCTCGGCGGCATCCAGGTCGTCAACGATCACATCGAGGTGCATCTGCTGGGGCAACTCCTGGGTTGGCCACACCGGCGGCGTGTAGTCATCCACCTGCTGGAAGGAGATGCACTGACCGTAGTCAGCGCGGACCTCGGCCCAGTCGGAGGAGACGTCGACCTTCCACTCCAACATCGCGCCGTAGAACTTTGCGAGCGCACCAGGATCGGGACAGTCGATGACGAGGCTGGGGAAGCGAGCGATTGCCATGCCGCCATGGTACGAGCGGTTGCGGACGATCCACTTCCGGATTGATCATGCGATCATCAACCGAAGCGCGGCATGACCCGTGGGGTTGGGGGGCAGCCGCCCCACGTATGGCAGCTTCGATCGACTCCTGAGCGTGACGGGCTTACGCGAGGCCGCGTTTCCGGTGTTCGACTCGGTGGCGGAGGCCGCCAGCACGTAAGGCGCGCCCCTGCCTGTACCGATCTTCGGTTGGGGTACCAGGACCGGCGTGGGGTCTCTGCCTCCGTACACGCCGATGATGGCCCAGCTCGGCCCGCTGCCCGAGCCGTCGGCGGACTATGCCCACGAGATGAAATGGGACGGCGTCCGCGCCCTCGCCTACGTGGAGAACCGGGCCCTGCGGCTCATCTCTCGCAACGGCAACGACGTCACCGTCGCCTACCCAGAGGTGTATCCGCTGGCGGGCTCGACGGGCGGGCACAACTGCGTCCTCGACGGCGAGATCGTCGCGTTCGACGAGAACGGCCGGCCGTCGTTCTCGGCTCTGCAGCCCCGCATGCACCAGCGCCATCCAGAAAGGATCACCCAGCTCGTCAAGCTGGCCCCCGTCACCTACCTCGTGTTCGACATCCTGCACATCAACGCCGTCACCTCGACGAACATGGTGTACACCGAGCGGCGGAGCCTCCTCGAGGACGTCGTCGCGGCCGGCGCGCGCTGGCAGGTGCCGGCCTGGTTCCCCGACGCCGGGCAGACCGCGGTCACCATGTCGCAGCAGATGGGCCTGGAAGGCGTCGTCGCCAAGCGGCTCGACTCGCCGTACCGGCCGGGGAAACGCTCGGCCGACTGGACCAAGGTGAAGAACGTCACCACCCAGGAGGTCGTCATCGGCGGGTGGAAACCCGGCGGCGGACGCCGCGCCGGAATGATCGGCTCGCTGCTGCTCGGCGTCCACGACGAGGCCGGCCGCCTCGTGTTCGCCGGCCACGTCGGCACCGGCTTCACCGAAGCCGCGCTCCGCGACCTGGCCGAAATGCTGGCGCCCCTGCGGCGGGACAACTCGCCGTTCGACGGGCCGGTGCCGCGCGAGCACGCTCGGCACGCTCAGTGGGTGGAGCCGCGGGTCGTGGGTGAGGTGCAGTACGCCGAGTGGACCGGCGACGGCGTCCTGCGGCACCCGTCGTGGCGTGGTCTGCGGCCGGACAAGGACGCGGGCGACGTCGTCCGCGAGGTGCCGCCAGGGCGGCAAGTCGGCTGAACAGGGGGGATCATGAGCCAGCCAGGAAACCCGGTCCCGGGCCCGGAGGACCGGCAGTCCCTGTCGGAGATGCCGCGCGATGAGCTCCACATCCGGCTGGCGGCCGTCGTATTCGCCGTCGCGCTGATCGTGGCGGCCGTCGGGACGGCGGCGGACGCCCTGGCTGTGGCGATCGTCGCGGCCGTGGTCGCACTGGCAGCGATCATCCACATGACGGTGTGGATCAAGCGCAGGGGCGCGGATGCCGAAGACCGGACGCGAGAAGACCAACCAGACCGCTAGGAGCTGCGAGCGAGGCGCCGACAAATGGCGCAGTGCGCCTGGAGCTTCTTCCTGTGGCCGGCAGCCTCGCTCACTCCGTACGCAACGAGATCGAAGTGACGTGGGATGGCCACCCAGAGCCGGTGACCCTTCCGATTGCGGCCCGCATCTAGG
>NZ_BONV01000063.1 GCF_016862895.1 Planotetraspora kaengkrachanensis | reverse complement strand
GCACCAGCCGAAACACCAGCCGGAACACTGACCGGAACGCCGGCCGGAACGCCGGAGGGCCCATCAACCGCCCCACGCGAACATGATCAGCACGATCCACCCAACGCCGACGCCGACGCAGGCAGGCCGCTCGGGAAGATCGCGCCAGTGAACCGCGCCAGTGAAAGGAAAGCCGCGATGTCAGCGCATCTTGGCTGCTTCGGTGCGCAGCCTCTCCCCCTTGGCATGGGCCTGATCGCGCAGCGTCACCTGGAAGTCCTCCATGCGCTGCCGCAGCTCCTCGTCCGACGCGGCGAGGATCCGCACCGCGAGCAGCCCTGCGTTGCGTGCTCCTCCGATGGCCACGGTGGCCACGGGCACCCCGGCGGGCATCTGCACGATCGACAGGAGGGAGTCCATGCCGTCCAGATACTTGAGCGGCACGGGGACGCCGATGACCGGCAGCGGCGTGACCGAGGCGAGCATCCCCGGCAGGTGGGCCGCTCCCCCGGCACCGGCGATGATCACCTTGATTCCCCGTGAAGCCGCGCGCGTGCCGTACTCGATCATTTCCGCAGGCATCCGGTGGGCCGAGACGACATCGGCCTCGAAGGGCACGCCGAACTCCGTGAGAGCCTCGGCCGCCAGCTTCATCACCGGCCAGTCCGAGTCGCTTCCCATGACGATCCCCACCAGGGCCCGGGACGCGTCGGCCGCCTCGTCAGCGGGGCGGGAGTCAGTCATCAGCCGGTCCTTTCAGGCAGTCGGCGGCGTGCCACGCCCGCGCGCGGACGTCGGCCAGGTCGGTTCCCAGGGCGGTCACATGTCCGATCTTGCGGCCAGGCCTTACGTCCTTGCCATAAAAGTGAATCTTGATTCCGGGATCGTTCGCCAGCACGTGCTCGTACCGGGAGAAGATGTTCGGGTCGGATCCGCCCAGCAGGTTGACCATGACCACGACGGGCGCGGCGAGCGACGGCGAGCCCAACGGCAGGTTGAGCACGGCCCGCAGGTGCTGCTCGAACTGCGAGGTCCTCGCACCCTCGATCGTCCAGTGCCCGCTGTTGTGCGGCCGCATCGCGAGCTCGTTGACGACCAGGCCCGACTCGGTGGCGAACATCTCGACCGCGAGCAGGCCGGTCACGCCCAGTTCCCGAGCTATCTTGAGCGCGAAGTGCTGCGCGGTGGCGGCGTCCTCCTCACCCAGGCCGGGGGCGGGGGCGATGACCTCCACGCAGATGCCGTTCTTCTGTACGGTCTCCACGACCGGATAGCTGACCCCTTGCCCGTGCGGAGACCGGGCGACGAGCACGGCCAGTTCCCGCCCGAACGGCACGAAGGCCTCGGCGAGCAGCGCCACACCCGACTCCAGCGGCTCACGGGCCTCGTCGATGGAGTCGCAGACCCACACGCCCCGGCCGTCATAACCGCCACGGACCGCCTTCAGCACCACCGGCCACCCATGCGTCTCCGCGAACGCCTCGACGTCCTCGGCGACCGACACGCGCGCCCATGCCGGGCACGGGACTCCGATCGCGGTCAGCCGCTCACGCATGACCGCCTTGTCCTGGGCGTGGACCAGCGCGTCGGCCCCCGGGTGTACGGCGAAGCCGTCGCCGAGGAGCGCCCGGATGTGCTCGGTCGGCACGTGCTCATGATCGAAAGTGACGGCGTCGCAGCCCTTGGCGAACTCCCGCAGATCCGCGAGATCGCGATAATCGCCCAGCCGCGTGTCGACGATGACCTTGGCGGCGCTCTCGTCCCGCGAGTTGGCCAGCACGCGCAGCTCGATGCCGAGCGCGATCGCGGCCTGCTGGGTCATCCGGGCGAGCTGCCCCGCGCCCACCATGCCGACGACGGGAGCGTTCGGACCTCCGACGGGAACGACAGCCTTGGCCGTCGTGCCACCGGCGGGACTCGAAGCGTCGACCGCGGCGGCGGGTGCGGCCGCATGACCTGATTGGGGAACGTTCGGGCTGTTCACGACATGTCAGCCTACCGATTCCCCACGTGTACGGCTCCCGCGCCCCGGCGATCTACCCGAGGGCCCGCTCCCGGGGTTCTACTCCGTGACGTCAGGGGTGATGCCCGCCAGGGATCGGCGGATGGCGACCGTCGTCATCTCGTTGTCCCTGGACACCTCGGTGGCGAGCATCAGAAGCTCGGTCCCGGTGATCGCGTCCGGGTCGGTCTTCCCGGTGTAGGCGCGCACGTCCGCGTCGCCGTACCGGGGATGGGCGAGGGAGGAGCGCCCGGAGCCGGGCCGCTGGGTGTAAACCACTCTGAGCGCGTGGAACACCAGGGCATTGCCGTCGGCCAGGACCAGCGAGTACGCCTGCCCTTCCAGCTGGACGTCGACGGACAGCCGATCAGGCCGGACCTTGGCCGGCGCCTGGAGCAACTCCGGCAGGAGGTCCCGCATCCGGTCTCCGGATGAGAACTTCACGCCGCTGACTCCGGCGGGGTCGGTCAGGAAGGCGACGTACCGGGTCGGGACGAGCCTTGCCTGTACGGCGATGCGGGGGTCGCCGTCGGCCGGCTTGGTGTCCACGTCGAACTTGGGCGTCTTGCCGACGACCGGGATCGGCCCCGCTCCCAGCCGCCACCGTCCCTCGGCCTGGACGTAGACGAAGAAGGTCGGTTCGGGGTCGCGGGCCAGCGCGGCGAACCACGCGCCACCCTCGGCGTCGTCCACGCTCCCGCCGGGGAGCAGGTATTCGACGTCGCCGTACTCTCCGAGATCGAGACCCTTTCCGCCTTCCTTGGCGGCCTCGCACGCGTGTTCGGCGAGAGCGCCCTCCGCCCAGGTCGTCAGGGACGCCACCGTGTCGCAGTCGTGCGTCTTCCACGCCTTCCTGAGTTCGCCGAGCGCGGCGAAGGCGGCTTCGGCCTCGGACCTGGTGGCCGCGACGGAGGAAGCCCCGTCGGAGTCGCCGCCCGGGGAGCCGGACGGCTGGCCGAATGTCTCGTTCCCACAACCCGCGAGCACGATGAGGGCGAAGCTGAGTGCCGTGATTCTGCGTAGCACGGTGGGGGCCACCTCTCCAGAACACGCAGATTCCAGAACAAAGTGATCCTGCTCGGGCGAGAGCGTAGTGCGTACCGCACTCGCTTATGGCTTATAGATGGATATTTTCTGAAATGTTCATACCAGCGGTGGGGAAACACCAGGTGACGAACACTCTCAGGTAGGGAGCATCCCCCGCCGACGACTCGTACCGGTAGCCTGGGATGACTTCGCCGCCGATCAGGAAGGACCGTGCGGGACGTGCAGTTCCTCCGACGTGCCTACGAGCGGTTCGCCACGCTCCTGCACGAGCTGCTCAAGTTCGGCATCGTGGGCGCCGTCGCCTTCGTCATCGACTTCGGCGGCACCAACCTCTTCCGCTTCGGCGTCGGCCTGGGACCCCTGACCTCGAAGGTCCTCGCCACCGTCATCGCGGCGACGTTCGCCTATCTGGGCAACCGCTTCTGGACGTACCGGCACAGGGAGCAGAGCGGCCTCGCCCGCGAATACGTCCTGTTCTTCGTGCTCAACGGGATCGGCCTGCTTCCTCCGCTGATCGTGATCGGCTTCGTGACGTACTCCCTGGGACTGCACGGCCCGCTGTTCTACAACATCGCCCAGATCATCGGCACGGTCCTCGGCACCTTGTTCCGCTTCTGGTCGTACAAGAAGTGGGTCTTCCTGGCGGCTCCCGCCCAGCCCCCGGTCGAGGACATCGCACCTCAGGCGGGACCGCTCACCACCCGGTGACGTCCGTGGTCGCGCGCGTGCCTCAGGAAGATCGCAAAGGTCGCCGGCCGCGGTTTGACCAGTTCGAGGCGCCCGCCGTCGGCGGCGACCAGAGCCCTCGCCAAGGTCAGCCCCAGCCCGGTTCCCCCGCCTCCGCTGACACTCCGTTCGAACACCTTGGTCCCGAGGGCCTCCGGGATGCCGAGCCCCTCGTCGGCCACCTCGATCACGACCGACATCCCCGTGCTGGACGTGTTGATCGTCAATGATCCGTCACCGTGCTTGAGGGAGTTCTCCAGCAGGGTGGAAAGCACCTGGCTCAGGCCGCCGGTGGTCCCGAGCGCGCTGAGCCCTCGATCCCCCGCCAGCACGAGCGAACGTTGCGCCCGCCGGAACGCGGGCTCCCACTCGGTGATCTGCTGTTCGACGACGTCGTCCACGTCGATCGGCTCCGCCTGCGCGTGGCGCTGACGCCGGGCGGCGGCGAGAAGCTCGTCGATGACCGCGGTGAGCCGCTCAACCTGCACGATCGCGGCCTCACCCTCCTCACGGACGATCACGGGCTCGCCGGCGGCGGCGACGATCTCCTCCAGGCGCATGGTCAGCCCGGTGAGAGGCGTGCGCAGCTGATGGGAGGCGTCCGTGGCGAAATCGCGCTCTCTCGACAGCAGGTCGGAGATCCGCAGCGCGCTGCGATCGAGGACCTCCGCGACCAGGTCGAGTTCCGGGACGCCGTAGCGGTGCCGGCTGGGCCGCGCGTCGCCCGACCCCAGCCGCTCCGCGATCTTGGTCAGTTCTTGGAGCGGCAGGGTCAGGCGTCGCGACGTCACGGAGGCGAGCCCGACGGCCGCGCCGAGCGCGATGATCGCGAGCGCGATCGTGAGCACCAGCCTCGCGTGGATGTCCTTTTCGATCTGGGCCGAGTCTCGCCCGATCCGAACGTAGCCGTTCTCGGAACGGGCCTCCTCGGTCATCTCGCGGCCGGCCGGTGGCGGAGTACCGACCACCAGCAGCGGGTTGCCCCGGACGAATACCTGTATGTACCGGTCCGGGTAGTTCCTCCCCAACCGGTTGGGATCGATCGTCTGGTCCTGGCTGACGGAGTACTCCACCCCGATGAGTAACCGATTCGCTTCGGCTCTCAACTCCCGGGCGGCCTCGTCGTTGATCAGCCGGACCACGACCACGGCGAGCGGCACGCCTAACAGCAGGACGGCGATGACCGCAACGAGCAGCATCGAGGAGAGCAGGCGCCGGCGCACGTGCTAGCTCCTCCCCAACAGACCCGCCACGCGGGTCTACTCGCGCTCGAAACGGAAGCCGACGCCTCGGACGGTCGTGATGTACCGAGGTTTGGCGGCGTCATCCCCCAACTTGCGTCGCAGCCATGAGATGTGCATGTCGAGTGTCTTCGTGGACCCCCACCAGTTGGTGTCCCACACCTCGCGCATGATCTGCTCGCGGGTGACGACCTTCCCGGCGTCCCGTACGAGCACGCGAAGCAGGTCGAACTCCTTGGTGGTCAGGTGTAGTTCCTTGTCTCCCATCCAGGCCCGGCGTGAGTCGGCGTCGATGCGGACGCCCTGCACCACCGGGGTCTCGGAGGTTCCGCGCCGGAGCAGCGCCCGCACGCGGGCGAGCAGTTCGGCGAGGCGGAACGGCTTGGTCACGTAGTCGTCGGCTCCGGCATCGAGGCCGACAACGGTGTCGACTTCGTCGACACGGGCGGTGAGGATCAGCACCGGAGTGCCGTGTCCCTCCGCTCTGATGCGGCGAGCAACCTCAAGCCCGTCCATCTCGGGCAGGCCGAGGTCGAGAACTATCAGGTCGACGCCCCCCGACAGGGCCCTTTCGAGGGCCTGCGGGCCATCCGGGCTCACCTCTACCTGATAGCCCTCCCGGCGCAATGCGCGCGCCAGCGGCTCGGATATCGAGGTGTCATCCTCGGCGAGAAGTACGCAGGTCATGGAGCGATCGTAGGACCTTAGGCGATCGTTTCCCGGCTACAGCGCGCAGTTTGACTTGTCGTTGACCCATCAATTGACCTGGGCAAACACTGATAAATCTGGGATAGTCAACACGCAAGGGCAGCAACGATCCGGGCATGGCTCCGCTATCCGGTCCCGACGCACGGCGTCCGCGCCCCAGCCGTATGACAAACAAACAACGCCCGCCGGAGAGGATCCGGCGGGCGTTGCTTGACACGCTGGAGCGGAAACGATCGTCATCGAGGTGCGGCCGCGCGCCTCCGCGGCGCCTCAGAAGGGCCGCGGAACCACCTCGGGAGTGCCTCGCGAGCGCCTCAGGAGGACGGCGACGGCGGCTCGGCGTAACGAGCCAGGTAGAGCTTCTCGCCCAGACTCTCCATGAGACCGAGCTCGGTCTCCAGGTAGTCGATGTGGTGCTCCTCGTCCGCCAGGATCGTCTCGAAGATGTTCGCCGACGTGATGTCGCCCCGCTCCCGCATGAGCGCGATCCCGGGACGCAGCCGCTCGACCACGCCGAGCTCGAGTTCGAGGTCGGCCTGGACCTGCTCCCTGACGGTCTGCCCGATGTGAAGCGTGTTGAGCTTCTGGTAGTTGGGCAGCCCTTCGAGGAAGATGATCCGGTCCGTCAGCACCTCGGCGTGGCGCATCTCGTCGATGGACTCGTGCCGGGTGAAGGCGGCCAGCTTCGTGTATCCCCAGTGCTCCTGCATCTTGGCGTGCAGGAAGTACTGGTTGATGGCGGTGAGCTCGGAGGTGAGCTGCTCGTTGAGCAGCGCGATGATCTCCCTGTCGCCCTGCATGACGCCTCTCGATCTATGCGACGGTGACGAGGTCCTCAGACTTTTTCAGGATCGCACAGATCTTCCGGACGCATGACGCGCAGTCACCTCCGGCACCCGTCGTGTCTCTGACCTGCTTCGCACTCGTCGCGCCCGCGGCGATGCACTCATGAACCTCGTTTTCGGTCACGGCGCGGCAGATGCAGACGTACACGGCGATGCGAAGCCTTCCGGGGAACGGGGCATAAGGTTAGGCACACCTAAGGTAGCCCACCATGGTAAGGCTTGCCTATGTGATAGCAATCACAGATCGCTCTACGGGAACTCGACCACGGATCGGAGCACCTCGCCGCGCTCCATCTTGGCGAAGGCGTCCTCGACCTGGTCGATCGAGATCGTCTCCGACACGAAGCCCTCCAGGTTCAGCCTGCCCTGGAGGTACAGGTCGATCAGCATCGGGAAGTCCCTGCTGGGCAGGCAGTCGCCGTACCAGGAGGACTTGAGCGCGCCGCCGCGCCCGAAGACGTCCAGGAGGGGCAGCTCGAGCTGCATCTCGGGGGTCGGGACTCCGACGAGGACGACGGTCCCCGCGAGATCCCTGGCGTAGAAGGCCGTCTTGTAGGTCTCCGGACGGCCGACCGCCTCGATCACGACGTCGGCCCCGTTGCCGCCGGTGAGCTCGCGGATCGCCTCGACCGGGTCGGTCGAGCGGGAGTTGACCGTGTGCGTGGCGCCGAAGCCGCGCGCCCACTCGAGCTTCCGGTCGTCGACGTCGACCGCGATGATCGTGCCCGCTCCCGCGACGCTCGCCCCGAGGATCGCGGCGTCGCCCACCCCGCCGCAGCCGATGACCGCGACGGAGTCTCCCCGCGTCACGCCGCCGGTGTTGATCGCCGCGCCGAGGCCGGCCATCACGCCGCAGCCGAGCAGACCTGCGACGGCGGGCCTGGCGGCCGGGTCGACCTTCGTGCACTGGCCCGACGCGACCAGCGTCTTGGCCGCGAACGCCCCGATGCCCAGCGCCGGGCTCAGGACGGTGCCGTCCGCCAACGTCATCTTCTGCGTGGCGTTGTGGGTGTTGAAGCAGTACCACGGACGGCCGCGCAGACATGCCCGGCATGCGCCGCACACCGCGCGCCAGTTGAGGATCACGTAGTCGCCCGGTGCGACATCCGTGACGCCCGCCCCGACGGCCTCCACCACTCCGGCCGCCTCGTGCCCGAGCAGGAACGGGAAGTCGTCGTTGATGCCGCCCTCGCGGTAGTGGAGGTCCGTGTGGCAGACGCCGCAGGCCTGCACGTTCACCACGGCCTCGCCGGGACCCGGGTCGGGTACGTGGATGGTCTCCAGCGTCACCGGCTTGCCCTTGCCCCGTGCCACCACGCCCTGCACCTCGTACGGCATGCGCACCTCACCCTTCAGTTTCCGGCCCGTGAGCCTCGTTCGTACCGTGCTTAGTCTCCTTGTCCCGCTCGCCGGAGTACATAGGGCTGGACAACCCCGAGGCCGCGCACAGGTCTGCGGCGGATCTTCAGCAGTTCGATGCCTGGTACGTCGCCGAGAGTCCCGGCCATGCCGTCGTCGACGAGGATCGTCCCCGGCCTGGCGACCGCCGTCAGACGCGCCGCCAGGTTGACCGTCGTGCCGAAGACGTCGCCCATCATGGGCAGCACCGGGCCGCAGGCCAGGCCGATCCGCAGGTCGGGCCCGCCTTCGTCCTGCGCGAGCTCATCGATCAGGTTGAGGGCGATGAGGGCGGCCGCCGCGGGCTCGTCGGCGGTGAACAGGACCTCGTCGCCGAGCGTCTTCACCAGCCGGCCGCCGTGGGCGGCGATGACGTCCGAGGTGCGCACTTCGAAGCCCTCGAGGAGATCGGCCAGAGCCATCTCGTCGAGTTCCCTGGAGACCCGGGTGAAGGCCACCAGGTCCGCGAATCCGACGGCCAGCGTCAGACGCGAGGGCAACGCGTCGTCGCCGGCGGTCGGCAAGATCAGGCGGCTGACCACCGCGGCCAGCTGGGACCGCCAGACGTGAATCAGCGTCTGCTCGAAATCGGGCAGCAGGGCGCGCGCCGTCTCCATCACACGGACGAGGTCGGCGTCGCTCGGGGGAACCTGCGGATCCAGCGTCCCGATCATGATCTCGGCCTGCCACTGGGCCAGCCGGGCGGTGGTGCGGCCGACGGCCCTGGCCATCCGGATGACGGTCTGCTCGTCCAGGACGCCCGTGTCGATCAGGAACCGGATCCGCCGGAGCGCGCCGAGGTCGGCGGCGGTGAAGGCGACCGCGTCGTCGCCGAGCGAGGCGAAGCCCAGCGCCCGCCAGACGCGCCCCGCCAGTTCCTGCGGGACGCCGGCCGCCTCGGCTATCTGCCGGCGCGTGTAGGTGGGCGCCGGGCCGAGGAACAGGCGCTGGACATCGTCGGCACTAGGCCGTCCTCCGGTCTCCACGTCTCCCCCAAGCCGCCGTAGACCTTCGCCCCCGGGCCGTCGGCACCGCCGCCCGAGACCTCCTTCGCCTCACTTGCCGTCGATGTTCCCGTCGGAGGCGTCCTCCACCAGGCGGAACAGCTCCTGCCGCACCGTCTGGATCTTGGGGATGTCCTTGTAGTCGATCTCACCCTTCTCCGAGGCCGACTCGACGCGCAAGGTCCCGCATCCCAGGATGCGCTCCAGGAAGCGCTGGTCCGAACTGACACTGTTGACCTTGGCCAGCGGGATGTCGTCGTCGGCCTTGTTCAGGATGCCGGTGCTGATCGCGAAACGGTGCGACGTGAGCGTGTAGGAGGTCGTCTTCCATTTCAGGTACGGGATGAACGACCACCATGTCAGCAGCACGACGGCGACCACCGCGACGGCGATGCGAACGATGCCCGAGTACTCATAGTCACTCGGAATGAAGTAGATCGCGACGCTTGAAGCCGCCACGACGAGAACGAGAGCGAGGAACGGCACGATCAGCCGCTTCCAGTGAGGATGGAACGAGTGAACGACTCGCTCCCCCTCGGTCAGATAGTGATCCGCGAGACCCATGGCGCAAATCGTGACACGTTCGCCATGGGTTTGCATGTTCACTCGCCAGAGGTTTGCTCACGCGCCTTCTACGCGACGGACATGGACGACGTCACCGGCGCTCAGCGAGTGTTCCCGGCCCTTCGACCGGACCAGGAGATGGCCCGCCTGGTCCACGCCGACGGCCTGCCCGATCAGCAGCCGCTCGCCGGGGAGCTCCACGCGGACCTCCTGCCCGATCGTGCCCGAGCACGCGAGATACGCCGCCCGCAGCCCGCAGGCGTCCGCGTCGCCGTCCGCGTCGGTCCACTCCCGATAGTGCGTCTCGATCTCGCGCAGGATGTCCCGGAGCAAGGGGTCGCGGTCGGCGTGAACCGCGCCCTCGATCGTGAGCGAGGTGGCCCGGTCGACCGGCAGCTCCTGCTGCCTCGTGGACACGTTGAGGCCCATCCCCACGATCACGGCCGAGTCCACGCGCTCGGCGAGGATCCCGGCGAGCTTGCGCTCTTCGACGAGCAGGTCGTTCGGCCACTTCAGCCGTACGTCCACCCCGGCGACGCGCCGTATGGCCGAGGCGGCCGCGACGCCCACCAGCAGCGAGAGCCAGCCCTGTCGTGCGGGCGGCACCTCCGGCCGCAGCAGTACGGAGAACGTGAGCCCGGACCGCGGCGGCGCCGTCCAGACGCGCCCGAGCCTGCCGCGTCCGGCGAACTGGGACTCCGCGACGAGCACCGCGCCCTCACGGGCTCCCTCGCGCACGGCTTTGGCCAGATCGGCGTTGGTGGATCCCGTCCGCTCGACGACGGTGAGGGCCGACCACAACGATCCCGGACGCACCAGAGCACGCTGGAGCGCCGCTTCGGACAGTGGCGGCCGATCGAGATCGGCATATGGCGAGTCCGGCACATGCCCAGGTTAACGGGCCGCGCTCCCGAGATCGGCCGGGACCACCACCTCGGCGTAGGGTGAACGGCATGGATCCCACGACCGTTCCCCACCTCCGGGCGTGATCATGCAGACGGACGAGAGCCGTGTAAACCGACCAGGACCCGTCACGCGGATCCGTGTGCGCGAGGTCTCCGGCACCGCCGTACGTGACCGGCGCGACGACCTCGCCACCGAGGAACCCCTCGAGATCCGGCTGCTCGCTGGCGGCGAGAGCCGTACGGTGGCGATCACGATGCGCACACCCGGCGCGGACTTCGAGCTGGCCGCCGGGTTCCTGCACGGCGAGGGGATCATCGGTTCCGGCGACCTCGGGGCGATCGGCTACTGCACCGATGAGGACCTGACGCCGGAGGAGCGCTACAACACTGTCACCGTGCGGCTCCGCTCCACGACGATGCCCGACATTTCTTCACTCGAGCGCCATTTCATGACGTCCAGCGCCTGCGGAGTGTGCGGGAGCGCCAGCCTGGACGCGCTGCGTGACCGCTGCTCGCCGCTCGACGCCGGCGCGAGCATCGAGGTCTCCCCCGAGATCCTGTACGGCCTGCCGTCCATGTTGAGGAAGGCCCAGGGCGTGTTCGGCAGGACCGGCGGGCTGCACGCGGCGGGCCTGTTCACGCCCGACGGATCGCTGATCGCGGCCCGGGAGGACGTGGGGCGGCACAACGCCGTCGACAAGCTGGTGGGGTGGTCCCTCATGACGGAGAGGCTGCCGCTCGACCGGCATGTCCTGCTGGTGAGCGGGCGCGCCAGCTACGAGATCATGCAGAAGGCCCTCGCGGCGGGCATCCAGATCGTCTGCGCGGTCTCGGCGCCCTCGTCGCTGGCCGTGGACCTGGGACGCGACTTCGGCATGACCCTGGTCGGCTTCCTGCGCGACGAACGGTTCAACATCTACTCCGGCGCGGAGCGCATCACCACCTGATTGCACGATCACGAACGGCATCAGCCCAGGTCAGAGATAACCTCCACGAACCTGTGCATGATCACGGCCGGGATCGGGGCAGCTCACGCCGCCCCTTCCCGAACCTGTGCATGATCACGGCCAAAAGGCGGTGGGGGTCAGCCGGTGTTCTGGAGGCCGGCGGCCACTCCGTTGACGCTCAGCAGCAGAAGGGTCGACAGGCGTTCCCGCTCGTCCTCGGACAGGTCGCCGTCGACCCGCAGCGCCGACAACGCCCGCAACTGCAGGTGGCTGAGGGCGTCCACATAGGGGTCGCGGAGCTGGACGGCCCTCGAGAGCACCCGGCGGTTCTCCAGCAGCCTGGTGTGGCCGGTGACCTCCAGCACGAGCCTCCGGGTCAGGTCGTACTCCCCGAGGACCTGCTCGACGAAGTCGTCGCGGCCGCCGAGCGCCAGATACCGCGAGGCGATCGCCCGGTCGGTCTTGGCCAGCGACATCTCCGCGTTGTCGAGCAGCGATGCGAACAGGGGCCATTCCTGGTACGCCGCGCGGAGCTCGTCCGGCCCGGACGCCGACACGACGGCGTCAAGGCCGCTGCCGAGGCCGTACCAGCCGGGCAGGTTGACCCGGGTCTGGGCCCACGCGAACACCCACGGGATGGCCCGCAGGTCGTCGAGCGAACGCGGGGCGCCGAGGCCGCGGCGGGCCGGACGCGAGCCGAGCCGGAGCGAGCCGATCTCCTCCAACGGGCTGACCAGGGCGAACCATTCCGGGAATCCCGGGGCCTCCGTCAGCGACCGGTACGCCGCCTCCGACGCGCGGGCGACCTGGTCGGCCAGACCGCGGAACCTGGCCGCCGCGGCGGCGTTGCTCGACTCGACGGCGGTCGTCGAGGCCAGCAGGACCGCGTTGGTCACCTGCTCGATGTGCCGCCTGGCGATCGCCGAGTGTCCGTAGCGGGCGAAGATGACCTCGCCCTGCTCGGTGACCTTGAACCGGCCGGACACCGACCCGGGCGCCTGGGCGAGCACGGCGCGGTTGGCCGGGCCGCCGCCGCGGCCGAGGGCCCCGCCCCGGCCGTGGAAGAGCGTCAGGCGGACGTCGTTCCTCGCCGCCCAGGCGGTCAGCGCGGCCTGGGCGTCGTAGAGGCGCAGGGTCGCGGCGGCGGGACCGAGTTCCTTGGCCGAGTCCGAGTACCCCAGCATGACCTCGAGGCGCCGCCCGTTGGCGGCGAGCCGCTCGCGCACCGGCTCGAGCGACAACATGCCGTCGAGCACGGCGGAGGAGTTGTCCAGGTCCTCACCCGACTCGAACAGCGGCACCACGTCCAGCACGGGGGCGCGGTCGCCGAGAGCGTGCCGGGCCAGCGTGTGCACGGCGGCGACGTCGTCGGCCGACCTGGTGAACGACACGACGTACCGGGGGCACGCGGTCACGCCGAACCGCTCCTGGATCCAGCCGATGACCCTGATCGTGGCCAGGACCTCTTCCGTGCGCTCGGAGAGCCTGCCCTCGGCGATCTCCTTCAGCGCCGCCGCGTGGACCTCGGAGTGCTGGCGCACCTCGAGCTCGGCGAGGTGGAACCCGAAGGTCTCCACCTGCCAGATCAGGTGCTGCAGCTCGCCGAAGGCCTGCCGTGCGGCGCCGCCCTCCCGCAGGGACTCCTGCGCCAGCCGCAGCTCGGCGAGCAGCTCGGACGGGGACCGGTAGGCGAGGTCGAGGTCACGGCGGCGGGTGGCCGCGATCCGCGCGGCGACGAAGACCAGCCACTGCCGGTGCGGCTCCTGCGGCGAGCGTGTCGCCATCTCCGACACGACCTCGGGATGGTCGTCCTCGGCCTGCGTCAGCGCGGCGCTCAGCGCGGCCGACGGCGGCGTGTAGAGCGCGGAGGCCGTCAGCGTCCGCCCGATCCGGGTCGCGGCGTTCTCCAGCGCGGTGAGCACGTGCTCGGCCTGGATGAGGACGGCCTCGCGGGTCACCTTGGCGGTCACGTTGGGGTTGCCGTCGCGGTCGCCGCCGATCCAGCTTCCGTAACGGATGAACGGCCTGGCCTTCGGCTCGCGCGTGCCCGTGCCGCGGGCAAGGGCGGCGTCGAGGGACCGGTAGATCTGCGGGACCGTGCGGAACAGGGTCTCGTCGAAGGCGGCCATCGCCGTACGGACCTCGTCGAGCGGGTCGAGCTTCGTGGACCGCAGCTGCGAGGTCCGCCACAGGATGTCGATCTCCTCGAGCAGCCGCCTGTGGGCCTCCTCCTGCTCGCCCGCCCCGACGCCCGGCGCGTTGTAGCGGTCGAGCTCGGCGCTGATCCGCTGGATCGCCGTCACCACGGCGCGGCGGCGGGCCTCGGTCGGGTGGGCCGTCAGCACCGGGCGGAACTCCAAGCCGTCGATCAGCTCGGCCAGGCGGTCGTCGCCGCGCAGTTCCTGTACGGCCTCCGCCAGCGACTCGCGCAACGGGACGTCGTCCCGGTCGCGCTGCCGCAGGATGCGGATCCGGTAGTGCTCCTCGGCCAGGTTGGCGAGGTGGAAGTAGCAGGTGAACGCCCTGGCGATGTGGACCGCCCGCTCGATCGGCCATTCGGCCACGAGGGCGGCGACTTCGTCGGCGGTGGTCTCCCGGCGGCGGGCGGCGATGACCGCCTTGCGCAGCCGTTCGACGTCGGCGAGGAGGCCGGGACCGCCGTGTTCGGCGATCACCTGGCCCAGTAGTCCGCCGAGGAGGCGGACGTCGGCGCGGAGCTCGTCCGGCATCTCCGCGACGGCGTCGTGTCGTTCGGCAGGGGCGATGGCGGCCATGCTTCGAAGGCTAGCGAATGGGGACTGATCGCCCGAGACCGGTCTCACCAATTGGACTAGACCACTCCCCTGACCACGTCCTCCGGGGTCCCCCGGGATCCCTCAGGGGCCCTCAGACCGGCCGCGAGACCGCGGCCAGGATGGAGGGCAGCCGGGCGAAGCCCACCATGCCCGCCATGCTCCGGCCTCCCCACGCCACGAGCAGCCCGTACGGCACGGCGAGCAGGGCCACCCACGCGACGCCCAGCAGGACCGGCAGGACGACGGGCAGCGCGAGCGTCCCGGTCACGAGCAATCCGAGGCTGGAGGAGCCGAAGGCGAGGGCCCCCTGACCTGGCGCGGCTCCGCTGAACGCGTTGAGCCGCTCGGGAAGGGTGTAGGGCACGACGACGCTCGTCACGGCTCCCACCCCGAGCGCGACGCCCAGCAGCCCCCAGGCGGTGAGCGCGGCCGGCACCGCCCAGGCGGCGTTCCCTGCCAGCAACGCGGCGGCGACCGAGATCACGCCGAGCACCGGCACCGCGATCACGGCCATCGCGAGGTGCCTGCCTGCCAGGTCGGTGCGCAGGTCGCGGCCCGAGGAGAACGCCACGGCGTTCATCCACAACGACCGGCCGTCGATGCCGAAGGCGTTGCACGACTGCACGCCGATCAGCAGGGCGGCCAGGCAGGCGGGGCCCGCGGCGGAGAACAGCCCCACCGGGGCGGCTTCGTTGTTGAGGGTGAACATGATGATCCCGCTCACCACCACGGCGGTGAACCAGGCGACCCGTCCGCGCGGCTCGCGGCGCGCGTACTTCAGTTCCTTGGCGACGACGCCGCCCAGCTGCCCCTTCGGGAGGAACCGGTCGATCCACGACCGGCGGACGGTGCCGCCGCCCTGGTTGGACACGTCCGGCGTGACGAGTGCCCGCCGGAGGACGACGATCCACAACCAGGCGAGCAGCGCCACCACTCCGGCGAGCACGACCAGGTCGGCGACGCCGACGAGACCGCCGTCGGCGATCGCGTGAGCCGCGAGGCCGGGCGGCGTCCAGCGCAGCACCTCGCCGGTGGAGGAGAGCAGCGCGCCCAGATCGGTGGGAAGGCCCTGGTTGAGGAGCAGGTTGGGCAGTTGCGACAGCAGCACGACCCCGACGGCCGCCACCGCGAGGACGTCGCGACCGCGTCGGCTGCGCAGCGCCCCAGAGAGCGCGGTGGTGATCACCCGCGACGTCACCAGGCAGAGGGCGAACTGGAGCACAACGGCGGCCAGGCCGATCAGCACGCCGCCCGCTCCGCCGGCCAGCCCGGCCACGCCTCCGGCGAGGACGACGAGCGACGCCAGCGGCCACGGCCCGGTCGCCGACGCGGCGAACATGCCGAGCGCGAGCTGCCGGGTGGTCAGCGGGAACAACGCGAGCCGCGAGGGGTCGAGCGTCTCGTCGACTCCGAAGATCATCAGCGGCACGACGATCCATCCCACCGTGAACGCCGTGAAGACCACGATCCCCACGTTCAGCGCCGTGTCCGGATCGGCCAGCCGTACGAGACCGAAGAGGGCGAATCCGCCCAGCGCGCACACGACCGCGGCGAGGACGGACAAGACGAAACCGGCCTGCTTGATGAGGTCGCCCCTGAGGTTCCCCCGGATGAGGCGGAGTTTCAGCCGCACGAAGAGCATCGTCATCGCGGCGTCCCCGCCGAGCCGAGCCACGACAGCCCCTCGTCTCCGTTGCCCCGGGCGCCGACGAGGTCGAGGAAGGCCTCGTTCAGGGTCTGCTCACCGCGCACCTCACTCAGCGGGCCCTGCGCGACGATGTGGCCGCGGCTCATCACCGCCACCCAGTCGCAGAGCCGCTCGACCAGGTCCATGCCGTGGCTGGAGAAGATCACGGTCGAGCCCGACTCCGTGTACCTGCGCAGGACATCGGTCAGGGTGTTGGCCGACACCGGGTCGACCCCCTCGAACGGCTCGTCCAGGAACAGCACACCGGGGTTGTGCAGCAGCGCGGCGGCGAGGCCGATCTTCTTGCGCATGCCGGTCGAGTAGTCGATGACGAGCTTGTCCTGCGACTCGACCAGGTCCATGACCCGCAGCAGTTCGTCGGCGCGCCTTTCGGTCTCGTCGAGCGGGATGCCCCGCAGGCGGCCGCTGTAGAGCAGCAACTCCCGGCCGGACAGCCGCTCGAACAGCCGCAGGCCCTCCGGCAGCACGCCGATGTGCGCCTTCACATTGACCGGATCGGTCCAGACGTTGTGGCCGTTGATCTCGATCGTCCCGCCGTCGGGGCGAAGCAGGCCGGTGATCATGCTCAGCGTCGTGGTCTTCCCCGCGCCGTTGGGGCCGACGAGGCCGGCGAAGCTGCCCTTCGGCACGACCAGGTCCACACCCCCGACCGCCACCTGTTGCCCGAACCTCTTGAACAGCCCCTGCGTCCGCACCGCTTCGACCATGACCACACTCTGCCATTACGTGACTTGCACGGCTTTCGCGCCAGTTAACGATCCGGGATCATGCAGGGGTTGCTCCGGTGCGCACCACGGTTTCCCGGATCGGGGGCGTGCCGAGTTTCGATGTGCGGAACAGGCGGAATGGCTCCCAACGGCACTCCACGCCCCCGTCGTGAACGGGGCTCATCTGCTGGTTACCCTGTCGGGCATAACTGCGGGCGAACCCGATGTGATACGCGAATCGACCGCGAGGACCGAAGGGACCCCCGCAGCGGACGAGGGCTGGAGAGCGACCATGAGGACGGGGCGACCCGGACGAGGAGAGTGCGACCGATGACTGCCGAACGAGCTCACGAGGTCGACATCCACACGACGGCCGGAAAGATCGCCGACCTGGAGCGGCGCCTGAGCGAGGCCGCCCACGCCGGTTCCGCGCGCGCGATCGAGAAGCAGCACGCCAAGGGCAAGATGACGGCCCGCGAGCGCCTGGTCTCCTTCCTCGACGAGGGTTCGTTCGTGGAGTTCGACGAACTGGCCCGGCACCGGTCGACGAGCTTCGGCCTTGACCAGGAGCGTCCGTACGGCGACGGCGTGGTCACCGGGCACGGCACGGTGGACGGGCGCCCGGTCGCGGTGTTCGCGCAGGATTTCACCGTGTTCGGCGGATCACTCGGCGAGGTGTTCGGCGAGAAGATCGTCAAGGTCATGGACCACGCCCTGAAGACGGGCTGCCCGGTGGTGGGCATCAACGACTCCGGCGGCGCGCGGATCCAGGAGGGCGTGGTCTCCCTCGGCCTCTACGCCGAGATCTTCAAGAGGAACGTGCACGCCTCAGGCGTGATCCCGCAGATCTCACTGATCATGGGTCCGTGCGCGGGCGGCGCCGTCTACTCCCCCGCTCTGACCGACTTCGTCCTGATGGTTCGGGAGAAGTCCCACATGTTCATCACCGGGCCCGACGTGATCAAGACGGTCACCGGCGAGGAGGTGACGTTCGAGGAGCTGGGGGGTGCGCACACGCACAACTCCAAGTCCGGCGTGGCCCACTACGAGGCGTCAGACGAGGACGACTGCCTCGACTTCGCCAAGGCCCTGCTGTCCTACCTGCCCTCGAACAACATGGACGAGGCCCCCGCGTACGACGCCGAGGCGGCGCTGGAGACCACCGACGACGACCGGGAACTCGACACCCTCATTCCCGACTCGGCCAACCAGCCCTACGACATGCAGACGGTCATCCGGCACGTCCTGGACGACGGCGAGTTCCTGGAGATCCACGCCGGCTTCGCCCCGAACATCGTGGTCGGCTTCGGCCGCGTCGAAGGTCATTCGGTGGGGGTGGTCGCCAACCAGCCGATGAGTTTCGCCGGGACTCTCGACATCGCGGCTTCGGAGAAAGCGGCTCGGTTCGTTCGCACATGCGATGCCTTCAACATCCCAGTGTTGACATTTGTTGATGTGCCTGGATTTCTTCCTGGGACCGACCAGGAATGGAATGGCATCATTCGCCGGGGCGCGAAACTCCTCTACGCGTATGCCGAAGCGACGGTCCCCTTGGTCACGGTCATCACCCGCAAGGCGTACGGCGGGGCCTACGACGTCATGGGCTCCAAGCACCTCGGCGCCGACGTCAATCTCGCCTGGCCGACCGCGCAGATCGCGGTGATGGGCGCCCAGGGCGCGGTCAACATCCTCTATCGGCGGGAACTGGCCTCGTCCGACGATCCCGACGCCGCCCGCGCCCGGCTCGTCGGCCAGTACGAGGACACCCTGGCCAACCCCTACCTCGCGGCCGAACGCGGCTACGTCGACGCGGTCATCCGGCCCTCGGACACCCGGGTCCAGGTCGTCAGGGCACTGCGCGCACTGCGCAACAAGCGGGCCACGCTGCCCCCGAAGAAGCATGGGAACATCCCGCTATGAGCGAGCCTGAGCCGTACTTGAGGATCGTGCACGGCGACGCGACCGCCGAGGAGATCGCGGCGCTCGTGGCCGCGCTGTCCATGCGGACGGGCACCGCGGCGAAAGCCGTACCTCCGGTCAATAACTGGAGGAATCCGGCCCTTCGGATGCGTGGGGCGCTGTCCCATGGAACGGGGGCGTGGCGGGCCGCCTTCCGGCCCGGCCACAGATGAGCGTCACGCGATTAGATCAGTCGAACAGGGTGTCAACTGACCCAAGAGTTGGGACTATCTAGAAAGTGGGGGAATATAGTCAGCCGATCAACTAGTGACGAGTCCTGGAGGACACCAATGGCCGTCCCGGACTTCAACGCACACGGCATGACCGCAAAGTATGCCGTTCTTGTAGACGTGGGTTACCTCTATGCGGCTGCGGGCGAAGTCCTCCTGGGAGCGAAGGAGCGCAAGGAGTACCGCGTGGCGGCGGACGAGCTCATCCAGTCGCTGCAGAAGCACGCTCTGGAGCGCATTCCAGGGGAACTGCTCCGGGTTTACTGGTATGACGCGGCCCGTGACCGCGTCCCCACCGTCGACCAGCGCGTGATCGCCCAGCTTCCGTGGGTGAAGGTCCGCCTGGGCAACCTGAACGCGCGTGGCCAGCAGAAGGGCGTGGACGCGCAGATCCGCAGCGACCTCGAGGCCCTGGCCCGCCACCACGCGGTGAGCGACACCGTGCTGATCGCCGGCGACGAGGACATGGTCCCGGCGGTGGAGGCCGCCCAGGCCTACGGCGTGCGGATCCACCTGTGGGGGGTCGAGCCGCCCTTCGGCACCAACCAGGCCGAGCGCCTGGTCTGGGAGTCGGACACGGTGGAGATCCTGAGTGCCGATTTCCTGCGTCCCTATTTCAACCGTGCTCCCGTTCCCGTTCCCGTCACCCCCGCCCCGTCGCCGGCCCAGGTCTTCGCCGGCCGTACGGTCAAACCGGTGCCGAAGGCGCCGGCCGGTCAGGTGGCGAAGCTCGGCCCCGGCAGGCCGCACGTCGAAGAGGTCGGCGAGCACGTGGCGCAGAAGTGGATCCTCACCCGGGGACGCGACAACATCCGCGACCTGCTTCCCGGCCCGATCCTGCCCACGGTCATCGACACCGAGTTGCTGATCGAGGCGGAGAAGGAGCTCGGCCATTCGCTGCGGCCCTATCCCGAGGCCAGGGTCTGGCTGCGGGACGGGTTCTGGGCCAGGGTCTACCGCGAGTTCGACCTCGGCGTCGGCGTGTCCAGCAAGTAACCGCCGGCCGGGCGAGGTCCGATTTCCGCCGGTGCGCGATCGCCTGCGGCGCATAACGTCGTAGGCGTGACCACGAGACAGCTTGACTTCGACGCGTGCTACCTGGCGGTCTCCGCGCGGGACTCCCGCTTCGACGGGCGTTTCTACACGGCGGTCACCTCGACCGGGATCTACTGCCGGCCGATCTGCCCGGCCCGTACGCCCGCGCGGAGGAACGTGCGGTTCTACCGGCACGCGGCGACCGCCGAGGCCGCCGGATTCCGGCCCTGCCGCCGCTGCCGGCCCGAGCTCAGCCCCGGCGATCCCGGCTGGGACACCCGCGCCGACCTCGTCGGCCGGGCTCTGCGGCTGATCGACGACGGCGCCGCCGACGAACGCGGCGTGGCCGGGCTCGCCCAGCGGTTGCACGTGACCGAGCGCCACCTGCTCCGCCTGTTCGTCGCCGAGTTGGGCACCGGCCCGCTGGCCGTCGCCCGGACCCGCAGGTTGCTGCTCGCCAAACAGCTCCTCACCGAGACGCCGCTGCCGATCACCGATGTGGCGTTCGCCGCGGGCTTCGGCAGCGTCCGGCAGTTCAACGCGGCCATGAAGGAGTCGTACGGCTTCGCGCCCGGAGAGCTCAGGAAGGCGGCCGGGCCGTCGGCGCCCGCACGCAACCCGTCGGCGATCACGACCGGGCTCACGCTCAGGCTGACCTACCGGCGGCCGTACGACGCGCAGGCCCTGCTCGGATTCCTCGCCTCGCGGGCGATCCCGGGCGTCGAGAGCGTCACCCGGTCGGCGCCGGACGGCGGAGCCGCCCTGATCACCGGCTTCACGCGGGCCGTCCCCGGCGGCCACATCACGCTCACGCCCGCGGACGACCACATCAGGCTCACCGTGCGAACCGGTGACACGAGGCACCTCGCCAGGATCGTTTCGCGCTGCCGCAGACTGCTCGACCTGGACGCCGACCCCGAGGCGATCACCGCGATCCTCGGCTCGACCGACCTCGCCCCGCTGGTCGGCGGTCGTCCGGGACTGCGGGTGCCCGGCGCGTTCGACGGCTTCGAACTGGCGGTCCGGGCGGTCGTCGGGCAGCAGATCTCGGTCGCCGGGGCCAGGACCATGCTCGGCCGCATCGCCGCCCGCGCGGGGAGCCCCGCCATGCCCGACGGCGTCACCACGTCGGACGCGACGGCCGAACCGACGCTGTTGTTTCCGACGGCGGAACAGCTGGCCGCCGCCGACCTCACGGGGCTCGGTCTGACCGGCCGCACGATCGCCACGCTCAAGAGCCTGGCCGCCGCCGTCGTCGACCAGGAAATCGATCTCGACGGCGCCGAGGACCCGGCCGACACCACGGCCAGGCTGCTCGAGATCCGCGGCATCGGCCCCTGGACCGCCGGTTACGTCGCCCTGCGCTCACTCGGCGATCCGGACGCCTGGCCGGAAGGCGACCTCGGCCTCGCACGGGCCATGACGAAGTTGCGCATCCCGGCCGGGCAGATCGAGCGGTGGCGCCCCTGGCGTGCGTACGCCGCCGTCCACCTGTGGGCCGCCGACGCCGCCTGACGGACGGCCCCGGCGGCAACCTCTGACGGCGGCATCTGACGGCGGCATCTGACGGCGGCCTCAGTCGCGGCGGACCGTGCTCTGGACTTCGCCGACGGCGACACCGCGCTCCACCGTGACCTCCACGGGGGCGAAGGTGAGCCCGATCCCGGCCGTGCTGGTCCCGGCGACGTCCCAGAAGGTCGTCACCGTGAGGCTGTAGGGGCGGGGCAGATCGGCTGATGAGCGCAGGTACTTGACGCCGCACGTGAAGGCGGCGCTCTGGTCCCGCTGCCCGGTCGTGCCGCACGCGTTCGCGATCTCCGCGCGGCTCCCGCCGGGAACGGAGCCGACCTCGGTCCGGTCCAGCGTCGCCGTCACCGTGGCCGACATGACCCCCGGAAGGGTGGCGGTCACCGAGCGGGTGGTCGCGCCGATCCCGTCGAGCCACACCCAGGTGGGCAGGTTCACGTAGCTCTTCGCGTCGGGGTTCAGGTTGATCGTGGGCTCCGGCACGGTCAGCGCGGCCCGCGCGATCTGCAGCAGTTCCTGCGCCGTGATCCCGCCGGGCGGCGTGGTGCCCGGCGGCACCCACAGCGCCCCCTCGAGCCCGGCCCAGCAGGACATCCCGTCCGGGTCGGCCGAGTTGTAGGCCGGGCTCCACCATCTGCCGGGCTGGCCGACCTTGTCCTTGTACTGCTTGAGGAACTCCTCGTACTCCTCCTCCGTGGCGCCGGGATTGGTGCGGAACCACATGGTTCTCACGGACTCCTGGCTCTGGAGCATCTCCTCGGCGGACTTGCCGGGCTCGTACCAGCACGGCCGGGGGACCCGGTAGCCGTCGGCCCTGCCGCCGAGACCGTTGCCGGACAGGACGATGCTGGAATCGGACAGCGTCACGCCCGCCGACCGGCCGTCCTGCCAGCCGCCGCCCTGCGGCCCGCCGGGATCGTCCACGGCCGCCACCGTCAGCGACGCGCCGGCCAACAGGGACAGCAGCAGGGTTCGTCCGCGCCTGGTTCGCTGCGTGCTCATCAGACGGCTCATCAGACGGCTCATCAGACGGCTCATCGGACGCACTCCTTCGCGCGCTCGTCGGGATAGGAGGCGTGCCGGAACAACGTGATGCGCCAAGTGCCGTCATCACCCTGTCGCACGGCCGCGACCTGGAAATACGTCGATCGTGGCGGCTTGGTCCACGCGGGCTGGGCGGAAACGGGGGCGCCCGACCGGTTGGTGACCCGCACGCCTGACTCGTCCACGCAGGCGTCGATCTGGGCGCCGTGCCCCTCGACGGACGCCACCCGCAACGAGTAGAGCTTGGCCACGCCTCGCGCCGACCACTTGCCGGCCGTGAATCCGCGCACCCATGAGTAGGCGTCACGGGCGGCGGCGTCCTCGACCGAGTCGAGGTAGGACTTGTCCTTGCCCAGGCTGCCGACCGCCCGCCAGCGTGCGGCGTAGTAGTCGGCGAACGCCTTGACGATGGAGGCGTTCGAGGCGTCCAGCCCCGAGGGCCACTCGGTCTGGACCTTCAGCCCGGGGCCCGCGGAGACCGTCTCCGGGCCCGGCGGCCTCGCCGCCTCCGTCCCGGCCGGCGTTCGCCCGCCCACGGCGCCGGAGGGAGTGAACTCGCGCTCACCCGGTGATCCCCCGCAGGCCGCCAGGAACGCGCAGACCGACATGACGGCGACGGTCCCGCGTCGCCGGCATGATCCGGGGGTGGCACGCGCACGCAATGTCGGGCTCCGATCAGGCGAGACGGGGGGTTCTGAGATCCGGACGGGCTTCGCGGTTCCAGGCCGGGAGGAGTTCCTCGATGAGCGCCTCCGTCTCCGGAGCCATGCCTCCCCCGTACGGGTGCGAGGCCGCGCGCCGGTGGAGGCCGTCGACGACCACCCGGAGCTGAGCCTGATCACCGCTGCCGTGCGCGGCCCGCAACAGGTCCCGCCACAGGCTCTCTTCGTCGGCCGCGAGGAGCAGTCCGGCTCTCGCCGCGCCCACCGCGGCCTGCGGGTCGCCCTGCGCCAGCCGGATCGAGCACAACGTGTGAGCGGCGTCGGCCACCCGCGCGGTCACGTCGTACTCCAGGGAATCGGCCGCCAGCCAGGCGTACCTGTTGCCCGGCCGGCCGTTCAGCAGGGGCCCCCGGACGAGGGCCAGCGCCCTGTCGAGCAACGCGGCCCGCGCGTCGTCTGACCGTCCCGCGTCGGCGAGCTCGCCCGCTCTGCGGACCAGCGAGTGGAACAACTGCCAGTCCGTACGGACCTCCGGACCGAGGCGGAGCCTGCCGGAGTTGTCGAGGAACAGATGCGGCCTGCCCTCGGCGTCCTTTCCGAGCCATTCGGCCACTCGTGCGATGGTGGCGTCCCGGACGGACGGCTGGACGCCGCGGGGCCACAACACGCCGCCGAGGACGACGGGGTGGACGCCCGACCTATGAGTGGCCAGGTAGACGACCAGTTCCTGGGCCAGCGCGGCCCTGCCCTCCTCAAGCCGGTTGACCGGGCTGATCTCGATCGGGCCGAGGATGCGCACCTCGATCGACGGCGGATCGTCGTCCTGCGCGTCCCGAATCGGCTCGTGGCCGGTGAGGGGCTCGCCCTCGGTCTGCCCTGCCGTCCGGAAGAGCCGGATCACGGCGTCGTAGTGCCTGCGGGGCAGCAAATGGGCCTCGACGTCGAAGCCGAGGGCGTCGATCCGTGCCCTGCCGTCCTCGGTGATCTCCCAGTTCCAGGTCGCGTGGGCGACCTCTCCCGCGAGCACGAATCCGCCGGCCGCGCGCATGTCCTTGCCCAGGATAGCCAGGCGGCGGGTCTCGTCCTCGTCGGGCCGGATGGCCGACAGCAGATAGTGCGGCGTCCACGCGGGGTCGGCCACCCGTCCGTGGATGCGGCCCCTCAGCACGTCCTCGCCCCGCTGGAAGCGCTCCTCGAACTCGGGCAGTACTTCGGCCAGGCTTCCCACCGCGCGGACACGGTCGGGGGCGAGCTCCGTCAGCTCCTCGCCGAACCCGACCAGCGTGATCCGCATGTCGTCGGACCACCGGTTGGTGGCCAGCTCCACCGCCAGGGCGGACAGTCCCGCGACCGTGTGCGCTCCGGTCATGCCGACCACGCCGCGCGCAGCCTCCAGGTCGATCAGCACCCGTCCGTCGTCGCCGCTGCCCAGCGAGACCAGCCCCGGGTAGGGAGCGGGGACTCCGGACAGGGCGTTCTCGTCGATCCTGCGGCCCTCGTGGGCGGGCAGCCGCCACACCTGGCCGCCGTCGCACGCCTCCCACGGCTCGGGGGCGTCCTCGTCGGCGGGCTGGATCCACAGGTCGAGCCCGCGGGCCGACAGGTGCACGGCGTAGATGGTCGGCGGCCGCCGGCCCGCCTCGGCGAGAAGCCTGCCCAGCAGTCGCAGGCCGATGTCGAGCATGCGGGCGCCCGGGGTGTCCGCGCCCAGGCGGATCGCGACCTCGGCGCTGGCCGCGTCGCCACGCGGCCGGGCGATCCTGCGGCCGGCGACGCGCCGCCACAGCTGTTCCCTCCTGCGCCTGCCGAGCAGGGCGAGCAGGCCTGCGGAGGCGAGCGTCGCCCCGCCGAGGTAGTCGATGAGATCCAGCCCGGCGGCGGAGTCCTCGGGATCGGCGACGGGCGCCCTGCCCACCGCGGCGCCCGCGCTCTGCGAGGCGGCGGGGGCGGGCCGGCTCGTGGCCGTGGCGGGAGTGGCGGCCGGAGTGGTGGCCGGGGTGGCGGGGGAAGTGGCGGCCGGAGTGGCTCCCGGAGTGGCTGCCGGCGCAGACGCGGCGGGTGACGTAGGAGCGGGCGCGGAGGAGGCGGGTGCGGACGGCGTCGCGGTGGCCTGCGCGGTAGGGGTCGCCTTCGGCATCGCGGGCGGCGGAAGCACGATCTCGGGCTTCTCCTGGCCCGGGGTGCCCGTTTCCGTTCCTGGCAGGGCGGGCTTCTCAGGGGTCGAGGGCCGCTCGGGAGTGTCCGCCTTCTCTGCCTTGTCTGCCTTCTCCGCCTTTTCGGGCTTGTCTGGCTTGTCAGCCGGTGTCTTGTTGTACTCGGCGAGAATCTCCGCACGGTCCTCGTCGGCCGAGACGACGTGCACGTGCCGGGCGTCGTCCGGCATGTCGAGGACCCAGCCGGGCCGGATCAGATCGGCCATGCGCAGCCTGCTGCCGTCGGGCTGCACCTTGTGCTGGTTGAGCCGGTAGATCTCGTGGTAGCGCCGCCCGTCGCCCAGGCACTTGTCGGCGATCTCCCACAGGCTCTCGTGATGCCGGCCGTGAGGCGGCTGGACGATGTAGACCTTCTTGACCTCGCGTGCCTGGACGGACGCCGACGCCGACGCCGGCTCGACCTCGAGCGCGACCGGCGCGGACAGCGCCACCGTCTGGGGGCTGATCGGGGCGGGGGCTCCCATGCGCACGAGGGGGGCGGCCACCACGGTCGCGGTGAACAGCAGCAGCACAGCGGACACCAGGCGGTTGGCGAGCGCCTGCGTGCCTCCGGACAGGGGGACGCGGGCGGGCAGGCCGACCCTCCTGATCCCCGCGTAGACCTCGACGATCAGGCACAACACCAGCTGAAGCCAGGCGAGCCACACCAGGACGAGCAGGATGGCGATGATCGTCTCCGGCCCGAGCCGCCTCGTGAACAGGTCGGCGTGGAGCAGTTCGCTGGGCAGCGGCGGCCCGGCCAGGGTGAGCAGCGCGTACGGCACGCCCCCGACGAGGACGACGAGGACCAGCAGCGCCCCGAGCCCGGCGAAGACGTCACGGACCGTCCGGCGTGGCGCGATGCGAGCGGAGCGGCGGCTTCGCCACTGCTCGGGCGGGCGCCGTGGGCCTGGCCCTCTGGGCGCGGGCGGCCGAGGCGACGCGCCCGATCCGCGTGGCCGCGGCGGAGGGCCGGCCGACTGCGGCCAGCCGCTTCCCGCGGGCCGCCCGCGTTCGCGGACCTCCTCGGAGCCGTCGTGGGGGGCCATGCCGAGGCCTGTGGGCGGGCGGCGGCCCGGCGGTGTGGGCTTGTGGGACACCCTTCATTCCTCCCCGGGCTCGTCGTCCGACGGGCGGCCTGTCGCCGCTGTGTCGCTCATCAGGCACCCTCATCCGGAGCGGCGATGGCACTGCCTTCCATGTCGTAGGAGTCGAAGCCGAGCACGGACAGGAAGACGGTGTCCCAGTGGGCGGAGACCACGACCGTCACCTCGGTCGGCGTCGGCGAGCAGTCCTCCAGCTCCACCCCCTCGGTCGCCTGCTTGTCCACGATCTGCTCCGCCTTGCCGCAGACGACGTCGTCGTCGGCCACGAGCCTCAACTGACCCGTGTTCCGCAGCAGCGCGACGTCGATCTGGTCGGCCGCGCCCCGGGCGGCCTGCTCGGCGATGTCGGCGGCCTTGAGCCGTGCGTTGATGGCCGCCCCGCCGTCCACCAGCAGCCCGGCCAGGAGGAAGACGGCGAGCGAGAAGACCACTACGAACACCGACATCGAGCCGCGATCACGTGCGGGCCTGCGGAGAGCAGTCAAGAGAGGAGTCACTGCACCCTCCGGAACTGCTCCAGCGGGACCACGGAACTGCCGGACATCTGCTGCGCAACGCCGAAGCCGAGGAACGCGAGGTCGATCTGGCACGACACGGTCACCTTGACGACGCCACCCGGTTCCCATTCCGCTCCGTCGACGCTGACCTGCGGAGCACAGTCGGCCGTCAGTGCCTCGGCGGCGGCGTCGCCGGCCGCGTCCTCGGCGTCGCCCAGCGTCCGCTGGACCGAGGCCGCCCGCGCGGCGTCCCGCGCCGCGCCGTTCACCTCGCCCTGGGCCTCCACGATCCGGCCCGCCCCCACCAGGAACATCAGGAAGATCAGGAAGACCGGTGCCAGCAGCACCGTCTCGACGGCCATCGATCCGGCCTCGGACCGCGCTCCACGCGGGGACGAGGCGGCCGCTTCTCCTGGCGAATGTCGTACGTGCCGGATCATCCGCACCCCGGGCTGCCGTCGTCGGGGCGGAAGCACTCGATGGGGCCGCCGAAGTGCGAGGTGATCGTGAACGTGCGCTCCGGAAGCAGCGGGACGACCTGGACGACGGTGCCCGTCACGTCCACGCCGCGGTCGTCTCCGTTCTCCCAGGCCGTGACGGTCGCGTCGCTGAGCAGTTGCGGGCCGACGGCCTGGACGATCTGTTCCGCCCTGGCCTCCGCCGCGTCCTGCCACCCGTTCGATGTGCCGGCGGCACGGGCGATTCGCGCACCCTCCCGCGCAGCCGCGTCAGCGACCTGACGCCCATGGGACCACAGGGTCATCTGAACGATCAGCAGCACGATGGCCAGGATGATGGGCATGATCATGGCGAGCTCGACCACGGTCGCCCCGCGCTCTCCATGACCATGCCCACTGCCGGCACCGGCGTCGCGACGAGACGCACGGTGCCGTCCGGCACGTGAACGCTCCTCGCACACGTCGTCCCGCGACACGCGTACGGCACGTCCATGCTCGTCGGGCCCCGAAGGGCGATCCCGTCCCGGTGGCATGCCGGAATCGCCCGGCGTGTGACCGAGCCTTCCGCCGGCCACCCGAGAGGCCGGAAGTCGTGCGCGTACGCCTGAGAGAGGTCTCATCAGCGATGCTGGCGCCCTGTTAGAAGCTCTCTTCGATCTCGCCCTGCTTGCCCTCGACGAGGCCCTGGATGAGAGTGGCGAGGCCGAGGGCGACCGCGGCGATGATGGCCGTGATGATGACCCACTCGACGGCCGAGGCCCCCCTGGTGGGTGCGGTCCGTGCGCGCTCGAGGCGGACGTTGAACATGACGACGAGGTAATTGATCAGGTTCATTTACGATCCCAACATCTTCATCGCTGCCGGAAAACTGAGGAAGATCACGAAACCCGCGCACAGCAGTAATTGGGCGACGAGCATCTTCTGGGACCGCTCTCCCGCCTTCCCTTCGAGCTCCGCGAGTTCTCGACGGCGGAGGGTGGCGGCTCGGGCGGTCAAGGAGGCCCGGACTTTGGCACCGTCGTCTGCCACGAGTCCGAGAGCGGCTGACAGGTCGCGGAGCTCGTCGACGTTGATCTCGTCGCCGAGCTGGCCGAGGGCCTGCCATGGGGTGATTCCGACGATTCTTGCGTTGGCGAGCGCTTCGCGGATGCGTTCCATCGCCCAGTTGGACCCGACGCCGCCGGACGATCCCTGGGGGCTGCCGACGGACACCGCCGTCATCAGGGCTTCGGGCACGCCGCGGCCACCGGCCAGGTTCATGGAGACGAGGTCGAGGAACGCGCCCACCGCGTGGCGGAAGTCGTTGCGCCGGGCCGTGGCGTCCCGCCGGATCTGCACATCAGGAAGCAGGAAGAAGACGCCGGAGACGACGACGGCCGCCCAGAGGGGCACCTGGGCGGGCAGCCCCCAGCCCATCAGCGCCGCCCAGCCGACGATGAAGGGGAACACCAGCAGCCCGGAGACCGCCAGCAGCACCTTCGTGGCGAGGAACCCCTCGAAGGACTTGCCGAGCAGCGCGAGGTCGGCCCTGATCGAACGGACCTGCCAGCCTCTGGCGGCGTAGAAGGCCGCCATCCGCGAACCCAGGGCACGGTGCAAGACGCCGGTCTCCTCCTCCACCGTGATCAATGACGCCCGAGGGGCGTCGCCACCGCTTCTGGCGGCGTCCAGCGCGCCCAACCGGGTGATCAGTCCCGGACGCGCGGGGAACAAGGCCCGCACGAGCAGGAACAGGCCCAGGCCCAGCAGGCCTCCCAGCAACACCGGGCCGATCACGACGCCACCTCGATCCCCTGATCACGATTGGTCATCGAGCAGGTCACCGCCCCTCGAAGGGAACTTGTGCATGATCACGCCAGACGGCGAGAGAGCCGCGGCCGGGTCCTGGAGAACCGGGGCCTGACGGTAGGGAGCGAGGATCCGCGCGGGCTTGTCGAACTTGGCCAGCTTCCTCATCCAGGCGAAGCCGGCGCCGAACAGGCCGGCCACGACGACGAGCACGGCCTGGCCGAGCAGCGTGGCGTAGTCCTCGACATACTCGCGGTTGAAGACCACGAGCCCCCCGGCGAAGCCCATCGACGCGATGACGACGATGTGCACGCTCTTGCGGGTCGACGCGCGGTCGGCCTCGACCTTGCGCCGCATGTCGAGCTCTTCGCGGGCCGACGCGGCCAGCGCGCTCAGCACGTCGCGCAGGCCGGGGCCGCGGAGCTTGGCGTTGAGGATCAGCGCCGCGATGACCAGGTCGGCTGAGGGGTCGGCGAGGTCGTCGGCGAGCAGTCGCAGCGCGTCCTGCAACGGCATGCGGGTGTGCAGGCGGTCGACGAGTTCGCGCAGGTGGGGCTGCAGGGAGGGCGCGGCGGCCCGGATCGAGGCCGGGATGGCCTGCTCCAGGCCGGCGGCGCCGGCGATCGTGTCGCGCAGCGACTCCGTCCAGGCCGCGAGCGCCTCGAGGTTCTGCATGGCCCGGCGCTCCTCGGCCATGCCGCCGGCCAGACCGGGCCAGGCCAGCACGAGCACCACCACGCCGACCGCGATGACCGGCCAGCCGGTCAGCACCAGGATGACGACGCCGATCACGATGGCGACCGCGATCCTCGTGGACAGCTTCTTGAAGGTCTCCGCCCGCTCGGCGCCGCGATCCGGAGTGGCGGGCCGGGGGCGCACGCCGTACAGGGCGAGGACGAACAGGAACAGGCCGCCGCCGAGGACCGCTCCGCAGAGCAGCACGAGCGGATCGAGGACGCCAGGCGGAACCAGCCGCATCAGAGCCTCCTCTTGTGCCCGGTCAGGGCGAGAACGGTCGCCTTCATCGCCAGACCCCCTGCATGGGGTCGTAGCCGAACCGGGCGAGTTCGTCGGCGCATGAGATCGGCGCGTGCGGGACGACCCCGCCGTCCGGTGTGGCCACGAAGACCTCGGAGGACAACACGCGCCCGTCGACGCCGGTGACCTCGCGCACGCTGGAGACGAAGCGCCGGAGCGAGCCGCCGAAGTGG
>NZ_BONV01000062.1 GCF_016862895.1 Planotetraspora kaengkrachanensis | reverse complement strand
AAGCACATGGACGGCGAGGCAGGGAACTCGGCCAGCGCCAAGGCCGACGCCACCTCGACAACCCTGACCACCAGATCATCCGGCCATACAGACCCGCCGGCCGCACACCCCCCAGCCGCACACCCCTCAGCCGCACACCCCTCAGCCGCACACCGCTCGCCCGACGGAGACGACGAGGACGGCCAGGACGAGGACGGCCAGGACGAGGACGAGGACGGCGGGGTGAAACTCGGCGAACTCGAGGCGGACGGGTCCGGCACCGAGGAAACCGAATCCGGAGGAACAGCGCAACCCGAACCGGGGAACTCCACCACCGGCGCCCCCGACTCTGCCGGGCCGGGACGTGGCGGGCTCCCGAACGACAGGCCACGAGAGGCCGAATCCGGCCACTGGTCGGTCACCGGCGGAAAGCTCGACGCCGGAAAGCTCAACGCCGAACTGCCGTCGGACGACCTCGCCTGGGCGGTCACCTCGGCCCACCATTCGGGACCGCACGGCAGGTCGCCTGCACCAGAAGAAGACGAAGGATGCGGCCCTCGTGCGCCTGCCACGCCGACCCCCTTCGCCGAATCGAAACTCTGAACGAATCATCTCACAGAGAGTAACCGTCTGGCTACAGATTTCGAAAGGAGTTTCTAGCCGACACGGACGGAGGGCTCGTCGAAATAGGGCACACCGGCACATTCTGGACTAGGTCAGGTGGTCGCCGTCGTACCCGAGCGAGCCGTCCAGCGGGAGCCGGAGCAGGAAGCGCGCGCCGCCGCTCGGCGACTCCCCCGCCTCCAGGGTGCCCCGGTGGGCACGCGCGATCTCTAGGGCGATCGCCAGCCCCAGGCCGGTGCCGCCGTGGCCGCGGCTGCGGGCCGTGTCCAGCCGGGTGAACCGCTCGAAGACGCGCTCCCTGTCGGGCTCGGGGATGCCGGGTCCGTCGTCGTCCACGGTCAGCTCGGCGAACGGCCCGTCGCGCCGGACGCCGACCTGGATGAGGCTCCTGGAGTGCCGCTGGGCGTTGTCGAGCAGGTTCCTGAGCAGCCGGGCGATCTGGACGCGCACGCAGGTGACGGGCACGGACGAGCCGGTCCGCACCCGGACCGGCAGCCGGTCGAGCCGCTGGGACACCTCGGCCTGAACCAGGTCACACAGGTTCATCGGCGTCCTGTCGGCGACCCCGGCGGTTCCCACCCGGGCCAGGAGGAGCAGGTCGGTGATGATCGCCTCCAGCCGGTCCACGTCCCCCAGGGCGCCGTCGACCAGCTCGTTCAGATCTGTGTCCTCCGGATGCAGCTGCCCCATCTCCAGCTCGGCGCGCAGACCCGCGAGGGGCGTGCGCAGCTCGTGTGAGGCGTCGGCGACGAACTGCCGCTGCCGCGCGAGGACGGCGTCCCTTTGCAGTGTGGCCTCCTCTATCCGGCCAAGCGTGGCGTTGACGGTCCTGGCGAGGCGGGCGATCTCGTCCCTGCCCGGCAGTTCTGGCACCCGGGCGCTCGGGTCGTCGCCGTTGATGGCGTCGAGGTCGTCGCGGATGGCGTTCACCGGCTTCAGCGTCCGGCCGGTGATCTTCCAGGTCGCCAGGGCGGCCAGGAGGACCAGCAATCCGTCCTGCACGCCGAAGAGCCGGGCGAAGATCCCCGTCGAGGTCAGGCCGGCGGCGAGCCGCCCCGCGTAGACCACCGGCGAGTTCGCGGTGCCCTTGATCCGCAACGCGGCGAGCCGGACGCATCCGAGGTGTGTCGTGCAGGTCTGCACGTCCTCCTCCGGGTCTCCCGGTGCCGGCCACGCCGACGTGAGGGGCGGCATCCCCAACGCGTCCCTCGACGCGTCGACGACGCGGTGGCCAGGCGCGACGACCTGGACGAGGTCGACCCCGGCGACGCGCGGCACGAGCGGGTCGCGCAGCTCGTTGAGCCGGTCCGCCGCGGCCGTGAGGTTCGCCTGTTCCCTGGCCTCCAGCCACAGGGCGTCGCCCAGCGCCTGGCGGCCCACGGCTCCCTCCGCCGCACCCGTGGGGAGGAGGAGCAGGATCGCCAGGAGCGTGACCAAAACGGTGAGACGGCCGCGGATCGACTGCGGACGCAGGTGCCGCGCCAACCTCCGTAACCGGCCGGTCGTTCTGGACATGCAGGTCACGATGTCCTCCCTGCATACTCCAAATGGATACTGTATACGAGGACACGGATTCCGTATCCGGGTTCCACGATCCACCCTGCGGGGCCCCGATGTCGTTACCGCCAGCCGCCATCCCCGGCCGCCGCCTTCAAAGGCTTCACCACGCGAGCAGGGGGAACACCACGCCCGCCGCGTGATCCGGCAATCCACGAGTCAAGGACGGGTGGCCGGGTACCATCGATCAATGACCGAAATGACCGAAACCACGCCGGGCTGGCTCAGCCCAGAAGAGCTCGAGTCGACCCGTGCGCGGATGCCGATCCTCTACGTCGACGCGGTGCCCGTGCGGGTCGACGACACGGGAGTGGTCACCCATGTCGGCCTGCTGCTCCGCATCGGCTCGGACGGCACGGTCAGCCGTGCGCTCGTGTCCGGCCGCGTCCTCCACCATGAGCGCGTGCGCGACGCGCTCATGCGGCACCTGGAGAAGGATCTCGGCCCGACGGCCCTGCCTCGCGTCCCCGCCTCGCCTCAGCCGTTCACCATCGCGGAGTACTTCCCGACCCAGGGCGTGACGCCGTACCACGACCCCCGGCAGCACGCCGTGTCGCTCGCGTACGTCGTACCGGTCGCGGGCGACTGCCGTCCCCGGCAGGACGCGCTCGACCTGGTCTGGTTCACCCCTGAGGAGGCCTCGTCGCCGATCGTGCAGCAGGAGATGGCCGGCGGGCAGGGCGTCCTGCTGAAGCAGGCCCTGGCGCACGTCGGCCGCCTGTCCTGACCTCCGCCCCGGGGGCGCGTCAGGCTACCGGGGACCGGTCAGCGAGCTCGCGTAGCCGAACCGGACGACGCGGTCGGCCATGGCCTTGTACGCCGCCGGATCGTCCGGGGTGAACGCGCCCAGGCCGTCCACGTAGCGGTTGAACATGCAGAACGCGGCCGAGATGAGCACCACGTCATGGATCTCGACGTCGGTGGCCCCTTCCGCGCGGGCGGCGGCCACGTGCTCGTCCGTGACGGACCTCCCGCCCTCCCGTACGGCGGCGGCGATCTCGAGCAGCGCCTTCATCTTGGCCGAGATCGACGCGGAGGACGGATCGGCGCAGACGTCCTCGACGGGCCCCGTCCCCTCCGGCAACTGGGCGGCGGCGAACGCGGCGTGTGAGGAGTAGCAGTACCGGCAGTCGTTCTGCGCCGACACATACGCCGCGATCAGCTCCCGCTCCCCTCGGGACAACGAGCTCTCGCCGCGCAACAACACCTCGGCCAGCTCGCTCAGCGGGCGGGCGGTCTCCGGACGGTAGCGGAAGAGGCCGGTGATTCCGGGGAGGTCGTCCCCCAAAGGGATGTGCGCCATGAGAACTCCTTCAAAGGTGCGGGAGCGGGTGGTCCAGGGGGCAGCCTGCGCGATCATCGCTGCGCGGTCAACCCTCGGCGGGCGTCCCGGGTCGAGGGACCTCGGCGGGCGGCTATGTTGGCCCTCATGCACGGGAGCCCCGACATCCGACCGCCGGAGAGCACGGAGTCGGTGCGAATCCCTCCCGGCGATCTCGGGCGGGGCCGGCACCGGCTCACCACGCAGGCACAGGTCTACGTTCTGCTGAGCGTCATGACCGTCCTCGTGCTGATCTGCGCCGGGATCGGCGCCTGGTTGCTCAACAGCACCGCCGAGGTCTCGGACCGGCTGGTGGACCGCATCGCACCCGCCCGCACCTCGGCGGCGCGGCTGCAGAGCGCGCTGATCGACCAGGAGACCGGCGTGCGCGGCTATCTGCTCACCGGCGCCCCGGCCTTCCTCGAGCCCTACACCGCCGGCGTGGCCACAGAACAGACCGAGGCCGCGCAGATCACCGCGCTGGTCGGCGATCTGCCGGACCTGGCCGCGGACGTCGCCGCCATACGTGAGGCGGGGGCGCAATGGCGCCGCTCGTACGCGACGCCCAACATCGCCGCCGTGCAGTCCGGCGCCACCCCCGACGAGGCTCAGCTGGACGCGGGGAAACGCGCCTTCGACCGCATCCGCGCCCTGTTCCAGACACAGAACGACCACCTGGACCGGGCCCGGGCGGACTCCCGGGACGACCTCGTACGGATGCGCACCCTGCGCGACTGGGCGTTCACCGCGATGCTGATCCTGTTCGTCCTGACCGGCCTGGCGTTCGCCGTCCTGTTCCACCTCGCGGTCGGACGGCCCCTGCGCGCCCTGCGCGCCGCGTCCCGGCGGGTGGCGTGGGGCGACTTCGGCCACCACATCCCCGCCCAGGGCCCCGCCGACCTACGTGACGTGGCCCACGACGTAGAGGCGATGCGCGGGCGGATCGTCGAGGCGCTGAACGATTCGCAGGAGCAGCGGGCCGTCCTGACCGAACAGACGGCCCATCTGGACGCCCAGACCGTGGAACTACGCCGTTCCAACGCCGAACTTGAGCAGTTCGCCTACGTGGCCTCCCATGATCTGCAGGAACCGCTGCGCAAGGTCGCCTCCTTCTGCCAGATGCTTGAACGGCGCTACGCCGACAAGCTCGACGAGCGGGGCCTGACCTACATCTCCTTCGCCGTCGACGGCGCCAAGCGCATGCAGTTCCTGATCAACGACCTGCTCGCCTTCTCCCGTGTCGGCCGGGTCAACGACGCCCGTGTGCGCGTCGCCCTCGACGACGCCCTGGACGCCGCACTGGCGAACCTGGCGGGGCGGATCGAGGAGTCGGACGGCAGGATCGAACGCCCGCGGCACCTGCCCGAGGTCGTCGGCGATCCGAACCTCCTGACCATGTTGTGGCAGAACCTCGTCGGCAACTCCGTGAAGTTCCGCCACGCCGACCGCCCACCGGTCGTCCGTGTCGACTGCGCCCCGGAGCCGGAATCGGGTCAGTGGCAGCTGAGCGTCACCGACAACGGCATCGGCATCGGCGCGGGGTTCACCGAGAAGGTCTTCGTCATCTTCCAGCGCCTCCACACTCGCGAGGCCTACGAGGGCACCGGGATCGGCCTCGCGCTCTGCAAGAAGATCGTCGAGTTCCACGGCGGCCGGATCTGGATCGACACCGGCCACACCGACGGCACGTGCATCCGCTTCACCCTCCCCGTGTCCGCTCCGGCCCTGCCCGCCGGTGACGGCGACGGCGACGGGGCCGTTCCCGCCCCGGCCCTGCCGGACGACGGGGCCGTTCCCGCCCAGGAAGGGGACCACCCCGCGTGACGGCCCGTCGCGGCTCAGGGCGCGCAGCCCGCCGCGTCCTCGCTGACCGTGGTGCGCTGGAAGCGCACGAGCGGCTGACGCCGGGGCGACGACGCTCACGGCGCTGCTCCTCTGGCACGTCGTCTTCCCACTGGTGGAACCGCACGTCGACCTCGATCCGACGATGAGCGCCGTGGCGGCACGAGGAAAGGCGCAGGCGACCGACGCGACCGCCTTTACGCTGTAGATTTCTCGGCTCGGTCTCCGTGACCCGGCGAACGCGTTGCGCGACCTCCCTTCGTCATGATCAAGTGACTTCCAACGGCAAGCAACGGAGGTCCCGCCCATGCCCAACGAAGCCGTCGACGAATTCGTCAGAACCAAGGTCCTTCCTGAGCACCAGAGCATCGTCGGCACGCTGCGCGAGCTCATGAAGGAGAACGCCCCCGGCGCGGAGGAGGTGATCAGCCGGGGTTCCCCCGCGTGGCAGGGAAGGAAACTCCTGGCGATCATCAGCCCCAGCAAGACGCACATCACCTTCGCCTTCGCGAGGGGCGCGGAGTTCACAGACGAGTTCGGCCTGCTTGAGGGCTCAGGGAAGACCACCCGGCACGTCAAGATCAAGAAAGCGGACGCCCTCAACGCGGACGCCCTGCGCGACTACATCGGGCAGGCCGTCCGGCTCGACGGGGAGTGAGCCGGAGCCCGCGCCTGCCCTCTTCCCGGAACACGCGCGACGGGGGCCGATCACACCGCCGCTCGCCGTCCGTCCCCCGGACCACGCGAGGTGACAGACCCCCTCGCTCGGTCCGAGGCCTCACCGCCCCGCTCAACCCCCGGCCTCGCTCCCCCGGGCCTTGAACCCGGTCCACCTTCAGGCACCCGCCGGACCGCCTGACTTCCGGCCGGTCTGTCTGCCGGCCTGTTCGACGCCGGGTCCTGGCGACTCCTGACCGCCCTGGGGCGTCTGGCTGGGGCCGTCGGCCGGGGGCTCACTCGTCTGCTCCTCGGTGGGCGTCGGCTGCGGACTTTCCTCAGGGCCGCCCTCGCCGGAGTTCCCCTTCCCCGGCTTGTCCTTCTTCTTGTGCGGGCGCGCCGGGCGCTGACGGCCGGGCTCTTCAGCCGAATACTCAGGTGGCCGTACGGCCGGGGGCGGCTCGTCCTCGGACACCGGTGGTGTCGTGCGGGTGGTGAAGACGGTGACCGTGGGCGTGCTCACGCCGGGGACCGTCCCGCCCGGATCCGGCCGGGCGGTGAGATAGGCCATGCCGCCGGCCGCCGACCCGACGAGCACGACCAGAGCTCCCGTCGCCGCCGCGAGGTTCCATCGCCCGCTCCGCCGCACGGGCGGTGGCGCCGGGACGGGAATGGTCGCGCCAACGGGGACGGGCGGCACCGGCACGGACGAGCGCTCGGGGGACTCGCTCTCCGCGATCGCCCGCAGCCACGAGTCCGCCTCGGCTCCGTCCAGGCGACCTGCCGGGTCCTTGGCGAGCAACCCGTCGATGACGGGGGCCAGCGGCCCTGCCCGGACCAGAGGCCCGTGCTGGTCGTACACCACGGCGGCGAGCGTCGCGAGCGCGTGGCCGCGCTGGAAGGGAGACCGCCCCTCCACCGCGAGGAACATCGTCACGCCGAGCGACCACAGATCCGAGGCCCGTTCGGCGCTTCCGCCGGCGGCCCGTTCGGGGGCGATGAACGCGGGCGTTCCGATCAGCGTGCCCGTGCGGGTCACGGGCGAGTCGTCCTCCAGCGTCGCGATGCCGAAGTCCGTCAGTACGGCACGGCCCTCATCGGTGATCAGCACGTTGTCCGGCTTGACGTCACGGTGGAGTACTCCCGCCGCGTGCGCGGCCCGGAGGCCGGCGAGGATCTGCACGCCGATCCCGGCCACCCGGCGGGGCGGCAGCGGACCCTCTTCCTGGACGAGGGACCCGAGCGTGCGCGACCGCACCAGCTGCATGACGATCCATGGATGGCCGCCATACTCGAAGATGTCGTAGACGGCCACGACGCCGGGATGGTTCAGGCGGCCCGCGGCCCTGGCCTCGCGGAAGGTCCGCAGGGTGAACGCCTCCCGCTCGGGTCCGGCGAGCTCGGCGGGGCCGCGCAGTTCCTTGACCGCGACCTCCCGCCCGAGTACGCGGTCGGCGGCCCGCCACACCGTCCCCATGCCGCCGCTGCCCAGCGGTTCGATCAGCCGGTACCGCCCCGCCACCAGTCGTCCACCGGACTGTGATTCGGCCATGAACGGCCTGCTACCCCGGCTTCGCCTGCACATTCCCCGCTCATGGTCCCGGCGCCCAAATTACCCCGCCATGGACCGCGCCCCGCCGTGCGCCGACGCCGCGCCGGGTACGGGTGCCCTCGTACGCACGATTCCTGAGGGGGATCCCGTGGCCGAAGGAAATGACGACAAGCAGCGGCAACTCGACGCCTACCGGGTCGGTTCCGAGGGCAGCCGTCTCACCACCGACCAGGGCGTGCGGGTCGACGACACCGACAACTCGCTGGCGGCGGGCGAACGCGGCCCGACGCTGCTCGAGGACTTCCACTTCCGCGAGAAGATCACCCGGTTCGACCACGAGCGCATCCCGGAACGCGTCGTCCACGCGCGGGGCGCCGGCGCGTACGGGTACTTCCACCTCTACGAGTCGCTCGCCGAGTTCACCGTCGCCGACTTCCTGTGCGACACCTCGGCGCGCACGCCGGTCTTCGTGCGCTTCTCCACGGTGGCCGGGTCGCGCGGCTCGGCCGACACCGTACGGGACGTACGCGGGTTCGCCACGAAGTTCTACACCCGCCAGGGAAACTACGACCTGGTCGGCAACAACATGCCGGTCTTCTTCATCCAGGACGGCGTCAAGTTCCCCGACTTCGTCCACGCGGTCAAGCCCGAGCCGCACAACGAGATCCCGCAGGCCCAGTCGGCGCACGACACGTTCTGGGACTTCGTGCAGCTCCAGCCGGAGATCATGCACATGGTCATGTGGCTGATGTCCGACCGGGCGATCCCCCGCAGCTTCCGCATGATGCAGGGGTTCGGCGTCCACACGTTCCGCCTGGTCAACGCGGAAGGGCGGGGCACGTTCGTCAAGTTCCACTGGCGCCCCGTCCTCGGCACCCACTCCCTCGTCTGGGACGAGGTGCTGCGCATCCAGGGCAACGACCCCGACTTCAACCGCAGGGACCTCTGGGAGTCCATCGAGCGCGGCGCGTTCCCGGAATGGGAGCTCGGCCTGCAACTCGTGCCCGAGGCGGACGAGCACAGTTTCGACTTCGATCTGCTCGACGCCACGAAGATCATCCCTGAGGAGGTCGTCCCGGTCCGCGTGGTCGGCCGGATGGTCCTCGACCGGAACCCGGACAACTTCTTCGCCGAGACCGAGCAGGTGGCCTTCCACACGGCCAACGTCGTGCCGGGGATCGACTTCACCAACGACCCGCTGCTTCAGGCCAGGAACTTCTCCTACCTGGACACCCAGCTCATCCGCCTGGGCGGGCCGAACTTCGCGCAGATCCCGGTCAACCGGCCGATCGCCCCCGTGCACAACGACCAGCGGGACGGCTACAACCAGCGGATCATCCACCGGGGCAGGACCAGCTACGCGCCGAACTCCATCAGCGGCGGCTGCCCGATGTCCGGAGTGCTGAGCGGCGACATGGAGGGCGTCTTCCGGCACTACCAGGAGCGCGTCGACGGCAACAAGATCCGCAAACGCAGCCCCAGCTTCGAGGATCACTACAGCCAGGCGACCCTCTTCTGGAACAGCATGTCCGCCTGGGAGAAGCGGCACATCGTCGAGGCCTTCCTTTTCGAACTCGGGCACGTGGAGCGCAGGTACATCAAGGAGCAGGTCGTCCAGCGGCTGGCCAACGTCGACGCCGGTCTGGCCGCGCAGGTCGCCGCCGGGCTGGGCATGCCCTCCCCCGGCGCCACGACGCCCAACCACGGCAGGACGTCCCCGGCGCTCAGCCAGGCCAACTCCCCGCGGGACTCGATCGCGACCAGGAAGATCGCCTTCCTGGTCGCGGGCGGCGCCGACCTGAACCGGGCCGGCCAGGTCATGGCGGCGCTGCAGGAGAAGGGGGCGATCTGCGAGATCGTCACCTCCCATGAGGGACAGGTCGGCTCGCTAGCCGTGGACAGGCAACTCAGCGCGGTGTCCTCCGTGCTGTACGACGCCGTCCTGCTCGCCGACGGCGGGGAGTTGAGCGAGAACGGCCACGCGGTGCACTTCGTCCGCGAGGCCTTCAAGCACGGCAAGGCGATCGGCGCCCTGCCGGACGGCGAGGCCTTGCTGGAGGCCGCCGCCCTGCCCGGCCGCCAGGGCGTCATCGGGCCGGAGACGACGGGCGACGAGTTCGCCGCGGCGTTCGCGGCGGTGATCGCCGAGCACCGCGTCTTCGACAGGGACGTGGACGCGGTCGCCGCCTGACACCGGGCCGGGGACGGCGGTCACCGGCATTCGGGATCGGGGCTCTCCTCCCGGTTCCGGTCCGACTTGGCGAGGAACGGCGATCGGCCGAGGATGACGATGCCCGCGACGAGGGCGATCAGGCCGAGGACCTCACCCGCCACCGCGCCCGGGTCGACGCGGAGGTGCTCACTGAAGATCGCGACCCCGAGCACGATCCCGGTGATCGGTTCCGCGGCGGTCGTCGCCGGCAGGGAGATCCGCAGCGGCGCGGCGTCGAACGCGCTCTGGTTGAGCAGGATGCCGACGACGGCGACCACGGCGACCATGTACGGCTGCCACGTCGCCGCCAGGGCGTCCGCTCCCCGCGCGAGGGTGAGCAGCGAGTCCCGGGTGAGAGCGTCCTGGAGGCCGTACAACATCCCCGCCGAGGCGGCCAGCAACATCGCCTTGGTCTGCAGGTCGAGCCGGAGCGCGGCCATGACCAGAGCCGCCGCCGCCATCAGGACGCCGAGGACGGAGAGCCAGACCGGGGATCCCGGCCCTGGCGCTTCGCCGCCGTGCGGCTGCCCGAACGCCAGGAAGACGGCGACCCCGCCGCTGACCAGCACCGCGCCCAGCCACTCCACCCAGCCCAGCCGCTCCTTGTAGACGATGGCCGCGGCTCCGAGCGCGAAGATGAGGTTGGTCGCCAGGAGCGGCTCCACCCGCGCGATGTCGGCCCGCTGCAGGACCACCGCGCCGAGGATCTGGCCGCCCACCATCGCGGCGACTCCGCACAACCACAGCGGCTTGCGGACGAGGTCGAGGATCAGGTGCACCCGCAGCATCTCGCCGAGCGGCTCGGTGTAGGCGGCGTGCTGCTGCGCCACGAAGCCCAGCCCGAGCAGGCAGGCCGCCGCGAGACCGATGAGCACTGTACTGATCATGGAAACCTTCGTCGTCGCCGGTCCCACACGATGGATGCGACCGGCCCGCAGTGTTGGAGCGCGTACCCCCACGTTCCCGTGGCCATCCCCATGCGGAGTTCACGAAAGCGTCATGTTGTCCCATTCACAGCGAGCCAGACGTACCGCCAGGACCATGACATCGAAGCGAAAAGTGTGTTTCGCGAACATGTCGGAGACGTGTCCAGAGCTCTACCGTGCGCGGAAAGGACCAGTGATCCAGGTCACAAGGAGCCCCCCATGGCCACACCCCTCCCGGCGCGACCGTCACGAGCGGTCCTCACACTGCTCGCCGTCCTCCTCGCACTGTCCGGCCTGCTCGGCACGGCCCTGAACGCGGCCCCCGCGCGGGCGGCGTCGCTGGTTCAGGTCACCTCCTTCGGCAGCAACCCCGGCAACCTCACGATGTACGGCTACCGCCCCGACGGCCTGTCGAGCGGCCGCCCGCTCGTGGTGCTCCTGCACGGGTGCACCCAGAACGCCGCCGGGTACTTCGCCAACTCGGGCTGGCGCAAGTACGCCGACCAGTGGGGCTTCGCCCTCGTCGTGCCGCAGACGAGCAGCGCCAACAACGCGTCGAGTTGCTTCAACTGGTTCGAGACCGGCGACACCACCCGCGGCCAGGGCGAGGCCGCCTCCATCCGCTCCATGGTCGCCCACGCGGTCGCCGAGTACGGAAGCGACCCCTCACGGATCTTCGTCAGCGGCCTGTCGGCCGGCGGGGCGATGACCGCGGTCATGCTGGCCACCTATCCGGACGTCTTCGCCGGCGGCTCGATCGGCGCCGGGCTGGCCTACCGCTGCGCGGCAAGCCTGCTGCAGGCGTCCGGCTGCCAGTACAGCGCCACCAGCAAGACCCCGCAGCAGTGGGGCGACCTGGTCCGAGGGGCGTACGCCGGCTACTCCGGGCCGTACCCGCGCGTCGCCATCTGGCAGGGCCAGGCCGACTACACGGTCACCCCCGCCAACGGCACGCAGTTGCGTGACCAGTGGACGAACGTGCGGGGCGTCTCGCAGACCCCCACGTCCACCCAGTCGCTGACCGGCGGCACCTCACTGAAGGTGTACGGCGACGACGCCGTACGGCTGTACGAGATCGCCGGAATGGGTCACGGCCTGCCGATCGACCCGGGCGGCGCCGCCGACCAGTGCGGGACCACGGCGGCGTACTTCCTCGACACCATCTGCTCGGCCTACCACGACGCCCGTTTCTTCGGCCTCGACGGCACGACCCCGCCCACCTCCACGCCCACCCCGACGCCGCCGGCCACCCCCACGCCCACCCCCACGCCGACGCCGACACCGACCGGGCCCGCTGTCTGCGTCAGGGCCAGCAACTACGCCCACACCACCGCCGGCCGCGCCCACCAGTCCGGCGGCTACACCTTCGCCGACGGCTCCAACGACGCCATGGGCCTGTGGAACACGTTCACCGTCCACGCCCTGAAGCAGACCGGCCCGGACTACTGGGTGCTCGCCGACGGTCAGTGCTGAACCACGGGGCGTCCCCGGCCGGCGGCGAAACGGCCGGGGCCGCCCTGCGGCCGATGAAGACCCGCCGCGCGATCACGGCCCGCGAGAGACCCCCTGTGTGAAGCCGCCTCAACGGGGAACGCTGGCCCGTCACCGGCTCATCCGGCCTGACCAGGCCTTCTCCGACGAATCCGAAACGTGACTTGACGGATACGAATTGTGTAATTCACGATAATTCCTACTTCAACGATTGAGATAGTAGGAAGGGGACGTGGTGCGTTCGCTCATACTGCTCGGACTGGTGGGTTTCGCCGCCCAGCTGGTCGACGGCGCCCTCGGCATGGCGTACGGAGTCACCTCGACCACTCTCCTGCTCGCGATCGGCACCAACGCGGCCGCGGCCTCGGCCACCGTCCACCTGGCGGAGATCGGCACCACCCTCGCCTCAGGCGTCTCGCACTGGCGTTTCGGCAACATCGACTGGAAGGTCGTCGCCAGGATCGGCGTGCCGGGCGCCGCCGGCGCGTTCGCCGGCGCGACGTTCCTGTCCAGCCTGTCCACCGAGGTGGCGGCGCCGGTCATGTCGATCATCCTGCTCACGCTCGGCCTGTACGTCCTCATCCGGTTCACCACGTTCGGCCTGCCGCGCGGGAACCTGGGCAAGCCGCTGCGCAGGCGCTTCCTCGCACCCCTCGGACTGGTCGCCGGATTCATCGACGCCACCGGCGGCGGCGGTTGGGGCCCGGTCGGCACTCCGGCCATCCTGGCCAGCGGACGGCTCGCCCCGCGCAAGGTGATCGGATCGATCGACGCCAGTGAGTTCCTCGTCGCCATCGCCGCGAGCGTCGGGTTCTTCGTCGGCATCGGCTCGGAGAACATCGACTTCGCCTGGGTCGGAGTCCTCCTGCTCGGCGGCGTCATCGCCGCCCCCATCGCGGCCTGGATGGTCCGCCACATCCCGCCCCGCATCCTCGGGTCCGCGGTGGGCGGCGTCATCATCCTGACCAACGTCCGCACGCTGCTGCGCAGCGACCTGGTCGACGCCCCAGGGAACGTGCAGGCCGCCGCCTACATCGGCATCGCCGTCGTCTGGGCCGCCGCCATCGCCTACTCCTGGCGGGAGTACCACCGCGACAAGGCCACGGAGTCGGTCGAGGCGGTGGAGGCGGAACTGGGTCGCCGTGCGGCCGGAGAGGCCTCGACCGCCTGATCGGTCCGCCGCACGGCCTCGAGCGCATGCTCGGGTCTGGCCGGTCCCGGGCACTCCCCGGGACCGGCGATCGCCGTACTTACGCCGACTCTGGGAGCGGCGCCTGCGCGCTACGCCTCCGGGGGGACTCGAGCGCGTAGCTGATGCCCGCGAGTGCGAACCCGATGAGGCCGAGACCCACCCCGACCCAGGTGGGGGCGACGTAGCCGAGCCCTCCCGCGATCACCACGCCGCCCAGCAGCGCGCCGAGGCTGTTCGCGACGTTCATCGCGGACTGGTTGACGGCCGCCCCCATCATCTGCGCGCCGGGGGCGACCTGGATCAGCCGGGACTGCAACGCCGGGCCAAGGAACAGGCTCGCCGCTCCGACCAGGAAGGCTCCGACGTACAGCCCGGCCGTCCAGCGGGACACGAGCGCGAAGACGACCATAGAGGCGATGAAGACCGGGAACCCGGAGAGCATGGACCGCCGCAGGTCGCGGTCCGAGGCCCAGCCGCCTGCGGCGTTTCCGATCGTCATCCCGAGGCCGACGGCGACGAGGACCCAGGGGACCGTCGAGGCCGGCAGTCCGGCGACGTGAGTGGTCACCGGGGCGATGTAACTGTCGATGGCGAAGAATCCGCCGAAGCCGATCGACGCGATGCCCGCGACGAGCCACACCTGCGGCGCGCGGAAGGCGCGCAGTTCGCTGCGTGCTGATCCGTTCGGGTGGGCGGCGATCGCCGGCACCGTCGCCAGCACGGCGAACAGCGTCAGGGCGAAGATGATCGCGATGATGAGGTAGGCGACCCGCCATCCGGACGACTGGCCGACATGCGTGATCACCGGCACGCCGATGACGTTGGCCACGGTCAGGCCGCCGAGCGAGACGGCGAAGCCCTTGCCGTGGCTGCCCGGACCCATGATCGAGGCGGCGACCAGTCCCGCGGCTCCGAAGTAGGCGCCGTGCGGCAGCGCGGCCACGAACCTGGCGACCAGGACGAGCCCGAACGTGGGGGCCGCCGCCGAGGCCGCGGTGCCCACGATGAAGAGGGCAAGGAGCCCGAGCAGGATCTTCTTGCGCGGCACCCGCGCGGTGAGCGCGGCGAACAGCGGTGCGCCGACGACGACGCCCAGGGCGTACACGCTGATCATCCAACCGGCCTGCGCCACGGCCTCGGAGGTGGACCGCGCGTAGAGCGTCGGCAGCAGGCTACGCGCGATGTCCGGCAGCAGACCCATGGCGACGAACTCCGTCAGGCCGATGGCGAAGCCGCCAAGGGCGAGCGCGAGGAGCGCAGACCAGCGCTGCGCCGGGGTGAGGGGGCTCATGCGAAACCTTCGTGATCGTAGAAAGCACTGCCGGCCTTGCGTCGGAGAGAGGCGGCTGAGGAACTCGAGGTCAGTGCGGTCTCTAGAATAGCAACGCTGTTGCGTAATACGCTGGCGGGGTGGACAAGGCCGCCGATCTGGACTACCTGCGCGACTACAACGACGCGCTGGTGGTCGCGATCGCCCGCCGCACCGACGTTTTCGACCGCGCGACCATCGCCGCGGGCACCGGCCTGACGCCGCAGGCGGTCTCCAAGGTGATCGCGCGCCTCCTGGCGGCCGGCCTCGTGGAGCCGGACGGGGTGCGGCGGCACGGCGTGGGCAAGCCGACGAGCGTCTACCGCCTGGTCCCGGACAGCCGCTACGCCATCGGGGCGCACGTCGCCCGCCGTACGCTCCGGCTGGTCCTGTGCGACCTCGCAGGCGAGGTGCGGCAGTCGGTCGTCACCCCCCTGCCCGGCGACTTCACTCCCGTGCGGCTGCTCGACGACCTCGCGGACGGCGTGGCCGCTCTCGCGGGCGGGTGCAAGGCCGAGCGGCTCGTCGGGGTCGGGATCGGCATGGTCGGCCCGCTCGACCACGCGGAGGGCGTCGTCCGCGACGCGCACCGGCTGCGGCACTGGCACGACGTCCCGCTCCGCGACCTGGCCGCGGAGCGCCTCGGCCTCCCCGTGCTGCTCGACAAGGACGTGACCGCGGGCGTCGTGGCCGAGGCGTGGCGCCGCGGCCCCAAGTTCCGCGACGCCGTACTGATCATGGTCGAGTCCGGCATCGGCGCCGGGCTGTGGCTCGGCGGCAGCGCCTACCGCGGCGCGCACACGAACGCCGGCGAGTTCGGCCACATGGTGGTCCAGCTCGACGGCCCGCGATGCGTGTGCGGCAGGAACGGGTGCCTGGAGATCGTGCACGACCAGGCCCGTGCGCGGGGAGACGTCGCCGCCGCCGCGCGCGTCCTGGCCGTCGGCGTCGTCAACCTGCTGCAGGCGATCGACGTCGACCACGTCGTCCTCGCCGGCGCGGACCTGCTCCCCCACGCCGACGCCTATCTCGGCGCGGCCCAGGACGCGGTCCGCACCGAGGTGCCGCGCGTCGACTGGCTGACCGCCGACGTCACGACGCCCGCCCTCGGGGTCGACGTCATCGCCGCCGGGGCCGCCATGGGAGTGCTCAACGAAAGGTACGGCCCCCTCACCGGCCCGAGACAGGCCGCCGCCCACCCGTAGGGCCGTCAGCCGCGAGGATCTCCGCTCCTGGTGTCGACCTCCAGGCCGAGAGGGCGCGCGATGTCGTCCCACTTGACGTACTTGAAGTCGGTGTTCTCGCGGATCTCACCGTCCGGGTCGAGCGCGACGGGGGTGTTGGCGCCGTCGTGCGTGACGAACAGGCCCTTGGGGAAGTCGCGGCCGAGCGGCACGTTGACCACCATCGCCCCATCGCTCGCCTGCACGCCGTCGACGCCGCCGTGGTCGCCGACCTGGAACGACCCGATGAAGCGGTTCCCGCCGCCCCTGCCGTAGACGGCGAAGGTGTCGTCGCCCTGGCTGGACGCGATCAGGTAGCCCTTGCCGTTCCTGCCGTAGTAGATGGTCAGGCCCTCGGCGTCGGCGGACAGGTGCCGGCCGCCGTATCCGGGGTCGGGGCCGGGCGCGCATTCCTCGGTGTCCGCGTCGTAGGTCGCGGGCACGCCGAACTCGCGGACGCGGTCGATCAGCGCAGGCCGCCGCCACCTGCCCCTCCTCCGTGCGTGATCATGCACACCTTCGCACGGAACGGCCGCCATCAGGCGTTTCTCCGTTCGTGATCATGCACACTTTCGGAGAAACACCCTCCCATCTGCGGCGATGCCATTCGTGATCTGGCAATGAGAGCGTCATCGCGAACCACGACAACATCACCCAGGCGGCCGCAGGGGCGCGCGAACGGGAAATCGGACCGACCTCCATGCATGATCACGGAGATCGCAGGCGCAGGTCAGAGCATGCATCGCCGAACCTGTGCATGATCACGCGAGGTGTCGGCGCAGGTCGGCGGACCCGTTCACGAACCCGTGCATGATCACGCGAGGTGTCGGCGCAGGTCGGCGGGCGCGTTCACGAACCTGTGCATGATCACCCCACGAGGGCGTCAGTCCGTGAGGCCGGCGGTGATCGTGCGCAGCGCCTCGGCAAGATCCTCAGCCGAGGGAGCGCCCTCGGGGTCGACAAGCCATTGGGCCGCCATCCCGCCGAGCAGCGCCTGGTGGAACGCGCCGACGACCATCGCCTTCTTCTCGTCCGCGACCGGGTCCAGTCCGTCGAAGAGCGCCGCCAGGCCCAGCCGGGCCTGGCGGTTCGCCGCCGCGAAGGACTCTCTCAACTCGGGCATGCGGTCCATCTGGGCGATGAGCTCGAACTGGATGGCCCACAGAGGTCTGTTCCTGGCGAAGGACTCGATGATCCGCGCCCACGCCTCCTCGAACCTCTGCGCGGGCGTCAGGCCCGACGACGACGGTCCTCCGGCGAGGGCGCGTTCGAGTTCGCTCCCCCATTCCTCCAGCGCCTCGTAGAGGGCCGCGTTCAGCAGCGCCTTCGTGGACCCGAAGTGATAGCCGATCGACGCGAGGCTCGTGCCGGAGGCCGCCGCGATGTCGCGGGCGGTGGTGCCCGCGTACCCCTTCTCCATCAGGCAGCGGCGGGCCCCCGCGAGCAGATCTTCCCGATTTCCCATGGCCCACAGCCTAGCGCGCGTTTGAACAAATGTCTTGCACATTTGTACTAGACAGATTTCTGAGACGTTTGTACAGTCGGAGACATGACAAACGTTCTGATCTCTGGCGCGAGCGTCGCCGGCCCCGCCCTCGCCTACTGGCTTCGCAAGCACGGCTTCAGCCCCACGGTGGTGGAGCGCGCGCCCTCGCTGAGGACGGGCGGCTACAAGATCGACATCCGGGGCGCCGCTCTAGAGGTCGTCGAGCGCATGGGATTACTCGAAGAGGTGCGGCGGCACAGCACGGACATGCAGGTCGCGCGCTTCGTCGACGCGAAGGGCAGGCAGATGGCGACGATGAGCGCCCAACTGTTCGGCGGGCGCGAGGGCGACGACGTCGAGATCATGCGCGGCGACCTCGGCGCGATCCTCTACGAGGCGACCAAAAACGACGTGGAGTACATCTTCGACGACTCCATCACGGCGCTCGACGAGACGGCCGACGGCGTCCGCGTCACGTTCGAGAACGGCCCCGACCGGACCTTCGACCTCGTCGTGGGCGCCGACGGCGTGCACTCCAACGTACGGGCGCTGGCCTTCGGCGAGGAGTCCGGGTTCGTCCACGACCTCGGCCACCACATCTCGATCTTCACGGTCCCGAACCACCTCGGGCTCGACCGCACCGAGATGATGCACCCGGCGCCGGGCCGGAGCGCGGGGATGTACAGCACCCGGCAGAGCGCCGACGCCAAGGCGATGTTCCTGTTCACCTCTCCGGCCGACCCCTATGACCGCAAGGACGTGGACGGGCAGAAGAAGCTCCTGGCCAGGACCTTCGCCGACCAGGGCTGGGACGTCCCCCGCCTGCTCGACTCCATGTGGGACGCGCCGGACTTCTACTTCGACTCGATCAGCCAGGTGCGCATGGACCGGTGGTCGTCGGGCCGGGTGGTCCTCGTCGGCGACGCCGCCTACGGGCCCTCCCCCGCGTCCGGCCAGGGCACGAGCCTGAGCCTGGTCGGCGCCTACGTCCTGGCCGGCTCCCTGGCGGCCGCGGCCGGAGACCACACGGCCGGGTTCGCCGCCTACGAGAACGACATGCGGCCCTTCGTCGAGGAGAACCAGAAGCTCGCCGAAGGCAACCTCAAGGGGATGGTGCTGAAGTCGGCGGGCCAGATCCGGTTCCAGATGGGGATGTTGCGGCTCATGCCGCACCTCCCGGGAAAGGAGCGCATGATCAAGCGGGTCACCGAGCCGATCCGCAAGGCCGCGACCGCCATCACCATCAGGGACTACTGACCGGCCACACCCGGTCGTACCGCGCCGAATCCACCGCCCGCGAAGCTCGAATAGAGTCGCGCCTCATGGTCGACAACACGATCGCCGCCGGATGGGACGCCATCGACGCCGCAGCGGCGCGGCTCTATCCCGGGGTGGCCCCCAGACACTACGGAACGCTTCTCAAATGGAGCCTCGGCGGCCCCGACCCGCTGGACGGGATCAGCGTCTACCCGCGTGATGACCACTGGCATTTCGTCAGCTACGGCATGTCCGAGCTGTACGACAAGGAGTCGGAGATCGCCGAGGAGTCCGGATGGGGGTTCGAGTTCACCTTCCGCGTCGCCCGCGGCCCCGATGAGGCCGAACCGCCGATGTGGGCGGCGAGCTTCCTGCAGAACCTCGGCCGCTACGTCTTCTCCTCCGCCAACCCGTTCGCGCCCGGCCACCATATCGATCTGAACGGTCCGATCTCGCAGGAGAACCCCGAGACGGCGATCCGGGCCGCCGCCTTCGCCGAGGATCCCGAACTCGGCACGATCGACACACCTCACGGGCGGTTGTGCTTCCTGCAGGTCGTCGGGCTCACCCTCGGCGAATACGAGGCGATCGGACGCTGGGACGCCCTCGGCCTGCTCGGCGTCCTGCGCACCCGGCTGCCGCTGCTGGTCACGGACCTGGCACGGGACAGCGTGATCGACGATCCTGACCTCGCGGCCGCGATCGAAGACGGCGCGCGGCGCGACGGTTCGTCGACGGGCGGCCTGTACGTCCAGGATGCGCGCTGGAAGACCGACGGCCGACCGGAGAAGATGGTGCTGACCTTCGGCGCGAACGCGGCCGAGCGCATCGCACGAGCGCTGGCCGGCCGCCTGCCGTACGGGCGCGGTCTGTCGATCGACGCGCCCGGCGGTGGTGTGCGACTGCGCCCCGGCGACCACGTCACCGTCACGGAGTCCGGTGACGGGTACGTCGAGGTCGAGATCCCGCCGGAGGTCCTGTCCGAACTGACGGCGGTGCTGCACCCGACGGCCGGGGTCCACGTGCTCCGCACCGCGCCGGGCGTCGTTGTGGAGATCGTCAGGTCGCAGATCCGCGACCAGGAGGGGAACGTGGTCGAGGTGATCGGCTGAGAGTCCCGGACGCCGGCGCGGGCGACCTCGTACGGCCGCCGCGCCGGCTCGCCCAGCCCCGGACGTCGTCAGCGGGCCGGGGTGTCCACGTGCTCGTACGCCGTGCGGAGCGCCGACAGGAACATCTCGACCGGCTGCGCGCCCGAGACGCCGTACGTGCGGTCGAGCACGAAGAACGGCACTCCGGTCGCGCCGAGCATCTGGGCCTCGCGGATGTCCTCCTCGACCTCACGGGTGTAGTCGTCCCCTTCGAGTACCCGCCGGGCCTCGTCGGCGGGGACGCCCACGTCGGCGCCGAGCCGGACGAGCGTGTCCACGTCGTCGAGCGTCTCGCCCTCGATGAGCTGGGCCCGCATGAGCCGCTCGTGCGTCTCCCCGCCCAGACCGTGCGCCTTGGCCAGATGGGTCAGGCGGTGGGCGTCGAACGTGTTGACCGAGATGGAGTGCTCGAAGTCGTACTCGAGCCCCTCGTCCGCGGCCAGCGCCTTCACCCGGTCGGTCATCGCGCGGACCTGCGCCGTGGAACCGCCGAGCTTCTGGGCCAGGGCCTCGTACACCGGCTGCCTGACGCCCTTCGGATGCGAGGGATCAAGCTGGAAGCTGCGCCACTCCACCTCGACCTCGCCGGCGTGCTCGAACCCCTCGAGCGCCCGCTCCAGCCGCCGCTTGCCGATGTAGCACCACGGGCACACGACATCGGACCACACTTCGACCCGCACAGATTTCTCCTCGCTCACCAGCAGCTCCCGTCCGAGCACGCCTCGGCGCCCTCGGCGCCCAGCACCACCAGACCCGGAACGACCGGCCGCCTGATCGACGGCGTCCCGCCCTGCGTCTCAGGGTCGGTCTCCGCGGTCACGGCGTCCGGCCGCTGAGTCTCGGGCGACGCGGATGCGCTCATCAAGCCCTCCTGGTTACTTATTGTGTGTAACACCATCATGAGTCACAATAACGGCGACCATAAGGAGGCACTTCCATGTCTGTCACGCACACGGATGTGCCTGGGCCCGCCGGCTTCCAGATCACGGACGACTGTCCCATCCGCGACGTGCTCGACCGGGTCGGCGACAAGTGGAGTGTGCTCATCGTGGTGCTGCTCGGGCGGCGCACGCACCGCTTCAGCGAGCTGCACCGCGCCATCGAGGGCATCAGCCAGCGCATGCTCACGCACACGCTGCGCGCGCTCGCCCGCGACGGGCTGGTCAGCAGGACGGTGCACGCGAGCGTGCCGCCGCGCGTCGACTACGAGCTCACCGAGCTCGGCCGGACGTTGCTCGGCCCGCTCACCGCGCTGGACGAATGGGCCACCGCCCACCGCGACGACATCCGGGCCGCCCGCGAGCGTCACGACCGCGAGGTCCCCGCTACCTGAACCGCCCTAGGATTGCCCCCGCCGAGCATGATCGAGCCGACGGAGGGCCCGGGTGACGACGATCGCGCAGGAGGAGGGCCCGCCGGTCGCTCCCGAGACTCACCGGAGACGGTGGGTGAGCGTGCTCGTGTGGCTAACGGCGGCGCCGTTCGCGATCTGGGCCGTGCTCCGGCTGGTCCCGGCCGACGTGCACTTCCGCTGGGTGCAGCTGGTGGGGTTCACGCCCTACGTCGCGATGCTCTCGGTCGTCGCCCCGATCGTCGCCCTGGTCTCGCGCAGGTGGAAGGCTCTGGCGGCGAGTCTTCTGGTCACCGCCATGCTCTCCGCCTGCGTCCTGCCGCGGGCGACCGTGACGGACGTGGACGACGGCGGGCCGTCGTTGCGGATCCTGTCCTCGAACCTGATGATCGGAGCGGCGCCTCCGCCCGCACTCGTCGATCTCGTACGGAGACTCCGTCCCGACGTGCTGACCCTGCAGGAGCTGACCCCCGAGGCCGCCGAGGGACTGGACGAAGCGGGGCTGGGAGCGCTTCTGCCGTACAAGGTGGTCCGCTCGCGCCCCGGCACCGGCGGGTCCGGCATCTACGCCCGGTTCCCCCTGACGCCTGGGCAGGCGATCGACATCGGCGGCTTCGGCCAGGCGCGGGCCACCCTGGCGGCACCTGACGGCAGGCCCGTCGAGATCGTGTCCGTGCACCCCTGCGCACCGCGCTACCAGAACAGGTACCAGTGCTGGGCGGACGGCCTCGCGGCGCTGGCCGCACCCGCAGGATCGAGACGCGTGCTGGCCGGTGACTTCAACGCCACCCTCGACCACGCTCGGGTCCGCCGTCTGCTGGACGAGGGGTACTCGGACGCCGCCGACGCCACGGGCGACGGCCTCTCCACCACGTGGCCGTACCGCCCGTGGCACTTCAACGGCTTCGGCATCCCGCCCGTGACGCTCGACCACGTCCTCGCCGGCCCCGGCGTGACCGTCCGGGCGTTCAGCGTCCAGGCCGTACCCGACACCGACCACCGGGCCGTCTTCGCGGAGCTGGGGCTCACCGCCGGGTGAGCCCGCAGACCGCGGCTCAGAGGTAGTAGCCCTCCACGGGGACCCGCGCCTCGTCGTAGAGCGCGGGACCGTCCTGGCGCACGCCGGTGCCGGCCGCCGGCGGCTTGAGGCCGGTGAGCTGCTCGTTGGACAACGCGAACACGACGCGGCCGAGACCGGACCGTTCGATGGCGCCCGCGCACATGCCGCACGGCTCGCAGCTCGTGTACATGGTGGTGGCCGACGCGACGTCGGGGTTCAGCTCCCTGGCCGCCCACCTGGCCAGCTTGAGCTCGGGGTGAGCGGAGATGTCGCGGTCGGTGAGGACCGTGTTGTGGTCTTCTGCGAGGACCGCGCCGTCCGGGCCGACCAGCAGCGACCCGAACGGCGCGTCTCCCGACGCCCGTGACATGGCGGCGAGCTCGATGGCCCGGCGGAGGAAGAGTTCGTCGTCGTGTGTCACGGTCGCTCCGTTCGCGTGGCAGGTCCCGGCGCGGGCACGCCCGGGTCCCTGTGCCGGGCAACGCCCGGCCACTCGGCGATCATCCCGGCCGCCCACGGTCGGCGCTACCGCCCGGCCAGGCGCAGCAGTTCGTCGACCGACCACTGGTCACCCGCGTGCCCGCCGTACTTGGCGGCCAGCACCCTTCCGTCAGGAGCGATGAGGAAGTCCGCCGGCAGGCCGAGGACGGTCTGGCCCCCGGTCGAGAACGGCGTCCCCCCGGCGCGTATGCCCCGGATGACGACGGAGTAGGTCTGCGGCCTCAGCGGGGCCGTCCAGGCCCGCGGATGCAGCACGGCCCGGGGGGACGCCTCCACGCCGAACTCGGCGTACAGCTGCCTGTCCGGGTCCGCGACGGCGGCGAAGGGGAGCTCGCCCTGGTGGGGCAGCATGTCCTCCGCAGGAGAGTGGAACACCGCGATCTCGCGGATTCCCGCGGCGGCGATCTCGTCGTGGCGCCGGGCCACGGACCGCAGGTGGACGTTGCAGATTGGGCATCCGGCGTAGCGCCGGAACTGCAGGTGGACGAGGGAGCCGGGGTCGGGCAGGAGCACCCGCTCCGCCCGGATCGACGTCAGCTCGCGACGCGCGACCAGGTCACCCGGCGCGTAGCGGTGCGCCTGGCCCGGGACGGGCTTCGATGAGGTGCTCATGAGACCTTCCGATCTGCTTCGGGTCGTTCCGCGGATCGCGGCCGGAACGCGCCGGCGTGCTCGGCCGCCCACTCGGCGAACGTGCGCGCCGGCCGGCCGGTGACCTTCTCCACGGCGTCGGTGACGGTGGCGCCGAGTTCGTTGGGCGTGCCGTACAGCCGCAGGAGCATCTCCACGAGCTCCGCGTCACCCAGCCCGGGAGGGAACGCCTGGAAGAGGAGCCGTTCAGGCCGGCCGCCATCGGTGACCCACTCCTGCCGCGTCCGGCCGGGCGTGAGCTCCTCGAATCGCAGGTCATGGCCGGTCGCCTCGGCGAGCATGCGGACCTTGTCGCGGGGAGTCACCACCTCCGGCCCGGTGAGGTGGTAGTCCTGCCCCGCGTGGCCGTCCTGCGTGAGCACGGCCGCGGCCACCGCGCCGATGTCGGACTCGTGGATCGGAGGGCTCTTCCTGTCGCCGTACGGCTCGCGGACGACGCCGGTGGTCCGCAGCGACTCGCCCCAGTCGGCCAGTGTGTTGGCCATGAACTCCACCGGCCGCAGGAGGGTCCATCTCAGGTCGCCGGCCTGTACGGCAGGCTCCAGGCTGCCCGTCTCCCAGCCGCCGAGGACGGTGACGGCGCGCACTCCGGCCCGCAGCGCGAGGTCGACGATCTCCTGCCCGTTTCCCAGGGGCCGGTATCCCCTGCCGAAATTGATCAGATGAGCGGCGGTGACGCCGTCGAAGGCGGGCGCCAGCGTGGCGGCGTCGGTGAGGTCGCCGGCGATCACCTCCACGCCCTCCGGCAGGTGGGCGGAGGCGGGGTCGCGGGTCAGCGCCCGCACCTTTCTGCCCGCCCGCAGCAGATGACGGACGACGTGGGCGCCCACGGTCCCGGTGGCTCCGGTGACGAGAACGGTCATGTCGATGCTCCCTTCGCTCGGTGCCGGCTCAACGGGCGGTGCGGACGAAGTCGTCGATGACCGCCGCGAGCCGGGGGCCCCGGTCTTCCTGCACGAAGTGGCCGGCATTCGTGATGGTGGTGTGCGGCTGCCCCTGGGCGCCGGGGATGCGCTCGCGCATCGGCGTGTGCGCGTCGCCGAGCACGTGGTCCCGGTCGCTGAACGCGCACAGGAACGGGATCCGCAGGGTCTCCAGCACCTCCCACGCCTTGCGGTTCGCCGGGGCGGCCTCGTCGTCGGGCGAGATGGGGATGAGGAGGGGGAACCGGCGTACGCCCTGGAGGTGGGCCTCGTCGGGGAACGGCGCGTCGTAGGCGGCGCGCACCGCCGGGTCGAGATCGGTTGCCGTGCCCCTTTCGACGACCGCTCCGGGCTCGAACGGGTGGGCACGCTGGCTGAACTGCAGCCACTGCGTGTAGAAGGGGCCCATGTCCCCCTGGTCGCCCGTGTGCAGGACGGTGTTGGTCGCCACCACGCGGCGGAACCGGTCCGGGTGCTCGGCCAGCAGTCGCAGCCCGAGCAGGCCGCCCCAGTCGTGGCACACCATGGTCACGTCCCGCAGGTCGAGCCGGCCGAACATGGTCTCCCGCAGCCAGTCAACGTGGCTCTGGTAGGTGTACGCGAAGGGAGACGCCGGCTTGTCGGAACGGCCGAACCCCACGAGGTCGGGGGCGACGCAGCGGTGTCCCGCCGCCACGAGCGGCGGTATGACGTTCCGGTAGAGATAACTCCAGGTCGGCTCTCCGTGCAACAACAGGATCGTCTCTCCCGAGGCCTCCGCCGTGTCGTCCGGACGTTCGTCCAGATAGTGCACGCGCAGCCGGGTTCCGGCGCCGTCGCCCGCGTCGATCTCGACGTAGTGCGGCTCGAACGCGTAGCCGGGCAGCCCCCCGAACCGCGTGTCCGGCGTCCGCAGCACCTCCATACTCCGCGGCGGCGCCGAGGAAGCGGCGGCACGGCCCTCCGGAGTGTTCACAGTCACGATGCGTCTCGCTCTCCTGGTCGGCCCGCCGCATCGTCCGCGGCGGGCGGGTCGCATCCTGAGAGAGCTGTGGGCCGCCGGAGTGTGACATCGGAGTCGAGGGTGAGATCCGAGTCACAATTCGCGGGCGGATGTCACATCGGACGGGCGCGGACCACTCTTGGGAGGCATCCGCGCAGGAGAGGAGGCCCGCGATGCCCGGGATCTCGGCCGACGGTGTGACACGCGTGTTCGCCGACCATCGTGAGCTGCTGTTCTCCATCGTCTACAACATGCTCGGCAGCGTCGCCGACACCGAGGACGTGCTTCAGGAGACCTGGTTGTCGTGGGCGTCGCGGAACCAGGAGGACATCGGGCACCCCCGCGCCTATCTCGTGCGGATCGCGGTCAACCAGGCCCTGGCCCGGCAGACCGCGCTCAGCCGCAGCCGTGAGACGTACGTGGGCCCGTGGTTGCCGGAACCACTCCTGACCTCCGGCGACACCGCCGACGAGGCGGTGCGGTCGGAGTCGGTGTCGATGGCGCTGCTGGTGGTGCTGGAGACGCTCACGCCGCTGGAACGCGCGGTCTTCGTCCTGCACGAGGTGTTCGGCTACGCGCACACGGAGATCGCGGAGACGCTCGGCCGCAGTCCCTCGGCGATCCGCCAGCTCGCCCACCGGGCCCGGGAGCACGTGCAGGCGCGGCGGCCCCGTTACGAGGTCGACCGGCGGACGCAACGCCAGGTGACCGAGCGGTTCGTGGCCGCGGCGTTCGGCGGCGACCTCGACTCCCTGCTGGAGATCCTCGCCCCCGAGGTGACCCTGTGGACCGACGGGGGCGGCAAGGCGACCGCGGCGGGACCGCGCCCGATCCACGGCCGCGACAGGGTCGCCCGGCTGCTCGTCGCCCGGACCGCCAGGCCGCTGGAGGGGCTGGACATCCGCTTCCAGCCGGTCAACGGCGACCTCTCGGCGGTGGTGTTCGTGGAGGGCTCGCCCTTCGCCGTCATCGTCGTCGACCTGGCGCAGGAAGGCGACCGGATCCGCGGCATCTACACCATCACCAATCCCGACAAGCTCACCGGAGTCCACTGAACGGCCCCGGGCACACGGAAAGGGGCGCGGCGTTCGCCGCGCCCCTTCCGACGAGCCGGGTCAGGCCGTGGGCCGGACCGTGATCGAGTCGACCCGGTCAGGATAAAACGCGACGTGGTCCTTGATCGCGGCCACGGCGTCGTACGGCTCGTCGTAACGCCAAACGGCGTCGACCGAGCTGCCGCCGCCGGCGGGGATGCTGTAGTAGCCGGCCCACCCCTTGTACGGGCAGTAGGTCGCCTGGTCCGTACGCTCCAGCAGGCCGAAATCGACGTCCTTGACCGGGATGTAGTTCACCGGCGGATAGTCGGCCTCCCGCAGGACCAGCGCGTCGCGTGTGGAGGCGACGACCTTCCCCGCAACGGTGACGACGATCTCGTCGGTGCTCGGCTCGATCGTGATCGGATGATCGGCGCCGGGGATCTTCACTTCTCTGGCGGTCATGGCTGGTGCTCCTCGTGCAGGCATCGTCTCCTGAGTTGCAGCACGCCGCGTGCGCGGGGTGTTCCCACCGGAGGCCGAGATCACCGCGGCCGATCCGGCATGTGAGACGAAGCGGTTCATTCCCCCTCCCCCGAACCGGCGGGGACCTCACCGCGTCGAACACAAAGACCTGTCCATGAGGTCGATCCGTCGGCCGGCGGGGAAGCTGACACGGGAAAGCGGACGACAACGCCACAGGAGAGGGGCGTCCGCCGGGGGCGAGCCGGACGGGCCGCGGCAGCGGTCCTTCGGCGGAGTCCGCGCCGGGAGCCGGGTCCGAAACGGGGGATTCATGAGCATCGGCACGTTGCGCGGCCGCCCCGCCGTGGTCGTACCGGCGGTCGTGGCGCTGGTCGCGGGCTTCTGGGGAGTCGACCGCGGATCGATGTGGCATGACGAGGCGACGTCGTTCACCGTCGCGCGCCGCTCGCTTCCGGCTCTGTGGAACACGCTCGGCGAGGTCGACGCGGTCCACGGCCTCTACTACCTGATGCTCCATCCGCTCCTCGCCCTGGTGAGCGGTCCCGATCCCGGCGAGGTCGTGCTGCGCCTGCCGTCGGTGCTGGCCACGTGCGTCGCCGCAGCCGGCGTGGCCGCCGTCGCGGCGCACACGGCGTCGTCCTGGACGGGCCTGCTCGCCGGCCTGGCCTACGCGACGACCCCGGTGGTGAGCTACTACGCCCAGGAGGGACGGTCGTACGCGCTGGTCACCGCGGCCGTGGTGCTCGCCACCCTGTCCCTGGCCCGGGCGGTGTCCGAACCCCGGCGTCGTCGCTGGTGGGTGCTGTACGGCGCGGCGGTCTCCGTCGGGTGCCTGCTCAACGTCTTCGCCGTCTTCGCTCTGCTCGCACACGCCGTGACGCTTCTCGTGAGCCGGGCCGGCCGGACGGCGCTTGTCCGGTGGGTTCCGGCCTGCGCCGCCGGCCTCGTTCCCGTCGCCCCCCTCGTGTGGGTGAGCAGCACGCAGCAGGGACAGGTCGGCTGGCTCACGAGACCCGGCTGGGAGGCCGTGGGCGAGTTGGTGACCCGTCTGGCCGGGACAGGTGTGCTGCTCGCGGTCACCGCCGGGCTGGTCGTGCTCGCGTTCCTGCCGGGCCGTCCGGCCGACGACGCCTCGCCGGCGGCTCCGCGCCTCCCGCTGCTCGCCGTGGCGGCTCCCATGGCCGTACTCCCACCGGCGGCGCTGCTGGCCGTCTCCCAGCTCAAGCCCTTCTACCAGGATCGTTACATCCTCTACGCCGTCATCGGGCTGGCGTGGCTGGTCGGCGCGGGGCTGGCGGCCGCCGGGCGGCTGACAGTAGCGCTGACAGAACCGCTGAGCGGACGACTGAGCGGACGGCGCGGTCCCGGCGTCGTCGTCGCGTGCGCGCTGCTGGGCGCCACCGCCGTCCTGGCTCTGCCGTCCCAGGCCGACGTCCGCCGGATCACCAGCCGCAACGACGACCCGGCGGGCGCGGCGCGCGTCATCATGGAGGGCGCCCGGCCGGGTGACGCCGTGCTGTTCCTGCCGGTGGGGCGCCGCATCGTCGCCGACGCCTACCCGGAGGACTTCGCGGCGGTCCGTGAGGTAGCCCTGACCCGGACCGCCGCCCAGGCGGGCGCTCTGATCTCCGAGGAGATCCCGGCGAACAGGATCGCGGCCGCGCTCCGCGACGTGCCGCGGGTGTGGGCGATCCAGCGCTCCCGCATCAAGGACGCCCGCCTGACCACCCCGCAGGATCTCGCCAAGTTGCGGTCGCTGCGCGACGACTATCACCAGGCGTCCCGAACACGCGTCCACGGGTACGTCATCCGCCTGTTCGTCAGCGAGTCGGCGGGCCCGCCCGGGCGGTGACCACCCCGGTCACAGCCCGGCGTGCGCCGTACCCGTGGTGCGGAACCGGGCGGCGTACGCCGACGGGGTGGTCCTCAGGTGGCGGGCGAAGACCCGCCGCAGGGTCTCGTCGCTGCCCAGCCCGCTGCGCCGCGCCGCCGCGGTCACGCTGACGCCGCGTTCCAGCATGATCCGGGCGGCCTCCAGGCGCATGGTCTCCACGTAGGCCGCAGGAGTCGTGTCCGCCTGCTCCCGGAAGAGCCGGGACAGATGACGGGGGCTTACACCGGCGTTCTTGGCCAGGACGCGCGGGCTGTGGTCGCCCGCGGGGTCGGCCGCGATGGCGTCGAGCAGCGGGCGCAGGACCGGGTGGCCCGACGCGGACGTGCGGGACGCCACTGAGAACTGCGACTGGCCGCCCGGCCGTTGCAGGAAGACGACCAGGTCGCGGGCGACCGTCCGGGCCGCGTCCGGCCCCTGGTCCTGCTCCACCAGGGCCAGGCACACGTCGATGCCGGCGGTGACACCCGCCGAGGTGAGGATCGGCCCGTCCTGCACGTAGATGGCGTCGGGGGTGACGCTGGTGTCCGGATGGCGCCGGGCGAGGTCCGCGGCGTGCTCCCAGTGCGTCGTCGCGCGGCGTCCTCTGAGGAGTCCGGCCGCCCCGAGGACGAACGCCCCCGTGCAGACCGCCGCCACCCGCCGAGCCCGCGCCGCCAGCAACCTCACCTGTTCGACGAGGCCGGGGCACGCCTCGATCGTGCCGAGATCGGCGGGGCCTGGCACCACGAGCGTGTCCACATGATCCACATCTGCGTACGGCACGTCGGCCGAGATGCGCAGGCCGGTGGAGGTGGTGACGGCGCGACCGTCAGGTGTGCAGACCTCGACGGTGTACGCGCCGGAGTCGCCGGAAGCGGTGGCGAAGACCTCGAGCGGGGCGGCCACGTCCATCAGCCGCACCCCGTCGAACGCGAAGACGATCACTCGGTGCGGCCGGCACTCGCCGTTTCGGTAGGGCATTTTCCCAGCGTACGGCGGGCCTGTGGGACCGCGATGGGGTCATGTCCTCATGTGTGGGGTTTAGGTCCCGGAAGACATGGCCGGGGGCTTCCCCCGGTCGGCAGGGTGGAAGCACGGACCGAGGCCGGACCGGCCTCCCCCTCCAGAACAGGAGTCTCGACCATGAAGGTCATGGAGCATCCCGCGGCAGGAGTGGCCGTCCCGGACACCAGGCTCGCCGCCGAGGCGACCGAGTTCGTCCGCGGCGCCGCCGGCGACCTGATCTACCACCATTCCCGCCGCGTCTACTGGTTCGGCAGTCTGCAGGGGCGCAACCGGGGACTGAGCTTCGATCCGGAACTTCTCTACATCGGCGCGATGTTCCACGACCTGGGTCTCGGCGAGGAGTTCCGCGGCAGCGGCCGCCGTTTCGAGGTCGACGGCGCCGACGAGGCCCGCCGCTTCCTGCAGAGCCGGGGCGTTCCCGAGGACAGCATCCGGCGGGTGTGGACGTCGATCGCGCTGCACACGACGCCCGGCATCCCGGAGTTCATGGAGCCGGAGGTCGCCCTGGTCACCGCCGGCGTGGAGTACGACGTACTGGGGATCGGTTACGAGGACATCTCCGAGGAGAGCCGGGCGGAGATCGTCGCGCTGCACCCGCGGCCGCAGTTCAAGAAGCGCATCCTCGAGGCCTTCACCGAGGGCATTGCCGCGCGGCCGGAGACCACCTTCGGGAACGTGAAGGCCGACGTGCTCCAGCATTTCGTTCCCGGGTTCACCCGTGGCGACTTCGTCGAGGTCATCCAGAACTCGCCCTGGCCCGAGTGACGGCGGAGGGAGCTCACGAGCCGTCGCGTCCGCACAGGTGGGGCACGCGGCGGAGGGCTTCACGATCGTGGCGGTACTCGTCGTCGTCGATCTCTCCGGCGACGAACCTCTGGAAGAGGACGTCCTCGGGTGTCCTCGACCGGCGGTCCCTGGCCTTGGAACGCAGCGCGGCCCCGACGCCGCCGAAGATCGCCACCCAGAACAGGACAGTGAGGAGAAGGAAGAGGGCTTCCTCCTGGCTCGTCGCGATTCCGTACACATACATCTGGCTGTCTCCCCGATCGACGCTCGGCGCCTAACGCCGATGCCCGTGCATTCATATTCGGCCGAACGCCCGGCGCCCGCCAGGGTGCGTTTTGCCTGGGTGTGCCATTACCTGGGTGCCGCATTGCCACCATCCCCCCAGAGAAGAGACGCATGAAGACGGGATGGGTGGAGTAGGGAGGGGGAGGGAGGGTGATCATGCACAAGCTCGGCGGCGTGCGGGACGACCCGGACGAACCCTGATCGTGATCATGCCCCTGCCCCCCGGCGTGATCATGCACAGGTTCGGCGGCGTGCGGGTTGACCTGGGCGTACGCCGTTCGTGATCATGCACAAGTTCGACGGCTTGTGGCCCGACCCGCACCTTCGCCGTCCGTGATCATGCAGCAAGACGGCGCCCAAGCGACCCTCACCATGCAACCCCACCAGGCGATCTCCTAGGTATGGATACCCATCAGGGCAATCTGGACGGCTGGCAACCACCCGTCCCCACGCCGCTTCCCCCGTGCGACGGGGCGCGCGGCCGTACGAGAAGAAACGCCAGCGAACGCATGATCACCGAGTGAGAACTTCCAGCTCAGCCCGCGCCACGACGAATTCGCGCATGATCACGAACGGCGTACGCCCAGGTCAACCCACACGCCGCCGAACCTGTGCATGATCACGATCGGGGTTCGCCCGGGTCGTCCCGCACGCCGCCGAGCTTGTGCATGATCACGCGGAGGGGGCTGGTGGGTTCTCAAAGCTTTCCTCGACCTGGGTCATTACCTATTCAACCCATAGGGATTACGGGTTACTGTTGGCGGGTGGTCGATTCCTCAGCTCAGCAAGGCCGTCTCCCCGTGGTGGCGATCGTGGGTGGCGGCGCGAGCGGCACCCTCACGGCAGTGCACCTGCTCCGTCATGCGGCCGATTCCCGCACGGCGCTGCGGGTCGTCCTGGTCGACCGGTACGGACGCCATGGCATGGGACAGGCCTACGCGACCGAAGACCCGGATCACCTCCTCAACGCCTGCGCCGACAAGATGAGCGCGATCGCCGACGATCCCGGCCACCTCCTGAGGTGGGCGCGGGCGAGCGGCCTCGACGCCGCGGGATCCGACTTCCTGCCGCGCGCCGTCTACGGGCGCTACCTGCGCGACGTGCTGTCCGCCGCCGAGAACGACGCCTCCCCCGACGCCGTGGTGACACGTGTGACCGGGGAGGTCTCCTCCGTCTCGCGGTCGCTGCCCGGCAGGCCCGTGGTCCACCTGTCCGGTGGCGGCAGGATCGACGCCGACGCCGTCGTCCTCGCCCTCGGCAACACCAGGCCCGCGCGCCTGCCGCAGGTGACAGAGGACGTCGCGGGGCGTTACGTCGGCGACCCCTGGGCGCCGGGCGCGATCGCCCACATCGGTGACGGGAGCTCCGTTCTGGTCGTGGGCACCGGGCTGACCATGATCGATGTGGCGATAACCGTGACCCGGGGGCGTCCGGGCACAACGGTGTACGCGCTGTCCAGGCACGGCCTGCTTCCCCGCGCGCACCGATGTCCCGCCGGACCACCGGCCCCGGTGCCGATTCCCGACGACGCGACGCGACTCACCGACCTGCTGCGTGCCGTGCGAACCGCCGTCACGGCAGGGGACGGCGAATGGCATTCGGTGATGGACGGCCTGCGCCCGCACGTCCCCGCACTGTGGGGCCGGCTCTCCCTCGACGACCGCCGCCGCTTCCTCGGCCTGGTCGCCCGCTACTGGGAGGTCCACCGGCACCGGATCCCTCCCTCGACGGCCTCTCGCGTCTCCCTGCTGCGGGCGGAAGGACGCCTCGAGGTCGTACGCGGCCGGCTCACCGGGACCACGGCCGCCGAGGACGGCGTGGTCGCCCACGTGGACGAGGAGGGAACGCCTCGCGACCTCCGCGTCGGCTGGGTGGTCAACGGCACCGGCCCGGCGTCCGACGTGTCCCGCGATCCCTTCCTTTCCGGATTCTTCGCCGCCGGGCTCGGCCGTCCCGACGCGCTGGGCCTCGGCCTGGACGCCGACGACGGCGGCGCCGTGCTCGACGTCTGGGGACGGCCCAGCGAGAGGATCTTCACTCTGGGGCCGACATTGCGGGGCACGCGGTACGAGACCACGGCCATCCCGGAGATCCGCGCGCAGGCCGCCGGGCTGGCCGCGCGCCTCGTGGCGGCCGTGAGGAGCGGGTCCCGGTCGTACCCGCCGGTCCACGGGACAGGCCGGCCGCGGAGGCAGGGCATCCCCTCGCAGGCGTGAGGCCGGGCGGAGAGCGCGAGCTCCCTCGTCGATAGATCAAATTTGAGCGATTTCCCATGATTTGCGCGTTTTAAGTAATGCGCTAGTCATGCGTTCGTGGTTTTTGTGCATGGTTTCCGGGCGTGGGCATCAAGTTCGCCATGAACCCGGGTGCCTCCGGTCGTTCTTCTCTATGCGACCGGATTCATCGACCACGACAGGAGACAGGGTGTACCAGAGGCTGTGCCGCCGCTCGATCCAGGCGCGTTTCACCCTGGTCTCCGGGATCGTCTCCCTGCTCGCCTTCCTGATCATCGGAGGCGGCATCGATCTGGCCATCCGAGAGCGGATCGAGAACAACATCTTCAAGGAGACCGAGGCGGTCGCCGCCGAGGTGATCGGGTCCATGGGACTCGGCTCCGCGCCTCCCGCGACCCTCAGCCCCGGGCACGGCGCCAAGAAGTCCAAGATCGACCTCCTGCAACTCGTCGACGAACGGGGCACGGTCGTGTCCGCGAGCCCGGCCGCGGCGGGCCGGCCGCGACTGAGCTCCCTGCAGCCCCCGATCGACGACCGGGTCGCCCACCGGACCGAGTGCCCTCCGGGTGACGAGTGCGTCGTCCTTACCGCCATCCGGGTCCCGCCGCTGGAGACGCGGGTTCTCTGGCAGGGACGGCAACATTTCGTCTACGCAGGGACGGCCCAGCCGCCGCTCCTCGCGTCCCACACGCTCGAATTCCTGATCGGCTCAGCGGTCCTGGCCGGGATCGGGCTGGCCGCGTGGGCGACGTGGTGGGTGGTCGGACGCACCCTGCGCCCCGTGGCCATGATCCGCGCCAAAACCGCC
>NZ_BONV01000061.1 GCF_016862895.1 Planotetraspora kaengkrachanensis | reverse complement strand
CGAACGACACGTTACGGGGACCGGCGGGTACGGCGGAGGCGTTGCGCGAGGCTGCCAACAGATGTCCTTCCGAGGGCTCGCGGACTGACTACACGCACGCCAGACGACCAGAGACTAAGCATTACTCAGAGAGACGGTCGTCAAAGGGCAGCGCAAAGGGGCAGTGTAGCCGATAGGCATACACCTGTCCACTCCGCTCTCGCTCTGCGCTCCACGTTGGTGGCAGCATCACCCGTCTGAGCCGAAACGTCAAGCCCGCAAGCCCACATTTCGCCTAACTGACGGGCACCACGCTGGGTGTTTCCCGTCCGTACGACGGAGGAACATCATCGGAACCAGACCCTACCCGGGAGCCGGTCCAGGTAACGTTCCGTCACACGGACGGGCCAACGCTGACCATCGGTCTACGCCGCCGTGCCGAACATCTGCCCGTGATCGAAGCGCCCTAAACCCAACCTTTGCTAACAATTGAGTAACCGGGGTCATCGAGCGGGCGTGTCACCGAGCAGGGTGGTCAGGTCCGCGATCCGCCAGCCGTCGCCGTCCGTCACCATGCGGAGCCGGGCCCGTCCCTGGCTGACCTGCTGCTCCGGCCCGTCGCCCCCCGGCTCGGAACTGCTCCTTGTCATGTTGACGAACAGCACCACCCGGACCTCCTCGGGTGTGGCGGTCTCGACGCCGGCGGCCGCCACGACGGCCTGCTGGACGAGCCTGCGCCGCCTGGCCTCCGCGGGGAGCGTTTCCGCCAGTTCGCGATAGCGCCGCACCAGCGTCCCCGTGGCCCGGCTCTGCGCCCTTCGAAGATCCTGATCGATCGTACGGTAGTCGTACGACAACATGTCGGGAGCCAGCGCCCGGGCGGCGGCGAGGCCCTCCGCGGCGGATCTGTCGCCGTCCTGGATGCGCCGTAGATCGAGGCCGGTCCGAACCGCCGCGACGGCGAGGAAGAGGGCCGACAGGGCCGTCAGAGCGACCAGCAGGCGCCTCATTGGACGAGCTCCACCTTCGAGACCAACCAGACCCCGCCGGTCTTGGTGACCTCCATGCGCCATCGGTAGAAGCGTTCCTCGGGAGCGGCGTTCCTGCCGTCCTCCCAGTCGATCACCGCGTCGGCGACGATCAGCACTTCGGCCCTGCGGCGGTCCCCGGTCATGGACGCCAGCCCGGTCGCCCGGAGCACGCCGGTCTGGACCACCTTGTTGTCGATCGTCGCCTTCTTGAGCGCCGCCTCGTTCCTGGCGTACTCCTCGCGCTCCTCGCCCGTCGACGTCGCGAGGACGCGCTTCATGTCGTCGTCGACGGTTCTGTGGTCGACGGACAGCAGATTGACCGCGTGGACGGCCGCCGCGCGCGCCGCCGACCGGCGATCGTCCTGTACGGCCCTGGCCGCGTCACGGGCCCTTCCAGCCCACACGACCGCCCCCGCCAGCGCGACGGTGACGAGCAGGAGGCAGACGACCAGCGCGCGCCGCACCTGGGCCACCCCCGATCAAGTCGCCGGACGCCGGATCCCCTCCCGCAACATAGATCAGGCGGCCGTGCCTGCCCATAGGGTGTTCGATTCCGGTACGGATCTTCCCCGGGCATGCGAAAGGGCGGGCACCACCCGGCACCTGGGTGGACCCGCCCTTCCGGCGAGGTGCTACTTGACCGTGACGGTGGCGCCGGCGCCCTCGAGGGCCGCCTTCGCCTTCTCGGCCTGCTCCTTGTTGACCTTGCCGTCGAAGACGGACTTGGGAGCGCCGTCGACGAGGTCCTTGGCCTCCTTGAGGCCCAGGCTGGTCAGAGCGCGGATCTCCTTGATGACCTGGATCTTCTTGTCGCCGGCGGCCTCGAGGACGACCTCGAACTCGTCCTGCTCCTCGGCCTCCTCAGTGGCGGCGGGGGCGCCGGGCACGCCCGCGGCGGCGACCGCGACCGGGGCGGCGGCCTTGACGTCGAAGGTGTCCTCGAAGAGCTTCACGAACTCGGAGAGCTCAAGGAGGGTCATCTCCTTGAAGGAGTCGAGCAGCTCGTCAGTGCTGAGCTTCGCCATGATGGTGTTCCTCCAGTGGATCTAGCAAAACGTTGAAAAGGGACCGCGGTAGCGCGCTTCCCCCGCCCGCCTGCGCGGGACCTACTCGCCGGCCTCTTCGCGCTTGGCGCGCAGAGCCTCGGCGAGTCGAGCCATCTGAGTGGGCAGCGCGGCGAAGGTGGCGGCAGCCTGGGACTGCTTGGCCTTCAGCGCACCGGCCAGCTTCGCGAGAAGCACCTCACGGGACTCGAGGTCGGCAAGCTTCGTGATCTCGGTGGGGCTCATCGACTTGCCGTCGACGACGCCACCCTTGATCACCAGGAGGGGGTTGGCCTTGGCGAAGTCACGCAGACTCTTGGCCGCCTCCACCACGTCGCCCTTGACGAACGCGATGGCGGTCGGGCCCTGGAACAGGTCGTCCAGGACGGTGATCCCGGCGCCGTTGGCCGCGATCTTGGTCAGCGTGTTCTTCGCCACGGCGAACTTCGCATGCCCACCGAGTGAAACGCGCAGCTCCTTGAGCTGAGCGACGGTGAGACCGCGGTATTCGGTCAGAACGGCGGCGCTGGAGCCCTCGAACTCGTTCTTGAGTTCGGCAACCGCACCGCTCTTGTCCGCCTTCGCCATGGGCCTCCTTCCAGATGTGCCGCCGGCGAAGGGCTCCCCTCAAACGAACAAGCCCCGGCGCAGGCGCACGGGGCTTGGAAGGACGACTTGATCGTCCCAAGCTCTCTCCACACCTACGCGGGCCGTCCACTCACGTGGAACCTTCGGTCGCCGAGCTACGAAACAGCCCGGCGACGACCGGCGGTCTTTGGCAGGAGACAGAATACGTGTCAATCCCTAGGACGCCAAATCAGCTGCCCAGGGGCTCGTTCGTCGGCATCTCGGCGACCTGGCTGGCCGGGGGCGCCTTGATCGTGAGCTTCTCGTTGAACGACTTGAAGAGGATGGTCATGTCCATGGCCATCGTCTTGGCCTGCTCGGCCTTCACCGCCATCTTGCGGGGCAGACCCTCGCCGTCGATCCAGACGTCGAACTTCATGTCCTTCATCCCGGTCATCGCGGCCTCGGCCTGCTTGCGCGAGTCGGCGGGCAGTTGCTTCAGCGCCTCGGTCACCGGGTAGGTGCCCGCGAAGTGCGTGGTGTCGACGCCGCCGACCTTCTCGCTGCCGACCGACTTGATGTCCTTGGACGCGGTCAGCATCTTGATGTTGTTCCGCATGTCCATCTGGTTGGCCTGACCGAGCAGCTGGTCCATGTCGACACCCGCCTGGGCCCCGGCCTTCGCGAGGTCGATCTTGATCCAGGCCTTGTCGCCGCCCATGAGGGCCTTGAGCATGTCCATCTTCATGTACGCGACGCGACCATCGAGGATCATGCGCATCCCGCCGGGGATGTCCTGGCCGGCCGAGCTCATCTTGTCGAAGGTCATGTCGAACGCGACCTTCGGAGCCGTCTGGGCACGCATGGTGCCCTCGATGTTCCCGGTCTCGCCGTTGGGGCCGGTCATGTTCATGACGATGTCCGCGGCATAGGACGTGACCTTGTCGGTCTTCTGCGCCGTCTGCTGCAGGACCTCGGCCGCGGTGAGCTCGTGCTTGTCCAGAGACGGGGTGGCCGTGGTCGAGCCGCATCCCGCCGCCGTGATCGTGACCGCCACTCCGGCGGCCACCAGAAACCGGCGCATGCCTATATTCCCTTCGTTTCCCCCAACAGGTGCTTCCCGACCCTATGCGGTCGGAACCCAACGCGCGTGGATAAGGGGAAAAACGCCATCAGATATACATGATTCCTACACATTCCGAACGCCCGTCCTGACACGAAAAAGACGAAAAATACACAAAAAGGCTCTAGGCGCCACGGAATGCCGTGAAAGTTCCGGCCACAACGGCGACGCCGTACCACAAGAGGCCAGGTCACAGTGCCCACAACGGCCGGCTACGGCATGGCGGGAGAAGGGCCACGCATCGGGAAAGGCCGCGTGCCGGCACCTTGGGCGAACTCCTGCCCAGAAAGAGAGAAACCCCTGCCCGAATGGGCAGGGGTTTCTCTCGAAATCCGATTCCGGGCCTGAGATCAGGCTCGGATCAGGCGGTGTCTCAGACCTCGGCCTCGGTCATCGCACGCGTGACGTTCGGGTCGACCGGGATGCCGGGGCCCATCGACGTCGTGAAGGTGACCTTCTTGAGGTAGCGGCCCTTGGCTGCCGACGGCTTGAGACGCAGCACCTCGTCGAGCGCGGCGGCGTAGTTCTCCACGAGCTGACGCTCGTCGAAGGACGACTTGCCGATGATGAAGTGCAGGTTCGAGTGCCGGTCGACCCGGAACTCGATCTTGCCGCCCTTGATGTCGGTGACGGCCTTGGTGACGTCGGGCGTGACGGTCCCGGTCTTCGGGTTCGGCATGAGACCACGCGGACCGAGCACGCGGCCCAGGCGGCCGACCTTGCCCATCAGGTCGGGGGTCGCGACGACCGCGTCGAAGTCGAGCCGGCCCTTGGCCACCTCGTCGATGAGCTCGTCGGAGCCCACGATGTCGGCGCCCGCGGCGCGGGCCTCCTCGGCACGGTCACCGGTCGCGAAGACCAGGACCCGGGCGGTCTTGCCGGTGCCGTGCGGGAGGTTGACGGTGCCACGGACCATCTGGTCCGCCTTGCGCGGGTCGACACCCAGGCGCAGGGCGACCTCGACGGTGGCGTCGAACTTGGTCGTCGCGGTCTGCTTGGCCAGCCGGACGCCGTCCAGCGGGCTGTACAGGGCGTCGCGGTCGATCTGTGCGGCCGCGTTCTTGTAGCTCTTGCTGCGCTTCACTTTCCGCTCCTCATGGAGTTCGTGGTGCGGGCCGCGCATCGGGCCCTTCCACTGCGTTTGAATGCCTCGCCTTCGGCGAGGTGGGCTCCGGGCGCCTTGGAGGCGTCGCCTTCCCTCGTCGCGCTTGGTCGCTTCGCTCCCGCGCTCCTCAGTCCAGGCACCGCCGCGCCCGTCGCGGCTCGGAACTAGTCGGCGATCGTGATGCCCATCGACCGGGCGGTGCCGGCGATGATCTTCTCGGCCGCCTCGATGTCGTTCGCGTTGAGGTCCGGCATCTTCGTCTCGGCGATCTGACGCAGCTGGTCCTTGGTGAGCTTGCCCACCTTGTCCTTGTGCGGGACCGCGCTGCCCTTCTGCAGACCGGCGGCCTTCTTGATCAGCTCAGGCGCCGGGGGCGTCTTCGTGACGAAGGTGAAGCTGCGGTCTTCGAAGATGGTGATCTCGACGGGGATGATGTTGCCCCGCTGGGCCTCCGTCGCGGCGTTGTACTGCTTGACGAAGTCCATGATGTTGACGCCGTGCGGACCGAGCGCGGTACCGACGGGCGGCGCGGGCGTGGCCTGGCCAGCGGGAAGCTGGACCTTAACCAGAGCCGCGACTTTCTTCTTTGGAGGCATCTGTCCTTCTCCGGGTCCTTTGTCCTACAAAACCCTCACACCGCGGCGAAAGCCGGTTCTGCGACCGGCTTTCCCTTTGCGCGCGTGAGGACGACTAAAGAGTCTATGCGACGTGCTCAGATCTTCGAGACCTGGTTGAACGACAGCTCGACCGGGGTCTCGCGGCCGAAGATCGAAACGAGCACCTTCAGCTTCTGCGACTCGGCACTGATCTCGCTGACCGTCGCCGGCAGGGTCGCGAACGGACCGTCCATGACCGTGACGGACTCGCCGACCTCGAAGTCGACCGTCGCCGCGGCGGCCTTGGATGTCGCCTTCTTGACTTCCTCGCTCGGCTCGGGCGCCAGCAGCTTGGCGACCTCGTCCAGGTTCAGCGGGCTCGGCTTGTTCGACAGGCCCACGAAGCCGGTGACGCCCGGCGTGTTGCGGACGGCGGCCCACGACTCGTCGGTCAGGTCCATCCGGACCAGCACGTAACCGGGAAGGACGCGCTCCTTGATCGGAGTCTTCTTGCCGCCCTTGAACTCGGTGATCGTGTGGGTCGGCACCTCGACCTGGAAGATGAAGTCCTCCATGTTGAGGGAGCCGGTGCGGCTCTCGATGTTCTGCTTCACGCGGTTCTCGTAACCGGCGTAGGAGTGGATGACGTACCACTCGCCGTACTGGCCGCGGAGCTGACGCTTGAACTCCTCGATCGGGTCGACGTCGGGCAGGATGTCGCCGTCTTCGTCGACTTCTGCCACGGCCTCGGTCGAGTCGGCTTCACCGTCAGTACCGTCCGGGTCGGCGACGGCGTCGTCGACCTCTTCCACGGCTTCTACGGCCTCGTCCGGCTCGGACTCCCATTCGTCACGGGAACCATCGACCGGGAGCGGAGACTCGGACACGGGACTCTTCCTTCTTCGATCGGTGAAATGACGTGCTGCCACGCCTCGGACTGGATCAGGATCCGCCGAAGACCGCCAGCACCACCTTCCCCAGCAAGGAGTCGATCCCGAACACGATCCCGACCATGATCACAACAAAGACGAGAACCACGATCGTGTAGTTGATCAGATCGTTACGCCGGGGCCAGATGACCTTGCGGAGCTCGGCGACGACCTGACGATAGAAAACAGCGGGAGAGGTGCGCTTGGCCTTCTTCTCACCGCTCGGCTTGCCTGGCTTTCCAGCGGTCTCGCCGCGGGTGTCGATCGCCACAGTCCTCACCTGATCCGTCGTGTCCATCGCATCTTGCGGCGCGCTTCAACGCCATTGGTGCGCGGACCGCACTCCGCAGGGCACGAGGGACTCGAACCCCCAACCGCCGGTTTTGGAGACCGGTGCGCTACCAATTGCGCTAGTGCCCTAAGCCGTGCACCACAATACCCGAGAAACGCCTGAGTTCAGCCGTGCGTTCCTCGTCATGGTCCACTAGTCGGTGCAGTCTACGGGGGAAAGCCCCCTTCGTCGAACCACATTGGTCCACGCGGCTCAAAGGTATCGCGTGGAAGTGTCCGGATCCCGGATACCGAGGGGAAACCGCCGGGCGGGTCTGGAACGATGGGGGCCATGACCCGACCTCGCATCTCCGCGCGTATCTCCGCGATCTCCGAGTCCGCGACGCTCGCCGTGGACGCCCGGGCCAAGGCCATGAAGGCCGCCGGTCGCCCGGTCATCGGCTTCGGCGCCGGCGAGCCCGACTTCCCGACGCCCGACTACATCGTCGAGGCGGCCGTCGAGGCGTCCAGGAACCCCCGGTTCCACAAGTACACGCCGGCGGGCGGCCTGCCCGAGCTCAAGCAGGCCATCGCGGACAAGACGCTGCGCGACAGCGGGTTCCAGGTCGACGCCTCCCAGGTCCTGGTCACCAACGGCGGCAAGCAGGCCGTCTACGAGGCGTTCGCCACACTGCTCGACCCGGGCGACGAGGTCCTCGTCATCGCCCCCTACTGGACGACCTATCCCGAGGCGATCAAGCTGGCGGGCGGCGTCCAGGTCGACGTGGTGACCGACGAGACCACCGGGTACCTCGCCTCCGTCGAGCAGCTCGAGGAGAAGCTGACCGACCGCACCAAGGTCCTGCTGTTCGTGTCGCCGTCCAACCCCACCGGCGCGGTCTACACCCCCGCCCAGGTGGAGGAGATCGGCCGCTGGGCGCTGGACAAGGGCCTGTGGGTCGTCACCGACGAGATCTACGAGCACCTCGTGTACGGCGACGCCGTCTTCTCCAGCATCGCCACCGCCGTGCCTGAGCTTCGCGAGCGGGTCGTGGTGCTGAACGGCGTGGCCAAGACCTACGCGATGACGGGCTGGCGGGTGGGCTGGCTGATCGGCCCGTCCGACGTGGTCAAGGCGGCGACCAACCTTCAGTCGCACGCGACGTCGAATGTGGCGAACGTCTCGCAGGCCGCGGCGCTCGCCGCCGTCACCGGCGACCTGTCGGCCGTCGCCCGGATGCGCGAGGCGTTCGACCGTCGGCGCCAGACGATGGTCCGGATGCTCAACGAGATCCCCGGCGTCCTGTGCCCCGAGCCGCTGGGCGCGTTCTACGCCTACCCCTCGATCAAGGCCCTGCTGGGCAAGGAGCTCCGCGGCAGGCGTCCGCAGACGTCCGCCGAGCTGGCCGAGCTCATCCTCGAGGAGGCCGAGGTCGCCCTCGTCCCCGGTGAGGCGTTCGGCACGCCCGGCTACTTCCGCCTGTCCTACGCGCTGGGCGACGACGACCTGGCCGAGGGCGTCAGCCGGATCGCCAAGCTTCTCGGCGAGGCCCACTGATCGCCGCGGATCGCGCCGTTCGATCATCGTGGGGAGGGCCCGGGCACGACGCCCGGGCCTTCCGCTTTCCTGCGGCCGCAGGCCGCTTCGTGCTCCCCGGTCATGAGCTCCCCTCAGGCTCGTCTGCAACGCGCGAGGCGGGCACGGGGTTGACAAGCGGATACGGCAGGATGTGGAGATGCCGCGCCCACTCGACACGCTCCCCAAGGCTCACCTGCACCTGCACTTCACCGGCTCGATGCGGCATTCCACGCTCATCGAGCTCGCGCGCGAGCACGGCGTCCATCTGCCCGACGCCCTCGAGCAGGACTGGCCTCCCCGGCTGCGCGCGACCGACGAACGGGGCTGGTTCCGGTTCCAGCGGCTGTACGACATCGCGCGGTCGGTGCTCAGGAGACCCGAGGACGTCTACCGGCTGCTGCGTGAGGCGGCCGAGGACGAGGTCGAGGAGGGCTCGCGCTGGCTGGAGATCCAGGTCGACCCGTCCGGATACGCCCACCGGTTCGGCGGGCTGACCGCGACGCTGGAGCTCTTCCTCGACGCCGCCGACAGGGCGGCCGCGGCGTCGGACCTCGGCATCGCGGTGATCGTGGCGGCCAACCGCACGCGTCACCCCCTCGACGCCCGGACCCTGGCCCGTCTGGCCTCGCAGTACGCCGGGAAGGGCGTGGTGGGCTTCGGGCTGTCCAACGACGAGCGCCGCGGCCGCGCCAGGGACTTCGACGCCGCGTTCCGCATCGCCAAACGGGCGGGCCTGCTGGCCGTGCCGCACGGGGGCGAGCTCCTCGGGGCCCCCAGCGTCGCCGAGTGCGTCGACGATCTCGAGGCCGACCGCGTCGGCCACGGCGTGCGGGCCGCCGAGTCGCCGCGCCTGATGGAACGGCTGGCCGACCGGCAGGTCGCCTGCGAGGTCTGCCCGCTGTCCAACGTGGGACTCGGCGTCGCCGAGCGGCCGCAGGACGTGCCCGTACGCCGGCTGTTCGAGGCCGGGGTCCCGATCGCGCTCGGCGCCGACGACCCGCTGCTGTTCGGAGCGCGGCTGATGCCGCAGTACGAGCTCGCCCGCGAGACGTACGGCTTCAGCGACGCGGAGGTCGCCGAGCTGGCCCGGCAGTCGATCCGTTCGTCGGCCGCCCCCGAGTCGACGAAGAAGGAGTTGTCCGGCGAGATCGACGCGTGGCTCGCGGCGCCCCCCGAATGACCTGCGGGCGGGCCGCGGGAGCGGTCACCGGGTCGAGTTCGCGATCCGGAGGGCCTCCTCCTTGTCAGCGCCCTCCAGGCGGAACCCGACGCCGTCACGCTGCCAGATGAGCGTGGGACCCGCGACCCGCTCCTCGGGCTGCGGGGCGCCGCCCCTGGGTACGTAGGAGACGCCGTGTGGCTGCTGGATCCACCATCCGCGGATCGTCGGCACATCCTCCGGCCAGGGCTCGCCGAGATCCTTGCGGAACACCACGTCCAGGTTTCCGTCGTACTCGTCGAGCCGCAGGCCCGGCCACAGGAGCGTCACCACTCTCCCGCCGTCGGCCACCCGCACGTCTGACGGCTCGCCCAGCGCGGCCGGAACCGCGACGGGGAAGGCGACCGCGCGCCGCGCCTCGTCGAGCGTGACCCGCCTGTCCGAAGGAAGCGGGCTCGGCACACCGGTGGGCAGCGGCCCGGGCTCGCCGACCCTGATCTCCACCCCGGCGAACCTGAGGACGGACACGACAGCGGCCCGGCCCTGGGGCGTGGCCCCGATCAACACCGCCAGGAACACGGCCGCGGCGGCGACGGCCTTCCGCGGCGAAAGACGCGGCCGCCGGAGAAGGCCCGAGCGGCGCGGGCGGGCGTGCTGCGGCGCGGGAGCCTCCAGGCGGGCCCGTACTGCGCGCGCGGTGGCGTCAGGCGGCGGGGTGGGGACGTGCAGCGTCTCGCCGAGCGTGCGGAGCTCGGCCTCAAGCTCGTCGAAACGATCGCCCGGGTCTCCGCCCGGACGGTCATGGGAGGAGCTCACGGCCCACCTCCTCTCGCAGGCGCCGCAGTCCGCGGGATGTCCGCGACTTCACCGTGCCCAGCCGTACTCCGAGGACCTCGGCGGTCTCCAGCTCGGACAGCTGTAAGAAATACCTGCAGACCACCGCCTCACGTTCCCGATCAGGCAGTTTCCGTACCGCGGCGAGGAGGCGGGCGCCCCCGTCCGCGGCGACCACGATCCCCTCGGGGCTGTCGGGCCCGTCCGGCTCCCGCTCCTGGCCGAGGCGGACCGTCAGGTCGGCCCGCCGGCCGCGGGACCGGGTGAGGTTGTGGGTCTCGTTCGCGACGATGCGCAGCAGCCACGGTTTGAAGGCGGCCTCGCGCCGGAAACCGCCCAGGTGGCGGAACGCCTTGACGAACGCCTCCTGGACGACGTCCTCGGCCTCGTCGCCCGCGCCGAGCAGGGCCGCCGTACGGTGTGCGGCCACGCTGTATCGGGCGACCAGCACCTCATAGGCGTCCAGGTCGCCGGCCAGCGCGCGTGTTATGGCCTCGTCGTCATCCATCGGTCAACGTTCACGAAATGACGTTGAAGCCTAGTACGACGAATCGAACTGTGGCTAATGGGAGGGCACTACACTTTCCAGCACCCCTTTCAGACCGCGTAAACGAGGATCGAATGTCTGGGTATGACCGTGTAGTCCAACCCGCCGCCGGAGACGAGGCCCTGGAGAACCACCTGGGTGGGGACGAGGCCAAGAACTACCGGCAGTACGAGTTCGACATGGTCGCCCCCCATGTCGGACGGTCGATGCTGGAGATCGGCTCGGGCCTCGGCCACTTCGCCGAGCAGTTCCTCCCCCGGCTCGACCGGCTCGTCGTGAGCGACTTCGACCCCTACTGCGTCGAGCAGCTCGGCAAGCGCTTCGAGGGCCGCGACGACATCTCGGTGCTGCAGTTCGGCCTGCCGACCGAGATCCCCCTGGACGACCCGGTGGACACCGTCGTCATGATGAACGTCCTCGAGCACATCGAGGACGACGTCGAGGCGCTCAGGTCCCTCGCCAAGGTCACCGTCCCCGGCGGCCGGATCATCATCTGGGTGCCCGGATACATGCAGCTTTATGGGGACTTCGACCGCAAGGTCGGCCACGTCCAGCGGTACACCCCCAAGACCCTGGGTGCGACGGTCGCGGGAGCCGGCCTCGAGGCCGAGGTCCTCAAGCCGATCAACTTCCTCGGCGGGATCGCCTGGTGGGCCGCCGTGCGCCGCGGTGGCGTCGGCTACCCGGACCCCCGGCTCGTCAAGATCTACGACCGGACCGTCGTGCCCGCCACGCGCTTCATCGAGCGCCTGATCCGGCCGCCGTTCGGCCAGACCGTCTTCTGCGTCGCGCGCGTCCCCCAGTGAGCCACGCGGTAATCCGGCCTATACCAGAGCGGGCTACTCACTAGTAGTAACCAGGCGTAACGTCATAGTCATCAACAGCCTCTGGAGGCCGCGATGACCGATTACGCCAAGGCACGGGAAGTCGCCGAGCAGGCCCGTGAGAAGGAATGGGCCAGGCCCAGCTTCGGAAAGCAGCTCTTCCTCGGGGACTTCAGGCTCGATCTCGTCCACCCGGCACCACGGCTGAGCGAGCGGGAGACCGCGAAGGGCGAGGAATTCCTCCGCGCGCTGCGAAGCCTCCTCCAGGACAAGGTCGACCCCGCGCTCATCGAGCGGACCGCCGTCATCCCCGACGACGTCGTCAAGGGCATGGTCGCGCTCGGCGCGTTCGGGATGACGATCGACGAGGAGTACGGCGGGCTGGGGCTGAGCCACACCTACTACACGCGGGCGTTGCAGCTGACCGCGTCGTACTCCCCCGCGCTCAGCGCGCTGCTGTCCGCCCACCAGTCCATCGGGGTGCCCCAGCCGCTGCGACTGTTCGGGACCCCCGAACAGAAGCAGCGGTTCCTGCCCCGATGCGCCAGGGGCGAGATCTCCGCGTTCCTGCTGACGGAACCCGACGTCGGCTCCGACCCCGCCAGGCTCGCCACGACGGCGGTGCGCGAAGGGGACTCCTACGTCATCGACGGCGTCAAGCTGTGGACGACCAACGGGGTCGTGGCCGACCTGCTCGTCGTGATGGCCAGGACGGGTGCGAAGATCTCGGCCTTCGTGGTCGAGGCCGACTCCTCGGGCATCACCGTCGAGCGCCGCAACTCCTTCATGGGCCTGCGCGGCATCGAGAACGGCGTCACGCGGTTCCACCAGGTCCGCGTGCCGGTCGACAACCTCATCGGCCGCGAGGGCCAGGGCCTGAAGATCGCACTCACCACGCTGAACACCGGCCGGCTCTCACTGCCGGCCACCTGCGCCGGAACCGCGAAGTGGGCGGCGAAGATCGCCAGAGAGTGGGCGTCGGAACGCGTGCAGTGGGGCCGCCCCGTCGGCGAGCACGAGGCGGTCGCGCAGAAGATCTCCTTCATCACCTGTACGGCCTACGCCCTCGAGGCGGTGGTCGAACTGGCCGGCCGGCTGGCGGACGACGAGCACAACGACATCCGCATCGAGGCCGCCCTCGCCAAGCTCTACGGCTCGGAGATGGCCTGGCAGGTCGCCGACGAACTGGTGCAGATCAGAGGCGGCCGGGGGTACGAGACCGCCGAGTCGCTCCACGCCCGCGGCGAGCGCGGGGTCCCGGCCGAGCAGATGCTGCGCGACCTGCGGATCAACCGCATCTTCGAGGGCTCGACCGAGATCATGCACCTGCTGATCGCCCGGGAGGCCGTGGACGCCCATCTGTCGGTCGCGGGGGAACTGATCGACCCGAAGGCCGACCTGCGGGCCAAGGGCAGGGCGGCCACCAAGGCGGGCGGTTTCTACGCCAAGTGGCTGCCGAGCCTGCTCGCCGGTCCGGGGCAGCTGCCGACGGCCTACTCCGAGTTCGGTGTGCTCGCCCACCACCTGCGCTACGTCGAACGGACCAGCCGGAAGCTGGCGCGGGCCACCTTCTACGGCATGTCCCGCTGGCAGGGGAAGCTCGAGCACAAGCAGGGCTTCCTGTCCCGGATCGTCGACATAGGCGCCGAGCTGTTCGCCATGACGGCCGTGTGCATCCGCGCGCAGGAGGACGGCACCCGCTACGGCCGCCGGCCGTACGAGATCGCGGACACGTTCTGCGAGCAGTCGCGGCTGCGGGCCGAGGGCCTGTTCGCGCGGCTCTGGGACAACTCGGACTCCCAGGACGTACGGCTGGCCAGGCGCGCCCTGGACGGGCGGTACACGTTCGTGGAGGACGGCATCCTCGACCCCTCGCTGGAGGGTCCGTGGATCGCCCCCGCCCGGCCCGGGCCGGCCGAGACCCAGGACGTCCACCGGCACGTCCGCTGACACCCGCACGGGCGGCCGCCTCTCGGACGCGGGGCGGCCGCCCTGGCGCGCGACAGCCGTCGGCGCGCGCGGCCGTGCTGGGCGGGGGCCGTGGCTGGGCGGGGGGCATGGCTGCGCCGGGTGCATGGCTGCGCCGGGGGCGTACGGAAAACCAGTTGGTGGCGGCAGACGGGCTTGTTACGGTCTCACCCATGTGGATTTCGCACCGCGACCGCTGATCGGCCCGAGTCGGCCGATCACGCGCGACTCAGCTCTCTGGCCCTGTCCTTTCTGACGCGGCAGCTGAGTGAACGGCACCTCTGTGCCGCGTTCTCGACGTCCGAGGAGATCCCACATGCCCATCCGACCGTCCGGCAGGCAGGGCAGGAGCCTGCCGAACCTGCCTCAGCCGCAGCGCGGCCGACCGGCGCCCGCCCGCACGTTGCCGCCCCGTCAGCCCGTCCGCCCCATGCGGCAGCCGCGCCGGCTGCCGAGGTCCAAGTGATCTGTCCCGTGAAATGAGTGAAGGGCACCCGCCGACCTGGGTGCCCTTCACGATTTGGGATACGGCCACGCTACAGCCGTATGGAGATCAGAGGCGCTCGATGATGGTGACGTTCGCCTGTCCGCCGCCCTCGCACATGGTCTGCAGGCCGTAGCGGCCGCCGGTGCGCTCGAGCTCGTGCAGGAGCTTGGTCATCAGGATCGCGCCGGTGCCGCCGAGCGGGTGCCCGAGGGCGATCGCGCCGCCGTTCGGGTTCGTCCGCGCGGGGTCCGCGCCGATCTCCTTGAGCCATGCGAGAGGCACCGGGGCGAAGGCCTCGTTGATCTCGATGACGTCGATCTCGTCGATGCTCAGCCCGGCCTTGCTCAGGGCCTTGCGGGTCGCCGGGATGGGCGCGGTGAGCATGTAGACGGGGTCGTCGCCCGTCAGCGCCAACGTGACGATCCGGGCGCGCGGGGTCAGGCCGTGGTCGCGGACCGCCTGCTCGGACGCGATGAGCAGGGCGCCGGAGCCGTCCGAGATCTGTGACGACGTCGCCGCGGTGATCTTCCCGTCGGGACGGAGGGTCTTGAGCTCGGCCATCTTCTCCAGCGTCGTGTCCGGCCGGGGGCCCTCGTCGTCCTCGACCCCGTTGATCGGCGCGATCTGCTCCTTGAAGTAGCCGTTGGCGACGGCCTTGGCGGCCCGCTGGTGGCTCTCGTAGGCGTACTGGTCCAGCTGCTCGCGGCTCAGGTCCCACTTGTCGGCCATCAGTTCCGCGCCGCGGAACTGGCTGATCTCCTGCTTGCCGTAGCGCTCGACCCACTTGTCGCCGAAGGGGAAGGGCATGCCCTTCTCCAGCGCCATCGTGATGCTCGACCCCATCGGGACGATCGACATCGACTCGACGCCGGCGGCCACGACGAGGTCCTGCGTGCCGGACAGCACGGCCTGGGCCGCGAAGTGGATCGCCTGCTGCGAAGAGCCGCACTGCCTGTCGATGGTGACGCCGGCGACGTTCTCCGGGAGTCCGGCGCTCAGCCACGCGTTGCGGGCGATGTCCATCGACTGGGGACCCACCTGCATGACGCAACCCATGATCACGTCTTCCACCGCGGAGGGGTCGACGCCGGTGCGCTCGACGAGTGCCGAGAGCGTGTGCGCGGCCAGATCCGTGGGGTGGACGGTGGAGAGCCCGCCCTTCTTCTTGCCGACCGGGGTCCGGACCGCCCCGACGATGTACGCCTCTGCCACAGTGCCCTCCAGAAGAAACCGAGCATTGTTCGGTTAGTGAAAGGTTACCTCAGAACCATCATCGACGGGTGTCTGGCTCCACCGGGTTTCGGGGGGATAAGCATGGTTTGAGCTGGCCGCGCACAGGAGTCGCCAGTGGAGTCACTAGTGGCCGGCGTACCGCCCCGGTAGGACGTCCTCCGCCTCGGCGAGCTGGAATCCGCCCTGGTCGGTGGCGATTCCCTGAAGGCGGTTCGCGAGGACGAGCGCCACGGTGGCCCGCTCGACCAGCGCCGTGTCGTCGACGACGTCGTCGGCACCGTCATCGGCACGGTCATCGGCACGGTCATCGGCACTGTCGCCAGCACTGCTGCCAGCACTGGCATCGGCATCGTCGGCGTCATCCCCGGCGCTGTCGGCGGCATCGCCTGCATCCTCGGCGCTGTCACGGGCATCGGCCGCGCCCTCGGCCGCGACCGTGACGTCCGCGTCGTCGCCGGTCCCGGACCGACCGTCCACGGTGGCGGCGTCTTCGGCCCGCGCGTCCTGAGGCTCGGCGTCCTGAGGCTCGGCATCCCGAGACTCGGCGTCCTGAGGCTCGGCGTCCCGAGGCTCGGCGCCTGGAGACTCGGCCTCCTCCGCTTCCGCGGTCTCGCCATCGGGCGACGCCGGCACCTGGGTGTCGATCGCGGACAGCCGCATGATCACGATCTCCGTCAGGTATGGCCAGTGCGCCTTGGCTGCGGGCGGGATCCTGTTGCTCGCCTCGAGCGTGAGCATCATGTCGGCGCCGGCGTACACGTCGGTCACCACCCCGCCGTCCACCGTGACGTGGACGATGCCCTCGAGCAGTTCGCCGTCGGGCCACTTGTCGGCGTCCACGGAGTCGACCGGGCGGATCACCTCGCCGAGCAGCGCCACGACCTCCTCGGGAGACGGCGCGGCGGGCAGGTAGACGCGCACGGCGCGCAGGTCGCTGCCGGCGAGGTCGGTCGGCTCTCCCCGGCACAGCGACCAGCCGCCGAGGCGGTAGGCGACGCCCTCGGACAGGCTCTTGTCGAAATAGTCCATCGGCAGCGGGCCTTCTGCGGACAGGCGGCAGGCCCACATCCGCTCCTCGTCGGTCACGCCGAGCTTGCGCAGGGTCTCGCCGTCCAGCTCGGCCGCGGCGAGAATCCGCGATCCCCCCACGACGATGTCGTCACCGTCGAAGCGTGCGTCCGGATCGGCCGACTGGGCGATCGCCAGCAAGGTCTTGGGATCCGGCCGTTCGGGCAGCAGCGCCGTTGGTCCCGTACGCAACCGGCCCGGCAGCAGAACATTCGTCAACCAGCCCACAGGGCCCTCCTCGTGAAGATTCGAAGAGACGATAGCCCTCGGGAATCATGTCCCACGGGCCCTTACCGGAACCGGCCGGCGCTCAGGACTTCCCCGCAGCAGGGCGCATGCCGGTCATCAACGCATAAACGATGATGTTATCCACGTAGTGACCAGTCGTCTGGTTATATGAGCCGCCACACGTGATCAGTCGCAACTCGGCGTCGTCCCTCGGCCCGTACACCCGGTCGGTGGGGAAGGTCTGCTTGTTCGCCTGCTCCACGCCGCCGACCGTGAAGATCGCCGTGGTCCCGTCGAGGCGGACCACCTCGATCTCGTCGCCGTTGCGGATCTCGTGGAGACGGGTGAAGACGGCCGGCCGCGTGGTGGTGTCCTTGTGCCCCAGCATCACGGCAGGGCCGGCCTCCCCCGCGGTGGGACCTCCCCGATACCACCCGACGAGGTTGGAGTCGTTGATCGGCGGTGTCTCGATGGCACCGCCTTTGTCCGTGCCGACCGACCTGACGGGAGCGTTGACGCCCAGCCTCGGAATGATCAACCGTTTGGGGGTCGAGGGCTGCATCGCCGCGGCCGCGGGTTCCGCGGGACGTGGCGGCGGCGCTGTGGCGTCCGCCTGGCTCAGCGGCCCAGAACCGCCGGGCCCGACCGTGGGAGCCAGCGCCTGCACCTTGAGCGCGGAGCGCGCCGGGGACTCGTAATCCTCAGGCGACCGCAAGATGAGCACGAGCCCGAAGACGATGGTCACCACGCCTGCCACGGCGGCGAGGAGCAGCGCCCCGCGTACCACCGAACCGCCGCCCGGCGACCCGCCGGGCTCGGGCCACGGATCCTGCGGGGCCAGGATGACGGGCTGGAAGAGTTGTGGAGGCGGCCCGTACACCGGATGCGGACGATCCGCCGTCGCCCACGAGTCCGCCGGAGAACCCGCAGGCTCGGCCGGGCTTCCCGGGGGTGTCGCCTGCTCCGCCGGGCTCCCTTCGCGTCCTTCCTGCGCCCCGCTCATGATCCGCGTCTCCGAAACCGTGCGCCGCTAGTGCCGTACGGCACGGCGACGGGTGCGCATCAGGAGGCCGCCGACCGCGGCGGCCAGCACGAGAGCCGAGCCCGTGAGGATGAAGACGCGCCCGTCGGGCCCGGCCTCCGCGCCGCCGCCCGTGGCCGCGCCACCCGTCGGCGTCTGGCTCACCTGTGCGGTGACCGTCTCGTAGACGGTCCGGGTCGCCTGCGGGCTGACCTTGATCGACAGCGACGCGGGGCTGGTGTTCGCCGCGGCGACCGTCGAGATCGAGCAGTCGTACCAGGTCTCGGGAGTGCCGTCGGCCGGGCCCACCTTCAGGGTGAACGCGTCGGCCTTGACCCCGACCGTGCCGGTCGCGGTGGGCGTGATCACCGCCGTCAGCGTCGGCAACGGGACGGGGGACCCGCTCGGGACCGCCTCGCCCGGCGTGCCCGTGGCGGTCGCCTGGATCGTCTTCTTCGCGCCGGAACCCGGCCCGGAGACCACGAGGTCTCCCACGATGACGATGCGGTCCGTGGTGGCGATCTCCGTGGGCACCGTGATGATCTGGTCGGTGTCGGACGGCTGCCGGTTCGTCCAGGTCAGCGTCACCGCTTCCGACGGCGTGGCACTGGCCTGCCCGCTCAGCGCGGCGGTGAGATCGGGCGAGGCCGTCGCGGTCGCCGGCGCCGAGGGGAGGCAGACGTAGGCCACGGTCCTGGTGTCGGCGCTGGCGCCGATCGCGGACAGACCGCCGACGAGGGCGACGGCGCCGACCACTCCGGCCGCGGACGCCCCGATGACCGTTCGACGTCGCGCCTGTGATCTCCGCACCGACCCGTCTCCCATCCAGCGCTCGGACAGCCGCACCGGGATTTCACCGTACGGTCATGACTCGGTAGTGATCCTATGTACTGCGCCCCCGAATCGCCGCCCTCCACGGCAAATCCGCCGCATTTCCTCATGATCGGGTCATGTCCGTGGAACCTTCTCGGTGGCCCGGGTGTATCCACACCGGAGGTGCTCAGATGAGACGACTACTGGTGGCACTCGGCGCGGTGGCGATGGCGATCGCCGCGGCGCTTCCCGCTCACGCGGAGACCCGGGCTGGCGGCTGGGCGACGACCGAGCTCGATCCGCCCCCGGACAAGCTCGTGGCCGGCAAGGCGTACACGATCGGATACTGGGTCCTCCAGCACGGGACCCATCCGTTCGACATCCCCGGGGAAGAACTCGGCGACACTGGTCTGCGCCTGATCAGCACGTCGGGCGGAACCACGCTGAACTTCACCGGCACGCCCCTCCCGGAGCCGGCCCACTACGCGGTGACCATCAAGATCCCGGACGGTCAGTGGCGGCTCCAGGGCATCCAGGGGATCTTCATGCCGTACGACATCGGAACCATGGACATCCCCGGCGGGCTGTCCCTGACCCCTCCCCAGATCGGGAGGGGTGCCGGCCTCGAGGTCGTCGACTACTGGGGATCGATCAAGCCTCCGGGCTTCCCCTGGGACAGCGAGGTCACCTCGTCCCAGCCGCCCGCCCCTCCCGCCACCGCGGCGCCGGCGCCGGCGCCGGGAGGCCTTTCGCAGCCCGCAACCGCTCCGGCGGCACCCGCGTCTCCCAAGGCGGCGACCGCAGGCGCCGACGAGGCCTCGCCGTACCTGCCGGTGGCCGTCACAGCCGTGCTGGCCGTCGGCGTGACGCTTCTCGTCCAGCGCCTGATCCGGACACGGGTACGGCCCGGCCACGCGGACTCCGCCCCCGCACGCGGCACGTCCCCGGACGACGGCGGCCTCTCGGACGGCGCTCGCACGCCCGACCACCTGGACGAGCCCGGCGCGACGAGCCGCGACGAGGACGTGATCACCACCGGCAGGCAGTGACCGCGGGCAATCGACCCGCCGGTAACAGAATCGTATTCTGGTGACGGAATGACACCCCGAGCCGGAAGGCGTACCGATGCGGCGAGACCTCTTCGACGAGGAGCACCTGCTCTTCCGCGAGACCGTTCGTGAGTTCCTGACGCGCGAAGTGATCCCGCACCACGCCCAGTGGGAGAAGGACGGCATCGTCCCCCGCGAGGTCTGGAAGAAGGCGGGCGAGTTGGGGATGTTCGGCTTCTCCGTGCCCGAGGAGTTCGGCGGGGCCGGCATCACCGACTTCCGCTACAACGCGGTCGTGCTCGAGGAGATCACCCGCATCGGCGCGACCGGCCTGGGCTTCTCCCTGCACAACGACGTCATGGCGCCCTATTTCGTTGATCTGACCAATGACGAGCAGAAGCAGCGCTGGTTGCCCGGTTTCGCGTCGGGAGAACTGATCACGGCCATCGCCATGACCGAGCCGGGTGCGGGGAGCGACCTGCAGGGCATCAGGACCACGGCCCTGCGCGAGGGCGAGCACTACGTGCTGAACGGGCAGAAGACGTTCATCACGAACGGCATCAACTCCGACCTCGTGGTGGTCGTGGCCAAGACCGACCCGGCGGCGGGCGCGCGGGGCACCACGCTGCTCGTCGTCGAGCGCGGGATGGAGGGCTTCGGCAGGGGGCGGAACCTCGAGAAGATCGGCATGCACGCCCAGGACACGGCCGAGTTGTTCTTCGAGAACGTCCGCGTGCCCGTGGCCAACCGGCTCGGCGACGAGGACGGCCAGGGCTTCGTCCAGCTGATGCACAACCTCCCGCAGGAGCGCCTGTCCATCGCGGTCGGCGGAGTGGCCGCCGCCGAGTCCGTCCTCGAGACGACCATCGAGTACTGCAAGAACCGCAAGGCCTTCGGCAAGAGCATCGGCCAGTTCCAGAACACGAGGTTCGTGCTGGCCGAACTGGCCACCGAGGTGGAGATCGCCCGCCACTACGTGGACAAGTGCATCCTCGCCCTGAACGCCGGTGAGCTCACCCCCGTGGACGCCGCCAAGGCGAAGTGGTGGACCACCGAGCTGCAGACGAAGGTCATCGACCGCTGCCTCCAGTTGCACGGCGGCTACGGCTACATGCTGGAGTACCCGGTGGCCAAGGCATGGCTGGACAGCCGCGTCCAGACCATCTACGGAGGCACGACGGAGATCATGAAGGAGATCATCGGCAGGTCGTTCGGCTTCTAGACCAGCCGGTACGGCTTTCGCTCAGCGGAGTTGCTGGCCCCAGACGGCCAGCATGACGAGCACGAAGACGATCATCACGCCCGCGTAGGCCACCGGGCTCAGCCGGAAGAACTTCCGGACCTTGTTCAACAACCATGCGAACAGGAACGCCAGGAAGACCAGAAGGATGAGTCCGGAGTCCATGCCGATCAGTATGCGTCGGTTCCCGCGCCCGTGCGGACGCTAGTCGCGACTGCTATCGAGGATGACGCGCGCCACGAGGTCGGGATCGTCGCTCATCGGCAGGTGACCGCACCCCGAGAGCAACAGGACGCGCTCCTGCGCCCACCGCGCCGCCCGGACCGCCTGGCGGCGCGGCAGCAGACGGTCGTGCTCGCCCCAGGCGATGGTGATCGGCACCTTGGGCGGCGGAGGCGGACCCATCCAGGCGCACGCGTCGAGGGTCTCGTCGAAACCCGCGCATCCGCCCAGGGCCTCGGCCGCCGCGAGCATCTCGTCGGCGGGAACCTGTGACGGCCTGGCCATGAGCAACCCCAGCGCGACCGTCCTGCCCGCCTTCGTGGCTGCCAGCGCGGCGGCGCCTTCCCCCCGGGTGGCCGCAGCCGAGGCGCGCAACAGGCGCAGGGCCGTCCGCGCGTACAGGTGCTCGGTCCGCGACCAGAATCCGGCGGGCGACAGGGCGGCGGCCGTGCAGACCACTCCGCGCGCGGCCATGTCCAACGCGATGTAACCGCCGAGGGAGTTGCCGGCGACGTGCGGGTCCTTCACTCCGAGCCAGGTCCAGAACTCCTCGACCGCCGTGCCGAGCGTCTCCGTGGTGTACGGCAGGCCCGGGGGCAACGGCGGGGACTCGCCGAAGCCGGGGAAGTCGACGGCGATGACGTCGTGCCGTTCCGCCAGCAACTCGAGAACCGGTCGCCATCCCTGCCGGTGATGCCCGAGGCCGTGCAGCAACACCAGCGGGGATCCGCTGCCGCGCCGGTCGTAGGCAAGCTCCATACCTGCGAGTCAAGCACCGATGGAGGCGCGGAACCAGTAGGCGGGCGTAGCGAAAGGCTTCCCGTACAGCCATGATGAGCTGCGATGACGCGCTTCGCCGGTCGGCTCAGCGGCCGCCGATGGGGATCTCGAACCAGACGGCCTTGCCCTCACGGGTGGGACGGGAGCCCCAGCGCTTGGCCAACTGGTCGACCAGGTAGAGGCCACGCCCGCCCTCGTCGTTCTCCCCCGCGCTGCGGATGCGGGGCAGGCGGAGGTCCTGGTCGAAGACTTCGACCCAGATCGAATCCCTGCCGCGGCGCAGGCGGAGAGTGAACTCCTTGTCCCCCGCTGCGATCTCCTCCTCGAAGCCCGGGACCTCCCAGGACTCGTCGAAGGGCAGCGGCGGCCCGTCCATCACCAGTTCCCTTCTGGGGACACTCGCGCTGGCGGCGTGGAGCACGACATTGGTGACGACCTCGGACACGAGCAGGCAGGCGAGATCGGAGCGTTCGTCCGGCACCTGCCAGTCGGCGAACGCCTCGGACGCCATCCGGCGCGCCTCGCTCACCATGATCGGCTGAGCGGGGAACGTGCGCTCCTCGACCTCGAGCTCCGTCGCGACCGACCGGACGACCAGGATCGCCATGTCGTCGTCGATCTCGCCGGGCACGGCCGAGGTGGCGGCTTCTGCGATCCGCTCGACGGGCTCCCCAGAGAGCTTGGCGACCTTCTCCGACAGGATCCGCAGCGCCTCGTCGTCGCTGAGCGACGCGGTCTCCGAGCCCCGGATGGGCCGCCGGTCGACGAGCCCGTCGGTGTAGAGCAGCAGCGTCGCACCCGGCGGGAGCGTCCGCGTCTCCTCCTTGTAGACCAGGTCGGCGTGCACACCCTTGGCGCGGACGCCGAGCGGCTGGCCGACCTCCGTGATGTCCAGCTCGGCGACGTTGCCGTCGACGATCAGCAGCGGCGGCGCGTGACCGGCGTTGGCGAACGACAGCTGGCGCGACCACGCGTCGTACACGAGGTACTGGCAGGTGACGAGTGGAGGGTTGGTGATGTCGGCGCCGAAGTCGTCGCGCTCGGGATGGGCGACGACCCTGGTCCACTCGTCGAGGCGGGCGAGGATGTCCGCCGGCGGCTTGTCGTCCTGCGCGAACGCGCGCAACGCGGCCCGGAGCTGGCCCATGACCGCGGCCGCCTTGGCGCCCCGGCCCTCGACGTCGCCGATCACGATGCCGACCCGCCCGGCCGACAGTGGGATCACGTCGTACCAGTCGCCGCCGACCTGGGTCTGGATGCCCTGACCGTGCGAGGCCAGCGGCGCCGCGGGGAAGTAGCGGACGGCGATCTCCAGACCGTCCAGTGCCGGGAGCTCACGTGGCAGCAGATGCTTCTGGAACGACTCGGCGGTGTGCCGCTCCTCCTCGAACAGCAGCGCGTTGTCCACGGCCACCGCGACCCGGGTCGCGATCGCGCCCACGAAGTCGCGGTCGAAGGCGTCGTAGTGGGGTGAGCGCCGGTCGGTGAGGTTGGACAGGCCGAGGTACATGAGGCCGAGCGTCTCGCCGCGGGCGCACAGCGGCGCCACGATCGCGGAGGTCATCCCGACCTCGCCGCAGATCCGCGCCGCGCCCTCGCTGGGCGATGGATAACTGACCTGGGAGAAGTCCTCGACCAGGATGGTCTCCTGGCGCGTCTGCGCGGTCTCCGCGTAGTGGCCGGGCGGATACTTGATCTCCTCGCCGACCGGTTTCCACGTACCGGCGGGCGGCGACCAGCCG
>NZ_BONV01000060.1 GCF_016862895.1 Planotetraspora kaengkrachanensis | reverse complement strand
CGGCGACCAGCCGTTGACGTGGGTGGATACCTTGCGGATGAGCCGGTCGTTCTCCATCAGCTCGATGAAGCAGTGGTCGGCGAACTGGGGAACCAGCATCTCGGCGACCCGGTTGAGCGTCTCCTCGACGTACAGCGAGCCCGCGAGCCGCTCGCCGATGCGCTCGAGCAGGCCGAAGCGGTCCTTCTCCCGTTCGTTGCTCCGCATCGCCTCACGCGCGGTGATCACGATTCCGGTGACGGATCCCGACCCGTGCCGCAGCGGCACGGCCTGCGCGCGCACGTAGATCATCGTGCCGTCGGCGCGGACGACGTCGAAGGTCCCCTCCCAGACACCGCCGCGCAGCACGTGCTTGGCCAGCTCGACGGCGAGGGGATGATCCTTCTTCATGATGCCGAGGGACAGGAGGGATTCCCGGCCCGAGGTGGCGCCGGGCGTGCCGAACAGCCGTTCGGCGAAGGGGTTCCAGTAGAGGACGTTGCTGAAACGGTCGGTGACGACCACCGCCATCTCCGCCTGGTCCAGGACGGAGGCCGCGGTCAGGTGGTCCGCGGTGTCCTGCGTGAGATCCCCCCAACGTTTCATCCCAGCACCACCCTGGGGACTGGGACGTCTGTCATGCCGACCACGAGCGCTCCTGGGGGGGTGGGGTGTCGCGGGAGAGGAGGGGCTCCCGATGGGGATTCAACCAGTCTCGACTCTTTCCGTCATCGTCTGGTGACAAAAACGTGCGACGCGACATCGCGCGGAAGTTCCGCGGAAGTGCTGTCCGCATCGCAGTCCCCTGTCACCCGCACACCGTCGTCGCTAGCCGCGAGCGTCACCTCGCGTCCGGGTTGTATCCCAACTTGCTTGAGTTTAAGCATCAGGGCGGGGTCGCTTTGCACTTGTTCGCTAATTCGGCGAACGACAACCGGAACCATCGCCGGACCTGCGAGATCTGCCATGGGAGACATGGCCTCATCCTTGGTCAAACCGGACTGTGCGACGCCGGGATCCCCGAGTTCGCCGAGACCGGGGATGGGGTTGCCGTGCGGGCAGACGGTCGGGTGGTCGAGCAACTGGAGAAGCCGGGTCTCGACGGACTCCGACATCACGTGCTCCCAGCGGCAGGCCTCGACGTGGACCTCTTCCCACGGAAGCCCGATCACCTGGATCAGCAGGCACTCGGCCAGGCGGTGTTTGCGCATCACCCTGATGGCGAGCTTGCGCCCGAGATCGGTCAAGCTCAGATGGCGGTCGCCCTCGACCTTGACCAGGCCGTCACGCTCCATCCGCGCGACCGTCTGGCTCACCGTGGGCCCGCTCTGCGTCAACCGTTCCGCGATACGCGCGCGCAGCGGGACGATTCCCTCTTCTTCCAACTCGAAGATCGTGCGGAGATACATCTCCGTCGTGTCGATCAGGCCATGTGCCGTCACGGTTCCTCCAGTTCTGTATCGATGCTACGACCTCCCGAGGCGTTCGCAGCCGACTGTGTCTGGGAAGCGATCCTAGGGTGACAAACATCGGAGCAGGACGATTCCTTCCGGCCCGGCTGAGCCTGCCGGCGCTGAGAGAGGCGGCCCTCTCGTGCGAGGGCTGCGATTTGTACAGGAACGCCACGCAGACGGTGTTCGGGGCCGGCATGACCCACGCCACATACATGCTCGTGGGCGAACAGCCCGGCGATCAGGAAGATCGCCAGGGGGAGCCATTCGTCGGACCGGCGGGGCGCATCCTCGACAAGGGCCTCGCGGAAGCCGGAATCAACCGTGAATCCGTTTACGTGACGAATGCCGTCAAACATTTCAAGTTCGAGCTGCGGGGCAAGCGGAGAATCCACCAGAAACCGTCGGCGGCGGAGATCGACGCCTGCCAGCCGTGGCTCGAGGCCGAGATGCGCCTCGTGGACCCGGCGGTGACGGTGATCCTCGGCGCCACGGCTGCCCGGGCCCTGCTCGGACCCGGATTCCGCGTCACCAGGGAACGCGGCCGCCCCTTCCCCCGGCGCGAGGGCGCGTTCTACGTCGCCACCATCCATCCGTCGGCGATCCTCCGGGCCCCGGACCAGGACGCGGCCTACGAGGGCTTCCTCGAAGATCTCAGGGCCGCCGCGGCGCTCTCGCCGCGGGCGCGATCTCTTCCGTCCGACGGCTTGTCGTAACTGCGGACATACCGGGAAAATCATGTTTTGTGGCGGACACTCCCTCAAGGGGCCAATCGCTCGCGAAGCCAGACGGCGCCCGAGCCTGTGCCTCCGTTGAGGCGGTAACGGATGCGGTCGTGCATGCGGTCGGTCTGCCCCTGCCAGAACTCGATCTCGGAAGGCATCACGCGGAAACCGCCCCAGAACTCCGGGACCGGCGGATCGACGGGCCAGCGTTCCGCCAGCTCGCGGTAGCGGGCGTCGAGTTCCTCGCGCGACCGGACGACGGCCGACTGCCGCGACGCCCACGCGCCGATGCGGGAGCCGTACGGGCGGCTGTTGAAATAGGCGGTGCTCTCCTCGCGCGAGAGCCGTACGGACGGGCCCTCGACGCGAACCTGGCGCCGGATCGGGTGCCACGGGAACAGAAGGCAGGCGCGCGGGTTCTCCGCCAGGTCCCGGCCCTTGCGGGACTCGTAGTTGGTGAAGAAGGTGAAGCCCCGCTCGTCGAACCCCTTGAGGAGGACCGTCCGCGCGGAGGGACGGCCCCCGGACGAAGCGGTGGCGAGGATCATCGCGTTCGGTTCGGGCAGGCCCGCGGCGACGGCGTCCGCGAACCACAGAGTGAACTGCACGAGGGGGTCGTCCGAGAGGTCGGCTTCGAGCAGCGGCTGACCTTCATAGCTGCGCCGGAGACCGGGGAGTTGCGATGCGCTGTCCACGGAACGATATTGTTGCGCGCTTGGCAGATGTCGAACGCAGCACCCCCTACCTGGGACAACGGCGTTTGAGAGGGACCGGGGGCAGACCAGTGGCGCCCTGAGGGTTAAATTGACCCGCCGGTATCTCGACATCAAGGCTTTGGACTTCACAAGAGAGAGGCAGCCGAGAATGTCCGACTTCAAACCCGGTCTCGAGGGCGTGGTGGCGTTCGAGACCGAGATCGCGGAACCGGACAAAGAAGGGGGCGCCCTGCGTTATCGGGGCGTCGACATCGAAGAGCTCGTGGGCCATGTCTCTTACGGACATGTCTGGGGCCTGCTCGTCGACAACGAATTCCAGCCGGGTCTCCCCCCGGCGGAGCCGTACCCCGTTCCCGTCCACTCGGGCGACATCCGTGTCGATGTGCAGAGCGCGCTGGCCATGCTCGCTCCCGCCTTCGGCTTCCGCCCGCTCCTCGACATCGACGACGATCAGGCCCGCGACGATCTCGCCAGGGCCTCCGTCACCGCCCTTTCGTTCGTGGCCCAGTCCGCTCGCGGTCTGGGCCTTCCCATGGTTCCCCAAAAGCGTGTGGACGAGGCGGAGAGCATCGTCGAGCGGTTCATGATCCGCTGGCGCGGCGAGCCCGACCCCAAGCACGTCAAGGCCATCGACGCCTACTGGACCTCGGCCGCGGAGCACGGGATGAACGCCTCGACGTTCACCGCCCGGGTGATCGCCTCCACCGGCGCGGACGTGGCCGCTGCGCTGTCGGGCGCGGTGGGCGCGATGTCCGGCCCGCTGCACGGCGGCGCTCCCGCCCGGGTGCTCCACATGATCGAGGGCGTCGAGCAGATGGGCGACGCCAAGCAGTACGTCCAGAGCCAGCTGGACAAGGGCGAGCGGCTCATGGGCTTCGGCCACCGGGTCTACCGCGCCGAGGACCCCCGGGCCCGTGTGCTCCGCCGTACCGCCAAGGAACTGAACGCGCCTCGCTACGAGGTGGCGGCCGCGCTGGAGACCGCCGCGCTTGAGGAGCTGCACGCCCGCAAGCCCGACCGGGTCCTCGCGACCAACGTCGAGTTCTGGGCGGCGATCATCCTCGACTTCGCCGAGGTTCCCTCGCACATGTTCACGTCCATGTTCACCTGCGCGCGCACGGCCGGTTGGGCCGCGCACATCCTCGAGCAGAAGCGCACGGGCAGGCTGGTCCGCCCCAGCGCCACTTACGTCGGGCCGCCGCAGCGCTCGGTCCACGACGTCTCCGGCGCCGCCGACGTGGTCGGAAAGGTCTGACCCTCAGGCGCCTCTCGCATGACCGATGGCCCGCTCGATCACGAGCGGGCCATCTTCGTGTACGGCCGCATGTCGGCCGGTGGGCGCTGAACCTGCCCTCCAGCGCCCTTGAGGAGGTCCAGGACCCCGGCGCCCGCCCCGCGCAGTAGCGGGGCGCCGGGCCGCCCCTCGCAGGCGCCCTGGTGTCGATCACGGCGTGCGGATCGGCCACGACGAGAACGCCTCTGTGGGAGCGGATCTGAGGGTGCGTCCCGGTGAAAAGGATCAGATTCGCCTCCGGGCCGGCGCACTCGCGTATTTCTCACATCGCGGACCCGTCGAACGACCGCGGGCCAGGCTAACTACCCTTGGTTAGGTGGCTGACATCGTGATTCCCGCTGACATCAAACCCGCTGACGGCCGTTTCGGCTGCGGGCCGTCCAAGGTGCGCCCCGAGCAACTGGCGGCGCTCGCCGGAGCCGGCGCGAGCGTGATGGGCACGTCCCACCGCCAAAAGCCCGTCAAGAACCTCGTCGCCCGCGTCCGCGCCGGGCTGTCCGACCTGTTCTCCCTGCCCGAGGGGTACGAGGTCGTGCTCGGCAACGGCGGCACCACGGCGTTCTGGGACATCGCCTCCTTCGGCCTCATCCGGGACAGGTCGCAGCACCTCGCCTTCGGTGAGTTCTCGTCCAAGTTCGCGACGGTGGCCAAGAAGGCCCCGTGGCTGGGCGAGCCGACCGTGATCAAGGCCGAGCCGGGCGCTCACCCGGTCGCCGTGGCCGAGGAGGGCGTGGACGTCTACGCGCTCACCCACAACGAGACCTCGACCGGCGTCGCGATGCCGATCAAGCGGGTCGTCGCGGACGACTCGCTGGTGCTGGTCGACGCCACGAGCGGCGCGGGCGGCCTTCCGGTCTCCGCCGAGGAGTTCGACGTCTACTACTTCGCTCCGCAGAAGAGCTTCGCCTCCGACGGCGGCCTCTGGCTCGCCCTCTTCTCGCCCAAGGCGCTGGCCCGGGTGTCGGAGATCGCGGACAGCGGCCGGTTCGTCCCCGAGTTCTTCAGCCTGCCGACGGCGATCGACAACTCGGTCAAGGACCAGACCTACAACACGCCCGCGGTCGCCACCCTCTTCCTGCTCGCCGAGCAGCTCGACTGGATGAACTCGCAGGGCGGCCTGGCCTGGACGACGGCCCGCTCGGCCGACTCCGCCTCCCGGCTGTACACCTGGGCGGACAAGACGTCCTACACCACGCCGTTCGTCACCGACCCGGCGCAGCGCTCCAACGTGGTCGGCACGATCGACTTCGACGACGCGGTGGACGCCGCGGCGGTCGCCAAGGTCCTGCGGGCCAACGGCATCGTCGACACCGAGCCCTACCGGAAGCTGGGACGCAACCAGCTGCGCATCGCGATGTTCCCGGCCGTCGACCCGGCCGACGTCGAGGCGCTGACCACCTGCGTCGACTACGTGGTCGAGCGGCTCTAGCCGAGTCACACGCGTGGGGCCGCGCCTCGACGAGGCGCGGCCCCACGGCCTGTTCAGGAGCCCCCTGGAGGGCGGCTCGTCGTCTACCGCCCCGGCGCGGGCCGGGTGTCGGCCTCGAGGTAGACGGTGTAGGAGATCACCGACGGGATCGGGACGCCCAGTCTGCCCGCGGTCTCGGTGAGCGTCTCCTCTTCGTCGACGATGCGCCCGTCTGCCGGGTCGACGATCAGGGTCTTCCGGTTCGGAAGGCCGCCGTGATCGCTGTCCAGCGAGAACGCCCTGCCCGTACGGCCGGCCCGGTCAGTGGTCGTGCCCTCGTACCGCAGGCCGGGAACCGGCTCGACCTTCTCCCGCAGGCGCCACGCTTCCAAGAACACGAGTGAGGCGCAGTCTTCGGCCACCGACCAGTCGCCGGTGAGCCGGAAGCAGTGGTTGTACACCGCCGTCCCGTGCTCCCGGAACAGGACGCCGAAGGCGGCCTCGTCACCCGCCCGAACGCGGGCGCGGAACCCAGGATCCATATCTAGTTCTGCCAACCGCGCACCGCCGGTTCCTATGACGTCGCTCACACGGGAGGGCGGCGCCTCATCGAGGACTCCACGGGCGATCGCGTCGATCGAGGGCGCCGGGGGCGCGGGAGAACCACCTCGTACCGCTACAGAAGACGTCCCACACTAACCCTGAGCAGGTCATGGGCCGTTCGGACGCCGGCCGGGGGAACCTGCCGGGGAACGCGGCGGCGGCTCAGACGACGCCGCGTCGGCGGCGCAGGAACCAGGCGGCGACGATGCCTCCGACGAGGCCGAAGAGGTGGCCCTGCCACGAGATGCCCGGCTGGCTCGGCAGGGCGCCCCACAGTATCGAGTAGTAGAGCACCGCGACGATCACGCCGAGGACGATGTCCAGCGCCCGGCGGTCGAACAGACCTCGCGCCACCACATATCCGAAGTATCCGAACACGAGGCCGCTGGCCCCGAGCGTCAGCGTGTTCGGCGGGCTGGTCAGCCACACGCCCGCGCCGCTGACCAGGATGATCACGAGGCTGGCCGCGAGGAACCGGCCGATTCCCCGGATCGCCGCGAGGAAGCCCAGGATGAGCAGCGGCACCGAGTTCGCCATCAGATGGGCGAATCCGGCGTGCAGGAACGGGGCGACCAGGATTCCCGGCAGCCCGTCAGGGTCGTGCGCGATGATCCCGTAGTGGTCGAGCCGGCCGTCCTGGACGTAGTCGACGACCTCCAGCACCCACATGACGGACAGCAGCAGGATCATCACGAGCGCGCTGCCGAGCGCTCCGTTGAGAAGCCGCGCCGAACGGTCCTTCATCGACTCGCCGGATGGGGGGAAGCCGCTCCCGGAATCGCTCATGGCTTCACCGTAATGAGTTCTGCGCACGAGTGGGAGAACTGCCCGATCCCCGCGCGATCATTCACGCGGGGACCGGGAAGGATCCGCTATTCGCCCGTCCAGGCGGGAGGCCGCTTCTCCGCGAAGGCCGCGGCCCCCTCCATCGCGTCCTTGGAGCTGAAGACGGGGCTGATGATCGCGCCCTGCTTCTTGAACATCTCCTCGTTCGACCAGTCGGCCGACTCGACGATCACTCGCTTGGTCGCCGCCAGGGCGAGCGGCGCGTTGGCCGCGATCGTGGCGGCCAGTTCGAGCGCGCCGGTCAGCGCCTGCCCCTCCGGAGTGAGCCGGTTGACCAGCCCCAGCTCGTACAGCCGGGACGCCGGATAGTGGTCGCCCGTCAGGGCGATCTCCATGGCGACGTGGTACGGGATGCGGCGCGGGAGCCGCATGATCCCGCCGGCGCCGGCCACCAGCCCGCGCTTGGGCTCGGGCAGGCCGAACGTGGCCGCCTCGGAGGCGACGACGATGTCGCAGGCCAGGGCCAGCTCGAAACCACCGGCGAGCGCGTAGCCCTCCACCGCGGCGATGACGGGCTTGCGCGGCGGCGCCTCCGTGAGGCCGCCGAAGCCGCGGCCCTCGACGACGGGGAAGTCGCCGGTCAGGAACCCCTTGAGGTCCATTCCGGCGGAGAACGTGCCTCCGGCGCCGGTGAGGACGATGACGGCCACGTCCTTGCGCCCGTCCAGTTCGTCGACGGCCGACGCGACGCCGCGGGCCACGGCCCCGTTGACCGCGTTCCTGGCCTTCGGCCGGTTGATCGTGATGACGGCGACCCCGCCGTCGACCTCTACCAGAACCTCATCGGACATGGCAGCTCCAGACTCGGGAGTTACGGCGAACAAGCTGGTCCCTCGACGGCGCCCGGCCATCGGCGGGCGTCCTCCAACGCACGGAGGAACCGGGAGGGATCAACGATGCGGCGAGCACCTGAACTTATTTGGGCTGGAAGCGGATGCCACCGTCGAAGCGGATCACTTCGCCGTTCATGTAGTCGTTCTCGATCAGCGCGCGGACGAGGTGACCGAACTCCGACGCCCGGCCGAGCCGCTTGGGGAAGGCCACCGGCCCGATGAGCTTGGCCTTGAAGTCATCGGCGTTCTTGTCGCCGATCTTGCCGTAGATCGGCGTGTCGATGATGCCGGGAGCGATGGTCAGCACGCGGACGCCGATCGCGGCCAGGTCGCGGGCGGCGGGCAGGGTCATGCCGATGATGCCGCCCTTGGAGGCCGAGTACGCCACCTGGCCGGTCTGGCCCTCGATGCCCGCCACCGAGGCGGTGTTGATGACGACGCCGCGTGCGCCGTCGGCGTCGGCGGGCTCGGTCTTCGCCATGGCGGCGGCGCCGATGCGCATGAGGTTGAAGGTGCCGATCAGGTTGACGTCGATCACCTTGCGGTAGGTGGCGAGGTCGTGCGGCGAGCCGTCCCGGTTGACGGTCCTGGAGGCCCAGCCGATGCCGGCGCTGCTGATCACCGCGCGCAGCGGCTTGCCCGTCGCCACCGCGGCGTCGACGGCGGCCTGCACCGAGGCTTCATCCGCCACGTCGGTCTGGGCGAACACGCCGCCCAACTCGTCGGCGAGCGCCTTGCCACGCTCGACGTTCAGGTCGGCGATGACCACGGTCGCGCCGATGCCGGCCAGTTCACGGGCCGTGGCCTCGCCGAGACCGCTGGCACCGCCCGAAATGATGACTGCTGCTCCGTTCAGGTCCATAGCCGGACCTTAACGCGAGAACCGAATGAAGTTCTACTCGGGATGGCGCAAAATCGCGGTGTCGACGTCCGGGTAGACCTTTATGCGCCGGTCAAGCCCGGTGGTCCGCAGGATGCGGGCCACCGGCGCCTGCGGTGAGGCCAGGCAGACGCCGCCGCCCTCGCTCGAGGCCAGGCGCCAGGCCTCGATCAGCACGCTGAGCCCGCTCGAGTCCATGAACGACAGGGCGGCGAGGTCGAGCACGAGCGTGGGCCCGTCCTGTTTGATCGCGTCACGGACCTCCTCGCGCAGGAACGGCGCCGTGAACAGGTCGAGCTCGCCCTCCACCGCCACGACGACGGCGCCCGAGGCCGACCGGCGCGCGAGTCGCAGCTTCATCGTTGAACCTCCTCCGCGAGGCCCACTTTACTTGCGCATCACCGTGGGTGAGCAGACGGCGCGAAGCCGTACGGCAACTCGAGCCGATGGGCGGCCAGCAACTCGTCGTCGGCGAGCAGGGACCGGGTGGGCCCGTCCGCGGCGATCACCCCTTCGGAGAGGATGAGTGAACGCTCGCACAGTTCCAGCGCGTACGGAAGGTCGTGCGTGACCATCAGGACGGTGACGTCCAGATTCCGCAGGATCTCGGCGAGTTCGCGTCGCGAGGCGGGGTCCAGGTTCGACGACGGCTCGTCGAGCACGAGGATCTCCGGCTCCATCGCCAGTACGGTGGCCACCGCGACCCGGCGCCGCTGCCCGAACGACAGGTGATGCGGCGGCCGGTCCATCGCCTCCAGCATGCCGACCCGGTCCAGGGCGTCCCGCACCCTGCGGTCCAGCTCTGCGCCCCGCAGGCCCAGGTTGGCCGGCCCGAAGGCGACGTCCTCGCGCACGGTCGGCATGAACAGCTGGTCGTCGGGATCCTGGAACACCAGCCCGACCCGGCGGCGGATCTCCCTGAGCGTGTCGGACCGTACGGGAAGGCCGGCCACCTCGACCGTCCCGTGCCCCGCGGTGAGGATGCCGTTGAGATGCATGACCAGGGTGGTCTTGCCCGCGCCGTTCGGCCCGAGCAGCGCGACCCGCTCGCCGCGCGTGATGGTCAGGTCGACGCCGAACAGCGCCTGCGTCCCGTCCGGATACGCGTACGCGAGCCCGCTCACCTGGAGCGACACGGCGGTTCCCGATTCCGCTCCCGATGTCATGCCAGGCTCCGCGCGATCAGGGCCGTCGTGAGGGCCAGGACGGGCAGGACCGCGGCGGCGCCCCACTGCCTCCCGGACGCCGGCAGATCATGGACGGCGGGCATCTGGCCGGTGTAGCCCCGGCTCAGCATGGCGAGGTGCACCCGCTCTCCCCTTTCGTACGACCGGATGAAAAGCGCGCCCGCCGACCTGGCCAGGACGGGCGCCTGACGGATGTCCCGGGCGACGAACCCCCGCGACTCCCTCGCGATCCGCATCCGCCGCGCCTGGTCGAGGATCACGCTCATGTAGCGGAGCATGAACATGGCGATCTGCACGAGGAGCGAGGGCAGCCGGAGCCGCTCCGCTCCGAGGAGCATCGCGCGCGGCTCCGTGGTGGCCGCCAGCAGGATCGAGGCGACCACCCCGAGCGTCGCCTTGGCCAGGATGTTCCAGGCCGCCCAGAGCCCCGGCAGGCTCAGGGAGACGCCCAGCACCTCGACCCTCTCCCCCAGGCCGATGAACGGGATCGCGACGGCGAACAGCACGAACGGCACCTCGATGACCATGCGGCGCAGGACCATCCCCGGGGGGATCCGCGCGACCACCGCGACCACCGCGAGCAGCAGCGCGTCGACGGCGAACGCTCCCCAGGCCTCGCGCGGCGTGGCCACAACGGCCACCGCGAATCCCAGCGCCGCGATCAGCTTGCACTGCGGGGGCAGCCGGTGGACCGGCGTGTCCCCCGGCACGTAGAGGGCGTGATGATGGCCCGCGCTCACACGACGGCCTTGTCCTGACGTCTCCGCCGTACCGTGTAGAAGATCGCACCTCCGGCGAGGACGGTGATCCCCACGCCCGCGATCCCGGCGAGGCCGCCGGAGAGCCGCTCGTTCTCGATCCCGCCGACTCCGTATCCGGCCAGCGGGCCGCTCTCGAAATCGTGGGGCTTCTCGTTGGCGTTGAACCCCTTGTCGGCCGCCACCTTGTTGAGGCCGTCGGGCGCGCTCGAGGCGTAGAACGACACGACGCCGGCGAGCAGCAGGGCGACGAGCCCGCCGCCGACCAGGACCGGCCGCAGGCCGAGCCTCGGCGCGGGCGCGGGCGCGGGCCTGTCGACCGGGACCTCGCCGTCGGCGGTCCGGAGAACCAGTGGCGCCGCCAGGCCGCGGGCTCCGTACACCAGGTCGGGGCGCACCGCCAGCACGCTGCTCACCGTCAGCGCGGTGATCAGTCCCTCGCCGAGCCCGATCAGCACGTGGACCCCGCCCATCGCGGCGGCCACGGACGACACCTCGATCGGCGCGGTGCCGCCGAGCCAGAACAGGGCGGTGAACGCGAGCGCGGCCACCGGCACGGAGACCAGTGCGGCCAGGAACGACCCCACGACCACCGCGGTACGGCTTCGCGGCGCGCTCCTTGTCACCAGGCGGAAGACCGTCCAGCCCACCACCGAGGTGACGATCGCCATCAGGGTGATGTTGACGCCGAGCGCCGTCAGGCCGCCGTCGGCGAAGAAGAAGCCCTGCACGAGCAGCACTACGGCCACGCACAGCACCGCCGTGGCGGGTCCCACGAGTATCGCGGCGAGCGCACCTCCCAGCAGGTGGCCGCTGGTGCCCGCCGCGACGGGGAAGTTGAGCATCTGGACGGCGAAGATGAAGGCGGCAACGAGGCCTGCCATCGGCGCGGTGCGGTCGTCCAGTTCCCTGCGGGCCCGTCGCAGGCAGACCGCGACCCCGGCGGCGGCGACCACGCCCGCTCCGGCGGACACGGGTACGTCGAAGAACCCATCAGGGACATGCATGGACAAGCACCTCCGAAGTGGCGGAATACGCCTCACCTTAGAGGAGCAGGTCGCAATTGCAAATAACTGGCAATTAACTTGAGCCTAACTTGCGGACCGCGGAGCCGAGCAGGGTGAACGCCGTGGAAACATGCACCGACGTGCTGAGACGCCGGTTCACCGCGGTGGCGTACGGACGGACGGTCCATCTCATCAGCCCGGACCACCATCGCATGGTCCCGTCGAGCTCCTCCGGCCTGTCGACCTTGACGGGGAAGCGGGTGAGCGGCCCGCCCACGTCGAGCTCGAGATAGGCGTCCCAGGTCCCGGCGGAGAAGCCCCCCGAGTCCGCGGCGAAGGTGTGCGAGCCCGTGGCCACGACGGGCTGGCGCCGCTCCCGGCCGGAGGCCCGCTCGCGCCAGATCAGATGCCGCACTGCCACGGCGCCCGGCGTGGCGCCCACGTGCACCTGGCCTTCGACCCGCAGCCGCCTGCCGGTCCACTCGGCGCGTGCCAGCCGTACGGCGCCGGGGACCCGCAGGAGATGACCGCCGACGTCGAGCCCGAGGTAGCCCTGCGAACGCGACAGGAAGGGCACCGCCACGACACCCGAGGAGAAGCGGGCGGCCGGCGCGACCAGGACGGGGTCGGCCCGCAGCCGGGCCAGCCTGCGGACCCCCTCGCACTCCACGGCCACGTGGACGTCCCATATGCCGGAGTCGAGCGAGGCCACCTCGATCGAGGCGCCGAACCGGTCGGCGATCCTGGCCACGGGGACGCGTCGCTCCCGCTGCGAGGTCCGCTCGCGCAGGACGAGGCACGCCTCCCCGTCGAACCCCGCGAGCGAGACGCTCCCCGACACCCCCAGCCGGTCTCCGATCCAGTCCAGCCCCAGGAGCCGATGGCGCATCGACGCCGTCTCGACATGGGCCAGCCGTACGAGGCGGTCGGGGTCGTCCAGCGACGCGGCGCGCAGCCGCTCGACGTCGCCGAGCCGAGCGCGGACGCCGTCGGTCAGCCATTCCGCGCAGATGTCGGCGACCTCCATGACGATCTTCTCGCGCGCGGCCTCGCACGCGGCCAGGAAGGGGGCGCCGAGTTGGGCGAACACGTCGAGCCGGAAGTGCCGCAGCAGCAGGTGGTCGCGGAGCGGGCCAGGCGGGATGTGCGCGGCCATCAGCCCGAGGGGCGTGCGGATCATCCGCAGCCAGGCCAGCGGGTCCCGGCCGGCCGTCTCCGCCATGGGGACGCCGCCGTCCCGCCGGGGGGTCAGGTGGTAGCAGTCGTGGCCGGCGACCACGGAGACGACGCCGGCGTGGCAGTACGCGTGAACGGCGAAGGCCATGTCGTCGCCGACGGTCAGGGTCTCGTCGAAGCGGATCCCGTGCCGCTCGAGCGTCGCGCGGCGGAACAGCTTGAAGCAGGAGAGGGTTTCGTAGGCGCCGTCGAGCAGGGTGACCACGGCGGCGTCGTCGCGGAAGGCGAACTCGGGCAGACGGACGGGGTGGCCCGCGGACCTCCCCCGGCGGACGATCTTGCCGAGGACGATGTCGGAGGAGTTCGCGTCGGCCGCCGCGACCATCCGGCGCAGTGCGTCGGGCCCGAGGTGGTCGCCTCCGTCGCAGAAGAAGACGTACCGTCCCGTGGCCTCCGCCAGGGCCCGGTTGCGTAAGCGGGCGGGCACCGTACGGCGATCCTGACGGATCACCTTGATGACTCCCGGGTGGTGCGCCGCGTAGAGATCGAGGAGGTCCCGCGTGCCGTCGGACGAGCCGTCGTCAACGACGACGATCTGCTTGTCGACCCGCTGGACGAGCAGGGACGTCAGGCAGCGGTCGAGGTGCGCGCGGCAGTTGCGCGTGAGCACCAGCACGCTGACATCGACCCTGTGGTCACTCTCCGTCTCCATCGGAAACCATTATGTGACCATCGAGGCCATGCCCGAGCCGCTTCCCTCCGCCGGACGCCGGGGACCGCGTCGCATTGGACCGGGTTCGTACGGCTATCGCCCCGCCGCCATCGGAAAGGACGTGTCAGGCGACGTCGCCGGAGCGCAGGATCAGACCCAGCTGCGCGTAGTGGACCAGCTCGTTGAAGTAGACGCGGTAGCTGACGATCATGCCGTCCTCGACCGTGCTGACGCTGCATCCCTGCAGGAGGATCGGGCGATTGGTCGGCTCGATGGTCTCGCCGTCGGGCGCCAGGAGCGGGCCTCTGTGGGTGGCCGTCAACCGCCACTCGGTCACCGTGGTGTCCTCTTCCGTGACCTTGCTCTGCACCTTGTAGTGCATGTCCGGGTACGCGGTGAGCAGGTAGCCGTAGTACGCCCGGATCTGGTCATGGCCCTCCGCCGTGCCCCCGACGTTGAAATAGACCGCCTCGGGATCGAAACACTTCACCGCGGCGTCCAGGTCGTGGTCGTTCAGTGCGGCCAGAAGACGATCTGTTACCTCCCGTGCAACGGACACCAAAACCCCCTTTTCCGGTCAGTATCGGTCACGGTACCAAGGGCTCGGTCAAGCATCCTTCGATCGCCGTCCGGGCACGTCGGCGGCCCGGACACAGCGGAAGGGGGGTCCGGGAGGCGGATCGGCCGGATCCGCCCGGACCCCCGGGATCCGCGTACGAGGTCAGACGACCGGGACGTCCCTGCGCCTGAACGCGGCCAGGCCAAGTGCGAGGAGCGCGCCGGCGATCACGATGAGCACCACCAGGGGGACCACGGCCAGGTCGCCACCGGGGATCTTCGGGATGTGCGTGAAGGGCGACACGTCGAGGACCGCCTGGCTCAGCTGCACGGCCGCGCCGATCAGCCCGAGGAAGAGGCAGACGCCGAGGCCGGCCCATCCCACGGCGGGCGCGAGACGGGGCCGCAGGCCGAACAGCGCGGTGGTGAGGCCGGCCAGCACCCAGACCGCGGGAAGCTGCACCAGTGCGGCGGCGAGGCCGCGGGGGATCTCGCGGCCGGGGTCGCCCACGCTCGCTCCGTAGACGAGTCCGGTGACCAGGCCTTCGGCCGCCATCGCCACCAACGGCCCGAAGATCGCGAACACGAGGTGGCTCAGCGCCCAGGAGATGCGGCCGACCCGCGTGACCAGCACCGGCTCCGACCTCAGGGCCGCCTCCTCGGTCCGCATGCGCAGCGTGGCCTGGACGGCGTAGCCGGAGACGATCAGGGCGGAGACGCCCATCGTGCCGGCGATGACGACGTCGCTGAGCGCCGATTCGCCCCCCATGCGCTCGAAGATCTCCATCAGCTGCTGGTTGCCGGCGAGCATGTCCTGCGCGGATTTCGCGACCCCGCCGAAGACGGCGCCGAGCACGGCGAACCCTGCGGTCCAGCCGATCAGGCCGCCGCGGTGCAGCCGCCACGCGAGGGCGAGCGGCGACCGCAGGCCCGCTGCGGCCTCGGCGGGGCCGAGGCGCGGCGGCAGCAGTCCCGCCCCCACGTCACGACGGGCCTGCAGGGCGAACGCGACGGCGACGAGCAGGGCGATGAGCGCGACGGCAGGAACGAGGACCCACCACCGCTGCTGTCCGAAGGCGCGCATCTGGCTCATCCAGCCGAGGGGGGACAGCCAGGACACCCATGAGGGGTCGGCCCCCTCACCGGCGACGTCGCCGGCCGCCCTGAGCAGGAATGCCGCGCCCGCCACCGTGACGCCGACGCCGCGAGCGGCTCCCGCGCCCTCGGTGAGCTGGGCGACGAGCGCCCCCACGGCGGCGAAGATCCCGCCGGTCGCCGCCCAGGCCAGCCCGGCGGCGAACGAGCCGCCCGCCGGCAACCCGAGACCCGTCAGGCCGAGCGCCAGCAGCACCGCGAGCACGAGGTTGGCGCCGATCGTCGCGACGAGGGCCGCGGCGAGACCGGCGTGCCTGCCCACCACGGCGGAGCCGACGAGCTCCCGGCGACCGGCCTCCTCCTCCACCCGCGTGTGCCTGATGACCACGAGCATGCTGATGATCCCGATGATCAGCATGCCGCTGCTCGCACGCCAGAACGTCACGCCGCCCAGACTCGTGTCGTAGATCCGGCCGTAGAGGACGATGAAGGTCGAGTTGCCGAGGTTCTCCCTCGCGTACTCGCTGACGGCGGCGGCCGTGGGGTAGAGCTGCTTGATCGACGATCCGAGGAACATCGGCACGAGGGCCATCAGCACGACCCACAAGGGCATGAGGACCCGGTCGCGGCGCAGGATCAGCCGCACCAGGGCACCGGTGCCCGCGAGGGTGTTCACCGCGCCACCTCGGCCTTGACCTCGCCGGTCTTGTAGTGCCGGAGGAACAGCTCCTCCAGGGTGGGCGGCCGGCTGACGAGGCCGCGCACCCCGGCGGCGGTGAGCTGCCGCAGCGCGGCGTCGAGCTCGGGCGTGTCCACCTCGAAGCGCACCTGGGTGCCGTCGACCTGCAGTTCGTGGACGCCGGGGAGGTCCGCGAGGCCGTCGGGCGGGCTCGCGAGCTCGGCGGTGATGGTGGTGCGGGTCAGGTGGCGGAGCTCGGTCAGCGTGCCGGTCTCGACGGTGCGGCCGTCGCGGACGATGCTCACCCGGTCGCACAGCGCCTCCACCTCGGAGAGGATGTGGCTCGACAGCAGGACGGTGCGCCCGTCGCGGGCCTGTTCCTCCGCGACGACCTGCCGGAACACCTCCTCCATGAGGGGGTCGAGCCCGGAGGTCGGCTCGTCGAGCAGCAGCAGCTCCACGTTGGAGGCGAGGGCGGCGACCAGCCCGACCTTCTGCCTGTTGCCCTTGGAGTAGGCCCGGCCCTTCTTCTTCGGGTCGAGGTCGAAACGCTCGAGCAACTCGTTCTTGCGCGTGTCGTCCAGACCGCCCCGCAGACGGCCGAGGAGGTCGATCACCTCTCCTCCGGAGAGGTTGGGCCAGAGCGTGACGTCTCCGGGGACGTACGCGAGACGGCGGTGCAGTGTGGTGGCGTCGTTCCAGGGGTCGCCGTCGAACAGGCGGACCGTGCCCGCGTCCGCCTTCAGCAGGCCCAGCAGGATGCGGATGGTGGTCGTCTTGCCCGCGCCGTTCGGACCGAGAAAGCCGTGAACCTCGCCGCGGCGGACCTCCAGGTCCAAGCCGTCGAGCGCACGGGTGCTGCCGAAGTGTTTCCGCAGGCCCGAGGCGGTTAGGATGTTTTCCACTCGTTAGAAGCTACATTAGTTTCACAAAACTGTGAATACTGACCAGAGGCTCGACGCGTAGAGAATGTGTGAAGATCGCCGCAGAACGGGAGGGAGCCGGAGTGACCAGACGACATGACGCCGAGGGCGGGCGCGACGAGGACGCGATCCACGACTACGTCGAGCAGATGGCCATGATCTTCGCCAGATTCGGCTTCCCCCGGATGGCCGCCCGGGTGTTGTTCGCCCTGACGACCTCGGACGACGCGGCGATGACCGCGGGCGAACTCGCGGAGAGGCTCGAGGTCAGTCCGGCCGCGGTCTCCGGTTCCGTGCGGTATCTGATGCAGCTCAACATGCTCATCCGCGAGCCCGTCCGCGGCTCCCGCAGGGACCGGTACCGGCTGCCGGACCACGCGTGGTACGAGGTGACCGCCAGCAACGGGAGGATCTACGAGGAGATCGCGAAGCTCGCCCTCACCGGAGTGGACGCCCTCGGCGGTCCCGGCACGCCCGCGGGGAGCCGCGTCGTGGAGATGGCGGACTTCCTCCGCTTCCTTCAGGGCGAGATGGCCGCCATCCTCAAGCGGTGGCGTGTGACGCGCCTCGAAGAACCCGAAGACGCGGCGCCGTCCTGACAGAACGCCCGGCGGGTCCGAGGAAGCGCGTCCTGACAGAAGGCCTCGACCGAGGCCCGGAGAACAACCCGCACCGAACGCCCCGGCCGTAC
>NZ_BONV01000059.1 GCF_016862895.1 Planotetraspora kaengkrachanensis | reverse complement strand
TCCGGATGGGATCCAGGCCGGCGACCCGGAAACCACCGCCCTCACGGGCTGAGACCCGCGACAGCATGAACGGCACAGCAGCGGCTGCCCGCGATCCGAACCCGCCCTGATCGCGGGCGACCTCCTGTCTGCGCCCGAGCCGGAGATCTGTGCATGGCCGGCAACACCTCCGTCATCGTTGAGCCCGACCAAGTCGATCCGGCCTGGTTCGCCTCGGGCGTCCGCCTGGATGACGGCACCCACAAGATCGAATACCACCAAACCGGACCCGGACCCGGACGTGGACCCGGACCCGAACTGGGACCCGGACCGGCCGGCCCTTCCGGATCAGCGGGAAGGGTAGTCCCCGAAGCCGTCGCGCAGCCGGTCGAAGACCCGTTGGACGTCCTCGTGGTGCGCGCGCTCGATCGTCTCGTCGTCGTCGCCAGACGCCACCCGCTCGCGGAGCCGGCGGTACAGCGCACGCTGCGCGCCGATCAGGGTGGAGGCGACGATTGACGGGATGGGGTCGCCGGGCTCCGCGTCGGTCTCGGCGGCCACGGCCTCGGCGAGGGTGTTCACGAGATGCGCGTTGACCTCGTACATCTTCCGCTGCAGCGACGGGTTGGCGTTCACCAGGTCGAAGAATCCGCGGGGGTGCGCCTGATCCCGCCTGATGCCCGCCACGAGCCGGGTCTGCGATCGGCACAGCTGCCTGAACGAGTCGAGGATGGAGACCCCGGGGGCCCGCTCCCTGACGGCGGCCAGCGACATGGCCTCCCGCTCCTCGGCCTTGTAGAAGACGAGGTCCTCCTTGGTCGGGAAGTGGTTGAACACCGTCTTCTTCGACACCTGGGCGACCGCGGCGATCTCGTCGACCGTGACGTCGTCGAATCCGCGGGCCCGGAAGAGTGAGGCGGCGGTGTCGGCGATGAGTTGACGCGTCTGGCTCTTCTTCTTCTCACGCAGGCCTGCCGGTCGCATGGGCACAGCGTAGCGGTTCATACCTTGCTCCTGATTTGCCTACACTAAGAGTATTCTTACACCTGGAGTACTTAAATCAGGAGATGACATGACACGGACGGCGGTCGCCACGACCCGCCTGACCAAGCGCTACGGCGAATTCGAAGCGGTGCGGGGACTCGACCTGACGGTGGAGGGCGGCGAGACGTTCGGCTTCCTCGGCCCCAACGGCGCGGGGAAGTCCACGACCATCAGCATGTTGTGCACGCTGGTGACCCCGACGGGAGGCACCGCGACCGTCGCGGGGCACGACATCGTGCGGGAACGCGACGAGGTGCGGCGCAACATCGGGCTGGTCTTCCAGGACACCACCCTGGACGGCTACCTGACCGCCGAGCAGAACCTCCGCCTGCACGCCGGCCTGTACGGCGTGCCGAAGAGCGAGCTCGGCGACCGGTTGCGGCAGGTGCTCGACATGGTCGGCCTGTGGGACCGGCGCGGGAGCAAGGTCAACACGTTCTCCGGCGGGATGAAGCGGCGGCTGGAGATCGGCCGCGGCCTGCTCCACTCGCCCCGGGTGTTGTTCCTCGACGAGCCGACCGTCGGTCTCGACCCCCAGACGCGCAGCTCCATCTGGGCCTACATCCGCGAGCTCAAGCAGGCCGAGGACATCACGATCTTCCTGACGACCCACTACATGGACGAGGCGGAGAACTGCGACCGGATCGCGATCATGGATCACGGCCGGATCATCGCCCTCGACACCCCGGAGGCGCTGAAGGCGAGCGTGGGCAAGGACCGCGTCCGCATCGACACCGACGACGAGAAGGCGATCGCCCTGCTCGCCGAGCGGTTCGGGCTTGAGGCGACCGCGTCGGAGGGCGCCGTCACGTTCTTCGTGGAGCAGGGCGAGAAGTTCGTCCCCACGCTCTTCGGGGAGTTTCCGCTGCCGATCCGCGCGGTCAACGTGGCCCGCCCGAGCCTCGACGACGTCTTCATGTCCTACACCGGCAAGACCATGCGTGACGCGGAGGCGACCGCAGGACAGCGCAGCCGGGAGACCATCGCGAAGCTGAGAGGAATGCGCCGATGACCGCCGTCCAGACCGCGCCGGTGTCGCGGATCCGGGTACCCAGCCGCAGCGTGGCCGGTGAGCTGCGCGCCATCAAGATCGTCTGGCAGCGGGAGCTCATCCGGTTCTTCAGCGACCGGCTGCGGATCCTCACCTCGCTGGTGCAGCCGTTCCTCTTCCTGTTCGTCCTGGGCACCGGGCTGTCGCAGCTGACCTCCGGCGGCACGGGCGGGCTGAGCCTGCGCACCTTCCTCTACCCGGGCATCCTCGCCATGGCCGTGCTGTTCACCGCGATGGCCTCGGCGGCCTCCATCGTCTGGGACCGCGAGTTCGGCTTCCTGCGCGAGATGCTCGTCGCGCCGGTCCGCCGCAGCTCGATCGTCATCGGCAAGTGCGCCGGTGGGGCCACCGTGGCCGCCTTCCAGGGCGTGATCGTCATCGCCATCGCGGGCCTGGTCGGCGTGCCGTACGCGCCGGGACTCGTGCTCGGCGTGTTCGGGATCCAGCTGTTGTTGGCGTTCACCATCACGGCCTTCGGGGTGATGATGTCCGCCCGGATCAAGCAGATGCAGTCGTTCATGGCGCTGACCCAGATGCTGATCCTGCCCCTGTACTTCCTGTCCGGCGCCGTCTTCCCGGCGTCGAACCTGCCCACCTGGCTGAGCGTGCTCAACCGGATCGACCCGCTCGCCTACGCGGTCGACCCCATCAGGCGCATCGTGTTCTCCCATCTGACGCTGGCCCCCGCCGTACGGCAGCGGCTCGACGCGGGCATGACCTGGGGGAGCTGGCGGGTGCCGACTCTGCTGGAGGTCGGCGTCGTGGCGGCCATCGGGGCCGTCCTGCTCGCGATCGCGATCGCGGAGTTCAGCAAGACGGACTGAACACGGACCGAAGCGACGAGGCCCCCGCACTCGCCGGAGTGCGGGGGCCGTTCGCTCAGAAGGGTTACGCGAGGCGGTAGGCGACCATGAAGGTCTCGGTCGGGAACGTCGTCTCCCGCAGGGGGATGATGGTGCGCGGCGCCTCGATGATGGTGATCGTGGATCCGCTCACCTTGGACACGATCACGGTGTGCGCAGGCAGCCCTTTTTCGTCGGGCCGGCTGAGGATCAGGTCACCCGGCTGCAGGTCGGAGACCCGGTGAATCGTGTAGGCGAAGATGGACGGCCGGTGCCGGTACATGTCGTACGTGGACACGTTGCCGATGTCGACGCCGGTGGCCTGGTAGAAGGCCCAGCGCATGAGCCCCGAGCAGTCGAAGCCGATCCGCTTGTCCGCGGCGCACGCGCCCGTGGCGTCGTAGCCGTTGACCCCGTCGCAGTAGCCGCGGGTCGGGCCCGGGTGGGCGCCGTGACCGCCGCCCCACGCGTACAGCGGGTGGTTGGTGATCTCGGCGCGGGCGGCCGCGATCGCCGCGTTGACCTTCTCCTGGTGGCTGGAGGACGGCGGAGCCGGCGATCCGGGGTCCCAGCCGGACGGGTCGCCACCGGCGGGCGGAGGCGTGTTGTCGCAGCGCGGGATGCCGGAGACGAAGCCGCTCGTGCCCGTCTTGACGTAGTAGTCGGCGACCCAGAGGCCGTCGCTGGTCTTGTCCCAGATGGCCGAGCCGCCGTAGGTGAACTCGCCGTACGCCTGGCAGGTGATGGTCACCGTGCTGCCCGACGGGTACTTGTCCGGGAACGCGTGGTTGCTCAGGCTCTTGGCCGTCCGGCCGTCCAGAGTGGCCGTCACGACGTACGAGTGACCGCCGATGGGGCCGCCGCCGGCGGCGCCGCCCCCGGAGCAGAGGGGGAGCACCGGGGAGTACCCGGAGGTGCCCGTGCTCACGTAGAAGTCGGGGATCCACCAGCCGTCGGCGGTGAGGTCCCAGATCGTGCTGCCGTAGGCGGCCGGGCCGCTGTCCTGGCAGCTGATCTCGACGTACTGGCCCTCGAAGTACCGGTCGACGGACGCGTGGTTGTTGACGTCCTTGACGCTGCGGCCGTCGAGCGTGGCCGTCACCGGGAACGAGTGCGGGCCGGTCGCCGGCGGGTCGACCTCGTCGCCGCCGCAACGCGGGAGCTGGGGCGTCGGGCCGCTGTAGCCGGTCTTGACGTAGAAGTCGGGGATCCACAGGTTGTCGTCGGTGAGGTCCCACAGGTTGCTGCCGTACGCGTTGGGACCGGTCGTCTGGCACAGGATCCAGACGACGCCGCCGCTCGGGTACTTGTTGACGAACGCGTGGTTGTCGACGTCACGCTCGGTGCGCCCGTCGAGGGTCGCCGAGACGGTGTACGGCCGGCCGGTGCCGCTGCCCGGCGTGTTGCCGTTGACGCAGCGCGGCACCTCGTCGGTGAAGCCCGAGTGCCCGGTCTTCACGTAGTAGTCGGGGACCCAGAGGCTGTCCGAGGTGCGGTCCCAGACCGTGCTGCCGTAGGCGTCCGGCCCGCTGTCCTGGCAGGTGACCGTGATGGTGCTGCCGTTCGCGTACTTGTTGGGGTACGCGTGGTTGCTCAGGTCCTTGGCCGTGCGCCCGTCGAGGGTCGCGGTGACCGTGTAGGAATGCGCGCCGACGGCGGCCTCGGCCGCGCCCGGCGCGACGAACAGCGCGGCGAACATCGCCGCCGCGCCGATCAGCGGCGCGCATATCTTGCGCAGCCGCGAAGGTCCAGACTTCAAAAGGGGGGTCCTTTCACAAGAGCGGCGTCAGCCGCGGGGGAACGTCGCCCGCGGGAGCGGGCGTGCTCGCCGCTGACGCCCGGCGGCCACCACAGGGGACCGCCGGGCGCCGGAGAGCCTCGTCAGCAGCGCTCGCTGGTCTTCGCGCTCGCCCCATCGGGGATCCAGCCGATGGCCTGGGTGCACACCGACAGGGTGTTGGTGCCGAGCGACCAGACCTCGGTCGTGTGGGTCCTGCACTGGGTGCCGTTCAGGGTGCCGGTGGTGCCGACCGCGACGCACGCGTCCCACGTGCTGTGCGTGCTGCGGTAGCCCTCCCAGACGTACAGGTAGGCCCAGTTCTTGCCGCACCCCTTGAACTGCTTCACGGACGCGAAGGTCGTGCCGCCCGAGGTGATGTAGGCGGTCGAACCGATCTGCGTCGTGCCGGCGCAGCCCGGAGCCGATTCCGCGTGGGCGGTCCCCGAGATCCCGGCGACCGCCGGAGCGCACAGCAGCGCGACGATCGCGCCCTTCGCGAAACGTCCTGCCTTCAAAAGTGCCGCCTTTCTGGCGATGGACTCCCCGGCCGGCTTCGGCCAGTTGAAGATCGGAGTCATCATGGGCGGCGGCGTGCGCTGTCAGGTAGCGCGTCTTACAGGTTCTGACATGCTCTGACAGCCGGTCATCCGGCGACGTTGACCACGAAGTAGATCGGCCGCGAGCCGGGCAGGAACGGGCGGTCCTCGCCGTCGACCATCTTCCAGCCGACCCAGCAGGAGCCGGGATCGTCCGGGGCCATGACCGCCACGCTGATGCGCACATGCGCACCCGGCTCGGTGTCCGGGATCCGGACCTTGCCCGGCGTGGAGCACGTCCCGTTGTCGGCGGGCAGCGGGGCGCGCTCCAGGAAGCGCCCGTGCCACGGGACCGTCCCGATGTTGGCGATCTCCCAGGTCTTCGTGAACTGCTGTCCGGGTGCCACGACGGTGCCGTCGGGAATCGTGACGTCGGCGACGAACACGCTCTTGTCACCCGCGATCCGCGGGACCGTCCCCTCTGCCGAGGTGAACACCGGCGCCGCCGTCGGCTGCGGGCCGGGCTTCGCGCGCACCGGCGTCCGCTGGTCGTGCGACGTCTGCAGATGGACGGCCGTACCGGCGGCGGTGAGCGCGGCCGCGCACCCCGCGACGACCAGTGCCGTACGGCGGCGCCGCCGCGACGACCGCCGGACGAGGACCGGTTCCACCGGGGGTTCGGAATCGCCGGGGGCCGATGACGCGGCGGACCCCTGGCCCGCGGGGCCGTCCGCGGGAAGGTCGTCCACTGCGGGGCCCGCGGTCAGGGCATCGTCCGCCGGGACGTCGTGCGCCACTGAGTCGTCTACTGAGTTGTCCGCTGAGTCGTCCACTGGGGCGTCTCCGACCGCGTCACCCGGGGGCACCGGAACCAGCGGGACCGCGGAGGTCCCGAGCGGCGCGTCAGGGACCTCAAGAGTGGTCTCGGGCTCGCCCAGCGCCTCGCGCCACCGCGTCCGCCAGTCGCCGACGTCTCCTCCGCACGCTTCGACGAACGCCTCCGTCGTCAGCCAACTGGGGAAACGGGTGCCCTTGGCCGCCTCGTGCAGCGTCGCGTGGCTGACGCTGTGAGACCTGGCGGCCATCACGCGGAACGACGGATTGCCCGCTTCCGCTCGCAGCGCCCGCAGTTCCTTGGCGAATCGCTCCTGACGTTCCCGCTTGCCTGACACCGCATCACGCACAGCGGCCTCCGTCCCGGCTGTCCGACCACAAGTGTTCCGCGACCGCCGAGAATCTAGCCCGTGCCCACTTCGTGATCAAACCGGCGCGAAAGGGCCGTGTCAGAGGTCCTGCTGATCATGCCCGACCGATCCGCGAGGCCGTGCACCGGGGCGGATTCCGCCGACCACGCGGGGTTCGTGCGGCCGGGGCGATCCTCAGGGCCGCCCTGCGGCGGGGCCGGTGCCACCACCGGGTCGCGCCCGTCCGGAGAGCCCCTCCTGACTCGTCTGTCAGGGCGTCCGCGACGCGCTGGGGTCACGGCGGGCCGGGCCCTATCGTTTACGCATGACAGAACAGCGACGGCTCCACGCCTCCATGCCCGAGAAGCCCACTCTCGACGGCCTGGAGTCGGTATGGGTAGCCCGCTGGGAGGCCGAGGGGACCTATCGGTTCGACCGGTCGAAGCCGCGCGAGCAGGTCTACTCGATCGACACCCCGCCGCCGACTGTGTCCGGCTCGCTGCACGTGGGGCACGTGTTCTCCTTCACCCACGCCGACCTCATGGCGCGTTATCAGCGGATGAACGGCAAGTCGGTCTTCTATCCGATCGGGTGGGACGACAACGGCCTGCCCACCGAGCGGCGCGTGCAGAACGTCTACGGCGTCCGCTGCGACCCGTCGCTGCCCTACGACCCGGACTTCGTGCCGCCGGACAAGCCGGGCAAGCGGGACGTGCTGATCTCGCGGCGCAACTTCGTGGAGCTGTGCCACAAGCTGACCGCGATCGACGAGCAGGCGTTCGAGGCGGTCTGGCGGCGGGTCGGCCTGTCGGTCGACTGGTCGCTGCTCTACACGACGATCAGCGACGAGGCGCGGGCCGTCTCGCAGCGGGCCTTCCTGCGCAACCTGGCCCGCGGCGAGGCCTACCTGGCCGAGGCTCCCACGTTGTGGGACGTGACGTTCCGCACGGCCGTCGCCCAGGCCGAGCTGGAGGACAGGGAATGGCCGGGCTCGTTCCACCGGATCTCCTTCCGCGGAGACCGGGGGCCCGTCTGGATCGAGACGACACGGCCCGAGCTGATCCCCGCCTGCGTCGCACTGGTCGCGCACCCCGACGACGAGCGGTACCGGCCGCTGTTCGGCACGAGTGTGCGCACCCCGCTGTTCGACGTGGAGGTGCCGGTCCTCGCCCATCGCCTCGCGGAGCGGGACAAGGGCTCCGGCATCGCGATGATCTGCACGTTCGGCGATGTGGCCGACGTCACCTGGTGGCGGGAGCTCGGGCTGCCGACCCGTCCGGTCGTCGGCCGGGACGGCAGGCTGCTCGCGGACCCGCCCGAGGGCGTGCCTGCCGAGCCGTACAAGGAGTTGGCGGGCAGGACCGTGCACGGCGCGCGTGAGCGGATCGTGGAGATGCTGCGCGGGTCCGGCGACCTCGACGGCGAACCGCGGCCCGTGTCGCGGCCGGTCAAGTTCTACGAGCGCGGCGACAGGCCGCTGGAGATCGTGACCACCCGGCAGTGGTACATCCGCAACGGCGGACGCGACGCGGGCCTGCGGGAGCGGATGCTGGACCGGGGACGCCGGCTCGCCTGGCATCCGGCGCACATGCGGGTGCGCTACGAGAACTGGGTCGAGGGGCTCGCGGGAGACTGGCTCATCTCCCGGCAGCGGTTCTTCGGCGTGCCGTTCCCGGTGTGGTACCGGCTCGACGCCGCCGGTGAGCCGGTGTACGGCGAGCCGATCACGCCCCCGGAGGACGCGCTGCCGGTGGATCCCAGCTCCGATGTGCCGCCCGGACATACCGAGGACCAGCGCGGCGTGCCCGGCGGCTTCATGGCCGACCCCGACGTGATGGACACCTGGGCCACCTCGTCGCTGACCCCGCAGATCGCGGGCCGCTGGGAGACCGACGACGACCTGTTCCGGCGGGTCTTCCCCGCCGACCTGCGCCCGCAGTCGCACGAGATCATCCGGACGTGGCTCTTCGCGACGGTGGTCAGGTCGGACCTGGAGTTCGGCCGCCCGCCCTGGAGCGACGTGGCGATCTCCGGCTGGATCCTCGACCCCGACCGCAAGAAGATGTCGAAGTCCAAGGGCAACGTCGTGACCCCGATGGACCTGCTGGAGCAGCACGGCTCGGACGCGGTGCGTTACTGGGCGGCCAACGGCCGGTACGGCGTGGACACGGCCTTCGACGCCGGACAGCTCAAGATCGGCCGACGGCTGGCGATCAAGATTCTCAACGCCTCGAGGTTCGTGCTCGGGCTTGGCGCGGGCGACGGAGAGGTCACCGAGCCGGTCGACCTGTCCATGCTGGCGCAACTGGCCGACGCCGTGCGCGAGGCGACCGACGCCTTCGAGGCCTACGACCACGCCCGGGCGATCGAGGTGGTCGAGCGCTTCTTCTGGATGTTCTGCGACGACTACCTGGAACTGGTGAAGGGGCGCGCGTACGGCGGAGCCGACGCGCCGGCGGCGTCCGCCCGCGTGGCCCTGCGGCGGGCCCTCGACACCTTGTTGCGGTTGTTCGCGCCGTTCATGCCGTTCGTCACCGAGGAAGTGTGGTCGTGGTGGCGCACGGGCTCGATCCACCTCGCGCCCTGGCCGGCCCCGGAGCACGGCGCGGGCGACCCCGCCGTGTTGTCGGCCGCCGGTGAGGTGCTCAGGCACGTGCGCAAGGCGAAGTCCGAGGCCAAGGTGTCGATTCGGGCGCAGGCCGCGTCCGTGACCGTCGGCGGGCGGGGAGCGGATCTCGTCCGGTTGAGCGCGCAGGACGTGCGGGTGGCCGGCGTCATCGGGGAACTCGTCCTGGCCGAGACCGGCGGGGACCTCGCGGTCGAGGTCGTCCTGGGCTGAGACGCGGTGAGGGCCGCCGGTTCCCGGCGGCCCTCACGTGCTTGAACCCTGGTTGTCGGGTGAGGGGCCCGGCACAGGCCGGGCCCCTCGACTCATGTACGGCCGACGCCGGTCAGTGCGACATCACCGGGACCGTCGCCTGGTCCTGGTCCTGGTCGTCCGAGGACGAGACCACGACGGAGCCCTGGCGCCCGGTGTTGATGAAGGTGACCGCGATGATCGCCGACGCCAGCAGGATGCCGACCGCCCACCAGATCGCGGTGGCGTAGCCGTGCACCGCAGCCTCGTTGGCGAAGCGGACCGTCCCGAGGGTGGCCGCCTGGGCCTGGTGCGAGGCGATCCAGTCGGTGAGGGCGCTCGCGGCGATGGTGTTGAGCAGAGCGGTGCCGATCGCGCCGCCGACCTGCTGCGAGGTGTTGACCATCGCGGAGGCCACGCCCGCGTCGCGCGGCTGGACGCCGTACGTCGCGAGGCTCATCGCCGGCATGAACGCCGTGCCCATGCCGAGGCCGAGCAGGATCTGCGCGGGCAGGACCAGCCCGGCGTAGGAGCTGTCGGTCTGCATCTGGGTCAGGATCAGCATGCCGATGGCGGCGGTCAGGAAGCCCGGCGCCATCAACAGGCGCGGCGGCACCCGGGTCATGAGGCGGGCGCCGATCTGCGTGGAGCCGATGATCATTCCGGCGATCATCGGAAGGAAGGCGAAGCCCGTCTGCACCGGCGAATATCCCTTGATGACCTGCAGGTAGTAGGTCAGGAAGAGGAACAGGCCGAACATCGCGATGATGGCCAGGCCGAGCGACAGGTAGACGCCGCCGCGGTTGCGGTCGGTCACCACGCGCAGGGGCAGGAGCGGAGACCGCACCTTGCTCTCGACCAGCGCGAACGCGCCGAGCAGCACGACGGCCCCGACGAACAGGCCGATGGTCGCGCCCGCGGTCCAGCCGTCGGTCTCGGCGCGGGTGAAGGCGTAGACGAGGGAGACGAGGCCGAGGGTCGCCAGGACGACGCCGGGGATGTCCAGGCCGTTGCCGTTGCGGCCGCCGGCCGGCTCGCGGATGACGAAGAACGCGCCGGCCGCGGCGACGACGGCGAAGGGGATGTTGACGAAGAACGTCCAGCGCCAGTCGAGGTACTCGGTGAGGAAGCCGCCGAGGATCAGGCCGAGGGCGCCGCCGCCGCCGGCGATGGCGCCGTAGATCCCGAACGCCTTCGCGCGTTCCCTGACCTCGGTGAACGTCACCGCGAGCAGCGAAAGAGCGGCGGGAGCGAGCAGCGCGCCGAACGCACCTTGCAGCGCGCGGGCGCCGAGCAGCATCGCCTCGTTGGCGGCGGCGCCCCCGATGGCCGACGCCGTGGCGAAACCGATCAGGCCGGTGGTGAAGGCGCGCTTGCGCCCCCAGAGGTCGGCGATGCGGCCGCCGAAGAGCAGCAGGCCGCCGAACGCCAGCGCGTAGGCCGTGATGACCCACTGGCGGTTGGTGTCGGAGATTCCGAGGTCGGCCTGGGCGGAGGGCAACGCGATGTTCACGATGGTTCCGTCGAGCACGACCATCAACTGGGCGATGGCGATGAACGCAAGGGCTTTCCAGCGCCGCGGGTCCGGCTGGACCTGGGCCGTTTCAGGCATGGAGAGACTCACTAACGATGTAGGAAAAGCGAAATTGCAGGTGAACGGCGGGTGAGGGAAAAGGGGCTATGGGGTGTGGGCGTCGTCAGTTCTGGCCGCGAAGATCCTCGAAGGTGGCGGCGGGACCGGGCAGGGGAGTGCGCGCAGGAGCGCGGAGCCCGTCGAGGAACAGATCGAGATGGCGATCGATGAACCGGCCGAGGCTCAGGCAGCCGGTGCCGGGCAGCGGGCGGGTGAGCTGCGGCAGCGCGATCAGGATGTCTCCGGGGCCGACGTCGGGGCGCAGCGAGCCCGCTTCGCGGGCGCGGTCCATGATGCCCTGCACGGCCCGTTCGAGACGGTCACGCTTGTCCGCGAGCTCTTCCGCCACCGGCCGGCAGCCGTCCGACAGGATCGGGCACAGGGCCCCGATCCGCTCGTCGGCGGCGCCGTGGACGAAGCGCCGCAGCGCCTCGAACGCGTCCCCCTCGCCGGCGAGGGAGGACTCCGCGAGCTCCACTATCCGGTTCATGACCTCCAGGGTCACCTGGCGGATCAGTTCCGACCGGTCGGCGAAGTGCCGGTAGATGGTGGCGTTCCCCACTCCGGCCCGTCGCGCGATCTCGTCGAGGGTCACCTCGGCGCCATGCTCCACGAACGCCTCGCGCGCGGCGGCCACGATCCGCTCCCGGTTGCGTGACGCGTCCGCCCGCATCCTCGGACCACGGCTCCGCTCGGCGGTCATGCTCACGCTGCCCACGGTGCCCCCAGTCGTCTGCCGTAAGAACTTTCGTTACCTGTCGTACATAAGTGGGGAACTTCTCCCCGTTTCTGTGACGTACGTGCAAACAGGGGAACCGTCCGGGCTTATTTCGAAGCGCGTCGTGAGCTGTGTCACATACATCACCGAATGAAAAAACTGTCTTGACGAAACAAGTTGTCGGTGGAAGGCTGATGCCACACCACGAGAGACGGGAAACCGGACATGCGCAAGATCATCGCAGGGTTCTTCATTTCGCTGGACGGCGTCGTCGAGGCCCCTGACCAGTGGCACTTCCCCTACTTCGACGACGACATGGGCGCGGCCATCGGCGCCCAGATGGAGGAGTCGGACGCGCTCCTCATGGGGCGGGTCATGTACCAGGAATGGGCCGCCTACTGGCCCGGCAAGACCGCCGAGGACGACCCGTTCGCCGGTTTCATCAACAACATCAGCAAGTACGTCGCCTCGACGACGCTCGAGTCCGCGGACTGGGAGAACACCACGCTGCTCCGCGGCGACCTGGTCGAGCAGATCACCGAGCTGAAGAACCGGCCGGGCAAGAACATCAGCATGAGCGGCAGCACCACGCTCGTCCGCTCGCTGTTGCGCCACGGCCTGCTCGACGAACTCCGTCTTCTGGTCCACCCGATCGCCGTCGGCAAGGGGCAGCGGCTGTTCGAGGAGGGGCAGCAGATCCCGCTGAAGCTCACTTCTTCGACGACCTTCAAGACCGGTGTGCTCTCCCTGATCTACCAGCCCGCGGACAAGTGATCGGCGCGTCCTCCGGCCGGCTCGCCCCGACGGGCGGGTGGCCGTCGCCGCGGTGCGGTCCTCCCCGCGCTCGCGCGCGATGAAGAAGGGTCGAGGGGTCCTGTGGTCGCCGGCCACGTGGTGCCCCCCGGCTCTTCTGCGTTCGCTACTCGAACGGGTCACAGACCGTGGCGCAGCGCGGCAGCGAACGCGGGTCCGCCAGTTGCGCCAGCGCGAAGCGGTGCGCCTCGCCGTGCTCGCCGTACGACCGGCCAGAGATCGTCCGTCGTGGCGCGAAGGTGGGCCGCCAGATCCGACAGCCGTACGCCGGGGAAGGTGAAGGGCGGCTGCTGACAGATGCTGTCGCCGTCGTGGAAGGTCAGCAGGACCGCCGGCCGGAGGTCAGTGCGGAAACGCCCTGGGTGGACGGCGGGTGCGCTCCTCGCGGAACTCGTCGATGATCGTGCTGATCTGCCTCATCAGGACGGTGTTCTCCAGGCGGTCGAGGTAGAGGGAACGGCGGGCCAGGCCGTCGGCGTCCACTGCGAAGTAGAGGGCCATGAGCGGATTGACGAACAGTTCGCTGTTCCGAGTCCGTTCAGTGAACTGCACGTCGCCGAACTCGCCGCGTATCGCCGCGGCGATCGACCCGTTGACGATGCTCGGATGGCGAGGAACGTCGGCCTGGGCGCGGGCGACGGCGTCCAGGTAGAGCGCACCCTCCCGGCTGCTGCGGGGAATGGAGAACGCCCCCAGATACGCGCCGTCGCGGTCGAGCGCCGACAGGTTCTCCAGCACGTGGACGTGGTTGACGCCGTGGTAGGCGTCGACGCCGAAGCCGAGACAGACCACGATCTTGTCGGGGACGTCGAGGCCGTGAACCGCCGCCAGGCTCGCCATGTCCTCCTCCGGAGTGCCCAGCCCCGCCTCGTCGCCGCGCATGAGAATGTCGGTGCCGCCGTCGACCAGCACGATCGCGTCGAGATCCAACCGCTCCGCCAATGTGCGATAGGCCTGCCGCAGCGGCCGGACGCCCACCCGTGGGAAGGCGTACACGGTGGACGGCAGGCCGTTCGCCTCGAGCCAGCGGGCCAGCGACCGTTCGGGAAAGTACCAGTCGCGGATCTGCGTGGCCGGGGTGATCGCGGCCACGTCCTCGTCCAGCCAGACGTCCAGGTCAAGGCCGGCCAGTTCGCTGAACGAGAGGTTCGCCAGATGGACCTGCTTGCCCGACTCCCACAGCGAGAGGGCGATGGGGAGGCCGGCGAAGACGTCGAACCCACCGCCGGCGCCCGCCACGAGAACGCGTTGTGCGGCCTTGAGCCGCGAGAAAAGCGGTGGCTCCTGCAGCGAGAACATCACGGCAAGCTACCAGCGTGATCGCTGACGAAACGGAAGAATGTCGCCGGATAGGGGGAACGTCCGGATGCCCCTACGTCGCGGCCGGCGGCCGGTGGGCCGCGAGGACCATGGAGAGGTTCTCCGGCAGGGACCTCGCGGAGTCGGCCACCACGGTCTGCTCGGGCCAGGGCCTCCACCCTTCTCGCCGGCGCTGTACGGAGTCCCAGGTCGGCTCGGGTATGGCCAGGCCGCGATCACGTGCTTCCAGGCGTTCCCTGTGCAGCGCCGGATCGGAGCACACGCACTCGACGACGCGGAGCCGTACGCCGTTGCGGGCGGCGATCTCGCGCCAGGCGTCCCGCGCCTCCTCGACGTCGTTGACGGCGTCCGCCACCACCGACTGGCCGAGCGCGAGGTGGTCGCCGGTCAGCCGCTGGGCCACGCCGTACGCCGCGAGACCTGTGGTGAATCCTCGCGGCAACCCGGCGGCCACCATGACGGACTCGATCGGATCGACGGAGAAGACCGCCGCCGGAAGCGCGCGGCCGAGTGCGTCCGCCAGCGTGCTCTTCCCGGTCCCCGGCAATCCGGACAGAAGGATCAGCATGCGTGACATCCTGCCCCAGAGACGAGAGTTCGGGTCGCGTTGTCGATCCGGGCGGATCCCGTTCGTGTAGACGGTGGAGGCCGGATCGGGCCGGCCGTCTCGAGCGGGGCCGGGCCGCGCAGAAGAGAGAGGACGGGTCGACGTCCGCCATGGCGTCCGTGTCCACATCGGAGATAGAGGGCGTGTTCCGCCGGGAGTACGGCCGGGCGGTGGCCGTGCTGGTCCGCGCCTTCGGCGACGTCGACATCGCCGAGGAGGCCGTTCAGGACGCGTTCGCGACGGCGTTGCTGCGGTGGCCCTCCGACGGACGGCCGGCGAGCCCCGCGGGATGGATCGTCACCACCGCCCGCAACCGGGCGATCGACCGCCTGCGGCGCGAGGCGTCGCGCGAGGACAGGCATGCCCAGGCGGCCCTGTTGCACGCCCGGGACGCCCCGGCAGAGGAGGGGCCCTTGCACGACGACCGGCTGCGTCTGATCTTCACCTGCTGCCATCCCGCGCTCGCTCCGGCCGCCCAGGTCGCGCTGACGCTGCGGCTCCTGGGCGGGTTGACCACCACCGAGATCGCGGGCGCGTTCCTGGTGCCCGAGGCGACCATGGCCCAGCGGCTGGTCCGGGCCAAGGGCAAGATCCGTGACACGCGCATCCCCTATCGGGTGCCGAGGGAGGCCGACCTGCCCGAGCGGCTCCAGGCCGTGCTCGCCGTCGTATACCTGATCTTCAACGAGGGGTATGCGGCCGGTTCGGGCGATCGCCTGGTCCGCGAGGAGCTCTGTGCCGAGGCCGTCCGGCTGGGACGGCTCCTGGCCGAGCTCATGCCCGACGAACCGGAGGTCATGGGGCTCCTCGCGCTGATGATGCTCGTCCAATCGCGCGGGAAGGCCCGCACCACGCCGGCCGGAGACCTGGTCCTGCTTGCCGACCAGGACCGGAGCCTGTGGGATCGCGACCTCGCGGAGGAGGGGCGGCGGATCGTCCGGCGCTGCCTGCGCCGCGACAGGCCCGGGCCGTACCAGATCCAGGCGGCGATCAACGCCGTCCACAGCGACGCGGCGACCGCCGCAGAGACCGACTGGCGGCAGATCCTCCAGCTGTACGACCTGCTCCTGACGTTCACGCCGACGCCGGTCGTGGCCCTCAACCGCGCCGTCGCCGTGGCCGAGATCGACGGGCCGGGATCGGCGCTCGCCCTCGTCGACGATCTCGACTTGGGCGGCTACCACCTCTTCCATGCCGTACGCGCCGACCTGCTCCGGCGCCTGGGCCGCGACGCGGAGGCCGTGCGGGCCTACGAGGCGGCGATCGCCTGCGCGGGCAACGCGGCGGAGCGCGCCTTCCTGTCCCGCCGTCGCGACGCGATCACCCGGGCGTGAGGAAGAGCCGGTCGAGGTGGTAGTCGACCGTCGCGACCACATCGTCTGAAGAGAGGTGGCCGATCAGGGCGGGGTTCGCCAGCCCCTGGGCCATCGTGTACAGGATCACCGCCTCGATCCGCGAGTCGAGGTCCGCGTGCACCTGGCCGAGTTCCTGCGCGGCGCGGATCTGCTCGGCATAGAAACCGATGACGTACGGCAGGGCCTGGCGGAGCAGATCCGCCGGCTCATCGGCGACGACTGATCGGGCCAGAAAGGCGAGGCCGATGCGGGCCTCCGAACGGCGCTCGTCGTCGAGCGGGAGAAGCTCCAGGATCGCGGCCCGCAGGAACGCCCGTGGCGACGGCGCGTCCATGGCGGCGGCCACCCGTTCGCCGATCCTGGCGTTCAGCTGGGTGAGGGCGAACATGAGCATCCGGTCCTTGGTGGCGAAATAGTGCTGGATCATGCCCATCGACACGCCTGCCTCCGCCGCGACCTCCCGCAGGCTCACCGCGTCCAGCCCGTCCCTGGACGCGATGCGGAGCAGGGCGTCGACGATGTGCCGCCGCCGCGCCTCGTGATCGACGATCTTGGGCATCTGATTGATTCCCCGGATGGCGCATTTTACGATGCGAGTGCATTGTAATCGCCTCGAGAGGACGACCATGCCCATCGTTCGCCACAGAGATCTCTCCGTATGCGAGTGCTGATCATCGGGCTCGGCACCCGCGGCGACGTCGCACCGTACACCGGCCTGGGAGCCCGTCTCCGCGACGCGGGTCACGAGGTCGCGATCGCCGCGCACCAGCCCTATGGCCCCCTTGTGACCGGCTCCGGCCTGGAGTTCCGCGCCATACCCGGAGACCCGATTCCGCTTCTTCCTGTGGTGGCCGGCGGGTTGAAGGCCGCGCCGACGGCCAAGGCGAGGATGTTCGCCGAGTACGGCAGGCAGACGGCGGACGGGATCGTCCAGGCAGCGGAGCGGGGCGCCGACGTGCTCCTCCTGAACGCTCCGGCTTCTGCCGGATATCACGTGGCCGAGGCCATGGGACTTCCCAGCATCGGCGTCCATCTGCAGCCGGTGGAGCCGACCGGAGACTTCCCGCCGGTCATGGGTGCCTTCTCCCGCTCCCTCGGCCGGTGGGGCAACCGGGCCGCCGCCCGCGTGCTGTTCACCGTTCCGTCTCCCGCGCACGCGGGCTCAGCCAAGGATCTGCGCGCCCGGCTCGGTCTTCCCCCGACGACCTCCAGGAAGGTCTACCGGCGCCGCGAGGCCACCCGATGGCCGGTCCTCCACGGATACAGCGCCTGCGTGCTCCCGCGCCCGGCGGACTGGCGGGAGGGGCTGGAGGTGGTCGGCTACTGGTGGCCGGAGCGCGCGCCTGGCTGGCGGCCTCCGGCGAAACTGCTCGATTTCCTGGAGTCGGGCCCGCCCCCGGTGTTCGTGGGGTTCGGCAGCATGGCCTCGGCGAACCTCGGCCGCCACACCGAGATCGCCCTCGCGGCGCTCCGGCGGGCACGGCTGCGGGGCGTTCTGCAGACCGGGCCTGCAGGCATGGCGGCGGAGGGTGACGACGTTCTGGGCGTCGAGGACGTGCCGCACGACTGGCTGTTCCCGCGGATGGCCGCGGTGGCCCACCACGCCGGAAGCGGGACCACGGCGGCCGGAATACGGGCCGGTGTTCCCGCTGTGGGCCTGCCCGTCGTCGCCGACCAGCGCCTGTGGGCCTCGCGGCTGGCCGTGCTGGGTGTGGGTCCTGGTGCGCTACCGTTCCGGCACCTGTCGGCCGACCGGCTGGCCGATGCACTCGGCTCCGCCGTGTCCGAACCGGCCTATCGGCGCAGGGCGGCCGAGCTCGCCGGCCGCGTCGGCGCGGAGGACGGCGCTCTGGCCGTCGTCGAGGCCGTGGGCGGGCTGGACGGCTGACGGGGATCGAAGTTCGCTGGATGGCCGGGCGTACTGTGGGGAGGTGGCCCCGGATGTCCGGATCGTGCTCAACGGGGGGTGCCATGGCCACCTATGAATTCCTGTGCTCGGCCTGCGGACCGTTCGACGTCGTCCTGCCCATGGGGACCGCGTCGGAGCACCGGGAGTGCCCGTGGTGCGGCGGGGGCGCCCGCCGCGTCTACTCCGCCCCCCGCCTGTCCCGGCTGGCCCCGGCACTGTCCGGCGCGCTGGCACGGGAGGAGCGGAGCCGGGACGAACCCGAGGTCGTCTCCACCGTGCCCCGTCGTGGGCGGCGCCGCTGACGGCCGAATTAACCGGCACCCGGGCCCGCGAGGAGGTCCTTCCGCTCCGGCGTCGAAGCGGGGTCCGCACGCGCGGGCCGGGCGTCGACGGAGGAGGTCGCCATGCCCGAGGTCGTTTTCCAGGTGGACCAGTCCCGTTCCATGCGGGATCAGGAGGTGCCCGGCCACAACAGGTGGCATCCGGACGTCCCCGTCGTCGCGACCGTACGGCCGGGGGACGAGTTCCGGGTGGAGTGCAGGGACTGGACCGACGCCCAGATCGGGAACAACGACTCCGCCGACGACGTCAGGGACATCGATCTGACGCTTCCGCACATGCTGAGCGGGCCCGTGGCGATCGAAGGCGCGCGGCCCGGCGACCTGCTGGTCGTCGACATCCTCGATCTCGGTCCCGTGCCGCAGCAGACCGGTGAGATCGCGGGACAGGGATGGGGCTACACAGGGATCTTCGCCGAGGTCAACGGCGGCGGCTTCCTCACTGACCGCTTCCCCGACGCCTACAAGGCGATCTGGGACTTCCACGGGCAGCAGGCGACCTCCCGCCACCTGCCGGGGGTCCGGTTCACGGGCATCACCCATCCCGGTCTGTTCGGCACGGCTCCGTCTCCCGACCTGCTCGCGGCCTGGAACCGCCGGGAACAGGCCCTGATCGACACCGATCCCGGCCGCGTGCCGCCGCTTGGCCTGCCGCCGGAGCCTCGCAACGCCGTCACCGGCACGGCCACCGGCGCGGTGGCGGCCCGCATCGCCGCCGAGGGCGCCCGTACGGTCCCTCCCCGTGAGAACGGCGGCAACCAGGACATCAAGAACTTCACCCGGGGCGCGCGGGTCCTGTGTCCCGTGTTCGTCGAGGGCGCCAAGCTGTCCGTCGGCGATCTCCACTTCAGCCAGGGCGACGGCGAGATCACCTTCTGCGGCGCGATCGAGATGGGCGGGTTCATCGACTTCCACGTCGATCTCATCAAGGACGGCATGGAGAAGTACGGCGTGACGACCAACCCGATCTTCCAGCCGGGCAACGTCGAACCGCGCTACTCCGAGTTCCTGTCGTTCATCGGGATCTCCGTCGACCACGAGAACGGCGCCAACCGCTATCTCGACGCGACCCTGGCCTACCGGCGGGCCTGCCTGAACGCGATCGAGTACCTGAAGAAGTGGGGCTACTCGGGGGAGCAGGCGTACCTGCTCCTCGGAGCCGCACCGATCGAGGGCAGGATCAGCGGGATCGTCGACATCCCGAACGCCTGCTGCTCGCTGTACATCCCTACAGCGATCTTCGACTTCGACGTGCGTCCCACCTCGGCGGGTCCCGTCAGGGCGGATCGCGGCAGGTGCGCCGTCACCTCCTGAACCGCCGCGCGTCCTCGTGGGTGATCATGCACGGATTCGTCGGAATGTCACCCGACCTGAGCATTTCCTGTTCGTGATCATGCTCAGGTTCGTAGATCGGCGTCCTGGGCTGCGTGCACACCATTCGTGATCATGCATGTGATCTGGACGTCCACGGCGTGCATGATCACGAACCGGGTTCAGCCCGGTCAGAGGGCTTGTCGCCGAATCTGCGCATGATCACGGTGAGGGGATGCGCAGGTGGAACGGCCTGAGCGCGAATCTGTGCATGATCACGCCAAGGGGTTGGGGGGCGGCGGGAACAGCTCGTCCATCCGCGCGTCGCCGGTGGTGACGCGGTTGCCCGTGGAGAAGGAGCGGACGTAGACGCGGCGGCCGATCGGCTCGCCGGTGCTCAGCAGGTCGAGCATGCCGGCGTCGGAGTCAACGGTCCTGGCGACGAACCGCCGGCCGTCCGCCTCGAGACGGCCGACGACGATGCCGAACCTGTCGCCTCCGCGCCGGTGCCTGACGGTGTAGGTCTCGATCGTGGCCCACCCGTCGGGCTGTACGGCCTGCTCCACAGCGGGCCAGGAGTCGATCTCCGCCTGGAGCGTGGCGCTGCGGTCGGGCCGCCAGCCGCCCGGCGTGGTGGAGTAGACGCCGGCTGAGTACTTGCTCAGGAGCCCGCCGTTGGCGCCGACCAGCCCGTACGCTCCCGGAGCCGCGCGCATCCGCTGTACGGTCTCGGCGATGGCGTGCATCGAGTAGTCGTTGCCCGCTCCGCCGAAGAACGGCAGCCCACCGGTCACGGTCAGGCCCCGGGGATCGTCCGCGGTCAGGCCCAGCCCGTCGCAGATGTTGGAGACCGCGATGGGGAAGCAGCTGTAGAGGTCGATGGTGAGCAGGTCGGCGACGCCGACGCCGGCCACCTCCAGCGCGTGCCGGACCGCCATGACCGACGCGGGACCTGCGCTGAGGTCGGCACGGTCCAGCAGGTCCTGGTCGCGCAGGTCCGCATGGCCGGGGAGGAAGACCCACCGGTCCTCGGGCACGCCGAGGCGGCGGGCGGCCGCCACCGACATGAGCAGGACGGCGGCGCCCTGGTTGACCTTCTCCCTTGCCACCACATAGCGCGTGTACGGCTCGGCGATCATCCGGTTGCGCTCGGTCGGGGTGACGAGCTCCGCTGCCGTGCGCTCGGCCGGGGCGGCGGCGTGCGGGTTCGCGGCGGCGACCTTGGTGAAAGGCGCGAACAGCGCGCCCATGCCGGCCGCGTACTCCTCGCGGCTCTGCTTCAGGCGCGCGCGGCGCGCGTTGTCGAACAGCGCGTACTGGCTGGGGGCCCCGGTCAGCCCGTGGGCCGCCTGGAGTCGCGAGACCATCCCGGCCAGCCCGTAGCCGCGGTCCTCGAGGTCGCCTTCGACCGTCTCGGAGAAGTCGGGCCGATCGGGTGCGCCGGCGAAGCGCCGGACCGTGGAGATCGCCTCACCGCCGAAGATCAGCGCGACGTCGCAGTCGCCGCCGGCGATCGTCGCGGAGAGTTCGTTGACCAGGTGTTGCGGTCCCTGGCCGCCGGTCACCTCGAGGATCGCCCGCGCGGGGTCCGCGCCGACTCTGCGCGCGACCGAGCGGGGGAAGTTCGTGGACTTTCCCAGCGGCGCCGGGGCGGCGGGGGAGGAGGTCTCGAACTGCCGCACGCCCGCCACGGTGTCGACGGCCGTGGCCACCGCGGCGGGATCGGCGCCGGTGTCGGCGAGCGCCGCACGCACCGCCGCCGCGGCGAGGTCGACCGCGGACGACCGGCGGTAGCCGGGGTCGTCCAGGCGCTCCGACGACTGACCGACACCGACGACGACCGGGGTGTGAGGGTCGAGGTCCTGGCCGGTCATGCGAGCCCCCGGGGGATGCGGCGACATACGGGCGGCCTCAACCTATAGATGGAGATCGTCCGCGAACAAGAAGACTGGGCTGAAGTTTCCGACATACCCGAATCGCGCGATGGGCGGGCCGCCGGAGCTTCACCCCGGCCCTCGCTGAGGGGCATGATGCGCAGACGCCGTTCTCGGCAGGAAGAGGAGACTCCATGGCGACCAGATGGAATCTGACGATCGACTGTGCGCAGCCGGCGACGCTTGCGCGGTTCTGGGCGCTGGCCCTGGGATACACGGAGAAGCCGCCGCCGGCCGGCTTCGGGAGCTGGGAGGAGTGGTTCGCGCATCACGACGTGCCCGAAGAGGAGTGGGGCGACGGCGCCTACCTGTCCGATCCCGACGGTGTGGGCCCCGACCTGTCCTTCCTGCGGGTGCCGGAGCCGAAGGCGGCGAAGAACCGGGTGCACCTCGACGTGCACGTCGGCGGAGGGCGGGCCACGCCCTGGGAGATGAGGTGGCCGCGCGTGGTCGAGGCGGTGGAGAGGTTGACCGCCGCGGGCGCGACCGTGATCCGTCAGGACGACCTGCAGGGAAGGCCTGATCATGTGGTGATGGCCGATCCGGAGGGGAACGAGTTCTGCCTGGTCTGATCTGGTCTGATCCGGTCTGATCCGCCCGGCCGGTGCCCGGTCAGTCGTGCGCCTGCGACCGGTGCGTCTCCATGAGCGGCAGGCGCAGGACGAACCGGGCGCCACGTGGTGAGTCCTCGACGTTCAAGGTCCCGTGGTGGGCGCCGGCGATGCCGCGGCAGATGGCGAGGCCGAGTCCGCTGCCTCCCGGGTCTCGCCGGCGGCCGTCGGCCAGGCGGACGAACGGCTCGAACACGCGCTCCCTGTCCTCGGGCGCGATGCCCGCCCCGTCGTCGACCACGTTCACCACGGCGTATCCGCCCGCCCGTCCCGTGCTCACCTCCACGGTCGTCTCGGCGTGCCTGCAGGCGTTCGCCAGGAGGTTGTTCAGCATGCCGATCAGCTGGATCCGATTGCCCAGGACCATCAGGCCGGCGGTGGTGCGGGTGCGCACCGGCGGGCCGTTCACCTGGCCGGCCGCCTCCTCCGCCACCAGGGCGCCGAGATCGATCGGCTCGGGCGGTGCGGGGATGACGGTCCTGAGCCTGGCGAGGGCCAGGATGTCGTCGATGATCGCGTGCATGCGCTTCGTGGTCGACAGCGCCGCCGCGACGGTCTCCCGGAGATCCACCTCGTCGGGGTGGAGCACGGCCTCCTCCAGTCGCGTGTAGAGGCCGGTGACCGGGTTCCTGAGCTCGTGCGAGACGACGGAGGCGAACTGGCGCTGCTGGTTCACCGCCTCCTCCAGCCGGGCGAGGGTCCGGTTGGTCGTACGGGCCAGTTGGGCGATCTCGTCGCGGCCGGGCGGCTGGGGGAGGCGCAGGCTCAGGTCGCTGACCGTGATCTCGGCCGTCCTGGCACGGATCTCCGCAACCGGCCGCAGCGTGCGCCCGACCACCCACCAGGCCACCCATGCCGCGAGGCCGGACATCAGCGCGACGCCGAGGCCGGTGAGCCATTCCAGGCGGTGCCCGGAGAGGATCGGCGGCTGGACCATTCCGGCGTACACGAAGTGGGGCTCGCCCGACCAGAGCATCGTCGTCTGCAGAAGAGGGAGCCGGACGACGGTGAACACGACGCACCGCGCGGGGGTGCAGGAGATGCCGTGCAGGATCCGGTCGTCAGAGGGCGGGTGCAGCGTGCTGATCGGCACGTGGCCTGCCGCCTTGCTGGCCGCGAGGACCGTGCCGTGGGAGTCGGTGAACTGGAGCAGATCGATCCGGGTCGTGGTGGCGGGCTGCGGCGCGGCGTAGGGCTGCCAGTCGATCCAGGAGGTGGCGAGGCGCTGCGACTCGGCGAAGATGCCGTCCTGGATCCTGATCCGGACCGCGAAGTCGAGACCGATGCCGATGAGGGTGAAGACGATCAGGGCCAGAACCGCGGTCACCAGGGTGAAGCGCGCCCGGATCGAGTGAGGGCGTAGCTGCACCGGCATCCCTTCCTCCCCGGGCGGCCCCTCCTTTGAAACTTCATCCACATATGTACCTTTCAGAGGCTACGTGAGCCCTATCCAGGGCGCTCGATCTGGAACTCCAAATCTTGGAAAGACTGCGTCGTTAGTCCGGATCCCGTACGGGTACGCACGGCCCGAGAACCCCGCTCACGAAGCCACGCCCGCGAGATCGGGGGCCGCCTGCCGGGAGGTTCCGCGGATGGACTGGTTGTGGCACGCGCTGGCGCTCGCCGGAGCCATGGGGTGGGAGATCCTCTGGGCGCTGATCCTCGGGTTCGTCCTGTCCGCGATCGTGCAGGCCGTTGTGCGCCGTCAGGCCGTCACCGCCCTGCTCGGCGACGACTCGCCGAGGGCGCTCGCCGCCGCGACGGGGCTGGGGATGGCCTCCTCGTCGTGCTCCTACGCGGCGGTGGCGCTCGCGCGGTCGCTGTTCCGCAAGGGGGCGACCTTCACCGCGGCCATGACCTTCGAGATCGCCTCGACCAACCTCGTCCTCGAACTGGGCATCCTGCTGGCCCTGCTGCTGGGCTGGCAGTTCACGCTGGCGGAGTTCGTCGGCGGGCCGATCATGATCGTGCTGATCGCGGTGCTGTACCGGATCCTCCTGCGGCGCAGGCTCGTCGCCGACGCGCTGCGGCAGTCGGGCAAGGGGCTGGCCGGATCGATGGAGGGGCACGCCGCGATGGACATGTCGATGGCGGGCGGCGGCTCGTTCCTGCGGCGGCTCACCTCGCCGCGGGGCCTCACCTCGGTGTCGCACATCTTCGTCATGGAGTGGGCGGCGATCTGGCGCGACATCGTGGTCGGACTGCTGATCACCGGCGCGCTCGCCGCGTGGGTTCCCATGGAGTTCTGGAAAGGCTTCTTCCTCACCGAGGATCCGCTCCTCTCGGTGCTGTGGGGGCCGGTCGTCGGGCCGCTGGTCGCCGTCGTCAGCTTCGTGTGCTCGATCGGCAACGTGCCGCTCGCGGCGGTGTTGTGGAACGGCGGGATCAGCTTCGGGGGAGTGGTCGCGTTCATCTTCGCCGACCTGATCATCCTGCCGATCCTCAACATCTACCGGAAGTACTACGGCCCGCGGATGGCCGCGTTCATCGCTGGCACCTTCTTCCTCGCGATGGCCGCCGCCGGGTATCTCGTCGAGCTGATCTTCTGGGCGCTGGGCCTGACGCCGCGGGAACGGGCGGCCCGGGTGGTCGAGGCCCATGTGGCGTGGAACTACACGACCTGGCTCAACATCTGTTTCCTCGTCCTGGCGGCCGCGATGGTCGTCCGCTTCGTCCGTACGGGCGGCGTGCCGATGTTGCGCATGATGGGCGGCCGCCCTGGCGATGCCGGAGAACACCCGCGTGCATGATGTGCATAATGTCTTGATATAAGTTACTTATGGATTTTTCAGGTGACCGCGACCTGCCCGCGATCGAGATCACGACGGCGCTGGAACGGCTGACGCGGATGTTCCTGCGGCTGGCGCCCCGCGGCGAACTGTCGCTCACCGCGGTGTCGGTGTTGTCCCTCCTCGAGCGGTCGGGCCCCAGGCGGCTGACCGATCTGGCGATGGGCGAGGGCGTGACCCAGCCCGCCATGACCCAGCTCGTCTCCCGGTTGCAGGATGCGGGCCTCGCCGTACGCGCGGGCGATCCCGACGACGGGCGTGTCGTGCTGGTCCACGTCACCGACGCCGGACGGGCCGCCCTGGCCGAGCGCAGGGCGGCCCGCGCCGCCCTGCTCTCCGAGCTGCTGTCCCGGCTGCCCGAGGAGGAACTGGACGCCCTCGTCACCGCGCTGCCCGCCATCGGCAGCCTGACGAGCCTGATGCCCGACGAGCGCCCGGCAGCAGGCCGGACCTTCTGAACCCCCGTTGATGTGGAGCATGCCGATGAGTGGTCATTCCGTGGCCGCGAACCCCTTCAAGCAGCCGAAGGCCGTCTTCGCGGTCGCCTTCGCCTGCGTGGTCTCCTTCATGGGGATCGGGCTGGTGGACCCGATCCTGCCCGCGATCTCCAGTGAGCTGAACGCCACTCCCAGCCAGGTCACCCTGCTGTTCACCAGCTATCTGGTGGTGACGGCCGTCGCGATGCTGATCACCGGCTGGGTGTCCAGCCGCATCGGCGCCAAGCGGACCCTGATCGCGGGCCTCGCCCTCATCGTCGTGTTCAGCGCGCTGGCCGGCGCCTCCTCCGGCATCGGCGGGATCGTCGGGTTCCGCGCGGGCTGGGGCGTGGGCAACGCGCTGTTCATCGCCACGTCCCTCGCCGTGATCATCGCCTCTGCGAGCGGCGGATTCATCGGGGCCATCATCTTGTACGAGGCCGCGCTGGGAGTGGGCATCGCCGTGGGCCCGCTGCTCGGCGGCCTCCTCGGGACCATCAGCTGGCGCGGGCCGTTCTTCGGGGTCGCGTTCCTGATGGCGATCGCGTTGATCTCCACCGTCGTGCTGGTGCGGCCGACGCCGGCTCCGGCCAGGAAGACCGGCGTGGGCGAGCCGCTGCGCGCGCTGCGGCACCGCGGCCTGCTGGCCATGTCGCTCACCGCTCTGTGCTACAACTGGGCGTTCTTCACCGTCCTCGGGTACGCGCCGTTCCCGATGGGGCTCGACGCCATCCAGCTCGGCTTCGTCTTCACCGGCTGGGGCGTGCTCGTCGCCGTCTTCGCCGTGTTCGGGGCGCCCCGCCTCCAGAGCCGCTTCGGCGTCGCCCGCACGCTGTACGCCAACCTCGCCCTGTTCGCCGTCACCGTGCTGGTGATCGCCATCTGGACCGATCATCCGCCCGTGCTGATCACGGCCGTCATCGTGGCGGGCGTGTTCATCGGCGTGAACAACACGGTGACCACACAGGCGGTGATGACGGTCTCCCCGGTCGAGCGGCCGATCGCCTCGGCGGCGTACGGGTTCGTCCGGTTCATCGGCGGCGGGCTCGCCCCGTTCGCGGCGGGCAAGCTGGTGGAGCACACCAACGTGCACGTGCCGTTCTACGTCGGCGCCGGAGCCCTGGTCGTCGGGATCCTGATCCTGTTCACCGCCCGTGAGCACCTGCGGCACTCCGAACGCGTCCAGGCCGCGGGCGGCGAGGAGCCGGCGCCCCAGCCAGAACCCGAGCCCGGCCCGGTCGCGCACGGGACGCGAGGTCACCAGTAGCACGTGGGCGTGGTCGCCTCCCGGGGCAGCCCGCAGAAGGCGGTGAGCGGGGAGGTGATCCTCGTCCAGGTGAACCCGGGAACGGTGGTGCCCGCGATCCGGCCCACCTGGTAGGTCGACGTCACCATGAACGCGTCCGCGTCCTCCACCCCCACGTCTTTGCTGCTCTTCCCGCTGGGCAGCCAGTAGGTGCGGCAGGGGAAGCCGCCCGCGTTGTAGGTGGCGCAGCGTTCCGATCCCTCGCCGAAGGCCGCGGCCTTCACCGTGAACGACCGCGGCAACGTGTTCCGCACCTCGCCGCAGAAGCCGTACGCGCAGGTCCGCGCGTGCGCGGGCGCGGCGGCCAGGACGGAGAACAGGGCGGAGAACAGGAGCAGGGCGAGGGCGGAGGTCGCTCGCAGGGACGCGTGCATCATGGGGGGCCTTTCCGGGGGGACGGATGTCCCCGGGACCGCGAACGCCCCGGGGCCGACGACGACGGTAACGCGCTGTGAACGCTTCGCCCCGGCGATTCCCGGCAATGCCGGAGGCTCCAGGTCGGCGTGGGGCCGGATTCCCGGGCGGCCGGACGGCGAATGCGGGGCCGGCGCACGCCCGGCCCCGATGCCGCTCGCGGGTCAGTGGACCTCGCGGGGCGGCCTGCTCTTCGCGAACCCCAGACGCACGAGCGCGGGCAGCCGCTCGAACCCCAGCGTGGTCCTGATGGCGGGGAACGCCTCGTCGCGCAGCCGGGCCAGGACGGAACCCACAGCGGCCGGGTCGCGTGTGGTGACGCGCACGTCCAGAGCGGGCCTGTCGGCGGTGCCCCGCAGCACGGCTCTCGCCTGCCGGACGCCGGGGAAGCCGCTCACCTGCCTTCCCAGCGCGTCGCCCGCCAGCCGGCCGTTCATCTCCGTGACTCCCGAGGTTCCCGACTCGAGGCGCACCCGCCGGAGCCTGCCGGGCCGGAGCAGGGCGAGCAGCCAGCTCAGGCCGATGAGCGCCACCACGATGGACCCGGCGGCGACGGCCGGCCAGAACCAGCCCTGCCGGGTGAGGGACGTCACGCCCCCGTCGAGCAGCGGCTCCCGCGCCGCCGCGGTGCCGAAGGCCCCCAGGCCGCGGGCGATGGCCGCCCCGCCTCCGGCGAACAGGATCAGCCCGAGCGTGGTGAGACCGGCCCGGTTCGCTCGCGCGGTCTCCCGGCCCAGAGCGCGGCCCTTCGCCGCGCGGCGCCTCATGACGGGCCTCGCACGCGTGCCCGGACCCCGTAACGGCCGATGGGCGCGAGTCTGCCGAGTTCGTCCTCGACGGCGGTGAGCACCCGCTGCTCGACTCCGGCCGTGTCCCGCAGGTCGGTCGCGGCCTTGACGACGACCTGGCGTCCGCGGATCTTCGTGCGGGCGCGCCGCACCCCGTCGGCGCCGCTCGCCGCCGCGCCGAGGAGCCTGGCCAAAGTCCGCGGCCGCACGCCCGCGACCAGATCGGGGTCTCCCGTGCGCAGCGCGACGAGGCGCGGACGCCCGGCGACCAGTGCGAACAGCAGGAGCAGCAGGCCCAGAACGGCGGTGATGCCCGCCGACGTGAGCGCCTGCCTGTCCTGCCATGCGGTGGTCGCGGCCCACTCGGACACCTGGTCGTACGGCAGGAGCCTCGCCGGGCGGCCCGCCAGCGCCGAGATCGTCTCGACCGCGGTCAGAATCCCCGCCGCCAGGAGCGCGAGCGCCGAGATCGCGGCGGGGATCACCCGCCGTGGCCGGAAGGCGCGAACCGCCGCCCTCGGCCGCGCCGGCGCGGTGGGCTCGGTGACGTGCCCGCCGGGCGCCGCGGACGGCCGGGTGGGTCCGGGACCTGTCTCGGCTGTCGTCATGGAGCCTCCTCCGTGGGTACGAGCCCGACGACGTCGATGTCGACGCTCTCGACGTCGATGCCGGTGAGCTCGCGCACCCGCTGCCGTACGTGGTGCCGCACCTCTGCCGTGACCTGCCGTACGGGCGCCGGGTACCGGATGGAGAGCCGGTACCGCACGGCGGCCACCCCTCCGCTGACGGACGCCTCCACGCGCGGCCGCTCCGCGATCCGGTCGTCTTCGGCCGCGACCTCGGTCGCTATCTTCGTGAAGGCGCGATCGGATATCGCGACCGCCCCGGGCCCGCCGGCGCCGGTCATTGCCGTCTCGCCCGCATCGTCGGCATCTCGACGCCGCCTTCGACGGCCAGGCCGACGAAGAAGCCGACGACACCGAGCACGAGCACGATCAGGAACGCGTTGAGGCCGCCGAAGGCCCCGACCACGCCGAGGACCGTGCCGAACGCGAGGCCGGCAAGGGCCATGACGGGGAGCTGCTTCATGATGATCCCCTCTCGTCTTTCTGGACCGCCTTCTCGACCGCCTTGATCGGCCGGACATCGGCGATGGTCACGTTCACGCGCCTGCCGCCGGCCGCGTCGCCGATCGCGTCCCGGACGGCGGCTGCGATCTTCGGCAGCGGCGAGCCGTAATTCGCGACCACGCTGACGTCGATCTCGTCGTCCCGCACCGACACGCCGGGCACGGATTCGCCCGGCAGGTAGGTCGTGACCGTCCCGAACCGACCGGTCGAGAGCGCGGCCACGTACGGGCACGTCCTGGCCCGCTCGGCGACGATCCTCGCGACCTCGCCGCTCATCTGACCCGCGGCGCCGTCTGGGTCTCGCCGCCCTCGCCCTCGTCCTCGTGGGGCAGGTGCACGTCGTCCACCGCGATGTTGACTTCGGTGACCTCGAGCCCGCACATGTTCTCCACCGAGCTGATCACGTTGCGGCGGACGGCTCCGGCGAGATCGGGGATGGCGACGCCGTACTCCACGACCAGGGCGATGTCCGCCGCGGCCTGACGTTCACCGACCTCGACGGCGATACCTCGGGTGACGCTCTCGTCGACCCCGAGCTTGCCCTTGAGCGCGCCGAAGGCCCGTGCCGGACCGGTGCCGAAATCATGCACCCCCGGGATCTCCCTGGCGGCGACTCCGGCGATCTTCGCAACCGCCTCCGCGGCGATGGTGGTGCGCCCCCGATCGGTCACCAGGGCCGATTCGGTCCGGCGCTCCCGGGTGAGGGTGCTCCTCTCCTGTGCGGGACTCTGCTCGGCGCCGCTCTCCCGCTGAGCGGGTATGCCCTGTACCGGCGGCGTCCTGGACCCTGCCATGTGAATCCCCCACTTCACCCTTGGTTTGATGTGTCCGTTTTCCTCTATCGATCACCCGTATTACCCCGTTTGCGTAGTGTGATGACGCCGGGTGGGGCGAGGTTCGGTCACCGAGGCGTCTCGAAACGCCCAAGAATTTCGGTTATGGGCTGTATTGCAGGGATTAGGCGCTAGCAGGGCATTAATCGATTTTGTCGTCTATTGAGTCATATGTGTTTCTCTGTCGGTTTAAGGGGCAGGGGACCCGCTGGTCTGGTGGCGCGACATGCCGGGCCGGCGAGCACGTGAGGAGTGACGATGAAGGACGAATGCAAGATGGCCGCCGCCGTGGTCGCCGGCTATTACCTCGGCCGGCACCACAAGCTCAGGCTGGCCGCGACGCTGGCGATGGCAGTGCTGGCCAAACGCCTGAAGGGGGCCGGTGTCGGCGGGCTTCTCGAGCAGGGCACCAAGCTGCTCGGCGGCGCCTCTCCCGAACTCGGGAAGATCACTGAGCGGGTGCGCGGTGACCTGATGGAGATCGGCAAGGCAGCCGCAGTCAACGCCACGAGCAAGCAGATCGACTCCCTGAGCGACCGGTTGCACCAGCGGGCGGAGTCGCTGCGCGCCGCCACCGCGGCCGCCGGACAGGCGGGAGAGCAGGCGGGCGAGGTCGCGGGAAAGGCGGCCGGCCGGGCCGGTGAGGCCGCCGGGCGTGCGGGTGAGCGCGTAGGGGAGCGCGCAGGGGAGACGGTGGGCAAGGTCGGCGGCCGGATTCCCCGGCAGAGGGGCAAGGCTCCCACGCGGCCGGAACCGGAAGAGGACTTCGAGGACGAGTACGAAGACGAGTACGACGAGGCTCCCTACGAGGACGACTACGAGGAGCCCGAAGCGGCGGAGCCGGAGGAGAGGCCGAGGCGGAGACCGCAGCGCCCGGCCCGGCCCGTCACGCGGGCTCGGAGGTGATCGGGTATGGCCGGGCAGGCGACTGAGCAGACGAGAGAAGGGCCGCTCAAGGCGGGGATCAAGGAACTGCCGACAGCCAGGCTCGGCCAGGAGTTCCAGGGCCTGGCCACGGCGGTGGCCGAACGTGCGCTGAGCAACCTCACGGGCAAGATCGACGGGCTCGCGGGCCGGTTGACGGGCTACGTCGAGGACGGCGGCACGGGCCTGATGGAGGCCGTGACCGGCAAGTCGGGTTCCGGGATGTTGTCCTCGCTGGCCCGGGGGCCGGGGGTGTCCGGGCTGCTCGGCTCGCTGACCGGGTCGGAAGGCGGAGGAAGCCATCCCATGCGGTCGGCCCTCGCCACCTACGCCAAGGAGAAGGTCAAGGGGATCTTCAGCCGTCTCGGGGGAGGCAAGGGCGGCAGGAGCAAGAAGCTCAAGCTGACCAACATCGTCGAGTCCGTCGACATCGGCGCCCCGCTGCGCGTCGTCTACGACCAGTGGACGCAGTTCGAGCAGTTCCCGAGCTTCATGAAGAAGGTCGAGACGGTCAACCAGAAGTCCGACGAGAAGCTCGACTGGAAGGCGCAGGTCTGGTGGTCCCACCGTACGTGGGAGGCGACGATCCTCGAGCAGACACCGGACAAGCTGATCGTCTGGCGGTCGCAGGGGCCGAAGGGGCACGTCGACGGCGCGGTGACCTTCCACGAGGTCACGCCCGACATGACCCGGGTCCTGCTCGTCATGGAGTACCACCCGCAGGGCATGTTCGAGCGTACCGGCAACCTGTGGCGGGCCCAGGGACGGCGGGTCCGGCTGGAGCTGAAGCACTTCCGGCGGCACGTCATGACCCAGGCGCTGCTGCACCCCGACGAGATCGAAGGCTGGCGTGGCGTGATCCACGACAGCCAGGTGGTCAAGGACCACGAGACCGCCGTGCAGGAGGAGCAGGAGCAGGAGGGCCGCGAACCGGAGGACCTTGAGCGGGCGGAAGAGGAAGAGCCCTACGAGGAAGAGGCCGAGTTCGAGGAGGCCGAGGGCGAAGAGCGGCCCGGGGAAGAGCCCGAGGAAGAGCCCTACGAAGAGGACTTCGAGGAAGAGGCCGAGGAGCCGGAGGCCGAGGCGCCCCGGCGGGCGTCCTCACGGCCGGTCAGGCCGCGCAGGCCGACGGCGGAGCGCCCGGCGCGCAGACGCGGGCAGGAGCGCCCGGCCAGGGAGCGCGAGGAGGCCGGCGAGGAGGAGGAGCCCGAGGAGCGCCGGCGCCGCAGGGCCCCGGAGAGGCGCGCGTCCTCCGCGTCGTTGCGGCACGGCCGGTGAAGCCGGGTCGGAAGGACCGCCGGCGCCGGAGACGGCCGGGACCGTGAGAACGGCGCCCGGCGCGCGCGGGGCGGGGTCGCATCGAGCGGGAGATCGCTCACGGGGGCGCGACCCCGCCGCGAAGATTCCCATACGAGGAGGTGGAGGGGATGACGGTGACCGTTCCTTCGGGAGGCGGAGGGTTGCCGGACCGCACGTCGGGTTCAGGCCTGGCGGACGTCATCGACACGATCCTGGACAAGGGACTCGTCATCGACGCCTTCGTCCGGGTCTCGCTCGTCGGCATCGAGGTGCTCACCATCGACGCGCGCGTCGTGGTGGCGAGCGTGGACACCTACCTGCGCTTCGCCGAGGCGGTGAACCGGCTGGACCTCGGACAGGACAAGGCGGGGCTTCCCGAACTCGTCGGCGACGTCACACAGGGGGTCGCGCGCGGCAAGACCAAGGGCGCCGCCCAGGGAGTGATCGAGGCCGCAGGCGAGAAACTGCACGACTACATCGCGGGCACGCTGGAGGAGCCGGAGCCGGAACGGCGAGTGCGGCGAAGGAGCGGTGGCTGACATGTCGAGCTCTACGGAGACATCGCGGCGGGCGAGGCCGGCCGTCGAAGGCATCGCCTGCTACGTGTACGGGATCGTGCCGGAAGACGTGGACGTCAGCCCGGACGCGGTCGGCGTGGGAGACCCGCCCGGCCGGGTGCGGCTCATCCGGCACGGCCGGATCGGGGCGCTGGTCAGCGACGTGGCGGTGGACCGCCCGCTCGGCCGAGCGGAGGACCTCGTGGGACACGAGGCGCTGCTGAACGGTACGGCGGCCGAGGTGCCGGTGCTGCCCCTCAGGTTCGGGGCCGTGCTGACGTCGCCGGAAGCCGTGGTCGGTGAGCTGCTCGAACCCCACCACGACGAGTTCGCCGCCGCGCTGAAGGAGGTCGAAGGGCACGTCCAGTACGTCATCAGGGCGACCTACGCCGAACGGTGGGTTCTCAACGAGATCCTCGCAGAGAACGCCGAGATCAGGCGGCTCCGCGACCAGGTCAGGGGCCGGCCTGAGGACGCGACCCGCAATGAGCGGATCCGCATCGGCGAGCTGATCACCCAGGCGATCGCCGTCAAGCGGGAGGCCGACACGCAGACCGTGCTCGACTGCTTCGCCCCGTGCACCGTGGCGGCAGTCGTCCGGGATCCCGCGCACGAGCGGGACGCGGCCAACGTCGCCTTCATGGTGCGTTCGGACCAGGAGGACGACTTCGAGATGGTGCTCGGCGAACTGCGGCGCGAATGGGCGGACCGGATCGACGTGCGGGTGCTCGGCCCGATGGCCGTGTACGACTTCGTCACCTCGGGGTGACGGGCCGCCGAAGGGAGGGGTCTTCGTGGGACTGATCGGCCTGATCTTCACCTGGCCGGTCGCACCCGTGCGCGCGGTGATCCGGCTCGGCGAGCTGATCCAGGACCAGGTGGAACACGAGCTGAGGGATCCGGCCGTCGTCAGGCGCCGGTTGGAGGAGATCGAGGAGGCCAGGCGCTCCGGGCTCATCTCCGCGGAGGAGGAGTCCCGGGCCGTGGAGCGGATCCTCAGCACGATGACAGGCACGCGGAGGGGGTGAGGGCGTGGGTTCCCCCAGGCGCAGGGCGCGCGACGTACGAGCCGCGGAGCCGTACAGGCGCGAGGAGTCCGACGAGTACGCGCCGGTGATGGTGGAGGCGGACGAGCAGGCGCCCGAGCCGCGGAGGCGGCGCCGCACCATGACCGCGGTGACCGCGGGAGAGCAGGGCCTGCGGTACATCGCCGACCTGACCGCGCGAGACCCGGAGGCCGTCACGCTGGTGGAGCCGGCCGAGGACGGCTGGACGGTGCACGTGGAGATCGTGGAGGACCGCCGGATCCCGTCCTCGGGCGACGTCCTCGCCGTCTACGAGGCCGAGCTGGACGAGGAGGGGAACCTGCTGTCCTACCGCCGCCTGGGACGTTACCGCCGCGGCACGAACACGGTCGGGGAGGGTTAGCCGCGATGACGGATCCGGCCAGGTTCAGGCCCGTCATGCGGGAGTCGTACGCGCAGCCGATGACGACCGGCCGCGAGTCCTCCAACCTGGGCGACATCCTCGAGCGGGTGCTCGACAGGGGCGTGGTGATCGCGGGGGACATCCGCGTCAACCTGCTCGACATCGAGCTGCTGACGATCAAGCTCCGGCTGCTCATCGCGTCGGTTGACACGGCACGGGAGCTCGGCATCGACTGGTGGGAGCACGATCCCTGGCTGACGGGCAAGAACCGCGAGCTCGTCGACGAGAACCGGCGGCTGCGCGACCGCCTGGCCGCGATCGAGGAGCGCCTGGACGAGCGCGAAGGCCTCCCGTCGCGCGTTCCCGAGCAGCGGCCGCGCGAAGTCGAGGGGCGGCCGCGCGCCATGGAGCCACGCGAATACGAGTCACGCGAAGTCGAGCCCCGCGAGGCGGAGCCGCGCGGAGGGGACGGGCGCCGAGCCGACAGGCGCGAGGCGGATCGGCGCGGATGGGAGAGGAGCGGTGACTGAATCCGGCATCTACCTGTACGCGGTGACCAGCGAGGCGGGCGACGCGTGCCTGAGCGTGCGCGGCGTCCTCGGCGCGCCCGTCCGGAAGGTCGGCGCCGCAGATCTCGCGGCGTACGTGAGCACCGTCCCTCTTGACCAGTTCGGCGAGGAGCCGCTGGCACGCCTGCTGGAGGATCTGGACTGGGTCGGCGAGGTGGCCCGTGCCCACCACCGCGTCGTCGAGGCGGTGGCGGAGGCGGGGCCGACGGCGCCGGTGCGGCTGGTCACCGTCTACAGCGGTGAGGAGCAGGTCCGGGAGTTGCTGGAGCGGCGGCACGACGACTTCCTCGCGGTCCTGTCCCGGGTCGCGGGCCGCCGGGAATGGGGCGTCAAGGCGTACGTCGACCCGGATGCCGCGTCCCGCACGGCGGAAGGCGCCGCCGGACGTGAGTCTTCTGCCGGGCGTGAGGCCACCACCGGGCGTACGGGCGCCGGGCCGGGAACGGCCTACCTCCAGCGCCGCAAAGAGAACCTCCACAACCGCCAGGACCTGTGGCGTCAGGCGGTCGCGCGCGCGGAACGGCTGCACGCGGCCCTGGGGGAGATCGCCGTGGCCGGCCGCCGCCATCGGCCGCAGGATCCGCAGTTGTCCGGCCGCAGGGAGTGGATGGTGCTCAACGGCGCCTACCTCGTTGAGGAGGACCGGGGTGCGGAGTTCGCCGCGGCGGTCGCGGCCTTCCGCGAGGCCGCGTCCGCCGCCGGTCCCGGAGAGGGTGCGGGCATGGACGTGGAGCTGACCGGTCCCTGGGCGCCCTACTCGTTCACCGCCGTGGAGCTGGAGACGGAGGGCGGGGAGGGAGGCGCGCGGTGACTCCGGACGTCCGCCGGGGCGCCGCCCTGGCCGAGGAGGGCCGCCTGCCGCCGGAGCGCGTGGCGCTCGTGGACCTCCTCGACAGGCTGCTCGCGGGCGGCGTCGTCGTGACCGGGGACCTCGTGCTGTCCATCGCCGACATCGAGCTCGTCCGGATCTCCCTGCGCGCGCTGATCGCGTCCGTGCGGGGCCCCGACGAGACGCAGACGGAGGTCGATCATGGGCCGTCCTGGTCGTGACGCCGCCGGCAGGCCCGCGACCATCGGCGGGCGCGCCACCGACAGGCCGGCTGGGGACGGCACGCGGTCCGACAGCTGGCGCCTCAACACCGATCCCGAGGCGGTCGAGCGCGACCTGAGCCGGCTCGTCCTGACACTCGTGGAGCTCGTGCGCCAGCTCGTCGAACGGCAGTGCATCCGCCGGATGGGCGAGGGCGATCTGACCGAGGAGCAGATCGAGACGCTGGGGCTGACCCTGATGCGCCTGGAGGAGGCGATGACCGAGTTGTGCGAGCGCTTCGGCCTGTCGCCCTCCGATCTGAACCTGGATCTCGGCCCGCTCGGCACGCTGCTTCCCACGGATCGGTGACGACACTCGTCAGGGTGCCTTGACGTCAGGATGCCCTGACGGGAGGATGGCGCCATGTACACGCCTGACAGCGCCGAACGCGACCACACGCTCCGCACCGCCGTCGCGCGCTACGACGAGCTACGCGTCCGCGAGTCCCTAGGATCGCCGGCCGACGAGGACCTCGACTGGCCCGACGCCATGAGCGGCCGGTTCGCTCCACCGCAGGCCGCGCTGTCCAAGGAGGAGGCCCTCGAGTTGCTCGCCCTCGGCGAGGTGATCGCGCGCAAGGCCGCGTACGGCAGGCAGCTCACGGTCAGGACCGCACGGGCCGCGGGTGCCTCCTGGTCGCAGATCGGCGCGGCGCTCGGGACCACCAAGCAGTCCGCCTGGGAGGCCCACACCCGGTGGATCGACGGCCAGGCCGCGTTCCGCGACCGTACCGGGACGGAGGGCATGGACGGCGACCAGGTGCGGGCCGCCCGCGAGCTCGCCGGTGACCCCGACGAGCCCGCGGACTCCGGCGCTCTCTGACCGGCAGCGAAGCCTGACCGGCCGCGCTCGCTCCCGGCTTCTGCGCGGCTCAGTCCTGCTTGCCGTGCGCGGCCACTGACACGGGTTCCCACTCCCGCCAGGTGGCCAGCCGCGACTCGTAGTCGGCGGCGGCGATCGCCAGCGGCCCGTCGCCGAAGAAGATCCGCAACGGGGGCCGTTCCGCGTCGACCACCCGAAGGACGGCCTCGCGGGTCGCCTCCGGCCTGCCGGGCGTCCCCACCCTGCGGGCACGCTGCTCGGCGGCCCGCCCGCGCACGTCCTCGTACGCGGGCAGTGAAGCGGCGCGGCTCGCGGACGAGCCGGCCCAGTCGGTGTCGTAGGCGGCAGGCTCCACGATGGTCACCTTGATCCCGAAGGATTCGACCTCGTGGGCGAGTGACTGGCTGAGGCCTTCGAGCGCCCACTTGGACGCGTTGTACATGCCGACGTTGGGGAAGGCGGAGACGCCGCCGATGGAGGACACCTGGATGATGTGGCCGGAGCCCTGCTCGCGCAGGTAGGGGAGCGCCGCCTGCGTCACCCACAGGGCGCCGAACAGGTTGGTCTCGATCTGGGCCCGGGCCTCCTGCTCGGTGATCTCCTCGATCATGCCGAACTGCCCGTAGCCCGCGTTGTTGACCACGACGTCGAGCCGGCCGAAGTGGTCGTGCGCCTTGGCGACCACGTCGAAGACCGCCTCGCGGTCGGTGACGTCGAGGGTGAACACGGCGATCGCGTCGCCGTACTCGTCCACGAGATCGTCGAGCGAGGCGGCGTCGCGTGCGGTGGCCGCCACGCGGTCGCCGCGGTCGAGGGCGGCGAGGGCCCACTCGCGCCCGAAGCCGCGAGACGTCCCGGTGATGAACCAGATCTTCGAAGTCATGGGGGAACCGGCGTATCTGCTCGACGGGGAGGCCGCACCCGGCCGACCCCCGAAACTGAACTTGAACGTTCATCACGTTAGTTCGCCGCCACTGGCCGGGCAAACGACGGCCCATGAGGCGGTTCGCCCGGGTTTCGGCTGGTTAGCGGCCGGGAAGTGGCAGAGCAGTACGGCGTCGAGCCGCCCCGAGCCGTCGTGCTGTTCGGTCCGCCGGGAACGGGCAAGACGACCTTCGCCAGAGCGGTCGCTTCGCGGCTCAGATGGCCGTTCGTCGAGGTCTTCCCCTACCAGCTCGCCACGGACCCGAACGGCGTCGCGGCCGCGCTGCGGCAGCTGTTCTCGCGGGTCGACCACCTGGACCGGATCGTGTTGTTCTTCGACGAGGCGGAGGAGATCGCCTCGCAGCGGCGCGACCCGGCATCGCTGACCCACCGGATCACCAATGAGCTGCTCAAACTCATCCCGATCTTCAGGCGCAGGGACCGCAGGCTGCTCGTCTGCGCGACCAACGCCGTCCGCAGCATGGACCCGGCCTTCCTGCGGCCGGGCAGGTTCGACTACCTGATCCCGGTCGGGCCGCCGGACGCGGACGCCCGCCGGGCGATCTGGGCGCGGTACATCGGGACCGGCGGCCTCGCCCGGGTGAACCTCGACGCACTGGTGGAGGCCAGCGCCCGGTTCACGCCCGCCGACATCGAGTACGCGGCGCGGACGGCGGCGCAGACCGCGTTCGAACGTCACCTCAGGACCGCGGACGGCCGAGGCGTCCCCGGGGAGGAGCCCGTCCGGGACACCGGCGACTACCTGGACGCGATAGCGGGCACCCGGTCGTCGCTGACCGACGAGGACATCAGGGCCTTCAACCACGACCTGCGCGCGGCCGCGCGCATGTGAGGGCACGCGTGCCCGCGGCTGTCACGCCGACCCTGCCGGGGGCCCGGCCAGCGGTGTCGTGACGGGTTCCGCGGGCCCGGCCGGGGACCGGGCGTCCGCGCGGGGTCCCAGGTCGACCGTGACGACGGTCCCCTGGCCGAGTGTGGACGACAGAGTGACCGTGCCGCCGTGCGCCGCGGCGATGGCCTGCACGATGGCCAGGCCGAGCCCGGAGCCGGCGCCGTGGAACCGGTCGAACGCGCGTGCCGCGTCCCCTTCCGGCATGCCGGGGCCGTCGTCCGCGACCTGGAGGACGCCCGGCGGGGCCAGCCGCACCAGGACCGAGGTGCCCGGAGGCGTGTGCGCGGCGACGTTGCCGAGGAGGTTGACCAGCACCTGCCGGATCCTCGCCTCGTCGACCTCCCGTTCCAGCGCCGGCGGCGACTCGACGCGGACGGGATGGTCCGGGTTGAGCGCGGTGAAGTCGTCCACCACCTCGGCGACCACGGGCACCAGGTCGACGAGGGCGACGGACAGCGCCGCGCCCCGGTCGAGCCGGGCGAGCTCGAGCAACTCGGTCACCAGGCGGGTGATGCGGGCGGACTCGTTCTCGATCCTCAGCATCACCTGCGGCACGTCCTCGTCCGGGATCGCGCCCTTGCGGTACAGCTCCGCGTAGCCGTGGATCGTCGTCAGCGGGGTGCGCAGCTCGTGCGAGGCGTCGGCGGCGAAGCGTCGCAGCCGCTCCTCCGAGGCCCACCGGGCGGCGAACGCCTGCTGGATCTGCGCCAACATCACATTGATCGCCCGGCCGAGCCTGCCCGCCTCCGTGGGGCCCTCGGGCATCCGCGTCGACAGGTCGCCGCCCGCGGCGACGCGCTGGGCGGTGTCGGCCATCCGCGCCAGCGGCGCGAGGCCGCCGCGGATCAGCCACCGGCCGAACAGCGCGAGCAGCCCGATGAGCACGCCACCGGTGACGAGTTCGGTGACCAGGAGACGGGCCAGGGTGTTCCTGATCTCGTCGAGCGGCACGGCGACCACGACGACGCGGTCGCCGGCCGCCATCCGCGCCGCGGCGGCACGCAGGCGCGAGCCCATGGTGAACGTCTCACCGGCGTCCGCGTGCGCGCCGAGCCTGCCGGCGCCGACCGACTGGACGAGCCCCGGCAGGGCCGCCGCGTCGGGGTCGTCCCCGCCCACCAGCCTGGCACGCCCGGTCGAGGCGTTCAGCGTGACCACCGCGTACGTCGATCCCGCCTGGACCACGGCGATGCCGGACGCCCGGGCCAGCCTGGTGGCCGACGCGTTGGCGGCAGTCAGCAGGGAGGCGTCCATGCGCTGGATCATGTGGCTGCGCAACATCAGCATGCTGACCAGGGACAGGGCCGCGAGCCCGAGGGCGGTGACGCCGATGAGCCCGGCGAGCAGCCGGCCGCGAAGCGTGGTCACGGCGTGCGCAGGGCGTATCCGACGCCCCGCTGCGTGTGGATCAGCGCCGGGCCGAGCGGGTCGAGCTTGCGGCGCAGGTAGGAGATGTAGGTCTCCACCACCTGCGACTGCGTGCCGAAGCCCCAGACGTGCTCGAGCAGCTGCGCCTTGGTCACCACCTGGTTCCTGTGGCGCATCAGGAAGGCCAGCAGCCGGAACTCGGTCGGCGACAGCTCGACCCGCACGCCGCCCCGCCGCACCTCCCAGCCGGTCTCGTCCAGCTCGAGGTCGGCCACGCGGAGCACGTCGTCCTTGGCCGGCGCGCGGCCGCCGCGCCGCAGCACCGCCCGCGCCCTGGCGACCAGGGCGTCGACGGAGAACGGCTTGGTGACGTAGTCGTCGCCGCCAAGCGTGAGGCCGTGGACGGTGTCGGCCGTGGTGTCCCTCGCGGTCAGGAAGATGATCGGCACCTCGTCGCCCGCCGCCCGGAGCCTGCGGCACACCTCGAAGCCGTCGAGGTCGGGGAGCATCACGTCCAGGACGATCAGGTCGAAATCTCCGGGCGCGGCGAGTTCGAGGGCCTCGTGGCCGGAGGACGCGCCGGTGACGGTGAACCCGTGGAACCGGAGCGCGATGCCGACCAGGTCGCGGATGTTCGGCTCATCGTCGGCGACGAGGACCCTCGTTTCGCTCATAGTGGCATCAAGTGTGCCTCAGTCGTTCGCCTTCTTGGGAGCGACGACCGCGACGGAGGTGCGGCTGTCCCCGGTGCGGGTGCCGGCGACGAACACCGTGTCACCTGTGGTCAGCGCGGACGCTTCCGTCTTCTTCCCGTCCTTGCGCACCCGGGTGTCGCCGTCGACCTTCCACGTCCACGACGTGCCGTCGGCGCTCTTCACCGTCACGGAGCCGGCGGCGGCCCCTGTGACGTCGCCCCGCTGCCAGGCGCGGACGACGAAGCCGTCCTTCTTCTTGACCGTGGCCTCCCCGTGCACGCCGAGACCCCTGCGCTTCAGCGCCCGCCATCCGGCGCGTGCGGGCTTGCCGTCCTTTTCCTCCTTGGCGGTCTTGAGCGCCGCGGTGCCCTCACCGCCGGCGGTGAGCGATACGTCGGCGCCCTGCCGGTCGGCGATGGCCGCGCCGCCAAGGACGCCGACCGCGAGGGCCCCGGCCACCGAGCCCGCGATGATGAAGCGGTTCGCTTGTTTCCTCATGCCCTCAGCACATCGCCGGGCCGTGGGGAAGTCCGGGGAGAATCCTGGGAGATTCTTGAGAATGGGCCTGGCGCCCGCCCGTCGGCCGGGTCAGGGGCACGCCGCCGAGATGTGCGCGAGGGACGACTGCACCTTCCCCGCAGGGTCGGTGAGGTCCTTCGCGCTGGTGGGGTCGGCACGGGAGAACTCGTAGAGAGCGTCGACGAGTTTCGGCGAAGGCTCGCCTTCGACGGTCTCCAGGCTGCCGCTGGTCAGCTCCTCGGCGCTCGCCGTCATGCCCAGCCAGATGGGCTGCGAGCCGTCCGGAGCCTTGAAGACGATGGTGCTCGCGTCCCTGCTGATCGATTCCCTGGCCTTGGCGACCAGCGCCGCCGCGGCCTCGCAGGGCGTCTGCGCCGTGCTGCGGGTCATGGCGTACGTGACACCGGCCGCGCCTGCGAGGAGGACGACGGCGGCAGTGGTCATGGTCGTTCGGCGACGCATCGGCGGGGTCCCTTTTTGGTCGCAGACACTAGTGCGGAAAGCCGATGTGATCATGGTGCCAGTGGTGTAGGAGTAATCCCCTGGGAGAAATGTCTACACCGTGAAACTTCTCCCGGATGGGGTCGTTTCGCGGGCCTGCCCTCGTGCTCGACCGGCCGCACCTTCACGTGCGGTCCCCTCCGGGCGCCCGGCGCCCTTCCCGCGGCTGCGAGAACTCGTAGCGCAGCAGCCGGCCGGCCCGCGCGAGAGCGGGGATCAGGCGCATCGCCCGGATCGCGATCCGGTAGCCGGCGGGCAGCCTCTCGACGCAGGGCAGGTCGAGGGCGGTCAGCCCGCCGACGAGGCGGATCCGCGGGTCCCATCGCTCGAGGTCGCGCGGGTCGTCCAGGGCCCAGGTGAAGGTGGCCCCCGCCGCGCGGACGGGATGGTTGAAGCGCTGCAGCCGGACGGCGAGCCCGTTGACGGCGTCGAACATCAGCTGCCCGGACGGGAACCGGCCGACGATCCCGCGGACGAGACTCCTGACGCCTTCCTCGGACAGGTACATCAGCAGGCCCTCCGCGACGACCAGCACGGGCCGGTCGGAGGGGATCTGCTCGAGCCACCGGGCGTCGGTCACCGAGGTGCCGATCATCCGGTGGTTCTCCCGGTCGGGATACAGGCGGCGGCGGACGGCGATGACATCCGGATAGTCCACGTCGTACCAGCGGACCGTGCTCGGCGGGTCGAGCCGGAAGATCCTGCTGTCCAGGCCGCAGCCGAGATGCAGCACGGAGACGGCGCGCTCACGGGCGAGGAACTCGGCCGCCCACGTGTCCAGTTGCCTCGCCCGGATCGCCACACCGGTGGTCCAGCCCCGGTGCATGCGGAACCTGCCGAAGTCGTAGTCGATCCGTGCGACCAGGTCCTCGGCCATCCGGTCGCCCAGGATGGGATCGGCGGACATGCTGTCCTTCGCCCTGGCGTGCAGGGTGGCCAGCATGGTCGCCTTCTCCCCGGTGAAGTGAACGCGTTCCGTCCCCATCCTCCGCCCGTCCCCCGTGGCGTGGTGCGGCCATTGCGCGCGAGTGCCCGCGTCCTCTCCCGCGTACCCGCTGGAGCGGGTGTCACTCGACCGTCGGGATCACATGACCGTCCGTACGTCCTGCCTGGTGAAAGGGCTGGGCCTGTCTGGAGGTTGTGCACAGACGATGGCGGCAATGCCCAGGAGAAGGCCAACAGGCGGGCACGCGGGGGCGGTCAGCCGGACGTGACGGGGGGATCCGTGGCTCGGCTGATCGTGGAGGTGGCGCTCAAGGCGCTCGCCGGCGGGCTGTTCGTCCTGGGATTCGCCGTGCTGGCCGAGATGATGACGCCCAAGCGGCTCGCCGGGGTGTTCTCGGCCGGGCCCTCGGTCGCCCTCGGGAGCCTGCTGGTGACCGTGGCGCTGACCGGCCAGGCGGACATGCGCGCCGCGGCCGACGGCATGCGCGCGGGCGCGGCCGCCTTCTTCGTCTACTGCCTGGTGGTCCCTCCTCTCATGAAGACATGGGGGGTGTGGCGCGCGGCGCTGACCGGACTCGCGGTCTGGGGGGCGACCGCCGCCGCGGCCTTCCTGCTGCTGCCCCAGTCGTGAACGCGGTCACGGGCGGCGGTATGGACGACGAATCCAAGGCTCCTGACGAGGACGACGAGCGGATCCGGCTCGTCCCGCGCGAACTGGCCCGGACGCGGCCCAAGGACCTGGTCATCCGGTTCCTCTTCGGCGCGGGGGTCTCCGCCCTCGCCGGAGTGGTGTCCCTGGCGGCGGGTCCTGCGCTCGGGGGCGTCTTCCTGGCCTTCCCCGCGATCCTGCTCGCCTCGCTGACCCTGGTCGCACGGAGGGAGGGCCCGCGTCTGGCCTACGCGGAGGCGCGGGGCTCGGTGTTCGGCACGCTCGGCCTCATCGGATTCGCCGTGGTCGTCGCCGCGACGGCCGTCCACTGGCCCGTCTGGGCCGCGCTGACCGCCGCCGTCGCGACCTGGGCGGTATTCGGCCTCGGGTCGTACCTGCTGTCCCGGGTCGCCGCGAGAACGGGTGGGTGACCGCGGGCCGGGCCGGCCGGTCGTGGCGAGATCGGCGCCCCCGAGGTCAGCCGGTCGGGGCGAGGTCCGCGCCGGGGGAGGAGTCGGGATCGGGCAGCGGCTCACCGGTCTCCAGCAGCGACTTGAGGCTGGACAGCAGGTGCGGCCACCCGTCGCTGACGCCGTCGAGCAACGTGCTTCCCGGGTCGAAGCCGTCGTGCACGACGGTCAGCTTCACCATCCGCCCGAGCGGTTCGATCTCGAAGGTCACCTTGGACCTGCTCTCGGCCGCCCACTTCGCGAGTTCGTCCGGGTCCATCGCGTGGGCCTCGCCGAACTCCGGCGTGAAGGTGTGCCAGGTGTAGGACAGACGGCGGAAGGGCTCGGACTCCAGGACGACCTGGGCGGGGTCGGCCATCCGCACGCCGCTTTCCTCCCACACCATGGGCGATCCCTGCTTCCAGTCCGATTCGAAGGCGACGCCCCAGTAGCGCCTGGTGAACGCGGGGTCGGTCAGCGCCTGCCAGAGCCGCTCCGGCGTGGTGGTGATGTAGGACGTGTAGACGAACTCGGGGTCGGCCATGGGCTCCTGCTCCAATGCTCTCTTCAGGTCGGCGAGGGCGTGGACCCGTGCGCGGTCGTACCGGCTGATCCAGCGCTCGGCGATGGCGTTGATCGGCGCGGCGTTCAGGTAGTGCAACTTCTCCCGGCCCCTGCGGATCGTGGTGACCAGTCCGGCCGCCTCCAGCACGGCCAGGTGCTTGCTCACGGACTGCCTGGCCATGTCGAGCCCGGCGCACAACTCCCGCAGGGTTTGCCCGTTGCGGGTGTTCAGACCGTCGAGCAGTCGCCGGCGGCTGGCGTCGGCCAGCGCCTTGAACACCTCGTCCATCACGTCTCACCTCGGATGTGCAGCCGATCGGCTGCGTGTATCGGACGATAGGCAGCCAGTTGGTTGCATGTCAATCAAGCGGCGCTGAGTAAAAGTTCACTCAGGAATATTTATGAGCTAAGCATTCTTGTGTACCCTGGTCAGGCGCAGGCGGCCCGGAGAATCGGACCGGCCGCAGCCGCGTGATCACACGAGATGCAAGGAGAAAGTGCCGTGTCGAAACTTGAGATCATCGTCGCCAGCACCCGCCCCGGCCGGGTCGGGATCGAGATCGGGCGGTGGATCGAGTCGGAGGCGGTGGCGCACGGCGGGTTCTCGGAGATCGAGCTCATCGACCTCGCCGAGGTGAACCTGCCTTTCATGAACGAGCCGAACCACCCCCGGCTGGGCGAGTACGTCCACCAGCACACCCGCGACTGGAGCCGGAAGGTCGCGGAGGCGGACGCGTTCGTCTTCGTGATGCCCGAGTACAACTACGGGTACAACGCGGAGTTGAAGAACGCGATCGACTATCTCCACCGTGAATGGCAGTACAAGCCGGTGGGGCTGGTCAGCTACGGGGGAATCGCCGGCGGCACCCGGGCGGCGCAAATGATCAAGCAGGTGGTCACGACTCTGAAGATGACCCCGCTGTTCGAGGCGGTTTCCATCCCCTTTGTCCGTCAGTTCATCGATGACGACAATAAGCTGGTTCCGAACGACGTCATGACGGGGGCGGCGAAGGCGATGTTCGACGAACTCGTCGTCGTGACCGAGGCCCTGGGGGCGCTGCGGGAGAATGCGGTTTCCGCGGCGAGATGAGCGGGAGAACATGAACGAGGTCCACCGCGTCTGCGTGCGTTATCACGCGGCCATCGAACTGATCGGGGCCCGATGGACGGGGGCCATCCTGCGCGCCCTGTTCACCGGACATCACCGGTACGCGCAGATCAAGTCCTCGGTTCCCGGGCTGAGCGACACCATGCTGGCCGAACGGCTGCGCACCCTGGAGGCCGAGGAGATCGTGGAGCGCCGGGTCATCGCGTCGACCCCCGTCCAGGTCGAGTACCACCTCACCGAGAAGGGCCTCGACCTCGAGGTGGTGCTCGACGCGGTGAAGGCCTGGTCGCACAAGTGGATCCCGCTTCCCGGCGACGAGGAGCCCGTCGGCGCCGCGCAGGGCGCCGGTGAGGCCGGGGGAGACTAGGGCCCATGTCCGCCGGCCGCGAGTCCGCCGAGGGCCCTCAGGTCCTGACCATGACGCGGCTGCTGGCCGGCTTCCAGTTGTCGCAGGCGCTGTACGTCGTGGCCCGGCTCGATCTCGCCACGGCACTGCTCGCGGGTCCGCGGAGTGTGGACGACCTCGCCGCCTGCCTCGAGTGCGACGCCGGGATGCTGCGCAGGCTCCTGCGTGACCTCGCGGGCCTGGGGGTCTTCGCCGACGAGGGAGACGACGTCTACTCCGTCACCCCGCTCGGCGCGACGCTGGCCCGCGGCGTCGCCGGATCGGTACGCGACCTGGCCCTGTCCTGGATGGAGACGCACTACGCGCCGTTCGCGGGCCTGGTGGACACCGTGCGCACCGGCGTTCCCGCCGCGACCGCGTACTACGGCCGGCCGTTCTTCGACTGGCTCTCCGGCGAGCCCGAGCAGGGGAGGCGGTTCACCGGAGCGATGGCGGACGTCACGGCCGCGCTCAAGGCCGACCTCCTCCGGAACTACCGGCTGCCCGAGGGCGCCACGGTGGTGGACGTCGGCGGGGCCGACGGATCGGTGTCCGCCCAGTTGATCGGCGACGAGCCCGGCCGGCGCGCCGTCGTCTTCGACCTGCCCCACGTCGTGGCCGAGGTCCGGGCCTCGACTCGGGCTTCGATCCAGGCCTCGATCCAGGCCTCGATTCGGGCCGAGACCGGCGACGGGACGGCAGGACGCGCCGAGTTCGTCGCCGGTGACTTCTTCGAGAGCGTGCCCACCGCCGACGTCTACCTCCTTTCGGCCATCCTGCACGACTGGGACGACGAGGCCTGCGCGCGCATCCTGGGCAACATCGCCGCCGCCGCCCGCGCCGGAGCGCGGCTCGTCGTGATCGAGATGGTCCTTCCCGAGGACGGCAACGAACCGCACCTCGCCAGGGGCACCGACCTGATCATGATGGCCATGCTGACGGGCAGGGAGCGGACGCCGCGGGAGTACGCGTCGCTGCTGAGCCGCGCGGGATTCACCTTCGACCGGGTCGTTCCCGGTCCTTCGGGCAATCCCTACTCCGTCGTCGAGGCGACCCTCAGATCTTGACCTCGCGCAGCCGGCCGGTCTCCACCTCGTAGACGAAGCCGCGCATCGCGTCGGTGTGGGGGATGAACGGATCGGCCCTGATCCGGGCGGCCGACTGGCGGACGTCCTCGTCGAGGTCGGAGAACGCCTCCGCGGACCAGTCGGGCTTGATGCCCGCCTCCGCCCGGATCGACTCCTTGAACGCGTCGTCGGAGAAGGTCAGCATCCCGCAGCCGGTGTGATGGATGAGGATGATCTCCCGGGTGCCGAGGAGGCGCTGGCTGATCGCGAGGCTCCGGCGCTCGTCGGCGGTCACGACGCCGCCGGCGTTGCGGATGACGTGGGCGTCGCCCTCCTGCAGGCCGAGCAGGCCGTAGACGTTGAGCCTGGCGTCCATGCAGGCGAGGATCGCGACCTGTTTGGCAGGGGGAAGCGGCAGGCCGCCCTTGTCGAAGGTCGCGGCGTAGCGCTCGGCGTTGGCGAGGAGTTCGTCGGTGACGCTCATGGGTCCCCCTCTCCTGACGGGGCGGTGGCCCCTGCACCATTATCTGTATTTCCTACAGTGTCAATGGGTATCTAGTCGGCCATTAAAAGATGATCTCCGCCCGAGGTGGTGGAATTCAAAGTCGCGGTCATAAGTAGGCCTGGTTTTGGTTCGGATATCAGCCCTGCCCCCATCTTTTGCCGTAACCACGGGCGCTCATCAATAGTGTTTTGACCGAGAAGTCGTTTTCATCGGGGTCGTTTTCCAACGACGTGACCAGGCTGATCCGGCGACCAGGACAGGAGGAGGGCGGTGTTCCCGAATCTACGCCCCCACTCCATCCAGGCGCGTTTCACGCTGGTCGCCGCAGTCATCTCCCTGGTCATCTTCGCGGTGATAGGCGTCGGACTCGATCTCGCGATCTGGACCCGCGTCCACGACAACATCTTCAAGGAGACCGAGCGCCTCGCGAGCGACTGGATCGGGTCCCTTCAGCCCGGCACGGCCTACCCCGCTCTGCCGAAGAACCGGATCGATCTCCTCCAGCTCATCGACGAGCGGGGCACTGTCGTGGCGGAGAGCGCCGCGGCGGGCCGGTCACCCCTGAGCACCCTGCGGCCACCGGTCGACGACCGCATCGCGCACACCACCCAGTGCACCGACCAGGACGGATGCGTCGTCCTTACCGCCATCCGGGTCCCGCCGCTGGAGACGCGGGTGCTCTGGCAGGGACGGCAACATTTCGTCTACGCGGGGATGGCCGAGCCGCGCCTGTTGTCCACGTACGAACTGGAGCTGCTGACCGGCGCGGGCGTCCTGGTGGCGGCCGCGCTCGCGGCGTGGGCGACGTGGTGGGTGGTCGGACGCACCCTGCGCCCCGTGGCCATGATCCGCGCCAAAACCGCT
>NZ_BONV01000058.1 GCF_016862895.1 Planotetraspora kaengkrachanensis | reverse complement strand
TCCCACCCCCTCATTCGCCGACGGCCTGCGCGTCCAGCAGGTCCTCGCCGCCGTCGAGAAAAGCGCGGCCGACGAGTCCCGGTGGACCGAGGTGTGACCTCGGAAAGGACATGACGGAGTGAGAAACGGCTCCGGTCCGGGTGCATCTGGGGCCCGGATCGGAGCCGTTTCTCATGAACGCCGCGGACGCGCCGGAGTGCGGCGCGTCACGCGGGGCTCAGTCGAACATGACGATCTGGCGGAGCACCTCGCCGCCCCTGAGGGCCGCGACCGCGTCGTTGAGGTCGGCCAGCCGGATCCGCGAGCTGATCATGCTCTCGAGGTCGAGCTTGCCGGCCTTGTAGAGGTTCGCGAAGAACGGGAAGTCCCTGCGGACGTCCGCGCCGCCGTAGAGCGAGCTGAGGATGTTCTTGCCCTCGAACAGCAGCCCGAAGGCGGTCAGCGGCACCTGGTCGTCCATCGCGCCCGCGCCCACGACGATGACGTCGCCGCCGCGCCGCGTGGCCTGCCAGGCGGTCATGATCGCGGCGGACTTGCCGACGACCTCGAAGCCGTAGTCGAAGCCCTGGCCGCCGGTCAGCGTGCCGATCGCGTCCATGAGCTGGTCGGGCGTGCACGCGTGCGTGGCCCCGACCTTCTTGGCCAGTTCGTGCTTGGACTCGAGCGGGTCGATGGCGAGGATCGTCGTCGCCCCCGACACCCGGGCTCCCTGGATCACGGACAGGCCCACGCCGCCGCAGCCGACGACCGCGACCGTCGATCCCGGCCGTACCTTCGCCGTGTTGATGACGGCGCCGACGCCGGTGGTGATGCCGCAGCCGATGAGCGCGGCGGCCTCGTAGGGGACCTCGGGGTCCACCTTGATGGCGCCCTGCCACGGGACGACGATCTCCTCGGCCCAGGTGCCGCAGCCCGCCATGCCGAAGGCCGGCGTCTGCCCGCCGTAGACGAACCTGGCCTCCATGAAGCTCTTCATGACGTAGGTCGTGCAGAGGTTGGGCTGGCCGACGATGCAGTTGGGGCAGTCCCCGCAGGCCGGGGTCCAGTTGATGATGACGTGGTCCCCCGGCTGGACGGAGGTCACGTTGGCCCCGACCTCGACGACCTCGCCCGCGCCCTCGTGGCCGGGGATCACCGGCAGCGGCATGGGCAGGACGCCGGTCAGGACGGAGAGGTCGGAGTGGCAGACACCCGTCGCCTTGATCTTCACCCGCACGTCGGTCGGCCCGACGGGGGTGAGGGTGAAGTCGTCACGGATGTCGAGCTTGTCGTCGCCGACCGCGTGCAAGAGAGCGCCGCGCATTGGACCTCCTGGGGGGTTACTCGTCTTCGAGTTATGAGTCTTCGAGCGACTTATGAGTCTTCGAGGGACAAGGCGGCTTTGGGGCAGGACCGGACCGCGTGCCGTACCCGGTCGAGCATCTCCGCGGGCGGCTCCGGCAGCAGGACGTGCAACTGGTCGTCGTCGTCGACCTCGAACACCTCGGGCGCCAGGCCCATGCACACGGCGTTCGCTTCGCAGACCAGATAGTCGACCTTGATCTTCATGTCCGGCTCTCCTTCGTACGGCGGGGCTCGTCCGCACTCTCAATCCGGCGGCCGAGACCGTGTCGTTCCCCCGAGGTCCCCACGGCCGGTGAGATCGCGCTCATCCAACGCTAGCGCCGGGCAGCTTGCGGTGATCCCACGAGACCACGCGCGAGGGCTCGACCACGTAGGCGATCCGCTTGCGGGCGGTGTGTGCCACGTACTCGCGCAACTGGCCGTCCGCGGCCGCGTCCGAGCCGTTGGGGGAAGCCGCGCCGTCCGGCTCGCCGGGGGCGGCCATGCCCGTCATCCGCCGTGTGACGTCCATCCCGACATCGAGGACCTCTTCCGGGTCGTCGATGAGACGGGCCGTGCCGTAGATCATGACGCCGCGCAGCTCGAAGTAGTCGTCGCCGGACTCGACGAGGCAGGTGACTCGGGGGTCCCGGTCGATGTTCCGCGCCTTCTGCGCCTTGCGGTACGTCCAGAAGGTGATCTTTCCGTCGCTCAGGCCGTAGAACATGGTGACGAGGTGGGGTGTGCCGTCGCCGTTGATCGTGGCGAGCTGGAGCTTGCGCGCGTCGCGCAGGAACCCGGCGACCTCCTCGTCGTCCATCGCGATGCCTGCACGGCGGTTCACGCTGGGCTGGGTCACGCTGCAAAGTAGAACACGTTACAGCAGGGTGGACAAGGGGCGAGTGGAATGTTGTTCGGGTGAGTGTGCGGTGGTCGGGCGGGGGTCGGTAGGGTTCCAGCGCGGCGGTGGAGCAGCCGTCCGCCGCGAGCCGTACAGAGTCACACAGAGCGGCCACACAGGCCGTACAGAGTCACACAGAGCGGTCACACAGGCCGTACAGAGCCGCACAGAGGGACAGCGCATGGCCGTCACGATGCCCGACGATCTCCGCCGCCTGGCCGAGGAGGCGAGGGGGTTCATGCCGCCCGCCGAGGGGCTGGCGCTGTTCGACGTCGCCGCCCGGTACGGCTCCCTCGGCCCGATCTGCGAGATCGGCAGCTACTGCGGCAAGTCGGCCGTCTACCTGGGCGCGGGTGCGCGCGAGGCGGGCTCGGTGGTGTTCACCGTCGACCACCATCGGGGCTCCGAGGAGATCCAGCCGGGCTGGGAGCACCACGACGCCGACCTGATGGACCCGCGCTTCGGGAAGATGGACTCACTGCCGTTCTTCCGGCGCACCATCGCGGAGGCCGGACTGGAGGACGAGGTCGTCGCGATCGTGGGCGCGTCGGCGGTGGTCGCCCGATTCTGGAACACGCCGCTGGCGGTGCTCTTCATCGACGGCGGCCACTCGGAGGAACCGGTCACGAGGGACTACGAGGGGTGGGCCCCTCACGTCATGGTGGGCGGAGTCCTGGTGTTCCACGACATCTACCCGGACCCGGCCATGGGCGGCCAGGCCCCGTACCAGGTCTATTTGCGTGCGCTCGCCTCAGGAGCCTTCAAGGAGACCAGAGTGGAGGGCTCCCTCCGGGTCCTCGAACGCACCACCCCCTTGGCGTGATCATGCACGGATTCGCGTGCGGCGCCGATGACCTGCGGCGCCGCCGTACGTGATCATGCGCGGGATCGCGCGCACGTCTGGTGACCTGCGGCACCACCGTACGTGATCAGGCGTGGGCGCGCTCGCATCCGCACTCGCCCGTGATCCGCACCTGCTGGCCTCCCGCGTCGCGGAAGACTCCGGAGCCGGGAGTGGTCCGCGAGAGGGCGTCGGCCGCGAGGATCACCGCGGCCGCCGTGTAGCCCGACCGCTCGTGCGGGAAGTGCTTGCCGTTCACGAACTGCCAGCCGGTCCAGTAGGACCCGTCCTCGTGCCGCAGGTGCTGCATGTCCGCGAACACCGCCAGCGCCCGCTCGTCGTCTCCGAGCGCGTCGAGGGTCATGACCAGCTCGCACGACTCGGCGCCGGTCACCCACGGCTGGTCGGACACGCAGCGCGCGCCGAGCCCGGGGACGACGAACGTGTCCCACTCCAGGTCGAGCCGCTGCGCCGCCTGGGCGCCCCGGACGGCGCCGCCCAGGATCGGGTAGTACCAGTCCATCGAGAAGCGGCTCTTGTCCGCGAACGCCTCCGGATGCGCCGTGAGCGCGTGCCCGAGGCGGTCGGCCGCGAGCTCCCAGTCGGGTTGCGGGTCACCCAGCCGTTCGGCGAGCAGCACACCGCAGCGGAGCCCCTGGTGAACGGATGAGGAGCCGGTGAGCAGGGCGTAGGCGGCGGGCTCGCCGGCGACGTTCCGCTCCCACACGATCTCGCCCCGGGTGGTCTGCAGGTCCACGACGAAGTCGAGGGCCCTGGCGACCACGGGCCACATCGACCGGGCGAAGTCCATGTCGCCGGTAACGAGCAGATCGTGCCAGACGCCCACGGCGACGTAGGCCGCGTGATTGGACTCCCCGCCGGCCTCGACCGCCTCGTCACCGACGAGCTTCATCGGCCAGGAGCCGTCCGGACGCTGGTGCCGTACGAGCCAGTCGAAGCCGCGGCGCGCCTCGTCGCGCAGCCCGGCCACGGTGAGGGCCATCAGGCACTCGATGTGGTTCCAGGCGTCGACGTGGCCCTCAGGCCAGGGGATGCCACCGGTGGCGTCCTGGATCGCGGCGATGCTCCGCGCCGTCTGGACCACCTGCTCGGCGGTGATGACTCCGGGTACGGACGGCGCCGCCGTCATGCGGGCTTCCGGACGTAGACCACCACACTCTTCCCGATCAGAGGGTTGAGCAGGGCTTCCGCGATCCGGGTGGCGGCGGGGCGCTTCATGATGTCCCACACCAGGAGCTCGTGGTAGGCCTTGGCCAGCGGGTGGCCGTCGTTGTTCACGCCGACCGCGCATTTGATCCACCAGTACGGCGAATGCAGCCCGTGGGCGTGATGGTGGGGCCCGACCTCCAGGCCGGAGGCCTTCAGCTTGGCCTGAAGCTCGGCCAACGTATAAATCCGGATATGTCCGCCAGGCGCCGTGTGGTAGTCCTCGGAGAGGGCCCAGCAGATGCGCTCGGGGATGAAGTTCGGGACCGTGATGGCGGCCTGGCCGCCCGGCTTGAGCACCCGGACGATCTCCCGCATCGCGGCCATGTCGTCGGGGATGTGCTCGAGGATCTCGGCGGCGATGACGCGGTCGAACGACGCGTCGGGGAAGGGCATGCCGAGCGCGTCGCCGACGACCGTCTCGCCGGTGGCCCCCGGGGGGATCTGCCCTTCCTTGTCCATCGCCGCGAACATCGCGGCCACGCCTTCGAGTTCGGCGGCGTCCATGTCGAAGGCGACCACGTCGGCGCCTCTGCGCAGCACCTCGAACGCGTGCCGGCCCGCGCCGGCGCCGAGGTCGAGAACGCGGTCACCCGGTCCGACGGGCAGACGGTCGAAGTCGACGGTCAGCACTCGCGTCACCTTTCGTATCGCAATGTCTGTCGGCCGCCGCACGGACGATCCGGTGGTCGGCGGCCTGGGGAAGGGCGAAGGTCAACTGGTGTGAGCCGTACGCGCCGCGATGGCCTCGCGGTAGGCCTCGACCGTGCGCCGGGCGACGACGGGCCAGGCGTAGCGTTCCATGACCCGCTCGTAGCCCTTGCGGCCCACCGCCTCGCGCTCCTCCGGGGAGTCCAGCAGGCGGAGCAGGACCGCGGCCAGCTCCTCGGGGTCACCCGGCTCGACCTGGATCGCGGCGTCGCCGACGACCTCGGGAAGGGCGCCCGTCCGGGAGGCGACCAGCGGGGTTCCGGAGGCCATGTGCTCGACGGCGGGCAGCGAGAAGCCCTCGTACAGCGAGGGGACGACCGACACCTCCGACGTGGCGATCAGCTCCGCGAGCGCCTCGTCCGAGATGCCGTGCACGAACGTGACGTGCTCGTTCAGCGAGAGCTCCGCGATGAGTTTCTCCGTGGGCCCGCCGGGCGTCGGCTTGCTCACCACGGTGAGGTGCACGTCGCGCTCGGTGGCGAGCTTCGCGGTCGCCCGCAGCAGCGTCGCGACGCCCTTCATCGGCGAGTCGGCGCTCGCCACGGCCACGATCGACCCCGGCCGCTTGGGCAGCTCCGGCCTGGGGTGGAAGAAGCGGGTGTCGACCCCGAGGGGGATCAGCCGCATGTTGTCCTCGGGGACGCCGAAGTCGCGGTGGATGTCGGCCAGCGACGACTCGCTGACGGTCAGGATCGGGCTCAGCCGTGGGGCGACGATGCTCTGCATGCGCACGAACCCGTACCAGCGGCGCATGGAGAGCTTCTTCCAGCCCTTCGCCGCCTTGAGCTCGATCCGGCGGTCGACGCTGATCGGGTGGTGGATCGTGCCGACGACGGGGAAGAGCTTCTTGATCCCGAGCACGCCGTACCCGAGCGTCTGGTTGTCCTGCACGACGTCGAAGTCGCCCTGGCGCTTCTCGAGCTCTCGGCGCGCGCGAAGGCTGAAGGTCAGCGGCTCGGGGAAGCCGGCCGTCCACATGGTGGCGACCTCCAGGACGTCGATCCAGTCGCGGTACTCGCGCAGCTTCGGCGTCCGGAACGGGTCGTCGTCGTTGTAGAGGTCGAGGCTCGGGACCTTGTTGAGGATCACGCCCTCATCCAGCTCGGGGTACGGCTGGCCGGAGAAGACCTCGACGTGGTGACCGAGGGCGACCAGTTCACGGCTGATGTGGCGGAGATACACCCCCTGACCGCCGCAGGTGGGCTTGCTGCGATAGGACAGCAGCGCGACTCGCAGCCGTTCGGCCAAAGGGCACCTCTTTCCCGCTGTGCCCTCAAGGGGCTGGCACCGAACCCTACCATTTGACCTTAGATAGGACAGCTCGGGTGGAATTGTTCCTAGGGTTGCCTGCACCATGCCGGAACTGCGAAGTTAGCTTACCCGAATGGCATTCGGTGTAACACGTTCTATCTAATGGTCGATCACGATGGCATCCTGAGGCGGGCAGGGCGGTACATTCGCCTCTTATAGCCCTCATCGGGTTGGTCGGGCACAGCGAGGAGGACCGTTGGCCAAGCGCGCGCTTGTAACCGGCATCACCGGTCAGGACGGCTCATATCTCGCCGAGCACCTGCTCAGTGAGGGTTACGACGTGTGGGGCCTCGTCCGCGGCCAGGCCAACCCCCGCGTGTCGCGCGTACGGAAGCTCCTCCAGGATGTGCAACTCGTCCGGGGCGACCTGCTCGACCAGGGTTCGCTGATCTCGGCCGTCGAGAAGGTGCGACCCGACGAGGTCTACAACCTGGGCGCGATCTCGTTCGTCCCGATGTCCTGGGAGCAGGCTGAGCTCACGGCCGAGGTGACCGGCATGGGAGTGCTCCGCATGCTCGAGGCCATCCGGGTGTGTTCGGGGATAACGGCGTCGCGCGGCTCGGCCGCCGGACAGATCCGCTTTTATCAGGCTTCTTCGTCTGAAATGTTCGGGCAGGTCAGGGAGACGCCGCAGACCGAGAGCACCCCCTTCCACCCCCGCTCCCCGTACGGCGTCGCCAAGGCGTACGGGCACTTCCTGACTCAGAACTACCGCGAGTCGTACGGGATGTTCGCCGTGTCGGGCATCCTCTTCAATCACGAGTCGCCCCGCCGCGGCGCCGAGTTCGTCACCAGAAAGGTGACCCTCGGAGTGGCGCGGATCAAGCTCGGCCTCGCCACCGAGCTGCGCCTGGGCAACCTGGAGGCGCGGCGCGACTGGGGATACGCGGGGGATTACGTCCGGGCCATGCACCTCATGCTGGGCGCGGGGGACCCCGAGGACTACGTGATCGGCACCGGGCGGACGAGGTCCGTACGGGAACTGGTGGAGGCCGCGTTCACGGCCGCCGGGCTGGACTGGGAGCAGCACGTCGTGTGCGACCAGAACCTGCACCGGCCGGCGGAGGTCGACCTGCTGTGCGCCGATCCGAAGAAGGCCAGGACCCAGCTCGGCTGGGAGCCGACCGTGTCGTTTGAGGAACTCGTCGCGATGATGGTCGAGGCCGATCTGCGTCTGCTCGCGGACGGCCACGACCCAGATCACGACTCCTCCTGGCCGTGATCATGCACAGGTTCGGCCGCATGCCGTACGACGTGGGCCGACGCTTGGCGTGATCATGCACGGGTTCGCGGGGAGGCGGGCTGACGTGGGCACCCCCCTGGCGTGATCATGCACAGGCTCGGCCGCGTGCCGTACGACCTGGTCTTTCCTCGTTCGTGATCATGCACGGATTCGGGAGCGTGCCTCGCCACCTGGGGAAACCTCTGTCGTGATCATGCACGCACTGTCGGACATGGCGCACGGTAGAGGGTTAAGGCGTCACGCGGCATAGAGGCGAAATCGCGCCTCACGGTTGCGCAGCATGCGCAGTCGCGTGAGGACGAACGTCATCTGCTCGGTGGACGGCCGCCATCCTCTGGAGAGGAGTTTCCCGGTCAAGTCCTCGAGATAGTCGGCGGGCCGTCCGAGAACGTCTGACTTGCGAACGATGACGAGCTCCCAGCCGCACTCCCGAAGCTGCGCACGTCGCCACGCGTCGTGCGCCAGGTCCTCGGCGCTGCTGTGGTATTTCTCCCCGTCGTACTCGACCCCGACCAGTTGGTTCGGGTACCCCATGTCCACGAACACCTCCGCGCCCGACGGCAGGATGACGTGAATCTGCGTCTCGGGTCGCGGCAGGCCGGCATCGACGATCAGCACACGCGTCCAGCTCTCGCTGGGGGCCTGCGCGCCCGCGTCGCCCAGTTGCAGGACCTCTCGGAGCCTCTTCGCGTTGCGCCGGCCGGCGAGCGCGAGGGCCCGGGTCTGCAGGCTCTCGATCTCGACGCGCCGCCGGAGGAACTGGTCGAGTGCCGCGACGGCCTCAAGGCGCGGCAGGAATCGCGCACAGTCGAGAGCCGTACGTTCTTGAGTGGTGATCGCCACACCGCCGAGGAGCGTGATGTCCGCGGAAGTGATCTCGGCCTCGTGGCCGCGGCAGCCGGGCCGCCGAGGTCGCGTCCTTTCTCCTGCGGCGACGAGGAGCTCCACCGGCCAGTCGTGGCTCGTCTTCCCCGGCGGAAGCACGTCGAGGCCCCACAACCACGCGGCCGTGCGGCGGCAGATGATCGCCGTCGGCCCGCTGACGGCGGCGATGATCTGCGCTCGTACGGCCAGGGCATGCGGATGGTCGCCGGCGTAATAGGCCCCGAGTGCGAGCCGATGAATCTCGCCGGTGTCGACGAGCCTGGTGAGCTCGTCCTTGTCGATTCCGCGCGCCCTGGCGGCCGCCGTCGTGATGAGATCCATGACCGCACAGCATGGGACTTCGCAGGCCCAGCCGTTGGCAGGTCCGCCCGGCTGTGGATATCAGGCGTGGCTGTGGACAAGCCCGGCCGCCTGCATGATCACGACAGGCGTTGGCGCTGGTGGGAGGGGGTCTCTCCGAATCTATGCATGATCACGGACGGTGAAAGGCCAGGTCGTACGGCATGCGGCCGAACCTGTGCATGATCACACCAAGGGGTGGCGCAGGTCGGGCAGTGTCTCCGCGAACTTGTGCATGATCACACCAGGGGGGACCTGCACTTACATGATCACGCCAAGGGGGGACCTGCACTTACATGATCACGCCAAGGGGAGGGCCCGGGGGGTCAGAGGGTGACGGGGAGGGTCTTGATGCCGTTGATGAAGCTGGACCGGAGGCGGGTGGCCTCGCCGGACTGCTGAAGGGTGGGAATCCGCTCCGACAGGACCTCGAAGAGCACCCTCAGTTCCAGCTTGGCCAGGTGGTTGCCCAGGCAGAAGTGGGCGCCGCCGCCGCCGAAGCCGATCTGGGGGTTGGGGGTCCGGCCGATGTCGAAGACGTCCGGCGCCTCGAACACGTCCTCGTCCCGGTTGGCCGAGGTGTAGAAGACGACGACCTTGTCGCCCTCGGCGATCTCCTGGCCGCGGACGACCGTGTTCGTCGTGGCCGTCCGCCGGAAGAGGTTGACCGGGGACACCCAACGGACGATCTCGTCGGCGGCGGGCCCCGCCAGATCACGGTTCTCGACCAGCCTCGTCCACTGCTCGGGGTTCTCGAAGAGCGCGAGCATGCCGCCGGACGCCGCGTTCCGGGTGGTCTCGTTGCCCGCCACGACCAGAAGCAGCACGAACAGGTCGAACTCGTCGACGCTCAGCGTCTCGCCGTTCTCCGCCGGCAGGAGGAGCTTGGTGACGATGTCGTCCTGCGGGTCGTCCTTGCGGGCCGCGGCCAGTTCGTTGGCGTACGAGTAGACCTCCATGGCGGCGGTCTGGCTCTCGTCAGCCTCGGCGGCGTAGTCGGGGTCCTGGGCGCCGATCATGCGGTTGGACCACTCGAAGATCTTGTCCCGGTCCTCGATCGGCGCCCCGAGGAGCTCGCAGATCACGTAGAGGGGGAGCGGGGCCGCGAAGTCCCTGACGAAGTCGGCTTCGGGCTTGTCCCTCGCCTCGTCAACGAGCTGGTGACAGATCTCCCTGATGTGATCCTCGAGCTTGCTGATCGCGCGGGGGGTGAATCCGCGGTTGACCAGCGAGCGCCGCCGGGTGTGCTCCGGCGGGTCCTGGTTGAGCATCATCATGCGCTGGAGCTCGCGCTGCTCTTCGGGCATCTCGTCGAACAGGGCGAGCTTCGCCGCGGAGGAGAAGAGCTCGGAGTGCCGGGAGACGTGCACGACGTCCTCATGCTTGGTGAGCGCCCAGAATCCGGGCCAGTTACGCTCGGCGTCCCCCTCGTGCCGGAAGACCGGAGCGTTCGCGCGCAGCCAGCGGTACTGGTCGTGCGGCGCCCCTTTGCTCGAGTAGTGGTCCTGGTCGACGAGGTTGATATCCATGGGACCACCTAGTGTCGAGGGTGAGGCCGGGGACTGGAAGATCGTTTATACCAGCCGCCTGCGAACCTCTTACTGAAACGTGTTCTATTACGGCTCCAGATCGTACGTCAAGGTGTGGCCGGGGTGGCCGCGGGGTGACATGAAGCGTCGGCAGCCGCAGGTCATCGGAGGTGTGTGCCGCCTCGCACTTGACATCGGCGTCGGCCGTCCGGAAATCTTCTCCTTGAGAAAACATCGGATGTATGGGGGCCCCTTGTGAAGCTGCTCCGCGTTGGTGCCATGGGTGAGGAGCGTCCGGCCGTGCTGGACGGCGAAGGCCGTGTCCGCGACCTGACCGGCGTCCTCGAGGGGGCCGACATCGACGGGCGGTTCCTGGCCGGTGGTGGCCTTGATCGGGTCCGCGCCGCACTCGCCGGAGGCGACCTGCCCGTGGTCGACACCGAGGGTCTGCGGATCGGGGCGCCGGTCGCCCGGCCGGAGAAGGTCGTGTGCATCGGCCTCAACTTCCGCGACCACGCCGCGGAATCCGGCGCCGCCATCCCCGAGGAGCCCGTCGTCTTCATGAAGGCGCCCAACACAGTCGTCGGACCTTTCGACGAGGTGCTGGTCCCGAGGAAGAGCGTCAAGACCGACTGGGAGGTCGAGCTCGCCGTCGTGATCGGCAAGACCGCACGTTACCTCGAATCCCACGAGGACGCCCTCGCCGCGATCGCCGGTTACGCGATCTCCAATGACGTCTCCGAGCGGGAGTTCCAGCTCGAGCGGGGCGGCCAGTGGGACAAGGGCAAGTCGTGCGAGACCTTCAACCCGCTCGGCCCGTGGCTGGTGACGGCCGACGAGGTCGCCGACCCCCAGAGCCTGGGCATGCGGCTGTGGGTGAACGGCGAGCTCCGCCAGGACGGCGACAGCAAGGACATGATCTTCGGGGTGGCCGAGGTCATCCGCTACCTCAGCTGGTTCATGGTCCTCGAGCCCGGCGACGTGATCAACACCGGTACGCCGGCGGGGGTCGCCCTCGGCATGCCCGACCACCCGTACCTGCGGGAGGGCGACGTCATGGAGCTCGAGATCGACGGTCTGGGACGCCAGCGCCAGCCGGTCGGCCAGGCATGACGGCCGAGCAGGTCGTCGCACGGGGGTCCTCCGTGATCACGGCGATGGAGACCCACGACATCCGTTTCCCGACCTCGAGGGAGCTCGACGGCTCGGACGCGATGAATCCCGATCCCGACTACTCGGCGGCCTACGTCGTGTTGCGTGACGGCGACGACGAAGGACACGGGTTCGCCTTCACGATCGGCCGCGGCAACGACATCCAGACCGCCGCCATCAAGGCGCTGGAGCCGTACGTCGTCGGCCGGAGCGTCGATGACATCGGCGCGCTGTACCGGGACATGGTGGGCGACTCGCAGCTGCGCTGGCTGGGCCCGGAGAAGGGCGTCATGCACATGGCGATCTCCGCGGTCGTCAACGCCCTGTGGGACCTCAAGTCCAAGCGGGAGGGCAAGCCGCTCTGGCTGCTGCTGAGCGAGATGTCGCCCGAGGAGATCGTCGACCTCGTCGACTTCCGCTACCTCTCCGACGCCCTCACGCGTGAGGAGGCTCTGGCCATCCTCCGCGCCGCCGAGCCGGGGCGCGCCGAGCGCATCGAGCGGCTCAAGGCGAGCGGTTACCCCGCCTACACCACGTCGCCCGGCTGGCTCGGCTACAGCGACGACAAGCTGCGCCGCCTGTGCAAGGAGGCCATCCAGGACGGCTTCACGCAGATCAAGCTGAAGGTCGGCGCCGACCTCGACGACGACGTCCGCCGCATGCGGATCGCCCGCGAGGTCTGCGGCCCCGATTTCCGGATCGCCGTCGACGCCAACCAGAGGTGGGACGTCGGCGCGGCCGTCGCCTGGGTGGGCGCGCTGGCCGAGTTCCACCCGTGGTGGGTGGAGGAGCCCACGAGCCCCGACGACGTGCTCGGCCACGCCGCCATCGCCCGTGAGATCGCGCCCATCAAGGTCGCGACGGGCGAGCACGTCCAGAACCGGGTGATCTTCAAGCAGCTGCTGCAGGCCGAAGCCCTGTCCTATCTCCAGCTGGACGCCGCCCGCGTCGGCGGGGTGAACGAGAACATCGCGATCCTCCTGCTCGCGGCCAAGTTCGGCGTGCCGGTCTGCCCGCACGCCGGCGGCGTGGGGCTGTGCGAGCTGGTCCAGCACCTGTCGATGTTCGACTACGTCGCGGTCAGCGGATCCATGGACGACCGCGTCATCGAATACGTCGATCACCTGCACGAGCACTTCGTGACGCCCGTGGTGATCGAGAACGGCGCCTACCGGGCACCGCTCGTCCCCGGCTTCAGCGCCACCATGCGGCCCGAGTCGATCGCGGCGTACTCCTTCCCCGACGGGCCCGTCTGGAGATCCGCATGAGCAGCGCAGCCCACCCCACGTCAGGAATGTGACCGATGAGCACCGAATTCGATGGACTTTCCGCACTCGTAACGGGAGGCGGCTCGGGAATCGGCCTCGCCACGGCCACCCTCCTGGCCGAGCGGGGGGCCCGCGTGGCCTGCCTCGACGTCAACCCGCCGGGTGAGCCGTTCCTCGGGCTCAAGGCCGACGTCACCGACGACGCCTCCGTCCGTGCGGCCGTCGCGGCGGCGGCGGAGCACTTCGGCGGGCTCGACATCGTCGTCAACAACGCCGGGATCGGGGCCGCGGGCACGATCGCGGACAACCCCGACGACGAGTGGCTGCGGGTCCTGGACATCAACGTCGTCGGCATGGTCCGGGTGGCCAGGGCGGCCCTGCCGTACCTGCGGCGGTCGAGCCACGCGGCCATCGTCAACACGTGCTCCATCGCCGCGACCGCGGGGCTGCCGAACCGCGCGCTCTACAGCGCCAGCAAGGGCGCCGTACTATCGTTGACCCTCGCGATGGCGGCAGATCACATCGAAGACGGCATCCGGGTCAACTGTGTCAACCCGGGCACGGCGGACACCCCGTGGGTGGGCCGGCTGCTCGACGCCGCGTCCGACCCGACGGCCGAGCGCGCCGCGCTGGAGCAGCGCCAGCCGATGGGCCGGCTCGTGACCGCTCAGGAGATCGCGCACGCCATCGCCCACCTGGCCAGTCCGCTCAGCTCCGCCACCACCGGGACGGCGATCGCCGTCGACGGTGGCATGCAGGGCCTGCGCCTCCGGCCCCGATCGAACTGACAGATCGATACAGATCAAGCTGACAGGGAGTTCGCCCATGCAGAGGCTCGCTCTGCGCACCCGGCTCAAGGCGGATGCCGTCGAGGAGTACGAGAGGGTCCACGCGGTGATCCCGGAGGATCTGGACGCCGCCCTGCGAGAGGGCGGCGTGCACACCTGGCGGATCTGGCGTGACGGTCTCGACCTGTTCCACTACGTCGAGGTCGACGACTACGCGAGCCTCCAGCGGTTCCTTCGCGACAGCCCCGCCGACCAGGCGTGGCAGGCACGGATCAACCTGCTGCTCGACGCCGACTTCGACCAGGAGGCGACCGGCCTTCGCATGGTGTGGGAGCTTCCATGAACGTCACCCCCTACGGATTCGGCTCCGCGCCGATCGGCAACCTCTACTCGGCCCTCCCGGACGATGAGGCGGCCGCCGCGATCGACGCGGCGTGGGACGCCGGCATCCGCTACTTCGACACCGCTCCTCATTACGGCCTGGGGCTGTCCGAGCGGCGGATCGGCGCCGCACTGCGCGGCCGGCCGCGGGAGGAGTACGTCGTCTCCACGAAGGTCGGCCGGCTGCTCGAGCCGAGCACGGGCGGCGGGCGCGACGACCAGGGCTTCGACGTGCCCGCCACCCACAGGCGCGTCTGGGACTTCTCCCGCGACGGCGTGCGGCGCTCGCTGGAGGAGTCCCTCGAGCGGCTCGGGCTCGACTCGGTCGACATCGCCCTCATCCACGACCCGGACGCCCACTCCAAGGAAGCCCTCTCCGAGGCGTATCCCGCGCTGGCCGAGTTGCGCGCCCAGGGCGTCGTCAAGGCGATCGGCGCCGGGATGAACCAGACGCGGATGCTCTGCGACCTCGTCAGGGAGACCGACATCGACGTGGTGCTGCTCGCCGGGCGCTACTCCCTGCTCGACCGGTCGGGCGAGGAGGAACTCCTGCCGCTGTGCCTGGATCGCGGGGTGACCGTCTTCGTCGGGGGAGTGTTCAACAGCGGACTGCTGGCCACCCACGACCCCCGCGGCACCTACGACTACGCGCCCGCCCCCGCGGACCTGCTGGAGCGGGCCAGGGAGATGGCCAGGGTGTGCGAGCGGCACGGCGTCACCCTGCCCCAGGCGGCTCTGGCGTTCCCGCTCAGGCATCCCGCGGTTGCCTCGGTCATCGTGGGCATGCGCTCGGCCGAGGAGGTCGAGCAGAACATGGCCCTGACCGATCGCGTCGTCCCCGAGGACCTCTGGGCCGAGCTCCTCGCCGTGTGACCCCGTACGACCCGTGTGAACCTGTACGACCCGTGTGACCCCGTACTACCCGTGTGACCCCGTACGACCCCCTTGACCCGGAGCGAGGCAGTTCGTGATCATGCACGGACGACGACAAGGAGACGTGACGTGATCGACGCGCACCACCACCTCTGGGACCCCTCCCGCCGCTCGTATCCCTGGATGACGGGCGACGCCCTCGCACCGGTGCGCAAGCCGTACGGGCTGGAGGACCTCAGGCGTGAGACGTCCGCCGCCGGGGTGAACGGGACGGTTCTCGTGCAGACCGTCTCCGACATCGACGAGACGGTGGAGTTCCTGGGCACCGCGGGCCGGTCGGACGGCCTGATCGCCGGGGTCGTCGGATGGGCCGACCTCACCGCCGACGTCACCGGCCAGGTGGAGCGGCTGCGCGCCGCGGCGGGGGGAGAACTGCTCGTCGGCCTCAGGCACCAGGTGCAGGACGAGGCCGACCCCGAGTGGATCGCCCGTCCCGACGTCCGCGCGGGGCTGCGCGCGGCCGCCGCGGCCGGCCTGGCCTACGACCTGCTGGTGCTCGTGCCGCAGATCCCGGCTGCCCTGTCGGTGGCGCGCGAGCTGCCCGACCTGCGTTTCGTGCTCGACCACGCGGCCAAGCCGCCGATCGCGTCCGGCGAGCTCGAGCCGTGGGCGAGCGGGCTCGACGAGCTGGCCAAGCTGCCGAACGTCGCGTGCAAGCTCTCCGGGCTGGTGACCGAGGCGTCGTGGACCGACTGGGAGACCCCGCAGTTCGCGCCGTACGCCGACCGCGTCCTGGACTCGTTCGGCCCCGACCGGGTGATGTTCGGCTCCGACTGGCCGGTGTGCGAGCTCGCCGCGTCGTACGCGCAGGTGGTCGAGCTGGCGGCGGAGCTCGCGTCGGGCCTGTCCGAGGCGGAGCGCGCGCAGGTCTTCGGCGCCACCGCTCAGGAGTGGTACGGGCTGCCCGACACCGACGACCTGGACGCGTCCCTCCTCCGGTAGGTCCGGGGCGAGGCGCCCATGACCCGTTTGAACGCGTTGCTAAAGGAGCTCTCCGAGCCGTACCCCCAGTTTCCGGCTATCGCGTGCACGGTCCGGTCGGTGTCGCGCAACTCCCGCCCGGCCGCGTGCATGCGCCAGCGCATGAGGTAGTCGAGCGGGGTGGCGCCGACGGCGGTCTTGAACTTCTCCGCGAACGTCGACCGCGACATGCCCACGGAGGTGGCGAGGTCGCCGACCGTCCACTTGCGTGCGGCGTCCTCGTGCATCAGCCGCAGCGCGCCGCCGATCTGGGGATCGAGCAGGGCGCTGAGCCAGCCGCCCGGCGACCCGCCGTCGGCCGCCATCGTGGCGGCGTAGGTGCGCAGGGCCTGTACGAACACCATGTGGACGATGCGATCGGTCATGAAGGCGGAGCCGAGCGAGGGCGCGGCCGTCTCCTGGTTGAGCAGCCGCATCGCCATGTGCAGGGCCTCCGCCTGATCGGATGAGGCGGGGACGTGCACCAGCGGGGGCAGCACGTCGAGCAGCAGCCTGGCGTTGCCGTCGTCGAAGGTGAGGGCTCCGCCGACGAGGACGGTGTCGACGTCCGCGTCCCCGTACCGGACGCAGTCGAGGCTCTCGGCGGCCAGGAACACCGGCACGGCGTCGACGGCCCTGGTCGCGAGGTCGCTGGACATGACGTACGGCCCGCCGCTGGTGACCATCCAGCAGTCTCCCTGCCGCAGTTGTGCGGGCTCGGCGTCCTGCGGCGAGATCCAGCAGGAGCCGGTCAGCACGACGCCGAACTTGGCGTGCCGGTAGCCGCCCGGGAATCTCAGCGCCCACGGGCCTCCCACCTCGAAGCGGGAGGGCGCGGCGCTCTCGACGTTCAGCAGGGACAGGACGTGGGACAGCGCATCCACGGGTGACTCCGGACGATCGCTCAGATAAATCGGACTTTCTCGTATGGATTGTCCGGGCTGCCCTTCATAGCCTGCAAGTGAATCCCCACAAACAGGAGAAACTGTGAAATATCGCATGCTGGGTCGTACGGGTGTGTTCGTATCGGAAATCTGCCTCGGGGCGATGTCGTTCGGAGGCGCCGACCACCCGGTCTACCAGGCGGTGGGCGGCCTGCCCGTCGAGGAGGCCGACCGGATCGTCGGCATCGCGCTGGACGCCGGTGTGAACTTCATCGACACCGCCGACGTCTACTCGGCCGGCGAGTCGGAGTCGCAGCTCGGTCAGGTGCTCAAGGGCCGTCGCGACGGCGTCGTCCTGGCGACGAAGCTGGCCGCCCGCATGGGCCCGGGTCCCAACGACGTCGGGCTGTCGCGGCTCCGCGTCGCCCGGGCTCTCGAGGACAGCCTGCGCAGGCTCCAGACCGACCACATCGACCTGTACCAGCTCCACAGCGTCGATCCGCACACGCCGATCGAGGACACGCTGAGAGCGCTGGACGACGCCGTACGGCAGGGCAAGATCCGATACGTAGGATGTTCGAACTTCGCCGCCTGGCAGGTGGCCAAGGCGCTGGGCGTTTCGGCGCTGCGCGACCTGCCCGCCTTCGTCTCGGTGCAGGCGTACTACTCCCTGGTCGGGCGGGAGCTCGAACACGAGCTGCTCCCCGTGATCGAGGAGGAGAGGCTGGGCCTGATGGTCTGGGCCCCGCTGGCGGGGGGATGGCTGTCCGGCAAGTTCGACCGCGGCGGTGCGTCCGACCCGACCTCGCGTCAGGCGCAGGCGGGCCGCGCGGAGTTCCCCCGGATCGACCGGGAGCGCGCCTACGACGTCATCGACGTGCTCAAGGCGGTCGCCGCCAGGCACGAGGTGAGCGCCGCCAGGGTCGCACTCGCCTGGGTGCTCGCGCGCCCGTCGGTCACCTGCGCCGTCGCCGGAGTCCGCAGGCCCGGACAGCTCGAGGACAACCTCGCCGCCGTCGACCTCGAACTCACCGCGGACGACCTCACGGAGCTCGACGAGGTGAGCCGCATCCCCGAGACCTACCCGACCTGGGTCCAGCGAGGCGGCCTGAGGGACCGGCTTCCGCTGAACGTGTGATCAGAGGGCCTGGCGGAGCCACTCCTCGACTCCGGCGACGTGGACGGTCGCCCAGGCCATCGCGATGTCGGGCTGGTGGGCGGCGATCGCCTCGTAGATCGCCACGTGTTGCTCGCGGGTCTTGCCCAGGGCGCCCTCCTGGGTGAGACCGCGCCACACCCGCGCCCGCGTGGTCGGCCCCGACAGGCTCTCTATCAACGAGGCCAGGACGACGTTGCCCGAGCCGGCGGCGATCCGCTGGTGGAACTCGAGGTCGTTGGCCACGAGCTGCTCGACGCTCGGCTCGGCCGGGAGGGAGTCGAGGATCTTGCGCAGGTCCTCGATGTCGTCCGCGCCCATCCGGGTCGCCGCCATCGCGGTGGCCGCGGGCTCCAGGATCCTTCTCACCTGGAAGAACTGCAGGACCGTGTCGTCCAGGTGGAAGTCGACCACGAACGACAGCGCGTCGAGCAGCAGGTGAGGCTCCAGGCTCGTGACGTAGGTGCCGTCGCCCTGCCGCACGTCGAGGACGTTTATGAGGGCGAGCGCCCGGACGGCCTCGCGGAGCGAGTTGCGGGACAGGCCGAGGCGCTCGGCCAGGTCGGCCTCCTTGGGCAGCCGGTCCCCGGGGGCCAGCTCACCCGAAAGGATCATGTCCTTGATGCTGTCGATCGCCGCGTCGGTGACTGCCACGCCATGCACTCCTTGGAGCCCTGTCAGCGGGGGCGGTCCCCGCGTGCGTGGACTCTTAGACATCCGATGTCTAAGAGTGTATGACGCGAAGCCGTCCCCGAGATCCCGACCGCGCCCACGACCTCCGGTGAATCCCTCGGGTTCGGCGGGCGAGCTCGTCAGCTGCCCTCATGAAAGGGCGTCCAGGCCGATGGCGTACGTTCGTTGGCCTCGGCACTGAGGCAGACAGAGGGACGCCATGAAGATCGGTTTCGCTGTTCCGCACCTGCACAAGCAGGCGCACGACATCGCCAGAACGGCCTATTTCGCTCGTGAGGCGGAGAAGGCGGGCGCGGACAGCCTCTGGGTGGGCGACCGCAACTTCGCCGCCGTCAACCCGAAGATCGGTGCCGGCGGCCAGGGCAACACGATTCCGGTCGAATACAACACCGCGGCCGACCCCTTCGTCGTCCTCGGCGTGGCCGCCTCCGCGACAGAGCGGGTGAAGCTCGGCACCCACGTGCTCATCGCCCCCGTGTATCCGCCGGTGCAACTGGCCCGCATGCTGACCTCGATCGACCTGATCAGCGGCGGCCGGCTCATCCCCGGTTTCGGCATCGGCTGGTCGCCGGAGGAGTACGAGGCCGTCGGATACGAGTTCTCGACCCGCGGCGCCCGGATGAACGAGCTGCTGGACGCGCTCGAGGTGCTCTGGACGCAGGACCCGGCCGAGTTCCACGGCAAGCTGATCGACCTGCCGCTGCAGCACAGCCCGCTGAAGCCCGCGCAGCGGCCCCGCCCGCCGATCTACCTCGGCGGCACGGCCGAGGCCGCCCTCCGGCGCGTCGGCGAGCGGGCCGACGGCTGGTTGCCCCTGTGCATGGTGCCCTACTTCGTGAACATCGACATGATGAGGGAGCAGCGGGGGGTCGTCGACCGGTTCGCCCGTGACGCCGGCCGCGACCCGGCGTCGATCGACACGATCATGCGCGTCAACATCATGCAGGGCGTCTCGGCGCAGCAGACCGCCGACGTCATCAAGACCGTGGCCGAGGCGACCGGCATCGATCACTTCCTCGTCGACTCTTCGTTCGTCGCGTCCAACGTCGACGAGTCCCTCGACCTGGTCGGCGAGGTTCTGCCGCTCATCCGGCGCGGCTGAAATCGGGGCCGGGCTCCGGGCCCGATCCTCCCGGCTCAGACGCGTTCCAGGATGGTCGCGGTGGAGAGGGCTCCGCCGGCGCACATGGAGATGAGGGCGGTCGAGGAGTCCGACCGCTCCAGCTCGTGCAGCGCCGTCGTGATGAGCCGTGCGCCCGTCGCGCCGACCGGGTGCCCGAGCGCGATCGCGCCGCCGTTCACGTTGACCTTTTCCATGTCGGGCCGGTGGACCGACGCCCACGACAACACGATGGACGCGAACGCCTCGTTCACCTCGAACAGGTCGAGGTCGCCGATCGTCATCCCGGACCGTTCGAGCACCTTCGCCGTCGCGTCGACCGGCCCGTCGAGGTGGTAGTACGGCTCGGAGCCGACCAGCGTCTGCGCGAGGATCCGGGCGCGGGGGCGCAGACCGTGCCGCGCGGCCGCCTCCTCGCTCATCAGGAGCACGGCGGCGGCGCCGTCGGACACCTGTGACGACGTGCCGGCCGTGTGCGTGCCGTTCTCGCCGAGGACGGGTCGCAGCCTGGCGAGCCCCTCCACTGTCGTCTCCCGCAGTCCCTGGTCCCGGGCGACCGTAAGGCTCTCGCCCGTCGGCTGCCCGTCCTCGCCGAGGACGGGAGCGGCCACGGGGAGCACCTCACGGCCGAACCTGCCGTCGGCCCACGCCTTGGCGGCCAGCTGCTGCGAGCGGGCGCCGAAGGCGTCCAGGTCCTCGCGGGTGAGGCCGCGCCGGCCCGCGATCCGCTCGGCGGCGGTGAACTGGTCGGGCAGGTCGATCGACCAGTCGTCAGGCCGGGGCTTGGCGGGCAGCACGTTGCTGCCGAGCGGCTGGCGGCTCATGACCTCCACGCCGCACGCGACGCCCACGTCCATGACGCCCGCCTGGATCAGCGCCGCGACCAGATGCACGGCCTGCTGCGACGACCCGCACTGCGCGTCGACCGTCGTGACACCCGCCCCGTACGGCAGGCCCGCGTAGAGCCAGGCGTGCCGGCCCACGTGGCCGCCCTGCTCGCCGGCCTGGGTGACGCAGCCGGCGAACACCTGCTCGACGGCCGCGGGGTCGACGCCCGACCGGTCGACGAGCCCCCTCATGGCGGCGGCGAGGAGGGCCTGCGGCTTGACGCCCGCGAGCAGGCCGCCTCGCTTCCCGATCGGAGTCCGCACCGCTTCGACGATCACCGGGCTGCCCACGAGACCTCCGCCACGTCAGAACAATGTTCCAGCGAAATGTAACGCGTTCTACTCTCGTGGGGAAGACGGCGGCGGAGGTCCGTCCCGGCTCAGAAGTCGGCGAACAGGCGTCCGGCGGCGATCTCGATCCTGCGCTGGACCTGCTCGTAGGTCCGGCGGCCGCGGAGCATCTCGAGCAGTTCCTGCACCCAGACGCCGGACAATGACCCGGCCAGCGCGAACTGCTCCTCGGTCGCGACCTCGGCCGTCAGGCCGTTTCCCGCGACGCGCAGCAGCAGTCCGGCCATCCGGTCGCCGAACGGGATGTCCACCTCGGCCATGATCAGTGAGCGGATCAGGGCGTCGGCGAGTTCCGGCTCGCGCATCAGTCCGCGGGTGGCCCGCATCAGGATGTCGACGGCCCGGCCGGCGGGCGTGGCCGCACTGGGCGGCCGGCGCTCGATGCTCGACTCCAGCGTGTCGATCTCCTCGCCCACCACGGCGACGACGAGATCCATCTTGGACGGGAAGTACCGGTAGAGCGTGCCGAGCGCGACCCCCGCCCGCTCGGCGACGGTGCGCATCTGCATGGCCTCGACGCCGCCCCGCGAGGCGAGTGCGGCGGCCGCCTGGACGATGCGTTTGCGCCTTTGGTGCTGACTCCGTGTCCGCACTCCCGGAGCCGGAGTGGGAGAGATCGGATGGCTGTCCACGACGGATGCCCCCTCAGAACGTGGCGCCGGGGCGTCCGCGCCGACAGGCGAGATACGCATAGGAACACGTTATCTGATTCCCGGTCTGACCCGGTGGTTACTCACCAGTCACAAATACCGGGCTCCATCCATGTCTTTTCGGGTTTTCTGCGGGTGTCAGGCCCGACCGGAGGGGTGCCCTATGGACACAGATTAGAATGTGTTCTAGTTTGCGGTTCTGCCAGGTGTGCGAGGAGGCGGGTCCGGGGCGGGCGGCGACACCCCGGAGGACAACACGGAATCGGACCGAGTTCGCCCTTCTGGAGGGCCAGTGGACTTCAATGTGGACGAGACCCAGGCAGAGCTGCGCACGCTTGCGTCCGAGGTGCTCGACCGGGAGGCCGTACAGGCGAGGATCGAGGCCCACGAGAAGAGCGGCCTGCCGTACGACGCGAAGACGTGGAAGGCGATGGCGCAGGCCGGCCTGCTCGGCGTGTGCCTTCCCGAGGAGGCCGGAGGCGCGGGACTCGGCGCGGTCGAGATGGCGGTGATCCTCAGGGAGACCGGCGCCCGGGTCGCGCCCGTCCCCGTCCTGCCCAGCCTCGTCGCCGCCCTGACCGTCTCCCGGTACGGCACGGCCGCCCAGAAGGAGGCACTAGCGCCGCTCGCCGAGGGGGACGCGGTGCTCACCTTCGCCTTCAGGGAACCGGGCGCAGATCCGGGCGAGCCGCCTGCGACCACGGCCGCCGGGGGCAGGCTCACCGGACGCGCGAGTGTCGTCTCCCACGCGGCCTCGGCATCGGGGATCCTCGTCCCCGCGCAGGTCGAGGGAGCGGGGGTCGGCCTCTTCCTCGTCGAAGCCGATGCCGTGGCCGTACGGGAGGTGACGCTGGCGACGGGCGAGGCGGGAGCGGTGATCACCATGGACGGCGCTCCCGGAGAGGCGGTCGGCGAGGCCGACGGCGCGGCGTGGGAGTCGCTCAGGCTGCACGCGCTCGCCGGCGTCACCGCGACCGCGTCCGGCGTGCTGGCGGGCGCGTTGAAGCTGACGACCGACTACATCCGCACGCGCCGCCAGTTCGACCGGGCGCTGGCCGAGTTCCAGGCCGTGACCATGCAGATCGCCGACGTCTACATCGCGGGCAGGGCGCTCGACGTGGCCATGTGGTCGGGCGTCTGGCGGCTGGCCGAGGGGCTGCCCGCGGCGGAGGACCTGGCGATCGCCGCCTTCCACACGACCGGTCCCGTCCTCGAGGCCCTGTACACCTGCCAGCACCTGCACGGAGGCATCGGCCTCGACGTGACCTATCCGCTGCACCGCTACTTCGCCTGGGGCAAGAACGCCGCCCACCTGCTCGGCGGCACGGAGGCCCAGCTCGACCTGATCGGAGCGCTGGTCTGATGTACATCGAACTGAACCCGGAACAGCGGCGGCTCCGAGACGAGCTCAGGGAGTACTTCACCGCCTGCCTCACGGAGGAGGACCGGGCGAAGTTCGCCCAGGACCCGTTCGGCGAGGCGTACATGGAGCACTGCCGCAGGCTGGGACGGGACGGCAAGCTCGGGCTCGGCTGGCCCAAGGAGTACGGCGGCGGCGGATACGGGCCGCTGGAGCAGCAGATCTTCGCCAACGAGATCGCCAGGGCCGAGGTGCCCTACCCGATCATCACTCTGCAGACCGTGGGGCCGACGCTGATGCAGTACGGCACCGACGAGCAGAAGAACTTCTTCCTGCCGCGCATCCTCGCGGGCGACTGCCACTTCGCCATCGGCTACAGCGAGCCGGGAGCGGGCACGGACCTCGCGTCGTTGCGCACGACGGCCGTCAGGGACGGCGACGACTACGTCGTGAACGGGCAGAAGATCTTCACATCGGGGGCGCACCACGCGCAGTACATCTGGCTGGCCGCCCGCACCGATCCGACGGCGAGCAAGCACCGCGGGATCACCATGATGATCGTGGACTGCGCGGACCCCGGCTTCTCCTGGACGCCGATCGTCACGATGGACGGCCGCCACCACACGAACTCGACGTACTACTCCGACGTCCGCGTGCCGGCGAGCATGGTCGTCGGGACGGAGAACAAGGGCTGGGACCTCATCGTCAACCAGCTCAACCACGAGCGTGTGACCCTCGGGCCCGCCGGCAACATCGCCCACACGTACGTCAGGTTCGTGGCGTGGGCGAAGAACAAACCGGGCAGAGACGGCAGGCCCCTGTACGACAACCCGGCGGTGCGGCGGGCGCTCGCCCAGGTCTACGCGTACTTCCGGACGAACGAACTCCTCAACTGGCAGGTCGCCGCGAACATGGATCTCGGCTGGCTGGGTGCGCCCGACGCCTCCGCCACCAAGATCTACGGTTCCGAGCGCATGCAGGACGTGGGCCGGATCGTGGGCGACGCCCTGGCCCGCTTCGGCGATCCGGGGGACGAGGAGACGCAGGACCTGATCGAGCGGGTCGACCGCGGCGTCAAGGGCGCGATCGTGCTCACGTTCGGGGGCGGCGTCAACGAGGTGCAGCGCGAGCTCATCGCCATGCTCGGTCTCCAGCTTCCCAAGCCGCCGCGATGAGCCCTGTCTGTTTCCGGCGGGCCTGTTTCCGGCGGGCCTGTTCTCGGCGGGTCTGTTCTCGGCGGGCCTGTTTTCGAAGGAGCGAGGAGGCGTGATGACCGAACTGCGGGACCATCTCATGGCGCTCGCGGACAAGGCGGTCGCGGCGGGGGAGGGCCCCCGCCAGGCGGCCCCCCACCCGGTGAACGACGTCATGATCAGTCACTGGACCGAGGCGATGGGGGATCGCAACCCCGTCTACGCCGGCCCAGACGCGGTGGCCCCTCCCGTGATGATCCAGGTGTGGTCGATGGAGGGACTGAGCCGTGACCCGGCCAGGGAGTTCCGGAGGCCGATGGACGACGTCTTCGACGCGCTCGACGAGGCCGGATACAAGGGCGTCGTGGCCACGAACTGCGAGCACACCTACCACCGCTATCTCTCGACGGGCGAGGAGCTGACCTCGAGCACCCGCATGGTGGACATGGTAGGGCCCAAGCGGACCGCGCTCGGGGAGGGCTACTTCGTCACCTGGAACGTCACCTGGTTCTCCGGGGACGAGCCGGTGGCCGAGATGATGTTCCGGCTGCTGAAGTTCCAGCCGGTCGTTCCGGCGGAGAAGGCGAAGCGGGAGCCGTACCCGCTCCGGCCGGCCGTGAACGACGACACCCGTTTCTTCTGGGACGGCGTGCAGGCCGGCGAACTGCGGATCCAGAGGTGCGGGGGCTGTGGAGAGCTGAGGCATCCGCCGGGACCCGTCTGCCCGTCGTGCCGGTCGGCCGAGCGGACGCACATCGTGGCGAGCGGTGCGGGCACGGTCTACAGCTATGTGGTGCACCACCATCCGCCGGTGCCCGGGCAGGAGCCCCCGTTCGTCGTGGCCGTGGTGGAGCTCCCCGAAGGGGTACGGATGGTCGGAAATATCGTGCAATGCCCCATTGAAGAGGTTTATGTCGGCATGCCTGTGCGGGTGACGTACCAGGAGATGGACGACGAACTGACCCTGCCGATGTGGGCCCCGATCCCGGAGGAGGCGTGATGCGGGTCGTCGCCGGAAGCGTGCTGCCGCCTCTCACGATCGAGCTGACCCCCACGGTCGTGATCTCGACCGCACTCGCGACGAGGGACTTCACGCCGGTCCACCACGACCCCGCCATCGCCAAGGCGCAGGGGTCGAAGGACATCTTCCTGAACATCCTGACGACGATGGGCCTGGTCGAGCGGTACGTCAGCGACTGGGCCGGCCCCGACGCCCGGTTCCGTGGAATCAAGGTGAAGCTCGGCGTCCCCGCCTACGCGGGAGACACCCTGACCTTCTCCGGAACCGTGGCGACCGTCGGGGAGAACGAGGCGGTCGTCGAAGTGACAGGCTCGGTCAGCCTCGGCCCTCACGTCACCGCCTCTGCCGTGATCATGCACGGGTTCGGAGAGTCCCCCGCCGACCTCCCCCCACCCCGCGCGTGATCATGCACGGATTCGTGATCAGGCCGGGTGAGCTGCGACCCCTCTGGCCGTGATCATGCACACTTTCGCGATCAATGTCTTTGACCTGCACCGACCGGTTTCGTGATCATGCAGAGAGGGTGAGTCGATGAGCTCCCTGTCCGGCCGTACGGCTGTCGCGGGCATCGGCGCGACGGAGTTCTCCAAGGAGTCCGGACGCTCGGAGTTGCACCTCGCCGCCGAAGCGGTGTTCGCCGCGCTCGACGACGCGGGGCTCTCGCCGTCCGATGTGGACGGCATGGTCACTTACACGCAGGACGCCAACGACGAGATCGCCGTCGCCCGTGAAGTGGGTATCGGCGATTTGTCCTTCTTCTCGAGAGTGCATTACGGCGGCGGCGCCGCCTGCGGCACGGTTCTGCACGCCGCAATGGCGGTCGCGACCGGAGTCGCCGAGGTCGTGGTGTGTTATCGCGCGTTCAACGAACGGTCCGGCCGGCGTTTCGGCCAGCCCAATACGAGGCTCGGCGGCGAACCGTCGTCTCAGGGGCTGGAAATGAGCTGGCATGTGCCGTACGGGTTGATAACGCCCGCGGCATGGGTCGCCATGTTCGCGCGCCGCTATATGCACCAATACGGTGTCACGTCGGAAGACTTCGGCCGCGTGGCGGTGGCCATGCGGCGGCACGCCTCGACGAACCCGGCGGCCTGGTTCCATGGGCGTCCGATCACCTTGGCCGATCATCAGGCGTCGAAGTGGATCGTCGACCCACTGCACTTGCTGGACTGCTGCCAGGAGAGCGACGGCGCGGTGGCTCTGGTGGTGACCACGGAGGAGCGCGCCAGAGATCTGCGCCGCTCTCCCGCGGTGATCACGGCGGCCGCCCAGGGATCCGGCACCGGACAGATGATGATGACGAGTTATTACCGAGACGATATGACCGGTCTTCCGGAAATGGGCGTTGTCGGCCGCAAATTGTGGAAGGAATCTGGACTTTCTCCATCGGAAATCCAGACGGCCATCATTTATGATCATTTCACGCCATTTGTTCTCACCCAGTTGGAAGAACTCGGATTCTGCGAGCGCGGTGAGGCGAAGGACTTCATCCGGAACGGCGGCATCGAGATCGACGGCCACCTTCCCGTCAATCCGCACGGCGGCCAACTCGGCGAGGCCTACATTCACGGCATGAACGGCATCGCGGAAGCCGTACGGCAGATCCGCGGAACCGCGGTCAATCAGGTGGCGGGCGTGCAGAACGTCCTGGTCACGGCTGGTACGGGGGTGCCCACGAGTGGCCTCATCCTCTCTCAGGGATGAGGCGGCGTCGTGGCGGAACCGCGCATGATCACGAACGTCGTCACCGCAGGTGAGAGGCCGTGATCGCGAAAGTGTGCATGATCACGCGAGGGGGTTGGGCAGGTCAGGGCGCACGTCGCCGAACCCGTGCATGATCACGCGCAAGGGGTGGGGTCAGGGGGTGACGATCGTGGGGACGCTGAAGAACACGATCAAGGCGATGGCCAGGCAGATCAGGAAGCCTACGAGCTCCCAGACCCAGTCGTAGTGGCGGTCACGCGACTTGGCCTTCTTGCGCTTCTTCGGGCGGGCCTCGATCTTCGCCGGCTGCTTCGGCGTCTCAGCCTCCAGGACCGCCGCAGGACCGCTCTCCTGCTGAATCGGCGGGGTGGCCTCGACCGGCGCCGGCTGGGCCGCGGCGACCTTGGGCATGACCGGCGGCGCAGCCGAGATCGCGGCCGGCGGCGCGGGATCCGGCTCGGCGGGGCGGAAGGCGTCGAAGGTCGCGTCGACCTCCGACGAAGACGAAGACGAAACCGAAGGTGACGCCGGAGCCGGGGCCGGGGCCGGGGTCGGAGCCGCGACCGGGGCGGAGACGGCGGCGGCCGTCGGCGCAGCCGGGATCGCCCGCCTCCGGCCCGGACGGCCGTCGCCGAGCGCGTTGAGGATCGATCCCCGCATCTTGGGCATGGGCTCGGTCATGGCCTCGTGCTTGGCCTTGCGGCGAGGCAGCGGCGCCTTGGCCGGGTCGGTCTGCACCAGGACGGTGTCCGTCGCCTGGTCCGGGTTGCTCAGCGGCAGCGGCCAGGTGGGAGTCGTGGGCCACAACTTCTTGGCGGACAGCTTGAGGGAACCGGTGGTCACGCCTGGATCTTCGAGGAGCAGCGCGGACAGCACGCGGCCGCGCACCGCGGCGGATGGGCCGCGCCACGGCAGGCGGGCGAGGATGTCCTCGACCGGTGCGACTCCGATCGCGTTGTAGACCTCCGCCACGCCGGCGACGACGTACGGCGCTGAGCGGGCGGCCGTCGTCGCGGTCTCGAGGGTCTGGGCGAAGCGCCGCTGCGCCCCGAACGTGAGCTCCTGCGCGGTGTCGACGGCGACGTCGAGGACGACGGCGATCTCGGAGCTGCTCAGCCGGCAGACCGCCGACAACAGCAGCACCTCGCGCTGGTGCGGCCGGATGTCACGGAAGACGCGCTCGATCAGCGCGGTGGCGGGGTCGGCGACGGAGTCGACGGAAGGGAGGGCATAGCTGACATCCCTGCGGTAGATCTCGCGGCGAGCCAGGGCGTACAGGGCGGCACGGGCGGGCGGTTCACCCGCCGGGACGCCGGTGAAGACCGCGACCACGGCGTCGCCCGCCGACGTCGTCTCGCCGAGCTGGTCGTGGCAGTACGCGAACAGCCCGGCGGCGTGACGCTCGTAGAGCTCGGCGATCAGCTCGCTCCGTGAGCGCTGACCGGTGAGCGGTGAGGACACGACCGGCACTCCTCTGATTCGTAGTGGAGGGGCTGGAGGGATTGTTGAGAGTAATCATGCCAAGACAACGAGGGTGAGCGCACTATTAGATGCCCTATTGATAGATATTCCGGTGTGGGAATTCACATATTGATCATGTCGGTGAATCATCGACTGGACAGGACAGATCGGACGAGTGCCCCGTAGGCTGACGGGCACGTCATGGGACCGGGCGGCATGAGGCGGCCGGGACGGCCCGAGCCGATCTCGGGAACACCGATGTCGCTTGGTCTGTTGTCGTGATCGCTTGCTGTCGAGGGACGAGGTACGTGTGATCACATTTGAAGGCGTGACCAAGCGCTACCCCGATGGAACGGTGGCGGTTGACGACCTCAGCCTCCAGGCGCCCACGGGCGCGATCACGGTCTTCGTCGGACCGTCCGGATGCGGCAAGACCACCTCGCTGCGGATGATCAACCGCATGATCGACGCCACGTCGGGCCGGATCCTGCTCGACGACCAGGACGTCCGCGCGATCGATCCCCCGACGTTGCGCCGGGGCATCGGATACGTCATCCAGCAGGCGGGGCTCTTCCCGCATCGCAAGATCGTCGACAACGTGGCGACCGTGCCGTACCTGCTGGGCTGGGACAAGAAGAAGGCCCGCGCACGGGCCATGGAGCTGCTGGAACTGGTCGGGCTGGACTCCAAGCTGGCCGGGCGCTACCCCTTCCAGCTGTCCGGCGGACAGCAGCAGCGCGTCGGCGTCGCGCGCGCCCTGGCCGCGGATCCGCCCGTGCTGCTCATGGACGAGCCGTTCAGCGCCGTCGACCCCATCGTCAGGGCGAGCCTGCAGGAGGAGTTGCTCCACCTCCAGTCGGAACTGCACAAGACGATCGTGTTCGTCACCCACGACATCGATGAGGCGATCAAGCTCGGGGACGCCGTCGCCGTTCTCCGCGTCGGCGGCCGCCTGGCCCAGATGGCCGATCCGGCCACGCTGCTGAGCGAGCCTGCCGACGACTTCGTCCGCGAGTTCCTCGGCAAGGACCGCGGCATCCGGCGGCTGTCGTTCGTGCCGGCCACGGGAATACGGCTGGGCTCCGTTCCCGCCGATCTCGAGCTGGACGAGGACACCCGCCCCCTCGGGTGGCGTTCGGACGGCGGGCTCCTGCCGTACGGGACCTTCAATCCCGAGCGGGACTCGCTGCGTGCGGCGCTGGACGCGGCGCTGCTCTCGCCCAACGGCACGGCGATCGCCGTGGACGGCGACGGCCGGGCGATCGGTGTGGCGACGCGGGACGTGCTGGACGAGGCCCTCGCCCGGCACGGGACGAGGCCCGAGAAGCGGGTCCCGGATCCTGACCGAGAGGTCCCGGCGTCCGATCCGAGGCGGGCGGAGTCGTGAACGACGAGCCGCTGGTCCGCTGGGACTGGATCGCCAGGAACTGGGACAACGGCGGCCCGTCGGCCATCAGAACGCTTCTGGAGAGCCACGTCGTGATGGCGTTGCTGCCGGTGGTGTTCGGGCTGCTCATCGCGCTTCCGCTCGGGGTCGCGTGTGCGCGGTGGCGCCGGCTCTACCAGCCCACGGCGGGGTTGATGAACGTCGTCTACTCCCTGCCGTCGCTGGTGTTGTTCTCGATATTCCTGTCCTTCACCGGGCTCACCCAGTCGACGGTGATCATCCCGCTCACCCTGTTCACGCTGGCGATCCTGATCCCCGCCGTGGTGGACGGGCTGGGCTCGGTGCCCGAGCACGTACGGCAGTCGGCGGTGGCGATGGGCTTCCGGCCGCTGCGCCGCCTCCTCCAGGTCGAGTTGCCCGTCGCCGTCCCGGTGGTGCTCGGGGGCCTGCGCGTGGCGACCGTCTCCAGCATCAGCCTGGTCAGCGTGGGTGCGCTGATCGGCCAGGGCGGTCTCGGCAACCTGTTCATCGACGGGTGGCAGCGGCAGTTCCCCACCCCGATCGTCGTGGGGATCGTGCTCATCGTGCTGTTCGCCATACTGTCCGACGGCCTGCTCGTGCTCGCCCAGCGGTTGCTCACCCCGTGGTCGCGGGCGAGGAGGAGTGCGGCGTGAACTGGCTGATCGACTTCTTCGGCACCGCGGCCAACTGGTCGGGCTCCGACGGGATCCCCGTGCGCATCCTCGAGCACCTCGAGTTCTCGGCCGCGGCCTTCCTCATCGCGGCGCTGATCGCCGTCCCCCTGGGCCTGCTGATCGGCCACACCGGTCGCGGCGGCTTCATCGTCGTGGTCACCGCCAACGCCGCCCGCGCGCTGCCGACGCTGGGACTTCTCGTGCTGGTCGTGCTGCTGATCGGGGTGGGGACCGTGCTGCCGGTCCTGATCCCCCTGGTCGTCCTGGCCGTGCCGCCGATTCTGGTCAACACCTACGAGGGCGTGCGGGGGGTCGACGCCGACCTGCGCGACGCGGCGTACGGCATGGGCCTGCGCGGGCGCCAGGTACTGTTCCGGGTGCTGACCCCCAGTGCGCTGCCGCTGATCCTGCTGGGCCTGCGGCTGTCGGCCATCCAGGTGGTCTCGACGGCAAGCGTCGCCGCCTTCGTCGGCCTGGGCGGGCTCGGGCGGTTCATCATCGACGGACTGGCCACCAAGACATATTCAGACGTGATCGGGGGAGCGGTACTCATCGCGCTCCTTGCGCTGGCCGTCCAGTTGGGCTTCACCGTGCTCGACCGGGTGGTCGTCTCCCCGGGAGTACGACAGGTCCGCTAATCTCCCTATTACCTCCCGATTGTGAAGGGAATTTTGATGAAACGCATCCTCACCGCCGCCGTGGTCGCCGTGACCGCGGCGCTGACCCTATCCGCGTGCGGAGGTTCCGATCCGCTGACCTCCGCCACGCCGTCGAACGCGCCGGCGAGTTCGGGCGGGACGTCGGCCAAGGTCGTCGTCGGCTCGTTCAACTTCCCCGAGAGCATCCTGCTCGGCTCGATCTACGCGCAGGCGTTGCAGGCCAAGGGCGTCACCGTCGAGGAGAAGCCCAACATCGGCACCCGTGAGGTCGTCTACGACCAGGTCAAGAGCGGCGGCCTGACGGTCGTGCCCGAGTACATCGGTTCGTTGCTGGCCTTCGTCGACAAGACGAGCACCGCGAAGACCAAGGACGAGATCGTCGCCGGACTGCAGGCGAAGCTCCCGGCCGAGCTCGGTGTTCTCGACCCCTCCGAGGCTCAGGACAACAACTCGCTGACGGTCACCAAGGACACGGCGGCCAAGGACAAGCTCACCACGATCGAGGACCTGGCCAAGGTGTCCAAGAACTTCGTCGTCGGCGGGCCGCCGGAGTTCAAGGAGCGGCAGGAGCAGAACTTCAAGGACGTCTACGGCATGGAGTTCAAGGAGTGGAAGCCGACCGGTGACACCACCGCGGACGCGATCAAGAGCGGCACGATCCAGGTGGGCAACGTCTTCACGACCGACCCCAAGATCGTGCTGAACGACCTGGTCTCGCTGCAGGACACGAAGAACGCGTTCGGCTCCGACAACGTCACGCCCCTCGTCTACAAGGCCGGAGTCGACGACACGGTCACCTCGACGCTCAACGCGGTCTCGGCCAAGCTCACCACGGACACCCTGCTGTCGCTGATGAAGCAGATCTCCGTCGACAAGGCCGACCCGCCCGTGGTCGCCAAGGACTGGCTGACCCAGAACGGCCTCCTCTGACCCGCGTGCGTTTTTTTGTTGGTGTGATCATGCACAGGTTCGCGGATGTGCGGCTCTGCCTGCGCAACCTCGGCTCGTGATCATGCACAGGTTCGTGAATCGGCGGCCCTGCCTGCGGCGATGCGATTCGTGATCATGCGCGGATTCGTGGGCAAGGCCGCTGACCTGCGGAAAAGACGCCCGTGATCATGCACTCGAAAGCGCATGATCACGAACGTTGAAATCGCAGGCCAGGCCGTACGCCGCAGAACCTGTGCATGATCACGAATGGGAAAGGTGCAGGCCGGGCGGGACTTCTGCGAACATGTGCATGATCACGCCGCGAGGTTGCGCAGGTGGGAGGGGGTCCCTCCGAACCTGTGCATGATCACGGGCAAGGGGGGAGCATGTTCACCGAGGCCATGGGGCAGGTGCCCGCTGGGGTGGGGGTGGTCACGGTCAAGGACGGCCGCGACGACCTCGGCACCACGGTGGCCACGCTCCTGTCGGTGTCCCTCGAACCACCGCTCGTCCTGGTCAGCCTCGACTCGAGCAGCTATCTGACCGAGGTCCTCCTCCGCGACGACCGGTGGGCGGCCAGCCTCCTCGCCGACGGCCAGCAGGCGATCGCGTCGCGGTTCGCGACCCCCGGACGGCCCAGCGCCCGGCTGCTCCTCGCGGGAGCCCCGCACCATCGCGGGGAGCACTCCGAAGCCCTGATCGTCGACGGCGGAGTGACCGCGCTCGAGGTCGAGACCACTCGGGTCGTCCCGGCCGGCGACCACACGCTCTTCATCGGACAGGTCCTCGCCGTCGCCTACGTCGACGTCTCGAAGGCCCCGCTGGTACGGCTTCGCGGCCGCTACCGGCCCGTGCCGAAGGCCCCCGAGAGCCCCTGAGGCTCCCAAGGGCTCCCGGTCAGCCCAGTGGCTCGGGGCCGACGAAGATGATCACTTGACCCTCGCTGCCCGCGAGCGCGTCACGGACGTACCAGTCCTCGTGCACCTCCGCGGCAGGGATGCCGTTCGGGTACGGCTGGTCCGAGCCGTCCTCCTCGTAGCGGTACTCGATCCTCGTGATGTGCCGTCTGGCGGCCTCCGCGAGCACGTCCGCCACGGTCCTGCCCTGGACGTCGCTCAGCCCGACGCCTTCGCCCGGTACGTCTCCGGGGGCGGTGTTGTACTGCTCGCCCGGTCGCGCTGCCCGGCCGAAGACGACACTTAGATGACCTTTGAACGTCAGGGGAATCTTGATGCCGACGCCGCAGGTCTCCGGACCGCAGGCCCCTTCCGCCGTGATCATCCGTACGTCGTTGCTTTCTTCGTCGCCCCCCATCATGAGCACCGAGCCGGCTCTGTTCGCGGAGGAGGGCTCCAGGGTGAGGTCGACGTCCAGCCCCCTCGCCGCGAACTCCCGCCGGTAGCGGGCCGGGTCGGCGACCGGGTCCTTCACCTTCACGACCAGGTAGTCGCCCTCGCGGCTGAACGACAGGGCGGCGGCCTGGGCGCTCGGCGGCCCGACCTGCACGGGACCGACCTTCTGACCGGGGGTCGCGGACGACGTCACGACGACCGCCGCGGCGGCCGTCACGCCAACCACGGCGACACCGAGCAGCAGACGGCGTCCGGATGACACCTTCCGGGGGATCTCGGCCGCACTGGTGTCCTGCGCCGTTGCCATGATCCGATCGGCCAGATCGGCCCTGGTCTGCGGGCGCACCATTGCGGCGGCCTCCTCGTCGGTCACGGGGGCGGCCTTCTTGATCAGCAGTTCGGGATTCATGCGGGATCTCCCTCCGTGACCCCGACCTGGGGCGCCGGCATTTCGAACAGGGCACCGCGACGTTCCAGCTCGCGGGTGAAGCGTCGGCGGGCGCGGTGCAACCGGACCCGTACGGCGTTGCGCGAGCAGCCGAGCACGGTGGCGATCTGCCCGGCGTCCAGGTCCTCCCAGCCGACCAGCGTCAGGAGTTCCCGGTCGCGCTCGGGCAGGCCGTCCAGCGCCTCCATGATCGGGCGCAGGTCCGCGGGCACCTCTCCGGCAGGCCTGTCGGCGAGGTCGGCCCGGAGCCGGTCGCCGAGCGCGAGGCGTCGTCGTTCGCCCCGGCGGTGGTTGGCGAGCACGCGCCGGGCCACGCCGTACAGCCACGGCCTGGTCTGGTCGTCCGGCGGCACGTCGTCCAGCCGCCGCCAGGCGGTCAGGAACGTCTCGGCGAGGACGTCGGCGGCGTCGTGGGCGTCGGCGGTGCGGCGCAGCACATACCCGAGCACGGGGTCGTGGTTGGCCGCGTACATCGCCTCGAAACGGCGTCGTTTCTCATCAGGGGGCGGCATCTCTCTCCTTGGGCGCACGCCGGGGTCACGGCGTCCCTCACGGAAGCTGACACCTGGCACATGTCCGCGAGCCCGGCCGGCATTTCACCCTGGCGAGGGGAACCGGTCCGGGCTACCAGACGTCGCCGTCCCGCCAGTCGCAGGTGAGATCCCCGGACAGGTCGGGCGAGACCGTTACGGGCAGGACGTAGACGCCGTCGTCGTCCTCCTCCGTGCGCCGGAGTCCGTCAGGCGTGAGCGCCCACGTCCGCCCCAGCCAGAGCCGCCACCCGCGGGCGGCGTAGAAGCCGACGGCCTCGTGGGCGCTGCTCAGGGCGCCCATCTCGTACGCGCCGCGCACCACTCGCTCCAGCGCGGTCATGACGGCGGCGCCGTACCCGTTCCTGCGCAGGTCGGCGCGTACGCCGACGGCCTCGATGTATCCCACGCGGAGCGCCCGGCCGTCGTGGATCAGGCGCCGCTGGACGACCGACCCGTGGGCGACCAGGTCCGGTCCCTCCCGGACGAGGGCGTGGACGCCGCCCAGTGAGTGGTCCCAGTCGTGGTCGTCCAGGCCGCCGTCGAACACGTCGTCGAGGAGCGTTCGCGCCTCGACCAGCGTCTCGGCGTCCAGGTCCGCGGTGTGAGCGGTGACGATCTTCATGACACGCGACGCCGGCTCAGCGGATCGTCCACCACCCGGGGAGCATCAGCGGGCCGAACGCCGGGAGGCCGAGCTCGCCGGCCAGCCTGGCCATCGGGCCCCACGCCTCGAGACGCACCCTGGCGAGGGCGGCGGACCTGTCCTCGCTCGACTCCGGCGGCCGGAGCCGCTCCAGCGGATGCATGCGCGGATACGTCCTGACCTGGGTGTCCTTGGGTAACCCGGCCTTCTTGCGTGCCAGGCTCAGCGCGTCCTCCACGCCGCCGAGCTCGTCGACCAGACCCGCCTCCCGGGCGTCGGCACCCGTCCAGACCCTTCCCCTGGCAAGCTCGTGCGTCCGCTCCCTGGTCAGGCCGCGTCCCTGCGCCACCTTGCCGACGAAGTCGTCGTAGATCCGGTCCAGCCAGCTGTTGACCCTGGCCCACTGGTCGTCGGAGAACTCACGTACGGGGGAGAACATGCCGGCGTTGGCGCCCTCGGAGACCGCCTCGGTGACCACGCCGAGCCTGCCCAGCAGCTCGCCGACGACCGGCTTGCCGCCGAACACGCCGATCGAGCCGGTCAGCGTGCCCGGCTGCGCGACGATGACGTCGGCGCCCATCGCGACGAAGTACCCGCCGGACGCGGCGAGGTCGCCCATCGAGATGATCACCGGCTTGCCGGCCTCGCGGGCCAGCACGACCTCGCGCCAGATCGCGTCCGAGGCGACGTACGACCCGCCCGGGCTGTCCACGCGGAACACGATGGCCCTGACCTTGTCGTCCTTGCGGGCGGAGCGGAGCGCCGCGCAGATCGTGTCGGAGCCCATGGCGCCCCCGCCGCCGAGCGGAGAGCGGCCGCTGCGGCCGAGCCGGATGGCGCCGGTGCCGTGGACCAGCGCGATCACCGGCTCGCCGGGGTGGGGGAGCCGCTTGGCCAGCGCCGACTTGGCGTACCGCGACACGTACATCAGGTGGGTGCCGTCCTCCACCGCCTCGGCGTACACCTCGTCGCGGTACTTGAGAGCGTCGACCAGGCCCGCCTCCACCGCCTCCGGCCCCAGGAACGGCCCCTGGTCGATGAGCTCGCGCACCCGCCGGGGTTCGAGCGAGCGTGCCTCGGCGATGCCCGCCGTGATCTGCTCGGTCACCGACTCGGCGATGCGGGCGGTGGACTCGCGGTGCGGCTCGGTCATGCGGTTCTGGGTGAACATGTTGGCCGCGGTCTTGTACTCATGACGCTGGCCGAGCTGGTACTCCACCCCCACCTTGGCTAGCGCGTCCCGTACGAAGCGCTGCTCGAGCGTGATGCCGGTGAGGCCGACGTCGCCGGACGGCTGGAGGTAGACCTTCTCGAACGCGCTGGCCAGGTAATAAGGAACGGTCCCGGCGCCGAACTCGCCGAACGTCTCCGCGAACGCGACGGTCCGCTTCCCCGCGGCCCGGAGCTTCAGTACGGCGGTGCGCAGCTCCTGGACCATGCCGAGGCCGATGGGGTTGCCGCCGATCTTCACGATCAGCCCCTTGACCCGGGAGTCGGTGCGGGCGCGCCGCAGGCCCGCCAACACGTCGGTGAGCCGGGGCCTGCGCATGGACAGCAGGGCTCCGAGCGGGTCGGAGGGCGGTCCCTCGGACAGCCCCTCGGTGAGATCGAGCTCCAGCACGAGTGCCGCGGTACGGCGTTGCCGAAGCCTGTCGACGGTCTCCATGATGGCCTGTGTCGCGTCCATAAATGTCACCATAGGCGACGGTCGTGTCGTCACGGCCCGGCCGATTCACCCCATGTTTGGGGTGATCATGCATAGACTCGCGGATCAATGGCCCAAGCTGGGCACATCACCCGCGTGATCATGCACAGGTTCGGCTGGATCCCGCCCTGCCTGGCCTTATGCGATTCGTGATCATGCGCGGATTCGGCCGAGCCCCGTCCCATCTGGCGTTATGCGCTCCGTGATCATGCATCTGGTGCCGCCCTGCATGATCACGTACGGCGAAGCCGCACGTCAGGCCACCGATCGCCGAGTCCGTGCATGATCACGCACGGGGTTTGCGCCGGTCAGGCGGCAAGCGCCCGAAAGTGTGCATGATCACGGCGAGGGTTGGGGCTGGTCGCCGTACCCGCACCCGAAGGTGTGCATGATCACGCGGAAGGGGTCGAGCGCGGAAGGGGTCGAGCGCGGAAGGGGTCGCACGCGGAAGGGGTCGCGCGCGGAGGGGGTCACGCGGACGGGGGTGGCTTGCGCAGCCACACGGCTCCCAGTGGGGGGACGCGCAGGCGAGCGGAGCACGGCAGGCCGTGGTGAGGCGCGTCCACCGCCTCCACGGAACCGAGGTTGCCGACCCCGCTTCCCGCGTACTCGTAGGCGTCGGTGTTGACGATCTCCTCCCACCGGCCGCCCACCGGAAGGCCGAGGTGGTAGTTGTCGTGCGTCCCGCCGGAGAAGTTCGCGACGCAGGCCAGGATCGAGCCGTCCGTGCCGTACCGCAGGAAGGAGAAGACGTTGCCCGAGGCGTCGTCGGCGTCGATCCAGCGGAAGCCGTCCGGCGTGGCATCCTGGGTGAACAGCGCCGGCGTCTCCCGGTAGACCCGGTTCAGGTCGCGGACCAGACGCTGCACGCCCTTGTGGAAGTCGAAGTCGAGCACCCACCAGTCGAGGCCCTTGGACTCCGACCACTCGGCGCCCTGGCCGAACTCGCCGCCCATGAACAGCAGTTGCTTGCCGGGGTGCGCCCACATGAACGCGTACAGCGTACGGAGGTTGGCGAAACGCTGCCACTCGTCGCCGGGCATCTTGCCCAGCAGCGACCCCTTCAGGTGCACGACCTCGTCGTGCGACAGGGGCAGCACGAAGTTCTCGGAGAACGCGTACATGAGGGAGAACGTCATCTGGTGGTGGTGGTACTGCCGGAAGATCGGCTCACGCGCGAGGTAGCCGAGCGTGTCGTGCATCCAGCCCATGTTCCACTTGAAGCCGAAGCCCAGCCCGCCGAGGTGGACGGGCCGCGACACCCCCGGCCAGGCCGTCGACTCCTCGGCGATCGTCACGATCCCCGGCACCTCGCGGTAGCAGACGGAGTTCATCTCCTTGAGGAACTCGATCGCGTCGAGGTTCTCCCTGCCGCCGTGGATGTTCGGCGTCCACTCGCCCTCGCGGCGCGAGTAGTCCAGGTAGAGCATCGAGGCCACGGCGTCCACGCGGAGGCCGTCGACGTGGAACTCCTTCAGCCAGAACACGGCGTTGGCGACCAGGAAGTTGCGCACCTCGCGGCGGCCGAAGTCGAAGACGTACGTCCCCCAGTCGGGGTGCTCGCCGCGCGCCGGGTCGGCGTGTTCGTAGAGCGGCGTGCCGTCGAAACGCGCGAGCGCCCACTCGTCCATGGGGAAGTGCGCGGGCACCCAGTCGACGATCACGCCGATGCCCGCCTGGTGCAGTTCGTCGACCAGGTGACGGAAGTCGTCGGGCGAGCCGCACCGGGACGTGGGGGCGTAGTAGGACGTCACCTGGTAGCCCCACGACCCCCCGAACGGGTGCTCGGCCACGGGCAGGAACTCCACGTGGGTGAAGCCCATGTCCTTCACGTAGGAGACCAGTTCGGCGGCCAGGTCGCGGTACGACAGCCCCGGACGCCACGAGCCGAGGTGGACCTCGTAGGTGCTCATCGGCGTGGTCAGGGCGTCGCGGCCCGCCCGGGCGGCCAGCCACTCCTCGTCGCGCCAGACGTACTCGGCCTGCTCGACGATCGAGGCGGTCGCCGGGGGCACCTCGGTGCGGCGGGCCATGGGGTCGGCCTTCTCCCGCCATACGCCGTCGAGGCCGAGGATCTGGAACTTGTACCGGGTGCCCGCCCCGATGTCGGGGATGAACAGCTCCCACACGCCCGAACGGCCGAGCGAGCGCATCGGGTGCCCGCCGCCGTTCCAGTGGTTGAAGTCGCCGATCACCCGCACGCCCTGGGCATTGGGCGCCCAGACGGCGAACGCCGTGCCGTCGGTGTCCTCGTGGCGCAGGACGCGCGCGCCGAGCACCTCCCACAGACGCTCATGGCGTCCCTCGCCGATGAGGTGCAGGTCGATCTCGCCCAGGGTCGGCCAGTGGCGGTACGGGTCACCCGTCTCGTACGGCTCGCCACCCGGATACGTGACACGCAGCCGGTAGTCGGGGATCTTGTCCACGCCCGGGAGGGCCGTCTCGAAGACTCCGAAGCTCGTGTGACTCAGTTCGTACGGCCGGCCGTCGATCAGCGCCTCGACCTTCTCGGCGAAGGGCCGCAGGGCCCGGATCGTCACGCCGTCCCGTTCGAGGTGCGCGCCGAGGATCGAGTGGGGGTCGTGGTGCGCCCCGCCTGCCAGCCGGTCCAAGTCCATTTCTTCACCCTGCCCTAGAACCATCCGAGGTCCCAACAAATCAGTAGATCGACACAGGCCGGTGGAGACCTCAGCCGAAGGCGGACAGGGGGATGGGCAGCCACGTGGGGCGGTTACGGGCCTCGTACACGACCTCGTAAACGGCCTTGGTCAGCTCGAGCGCCCGCAGGAAGACCGCGTCGTGGCCGCGGATCGCGCCGCCGGCCGCCGAGTAGCCCGCGAGGAACGCCGCCCGGTTGCGTTCCGCCCATTCCTGGGCGCGCCTGTCCAGCGACTCCGCCCGAGGGTGACCCGCCAGCAGGTGCCTGGCCGCGTATTCGAACGAGCGCAACATGCCCGCCACGTCGCGCAGGGGCGAATCCAGAGCCCGGCGGTCCGCGAGAGGCTGGCCGGGCTCGCCCTCGAAGTCGAGCACCACCCAGTCGGCCGGGGTGCGCATGACCTGGCCGAGGTGATAGTCGCCGTGCACCCGCTGGACCGGTATGTCGTGGTCGAGGTCGGCCAGCCGGTCGAACGCCTCATGGGCCACGCCCGCGTGCGCCGCGAGGGCGGGGACCTCGGCGACGGCCTTCTCCAGGCGCCGCCGGAAGCGCTCGGTCATCCGTTTGATCTCGGGAGGTTCGATCACTCCCGTGGGAAAGGCCTCGGCCAGTTCGGCGTGGACCTCGGCCGTCGCCGTACCGAGGCGGAACGCCTCCGCGGCGAAGTCGCCGCCCGCGTCCTCCGCCGGCATGCCCGGCGGGGTGGCGTAGAGATCGCGGACGCTGGTCAGCGCCATCGTCCAGCCCTCGTTGGCGTTCGACAGGTACTCCTGCATGATCGCCAGGGTCGTCGTCTCGCCGTCCAGCTCCGTCTCGATCCAGCCGTACGGCCTGGCGACGTGGGCCGATCCGGCGCCGGCGAGCGCCGTGATCACCTCGAGTTCGGGATTGAGGCCGGGCGTGAGCTGGCGGAACAGCTTGAGGATGTACATGTCGCCGAAGACCAGCGACGTGTTCGACTGCTCGGCGGTCAGCACGAGGCTGCGCTGCGAGGTGTCGATCGTGGTGCCCGCCACCCGGTGGAATCCGAGCCGCGGCACCCGCAGCCCGGAGTCCATGCCGTTCAGCAGCCGGGACGTCAGCGTCGCGTCGTGCGCCGCGTCGTAGGCGCACAGGCGGCGACCGCGCCAGTCGCACCAGCCGATCAGGACGTGTTTGAGCCGGTCCGGCATGCGTGCCCGCAGGCCGAGCGGGATCTGGTACCGCGTGGTCCGCTCGCCCTGCCGTACGGACACGATGGCGTGGACCAGCGTCGGGTCGCCCGGATCCAGCTCGGTCAGGGTGTCGACGGACAGGTCATCGATCGCGCGCCCCTTGCCGGCGAACCACCGCTGTCCGGTGATCCAGCCGGCCAGAAGCTCCTGAAGTGAAGTCGTCACTCCTCCTTCGCGCCGACCGCCCTCGATGGCACGGGCAGTGTGAACCAGTAGAACCCATGCCCCGGAAGCGTCAAAAGATACGGAAGCTCGCCAATCGGCGGGAAAGGAACTCCGCCCATGCACTCGACGGGCATCGATCCCTCGAACCTGCGCAGGTCGAGTTCCACCGGCTGCGGGAAGCGCGAGAGGTTGTTGACGCACAGGACGCGGTCGTCCCCGAACTCCCGGACGAACGCCAGCACGCTCGGGTTGGACGAGTTGAGCTCGGTGAAGTCGCCCAGGCCGAACACCGGGTGACGCTTGCGGATCTCGATCATGCGCTTGGTGAAGTGGAGCAGCGAGCTGGAGCTCTTCTGCTGGGCCTCGACGTTGATGGCCTGGTACCCGTAGATCGGGTCCATGATGACCGGCAGGTAGAGACGGCCGGGGTCGCAGTCGGAGAAGCCCGCGTTGCGGTCGGGGGTCCACTGCATCGGCGTGCGGACGCCGTCGCGGTCGCCCAGCCAGATGTTGTCGCCCATGCCGATCTCGTCGCCGTAGTAGAGCACGGGGGAGCCGGGCAGGCTCAGCAGCAGGGCGGTGAACAGCTCGATCTGGTTGCGGTCGTTGTCCAGCAGCGGCGCCAGGCGGCGGCGGATGCCCACGTTCGCCCGCATGCGCGGGTCCTTGGCGTACTCCGAGTACATGTAGTCGCGCTCTTCGTCGGTGACCATCTCGAGCGTGAGCTCGTCGTGGTTCCTGAGGAAGATGCCCCACTGGCAGTTCTCGGGGATCTTCGGCGTCTGGGCCAGGATCTCCGAGATCGGGTAGCGGGACTCGCGCCTGACCGCCATGAAGATGCGGGGCATGAGCGGGAAGTGGAAGGCCATGTGGCACTCGTCGCCGCCGCTGACCGGGTCGCCGAAGTACTCCACCACGTCGGCCGGCCACTGGTTGGCCTCGGCCAGCAGGACCCGGTCGGGGTAGAGCCTGTCGATCTCCGCGCGGACCCGCTTCAGGTACGCGTGAGTCTCCGGCAGGTTCTCGCAGTTGGTCCCCTCCTGTTCGAACAGGTAGGGGATGGCGTCCATCCGGAACCCGTCGATGCCGAGGTCCAGCCAGAACCGCAGCACCTCCAGCATGGCCTCCTGCACCGCGGGGTTCTCGTAGTTGAGGTCCGGCTGGTGGTGGAAGAAGCGGTGCCAGTAGTACTGCTGCCGCACCGGGTCGTAGCTCCAGTTGGACGACTCGGTGTCGATGAAGATGATCCGGGCGTCCTGGTACTTCTCGTCGGTGTCGCTCCAGACGTAGAAGTCGCCGTACGGTCCCTCGGGATCCTGGCGGGACGCCTGGAACCACGGGTGCTGGTCGCTGGTGTGGTTCATGACGAGGTCGGCGATCACTCGGATGCCGCGCTTGTGCGCCTCGTCGACCAGCTTGACGAAGTCGCCCAGGTCGCCGAAGTCAGGAAGGATCTTCATGAAGTCGGCGATGTCGTATCCGCCGTCGCGGAGCGGCGACTCGTACAGCGGGAGGAGCCACAGGCAGTCGACGCCGAGCCACTGGATGTAGTCGAGCTTGTCGATCAGCCCCCGGATGTCGCCGGTGCCGTCGCCGTTCGAGTCCGCGAAGCCGCGGATAAGCACCTCGTAGAAGACAGCCCGTTTGTACCAGTACTGATCCCGCGGCTTCTCGTGCGTGAAGGTGTTCGGGATGGGCTGGTGCTGGCTGGGCTGAGGTGTCGAGCTCACCTGTGGACTCCCCGGATGTGCAGGGCCACGCTCACGGGCGGAGCACTGACCCGTGGCGGAGCGTGAAGACGTGTGCGGGATTTACATGCGGGTCGAGACGCACGTAGTCGGCCTGCCCCCACTGGTACGACTCGCCCGACAGTTCATCATGCACGACGAACTGGTCCTGCCAGTCGAGACCGAGCGCGGGCATGTCCAGCCGGACGGTCGCCTCATGGGTGTTGTACGGATCCAGATTCACAACGGCCAGTACCACATCGCCTATGCCGTGCCGTCGTGTGGCCGTGTCGTAGGCGCCGGGCAGTCGCTTGGAGAAGCAGATCAGATCCGGCTGGTCGACGCTGTGAAACCGTAGGTTACGCAATTCCTGGAGTGCCGGGTGAGCTCTTCGCAACAAATTGAGCTGCGTGATGAATGGGGCGAGACTCCGTCCCGCTCGCTCGGCCGCCGCCCAGTCGCGCACCCTGTACTGATATTTCTCGCTATCCAGGTATTCCTCGCTGCCAGGCCGTACCGGGACGTTCTCGGCCAGTTCGTAGCCGGAGTAGACACCCCAGGTCGGGGCCATCAGCGCACCGAGCACCGCTCTGATCTTGAAGGCGGGCACCCCTCCGTGCTGCAGGTACTCGTGCAGGATGTCCGGCGTGTTGACGAACAGGTTCGGACGCAGGAAGTGCGAGGTCTCGTGGGCGAGCTCCCCGAGATACTCCTCCACGTCGCTTCTGGAGTTCTTCCACGTGAAATAGGTGTACGACTGGTGGAACCCGATCTTGGCGAGCGTCTGCAGCATCGCCGGCCGGGTGAACGCCTCCGCCAGGAAGAGCACGTCGGGGTCGGTGGTGTTGATGTCGGCCAGCAGCCGTTCCCAGAAGCTCACCGGCTTGGTGTGCGGGTTGTCCACGCGGAAGATCCGCACGCCGTGGTCCATCCAGAGCCGGACCACCCGCTTGATCTCGGCGTAGATGCCCTCGGGGTCCTTGTCGAAGTTGAGCGGATAGATGTCCTGGTACTTCTTGGGCGGGTTCTCGGCGTACGCGATCGTCCCGTCGGCCCGGATGTTGAACCATTCGGGATGCTCCTTGACCCACGGGTGGTCGGGGGAGCACTGCAGCGCCAGGTCGAGGGCGATCTCCATGCCCAAATCCCGCGCCCTGGCCACGAAGGCGTCGAAGTCCTCGAACGTCCCGAGATCCGGGTGGATCGCGTCGTGCCCGCCGTCCTCGGAGCCGATCGCCCAGGGCGAGCCGGGGTCGTACTGCTCCGGGGTGAGGGTGTTGTTGCGCCCCTTGCGGAACTGTGTGCCGATCGGGTGGATCGGCGGCAGATAGACGATGTCGAACCCCATCTGGGCGACCGCGGGCAGCCGTTTCGCCGCGGTACGGAAATTCCCTGATTTGGGGGCGACGTCCTCCTCGACCACGGCTCCCTCGGAGCGGGGGAAGAACTCGTACCAGGACCCGAACAGCGCCCGCCGCCTGTCCACCTGCACCCGGCACCTGCCGGACCGCGTGACCAGATCACGCAGCGGGTGCGCGGCGACCAGCGCGGCCGTCTCGGGCAACTGCGCCACGGTGAAGCGCGCACGCGGATCGACGCGGTCGTCCCGCAGGCGCTCGGCGATCGCCAGCATCGCCGTCCGATGCCCGCAGGAGTCGTCCGCGGGATCGTCCTTGCAGTCCGATGCGCGTACGGCTCTCGCCGCGCGCTCGAAGAGCCGGGCGCCCTCCTCGCACATGAGGTCGGCGTCCAGGCCGCGCGGGATCTTGATCTCCGCGTCGTGCGTCCACGTGGCAATGGGATCACTCCACGCCTCGACGCGGAACTGCCACAGGCCCTCGGCCGGCAGCGTCACCTCCGCGCTCCACCTGTCGGTGCCCGGAGCGACCTCCCGCATGCGCAGCAGCCGCTTCGACGCCCCGCTCGGGTCGATCAGCACGACCCCGGCGGCCACGGCGTCGTGTCCCTCGCGGAACACGGTGGCGCTGATCTCGAAGGTCTCACCCGCGGCCGCTTTCGCGGACCGGCGTCCGCAGTCGACGACGGGCTGGATGTCCTGGATTGGGATTCTTCCGATCATCGTCACTCACGTTAGCGACGGCACGCCCGGTGCCGTCGGATTTTCAAGATCTTCTTAATGGGTCAATCAGGTCGATTTCCGGGGTTGCCCGAGCGTTCACCTGACGTGGCCTGGACTGGCCGCGCCAGATCGTTCTCAGGTGGTGCCGGGATGGTGCCGTGTCCTGCTGCGTGTCTTGCTGGGTGTCCTGCTGGTCGTGCCGTCGAGCACTCGCGCCGTCCGGAGTCGGCGCGTCGAGGAGCCCGTCACGGGGAACATCGCTCCATAGAGGGGTTGCCCCAATAGTCCCCTCTTACCCCTGCCGGCGAAAAGACTGCGTGGTGTGTTCGACCGGCCGCTCTGTGGTGAGCGAGCACACTCGGGCGGTCGTAGCATCGCCGGTGAGACTCACCCGAGCCAGTGTAGTTTTGTGAGGTTTGAGCCGGTTTGTTGGTGGTGAGAGCGCTTATGCAAGAAATCCAGGGAAGTGTCGCCACCGCGGACATCCCCGGCATCCGACAGAGTGTTTCGGTCGCGCGTCGTGGCGCTGAGTAACTAGGGTCTGGCCCCGTGAGAGCTATCCGCAGGTTCACCGTCCGCACCGTCCTTCCCTCGCAGCTCGAGCCGCTGGGCGAGCTGGTCCGGAATCTCCGCTGGTCATGGCACCCGGAGACCATGGACCTGTTCGCCGAGGTGGACCCCGAGGTTTGGGAGCGGGTCGACCACGACCCCGTCGCCCTTCTCGGCGCCGTGGAGGCCGACCGGCTGCGCGAGCTCGCCCAGGACCGGCGCTTCCTGCGCCGGCTGGCCGACGCCGCCGACGATCTCCGCGAGTACATGACCGCTCCCCGGTGGTACCAGTCGCAGGACGGCGGGCCCGCCGCCATCGGCTACTTCTCCCCCGAGTACGGCATCGCCGCGGCCCTGCCCCAGTACTCGGGCGGCCTGGGCATCCTGGCGGGCGACCACCTCAAGGCGGCGAGCGACCTCGGCGTGCCGATCCTCGGCGTCGGCCTGCTGTACCGCCACGGCTACTTCTCGCAGTCGCTCTCACCCGAGGGATGGCAGCAGGAGCACTACCCGTCCCTCGACCCCGGCGGCCTCCCGCTCACCCTCCTGAAGGAGGAGGACGGCGCCCCCGCGCGAGTCCGGATCAGCCTGCCCGGCTCCCGCACCCTGCACGCCCAGATCTGGATCGCCCAGGTGGGCCGGGTGCCGCTGCTGCTGCTCGACTCCGACATCGCCGACAACGACTCGGCCGCCAGGGACGTGACCGACCGTCTCTACGGCGGCGGGACCGACCACAGGCTCGTCCAAGAGTTGCTGCTCGGCATCGGCGGCGTGCGGGCGATCCGGGCCTACTGCCGAATCACCGGCCACCCCGAGCCCGAGGTGTTCCACACCAACGAGGGCCACGCGGGCTTCCTCGGCCTCGAGCGCATCCGTGAGCTCACCGAGGCGCGCCTGTCCTTCGACGAGGCCCTCGAGGCGGTCAGGGCCGGCACCGTGTTCACCACGCACACCCCGGTCCCCGCGGGGATCGACAGGTTCCCCGCCGAGATGATCGCCAGGCAGTTCGGCGGCGCCAACGCGTGGCCGACGGTGAGCGTCGACCGCATCCTCGCACTCGGAGCCGAGCCCGACGGCCCCGACGCCGATCCGGCCGTCTTCAACATGGCGGTCATGGGCATGCGGCTCGCCCAGCGGGTCAACGGCGTCTCCGAACTGCACGGCGAGGTCAGCCGGGAGATGTTCAAGGGGCTCTGGCCGGGCTTCGACGTCGAGGAGGTGCCGATCGGGTCGATCACCAACGGCGTCCACGCCCCGAGCTGGGTCGGCCGTGAGGTCATGGAGCAGGCGGGCGACGAACTGGCCTCCCTGACCGACATGTCCCAGGGCTGGGACGCCGTACGGAAGCTCTCCGACGCCGACATCTGGTCCATCAGGGGCGGGCTCAGGGCGCACCTGGTGACCGAGGCCCGCAAGCGCATCAGACGGTCCTGGCGGCAGCGTGGAGCGGCGGAGGCGGAGCTGGGCTGGGTCGACGAGGCCCTCGACCCCGACGTCCTGACCATCGGGTTCGCCCGGCGGGTGCCGTCCTACAAGCGGCTCACGCTGATGTTGTCCGACCCGAAGCGGCTGAAGAGCCTGCTCCTCGACCCCGACAAGCCGGTCCAGATCGTGATCGCGGGCAAGGCGCACCCGGCCGACGAGGGCGGCAAGAAGTTCATCCAGCAGATGGTCCGCTTCGCCGACCAGGAGGACGTGCGGCACCGCATCGTCTTCCTGCCCGACTACGACATGGCCCTCGGGCGGCTCATGGTCACCGGCTCCGACGTGTGGATGAACAACCCGCTGCGGCCGCTGGAGGCGTGCGGCACATCGGGGATGAAGGCCGCGCTGAACGGCGGTCTCAACCTGTCGATCCTCGACGGCTGGTGGGACGAGTGGTTCGACGGCAACAACGGATGGGCCATCCCCAGCGCCGACGGCGTCACCGACCCCGAGCGCCGCGACGAGCTGGAGGCGGCCGCCCTGTACGACCTCATCGAGCGTGAGGTCGCCGACCGCTTCTACGACCGCGCGGCCGACGGGCTGCCCCGGCGCTGGCTGGAGATGGTCAAGCACACGCTCAGCTCGCTCGGGCCCAAGGTGCTCGCAGGCCGGATGCTCCGCGACTACGTCGAGGGCCTGTACACGCCGGCCGCGAGTTCGGCCCGCGCGCTCACGGTGGACGGCTACGCGAACGCCCGCCAGTTCGCCGCGTGGAAGCTGAGGGTCACCCAGGCGTGGCCCGGGATCCGCGTGGAGCACGTCGAGGCAGCGGGAGTGGGGGACACCCCCGAACTCGGGGCCAGGCTGGAGCTGCGCGCGACCATCGCGCTGGGCGAGCTGTCCGCCGACGACGTCCAGGTGCAGGCGGCCTACGGTCGCGTCGGGCCTCATGACGAGCTGATCTCGCCCGCCCACGTGACCCTCAAGGCCGACTCGGTCGACGACGACGGCAGGGCCTACTACACAGGCGACCTGCCCCTGGACCGGACCGGCGCGTTCGGCTACACGGTCCGCGTCGTTCCCTTCCACCCGCTCATGGCGTCTCCCGCGGAGCTCGGTCTCGTCGCGGCTCCGGAGGAGCCGGCGGGCATGACCAACGGAACCCTCCGCTAAGAGGGAGCGGGGCGCCTGGTCTGGCCGCGTGTCTGCCGGGTGTCCCGTCTCAGCCGCCTGTCGATCAACGGCCGGGTTGCCCGTGGCCGGTCGGCCTGTTTGATCGGCGGCCGGATATCTGGTCGCGCTACCTGGTCGCGGCTATCTGGTCGCGGCGCAGCATTGTTGATCAGCGGTGGATGCGGCCGGTTTTCCCTGGATGTGGCGGTCTCGTCGGCGGGCGAGACCGCCACACCCGTTTACGGCGGTCGCCGACAACCGTGCACGTCCAATGGCGCTTCCACGCCCGTGCGCTCCATTGACGACGGGCATCTTTGATCGCGGGCTTTCCACTGCAAGGACCTGCTGACCGCAGCATTCGTGATCGCGCGCAGGGGAGATCAGGCCGAGGGGACTGGCCCCGAATATGCCGGTGAGCCCTATTTCGACGAGCCCTCCGTCGGTGGCTAGAAACTCTTTTCGAAATCTGTAGTCAGGCGGTTACTCTCTGTGAGATGATTCGTTCAGAGTTTCGATTCGACGGAGGGGGTCGGCGTGGCAGGCGCGCGAGGGCCGCATCCCTCCTCTTCTTCTGGTGCAGGCGACCTGCCGTGCGGTCCCGAATGGTGGGCCGAGGTGACCGCCCAGGCGAGGTCGTGGTCGTCCGACGGCAGTTCGGCGTTGAGCTTTCCGGCGTCGAGCTATCCGCCGATGACCGACCCGTGGCCGGATCCGGCCTCTCGCGGCCTGTCGTTCGGGAGCCCGCCACGTCCCGGCCCGGCAGAGTCGGGGGCGCCGGTGGTGGAGTTCCCCGGTTCGGGTTGCGCTGCTCCTCCGGATTCGGGTTCCTCGGTGCCGGACCCGTCCGCCTCGAGTTCGCCGACTTTCACCTCGCCGTCCCCGCCGTCCTCGTCGTCTCCGTCGTCTCCGTCGGGCGAGCGGTGTGCGGCTGAGGGGTGTGCGGCCGGCGGGTCTGTATGGCCGGATGATCTGGTGGCCAGGGTCGTCGAGGTGGCGTCGGCCTTGGCGCTGGCCGAGTTCCCTGCCTCGCCGTCCATGTGCCT
>NZ_BONV01000057.1 GCF_016862895.1 Planotetraspora kaengkrachanensis | reverse complement strand
GACAGACGAGTGAGGAGGGAGGGAAGAGCCTGCGGGTCGCGGCCGGGGGGACGCCCGGCGGTGGCGGGCGTGGCGGTCGGGTCGACCTCGGTCATCGCGCGCTCCTGGGGAAGGACGGGGGGATCGTCGCCATGAGGCTCTCCTGGGGGGTGACTCTCCGGGCTACTTGGCCGAATAGACGTGGTCGCTGATGAGGCGGGCGGCCCCGACGACGCCCGCGATCTCCCCGAGTTCGGAGAGCACGATCGGCATGTTGCCGGTGGCCAGCGGCAACGACCGGCGATATACGACGCTTCTGATCTCCGCGAGCAGGACGTGGCCGAGCCGGGCGACCCCACCGGCGATGATCACGAGCCCGGGATTGAAGAAGCTGACCAGGCTGGCCAGCACCTGACCGACCCGGTGACCTCCGTCGCGGATGAGCCTGATCGCCTCGGCGTCCCCCTGCGCCGCCGCGGCGGCCACGTCCTCGGCGCGCAGCTCGCCGGTCGCGGCCAGCCGTTCCGCGAGGTACGGCGACCTGCCCGAGCGGGCGAGGTTGGTTGCCTCCCTCGCCAGGGCGGCGCCGCCGAAGTAGGCCTCCAGGCAGCCGGAGTTGCCGCACGCGCAGACCGGCCCGAGATCGTCCACCCGGATGTGCCCGATGTCGCCGGCGCTTCCGGAGACACCCCGGTAGATCTTGCCGTCGACCACGATGCCGCAGCCGACGCCGGTGCCGATCTTCACCAGGAGGAAGTCGTCGACGTTGCGCGCCAGGCCCGCGTGCAGTTCGCCGAGGGCCATGATGTTCACGTCGTTGTCGACCATCGCGGGACACCCGAGCTCCTGCCCGATCGCCTCGCGCACCGGGTAGCGGTCCCAGCCCGGCATGATCGGCGGCACCACCGGGACGCCCTCGGGGAAGCTCACCGGGCCGGGGACCCCGATCCCCGCGCCGTGCAGCTGGGTGAACAGCCCGTTCTCCCGGAACTTGCCCAGCAGGTCGACGGCCCGGTCGAGCACGGCGGCGGGTCCCTCCCGAATGTCGCACGGCTCGCTGACGTGCCCGAGAACCTCCAGCTCGCCGTTGGTGACCGCGACGTCGATCGACGTCGCCCCGATGTCGATCCCGGCGAAACGGGTGTGCGGCGAGAGCCGTACCTTGCCCGACCGCCTGCCCCCGCGGGAGGCGGCGAGACCGGCGGACTCGACCAGGCCGAGCTCGATCAGCCCGTCCAGCTCCACGTTGAGTTTGGAGCGTGACAGGTCGACGACGTCCGCGAGCTCGGCCCGCGAACGACCCCCGTCCCGGAGAAGCCTCAGAAGGGTCGCTTGATGCACGTTCTCCGGCCGCATGGTGCTCCGCTTCACAACGCGCCTCCGCGTCAAGGTGATTGCGGCGAACGTACCTCCCGTCCCCCGCCGAGGGGAAGGTCTTTTATCGATCTGATGCAATCTTTCGCCGAAAACGGCAAAAGTACGGATGTACGCGTGCTTCCCGGCTGGGTAGAGACCCGAGGTAAGAAGGCCTTCCATTTCCGGAATGTCATGCTCAGGGGGTCTCATGCTGGGGTTGCCCGACGGAGTCCGCGGCTGCCTGTTCGACATGGACGGGGTGCTGACCCGGACGGCCACCGTCCACGCGGCCGCATGGAAACGGGCCTTCGACGAGTTCCTCCGTACGTGGGCCGACCGCACGGGGACGCCGTTCGAGCCGTTCGACGAGGTGGCCGACTACGACAGGTACGTCGACGGCAAGAAACGGCTCGACGGCACCCGGTCGTTCCTGGACTCGCGAGGAATCGACCTCCCCGAAGGAGACCCCGGCGACCCGCCGGACGCCCTGACCGTCAACGGCGTGAGCAACCACAAGAACGAACTCGTGCAGCACGTCCTCGACGAGAAGGGCGTCGAGGTCTTCGACGGATCCGTGCGGTACGTCCGCGCGGTCCGGGACGCCGGGCTGAGCACGGCGGTCGTCTCGTCGAGCGCCAACACCGAGCGGGTCCTGGACGCCGCCGGCATCGCCGGCCTGTTCGAGGCGCGGATCGACGGCGCCGTCGCCCAGACGCGGAAACTCGCCGGCAAGCCGGCACCGGACATGTACGTGGAGGGAGCGCGGGCGCTCGGCCTGAAGCCGTCGGAGGCGGCGGTCTTCGAGGACGCCCTCGCCGGAGTCGAGGCGGGCAGGGCCGGCCGGTTCGCCCTGGTCGTCGGGGTCGACCGGGTGGGGCAGGCGGCCGCGCTCCGCGATCATGGCGCCGACACCGTCGTCACCGACCTCGCCGATCTCCTGGAGCAGTGATGATCCAGCATCCCGCCTTCACCGTGGAGCCCTGGTGGATCCGCGAGTGCCGCCTGCACCTCGACGTGCTGCCGCAGACCGAGTCGGTGTTCGCGCTGTCCAACGGGCACATCGGCCTGCGCGGCAACCTCGACGAGGGCGAGCCCCACGGCCTGCCCGGCACCTATCTCAACTCCGTCTACGAGTTGCGGCCCCTGCCGTACGCCGAGGCCGGCTACGGCTTCCCCGAGTCCGGCCAGACGGTGGTCAACGTCACCAACGGCAAGCTCATCCGGCTGCTCGTCGACGACGAGCCCTTCGACGTCAGGTACGGCACGCTCCACGAGCACGAGCGGGTCCTCGACCTGCGGGCCGGCACCCTCACCCGCACGGTCCACTGGACGTCGCCGGCCGGCGCCACGGTCCGCATCAGGTCGACCCGGCTGGTGTCGTTCACGCACCGGGCCGTCGCCGCCGTGCACTACGAGGTCGAGGCCGTGGACGACACGCTCGGCGTGGTCGTGCAGTCCGAACTTGTGGCCAACGAGACCCTGCCCGACACGGGCCGCGACCCCCGTGCGGCCGCGGTACTCGAGGCACCTCTGGTGCTGGAGGAGAACACCCCGGGGACGTCGGGCGTGGCGGTCATGGTCCACTCCACCCGGACGAGCAACCTGCGCGTCGCCGCCGCCATGCGGCACCAGATCGACGGGCCCTCGGGGACGCGCGCCGAGGCCGACGGAGGCGACGACGTCAGCCGCCTGACGGTGGCGACCCAGCTCAAGCCCGGGCAGCGGCTTCGCCTCATCAAGCTGTTCGCCTACGGCTGGTCGGCCCAGCGGTCCCGCCCCGCCCTGCACGACCAGGTGGTCGCCGCCCTCGCCGCCGCCCGCCTCACCGGATGGGACGGCCTGCTCGCCAAGCAGCGCAAGTATCTCGACGAGTTCTGGGCGGGGGCCGACGTCGAGGTCGAGGGCGACGCCGAGATCCAGCAGGCCGTCCGCTTCGGACTGTTCCACCTGCTCCAGGCCGGCGCGCGGCTGGAACGGCGGCCGATCCCCGGCAAGGGCCTCACCGGGTCCGGCTACGACGGGCACGCGTTCTGGGACACGGAGAGTTTCGTGCTGCCCGTCCTCACCTACACGCATCCGAGGTCGGCGGCGGACGCCCTGCAGTGGCGGGAGTCGATCCTGCCCCAGGCAGAGGACCGTGCCGACCAGCTGGGCCTGCACGGAGCCGCGTTCCCCTGGCGGACCATCAACGGCGAGGAGTGCTCGGGCTACTGGCCGGCCGGCACGGCGGCGTTCCACGTCAACGCCGACATCGCCGACGCGGCCGTGCGGTACGTCGACGCCACGGAGGACATGGACTTCGAGCGCGAGGCCGGCATGCCGCTGCTCGTCGCGACCGCCAGGCTGTGGTGCAGCCTCGGCCACCACGACGTCGAGGGCAAGTACCGGATCGACGGCGTCACCGGCCCGGACGAGTACAGCGCGGTGGCCGACAACAACATCTACACGAACCTCATGGCGCAGATGAACCTGCGCGCCGCCGCCGACGCCGCCGTCCGCCACGCGGACCGCGCACAGGAGCTCGGCGTCGGGCTGGAGGAGATCGCGATCTGGCGTGACGCCGCGTCCGCGATGTACATCCCGTACGACGAGCGCCTGGGCGTCCACCCCCAGAGCGAGGGGTTCACCCGCCATGCGATCTGGGATTTCGAGACGACCAAGCCGGAGCAGTATCCGCTGCTGCTGAACTTCCCGTACTTCGACCTCTACCGCAAGCAGGTGGTCAAGCAGGCCGATCTCGTGCTCGCGCTCCATTTGCGCGGCGACGCGTTCACGCCCGAGGAGAAGGCCCGTGACTTCGCCTACTACGAGCGCCTGACGGTCAGGGACTCGTCGTTGTCCGCGTGCACGCAGTCCGTGATGGCGGCCGAGGTGGGCCAGCTGGAGCTCGCCTACGACTACCTCGGCGAGGCCGCGCTGATGGACCTGCACGACCTGGAGAAGAACACCAGGGACGGCGTGCACATGGCCTCGCTGGCCGGCGCGTGGACGGCTCTGGTCGCGGGATTCGGCGGCATGCGAGCGTGTTCAGGCCGGATGTGCTTCTCCCCGCGGCTGCCCGACGGCATCACCCGGCTCTGCTTCCGGATTCGTTACCGGGGCCGGCTGCTGTGCGTCGACATCACCGCGACCACGACGACGTACACGCTGGTGCACGGGCACTCGCTGACCCTGCACCACCACGGGGAGGCGTTCACGCTCGGCCGCGAGCCGGTCGAGCACACCACGCCGATCACGCCGGTGCCCGACCAGCGGCTCCGCCAGCCGCCCGGCCGCGAACCCGCCCCCCGCCACCCCGGCCCCTCCCCCGCCTGACCCCCCCTCGCCGTGATCATGCACAGGTTCGGCGCCACGCCGCACGACCTGCCCAACCCCTCGCCGTGATCATGCACAGGTTCGGCGCCACGCCGTACGGCCTGGCCAAACCCTCGCCGTGATCATGCACAGATTCGCAGGCGCGCCTCGCGACCTGCGAGAACACCAGACGTGATCATGCACGCCGCATCGCGGCCGGCACCGGGACACACCCGGCGCCGGCCCGCGATCGATGGACGTGACCGCAGCGGCGTGGTTACAGCATGGCCTGCATGGACGCGGTGGCCTGTCCCCCCAGCGTGGTGGGCTGAAGGTGGGGCTCCTCGGTCATCACGGCGTCCCAGTTGTCGTGGATCGCCTCGATCGTGAGGTCGTCCGTACGCCAGCCCGGGCCCTCGGCGACGAACACGCGGGCGACGCGGCCACCGCCCACGGAGAACACCTCGCCGGTCGTCTCGCAACTCTCGTGCGCGAGGTAGGCGACCAGCGGGCTGATCCGCTCGGGCGTCAGCTTCTCCTCGAACTCGGCGGGGAACAACGCCTCGGTCATCCGGGTCCAGGCGATCGGCGCGATCGCGTTGGCCCTGATGTTGGCGCGCGCGCCCTCGATGGCGACCGACTTGGTGAGGCCGACCAGGCCCATCTTCGCGGTCGAGTAGTTGACCTGGCCGAAGTTGCCGAACAGACCGGCGGGCGAGGAGGTGTTGACGATCCTCCCGTACGCCTGCTCCTTCATGTGCGGGAACGCCGCCCGGGTGACCAGGAACGAGCCGCGCACGTGGACGGCCAGCACGGCGTCGAACTCCTCGACGGTCATCTTGCCCAGCGACTTGTCCCGCAGGATCCCGGCGTTGTTGACCACGATGTCCACCCGGCCGAACGTGTCGATCGCGGTCTGGACGACGGCCTGGGCACCTTCGGGTGTCGCGACGTTGTCCCCGTTGGCCACCGCCTCGCCGCCGTTCTTGACGATCAGCTCGGCCACGTCCGCGGCGGGCCCGGAGGACGGGCCCGTGCCGTCGAGGGCGCCGCCGAGGTCGTTGACGACGACCTTGGCCCCGCGCTCCGCGAGCAGGAGCGCGTGCGAGCGGCCGAGACCATGTCCCGCACCCGTCACGACCGCCACCTGTCCGTCGAACCTGAGATCCGGCATGACGCCCACCTTTCGGAGGAGAACAAGGTTCTAGTTGCCTGAACAATAGCTCTCCCACCTGAAAGCGACGGCGACCAACAGCAGATCACCGCGTACTGTGATCAATCCGGTGATTTCTGCTATAGTTTCTGGCCCCCGGACGGGCGTGGGTCAACGACGACACCCCTCCCAGCACGGCCCCCGCCCAGAGCTGACCTGGCTGGAGGCCACGCATGCCCTTTACTCCACCCCTGCGCGTGGTCCAGTGGGCCACCGGCGCAGTCGGGGGATACGCGCTGCGGAATGTGATCAATCGTCCGGAGTTCGAGCTGGTGGGAGCTCTCGTCTACGACCCCGACAAGGTCGGGCTCGACGCGGGTGAGCTGGTGGGCCTGGGCACGGCGGGTGTCGTGTGCACCGACGACGTCGACCAGGTGCTGGCCATGGAGGCCGACTGCGTCCTCCACATGCCGTTACCGGCGTCGTACTTCGGCGGCGATCCATCGACCGACCTCGAGACGATCTGCGCGCTGTTGTCGTCGGGCAAGAACGTCATCACCACCACCGGATTCGTCTATCCCCAGGCGTACGGCCCCGGCGTCGTCGAGCGGATCGAGACGGCCTGCGCCCGCGGCGGGACCTCCCTGCACGGGACCGGCATCAACCCCGGCTTCATGAGCGACCTGCTGCCGCTCGCGCTGACCGGGCTGTCCGACCGGCTCGACCACATCTACGTACGCGAGTCCTCCGACTACCGCGGTCATCCGTCCCGGCAGATCGTCACCGACCTGATCGGCTTCTCACGCGCGCCCAAGGACTACGCGGACGCGATCCGCCCCTTCCGCGCCTATCAGCGGTCGCTGTTCGCGGAGAGCGTCCAGCTCGTGGCGTCCACCCTCGGCGTCGCGCTCGATGAGATCGAGGAGAGCGACGAGTTCGAACTGGCCACGGAGGAGTTCGAGATCGCCGCGGGAGTGGTGCGGCCCGGCACGGTCTGCGCGTCCCGATGGGTTTTCACCGGCCTGGTGAAGAACATGCCGTTCATGACCGTCGAATGCGTCTATAAGGCGGACGCGGACAAGGCGCCGCGGTGGGCTCGGCCCGGGTTCGCCATCCACATCGAAGGCAGGCCCACCATGGCCGTCACCATCGACGAGGTGTCGCACGGCCTGGCGGGCGCGGCCGCGCACGCGGTCAACTCGATCGCCGCCGTGTGCGCGGCGCCCCCGGGCATCCGGACGATCCTCGACCTGCCGCTCGCGACGGGACGCGGCGCCGTCCGCCTGGCCTGACCGCAGGACGGGCCGTCCCCCTCGGAACGGCCCGTCCTCCGGCTGATCGAGTACGGCGAGCAGTCCGGTCAGTAGGGCAGGAACCGCCCGAATCTGCCCTTGTGGTAGAGGAGGGGACGCCCCGCCGAGCTCACGGTGGTCGAGGTGACCAGGCCGACGACGAGGATGTGGTCGCCGACCTCGACCGTGTGGTGGGGACGGCAGATCAGGTGCGCCGACACGTCGTGCAGCAGCGGCGCGTCCTGCGGGCCCCCGCTCCACCTGGTCGGATGGGCGAAGCGGTCGATGTCCTTCTTCGCGAACCTGGCCGCGACCTCCGCCTGGTCGCCTGCGAGGACGTTCACCGCGAAGTGATCGGCCCGCCGCAGCGCCGGCCAGGTCGTCGACGACTGCGCCACGTAGAACGACACCAGGGGCGGCTCCAGGCTGACCGACGAGAACGAGGTGGCGGTCAGTCCCACCGGCACGCCCTCCGGCCGGGCGGTCACCACCACCACCCCGGCGGCGTGCACGGCGAGGGCCCGGCGGAACTCCTCGCCGCTGACCGGACCGGCCTGCGCCGCCGACGATCCGTTCCGCGCGGAGGTCCTCTCGGCCGGGTCCACGTCCTCGGCGGGGTCGGGGTTTTCTGATCGGTCGTAATTTTCTGATCGGTCGCCCTCTGAGGGCACGAGCCGGAGGTGCGTCGGGACGTGAGCGTCGGGGGGCGAGTCGTGCATGGCGGTCATCAGCTGGACCTCCGAGCCGGTCCGCGTGTCATTCCGGAACCTCCTGGGACGACGGCGGGCGGGGAACCACCTGCCCGGCCCAGCGGTCCAGCAGATCGTCGAGTTCGGGTACGGCCGTCGCGCCGGAATCGGGGCCGAAATCACGCGGGACCACCGAGTCCAGCACCACCAGCCCGGGCGTGGGGACGAAGGCGCCGAGCTCGACCAGCAGCGGCCTCAGGTGCACCTCGACCGCGAGGGAGTGCTTGGGATCGCCCATGACCAGCAGCGGCAACGCCGTCTTCCCTGCCAGCGCCTGGTGCGGAAGCCTGTCGAGGAACACCTTGAGCAGCCCCGTGTACGTCCCCTTGTAGGTGGGACTGGCCACCACCAGGACCTCGGCGTCCAGGACCAGTTTCAGCGCAGACTCCACACCGGGCCCCGGCTCGCGGGCGAGCAGGTCCGGCGCGAGAGCGGCCAGGTCCACCACGTCTCCCGCTCGGCCGTACTCCCCTGAGCCGCCGGCGGCGGGACTGCTCCCCTCCGAGGCGCCTGCCGCGTCCGCGAGCCCGGCGGCGGGTCGCAGCCGTCCGGCCACAGCCTCGGCGGCGCGTACCGCGATGGCGAGCGTCCTGGACCCTTCCCGCGGGTTGCCCACCAGGGTCACGATGCTCATCGCGTCCTCCTCAGTCGTGCGTGGTCCCCCGCGGGACCCGGGCCGCCCAGGAGGACGGGCGGCATGGTGGTCAAAATGGCCTCGAGGTGCGGTTTCTTGGACATGCGGTCCTCCACGGGGGAGAGCGACGCTCCAGCGGGACCCGGAGCCGGTCCGATCGCGGGCTTCTCACCGAGATCGACATCGGCGGCCGCCGGAGCGGCCGACGTCTCCGCGAGCGGGCCGGGCCGTGAACGCGTCCTGACTCATGCCGCCGACGCTAAACGCATCGGCGCATATAGTCAACATTTCCTACTTGGTTTACATAGAACTTGCGGAGAGCCACAGATCCGGCTCTCCGGGCACGCGCGAGACCAGACCGCGCGCCTCCAGCCACACGAGATGGGCCAGCGTCTCGTTGTTGGCGCCGCGCCGCATGTGGGGAGCGATGCTCTCCCACGGCCTCGACCAGGTCAGCCGGGTCGCGAGGTCCCAGCACGTGCTGCCGCCCGTCTCGGCGAGGACACGCTCCACCTCCGCGAGCCGCTCCTCGTGGTGCTTGACCACGTAGTCCACGCGCTCACCCAGCTCGAGGAACCGGAACTCGTGGGCGGGAAGCACCTCGTCAACGTCGAGTTTCCCGACACTCCTGAGGGCGTCGAGATAGTCGGCGAGCGGATTCGCCGTCGACTGGGGGTGCACCGCCACCATCGGCGTGATCTTCGCCAGCACGTGGTCGCCGGAGAACAGGAGCCGCCGGTCGGGCTCCACGAAGCAGAGATGGCCGGGCGAGTGCCCCGGGGTCCAGATGGCCCGCAGGTCCCATCCGGGGAGGTCCATCCGGTCGCCGTCCTCGATCAGCCGGTCCGGAACGGCCATCGTCACGAAACTGCGCAACATCATGGACGCGCCGGCCAGTTCCTGGGCGGTCATCTCCGGCACGCCGCATCGCAGCAGCAGACTCCGCTCCCGGGCGATCAGCGCCTGGATGGCGGAGTCGTCGTAGCGCTCGTGGACCAGCCGGGCGTCCTCCGGATGCAGGCCGATCCAGGCCCCCGAGACCTCCCGGATGCGCCCGGCCAGGCCGTAGTGGTCCGGATGGATGTGGGTGACCAGCACCGCCTTGACATCGGTGATCTCGTATCCGGCCGTCCGCAGCCCGGCCACGAGGGCGTCGTAGGCCTCGTCGGTGTTCCATCCCGCGTCGATGATCGCCACGCCGTCCGGGATCTCCAGCGCGTACACGAGGACGTAGCGGAGCGGATTGATGGGAATCGGCACCGGGATCGACCACAACCCCGGCCGCACACGCTCGACCTCCGGGACGACCCGGGCGAGCCAGGCCGCGCGCTGTTCCTCGTTGGCCGCCGTAACGGTCGGCTTGCTCATCGGCCGCACCCCTTTCGCACCCCCCGATTCTGCCCTGTCACCCGAACATCGTTCTACTGGGGTTGCCGTACAGGCACGGCGACGGCCGGGCGGGCGGCGGGGAGCCGTACATAGAGGAGGGCCGCGGACAGCGTGATCACGGCGCTCACGGCCCACGATCCGCCCGTGCCCACCTGCGCCGAGATCGGGACCAGCACGAGCGAGGAGACCATCCCGCCGAGCTGCAACTGGAGCGAGTCGACCGACATCACGGTCGCCCGCTGCGTCGAGGCGACCCGCTGGTGGATCAGCTCGGTCCTGAACAGCGAACTGACGGCGAGGCCCGTGAACAGCACGACATAGGCGGCTCCGGCGGCGGCCATTCCCGCCACGCCGTCGAGGGCCACCGACGCCGCGAGGGCGCCCACGGACGCCGCCGTGACGACGGTGGCCAGCATGACGGCGCGCATCGACCCCCGGGCGAGCCTGGCCACGGCAGGAGCGATGGAGCTGCCCACGGCGTTCGCCGCGAACCCGGCGGCGGCCACGACCGCGTAGATCGTGCCGGCCGTCTCGGGTCGTCCCGTGAGCGCGGCCAGACGGCCGGGCGTCAGCAGTTCGATGCTGTTGAGCAGCACGCCCACGGTCACCGCGACGAGCAGCAGGCGCCCGAGGCCACGGTCGAGCACGGCGAGCCTGAACCCTCCCCCGATGGTCACCGGGACGTCGCGCATCACGTCCGCGAAGCGCGGCCGGACCGGCTTGGCCGGCTCCCGCATCACGAGGAGGACCGTGAACAGCAGGACCAGGGCGGCACCCCCGCCCGCCCAGACCGGCACGGCGAGCGACTCGCCGCTGACGAGCAACGGGAGCACACCGCCTGTCAGCGTTCCGATGGCGAGGGCGACGGACCCGGCGGCCCCGCCCGCCGCGAGGCCGGGCTTGAGGTCGGCGTCCGGGCCTTCGAGCGCATGGAGCCCGTCGACGTACCAGGCCTGGGCCGGGCCGCTCGACAGGGCCCGGGCGACGCCCTTGAGGAGCGAGGCGGCCAGGAACGCCCAGAACGTGCCCGCCAGCGCCGTCATGGTGAACCCCGCCACGCTGAAGACGGCCGAGGCGGCGAGGACGGTCCGTCGGCCGATGACGTCGGCCAGCCCGCCCGTGGGGAGTTCCAGGACCACGACGGTGATCGAGTACGCGGCCGTGACCAGGCCGATCTGGGCGATATCGAGCCCGCGCACCGACATGAGCAGAACCATCGGCGCGATCATCAACCCCACCGGCAACCAGGTGAGGAACTCCACAAGCGCATACTTGCGCGTACTCGGCGTGATCATGCTCACCTTCTTGATCATGGTCCTTCACCTGCGACGACTCTCGCCGTGATCATGCACGCCTTCGGCGGCGACCCGGCTGATCTGCGGTTTCACGGTTCGTGATCATGCACGCCTTCGGCGCGCGGCCCTCCGGCCTGCCATTTCCCGGTTCGTGATCATGCGCCCGCGGCCGGCCGCCGGATTGCATGATCACGAAGGAAGTCGGCGCAGGTCACCCATGGTCCGGCCGAATCCGTGCATGATCACGTACGGCTTTCGCCCAGCTCACAGCACATCTCGCCGAACCTGTGCATGATCACGCGCGGGGGTGGGCGGCGAAGAACACGGACACGGGACGGGCGTCGGGAGCGCCCCTGTCCCGGTCGGCGGCCTCCCTGAGCATGACCCACAGCTGTTCCGTCAACGAGGCCACCGACGCCGGCGACAGCCGTACGACGTCGTCGGACATCCCGGCGACCTCGATCCACTCGGTGCTCCACGAGTCCCTGTCCCGCTCGAAGGCCTCCACGGTGTCCGTCAGCACCTCGACCTGGCGGCGGCGCAGGAGGTCCGCGGCCTCCCGGCCCTCGGGGGTCGCCGACATCTCGGCGTTGCTCCACGAGGTCATCCGGTGGACGGCCCGCCATCGCCGCTCGCGGCGATCACGTTGCTCCCTGTCCTCCTCGACGAACCCGTACCGGGCGAGCTGCCTCAGGTGATAGCTCGTCGATCCCGAGCTCTCCCCGAACCTGGCGCCCAGTTCGGTGGCGGTCGCGGGCCCGTCCGACCGGAGCGCCCCCAGCAGGCGCACCCGGAGGGGGTGCGCCACCGCTTTGAGCGTCCGCGGATCACTCACATGGAAGACCTCATCGCTCATGCCACCGAGCCTAACTTCGCAAAGATAAGTTTGCAAACTTTTGTTTGCGATGAGCGGACAACACCGCCCCGCCCCTAGGCTGGGCCGCGTGATCGAGGAAATCCGGATTGACGAGGCGGTCCGACGACTGCGTCCCGACTTCGCCGTGCTCGCCATCTGCGCCTACGGCCTGGCCAACGGCCCGACCGACGACAGGTCGCGCGAATGGCTGGCTGCCGCGGCGGCCGACGCCGTACCGACCGACCACGAGAAGGTCGAGGCGTGGCGCACGGCCTACCGCGCCTTCGGCGCCAAGCCGCAGCGGACCCGGCCGTCCGTCGACGCCCTCGTCCGCCGGATGCCCCTCCCGGAGATCAACCTGGTCGTCGACGCCTACAACGCCGTGTCCGTACGGCACGGCCTGCCGATCGGCGGCGAGGACCTGCGCCGCTACGACGGCGCCGCGCGTCTCGTCCGCGCCGCCGGCGACGAACCGTCCGAGGAGGCGCTCGGCGAGCCGGAGATCGGCGAAGTGATCTGGCGGGACGACACGGGCGTCACCTGCCGGAGGTGGAACTGGCGGCAGTGCGTCCGCACCCGGATCACCGAGGAGACCGTGGACGCCCTGTTCCTTCTCGAACGGCTGGAGCCGCTGTCCTCCGACGAACTGGCCGCGGCCGGAGACGAGCTCACGGCCCTGCTCACCGCCATCACGCCGGCGGTACGGATCGAGCGACGGCTGATCGACTGAATGTCCGGGACGACCGGCCCGCGCGAAACATCACGTTCGGGAGGGCCGGATCCCGGGGCCATGCAATCATTTCGGTCGAAAACACCCGTCCCGGCTGAGACATGACCATTCAGTAAGCACTGCCTCACCACCCAGACGGACTACTCGCGCCTGACCTCTTTGATCGATCCTGGGACGATGAGCCAGGACCTGGCCCCGACGGGCGCACCACACCGTCCAGGGCGAGTAGCCTTGGACCGGTTCTAAAACAACAACGCCCATCTGCGGAAGAAGGCGATTTCCGCCGTGTCGTCTGAGTCGTCGCGGACAAACCCACTGGCAAGCTTCGGACAAAACGAATGGCTTGTCGACGAGCTATATCAGAAGTACCTAGAGGATCCCGAGTCAGTGGACAAGGCCTGGTGGCACTTCTTCGCTGACTACAACGGGACGGGAAAGGCCTCAGCCACCGCTGCCGCGCCTTCCCAGGCTCCTGCCGCGAACGGAACGGCCGCGGCCACCCCAGCGCCTCCCACCCCGACTCCTCCCGCGCCACAGGCGGCTCCTGCCGCACCAGCGAAGGCCGCTCCGGTACCGACGAAGGCCGCTCCGGCTGAGAAGCCGAAGAGCGCCACGCCCGTCCCGGCCGGCGCGACCGAGGAGAAGATCAGGGGCGCGGCGGCCCGCACGGCCCTCAACATGGAAGCCTCGCTGACGGTGCCGACGGCGACGAGCGTGCGCGCGGTTCCCGCGAAGCTGCTGGTCGACAACCGGATCGTCATCAACAACCACCTGTCGCGCGGCCGTGGCGGCAAGATCTCCTTCACCCACGTGATCGGCTACGCCATCGTCCGGGCGCTCCAGGCGATGCCGGACATGAACCACTCCTACACGGAGGTGGACGGCAAGCCGACCCTGGTCAAGCCCGAGCACGTCGGGCTCGGCCTGGCCATCGACGTCCAGAAGAGCGACGGCACCCGTCAGCTCCTGGTGCCGTCGATCAAGGCCGCGGAGACGCTGGACTTCCGCCAGTTCTGGGTGGCCTACGAGGACATCGTCCGCAAGGCCCGCGCAGGAAAGCTCGGCGTGGACGACTTCCAGGGCACCACGATCTCGCTGACCAACCCCGGCACCATCGGCACGGTGCACTCGGTGCCGCGCCTGATGCCCGGCCAGGGCACGATCATCGGCGTCGGGGCGATGGAATACCCGGCGGAGTACCAGGGCGCCTCCGCCGAGACGCTCTCGCGCCTGGCGATCAGCAAGGTCATGACGCTGACCTCCACCTACGACCACCGGATCATCCAGGGCGCCCAGTCGGGCGACTTCCTGCGCCGGATCCACGAGCTCCTGCTCGGCGCCGACGGTTTCTACGACGAGATCTTCGAGTCGCTGCGCATCCCCTACGAGCCGGTCCGCTGGGTCCCGGACATCTCGGCCACTCACGACGACGACGTGGCCAAGTCCGCCCGCGTGCTCGAGCTCATCCACGCGTACCGGGTGCGCGGCCACCTCATGGCCGACACCGACCCGCTGGACTACCACCAGCGCAAGCACCCCGACCTCGACATAAAGTCCCACGGCCTGACCCTGTGGGACCTCGAGCGGGAGTTCGCGACCGGCGGCTTCGGCGGCCGGCCGCTGATGAAGCTGCGCGACATCCTGGGCGTCCTGCGCGACTCGTACTGCCGGACCGTCGGCATCGAGTACATGCACATCCAGAACCCCGAGGAGCGGGCCTGGATCCAGGCGCGGGTGGAGAAGCCGCACGCCAAGTCCGACCGCGAGGAGCAGCTCTACATCCTGCGGCGGCTCAACACGGCCGAGGCGTTCGAGACCTTCCTGCAGACCAAGTACGTCGGCCAGAAGCGCTTCTCCCTCGAAGGCGGCGAGTCGCTGATCCCGCTGCTCGACTCGGTGATCAGCGAGGCGGCCAAGGAGAAGCTCGACGAGGTCGTCATCGGCATGGCGCACCGGGGCCGGCTCAACGTGCTGGCCAACACCGTGGGCAAGTCCTACGGACAGGTGTTCGGCGAGTTCGAGGGCAACATCGACCCGCGCAGCGCGCACGGCTCCGGCGACGTGAAGTACCACCTGGGCGCGAGCGGCGACTTCGTGGCGCCCGACGGCTCCAAGATCGCCACTTCGGTGGTGGCCAACCCGTCGCACCTGGAGGCCGTCGACCCCGTCCTCGAGGGCGTGGTCCGGGCCAAGCAGGACCTGCTCGAGCGCGGCGAGGAGGGCTTCACCGTCCTGCCCGTGCTCGTCCACGGTGACGCGGCCTTCGCCGGCCAGGGCGTGGTCGCCGAGACCCTGCACCTGTCCCAGCTGCGCGGCTACCGCACCGGCGGCACCGTCCACATCGTGGTCAACAACCAGGTCGGCTTCACGACGAGCCCGGCGAGCTCCCGCTCCTCGGTCTACGCGACGGACGTCGCCCGGATGATCCAGGCGCCGATCTTCCACGTGAACGGCGACGACCCCGAGGCCGTCGTCCGCGTCGGCCGGCTGGCCTACGAGTACCGCAAGTCATTCCTCAAGGACGTCGTCATCGACCTCGTCTGCTACCGCCGCCGCGGGCACAACGAGACCGACAACCCGGCGTTCACCCAGCCGCTGATGTACGACCTCATCGACGCGAAGCGGTCCACCCGCAAGCTCTTCACCGAGGCGCTCATCGGCCGGGGCGACATCACGGTCGAGGAGGCCGAGCAGGCCCTGCGCGACTACCAGGAGCAGCTCGAGCGGGCCTTCACCGAGACCCGCGAGGCCACCAAGCGGCCGCTCGAGCCGGGCGCGGTCGTCGCGCCGGAGCCCGACGAGCTGATCCCGTGGTCGCACGAGGACACGGCGTCGGCGATCTCGGACGAGACGGTCAAGCGGGTCATCGAGACCCAGCTCAGCCTGCCCGAGGGCTTCACCGTCCACCCGCGCCTCGCGCCGGTGCTGCAGCGGCGGGGCGCCATGGTCGCCGACAACACCATCGACTGGGCGACCGGGGAGGCGCTGGCCTTCGGCTCGCTGCTCATCGACGGTCACCCGGTGCGGCTGGTCGGCCAGGACTCCCGCCGAGGCACGTTCGGCCAGCGGCACGCCGTGATCGTCGACCGGGTGACCGGCGAGGAGCACACCCCGCTCAAGGCCTTCAACCACGGCACCACGAAGTTCTACGTCTACGACTCGCTGCTCAGCGAGTTCGCCGCGATGGGCTTCGAGTACGGCTACAGCGTGGTCAGGCCGGACGCCCTGGTGGCCTGGGAGGCCCAGTTCGGCGACTTCGCCAACGGCGCCCAGTCGATCATCGACGAGTTCATCTCGTCGGGTGAGCAGAAGTGGGGCCAGCGCTCGTCGGTCGTGCTGCTGCTGCCGCACGGCTACGAGGGTCAGGGCCCTGATCACTCCTCCGCCCGCATCGAGCGCTACCTGCAGATGTGCGCGCTGGACAACATGACGGTCGCCCAGCCGAGCACGCCGGCGAACTACTTCCACCTGCTGCGCTGGCAGGTGCTGTCCAGCCGGCGCAAGCCGCTGATCGTGTTCACGCCCAAGTCGCTGCTGCGCCTCAAGGCCGCGGCGTCGGCGACGGCGGAGTTCACCTCCGGCTCCTTCCAGCCGGTCATCGGCGACAACACGGTGGTCCCGTCGGCCGTCCGCAAGGTCGTGATCTCCTCGGGCAGGATCTACTACGACCTGCTGGCCGCCCGGACCAAGGCCGAGCGGAACGACGTGGCGCTGGTCCGCCTGGAGCGGATCTACCCGTTCCCGGAGAACCCGCTCAAGGCCGAGCTGGCCAGGTACGGCAGCGACATCGAGGTCATCTGGGCTCAGGACGAGCCGGTCAACATGGGCCCGTGGCCGTACCTTGCGCTCAAGACGACCGAGCGGCCCGACCTGCTCGGGGGTCACACCCTGCGCCGGGTCTCCCGCACGCCCAACTCCTCGCCGGCCACCGGCTCCCACTCCAAGCACGACAGCGAGCTGGGCAGCATGGTCGACGACATCTTCGGCTAGTCCGAAGGCGTACACACACGGAAGTCCCCCACGGTCCGCTGTGGGGGACTTCCCCGTAAATGGAGCACCACCATGTACTTCACGGACAGGGGCATCGAGGAACTCGTCGACCGGCGCGGCGACGAGGAGGTCAGCGTGAGCTGGCTGGCCGAGCGGCTGCGCGAGTTCGTCGACCTCAACCCCGAGTTCGAGATCCCCGTGGAACGGCTGGCCACGTGGCTGGCCCGGCTCGACGAGGACGACTGACACCGACGGGCAAAACGCGATACATCTTGACTTTTCCAAGACGCGACATATCGTGTTTATAGACAGCACTGCTGCCGGCCTCTCGACGTCCCCGGCGTCCCTCGAGATCGGCGACCTCGCGTTGGAAGGGCCGAGCCATGCCCCAATGGACGATCGGGAAGCCCGAACAGCTCACGTTCGCCCCCGTCAGCCAGTTGAGCGTCCGAATCGTGGCCGGACGGCTGGCGGTGCTCGCCAGTGACGGGCCACCCAGTCTCGAGGTGACCGACATCGGCGCGCCGCCCCTGCTGGTCACCCACGAGGACGACGGCAGGCTCGTCGTCACCTATAAGGACCTGACCTGGGACGGAGTCCTCGGCTGGCTCCGCCCGGGCCCGCGGAACACGACGCTCACGCTCACCGTCCCGAAGGATTGCCCGGTGCAGGTGGGGGTCATCTCCGCCTCCGCCGTGGTGGCGGGCTTCGAAGGCCGGACGAACGTCAAGAGCGTCTCCGGCGACCTCGTCCTCGACGGCGTGAGCGGCGACGTCCACGCCGAGACCGTCTCCGGATCCGTGGAGAGCCGCGGGCTCGCGGGCGACCTGTCCTTCAACAGCATCTCCGGCGAGCTGACCGTCGCCGAGGGGGCGCCGCACCACCTGCGCGCCAACACCGTCTCCGGGAGGATCACCGCGGATCTGGAGCTCGACCCGACCTCCCATGTCACGCTGAACAGCGTGTCCGGTTCCGTGGTCGTACGGCTCCAGCAGGCGGTGGACAGCGACGTGTCCATGCGCTCGAGTTCGGGCCGCGTCGAGTCGGCCTTCCCCGAGCTCGATCATCAGAAGCGTCCGGGAGTGAGGTCGCTCTCGGGACGGCTCGGCGGTGGCATGGCCCACCTGTCGGCCAACACGGTGTCCGGCGACGTGACCCTGCTGAGCAGGCAGTCCGCCGGCACGGCGAACGAGGAGAGATCATGAGCCCGGTGTTCGGTCACGGTCGGCTCCGGCTGTACCTGCTGAAACTGCTCGAGGAGAGTCCGCGGCACGGCTATGAGGTGATCCGCCTTCTGCAGGACCGCTTCCTCGGCGTCTACTCCCCCTCTCCGGGCACGATCTATCCGCGCCTGGCCCGCCTGGAGGAGGAGGGCCTGGTCACCCATGAGGTCGTGGACGGCAAGAAGGTCTTCACCCTGACCGATCAAGGCAGGAGCGAGCTCAACGACCGGATGGACGAGCTCGCCGAACTGGAGCGGGAGATCACCGCCTCCGTCCAGGACATCGCGCGTGAGGTCAAGGAGGACGTGCGGCAGACCGTGCGGTCCCTCCGCCAGGAGCTCACCCAGATGGCCAGGGACATCGGCAACGACTCCGCACGCGAGCCCCGCGCCCCGCACTCGCACGAGTCCCGCGACGCCTGGCGGGAGCAGAAGGAGGAGTGGAAGCGGCAACGCCAGCAGGCGAAGGAGGAGTGGCGCCAGCACAAAGAGGAGTGGCGCCACCAGCGCCAGCAGTGGCGCAATGAGACCGACCGCTGGCAGCGTGAATGGCGGCGGACCTGGGAGGAGGCCTGGTCGATCACGGGCAGGTCCTTCGCCAGGCCTGGCGGCGCCGCCCAGGACGCCGAACTGGGGCGCGCGCTGGCCGACTTCATCGGACGGGTGCGCCGCGAGGCCGGCGAGGGCGTGCTCACCGACGACGCCGTCGCCCGCTGCGAAGCCATCCTCGACGAGGCTGCCGACCGGATCCGCGACGTACTGCGGCCCTGATCAGGCGTCTCGCGGAAGGAGGCGACGATGAGTCCGTACGGCTGGCGCAACCCGTTCCTCAGGCAGGCGCCTCCGCCGCGGCGCGAGGCCCCGCCGGAGGACCACCCCGATCCGCGCGACGGCGGGGGCCGTCGGCCGGACACGCTCGCCACCGGCGGCCACGAGTAGCGAACGCACAGGGGCGGCCGCGAGCGGCGAGCTGCTCGGTCACACGGTGAATACGATCTTCCCGAAGACGTCGCCGTGGTGCATCGCGGCGAACCCGTCCTCGGCCTCGGTCAGCGGGAGCACGCGGTCGATCACCGGCCGCACTCCGGTCTGCTCCAGGAAGACGGCGAGTCTGGCGAGCTGGTCCCGGGTCCCCATGGTGGACCCGATGATCGACTTCTGCAGGAAGAACACCTGGGCCAACTGCGTGGGGGCCACCATCCCGCTCGTGGCCCCGCAGGTGACGACCTTGCCGCCCGGGCGAAGCGAGCTCAGGGAGTGCGCCCAGGTCGCCTCGCCCACGGTCTCCATCACCGCGTCGACGCGTTCGGGCAGCCGGGCACCGGTCTCGAAGGCCCGGTCGGCGCCGAGTTCGAGCGCCCTGGCCCGCTTCTCCTCCGAACGGCTCGTCGCCCACATCCGGAATCCCCCGGCCCGGCCGAGCGCGATGAGGGCGGTGGCGACGCCGCCGCCAGCGCCCTGGACGAGCACCGTCGAGCCCGGCTCGAGGGCCGCCTTGTCGAAGAGCATGCGGTAGGCCGTCAGCCAGGCGGTGGGCAGGCAGGCCGCCTCTTCGAACGAGATCGCGGCGGGCTTGGGCACCACGTTCCCCGCGGGGACCGCCACCTTCTCCGCGAACGTTCCGTCGTAGGTCTCCGACAGGAGCGAGCGCTTCGGATCCAGCGTCTCGTCTCCGTTGACCGGGGTGCCGATCACCGAGTGGACGATGACCTCGTCGCCGTTCTCGTCCACGCCCGCGGCGTCGCACCCGAGGATGATGGGCAGCCGATCCTGGCTGATTCCCACCCCCTTGAGCGTCCACAGGTCGTGGTGGTTCAGCGCGGCGGCCTTGACGGTGATCGTCGTCCAGCCCTCGGGGACCGTCGGCTCGGGCCGGTCGCCCAGCGTCAGCCCTTTGAGCGGGTTATCCGGGTCTGTCTGTGTAGCGGTCACGGCGAACATGCCCGAACATTACTCTGCCCGCCCGGCGAGATCACGGCCCCCCACGGCCGGCGCGATCAGATGTCGAAGACGCTGCCCGTCGCCGAGTGCATCTCGCAGGCGTTGCCGAACGTGTGCCTGAAGTCGACGTAACGACCGTCCCAGATCCCGTGGGCGGTCACCGTGACCGGGCTGAACATCATCGGGCAGAAGGTGTTCTGGCTCGGCTTGAGCTGGGTCAGGTCGCCCCTCACCCGGTTCACGACGCCGCACGCCTCCTCATCCCGCCTGCGCAGCGGTGCGGACGACGCCGGGCAGTTCAGGACCGCGTAGCGCTCGGGCTTGGCCGTCTCTCCGTTGGCGTAGGTGAGGATCAGCGCCCGTGTGCGGTTCGCGATCGGACGGATCTTCGAGACCGGCGTGGTCGAGGCCGGAGGGAGCTTCGTGCCCGGCATATCCGGGACGAAGGGAGGCACCTTCACGGCCGGCGCCGCCGGAGGAACCGGGGGAACCTTGGCCACCGGGGCGCCCGGAAGACTCTTCGCGGCCGGAGGGACCTTCGCGGCCGAAACAGCCGGGGCAATCGGGGCGGCGGGCTTGGCCGCCGTCACGCCGGACGGTTGCGGCGGCGGTGGCAGCGTTCCGGCGAAGGCGGCCGTGGGGCCCGCGACGATGGCGGTGCCGGCCAGCAGTACAGCAAGTGTCTTCATGTCGTTCCCCCCGAATGTCGGCTGGCCGACAGCCTCTCCGGCGGACCGCCCCCGCTCAAGCCTCCACTCCGCCCGCTTGGGTAAATCTGGCAACTCGTTAACCCCCCAACCAGGCGAAAGCGGACTACCCCGGTTGCCCGCCCAGGGAGGTCAGACGGGGACACCGTTGCGGGCGAGCAGGTCCGCCACCTGCGGCTCCCCCGCGTACGGCTCAAGCCGTTTGCGTAAGTCGTCCACGTACGACCTGGTCCGTACAGACTGGAGGCTCCTGGCGAGATCGAAGGCGGAGCCGGCGGCTAGGCACGCCTCCTCCAGCTCGCCCTGCTGCACCAGCGCCGACGCCAGGAGCGAGAGGTTGAACATGCGGCCACGCACGAACCGCCCGTCCATCCGCAGCGACCGCCGGGCATGCCGTACGGCGGCCGCCCCGTCGCCGAGGTCGCGGAGGCAGTGAGCCGACTTGGCCGCGAGATAGGCCTCGTCGAAGTAGGAGATCCATCGGGGCTCGTCCTGCGGCGAACGCCGGTCGAAGGCCTTCTCGGCCTGGTGGAGCGAGGCGGCGCACGACGGACCATCGCCGAGCTGGGCGAACGCGTGCGCCTCCTGCACGTGGGCCTCGGCCAGCAGGGAGAAGATCCCCGACCGGGTGGCCGCCATCGTGGCCGCCCGCGCGAGATCGAGACCGTGCCGGGGCTGCCCGATGTAGAGAGCCTGATGGCTCAACCCCGCGAGGATCTCCCCGCCGAGGCCGTGATCCCCCGCGCCGCGGGCCAGCCCGAGCGCCTGGATCAGGTACCGCTGAGCCAGGCCGTGCTGTTCGAGGTCGTAGGCCATCCAGCCGGCGAGCCTGGTGAGCTCGGCCGCCGCGGTGGCGAGCGCCCTCCCGGTTGCGTCGCCGTACGAGCCGTCACGCAGGAGAGGCGTAACCGCCGTATCCAGATATTTCACGACCGGTCCACGAATGCTGCCACCACCGAACCGGTTGTCCAGTTCGCTGAACGAACGGGTGACCTCATGGATCGCGGTCACGTCGGAGACGCCCACCTTGCGCGGGCCGTTCGCGGAGAGCCGGTCCTGGGCCGGGACCGTCAGCCAGCGGGCGATCCCGGCGGAACCCGCTCCCAGAGCGAAGGTGGAATCGAGCAGGAACCTGCGCCGCTCGACGTCGGCCTTCCACAGTGCTGTCACGCCTGCCACACCCTCCTCCCACGAATGGGGGAACTCCTGTCCGAGATCGAGAGGGACTGCTCCGCGTGGCATGCCGATGTCCTCCGCGGACACCGGCCTCCCGAGCCGCAGCGAAAAGATCTCCGCCAGGAGGCTCGGCACCGGATCGCGCGGGCGCTGACCACCCACCCAGCGCAGCACCGAACCATGGTCATATCTCATCCCGGTCAGCCCGCGGGCGGAGCCGAGATCGTTCAGCCGGCCGGCCAGCGCCTTGCGGGACAGGCCCGCCTCGGCCAGGTGCTGCTGGAGCAGCCGGTTGGGTTCGCGTCGCATCGCTCTCCTCACCCAGGACAGGCATAGCCGATAGGTAACGGAGAGCTCTCTTTATAGCACGTAGCGTGAAACCCCCAAGGGATTCCCAAGTTTCCCCGGGCCTTCCAGACGAAAAGCCTCGAGTCGGAACACGCATCAGGCGATGCATGATCACGACTCGAGGCTTCACAGGTGGGGCCGCACGCGCACGAATCCGCGCATGATCACGAACGAGGTCTTCGCAGGTGGCGCCGTACACCCCCGAACGTGTGCATGATCACGGCGCGAGGAGGCGCAGGTGACTGGGCACACGCCCGAAGGGGTGCATGATCACGGGGGAAGGGGTTATGCGCGGGCGACGCCGTCGAGGCGGGCTTGGGCGGAGACCGCCGCGGCCACGGCGGGGGCGACCCGGTCGTCGAACGGCGAGGGGATGACGTACTCCTCGGAAACCGCGTCCCCCACCACGTCGGCGAGCGCCGTCGCGGCCGCCACCTTCATGTTCTCCGTGATCGTCCGAGCCCGTACGTCGAGCGCCCCGCGGAAGACGCCGGGGAAGGCGAGCACGTTGTTGATCTGGTTCGGGAAGTCGGAACGGCCGGTCGCGACGACCCTGGCGTGGCGGGCCGCCACCGACGGCTCGATCTCGGGGGTCGGGTTGGACAGCGCGAAGACCATCGCCTCGGGCGCCATCGCCGCCACGGCGGCCTCGGAGACCGTCGAGCCCGACAGGCCGATGAACACGTCGGCGCCCGTGAGGGCCTGCTCGGTCGAGCCGGTCAGGCCGAGCTTGTTGGTCTCGCGGGCGAGCGCCTCCTTGACCGGGTGCAGGTTCTCGCGCCCGGAGTGCACGATGCCCTTGGAGTCGCTGACCGCGATGTCGCCGATGCCGGCGTTGAGCAGGATCCGGGTCACGGCGACACCCGAGGCGCCGGCGCCTGCGACCACCGCCCGGAGATCGCCCAGCGGCCTGCCGGTGAGGCGGGCCGCGTTCCGCAGGGCGGCCAGCACGACGATCGCGGTGCCGTGCTGGTCGTCGTGGAAGACGGGGACGGCGAGCGCCTCGCGCAGCCGGTCCTCGACCTCGAAGCACCGCGGCGCGCTGATGTCCTCGAGGTTGATGCCGCCGAACGACGGCGCGAGCCTGGTCACGGTCTCGACCAGGGCGTCCACATCGGTGCAGTCGAGGCAGATCGGGACGGCGTCGACGCCGGCGAACTGCTTGAACAGCAACGCCTTGCCCTCCATCACGGGCATGGCGGCCGAGGGCCCGATGTCGCCGAGCCCGAGCACCGCCGTGCCGTCGGAGACCACGGCGACGACGTTGGAGACCCAGGTGTAGTCGTTGGCCAGTTCGGGGTTGTCGGCGATCGCCGAGCAGACGCGGGCGACACCCGGCGTGTAGGCGAGCGACAGGTCGTCCGCGTCGCGGACCGGAACGGTGGAGCGGACCTCCAGCTTGCCTCCGCGATGGAGCGCGAAGGCCGGATCCAGATCCAGCGATGCCAAGGAAACAGGTGAGACGGTCACAGCGACCCCAGTGTCGAAAGGACGAGTTCCTTCTAGACGCCGCAAGAGAACGAAAGCCCAGGCTTCGGTAGCCGCCGGAGGCCGTCGTCGTTGACGGTCGTCTCTTGAGGGGGTACGGGGGTCACCCGTTTTCCGATTGTGCCACACGCCTGGGAGCCGAAGGATCGGGATGAGGAAGAGATCATCCGTGACCTGGGGAGTTCCGTGCGAACCCCTGCCGTGTAATACTCGATGAACGGAGTCGTCCCTTACATCCCTAGGTCGTCCCAGTGGACCTGACGTCATATGCAGAACTGGCCGTCCTCCTGGTCAACCGCACCGAGGACCTGAACAGTCTCGACACGCTGCGCGCCCTCCTGGAGGAGACCGGCCGGACCGAGTCGGCCGCCCGCGTCACGCGGCGGGACCTCGACGCCCTGCGTGAACTGCGCGAAGAACTCAGGGGCGTGTTCGAGTCCGCGGCCGCGGGCGACGAGGCGGACGTGGTCGAGCGGCTCAACGGCCTTCTCGTCCGCCATCCCGTGCATCCGCAGATCTCCGGCCACGACGGGCAGGCCTGGCACATGCACCTGACGGAGGGCGGCCGGGTCGCCGACGCCCTCGCCGTCGGGTCGGTCATGGGCCTCGCCAGCGTGGTCACGAGCCTCGGCGCCGACCGACTGGGCATCTGCCAGGCCACGCCGTGCCGCAACGCCTATCTGGACACGTCCTCCAACCGGTCCCGGCGCTACTGCTCGGAGCGGTGCGCGAGCCGGGCCAACGTCGCGGCCTACCGCGCCCGCCAGAACAAGCGCAACGGCCAGGGCCAGTAGCGCGCGACGACCCGGCCCACGACGTCATCGGCGGGGACGGCGCCGAAGTTCCAGCTGTCCTGTCGCCCTGGGGCCCGCTGGTTGTCGCTCTCCACCCACCAGCCCTCGTCCGTGAGCCGGAAGGCCCGCTTGACGATCAGGCCGTGCGGCCGCCTGGCGACCACGACATCTCCCGGCCTGATCGCGGCGCCCCGCCGTACCAGGAGCCAGTCTCCGGGGCGCAGTGCGGGGATCATCGAGTCCCCCGTGACACGGACGGCTGTGATCACATCCCCCTCCACGGACTAGTTGTTTCCGGTACGAGTAAGGTCGGGCTTGGACAGTGCTGCATTCCTACGGAAGGATTCAGATGCTCGCACGACTGCTGCGGCCCAAGCACGAGGCGTCCGCCCACTGCGACCTGCCGTGCGGGGTCTACGACCCGGCCCAGGCCCGCATCGAGGCCGAGTCCGTCAAGGCGATCATGAAGAAGTACGCCGACAGTGACGACCCGGTCTTCAGGACCCGCGCCCTCATCATCAAGGAACAGCGCGCCGAACTGGTGAAGCATCACCTGTGGGTGCTGTGGACCGACTACTTCAAGCCCCCGCACCTGGAGCAGTACCCGCAGCTTCACCAGCTGTTCTGGGACGCGACCAAGCTCGCCGGCGCGGCCGGCGGCAAGGGAACGGTCGACCCCGCGCAGGCCGACGAGCTTCTCGCGAAGATCGACGAAATCGCCAAGATCTTCTGGGAGACGAAGGCGGCCGCCTGAGCCAGGCGATCACCAGGCCCCGCACGGTCGTTCGACCGCGCGGGGCCTGATCATTTCCGGGCCCAGGTGAGGCTCCGGTCACGGGCAGAGAAACCCCAGGGAATTTACGAGGAGTTACCCCCAAGATCACCACAATCGGCGCGTCCGAGCGAAGCAACATGGAGTGAGTGGCGGTAAGTTGCAGACAACGGCACTGCGCCGGCTCGAATGGGCGAGGAGGAACGTGACCGAGGAAACCGAGACGCCTGCGGTGGATGTGACCGGGATCCGGGACGCTGTGAGCGTTCGACTGCCCGCCGTGAGCGCCTATCTGTCTGTGCTGCGCACGGCCACGGCCGGGCTCGCGGCGCGGCTCGACTTCACCCTGGACCAGATCGAGGATCTCCGCATCGCGGTCGACGAGGCGTGCGCCATGCTTCTGCGGCATGCGGTGCCGGGCACCGATCTCCGGGCCGAGTTCGAGCTCACGGGACAGGAGATGACGGTCCGTGTGGAGGTCGACACGGTCGGAGTCAGCAGCCCCAAGCGAGACGACTTCGCCTGGATGGTGCTGACCGCCCTGGCCGACGATGTGGACGCCATCTCCGATCATCCCGATCACATGGCGATCATGCTGCGCAAGCGGCGAGGCGCGGCGAGGCCGGCGTGACCGAAAGGACCCGTGCCATGGCCTCCGGCGACTCGGCGGTTCCCGACCGCGTGCGGGCTCGCACGCTGTTCGGCGAGCTGTCGGAGTTGCCGGCAGACGACCCGCGGCGGCAGCGTATCCGCGACGAGCTCGTGGAGCTGCACCTGCCGCTGGTGGAGTACCTCGCCCGGCGCTTCCGCAACCGCGGCGAGTGGCTCGACGACCTCACGCAGGTCGCCACGATCGGCCTCATCAAGTCGATCGACCGGTTCGACCTGGCTCGTGGCGTCGAGTTCTCCACCTATGCGACGCCGACGATCGTCGGTGAGATCAAGCGTCACTTCCGCGACAAGGGCTGGGCCGTCCGGGTGCCGCGCCGCCTGCAGGAGCTCAAGCTCTCGCTGACGAAGGCGATAAGCGAGCTGTCCCAACGGGAGAGCCGCGCGCCCACGGTCGCCGAGCTCGCCGCGCACCTGCAGATGACCGAGGAAGAGGTGCTGGAGGGCCTGGAGTCGGCGAACGCCTACTCGACGGTCTCCCTCGACGCCCCCGACTCGGGTGACGACGACGCGCCCGCCGTGTCCGACTCGCTGGGCATCGTCGACGAGTCGCTCGAGGGCGTCGAGTATCGCGAGTCCCTGAAGCCGCTGCTTGAGCGCCTGCCTCCGCGGGAGAAGCGCATCCTGCTGCTCCGCTTCTTCGGGAACATGACCCAGTCGCAGATCGCGACCGAGCTGGGCATCTCGCAGATGCACGTCTCCCGCCTGCTGGCCAGGACCCTGGCCCAGCTGCGCGAAGGCCTGACCGCCGAAGACTAGAGGGCCGCGGGATCAGCCCCGCGGCCCCTGGGAATCCTCCGGGGAGCCCTCTTCGCCCATCAGTGCCTGCGTCGACGGCGGCGCAAGCAGTGCGACCAGTGCGATCACCGCCAGGACGACGAGCGGCCAGCCGTACATGTGCTGGCCGGCGCCGATCAGGGAGATCGCCACCGGCACGATGAAAATCTGGGTCACCACGCCCGGCCCCCTGCTCCAGCGCAGCGCCTGCCACACGCCCCAGGCCACCCAGAGCAGGGCCAGGCCGAGCAGCACGCCGAACGCCGCGACGATCAGGGCGCTGATCAGATCAGCGGGCCGGCCGACCACGGTCTCGACGCCGACGTAGCCTCCGAGTACCAGGGCGAACACGCCCTCGGCGGCCAGTACGGCCGCCGCGACGGTCAGGGTCGCCGGGCGACCGGCGGTGTGGCTGATCACAGTGCCCAACCCTACCCGTACGGCCATTCGGCCCGATCGGGGCGTCGTCGCCGCGTACGTGCGGGAAGTCCCCGGCGGGGGCGGCAAAACGTCGTCTAACCTTCAGGCATGCGGGCTCTTCTCGTCATCAATCCGAAGGCGACCTCCACGAACCAGCGCACCCGGGACGTGCTCATCCGTGCGCTCGGAGCAGCCGTGGATCTTTCCGTCGAGGAGACCGCCTACCGGGGCCATGCGGCCGTACTCGCGGGCGAGGCTCACGCCAAGGGATTCGACGCGGTCGCCGTCCTCGGCGGCGACGGCACGATCAACGAGACCGTCAACGGAATGCTCGACGGCCAGCCCGGCGAGGATGCGAGCCGCCGCCCCCGTCTCATCGTCATCCCCGGCGGCAGCGCCAACGTCTTCGCCCGCGCGCTCGGCCTGCCCAACGACCCGGTCGAGGCGACCGGCGCCGTGCTCGAGGCGCTCCGCGACGGGCGCAGCCGGACCATCGGGCTCGGCCAGGCGATCTGGCATGACGAGGCGGCGGGGCTGGATCCCGGCCCCACAGGCTCAGCCGAGCACCGCATGTCGCGATATTTCACCTTCTGTGCGGGGCTCGGGTACGACGCGGAGGTCGTCAGAGCGGTTGAGGGCCTGCGCAGCGCGGGCTACCGGGCACGCCCGACCCTCTACGTGAACACCGCGGTGCGGCACTTCTTCGTGACCGACCGCCGCCACCCCGCCCTGCGGCTGGTACGGCCACGCGTGCCCGACACTCCTGGGATCTTCCTGGCGATCGTCTCCAACGTCTCGCCCTGGACCTACGCGGGGTCCCGTCCGATCACCCCGACGCCGTGGGCCGGCTTCGAGACGGGGCTCGACGTGCTCGGGCTGCGGAAGCTGGGACTGCCCTCGTTCCTCTCCTTCGTCCGGCAGATCGTCGGAGACCACTCGGGATTACCAAGGGGTAAGCACCTCGTTCAAGTCCATGACGAACAAAAGTTCACGTTGGTGGCGGCCCGTCCGGTCGCCTTCCAACTCGACGGCGACTACCTGGGAGAACGTGAATGGGTGGAATTCCGGTCCATCCCGGACGCATTACAAGTCCTGGTCTAGCCTGTCACATGTAGTCATAGTGTGACGCATCCGACAGCCATGCCGGGCAAAACCTTGTCCCAAACCTCTTGTGTGGTCTAGTCCCGGCTGAAAAGCTGAAGTACGACGTCGGAACGTAGGACCTTTACGGAAGCCACAGCTTCCCTCAAGGACTCCGGCGATCATGTGGACAAGCCCGGCCCGAACCTCAGCGCCGGGCAAGTCCACGCATTAGCTAGTGAAAGTGTTCACAAAGTTTCGACGGCCAGCGGAGCCACGAGGCTCCACTTGACGAAGGAGTGGAACGCATGGACTGGCGCCACCGCGCTGCCTGCCGTGACGTGGATCCGGAGCTGTTCTTCCCCATCGGGAACACGGGTCCCGCGCTGATGCAGATCGAAGAGGCCAAGCAGGTGTGCCGGCAGTGCTCGGTCACCGAGTCATGCCTCAAGTGGGCTCTGGAGTCCGGCCAGGACGCCGGTGTCTGGGGCGGACTCAGCGAGGACGAGCGACGCGCCCTCAAGCGCCGTACCGCTCGCGCTCGTGCCCGGGCCGGCGTCTGACCGGCCGCCTGATCACCGAGGACTTCCAGCCTCGCCCCTGATTTCGGGCTGCACTGGAATGCTCAGGATGACCTCGGTACCCCCGCCTTTCCTTCGTTCGACGGCCAGGCGGCCCGACAGCTCGCCGACGACCAGCGTGCGCACGATCTGCAGCCCCAGACTGCCGGTCGCCTCGAGGTCGAAATCCGGCGGCAGGCCCTTCCCGTCGTCCGCCACCACCACCTCCAGCCGGTCGGAATCGCGATGTGCGATCACCTGCACATTCCCCGACTTGTGCGAGAAACCGTGCTCAACGGCATTCTGCAACAGCTCTGTGAGGACCATCGCGATCGGGGTGGCCACAGCGGCGGGCAGCACCCCGAAACTCCCGATCCGCCGAGGCAGCACGTGGGCCAGTGACACCTCCGCCGTCATCGTGATGACCCGGTCCGCGATGTCGTCGAACTCGACCATCTCCTCGGGCATCTGCGCGAGGATCTCGTGGACGATCGCGATCGAGCCGACCCGCCGGACCGCCTCGTTGAGGGCCTCCTGACCCTCCGGGTTGTTGAGCCGGCGCGCCTGGAGCCGCAGCAACGCCGCCACCGTCTGCAGGTTGTTCTTGACGCGGTGATGGATCTCGCGGATCGTGGCGTCCTTGGTCAGCAGCTCGCGCTCCCGCCGCCGCAGCTCGGTCACGTCGCGGATCAGCACGAGGGCGCCGATCCGTCCCCCACCTACGATCAGCGGGATCGCCCGCAACTGGACCACCGTGCCGCCGTGCTCCACCTCGGTCTCCCGGGGCTCCTTGCCACTGGCGACGAGCATCAGGTCCTCGTTGATCGGCTCGTCCGAGTAGCACAGGTCGGCGGTCGTCTTCCCGAGGTCCGCGCCGACGAGGTCGGCGTGGAGGCCGAGACGCCGGTAGGCCGACAGCGCGTTCGGGGAGGCGTAGGTCACCCGTCCTGCCCGGTCGAGGCGCAGCAGGCCGTCGCCCACGCGCGGCGAGCGGACCAGAAGCGGCTCCTCCTCCTTGAAGGGGAACCGGCCCTCGGCGACCATCTGGGCGAGGTCTGAGGCGCTCTGCAGGTAGGTCAGCTCCAGCCGGGACGGCGTGCGGGCCGACGACAGGTTCGTCGAGCGCTGGATGACCCCGATGAAGTGGCCGCCGCGGCCCCGCCGTACCGGGATGGTCTCCTCCCTGACCGGCACACCGCTGGACCAGTCGGGGTCGCCCTCCCTGCAGATCCGGTGCTCGGTCCACGCGATGTCGATCAGCGGCCGCTCCCCCTTGCCGGAGATCGCGCCCACGACGTCGTCGTGGTACACGGTGGGCCCGGTCGTCGGCCGCATCTGCGCCACCGCCACCCAACCGGAACCGTCCCTGTGCGGGATCCACAGGATCAGGTCGGCGAAGGACAGGTCGGCGAGCAGCTGCCAGTCGGAGACCAGAGAGTGGATCCAGTCGAGGTCGGCTGGTTCGAGCGCGGTGTGACGGCACACCAGGTCGCTGAGAGTCGGCACGTGTGCATGATGCGACGTGAAGCGGCCTGAAAGCGAATCGACCTCTGTCACCTGGCAGTATGCACTCCATGACGCGACCGCTCGACAGATTGCGCATGGCCGCCGCCGAGCGGGAGACCGCGGGCCTGCGGCGGGTCCTGCGTCCGCGGACCCCCGATCACGACGGCCTGCTGGACCTGGCCTCCAACGACTACCTGGGCCTTTCCAGGGACGAGCGCCTGGTGGAGGCCTCCGTGCGGGCGACCCGCGAATGGGGCACGGGCTCGACCGGCTCACGGCTGGTCACGGGGACGACCCGGCTTCACGCCGATCTGGAGGAGCGGCTGGCCGCCTTCACCCAGGCCGACCGCGCCCTCGTCTTCTCCTCTGGATATCTCGCCAACCTGGGCGCGGTCGCCGCTTTGGCGCGGGGCGGGCTCGTGGTCTCGGACTCCGGCAACCACGCCTCGATCGTCGACGCCTGCCGCCTGTCGCGGTCGCGGGTGGAGGTGACCCCCCACGGGGACGCCGACGCCGTCGCCAAGGTCCTCTCCGAGCGCTCGGAGGAGCACGCGATCATCGTGACCGACGCCGTCTTCTCCGTCGACGGCGACCTCGCGCCGCTGCGCCGCCTCCACGCCCTGGCCGTACGGCACGGCGCGTTCCTGATCGTGGACGAGGCGCACGCGCTGGGCGTCGTCGGCGATCAGGGCCGAGGAGCGGTTCACGAAGCGGGCCTTTCGGGGGATTCTCATATTGTGAGAACTGTCACGCTCTCCAAGTCGCTGGGGTCCCAGGGAGGCGCCGTGCTGGGGGCCACCGAAGTGATCGAGACGCTCGTCGACACAGGCCGTTCGTTCATCTTCGACACCGGCCTCGCTCCCGCCTGCGCGGGAGCGGCGCTGGCCGCGCTCGACATCCTCGAAGAGTCGCCCGACCTGCCCCGACAGGCACGGTCCCGGGCCCGCGCCCTGGCCGGCATGGCCCGGGAGGCCGGGCTGGAGACCAGCGAACCCGCTGCGGCGGTCGTCCCCGTGGTGCTCGGCTCGCCGCACCTCGCGCTCGCGGCGGCGAACCTGTGTGCGGAACGCGGCATACGCGTGGGATGCTTCCGTCCACCATCGGTTCCCCGTGGCCGGTCCAGCCTCAGGTTGACCGCCAGGGCCGATCTGAGGTCCGATGATCTCGCGGCGGTCAGGGGCGCGCTCACCGCTGTGGCCGAACTGAAGGTGGACACGTGACGGAGCACAGCGAGGACTCTCCCAGGGTTCCCAAGTACTACGACGTCAAGCGGAACCTGCTGGAGCTCACCAAGAGCCTGCCCCCCGGCAGCGCCCTGCCGCCGGAGCGGACCCTCGCCGTGCGTTTCGAGACCTCAAGGACGACGGTCCGCCAGGCTCTGTCCGAGCTCGTGGTCGAGGGCCGGCTGCTGCGGATCCAGGGCAAGGGCACGTTCGTCGCCCAGCCCAAGGTGGCCCAGGTCCTCCAGCTCACGTCGTACACCGGCGATCTGCGGACGGTCGGCCTCGAGCCCGACACCAAGATCCTCGACATCAGCTACGTCACGGCCGACGAGGCCCTGGGTCGGCGGCTCGCGATCAACCCGGGCGGCCGCGTGCTGCGGGTCCACCGCCTGCGGCTGGCCAACGGAGAGCCGATGTCGATCGACACGACCCACCTGTCCGCGCGGCGCTTCCCGCGCCTCCGGCGCGAGCTCGAAGGCCACTCCTCGCTCTACGAGACGCTCCACACCGCGTACAACGTGCGGCTCACCGACGCCGAGGAGGTCATCGAGACGGTGCTCGCCACGCCGTACGACGCGCAGATCCTCGGCGTGGACGTCGGCCTGCCGATGCTCATGCTGACCCGGCACGCCTTCGACGCGGACGGTAACCCGGTCGAGTTCGCCCAGTCCCTCTACCGGGGCGACCGCTACAAGTTCGTGACGCGCCTCAGGCGGCCGTAGGTCCTACGCTGCGGTGATGAGCATTCTCGTTGTCACCGGCACGGACACCGGCGTCGGCAAGACGGTGGTGACGGCCGCCGTCGCGGCCCTCGCAAGGGACAGGGGCGCCGCCGTCGCGGTCGTGAAGCCCGCGCAGACGGGTGTGGCGCCGGGCGAGGCCGGCGACCTCGACGAGGTGATCCGGCTGTCGGGGGTCACGACGACGTTCGAGTTCGCCAGGTTCCCCGACCCGCTCTCTCCCGCTGCCGCTGCCCGGACCGCGGGCCTGCCGCCGTTGTCGCTGTCCGCGGCGGCGGCGCGCATCCGTGAGCTCGCCGAGTCGCACCGGCTCGTGATCGTCGAAGGCGCGGGCGGCCTCCTCGTCCGCTTCGACGAAGACGGCGGGACGCTCGCCGACCTGGCCAGGGAGCTCCACGCGCTGGTCGTGGTGGTGGCGAGGCCCTCCCTGGGCACGCTCAACCACACCGCGCTCACGCTGGAAGCCATGGCGGGCCGGGGCCTGGAGCCGGCCGGAGTGGTGATCGGCTCGTGGCCCGCCGAGCCCGACCTCGCCGAACGGTGCAACGTCGCCGACCTGGAGACGCTCGCCGCGCGACCGCTCGCCGGCGCGTTGCCGGCCGGCGCAGGCGCGCTGACCAGGGAGGAGTTCGCGGACGTCGCCCGAGCGGGACTCGCCCCCACCCTCGGGGGTGTGTTCGATCCCGCCGCATTCCGCTCGACCTTTAAGCTTTCGTCGTGACCGAAACCCCGCAGTCGCCCGAAGCGGAACGGAGTCCCTTGGAGACCGACATCGTGGAAGTCGCCCGCGCCCAGGTGCTGGAGCAGGGCAGGGGGCTGGACGCGGCACAGGCGCTGGCCTGCCTGACCCTGCCCGACGAGCGCCTGCCCGAGTTGCTCGCGCTGGCGCACGAGGTGCGGATGAAGTGGTGCGGTCCCGAGGTCGAGGTGGAGGGGATCATCTCCCTGAAGACCGGCGGCTGCCCGGAGGACTGCCACTTCTGCTCGCAGTCGGGCCAGTTCTCCTCGCCCGTCAGGGCCGCCTGGCTGGACATTCCTTCCCTGGTCCAGGCGGCGGTTGAGACCGCGCAGACCGGGGCGACGGAGTTCTGCATCGTTGCGGCCGTGCGCGGCCCCGACCGGCGGCTCATGGACCAGGTGCGCGAGGGCGTGAAGGCCATCCGCGAGGCCGTGGACATCAACGTCGCCTGCTCGCTGGGCATGCTGACCCAGGCCCAGGTCGACGAGCTCGCCGAGATGGGGGTCCATCGGTACAACCACAACCTCGAGACCGCGCGCTCCCACTTCTCCCACGTGGTCACGACCCACACCTGGCAGGAGCGCTGGGACACCTGCCTGATGGTCCGCGACGCCGGCATGGAGCTGTGCTGCGGCGGCATCGTCGGCATGGGCGAAACGCTGGAGCAGCGGGCGGAGTTCGCCGCCCAGCTCGGCGAGCTGGCGCCCGACGAGGTGCCGCTCAACTTCCTCAACCCGCGCCCCGGCACGCCGTTCTCCGACTACCCGCTCGTGGCGGGCACGGAGGCGCTCAAGACGATCGCCACGTTCCGCCTCGCCCTGCCGCGCACGATCCTGCGCTACGCGGGAGGGCGGGAGCTGACGCTCGGCGACCTCGGCACGCGCGACGGCATGCTCGGCGGCATCAACGCGATCATCGTGGGCAACTACCTGACCACCCTCGGCCGGTCGCCCGAGGACGACCTCGGGCTCCTCGCCGACCTGAAGATGCCGATCAAGGCGCTGTCCCAGACCCTCTAGCGGTCAGGGTGTCAACGCCGCGATTCGGGGAAGTTCTGCCAGACCAAGAGCCCAGACCGGCTAAGTGACTGACTGGTAGGTTCACCGCATGGAGTCCCCCAAGCACGCAGGCGACATCGCGGTCGCCGTTTCTCAGGCCTACGGCGTCGAGACGATGTTCACCTTGTCCGGCGGGCACGTCTTCCCCCTCTACGACGGGGCCGTGCACGAAGGCATGCGCATTCTCGACGTCCGCCATGAGCAGAGCGCGGTCTTCGCCGCCGAGGCGACCGCGCGTCTGACGAGAAAACCGGGTCTGGCGGTCCTCACCGCCGGCCCGGGCATCACCAACGGCGTCTCCGGAATGGCCACCGCCCACTTCAACGGGTCACCCGTGGTCGTGCTCGGCGGCCGGGCTCCACGGTCCCGGTGGGGATCGGGCGCGCTGCAGGAGATGGACCATCCCCCCTTGCTGGAGCCCATCACCAAGCTCGCCTTCACCGGGTCGGGCGCAGACTCCATCGGGCAGGACGTCGAGATGGCCTTCCGTACGGCCGTCGCCCCCCACCGAGGGCCGGTGTTCCTGGACTTCTACATGGACGACCTGTTCTCCCCCTCGGCCGCGCACACCACCGAGACGCTCAGCCCGTCGCCGCTCGAGCCCGACGAGGAGGCACTGGCCCAGATCGCCCGGCTGATCTCCGAGGCCGAGCGGCCCGTGCTCGTGCTCGGCTCGGACGTCTGGATGGAACGGGCCGAGGAGGCCGCGCGCGACTTCGCCGAGGCATACCGTCTCCCCGTCATCCCGAACGGCCAGGGCCGGGGCATCCTGCCCGCGGGCCACGAGCTGCTCGTCACGCGGGCGCGCGGCGCCGCCTTCGGGCAGGCGGACCTCGTGATCGTCGTCGGCACCCCGCTCGACTTCCGCCTCGGCTACGGCTGGTTCGGCGGCAAGGACGGCGCCCCGCTCGCCAAGGTCGTCCACATCGGCGACGCGCCCTCCCAGATCGCCACGCACACCGGCCTGTCCGGGTCGGCGGCGGGCGACCTGTCGGTGCTCTTCTGGGGCCTCTCCTCGGCATGTGAGGCCGCCGGCGTGAACCCCAAGGGCTACGCCCCGTGGCTGGCCAAGCTGGCCGAGACGGCCGCGGCGGCGATCGCGGCGGACACGCCCCTGCTGGAGTCGGACTCCGACCCGATCCACCCCATGCGCATCTACGGCGAGCTCGGCAAACTGCTGGCCGACGACGCCGTCGTGATCGGCGACGGCGGCGACTTCGTGTCCTACGCGGGCAAGTACGTCGAGCCCCGCAAGGCCGGAAACTGGCTCGACCCTGGTCCGTACGGCTGCCTCGGCACCGGGCTCGGCTACTCCATCGCGGCCCGCATCGCGCGGCCGTCCTCACAGGTCGTGCTGCTCCTCGGAGACGGCGCCGCCGGGTTCTCGCTGATGGACGTCGACACCCTGGTCCGGCACAAGCTGCCCGTCGTCATGATCTGCGGCAACAACGGCATGTGGGGCCTGGAGAAGCACCCCATGCAGATGTTGTACGGCTACGACGTGGCCGCCGAGCTTCAGCCGCAGACGCGGTACGACCAGGTGGTCACCGCCCTCGACGGCGCCGGCGAGCTGGTGACGTCACCGGCGGAGATCGGTCCCGCATTGCAGAGGGCCTTCGACTCCGGCGTGCCGTACCTGGTGAACATCGCCACCGACCCGGAGATCGCCTACCCGCGGAACACCACCGGGGTGTGACCGTGCGAGCCCCGGCCCGCCGTCAGGTCAGGGCCGCGGGCTCGTCGTCGCGGTACGGCGGCGGGCGGTACGGCGGCGGGCGGTACGGCGGCGGGCGGTACGGCGGCGGGCGGTACGGCGGCGGGCGGTACGGCGTCATCGTGGTGCGGTGGCTCAGCTCGCCGCACCGCCGTGCTCGGAGCAGCGCGCCGACCAGCTGCGCGGGGTGACCTGCACCACCATGCGGCGGCGGCATCGCGGGCAGTAGCGCGGCGGCTCCATAACCCGGGCGGCGAGGCACGCGGCGTGATCGCCCTCGTCGGCCGGGCGGCCGCAGTGATCGCAGAAGGGGTCCACGGTCCTCACCCTAATCGGGCACTAATAGGCTGGCACGTATGACACTGGCTCCTGGCCTGCGCGCCGAGGTCCTCATCATGGTGGAGCGGTCCGACACCGCGATCCGGGTGGGCAGCGGCGACGTACCGGTGCTGGGCACACCCCGGCTGCTCTCGTTCGCCGAGAGCGCCACGGTGAAGGCGGTCCAGCACTACCTCGCGCCCGGCCAGACATCGGTCGGCACGAAGGTCCAGTTGGAGCACATCGCGCCCAGCCCGGTCGGGATGCACGTGGAGATCGCCGCCGAGCTGGTCGAGGTGGACGGCCGGCGACTGGTCTTCTCGATCATGGCCGTCGACAAGAGGGGCGTCCTGGTGGGCACCGGCAGGATCGAACGGGTCGTCGTGGACCGCGAGAGGTTCCTCGCCCGGCTGTGAGCATGCATGATCACGGACGGCGTTTCCCCTGTTCACAGGGCGTCCGGGCGAATCCGCGCATGATCACGATTGATGTTTTCGCTGACCAGGCGGGCGATCCACGAATCTGTGCATGATCACAACCTGAGGGTGTGCGGGGCCCTGGGTCGTTACTCGATCACGGCGATCAGGTCGCCGCCCTGGATGACGTCGCCCTCGGCGACCTTCAGCTGGGCGACCACCCCGGATTCCTCGGCGAGGACCGGGATCTCCATCTTCATCGACTCCAGGATGACGAGCGTGTCGCCCTCCTCGACCGTGTCGCCCTCCTCGACGACGATCTTCCACACGTTCGCCACCATCTCGGCGCGCACCTCGGCCACGGGGACTCCCTTCATCATGGTCAACTGTCGGGCTTTCCTCATCCGGCAAACCGGCCCGGTGTCGTAGTCCCCGCTCATGGACTCGGGGTCGTCCAGGAGCTCGGCACAGAACGGCAGATTGTTCTTGGTCTGCGTCCGCTTCGGCCGAGATCGCACACGCTGCCACCCTATGGCCATTCCCACGATCGGCTTCCCGGTCGTTCCGACGGAACCTCCACAGGCGAATCTGTAGGGCCGGCACAAGGAAAGATCCTGAGCACGGCCCCGGACGGGCTCCGGTGGGACGTCTTCTACAAGCGCGACTCCTACATGCGCGACATCGTCAGCCGATCGACCACCCGGGCCATCGCCTCCACGACCGTCGGGTCGTACTCGGTCCCGCCGTCGAGGCGGAGCCGCTCCAACGCCGCGGCGGCGCGGTCCCTGTCCGTCGACGCGCCCACCAGGTCGTCGTACGCGTTGGCCGCCTTGATGATCCGGCTGGCCATGGGCGGCGAGTCGGCGACCGGATCGCACTGCCTGCGGACGATCTCGGCGACCGCGTGCAGCACACCGGTCTTCCTGATCACCTCGGCACCCAGTTCCGCGATGCGCCGGGCCTGCGCGGGATCGGTCAGCACGGTGGCGCCGCCCGGGATCGGATCGCGAAGGGAGAGCTGGCCGATGTCGTGCATGAGTGCGGCGTACTCGAGCTCGAGCAGCTGCGGCTCGGCCATGCCGAGCTCCCTGCCGATGGCGACGGACAGCTGGCTGACCCGGCGGGAGTGGCCGGGCTCGACGTAACCGCCCACCTCGGTGACCCTGCTCAGCGCCCGGACGGTCTGCAGGTAGGTGGCCCTGATCCCGGCGTACTTGCGGAAGGCCACCTGCGTGACCAGCAGCGGCGCCGCGAAGGCGGGCAGCGCGGTCAGGTCCATGCTGTGCGACGCGAGGGCGAGCAACATCCCGGACGCGGCCACCGCGGCGCCCAGCGGCGCCGCCATCCTGATCTCGTCCCGTACGGCCACGCCGAACACGGTCCTGACCTGCTCTGCGCGGAGCATCGCGGCGATCATGACGTCGACCGACAACATCACGGTGATGAGAAGAGCCATCACGCCGAGGGCGGGCCACCAGTCCCCCGCCGCGGCGATCTCGTAGAGCGGGTGCGCGACCGGACGGTAGGCGAAGGCCAGCAGCGAGCCCGCGAGGAGCCGCCTCGCCATCGCGTCCAGACGCGGCGGACGGCCGACGGCGACATGCGGCAGGGCGCCGGCGATCATGCCGACCGACATCACGGCGACGACCTGCAACGCCGACTGGGTCGCCTCACGGCCGCCGACGTCGAGCAGGAGCGCGTATCCGAGGGACGCGGCCGTGGAGACCGGCGCCACCTCGCGGTTGCCCGGCATGGTCAGCCGGGCGAGCTCACCCGCGGCGATCAGCAAGCCGAACCCGATCGCCACGTGCGAGTCGACCAGCCCGGCCGCGGCTGTGTGGGCGACGCCCGCGACGGTCAGCATGCCGGCCGCGCAGATGAGCAGGAGTTGGCCGGAGTCGAGCCCCGGCGACCGGGTCGCCGCCGTCCGCCGCTCGCTCATCGCTCCGACACCACCTGGATGGGCGTCGTCGGGTCGTCGTGATCCTTGGCGGTCGTCTCGACCACGTCGTCCGACGGAGCCGGAGCGGTCTGCGGCGGATGCCAGCCGTCCCGGCTCAGGGCCTTGATGAAGGTGCTGACCATGATCGGATCGAACTGCGTTCCCGCGTTCTTGAGCAACTCGCCCACGGCGACGTCGATCGGCTTCGCCTTGCGGTAGGCCCGGTCGGAGGTCATGGAGTCGAACGCGTCCGCCACCGCGATGATCCGGGCGAACTCCGGGATCTCCATCCCGGCCAGGCCCATCGGGTAACCCTTCCCGTCGTGCCGTTCGTGGTGGTGCATGATCCCGGCGAACGCCTCGTCCAGGAAGTCGATCCCCCGCACGATCTCCAGACCGCGCATGGGATGCAGCTGGATCGCGGCGTACTCCTCCTCGGTGAGGTCTCCGTCCTTCTGCAGGACCTTCGTCGGCACGCCCAGCTTGCCCACGTCGTGGAGCATCCCGGCGTAGCGGATGGCCTGGAGGCGCTCGGCGCCCATCCCGATCTCTTCGGCGATCATGCCGGAGGCGGCGGAGACCCGGGTGCAGTGGCCCCGGGTGTAGTAGTCCTTGGTCTCCACCGCCTGGCACAGGGCCGCGATCGTCGCGTCGTACGAGCGCTGCTCGGCGTGGTAGTGGCCCAGCGCCCAGCGGGCGACGAACAGGGGCAGCAGCACGAGCACGGTCGAGATCGACTCCACGGTGGCCCACAGCCCGGCGATCAGCAGGCCGAACGTGGCGTACCCCACGTAGGACCCGAGGAACTGAACGGTGCCGCGCAGCGCGACCTGGTGCTTGCCCACCCCCGCCACGAGCAGGATGATCAGGGCGGTCAGGACGAAGTTGATGGCGACGAAGGCCGCGGTGGCCGCGCCGTACGGGACGAGGATGCCGGGGAAGTCGGTGATCTTGGGCAGGCCCGGCACGCCGCCCGTGAGCTCGAACGCCCGGCCGGCCGCGTACCCGCAGATCACGAATTGCGCGCCGTTGAACAGGCGCTTGACGACGGCGAGGCCCGGCCGGACGCTCAGGACGGCCATCAGGCCGACGAGCGCCGCGCCTTCTGGCCCGACGAGGACCACGGCCGCCAGGGCGGCGGAGTAGCTGACGGAAACGGCGGCCTGCGGCACGTTGAGCAACGTCGGAACGGACTCGCAGACCAGAAACAGCAGCGCGAGGACGAGGAGCGTCGGCCAGTGGATCTCGCTCGTCCACTCCGGCGCGAGGATGCAGTGGACGAGCAGGTAGACCGCGGCCCCGATGATCGCGACGAAATAGATCCTGGCAGGCCACGGTAGTTCCCGCATGACGCCACCTCGGGTGAGAGAAGCCTATGGATCATGTGAAGGAAGTGGATCCACAGGCAGGAACTACGTCCAGGAGATCCCCGGAGTCCCCGCGACGGTGCCGACGAGCACAACCACAGGGGTCAGCAGCGTCATTGCCGCCAGTAGTCGGACGATGGTCTTCCCAAGCATGGTGCCGCCTCCACATCGATTCGCCACTCAGGCTACAGAACGCGACACCGGCGATCGGGGATGTCGGGGCTTCGCGGCCAAAACGTAATCAAGCAATCACGCTGTGTTGAATTATCCCGATTTATCGCGCCCGAATCGACCCGTATCGCTCACGCACCCATGGCCCACGCGACGGTGGCCTTGAGGCCGGCGGCGAGGTCGTACGCGGGCCGCCACCCGAGACCCTCGAACGCGGGCGCCGGATCGACGGCCATGGCCGGGAGATCTCCCAGCCGGGCAGGCTCGAAGTCGGGTTCGTCGGGGACTCCCGCCGCGGCGGCGACGAGCGTGTGCAACCGCCGGTCGGTCGTCTGCACGCCCGTCCCGAGATTGAACCGGCTGCCGTTCCCGTCAGGCCCGCACGCCCGGGCGAAGCCGTCCACCACGTCGTCGACGTAGACGTAGTCGCGTGTCTGGGACCCGTCGCCGTACACGACCGTGCGCCTGCCGGACAGCAGGGCGTCCGTGAAGATCGAGACGACGCCCGCCTCGCCCTCGGGCGACTGCCGCGGGCCGTACACGTTGGACAACACCAGCGTGGTGTACTCCAGGCCGTACAGTCCGCTGAAGGCGGACAGGTAGATCTCACCGCTGAGTTTGGACGCGGCGTACGGCGAGCGCGGGTCGGTGGCCGCTCCCGCCGGAACGGGGATGATCGAGGGCCTGCCGTACACGGCGACCGACGAGGCGTAGACGACCTTGCGCGCGCCCGCGCGCCTGGCCGCCTCGATCACGTTGACGGTGCCCTCGACGTTCAGCCTGGCGTCGTGGACGGGGTCTGCGACGCTCTTCCTGACGCTGATCTGCGCGGCCAGATGGCAGACGACCTCCGGCCGCGACTCCTCGATCACCGCGCCCACGGCAGGGTCGCGCACGTCCATCACGTGCAGGCGCGCCTCGGAGTTCCGATTGCGCCCCGACGACAGGTCGTCAAGGACCGTCACCTCGTGCCCGTCCCGCACCAGCCGATCGACCAGCGTGGACCCGATGAACCCGGCTCCGCCCGTGACCACTATCCGCATGCCGTCGCCCCTCCAGGATCTCCGGGGGGAGATCCTAATCGGGAAGCTGGGCGCGCACCTGTTCGATCCGAGTCATGACCTTCGCGCGCAGGTCGTCGGGCACGGGGTCGCACCCGCAGTGCTTGGCGACAAGCTGCTTGACCGCCTTCTCCAGGCCGTACTCGTCGAGGCAGGAGTGGCACTCGTCGAGGTGCTGCCTGATGTCGGCGCAACCGTTCTCGTCCAGCTCGCCGTCGAGGTAGCTGTAGATCCGGTCGAGAACGTCACTACACGGGGTGTCGTGGTGGTTCCCGCAGCTCATCGCTCCTCCTGGCCAAGCAAATCGTCGTCGGCCCCGCCACGGGAGTCCGACCGCGCGAGCCCGCGGTCACGTGCGTAGTCCTGCAGCAGCGTCCGCAGCTGGCGGCGGCCACGATGCAGGCGGGACATCACGGTGCCGATCGGCGTGCCCATGATGTCGGCGATTTCCTTGTACGGGAAGCCCTCGACGTCGGCCAGATAGACCGCGATGCGGAACTCCTCGGGAAGAGCCGCCAGCGCGTTCTTCACGTCGCTGTCGGGCAGGTGCTCGAGCGCCTCGATCTCGGCGGACTTGAGGCCGCTGGACGTGTGCGACTCGGCACGGGCGAGCTGCCAGTCCTCGATCTCCTCCGTGCCCGACTGCTTCGGCTCGCGCTGCTTCTTGCGATAACTGTTGATGAATGTGTTGGTCAGGATGCGGTAGAGCCAGGCCTTGAGGTTCGTTCCCTCTTGGAACTGGTGGAAGGAGGCGAAAGCCTTGGCGAAGGTCTCCTGCAGGAGGTCTTCCGCATCCGCGGGATTACGGGTCATCCGGAGCGCGGCGGAGTAGAGCTGGTCGAGATACGGCATGACGTCGCGCTCGAACCGCTCACTGCGCTGCCCCAGAGTCTCCTCAGCTGTCTTGGAGACCGGACCCACCCCCTTCGGAACACCGTACCCAGCCGAGAATACCGGCCGGGTCGCGGCGCTCCTGCCGGGGGCTTCCGGCAGCACCAACGTGTTCATGCCCACCTGTAACAGGTGGGGCGTAGAGTCTGTTCCCGGTGCGGTTTGAGGTGATGAACGCCTCCGCAAGGGGAAATACATACGTACCGGCTGGTAGCCCGGAAATTCGACGTCCAGGAGCTGCTCGTGCTGCCTATTCCGGCCAACGAACTCAATGGCTCGGGCACGCTCGGGCCGTACTGGAACTTTTACCACGCGGTCGTCGCCGAGCAGTTGCGCCAATGGCTGCCCGGAGGCCCGTCCCTGCTGGTCGACCTTTCCGGAGGCCGGGGCAGGTGGCCGGCCCAGGCCGCCCGCGCCGGCCACCGGGTGATCGAGGTCATGGACTTCCGCAGGCCGTTCGAGCCGTGGCTCAGGGACGCCTCCGACCTGACCCAGAAGGTCCGCGCCGACAACCTCGCGTTCCTCCCCGACGCCAGCGTCGACGCGGTGATCGCCGAGGAGCGCATGTTGTCGGTCGACCTCATGGCCGAGTCGGTGATCGAGGACATGGCCCGCGTGCTGAAGCCCGGCGGCCGCGCCCTGTTGTGCGTCGACTCGCTCGTCCTGGGCATGGCGATCCTCGCCGAGCAGAACTACTGGGCCCATCTGTGCCAGACGGGCGAGGTCATGCTCATCCCGTGGCCGGACGGCAGCATCACCCGGTGCTTCACCAGCGCGCAGGTCCGCGAACTGGTCACCGGCGCCGGGCTCGAGGTGGAGTGGATCCGGCCGCGGACGGTTCTGTCCCCGTCCATGGTCGATCGCGTGCTCGGCTCCGGCGGGCGGTCGCTCGCCTGGCTGGTCCGCACCGAACTCGCGACCCAGCCGGACGACGACGACACCGTGGGCATCCACCTGGTGGCCAGCGCCCGCAAGCCGCTCCGGGCGGCGGCGCGGACCCAGGGACACACGACCTAGCGGCGGCGCTCCCGCTTCGACTGGCACTGGACGCAGCGGGCCGCTTCCGGCCGCGCCTCCAGCCTGCCCTCGGGGACGGGGGCGGCGCAGTCCACGCACCGCCCGTAGCCGCCCTGGTCGAGCCGGACGAGAGCGTCCTGAACCTCCTTGCGCTGCCGCGACGCGACGTCCAGCATGGCCCGCGTGCGGTCGGCGTCGGTGAGATCGGCCCCGGCGTCGGCGGCCGATCGTTCCGGCACGGCGACCGGGTCGCCCTTCAGCACCCTGATCGAACGGTCGAGCTCTTCGAGCATGATTTCCAAGCGCATACGCGCGGTCGCGACATCCACGAATCCGCACCTCCGGGAGCGTGGGGAACACCCGCCGAGGAGCCCCGGTCTCCCGACAGGTCGGCATTTATTACGGCGTGGTGAACCGCTTTCGTTACCGGATGCCCGTTCGGCGTCCGACTTACACCAATGGATTTCTAGAAAAGCGCGTCCGCATCCGCGCCGTTTCCCGTTTCCTTGCCGACCGGCTCCGCCGGCTCGACCAGAGCGGGGCCGTTGTTGCGCACGTTGTTCACCTCGGTCGAGACGGGATACGCCTCGAGCCTGTCGGGGCTTGCGGGGACCAGCAGTTTCGCCGGGTCCTTCAGCCGGGGGTCGAGCCATTCCGCCCAGCGGTCGCGCTCGACCATCATCGGCATGCGGTCGTGAATGCGGCCCAGCTCGTCCTCGGCCGACGTGGTGATCACCGTGCAGGTGCACAACCATTTCAGGGGATCGTCGTCCGCCCGGCCCGGGTCCTTCCAGAACTCGTACAGCCCGGCCATCGCGAGCACGCCGCCGTCCGACGGATGGATGAAATAGGGCTGCTTCTTCTTGTCCTCCGTCGGCATCCACTCGAAATAGCCGTCCGCGGGCAGGAGACACCGTCTCGAGGCGAAAGCCGTGCGAAACGCGGGTTTGTCCCCCACGGTCTCGATCCGCGCGTTGATGAGCCGCGAGCCGATCGACGGATCCTTCGCCCAGCTCGGCACCAGCCCCCACCGGACCACGCGCAACTGCCGCACCGGTCGTCCCGAGCGGCTCCCGTCGTCGTCCCTGGGCACGCGGCTCATGACCGCGTAGACCCCTTTGGTGGGAGCCACGTTGTAGTCGGGCCCGAGCTCCTGGTCGGGGGCGCCGTCGAGCTCGACCTCGAACTCCTCGAGAAGGTCATGCTTCTTGCGCGCCGACGCGTATCTCCCGCACATGCCTCCCAGACTGCCATTTCCGGCCCATGCGCGCGCCGTACGGGCTCGTGGGGGCGCGACGATAGGCTTCTGGCATGGCCACACCGCACTCCGCCTCCACGGGCCCAGAGGCGCTCTGGACGGCCCCGGCAGCCGCCGGGCCGGTCAACGCGACCGTCCGCCTGCCCGGATCCAAGTCGGTGACCAACCGTGCGCTGCTACTCGCCGCGCTGGCCGACGCGCCCAGCAGGGTACGGCGGGCGTTGCGCAGCCGGGACGCGGATCTGATGGTGGCCGCCCTGCGGTCCCTCGGCGCGGAGATGACGCCTTCCGGGGAGAGCCGGTCGAGTGTGGACTGGGCGATCACCCCGCGGCCCGTCAGGGGCGGCGTGTCGATCGACGTGGGCCTGGCGGGCACTGTGATGCGGTTCGTGCCCGCGGTGGCCGCGCTCGCGGACGGCCCGGTGCGCTTCGACGGCGACCCGGCGGCGCGCAAGCGGCCCATGGGACCGATCCTGGGGGCGCTGCGCGCCCTGGGGGCTTCCGTCGACGCCGACGCCCTGCCGTTCACCGTCCGCGGCCCCATCTCGGGCGGGGAGGTGGTCCTCGACGCCTCCACCTCGTCCCAGATGGTCTCGGGCCTGCTGCTGGCGGGCGCCCGCTTCGAAAAGGGCGTGACCGTACGGCACAGCGGACCCCCCGTCCCTTCGATGCCCCACATCGAGATGACCGTCCACATGCTGCGGCAGGCCGGCGTCGAGGTGGACGACTCCGGAGCCGACGTGTGGCGGGTGGAGCCCGGGCCGATCAGGGCGCACGACGTCGACGTCGAGCCAGACCTGTCCAACGCGGCGCCGTTCCTCGCAGGAGCACTCGTCGCCGGCGGCACGGTCGTGGTCCCCGGCTGGCCGGAGGAGACCACGCAGGGCGGCGACCGGCTCCGCCCCCTGCTGGAGCGGATGGGCGCGACGGTGACCCGCGTCCCTGATGGCCTCCAGGTGACGGGCTCCGGTCGGGTGCGGGGCATCGAGGCCGACCTGCACGATGTGAGCGAGCTGACGCCGACCATCGCCGCGCTGGCGGCCCTCGCCGACTCCCCCTCCCGCATCGGCGGCGTGGCCCACATCCGCGGACACGAGACCGACCGCATCGCCGCGCTCGCCACGGAGATCAACAGGCTCGGAGGCGACGCCCGCGAGACGCCCGACGGGCTGGAGATCCACCCCCGGCCGCTGTCGGGCGGGGTCTTCCACTCCTACGACGACCACCGGATGGCCACGGCGGGCGCCGTGATCGGGCTGGCCGTACCCGGCGTCCAGGTGGAGAACATCGCGACCACGGGCAAGACCCTCCCGGAGTTCCCGGACATGTGGGCCGCCATGCTGGGCGGCGCGCGATGAGAGGGCCTCGGCCGGCGACCCGCCCCGTGAGCGGCGCTCACCGGTGCGCGACACGATCGGGGCGCGGGCGCTGAAAAGACGGCAGTACGACGAGGACGACGTCAGGGTGAGACCGGGCAAGGGATCCCGGCCCCGGACGCGGACGCGCCCTGCCCATGAGGAGGCCGTCGAGGGCTTCGTCGTCGCCGTCGACCGCGGCCGTTACACCTGCCTCGTCGGGGACGGCATCCCCCGGGTGAACGGGGACGCCCCGGCCGCGCGTCCCCAAACGAAGGCCGCCGCCCGCCGCGCGGGGAAGACGGACAGGATCCTCGTCGTCGCGATGAAGGCCAGGGAACTCGGCCGTAAGGGCATCGTCGTCGGAGACCGCGTCGCGATCGTGGGCGACGTGTCGGGCCGTCCCGACACGCTCGCGCGGATCGTGCGCGTGGAGGAGCGCGACTCGATGTTGCGGCGCAGCGCCGACGACACCGACGACATCGAGCGGCCGATCGTGGCCAACGCCGACCAGCTCGTCATCGTCACGGCGCTGGCCGACCCGCCGCCGCGCCCCCGGATGATCGACCGGATGCTCGTCGCCGCCTTCGACGCCGACATCGATCCGCTGCTCTGCCTCACCAAGGCCGACCTCGCCGCGCCCGACGAACTGGTGTCCCTCTATGAGCCGCTCGGCGTGCCGTACGTGGTGGTCGAGAAGGGCAGCCCGCTCGGCGAGCTGCGCGACCGTGTGACCGACCGGATCAGCGTGCTCGTCGGCCACTCAGGCGTGGGGAAGTCGACGCTGGTCAACGCCTTGGTGCCGGACGCCCGCCGCGCGGTGTCGCACGTCAACGCCGTGACCGGCAGAGGCCGGCACACCTCCACGTCGGCGGTCGCGCTCGAGCTTCCCGAGGGAGGCTGGATCATCGACACGCCCGGGGTCCGCAGCTTCGGCCTCGCCCACGTCGCCATGGAGACCGTGCTCGCCTCCTTTCCCGACTTCAACGAGGCCGCGGTCGACTGTCCCAAGGGCTGCACCCATCTCGGGGACGGATGCGCACTGGACCGCTTCGTCGCGGAGGGCGGCGGGGACCCCGCGCGCCTGGAGTCGCTCAGGCGGCTGCTCGCCAGTCGCGAAGGGTCCCCGGACGACGACTGACCGGCCCGCGGCCGGTCAGCGGTTGGGGCGGAGCGTCCAGGAGACGGTCACCTCGGACACGACGGTCCCCGCCGCGTCACGGATGTCGACCACGACGTCGAACTCCGGCCGCTCTCCGGCGTCGAGCCGGGCGACGACCTCGTCACGGTCGGCCCGCAGGGTCGCCGACGCCGTCACCTCGCCCATGGCGAGCTTGAGGTAGCGGACCGAGGCCACCGTCGCCAGCGGCACGGCGCGCGAGAGCTGGTCGGCGAACGCCGAGAGCATGGCGGCCCCCGAGGCCGACTCCGCGAGCGAGAACAGGGCGCCGGCGTGCGGGCCGCCCACGTGGTTGTGGAGGTCGTCGCGGTCGGGCATGCGAGCCACGGCGGTGCCGGTTCCGACCGAGTCGAAGGTGACGCCGAGCAGGCGCGCGAACGGGACGCTGTCGAGGAAGAATGCGGCGATGTCCATGATCGGATGTTACCGATGAGTATGTTTTGGAGCGATCCGGGCCTGATGTAATCGGGGTCCGGCACGATAACTTGGCCCCTGTGACGGCATACAGTGACGACCTGCGACTCGCGCATGTGATGGCGGACGCCGCCGACGACATCACCATGCGCCGCTTCAAGGCTGTGGACCTGAAGGTCGACACCAAGCCCGACCTCACCCCGGTCAGCGACGCCGACAGGGCCGTCGAGGAGGCCATCCGCGGCACGCTGCGGCGGGCCCGCCCCCGTGACGCGGTCGTCGGCGAGGAGTTCGGCCGCACCGGGTACGGCATGCGGTCATGGGTCATCGACCCCATCGACGGCACGAAGAACTACGTGCGCGGCGTCCCGGTGTGGGCCACCCTCATCTCGCTGATGGAGGAGGGCAAGGTCGTCGTCGGCGTGGTCTCCGCCCCCGCTCTCGGACGGCGCTGGTGGGCCGCCAGGGACGGCGGCTCCTGGACCGGGCGCAGCCTGACCAAGGCCTCCCGCTGCCGCGTGTCGGAGGTCGGCCGCATCGGCGACGCCTCCTTCGCCTTCTCCGACCTGGAGGAATGGGAGAAGGACAACCGGCTCGACGGATTCCTCGACCTCACCAGACAGGTCTGGCGCAGCCGCGGCTACGGCGACTTCTGGTCGCACATGATGGTCGCGGAAGGATCGGTGGACATCTCCGCCGAGCCCGAGCTGTCCCCCTGGGACATGGCGGCGCTCACCGTGATCGTCGAGGAGGCGGGCGGCACCTGCACCGCCCTGGACGGGACTCAGCCTCTCGACAGCGGCAGCATGGTCTGCACCAACGGACTGCTCCACGGTGAGGTGCTCAAGCGCCTCTCCCGCTCCTGACCGCCACGGCGACCGGCGCGGCCGTCAGCACAGCGATCATTCCCATGGCCGTCTCTGCGATCGTCTCTGTGGCCGTCACATCGCGAGCACCTCGGCCGCGGCCGTGAGCAGGCTGCCCCGGTAGGCGTCGCCGTACAGGCAGACGTGCACCGCGAGCGGGTGAAGCTGATGCAGCGGCACCCGCTCCCGCCAGCCGTCGGCGGGCGGGGCGGCCTCCCGGTAGGCGCCCAGGATCGTGGCGAGGTGCGGGGCGCCGAAGAGCGCGAGCATGGCGAGGTCGGTCTCCCGGTGGCCTCCGTGCGCCGCCGGGTCGACCAGCGCGACACGCCCGGGGCCCGAGTCTCCCCGGCCCGAAGGAGCGGTCCACAGCAGGTTGCCGTTCCAGAGGTCGCCGTGGATGCGGGCGGGCGGTTCCGCCGGGCCCGACACCTCCTTCACGCGGTCGCAGGCCTCCTCGACCAGGTCGACGTCGGCCGCCGACAACCCCCCGGCGTCGCGGGCCTGCCGTACGAACGGGAGCACCCGCTGGGAGGTGTAGAAGGTGGGCCAGTCGGGAGCCGGCCCGTTGCCCATCGGCAGCTCGGCGATCGAGCCGGGCCACGGGGCGCCGAAGCCCTCCGCACCGGCGGCGTGGAGAGCGGCGAGCTCATGGCCGAAACGTTCGGCCGCCGCCGCCGTCGCCGGCGCCGTCTCGATCCACTCCAGCACCAGGGTGTCGCCGTCCGCCTCGACGACTTCGGGCACGACCACGGCCGCAGGCTCGGCGAGCCAGCGGAGCCCGGCGGCCTCGGCGGTGAAGTCGGCGCCCTTCTTGACGAAGAGCCGCCGCCCGTCACCGTCGACGGCTTCGTGAAGGGTCCAGGCGTGGCTCGCGCCGAGGTCTTTAGTGATCTTCAAGGTGCTTCGCCAACCCCTCGGACGCGGCCTCGACCATGACGAGCACGTCGGTGAAGCCCTGCTTCCCGCCGTAGTAGGGGTCGGGCACCTCGGCCCCGTCGGGAGCGTCGGGGTCGAACGAGCGGAACAGCCGCACATCGGCTCCGGGCGGGGCCATCCGCCGCACGGCCCGGAGATTGTCCCGGTCCATGACGAGGACGAGGTCGCGCTCGGCGAACCAGGCGGGGTCGAACTGCCGGGCACGATGAGCGTCTCCGTCGTAACCGTGCTCGGCGAGCGTCGCCAGAGCTCGCTCGTCCATGGGCTCCCCCGCGTGCCAGCCGCCGGTGCCCGCGCTGTCCACGAGCACGTCAAGGCCCCTTTCCTCGAGCGTGCGTCGCAAGACGACCTCGGCCATGGGCGACCGGCAGATGTTCCCCATGCAGACCAGACATATGCGCTTCATGAACCAATGGTCCCGCACACCCGCCGTGACCTGCTCGTTATCTCCATCGATCACCACAAGAGACCAAGCGCGTTCACTACTCGTTCACCTTTACCAAGGGATCCGGTCACCTTCGATCCCTAGTGTCCTCGGCGACGAGAAGACAAGCGGGAGGAATCACCGTGAAGTATGCAGGCCGGCTTGCCGCGGCCGCCATTATCGGCGTGTTTTCGCTCGCCGCATGCGGCACCGACGACAACAGCGGCGACACTGGCACCTCGACCGCCCCGACGGGCGCTGCCACCGGCAGCAGCCTCTCGGGCACGATCAACGCCGCGGGTTCCTCGGCCCAGGCCAACGCGATGGACGAGTGGAAGAAGGGCTTCCAGTCGGCCAACACCGGTGTGAGCATCAACTACAACCCCGCCGGCTCCGGCGCGGGTGTCCAGTCCTTCATCCAGGGCACCGTCGCGTTCGCCGGCTCTGACTCGGCGCTCAACGACGAGAAGGGCGAGCCGGCTCAGGCCGACGCCCGCTGCAAGACCGGCAAGGCGATCAACCTGCCCATGGTGATCGGCCCCGTCGCCGTCGTCTACAACGTCCCCGGTGTGGACGGCCTGCAGCTGTCGCCGAAGACCATCGGCGGCATCTTCAACAGCAAGATCACCAAGTGGGACGACCCGGCCATCAAGGCCGACAACCCCGACGCCACGCTCCCCTCGACCGCGATCCAGGCGTTCCACCGCTCGGACGAGTCGGGCACCAGCGACAACTTCACCAAGTTCCTCAAGGCGACCGCCGACTGGCCGTACGAGCCGGGCAAGGCGTGGCCGGCCGAGGCCAAGGGTCAGGGCGCCAAGGGCTCCGACCAGATCGCCGCTTCGGTGAAGAGCACCGAGGGCGCGATCAGCTACGTCGAGCTCTCCTTCGCCGAGAACTCGAGCCTCCAGAAGGCCAAGGTCGCCAACGGCTCCGGCGAGTTCGTCGAGCTCACCCCGGAGAGCGCGGGCAAGACGGTCGAGGCCGCCCAGGTCGCGGGCACCGGCAACGACCTCAAGCTCAAGATCGACTACGCCACCAGCGCCGCGGGTGCCTACCCGATCGTCCTGGTGACCTACGAGATCACCTGTGAGAAGGGCCTGTCGGCCACGGACCTTCCGCTGGTCAAGTCCTTCCTCACCTACACGGCCAGCGACGCCGGCCAGCAGGCCCTGACCGGCCTGGGCTACGCCCCGCTGCCGGCCAGCCTCATCACCAAGGTTCGGACCGCCGTCGAGGCGATCTCCTAGCCCTTATGGCCACGTCTCTTCCCAAGACCGAAGGCGGGCCGGCTCTTAGCCGGTCCGCCTATCGGCGCAGCCGCGGCGACGTTCCCTTCCGCTTCCTGTCCACCGCCTCAGGTGTGGTCCTGCTGGCGATCATGGCGGCGATCGCGGTCTTCCTCGTCGTGAAGGCGATCCCCGCCCTTCAGGCGAACACGTCGCACTTCCTGACCGAACTGACCTGGGTGCCCAACGCCACCGAGCCCGTCTTCGGAATCGGCGCACTGGCCTTCGGCACCGTCATCAGCTCGTTCATCGCGCTCGTCGTCGCCACCCCGGTGGCCGTCGGCGTCGCCCTGTTCATCTCCCACTACGCCCCCCGTCGCCTGGCCTCGGTGCTGGGCTACGTGATCGACCTTCTCGCCGCCGTCCCCAGCGTCGTGTACGGCCTGTGGGGCGTGACCTTCCTCGTCCCCTTCATGCTGGGGCCGTCCACGTTCCTGAACGACTACCTCGGGTGGATCCCGATCTTCGGCGGGGACTCGGTCGTCGGCAAGAGCATGCTCACAGCCTCGCTGGTGCTGGCGATCATGATCCTTCCGATCATTGCCGCGATCTCCCGTGAGGTCTTCCTCCAGGCCCCGAAGATCCAGGAGGAGGCCGCGCTCGCCCTCGGCGCCACCCGCTGGGAGATGATCCGGATGGCGGTCCTGCCGTTCGGCCGTCCCGGCGTCATCACCGCGGCGCTGCTCGGTCTCGGCCGGGCCATGGGCGAGACGATCGCCGTCGCCCTGATCTTCCCTGCGACGTTCACCATCTCGTTCCGCATCCTCAGCCCGAACGGCAACAGCATCGCCGCCAACATCGCCAACGGATTCGGCGAGGCCACGGACGTCGGCCGAGGCGCGCTCATCGCGTCCGGCCTGGTGCTGTTCGTGATCACACTCGTGGTGAACACGGCCGCCCGCCTCATCATCGCCCGCCGTAAGGAATACGCGAGGGCCGCAGCGTGACCGTGCAAACCGGAATTCGACCCCTCTCCGTCGGCAGGCGGGTCAAGGACCGCGCGGTCCAGGGCCTGGTCTACCTGGCCTTCGCCATCGCCGTCGTCCCGCTCGTGTCGGTGCTGTGGATGGTCATCAGCAACGGCCTCAAGCGGTTCGACATCGAGTTCCTCACCCACTCGATGCGCAACATCGGTGCACGGGACGCCGGAGGCGGCGCCTACCACGCGATCATCGGCACGCTGGAGCAGGTGCTCCTCGCCTCACTGATCGCGGTGCCGATCGGGCTGCTGACCGCCGTCTACCTCGTGGAGTACGGCAACGGCGGCCGGCTGTCGCGGATGATCAGCTTCTTCGTGGACATCATGACCGGTGTCCCGTCCATCGTCGCCGGCCTCTTCGTCCTGGCGTTCTGGATCCTCGTGCTCGGGATGCCGTTCTCGGGCTTCGCCGGCGCGCTGGCTCTGTCGATCCTGATGATGCCCGTGGTGGTCAGATCGACGGAGGAGATGTTGCGGCTCGTGCCGAACGAGCTGCGAGAGGCGTCGTTCGCGCTCGGCGTGCCGAAGTGGCGCACGATCGCCAAGGTCGTCCTGCCGACCGCCTTCACCGGCATAGTCACGGGCGTCATGCTGGCAGTCGCCCGTGTCGCGGGTGAGACGGCGCCGCTGCTGCTCACCGTGTTCTTCACCGACTCCATCAACGAAGACCCGTTCAACGGGCCGCAGATGGGTCTTCCGCTGTACGTCTTCGGTCAGTCGGGTCTGCCCCAGGACGTCGCCATCGACCGCGCCTGGACCGGAGCACTCACTCTGATCCTGATCGTCATGCTGCTGAACCTGGTCGCACGCCTCATCTCGTGGTGGCGTTCGCCTGCAAAGAGGGGATAAGAGATGGCTAAGCAGATCGAGGTCTCCGACCTCGATGCCTACTACGGATCGCACAAGGCGATCGAGGGCATCTCGATGACCATCGAGCCGCGTTCCGTCACGGCGTTCATCGGTCCCTCCGGTTGCGGCAAGTCGACGTTCCTGCGGACCCTGAACCGCATGCACGAGGTCATCCCCGGCGCGCGCGTCGAAGGCAAGGTCCGCCTGGAGGACCAGGACCTGTACGGCGCCAATGTCGACCCCGTGTCCGTACGGCGGACCATCGGCATGGTGTTCCAGCGGCCCAACCCGTTCCCCACGATGTCGATCTTCGACAACGTGGCCGCCGGCCTCCGGCTGAACGGTCGTTTCTCCAGGTCGCAGCTCGACGGCATCGTCGAGGAGTCCCTCAAGGGAGCCAACCTCTGGAACGAGGTCAAGACCCGGCTCAACAAGCCGGGTGCCGGTCTGTCCGGCGGACAGCAGCAGCGTCTGTGCATCGCGCGAGCGATCGCGGTGCGGCCGCAGGTCCTGCTCATGGACGAGCCGTGCTCGGCCCTCGACCCGATCTCGACTCTCGCGATCGAGGATCTGATCTCCCAGCTCAAGCAGGAGTTCACGATCGTCATCGTGACCCACAACATGCAGCAGGCGGCTCGCGTCAGCGACCGGACCGCCTTCTTCAACCTCGCGGCGCAGGGTCAGCCGGGCAAGCTCATCGAGATGGATGAGACCTCGCGGATCTTCACCAACCCGACGCAGAAGGCGACCGAGGACTACATCACCGGCCGCTTCGGCTGAGCATTGGAGGACCTGGGTGGCGGCACCCGTAGTGGAGGGGGACACTCGGTCGGCACCCATGCTTTTGGTGGCCGATCCGGACGCGGGCCTCATCCAGCAGTTGGTGGCGGCCCTGGAACCCGAAGGGATCGATGTCACCGGCGTAATGGACGGTGCGCAGGCACTGCTCCAGGCAGGCGCACTCCAGCCGGACGCGGTACTGATCAGCTCTTCCCTGCCGGTCGTCGGCCCGGTCGACTTCGTCCGGGCCGTACGGCTCGCGCGGGCCGTGCCGGTCCTGCTCGGTATCGATTTCGGGAGCGATACCGAGCAGGCCCTGCAGGCCCTCGCGGCCGGGGCGACGGCATGCGTGGCCCGTCCCTACCGAGTACACGAGCTGCTTCCGCTCGTCCAGGCGGCCTTCCGGCGCCAGGGCGATCACCGGATCGTGCTCACGATCGGCGACGTCGAGCTGGACGTCACGGCCTACCAGGTGAAGGTCGCGGGACATGTCGTGCATCTGCCCCTTCGAGAGTTCGAGTTGCTCCACTATCTGATGCGCAACGCCGATCGGACCGTCACACGCGAGCAGATCATGCGGCACGTGTGGCATTCCGCGGACGCGATGTCCACCAACACGATCGCCGTCCATGTGAAACGGCTGCGCGCCAGACTCGGTGACGACGAGGACAGGATGATTCAGACCGTTCGTGGAGTGGGCTACCGCCTGGTCTCCACCTGATCTCCTCTTGCTCGGTCACACCGGCGACGCCGGACCCGCTCATCGGGTCCGGCGTCGCCGGTTTCTGCTTCGCTGTACGCCCAGGGGGCGGCTTGAGTCTCCCTCAGGGGGAGACGCGAGGGTGGAGGCATGGACGGCGACACGCTCTACTCGATCGGCGATCTGGCCCGGAGGACCGGGCTCACGGTCAAGACCATCCGGTTCTACTCCGACCGCGGGATCGTGCCGCCCGCCGACCGCAGTCCGGCCGGCTACCGCCTCTACGACGTCGACGCCGTGGCCCGCCTCGATCTCGTACGGACGCTCCGCGATCTGGGCGTGGACCTGCCCACGATCAAGAAGGTCGTGGAGCAGGAGGTCTCCCTCGCCGAGGTCGCCAAGGCCCACGCCGAGGCACTGGCGGTGCAGATCAGAGTGTTGAGCCTGCGGCGCGCGGTGCTCACGGCGGTGGCCAGGCGCGGATCGACCCCTGAGGAGACGGATCTCATGCACAAACTGGCCAAGCTGTCCGAAGACGAACGCCGGCGTCTCACCGGTGACTTCCTCGACGCGGTCTTCGGAGACCTCGACGGCGAGCCCGGATTCGCGGGCATCATGCGTTCGATGACCCCAGAGCTGCCCGACGACGCCGAGCCCGCGCAGATCGAAGCGTGGGTGGAGCTGGCCGAGCTCTCTCAGGACCCGCGGTTCCGTGAGGTCATGCGGCACCTCGCGGAGCTGCATGCCGACGAGCGTGCCCACGGTGAGGCCGCGGGAGTGCGCAGGCACGGCGTCGCGGTGGTCCGTGAAGTGGTGAGGCCGGCACTGGCGGCCGGTATCGACCCGGTGTCTCCTGAGGCGGATCCGGTCGTCGAGGCGATGATGACCCAGTACGCGCTCGTCACCGGTCGTCCCGACTACGACGGCCTCCGGCATCGCCTGCTGCTACGTCTGGAGGCGGCGAGCGACCCCCGCAGGGAGCTGTACCTCCGCCTGCTCGCGGTGGTCAACGGCTGGCCGGCCCCGGAGAGCCTGGCACCGGTGTTCGACTGGGCCGTTCCCGCGTTGCGGACGCGAACTGACGCGCTCTCCGGTGTTCTTCCGGAGGAATGACATCTGTCGTGAAAATGTCGTG
>NZ_BONV01000056.1 GCF_016862895.1 Planotetraspora kaengkrachanensis | reverse complement strand
CCCCCGGAACTCGCAGGTGGTGAGGCTTGCATCGTTGCGCACGGCCTTGGCCTGGTGGATGAAGAAGAATCGGCCGATGACACGCTGGGCCGGCGTGGGCGGGGCGTGGAAGTCCGGCATTCGCTGCTCGAAGGTCAGCGGCCCGAGGAGCGCGGTGAGATCCGTTGAGAGTTCGTCTTCTGTGGCCCACTGTCGGCCCCGGTTGAACATGGCGAATCCTGTGATCGACAGCCGCAGCATCTCCTCCTCGACCGCCGATTCCAACATGTCGCCGGCCAGCTCAGCATGGGATTTGTGAATCTCGCGTTCGGCGAAGCTCCGCAGGATTCGCTCGTACAGGTCGGCTTCGTCGAGTTCCTGCCCGCGCTGTTGAAGGGCGTTGTCCGTCGCGTCATACAGGGCCAGCATCAGCAGGAGCAGTGGTTGCATGGCCAGAGCCGGCTGGCGCAGTGCCGTCGCGGTGGGCAGTGGCCGTAGCCCGCGCCCGGCCAGGTAATCGGTGTTGTGCTCGTTCCAGACGGTCAGCCATTGCTCGACCTGCTGGTCGGTGAACGGTTCCAGCCTGACCGCGACCACACCGCCGGGCGGGATCCTGGCCCGGTCCGCGACCGCGATGCGGGTCGTGACCATGACAGTGACCGGGCGCTCCTGGTCTGCTTCCCGTTCCTGGAAGCGCGCGATCTGTTCGAGGTAGTCGGTCTGGCCGATGCCTGTGGCCTGGAGCAGCTCGTCGAACCCGTCGAGCAGGATGACGCACTGCGCGCCGTCGGCTGTTCTGGCCAGCGTCGGCCAGGTCAGGTTCTCGCCGGTCGCTTCCCTGATCGCGTACTCGATCTGGGATTGCAGGTCGGCATCGGCGGGGACATCGCGCAGCGCCACTCGCACGGTCAGGAAGTCACGGGCGGGGAGGCGAGCGGCGAGCACCTTGGTGAGCACCGACTTGCCCGAGCCGGGCTGGCCCAGCACGATCAGAGGGCTCCGGGTGGCGGCGGTCGAGGTCAGATAGCCGATGAGGAACTCCTGGAAGTCTTCCCGGACCGGGTGCCCCTCCCACCAGTCCTCCTGGCCGATCGGAACGGCGCGGGCGACCCCGGCGGCACGGAACCGAGGGTTGACGTACGCTGCCGCCAACGACGGGATGACCAGCCCGTCAGCGACGTCTCCCATTGCGACGACGGGCTTGTACAGACGGCGCCGGTAGCGTCTGGCCAGCGCCTGCCGCCGGTCGTCGGCGACCGCGGCGCCGGAGGCGATCCCTTCAAGGACCTGTCCCAGCCCTTCCAGTCCGGCGTGCAGCCGCAGGAGCCGGTCGTGGGTCGCGATGTGGTCGAGCCGGTTCGACCAGAACGCCACCTCAGGGAAGTCACCGGCGAGTCGGCGCAGGTGCTCCTCGTAGCGGCGCGCCGCGAGGTCGGGCACCTCGTCAGTCAGTGCGCGTTCGAGCTGCTCTGATGAGTCGAGCCGATCCCAGACGGTTGCCTCGCGTAGATAGGCGATCAGCCGAACGCCCAGTGAGGCGTAGTACGTCCGCAGCGTGTCGGGCATGCCGGCGCTGTCGAGGTGTACGGGTTCTCCGGGGATGTCGCTGTCGTTGAGCATGCCGGTGAGCGCGCGGAGCCGATCGGAAGAGGCTTGCTCGCCGGCGGCAAGGGTGACCTGTGCCGACTTGCCGAGCCTGAGCTCCTTGACCCCGATGGAGATCGTCACGGCGTTCAGGGATTCGAAGAAAGCTGTTAGAACGATCACCTTGTGAGCAGCGGTGAGTCGCTCGGTCCGGTCGAAGCGGCCCAGGCCACGCATTCGGTCTCCCAGCCCGCTGACCAGTGCCCCACTGAGCCGGGCCATCTCACCCTTGGCATCGAAGAGGTTGAGAGCGAACTCGACCCCGCCGCCGGTTGCCGCCAGCAGCACACCGCCGGTCAGTTTGTCCAGCGCGGTCACGAGCGAGCTGCCGGAGCCACCCAACAACTTCACCGCGTCGGCGTAGGAGAGCTTGCTCGGCACCAGGTTCTCCCTCGCGATCGCACGTCCTTTCATGCTGGCGGACCCGCGTGATCACGTAAAGCCTCGTTCTCCGCCCTCTCATCGGGCGGTTCGCTCGGGACATGCCGCGGTCGCCGTACGGCTTGCCGCGTACGGAGAATGCGGCTGCGTCAGAGCGGCGAAAAAGACACCTGTCGAATTCGCGTCCGACCTTAATGGAGAGTCGGATTCGCAGGGGGCGGAGAATGGTGTTTCGCGGGCGCGGCCGGCCTCCGTGAGACGCCGCACCTGAAGATCGCCTTGGCGTCGGCTCTGACCAGGGGATCTTCCGTCGTGGCGAGGTCTGTCCCATTAGCGCGGAACGATGGCCACATTCCGCGCCACCCCAAAAGTGGCGGGGAATCCGGAATTAGCATCGCGTGAGCCTGGCCACCCATCGCGGCCTGCGCCGGGACCGCTTCGGTCCCGAACCGACGATGAATCTGGAGAGTGCTGTGGGGATCACCTCTGAGCCGTACTTCGACGGCCGTGAAATGTACATGCTGCACGACATGTTCCGGCGGGAGTTCGGCCTCATGCCGGGACTGGTCCGCAATGTGTCGACCGGCGACCTCGAGCGTGCAGGGATCATCGCGAGTCACGTCGAGAGCGTGGCCACCGTCCTCCATCACCACCATCACGGCGAGGACGAGTTCGTCTGGCCGATGCTGGCCGAGCGCGTTCCCGCGGAACTCGAGCCCTTCGTCCATCTGATGGAGGAGCAGCACGAGAAGGTCGCGAAGGCGGCGGCCGAGGTGGACGAGGCGATCGCGACGTGGCGCGACCGTGCCACCGGCGAGTCCCGCCAGGCGCTGGCCGAGGCCCTCGACCGGTTGCTTCCCCTGCTCGGGGAGCACCTCAGCGCGGAGGAGGAGCACGTGGTCCCGCTCATGGAGAGCCACATCACCGCGACCGAGTGGAACCGGATCGTCCAGGCGGGGGCGGCGGGGGCCGACCCGGAGAGCCTTCCGCTGGGGTTCGGCATGCTGATGTACGAGGGCGATCCCGAGGTCGTCGACATCGCCATCGCCAACATGCCGCCCGAGGCTCGCCCGGTCATCAGGCAGATGGCCGCGGAGGCCTTCGCGGCCTACGCCGAGCGGGTCCACGGGACGCCGACCCCGCCGCGCAGCACCGAGTTGTGATTCCGGCGCGGCACCGATTCCGGAGTCGGTGCCGCCGCGGTGTCGCTCCCGTCGTGCCGCTGCCGTCGTGTCGCCGTCGTGTCGTGCAGGCGCTGTATCGCGCCGCCCTCTTTGTCGTGTCGCCGGAACGGCTCGCCCCCGTTCCGGCGGCATTCGCCGTACCGGAAATATAGTGATTTGTCGTTCGTAATGGTCATCCCCTAGTATCCCCCGGTTAGGTAAGCCTTACCTAGTTTGATCGAGTGAACGGGGCACCGGGGTGAGCGGCGGGCGATGAGGACGAAAAGGCGCCACGCCGTACTGGCGGGGTCCGCGCTGCTGCTGGCCGCCACCGTGTTGCTGAGCCTGGCTGCGGGCAGCCGGGGGATCGCGCCCGGCCGCGTGCTTGAGGTGTTGCTGCGCCCGGACGACAGCGACGCGAGCGCGATCCTGTGGTCCCTCCGGGTGCCTCGGACGATCATCGGGATCGCCGTCGGCGCGGGACTGGCCACGGCCGGGGTCCTGATGCAGGCGCTCACCCGCAACCCGCTCGCCGACCCGCGGATCATGGGCGTCTCCTCCGGGGCCTCGCTGGGCGTGGTCGCCGCCATCAACGTCTTCGGGATGACGACGCTTCCCGCCTACATCTGGTTCGGCATCGCCGGCGCCGCGCTGGCGGGAACCTTCGTCTACGCCCTGGCCGCCCGCACCCGGGACGGCGCCTCGCCGGTCACCCTCGCGCTCGCGGGCACCGCGCTGGACGCCTCACTGACCGGCGTGGTGATCGGGGTCCTCACGGTCAACGTGAAGACCTTCGACCAGTACCGCTTCTGGGCCGTCGGATCGTTGTCCGGCCGCCCGATCGACGTCGCCCTGTGGGTGCTGCCGTTCGTGGTGGGCGGAATCGTGCTGGCCTTTGGCGTGGCCGGCGGCCTGGACGCCATCGCCCTCGGTGACGACGTCGCCCGCGGTCTCGGCAGGAACGTCGGCCGGGTACGGCTGGCCGCCGCCGTCGCGGCGATCGTCCTGACCGGCGCCGCGGTCGCCGCCGCCGGGCCGATCGGGTTCGTCGGGCTCGCCCTTCCCCACCTGGCACGCGGGCTGGTCGGCGCGCACCACCGCTGGGTGATGGCCGTCTCGATGCTGCTCGGGCCTTCGCTGCTGCTGGGAGCGGACGTGATCGGCCGGCTGGTCGTACCGCCCGCCGAGATCAGAGCCGGGATCGTCACCGCGCTCGTCGGCGCCCCCTTCCTGATCCTGCTCGTCCGGCGCGGAAGGACGGTGACCGCATGAGGACCGCCATGCCGTCCTATCCGGTGGCGGGCCGCAGCGTCGTGAGCGCCGGGCCGCTGACGTTCGTGGTGCGCCGCCGATCGGCAGGGGTGTTCCTGCTGCTCCTCGCCCTCACTCTGGTCGCCGTTGTGCTGTCGCTCGGCGTGGGAAGCACGTTCGTGGCCCCCGTCGACGTCGTGCGCGCGCTCGCGGGCGACGGGCCCTTCACCCTCGTCGTCCAGGATCTGCGGCTCCCGCGGATCGTCGTCGCGCTCGCCGTGGGCACGCTGCTCGGGCTGTCCGGTGCGCTGCTCCAGGCGGTCAGCAGGAACCCGCTCGCCAGTCCTGACGTCATCGGAGTCAGCCAGGGCGCGGGATTCGCCGCGACCATCGTGATGAGCACCGACCTGGGCGCAGCGTGGCTGGGCCCGTTCGCGCTGCTGGGCGGCCTGGCCGCGGCCACGCTGGTGTTCACGCTGTCCTGGCGCTACGGCCTGGCCGCCCGCCGCTTCGTGTTGTGCGGCATCGCGGTCGCGCTGGCGACCAAGGCGCTCACCGAGATCTTCATCGTGGGCGCCGACGCGATCGACGGGCAGCGCGCCCAGATCTGGCTGGCGGGCAGCGTGGCGGGGACCGGCTACCCCGAGGCGCGGATCCTGCTGATCCCGCTGGTGGTGCTCCTGCCGGTGCTGTTGTGGGCCGGACGCGCGATGGACACCACCGCCCTGGACGACGAGGTCGCGCGCGGCCTGGGAGTGAGAGTGACGAACCGGCGCCTCCTCCTGGGCGTGGTGGGGGTCGTGCTGGCCGCGCTCGCCATCTCGCAGGCGGGGGCCGTCGACTTCGTCGCGCTCGTCGCCGCCCAACTCGCCCGCCGTCTCGTGCGCGCCGAACGCCCGCCGCTGGCCTGCTCCGCCGTCGCCGGAGGGCTGCTGACCGTGGTCGCCGACCTGGTCGCCCGAACGGCCTTCGCGCCCGTCCAGCTTCCCGTCGGCGTGCTCACCGCCGTCCTCGGGGGCCCCTATCTGCTGTGGCTGCTCGTACGGAGGACGCCCTGATGACGACCGAGCACCCGTCCCTTCCCGACGGCGGTGAAACGCGCTCGCCGGTACGGCTGGCCGCCCGCGAGCTGAGCGTGGGATACGGCAACAGGCTGATCATCGAGGGACTCGACCTCGAGTTGCCGGCCGGCGCCTTCACGGTCGTCATCGGCCCCAACGCGTGCGGGAAGTCCACCCTGTTGCGGACGCTGGCCCGGCTGCTCGCCCCTCGCGGAGGCGCGGCGCTCATCGACGGGGAGGACCTGCACGCGCAGCCCACCCGCGAACTGGCGCGCAGGCTCAGCGTCCTGCCGCAGAGCCCGGTCACGCCCGAGGGGGTGACCGTGGCGGATCTGGTCGCCCGCGGCCGTCAGCCGTACCAGCGGTGGTTCCGGCAGTGGGGTGCGGAGGACTCGGCCGCCGTCGAGCGGGCGCTGGCCCTGACCGGCCTGACCGATGTGCGCGACCAGAGCGTGGAGGCGCTCTCCGGCGGCCAGCGGCAGCGGGTGTGGATCGCCATGACGCTCGCGCAGGACACCGACGCGCTCCTGCTCGACGAGCCCACCACGTATCTGGACCTCGCCCATCAGGTCGAAGTCCTCGACCTGCTGCGGCGGCTGAACCGCGACGGCGGGCGCACCGTGATCGCCGTGCTCCACGACCTCAACCAGGCGTGCCGATACGCCGACCACCTCGTCGTCATGAAGGACGGCCGGGTGGTCGACCAGGGCCCGCCGGACAAGGTGATGAGCGCCGAGACGCTGGCCGACGTGTTCGGCCTCGGCGGGGTGGTGGTGCCGTGCCCGGTGACGGGCGCGCCGATGGTAGTGCCGGACGCGCCGGCGTAACTGAGAGCGATAGGAGAAGGACACAGTGAGGTTCCACGGATTCAGCCGGCTGCTCAGGGGGGTGGCCGTCGTGGCGATGGCCGGCCTGGCCCTGACCGCGTGCGGCGGCGGGAGCGGCGACTCCGGCTCGGCGGCCGGCGCGACGCGCACCGTGAAGCACGCCATGGGCGAGACGAAGGTGCCCGAGCACCCGTCGCGCATCGTGGTGCTCGACACCGACAAGCTGGACTCCCTCTACACGCTCGGCATCACTCCGATCGGCGCGGCCTTGCCGGACGAGCAGTCCGGTATCCCGAAATATCTGGGTTCGTCCTTTGCCACGATCAAGTCCGTCGGAACGCTCCAGGAGCCGGACCTCGAGGCGATCGCGGCGCTGCAGCCCGATCTGATCCTCGGTTCGAAGTTCCGGCAGGAGAAGTTCTACGACGAGCTGTCGAAGATCGCGCCCACCGTGTTCACCGAGAAGGTCGGCATCACGTGGAAGGAGAACTTCCTGCTGGACGCGGAAGCGGTCGGCAAGAAGGCCGAGGGTGAGCAGAAGCTCCAGGCGTACGAGGCCCAGGCCAAGGCCGTCGGGCAGGAGCTCGGCGACCCGGCCAAGCTGAAGATCAGCCTGATCCGCTTCAGGCCCGCTGAGATCCGCGAGTACGGGCCCGACTCGTTCGCCGGGATCGTGCTGAACGACATCGGCGTCGGCCGTCCGCAGGAGCAGCTCCTCGAGGGCAAGGCCGACCGGCGGTTCGCCCCGATCAGCCCCGAGCAGATCGACCACGCCGACGGTGACATGATCTTCGTGAGCGCGTTCGGGCCGGACGCCGCCAAGCAGCAGGCCGAGGTGACCGCCGGACCGTTGTGGAACAAGCTCAGCGCGGTCAAGGCAGGGCACGTGCAGGTCGTTGACGACGAGATCTGGATGACCGGCATCGGCGTCACCGCCGCAGGCAAGGTCGTCGAGGACGTCAAGAAGTACCTGACGCCGCTGATCCAGAAGTGATCGCGCGGGCGCCTGCCCGCGAACTCCATGGACGACCCCGACGGGGGCCGGCCGCCGGTGAACCCGGCCGGCCCCCGTCGGGGTCGTCTTTGCATTACCGCCTTTTTGCGATTAATAGGCCTTTTGTCAATTTTCGTCACGTACGTTGTGGCGCGGGAGAGCGAAGGACCGAAGAGTAGATAGCCGTCACATGCGAGACACCATCTCAGAGCCGCCGGCCCGGCCGGGTTCGCCGCCGAGCGGGATCCTGGCCGAAGCGCCGGGCGACGACTGCCGCACCGCGTTCCAGTCGCTGAAGGTCACCGTGCTGGGCAGGCCGACCACCGCCGCGCCGATGCAACGCTACGGAGGGATCGGGCCGCTCACCTTCGGCGACGCCGTCCACGGGGTGGACCTGCGGATCGAGGGCAGCGAGCTGCGCGCGGGCTACCATCTGCTCCTCCCGATCGCCGGGCACGCCGAGTCCCGCCACCGCGGCGTGGACGCGGTGGCGACGCAGGACACGGCGGTGGTCTACCGGCCTGAAGGCGAGACCACCCTGACGCGGTGGGCCGGCGACTGCCGGCTGGTCTGTGTGGGATTCGGGCGAACCGCGCTGGAACACGCCCTGGAGGCCCTGCTGGGGCACCGGGTGACCACGCAGATCGCCTTCGCGCCCACCCTGGACGTGACGAGCGGACGCGCCCGCAGCTGGGTGCGCATGCTCCTGATGCTCAACCACCAACTCGGCGACGCCGACAGCGTCGTCCTTCAACCGCTGGTCGCGCCGCCGCTCGTGGACGGCTTCATCCGCGGCTTCCTGCTGGCGACGGACTATCCGTACCGCGACAGGCTCGACCGTCCGGCCGAGGCGGGGCGCCCGGCCGTGATCCGGGCCGCGATCGACATCATGGAGGCCGAGCCGCAGACCCCGCTGACGATCTCCATGCTCGCCGCGCGGTGCCATGTCAGCGCGCGGACGTTGCAGGAGGGCTTCCAGCGTCACGTCGGGGTGCCGCCGATGGCCTACCTCCGCAAGGTCCGGCTGCGTCGCGCGCACGACGAACTGTGCGACGCGGACCCGTCCGTGCAGACGGTGGCATCGATCGCCCGATCCTGGGGGTTCGCGCACCTGGGCAGGTTCGCCGCCCTGCACCAGGCGGAATTCGGCGTCTCACCGGCCCGGGTCCTGCGTTCGTCCCGCTGAACCCGCTGAACCCGCTGAACCCGCTGAACCCGCGGATCGGCGGGTGCGGGTGCCGGCTCGGGCTAGCGGTACCCGTGCCGCCGCCCGCTCAGGCCGGCAGGGCGACCGCCCGGTCGTCGGCGCCCGCCGCGCAGGCGCCGGCCAGCTCGTCCAGGGACATGCCGAGCGCGGCGGCCAGAGCGGCGACGGTGAAGAACGCCGGCGTCGGCGCACGCCCGGTCTCGATCTTGCGGAGCGTCTCGGCGGAGATCCCGGCCGCCGCCGCGACCTCCACCATGCTGCGCTCGCCCCGCGCCTGGCGCAGGAGCGCGCCGAACCGCTCTCCGCGCTGCCGTTCCCACGGGGTCAAAGGAGTTCTCACCATGCCTGTGATACTAATACCGGTATAAGAATTGGATCGTTGGTGCTGGGAGTCGTACGAGATGGTCGAGATCAAGTCCGCGGACGCGCTGCAGGCGATGCGGGAGGCAGGGCGAGTCGTCGCGAACGCGCTCGCGGCCGTCCGCGAGGCGGCGGACGTGGGAGTTTCGCTGACGGAACTGGACGAAGCGGCCCGAGCCGTGCTCAAAAAGGCCGGAGCTGGTTCCCCCTTCCTGGGCTACCGGCCCGCCTTCGCCTTCAGCCCGTTTCCCGCGGTGATCTGCACGTCGGTCAACGACGCGATCGTGCACGGCATCCCCACCGGATACCGCCTGCGTGACGGCGACCTGGTCAGCATCGACTGCGGCGCCGAACTCGACGGCTGGACCGGCGACGCCGCGGACAGCTTCATCGTCGGCACGCCCCGGCCGGCCGACCAGGCCCTGATCGACGCCACCCGGGCGGCCCTCGCCGCGGGGATCGCCGCGGCGACGCCGGGCAACCGTCTCGGCGACATCGGCCACGCCATCGGGACCGCGGCGCGGTCGGCCGGTTGCGGCATGCCGAGGGACTTCGGCGGCCACGGCATCGGCCGCAGCATGCACGAGGATCCCCACGTGCCCAACAGGGGACGGCCCGGCCGCGGCTTTCCCCTGCGTCCCGGCCTGACGCTCGCCATCGAGCCGATGTTCATGGCGGGCGGGCGGGACGACTACCGCACCGCCTCGGACGGGTGGAGCCTGCACACCGTCGACGGCAGCCGGGCCGCGCACATCGAGCACACCGTCGCCGTCACGGCGGAAGGCCCCTGGATCCTCACCGCGCCCTGAAACCGCCTGCGCCGGAGGTCCGGTTCCGCGCCGGCGGTCACCGCCGGTCAGCGGAAACGTCGCCCGCCGACAGTCAGCAGGACCTCGCGGAGGGCGTCGGCGGCCCGCCGTACGGCGTCTTCGGGAACGTCGCGCAGGATCTCGCCGTGTGCCCGGACCGACGCGGCCATCGCGGCCTCCGTGACCCCCACGCCCTCATCGGTCAGGCGGACCCAGCGGCTGCGCGCGTCCTCCGTGTCCGCCTCGCGCTCGATGAGTCCCGCCGTCGCCAGTCGCTGCAGGACGTTGCTCGTTCCTCCTGAAGTGAGGAAGAGCGACCTGGTCAGCTCGCTGGGCTTGAGCCGGTACGGTTCGCCGACGCGACGCAACGCGGCCAGCACGTCGAACTCGGCGTAGGTCAGCCCGAACTCGGCGATCGCGGTCCTGGTCGCCTGTTCCAGCAACCCGCCGACGCGTGAGACCCGCTTGCTGAGCTCGAGCCAGGCCACGACATGCGGCGCCATGGTCGTCTCCCACGCCGGAACAAGCGCGTCGACCTCGTCTCGCTCCCCTTCGTGCACGCATCGAGAGTACCTCTCTCACCAGATTGCTTTTGAAAAAGCTTTTCTTTAAGCTTTCTATATGGCTAAAAGACTGCTCATTCAGGGCGGCGTCGCCGTCGACACCGACCCCGTCGACACCGACCCCGTCGCCGCTGCTCCCGCCGACGTGCTGATCGAGGACGGCCGGATCGCGGCCGTCCGGCCGGGCCTGCCCGAACCAGAGGGAGCCGAGGTGGTCGACGCGCACGGCATGCTCGTGCTGCCGGGTTTCGTCGACACCCACCGGCACACCTGGCAGGCGGGGATCCGGGCCATCGGCCCCGACATCGGCTTCCCCGGTTATCTCGAGCTGGTCCTCGGGCGGCTGGCGCCCGCCCACCGGCCGGAGGACGTCTACGCCGGCAACCTGGCGGGAGCGCTGGAGTGCCTCGACGCGGGCATCACGACGCTCGTCGACTGGTCGCACATCCAGTTCACGCCCGATCACACGGCGGCCGCCGTCGAGGCGTTGCGCCGATCGGGGATCAGGGCCGTCTTCGGCTACTGCCACCCACAGGGCGGCGATCCGGAAGCGTCGGCCGCGCGAGGACGCCGGGTGTACGACGAGCACTTCGGCACGGCGGGCGGCCTGGTGACGATGGCGATCGCCCCACTGGGTCCGGAGATCGTCAGCGAGGAGGAGGCGCTGCACGAGTGGGGCCCGGCCCGCGACCTCGGCCTGCCCGTGACCGTCCACATGGGCTACGACGCCGACCGCGCCGACCGCGGACTCGACTTCCTGGAGCGAAACGGCCTGCTCACCCCGGGGACGAGCTACGTCCACGGCAACCACTACTCGGACGAGGCGCTCAAGCGGATCGCCGACAGCGGGGGAGGGGTATCCGTTTCACCCGTCGTCGAGGTGGAGCTGGGGCTCGGCTACCCGGTGACCGGGCGTGTGGTGGCGGCGGGGGCTCCGGCGGGGTTCGGGGCGGACACCGTGGTCAGCGGGCCCGGTGACATGTTCAGCCTGATGCGGGCGGCGTACGCCCTGGAGAGGGCGCGGCCGAACCCCGGTTTCACCACGCGTGACGCACTGCTAGCGGCCACCCTCGACGGAGCACGGACCGCAGGGCTCGGTGACGTCGTCGGGTCCCTCGGCGTGGGCAAGCAGGCCGACCTGGTGCTGCTGCGAACCGACCTGCTCGGGGTGGCCCCGGCTCACGACGCGGTCGGCGCGGTGGTGCTCTCCGCGGACACCCGGTCGGTCGACACCGTCATCGTGGGCGGCCGGATCGTCAAGCGGGACGGCCGGTTGCTCGACCATGTCGTCGAGGACGTGCTGGGCCCCCTCGCCGAGTCCGCCGCCCGCCTCGCCGCGGTCTAGCCGCTCCGCTCCGGACGGAGCACCTGGGTCCTGTCTCCTCAGGCGACGCCCGCGCCGACCCGGCCCGCCAGCGTCCGCAACCGCTGCTCCGTCACCGACCTCTTCGGCGCGGTGTACGTGCACAGCCGCTGGCCGGGGTCGGTGGGGAGCGGGAACGACTCGAAGGTCAACAGGAGGTCGCCCACTTCGGGGTTGCGGACGGCCTTCGTGCCGAGGTTCGGATCCAGCACGGTCTGGTCGGCCCACAGACGCCGGAACTCCTCGCTGGAGTCCCGCAGGTCGCAGATGATCCGCTGCACGCGGGCCTGGCCGGTGTGCTGCCCGGCGTCCGACCTGAGCGTCGCCACGGTCAGCTCCGCCATGTTCCGCCACTCCGGATACAGCGCCCGGGCGTCGGGGTGGAGGAAGACCAGGTGGGCGGTGTTGAGCTCGGCCTCGTCGAGCGCGTCCAGGTCGAACGTCAGCCTGGCCGCCAGCCGGTTCCAGGCCAGGATGTCCATGCCCGGGCCGGACACGAAGGCGGGGACGGTGTCGTCCATCGCGTCCAGCAACTCCCGGATCTGCGGCCGCACCTCCGGCCGGGGGCCCGCGATGCACTCGCCGTTGGCGGCTCGCCGCCGCGGCGCCGTGATGTTGCGCAGGTACGTGTGTTCCGCGGGGGTGAGGCGCAACGCCCGCGCGACGGCGTCGAGGACCGAGTCGGAGATGGCGTGCGCGCGGCCCTGCTCGATGCGCGTGTAGTAGTCGACGCTGATCCCGGCGACCTGGGCGACCTCCTCGCGGCGGAGCCCGCGGACCCGCCGGCGGGCGATGCCTTCGGGGAGCCCCAGGTCGGCGGCGGCGAGCGCCGCCCTTCGCGCCTTCAGAAACGGAGTGATCTCGTCAGCGGCATGCCCCATGCCTGCCATACAAGCACACGAATTCACCGCCATGCCTCTGACCTGCGACCCCATGGCCACAGGGCTCCGCCGTGGCTGAGTGGTTCTGGCAGACCCAGGTTGGGCCAGGCCTGGTGCGTGATCGGCTCGTGGCGGAGGGTGTGTCCCGAATCCATGAAGCGATCTGCTGGAGGCAGCATCCATGAAGCGCAGGATCCTCGGGGGAACCGGCATCTCGGTGAGCGAGTTCGCGCTCGGCACGATGATGTTCGGCCACTTTGGCAACAAGGACCACGACGAGAGCGTTCGGATCATCCACCGTGCCCTCGACGCCGGGATCAACTTCGTCGACACCGCGGACGTCTACTCGGCGGGGGAGTCGGAGGAGATCGTCGGCAAGGCGCTCAAGGGCCGTCGTGACGAGGTCGTCCTCGCGACGAAGGCGGGTCTCCCGTTCGACGAGGAGGCCAACCACGGGGGCGGCTCCCGGCGCTGGCTCGTCCGGCAGGTGGACGACAGCCTGCGCCGCCTGGGCACCGACCACATCGATCTCTACCAGATCCACCGGCCCGATCCGCGAACGGACGTCGACGAGACCCTCTCCGCCCTGACCGACCTGGTCCGGGCGGGCAAGGTCCTGGCCGTGGGCAGTTCCACCTTCCCCGCCGACCAGATCGTCGAGGCGCAGTGGACGTCGGAGCGGCGCGGCCACGTGCGGTTCCGCACCGAGCAGCCGCCGTACTCGATCCTGGCGCGCGGGGTCGAGGCGGCGGTGCTGCCCACGGCCCAGAGGTACGGCATGGGCGTGCTGACGTGGGGCCCCCTGTCGGCCGGCTGGTTGTCGGGCAGGTACACGCGGGCCGCGGACATCGACCTGACGAGCCAGGGACGCGCGGGCGCCGAGCGGCACAAGTTCGACCCGTCGCTGCCGGAGAACGCGCGCAAACTGCAGGCCGTCGGCGATCTGTCGAAGCTCGCGGAGGAGACGGGCCTGCCGCTGTCCCACCTCGCCCTCGGGTTCGTCCTGGCGCATCCGGCCGTCACGTCGGTGATCCTCGGGCCGCGCACCATGGAGCAGTTGGACGGCCTGCTGACCGGTGCCGGCACGGTGCTGGCCGGGGACGTACTCGACCGCATCGACGAGATCGTGCCGCCCGGCACCGACCTGAACCCGGCGGACAACTACTACGTGCCTCCGGCGCTCGCGGACAGCGCGCTGCGCAGGCGGTAGCCCGCGGGGGCGGCGGCCTCAGGCGCCGGCGGCCACGTGGCGGAGGTGGTCGTCGGCACACGGGGTTGAATGTCGTACCCGTGCGGGAGGCCGGGGAGCCCGGCAAAGTGCCCGCAAAACCTACTCGCCAGGGTGGGTGTGATGGGGCTTTTTGGGCTATATTGACCTGATTTTTTCTAGTCTTTCTGGCATGGACAACTCCTTGGGGGAGTTTCTCCGTGCCCGTCGGCAGGCCGTCACCGTCGAAGACGTCGGCCTGCCGGACAGCGGACGCCGGAGGACGCCGGGGTTGCGGCGCGACGAGGTCGCCCAGCTCGCGGGCGTCAGCGCCGACTACTACGTCAGGCTGGAGCAGGGCAGGGAACTCCACCCCTCCGATCAGGTGCTCGCCGCCCTCGCCCGGGTGTTCCGGCTCAACGTCGAGGCCGCCGAGCATCTTTTCTCGCTGGCGAACCCCCGGCCCTCCGCAGTCCGGCCGATGTCGTCGCCCGAGGTCGACCCCAACGTCTTGCGGCTCATCGCCAACTGGGACCGTATACCCGCGCTCGTGACGAACGGCCGCCTCGACGTGCTCGCGCGCAACGCGCTGGGCGTAGCCCTCTACGAGGGGATGAAGCACGCCGACAACCTGTTGCGGCTGACGTTCCTCGATCCTGAGGCGCGCAGGTTCTACCCGGACTGGGAACGGGAGGCGGTCTTCAAGGTGGCGCACCTGCGGGCGGTGGCCGGACCGAGGCCCCATCGCAGCCTGCTCGCGCTGGTGGAGGAACTGTCACGGGAGAGCGAGGACTTCCGCCGCATATGGGCCCGTCACGACGTCCGTGCCAGAACCCAGGAGTCCCGGAGGCTCATCCATCGGGAGGTCGGCGAGCTGATCCTCTGGCACGTGACCTTCTCCATCGACGGGTCTCCCGGCCAGCGGATCTTCGTCGCCATGGCCGATCCGGGCAGCCGCTCAGAAGACGCCTTGATGAGGCTGAGCATGACCCACGCCGTCGGCCGGTGACTTCGCGGACGGGGTGTCGGTCCGGGTCTGAGGGGTAGCCGGACTGTGACGGCCTATTCAGCGAGGTGAGGAACATGCCACGTGGTTCCAGCCCCAAGCGGGAACGGCAGTACGAGCACATCAAGGACAGCGTCAAGAAGCGCGGAAAGAGCGAGAAGGTGGCCGAGGAGATCGCCGCCCGGACCGTGAACAAGGAACGGGCCCGCGCGGGCGAGTCCCGCACCGCGAGCCGGACCTCCCTCGACGACATCTCCTCCTCCCGCCGCGGCGGGCTGCGCTCACACTCGGGGGCCGGCGGCCGCACCAAGGAGCAGCTCTACGCGGAGGCCAGGCACCGCAACATCAAGGGCCGTTCGACCATGAGCAAGGAGCAGTTGGAGAAGGCGCTCCGCTGACAGGCGATGTGCCGGTCGGCACGCTCCGCGGCGCGATCAGTGAAGGCGGCGCCGGCCGGCACGTTTCGTCGGTGTGCGCGATCAGCGGAGGCGGCCCGCCGCATGCAGATGGTCGAAGATGATCTGGTCGACGGGTGACACCCGGTCGCGGTCGGCGTAGGTCAGCCACACGACCTCTTCGATCTCACTGGCGGGTGTCGGCATCCCCAGATGGTCGGCGGTGTAGCAGGTCATCCGCACGGTGACGCCGCCGCCGTGGCCGTGCGCCTGGGCCTCGAAAGTGCCGAGGAGCGCGGCGGTCGCGGGGACGACCGTGACGGTCAGCTCCTCGTCGATCTCACGGGCGAGGGTGTCGAGGTCGGTCTCGCCGGGCTCGCGCTTGCCGCCGGGGAAGTAGAAGACGTCCTTGCCCCGCGACCGGGTGCTGAGCACCCTGCCGTCCTCCAGGTGGATCCATGCGATCTTGTCGATGGTCGTGCTCACTGGTGTTCTCCTGGTGTGGGGCTGTTCGCGCTGGGCGGCCTGAGGAGTCTCCCACCCGCGAAGGCGGCTCCGGCGCCGACCCCCGGCCGTGGTCCCGACCTCGGCCTCGACGGCTCCGGCCTGCCCACGGCGCCCGGCGGACGCGGCGAAATCTGGAACCCCAATTGTTTGGGCGCTATTCATCTCGTTTCACTGAGTGAATCTTTCTGAGTGGATCTACCCTGACATCGCCTCGCAGCCCCCTGTACGAAGGACAGTCATGGTCGTATCCGTCAGAAGGACGCGTGCCCGCAGGGCGCTCGTCTCTGTCGCGTCCGCCGTCGGCATCGTCGCCGCGATCGGACTGTGGACCGGCACCCAGGCGAGCTCCGCCGCCGCGGTGCCATCGCCCGCCCACGTCGTCGTGGTCGTCCTGGAGAACCACGCCTACTCCCAGATCATCGGCAGCTCCAGTGCCCCCTACATCAACTCGCTGAAGAACGGCGGTGCGAACCTCACCCAGTTCTACGCCGAGACGCACCCCAGCCAGCCCAACTACTACGCCATGTTCTCCGGCTCGACGCAGGGCGTCACCGACGACAGCTGCGTCAAGCCCGGCTTCAGCTCGGCCAAGAACCTGGCCTCGGAGACGATCGCCGCTGGAAAGACCTGGGCCAGTTACAACGAGGGCCTGCCGAGCCAGGGTTCGACGGTCTGCAGCGACAGCGGTGGCAAGTACGCACGGAAGCACAACCCGTGGATCGGCTTCAGCAACGTCCCGACATCCACGGCGCGCACGATGACGCAGTTCCCCACGAACTACGACAACCTGCCGAAGATGTCTTTCGTCGTTCCCAACCTCTGCAACGACATGCACGACTGCTCGGTCGGGACCGGCGACACCTGGCTGAAGAACAAGCTCGGCGCCTACGCGACGTGGGCCAAGTCCAACAACAGCCTGCTCATCGTCACCACCGACGAGGACAACAAGCTCAGCGGCAACCGCATCGCGACCGTCGTGTACGGCGCGCACGTGATCGCGGGCAGCAGCTCCAGCACGACCTACAACCACTACAACCTGCTCCGCACCCTTGAGGACATGGTCGGCTCGAGCACGCACGCGGGCAACGCCGCGTCCGCCTCGGACATCACCGGAATCTGGAGCTGAGTTGTACCTGGCTGATCGCGGCCCGACCGCCGCCACCGCGCCCTCGGACGCGGACCACGGTCGGACTGATCGGGCCGCTCAGCCGGGCCGGGCCCTTCGGGCGATCCCGGCCACGGTTCTCGCGCTGGGAACGGTCAGTCTCATCACGGACATCTCCTCGGAGATGGTCACCGCCGTGCTGCCGCTCTACGTGGTGGCGGGGCTCGGCCTCAGCCCGCTCGGGTTCGGCGTGCTCGACGGCGTCTACAACGGGGTCAGCGGACTGGTCCGCCTGTTCGGCGGTCATCTCGCCGACCGGGGACGCCGCCACAAGGCGGTCGCCGTCATCGGGTACGGCCTGTCCGCCGTCTGCAAGCCGCTCCTCCTGATCGCGCACACCCTGCCGTTGATCAGCGGGGTGCTGGCCCTCGACCGGACCGGCAAGGGGATACGCACCGCTCCGCGCGACGCGATGATCTCGCTGGCGTCCACGCCGGAGAACAGGGGACGCGCCTTCGGCGTGCACCGCGCCATGGACACGGGCGGTGCCCTCCTCGGTCCGATCGTCGCGTTCCTCGTCCTGGGCGCGGCCGCGGACGGATACGACGCGGTCTTCACGGTGAGCTTCTGCATCGCGGCGCTCGGCGTCCTGGTCCTCGTGCTCTTCGTCCCCGGGGGCCGCGCCCCCGCGACCGCGCCCCTCGAGAGCGTGCCGGCCGCCGAGGGGGTCCCAGACGGCGGCGGGGCGGCGCCCGGGTCGCCGCCGGTCACGCTGCGTTCCGCGATGGCTTTGCTGCGGATCCCCGACGTGCGGCGGCTGACCGTCACCGCGACGCTGCTCGGGCTCACCACGGTGAGCGACGCGTTCGTCTACCTGATGCTGCAGCACCGCCTCGGGATCTCCGAGCGCCTGTTCCCGCTGCTGCCGCTCGGCACCGCCTTCTTCTTCCTCGTGCTCGCCATGCCGCTGGGCGTGCTCGCCGACCGGGTCGGCCGCAGGCGGGTGTTCCTCGGCGGCCATGTCGCGCTCCTTCTCGCGTACGGGCTTCTGCTGATGCCACTGGACGGCGACGTCCTGCCGTTCGTCGTGCTCGCCCTGCACGGCACCTTCTATGCCGCCACGGACGGCGTGCTCCCGGCGGCGGCCGCGGGCGCCGTGCCCGCCGAGTTGCGGGCGAGTGGGCTCGCACTGATCGGGACGGGCCAGGCGCTGGCCCGGTTCTGCTGCTCGATCGCCTTCGGGGCGCTGTGGACCGTCATCGGCGACCGGGCCGTGCTCGGGATCGCCATGGCGGGCCTGGCCCTGTGCGCCGCGTGGGCGGCGTACGCGCTGCGCGGACCGGAGACGGCATGACGGCCCGGGCGCGTCTGATCACCCTGGTGGTCGCGGTGGCGCTGCTGGGGACGGTGGCGTTCGCCTCGGTGATGCACGCGTCGCAGCGGGCGGGCGAACGTGACACGGCGCAGCCGGGCGGCCCGCCCGTGTCGGCCGGCGCGGTGAGCCTCACGGGATCGGGGCGGATGGTCTTCCGCAACATGGCCTGGGGGCCGTACCGGGACGATCTGGTCTCCGTGCCGGTGGGCGACCCGGGCGGGGCGCGCGTCGCCGCGTCGGTCCGCTGCCTGCGCTTCTACGCGGCGGCCGGGACCGGGGTGTGCCTGCGCAAGGAGGACGGCGCGCTCCAGGAGACGTATTTCGCGTCGATCCTCGACTCCGGGCTGCGGACGCTGCACGACTTCCCGATCGCCGGCATCCCGACGCGGACGCGGGTCTCGCCGTCCGGTCACATGGTCGCGTGGACGGTCTTCGTGGGCGGCGACTCCTACGCGGGAAGCAACTTCTCCACCCGCACCTCGATCGTCGACACCCGGACGTGGGAGCTGACCCCCAGCCTGGAGGACTACACGATCATCAAGGACGGCAGGCCCTATCACTCCGCCGACGTCAACTTCTGGGGCGTGACCTTCTCCGACGACGGGCACTTCTACGCGACGCTCGCCACGAAGGGCCAGACGTATCTGATCCGCGGCGACGTCGCCGCGCGGACGGTGACCACGATGCGCACCAACGTCGAGTGCCCGTCGTTGTCGCCGGACGGCACCCGCCTGGTCTTCAAGAAGCGCGTCCCCGGCGCGGACCCGGACGAGCCGTGGCGGCTGTACGCGCTCGACCTGAAGACGATGGCGGAGACGCCGCTGGCCGAGTCGCGCAGCGTCGACGACCAGGTCGTCTGGTCGGACGAGAACACCGTGATGTACGGCCTGGCCGGCGACTACGGCGACGACCTGTGGTCCGTCCCGGCCGACGGGACCGGCGCGGCCCGGCGGGTGGCCGTCGCCGCGCTCAACCCCGCTTTCATCGGCTGACGGCACCGGCCCCTCCTGGTCCTTGGACGGTCACGTGAACGACGGCCACCGATCGGCGGCCCACTCCGGCCAACCCGGCCACCCAGGAGGCGGACCGCCGATCTCATGCCCATCGAGTTCTGCGGCGTCGGGCTCCTCGAACAGCGTCCTCCAGTGCAGGAGGTCCGCCTCGGTCATCGGGAAGGTCTGATCCGGAGTGGTCGACCGGCGACGGGCGATCCGAGCGCGTTGGGTCTCATGGTTCACCGGCACGTACACGAGATGGCAGGACGCGCCCACAGACTCCGCCAACCAGCGGATCGCGGACCTCTCATCACGAGACCAGCATCCGAAATCCAGGACCACGTCGGTTCCCAACCTCAGCGCCTCCAGACCAAGCCAGAGCAGCCGGCCTTCCAGCACATCGCGCTTCCCGTTCGCCTCGGGCTCGCCGAACAGCGGAATCATCCACTCATCGGGGGTCAGCCGCAGCGCGCTGTGCTCCTCGGCCAGCTGCCGCGCCCTCGTGGTCTTTCCGGCCCCGGGCAGGCCGACTGTCAGGAACAACGTGGTCACACCCGGATCGTTCATGGAAACCACGTGGAGGACAACTGCCTGCTCTGTCGAGATCGCCGGGGCCGCGTCGCGGCCCCGCAGTGAGTGACCGCCACCCACGATGCTCTGATCGGCGCACCGATGAGGGTCACCCCTGAAGGCGAGCGACGTACTTGCCGTCACCCCGACCCTCGGCGAGCAACTGGTGAACCGCGGGCACGTCGGCGAGCGAGCCGACCTCGGTGGGCGTGATGTCCAGCCGGCCTTCGGCGATCAGATCGAGGACCCGGCGCAGGCCGGCTGAGGCGCGGTGTGGCGCCGTGGCCCACAAGCCGCTGACGCTGAAGCCGCTGATGGCGAGGTTGCCGCCGATCAGCCTTCCGGCCGGTGGCAGCGGCGCCTGCTCTCCTCCGCCCGCGTTGCCGAACAGGACGATCCGGCCGCCGGGAGCGGTGAGGGCCAGATCCGTCTCCAGCATGGCGGTGCCCAGCGGGTCGAGCACGATGTCCGCCCCGGCGCCGCCGGTCGCCGCCCGTACCGCCTCGGCCAGGTCCTCGCTCCGCGTCACAGCCACGTCGTAGCCGCTCTTCAACGCCGAAGCGACCTTGCCGGGACGGCCCACGGTGCCGATGCGCAGCCCCCCGCCGAGTGCCTGCACCAGTTGGGCGACGGCGCTTCCGACGCCCCCGCTGGCGGAGTGCATCAGCACGGTTTCGCCCGGCCGGAACCGGGCGGCGTCGCAGAGCAGAAGCAGCGCGGTCGTGAGCATGAGCGGAGCCGCCGCCGCGACGGCCGACGGGACCCGGTCAGGCACCGGCACCGTGTGCGCCGCCCGCGCCAGGGCCACTTCCGCGAGACCGCCGCCCGCGGTGAAGGCGGCCACACGCTGTCCCACGGTCAGGTCCGTGACACCGGGGCCGACCTCCCGGACCACTCCGGAAACCTCCACACCCGGCGCGTACGGCCAGGTGCCGCCGTAGCCGGCGTCGCCGCGGCGGGCCATCACATCGACGAAGTTGATCCCGGCGTGTGCCACGCCGACGGTCACCTGCCCCGGGCCCGGCCTGGGCTCCTCGATCTCGCGGATCACCGTGCGGTCCACTCCCCGCGACGGCCCGGTCATCATCAACGAGCGCATGGCTCCTCCAATTTCGATGTTCGTCGTACGACGAATGTCGTATCACTGTTGTACGATGAATGTCGAATGAGAGGTGTGAGATGCCGAGATCGCAGCGCAATCGCCCGGCGCTCGTCCATCCGGATCCGGAAGAGTTCGACGTGCTGGACATCCTGCACGCGCTCTCGGATCCCACCCGGATGACGATCGTTCAGACTCTCCGCGCCGCGCCGGAGCGTGCCTGCGGCACCTTCGCCGTGGACGTCGCGCCCTCCACGCTCACTCATCACTTCCGGGTCCTGCGCGAGGCCGGAGTCATCCGCCAGCGGGAAGACGGCAACCGCCGGTGGACCGCGCTTCGCGACGAAGACCTCGAAGCCCGCTTCCCCCGCCTCCTGGAAGCGATCGTGACCGCCTATGAGAACGGTCTCGCACCGAGCCGGTGACCGCGGCGGGGAGGCATTCACCACCCGTGCGCCGTCCGGGCGTCGCGGCGGCCATGTGAATCTACGTTGTAAAGGCCGCGTCAGCGCACGTCGCGATGGGCGGCGACGAGGACCAGCACCGGGAGGGGGAGCGCGGCGAGCCACCAGGCGTGCGTCAGGTCCCACTGCTCGTCGCCGAGGGAGGGCCAGACACCGCCGCCGGTGATCAGCGCCGCCACGCAGGCGGCGAGTTGCGCCGCGGCGCCGGCAAGGGCGGCCTGCCTGCCGGAGTGCCTGCGCACGGCCGTCGCCGCCCCCGCCACGCCCACCAGCATGCAGACGGCCGCTTCGACGGCGAGCCCGGACGGCGTGACGGCCACGCCGCGAGCGAGCCTCGCCGACACGATCGCGTACGTGGCGCCCCAGACGAGTCCCGCGGCCGTCAGCGCCATCGCGGTCCTGGCCCACTGGCGGACCCAGCGCGGCACGGGAACCGCCGCGGTGCTCGCGGACATGGCGTCGACCAGCGCGAACCCGGCGGCGGCGCCGAGCAGCAGCGCCGCCATCCTCAGCAGGGTGAGGGCGGGCACGGGGCCGAGCGGCTCACCGGGCGGCACCAGTGCCGCCACGCACACGATGAGCGAACCCGCGATCGCCAGGGGAGACCAGTCGATCGCCCGTGTCAACGGCCGCACCAGCGCGGGAGCCGACCGGAGGAGGACTCGACCGGTCGGCGGATTCCGGACCGCGACCGAGGAGGCGGCGGCGTCGTGCCGCGGGCCGTCCGACGAGGTCACGCGCACTCGGTCTCACCTCGCGCTCCGGAGAGCCGCGGTCCGGAGAGCCGCGGTCCGGGGAGCTGTGGTCCGAGGCCGAGGAGCGGCAGAGCCTGCCCGGCGGTCGTCCCCGGTGCGGTGAGGACATCCCAGTTCGCCGCGATGCGACCGGCGGCGTCGTCTCGCTCGAGGAGACGCCGCGCGTAGCCGACCTCGGCCGAGCCGTACCGCAGCCCGCCCAGTTGGCCGGGTACGGACAGGCTGCCGACGCCGTCGCCCATCGGGACCTCGGTCAACCCCGTGGTGAGGCCGTTTCCCTGGCCCCTCTGCCACAACGCGGAATCGGGGGCGTCGAGCAGCGCGCCCGCCCGCCCGGTGAGCCAGAGCGCGACGACGGTGCGGGCGAGACCGCGGCCGTCGCAGCCTTCGCCGAACCCGACGAGCCGAGCCGCCACCTGCCCGACGAGGAGCGCGCGATGTTGAGCGGGATCCGTCGACCAGGCCGTCCAGGTGGCCGGTTCTCCGGCTCCCGCGCTCGCGGCGAGGGAGGGGCCGAACGACTGCTGCCGGATGGGAGGGAGACGGTCCAGGGCCCGTGCCGGGACGGAGGTGACGACCGGTCTGATCGCCTCCGACCACACCGGGATCCACGGCGTGTAGTCAGGATAGGCGCAGAACGTGACCCCTTCGGGGTCCTCGCACACCTGCCGGGGCGGCTGGGGCGCGGAGGCCGTGCCTCTCCACGGGAGGGCCGGCGCGCCGGCGGCCGCGACCGTCCCGGCGACCGCGGTGACGGCCGCGGAGCAGACGGCGACGGCGACGCGGGTGAAACGCGGGCCGTGCCGGAGAAGGGCCGCCGCGCCGAGAAGGACGGCTGCCGCGACCAGGTAGAGCAGGTGCGGAGCGGAGGGCCTGGGCCCCAAGTCAGGGCTGTGACCGGGGATCACCGGCACGAGCCACCCGCCGTACTCCGCCCATGGGTTGCCGACCATGTCGAACGCCACGGCGACGATCAGGACCGGTGGAAGGATCAACGAGGGCGTCCAGCGCGCGAGCGCGGCTCCGGTGGAGGCCGCGAGCGCCGCCAGGGCGACGCCGCCGAGTGCCTCGTACGGGTCGAACCGCCCGGCGACGTTGTCCGACGTCGAGACGACCAGCAGATGAGCGGAGATCATCGCCGCCGCCGCCAGGCCGCCGGCGAGGGGGGCCGCCAGCACGATCGCCCGGGTGCGCGGCGCCGCGCGGGTGGGCAGCGCGGCGAGGGTCTCGGGAAGATCGTGCCTGCCGTCTCTGCCGGTCGCCAGGTTCGCGATGACCAGGACGGCGGCGCCGATGAGCGTCGACGCGGTGACGGTGTCGATCGTCACCATGGTCATGTCGGGCAACCACGATCCTTCCAGCGCGAACGACAGCGCCAGCGCCGCCAGCGTCGCACCCCAGAGGATCGGGTGGCGCAGCAGCCGCCGCGTCTCGAAACGCACCAGCGACAGGTTCACGCCGCGACCTCCGCGGACTCGCCGAGCAGCAGGAGGTAGCCGTCCTCGACCCCGGGCTCGGCCGGGACGGCGTCCTGGGGCCGGGCGCCCAGCGTGCGGTACCTGCCGTCGGCCGCACGCCAGAACAGCCGCGAGGCCGCGGGTGGCCGATGCGACAGCCAGACCTGCCCGGCGGCGGTCGCCGCCAGGCCGCCCGGAGTCCCGTCGAACACGATCCCGCCGTCCTTCATGACGATCACCCGCTCGCACAGCGCGGCGACGTCCTCGGTCTGATGGGTGGAGAGCAGGACCGTACGGCTCTCGCCGAGGCGGGACACCAGGGCCCGGAACCGCATCCGCTGCTCGGGGTCCAGGCCGACCGTCGGCTCGTCGAGGACGAGCAGGCCGGGATCGCCGAGCAGTGCCTGGGCGAGCGCCAGCCGCTGCCGCATGCCGCCCGACAACTTGCGGACCCTGGTCCTGGACTGTTCGGTGAGTCCGGTCTCTTCGAGGACCCTGCGGACCTCGCGGTGGCGCTCGCGCCTGTCCGCGTGCTCTTTCAGGATCGCGACGTACTCCACCAGTTCGAAGGCGGTGAAGTGCGGATAGTGGCCGGGGTTCTGCGGGAGATAACCGAGCCGCCGCCGGATCTCCGTGCGCTGGACGTGGTCTGACGGATCGAGCCCGAGCGCACGGACCTCGCCGGCGTCGGGCGCCAGGGTCGTCGCGAGGGTCCGCAGAAGAGTGGTCTTGCCCGCGCCGTTCGGGCCGAGCAGGCCGGTGACTCCACGGCCGAGCTCCAGCGACAGTCCGTCGAGGACGGTCGTGCGGCCGAACCTCTTGGTCAGGCCGCGCACGGTCACAGTCGGTTCCATCGGGACTCTCCAGGGTCGAGGTGGGCCCGCCGCCGATGGACGAACGCGGCCAGGATCGGCACCGCGATGCCGTACAGGGCCTGGGCGGCGGGGGAGAAGAGGGCGAACACGTGGCCGGCGAGACCGCCTTCGACGGCGAGGGCGCCCAGCCAGACGGTGACGAGCCCCCCGGCGGCGAGCCGAGGCGAGACGCGGGTCGACAGAGCGAGGGTGCCCGCCGTCAGCGCGAGCGCGGGCAGCAGCCAGGCCGCCGCGAGCCAGCTCGGGCCGGGCAGGAACGGCGCGGCGACGGAGGTCAGGACGACGGCGGGCACCAGCACCGCGAGCGCGCGCAGCAGCAACGTCCGCGAGCCCGCCATCGGGGTGGCCGCCTGCAGTTCGTGCACGGGATCGACGTGCGGGCCGTACGCCAGCGCGATGCCGGCGAGGGGGAGCACGGGTGCGATCGTGAGGAAGGGCACCGGAGCGTGCACGGCCAAGGACGGGTCCTGCCCGGCGAGGTGCGCCGCCGTCACGGCGAATGCCAGGACCGCTCCGACGGCGACCAGCCATCCCCGGGCCGGTGTGGGGGTCGCGGCGAGGAATGTCGCCAGGTGCTCGGGGACACCGGCCCGATGGAGGAGTCGCGCGACGGGACGGGGCGCGGGGCGGTCGACGAGATCCTCGATCCGCTCCCAGCCGGTCGCCAGCCACTCCTTGTCGTACGGCACGGCCTTCCGGCAGACCGCGCACCGCGAGAGATGGGTCTCGACGGACATGACCTGGACCGGGTCCAGGAGGCCCGTCGCGTAGCGATGGATCAGCTCGCCGGGCAGGTGCCACTGCGACTTCATGTCAGATGCCCCCTGAGCTGGGCCTTGGCCCGCATGACTCGGGTCTTGACGGTGCCCTCGGGAATGCCGAGGAGGTGGGCCGCCTCACGTGTCGTGAGGCCGTCGAGCACGGTCGCCTCGATGACGGCGCGCAGATCCGGCGAGAGCGCGGCGAGGGCGGCGCCCAGATCCCCGTGCTCGACACCGACAAGGACCGCGTCCTCGGCCGACTCGGCGATGAGGCGCGCGGAGCCCGGCCCGTCGGGAAGCGCGTGGTCGAGGGTGGTCGTGCGCGGAGGGCTCCCACGACCGCGCAGCGCCGATATCAGCCTGCGGACGGCGATCGTCCAGATCCACGCCGCTGCCTCACCGCGCGCGGCGCGGTACCGGTGCGCGTCCCGCCAGATCGCGACGAAGGTGTCCTGGATCGCGTCGTCGACCAGGTCCGCGTCGGCGCATCGGCGGGAGAGACGTGCGCGTAGCCAGGGTGCGTGCCGCTGGTGCAGGAGCCTCAGGGCCTCGACCCGCCTGGCGGCGACGGCCGTCAGGAGGTCGGCGTCGTCGCTGTGGTCGCCGACAGTGGGAGGTTCCCGGCGTCCCGCGTGAAATAGCTGCACATCTACGTCTATCGCACGATCTTTCGCAGATGGTTCATCCGGAATCTGCGGCCGAGGTCAGTGGTCCTTGGTCGTGCCCACGGGGCGATCACCGGAGCACCGCACCTCGATCTCCGACTTGGAGCCGTGCCCCTCTTCGCTTTCGAACTTCACCCGCACCCTGTCCCGCGGGCCGCGCTCGGCGTCATCGATCTCGTAGCCCGGGGCGGGCGTCAGCGAATCCAGCGTGACCAGGCCTCCCGAGCACCGGGCGACGACGACCCCTCCGGCCAGCGTCATGACGCGGGCCGTTCCCGCCGTCCTGGGAGGCGCGGACGACGTCGCCGACGCGGCCGGTGAAGGCGGGGGCGTGGCCGACGGACTCGCGGCCGGAGTGTCCGAGGCCGCGAGCGCCCGCTCGACCTCTTCGGCCGACAGCGGGCGGCTGCCGAGGTCGGTGATCGTCTCTCCGAGGAGCGTCGTCAGGGTCAGGCCCGCGCCGGTGGCGATCAGCCCGACCGTCAGCCACCCGGTGACCACGAGAAGCAGGCGCCGGTTCATGGAGCCGATCCTTCCTGCCGGAGCGATAAGACGGGGTTAAGGGGGTGATAAGCCCCCTATGTCATCGGCTCGGGACCCATTAGCGTGGCTCCACGTGGCAAATGTCCTGCTTGTCGAGGATGACACGACCATCCGTACCGCACTGACGCGTGGGTTGCGCGAACGTGGGCACGCCGTGTCGTCCTCGCACACCGCGCTCGACGGGTTGCGGCTGGCCCTCGCGGAGCGCCCCGACCTGGTCGTGCTCGACCTCGGCCTGCCCGACCTGGACGGCGCGGAGATGTTGCGCATGCTCCGCGCCGTGAGCCGCGTCCCGGTGATCGTGGCCACTGCGAGGGACGACGAGGCGGAGGTGGTGCGCCTGCTGGACGCGGGGGCCGACGACTACGTGGTCAAGCCATTCAGCGCGGCGCAGCTGGACGCCCGGGTCCGAGCCGTTTTGCGGCGGATGTCCGACGACCGCGCCGACTCCTCGGTCGTCATCGGCGACCTGCGGCTGGATCTGCGCAGCCGCGAGGCCGCCCTCGGCGGGACGGCCCTCGACCTCACCCCGCGCGAGTTCGACCTGCTCTACTACCTGGCCTCCCGGCCGGGGGAGGTCGTCACGAAACGCGAACTGCTCACCGAGGTGTGGCTGGTGCCGTACGGAGGGGCCGACAAGACCGTCGACGTCCACCTGTCCTGGCTGCGGCGGAAACTGGGGGAGAGCGCGCAGAATCCCCGTTACATCCAGACCGTCCGCGGCGTCGGAGTCAAACTGGTCGAGCCGTCATGAGGCGCTGGCTGGCCCTGCTGGTGGCCGCCACGACCTCGCTCGTGCTCATCGCCCTGCTCGTGCCGCTGGGGCTGCTCGTCCGCCAGCTCGCCGAGAGCGACGCCATCAGCCAGGCGACCGCCGAGGCGCAGTCCGTCGCCGCGGTCGTGGGAACGGCGGACGTCGCCGGTCTCGCGCTGACCGCCGAGCGCACGTCGGCCTCGAGCGGGCACGCGGTCACGGTCTTCCTGCCAGGGGGAGACGTCGTCGGCTCGCCCGCCCGGCGGTCGCCGGCGGTGGAGCTCGCCGCACGCGGACGGAGCCTCGTGGCCGAGACCCCAACCGGGGCGGAGGTCCTGGTCGCCGTCCAGGGCGTCCCCGGCGGCACCGCCGTCGTCCGGACGGCGCTCACCGGCCAGGACCTCACCCGCGGGGTCAGGGAGGTCTGGCTCGGCATGCTCGTCCTCGGGCTCGCCCTGATCGGAGTGGGGATCTTCGTCGCGGACCGCCTCGCGCTCGCGTTGACGCGGCCCATGACCGGCCTCGCCCGGGTGTCACACCGGCTCGCGGGCGGCGACCTGGCCGCGCGGACCGCGGTGAGCGGGCCGCCCGAGGTGCGCGACGTGGGAATGGCGCTCAACCATCTCGCCGGGCGCATCAGCGACCTGCTGGCGGAGGAGCGTGAGACCGCCGCCGACATCTCCCACCGGCTCAGGACGCCGCTCACCGGATTGCGGCTGGAGGTCGAGTCGCTGCCCGACCCGGAGTCGGCCGGTCGGCTGCAGGCCCGGGTCGACGCGCTGGAACGAGCCGTGACCTCCGTCATCACCGACGTGCGGCGCAGGTCGAGGGAGAGCGCCGGTTGCGACGCGGCCGAGGTGGTACGCGAACGTGTGACGTTCTGGGCCGTATTGGCCGAGGACCAGGACCGGCCGATGGAGCTCGAACTGCCGCAGGCGACGCTGCCGGTCGCCGTCAGCGCCGCCGACCTTTCCGCCTGCGTGGACGCCCTGCTCGGCAACGTCTTCGCGCACACGCCGGAAGGCACCCCCTTCGCCGTACGGCTGACGCCCTCGCCTGTGGGTGCGCGGCTGGTGGTCGCCGACTCGGGTCCCGGCCTCCCGGCCGCGCCCGGGTCCGGAGACCCCCTCGAGAGGGGCAGGAGCGGCGCGGGGTCGACCGGCCTTGGCCTGGACATCGCCCGGCGGACCGCGGAGACGTCAGGCGGGTCGCTCCTGCTCGAGACGACTCCCGGGGGCGGCGCCACGGTGATCCTCGAATTAGGAACCCCTTAACGATGCGCGAGCGCGGGCTTAGCGTGCTCGCGCCGACTCTTGCGACATGACGAACACACCACGCATCAGCAAGGCGGCGAAGCTGGCTCTCGCGGCGACCGGATCGGTCGCCCTCCTCGGCCTGGTGGCCACGAGCACCTTCGCCGCGAGCGGCCCCTCCGCTCCCTCCTCGCCCTCGGGGTTCTCGGCGCCGGAGAACCCGAGCACCCCCTCACCGGCCGGCGGCACCGGCTCCACCCTCACCCCCGCGGGCGCCGCCGTCGCGCCCGCCACCGCATCGCCGTCCGCCGCGCCCACGGGGGCGGCGGCGGACACGGTCACCTCCCGGCAGGCGACCGAGATCGCCCTGAAGCGGGTTCCTGGAGCGCGCGTCACCAAGGTGGAACGCGAATGGGAGCACGGCCGACGGGTGTGGGACGTGAAACTGGTCAAGGGCGGCATCGAGTACGAGATCCACGTCTCCGCCGAGTCGGGGACCGTCGTCCGGCTCCGGCAGGGCGACGACCGCGGGGGCGACCGCGGCGACGACCGCGGCACTGTCTCCGTCCGCGACGACCATGGTGGTGACCGGGGCGACGGTCGTGGGGGCGCGGACGACAAGGGCGGTGACGATCACGGTGGTGACCGGCACGGCGGTCGTGGGGGCGCGGACGACAAGGGCGGCGACGACCACGGCGACGATCACGGCGGCGATCACGGCGGCGATCACGGCGGCGACCGGCACGGCGACTAGCCGTCAGATCTGAACACCGGGGAAGTGCCGGGCAGATCCGAGCGCGCGGCACGGCCGGATCCGTCCGACGCGACCCGGCCTGACGTGAACCCGCCACCTGCGGCATGCCACGCGCCGCAGGTGGCGGGTTCACCCCCTCCGGACGCCCGTCTTCGCGCGCAGGAAGGCGGACAGAACCACGACGCCGGTTACGGCCTGCGTCAAAAGGAGGGTGCCGCTGACAGGCTGCCGGACCAGCAGGGCGACGAGCAGGGGCGCGCAACCGAGCACGGCGACGTCCACCCCCGTAAGCGCCCAGACGACCCAGCCCGTGGGGATGGGGCCGGCCGGACTGTCGATCACCGGCAGGGAGTGGTCGATCGGCCGCCGCCGCGCCATCCGCAGCGCCGCAGCGGCCAGGGCGGGGGCGGCGAGTGGGCCGAACAGCCACCACGATCCCGTCAGCGCGCCGGTCGCGACCAGTCCCACGAGGGCGAGCGTGAGCCAGGCGGCGCTCACCAGGGCGGGCAACAGAGACCGAGCGGCGAGTACGGCACGGGCGTTCACGCCGAGCAGACGAGCGAGGCCGGGATCCTCGGCGTCGCGGCGGGCACCCGCGGTGCAGAGAGCCGCCGAGGTCAGCGCCCCCGCGGCCAGTACGGCCACCGCCACGGGCGACGTCCCGCCCAGGGCCTGCACGGCCAGGGCGGGCAGCGCGGCGGTCCCGAGCAGGGCGACCGACCTCCTCGGCCGCCGGGCCAGCCGTCGCCAGTCATGCCAGGCCGTCGCCAGCGGTGCGGACACGGCCGGAAGCGGTCGTGACGAACCGCGGGACAGCAGCGCGGGCCACGGCCGGGATCGCAGGGTCCTCGCCCGCCAGTGGTCCTCCTCCGCCGCCCAGGTCAGGGCGCCGGGGTCCATGACGACGGCCGCGGCGGCGACATGACGGGCGCGGGCTGACGTGACCAGCAGCGAGCTCGCGTGGATGCGGGCGAGGGCTCGCCAGGCCTGCCGTACCAGCACGAGGGCCGTGGCGGCCGACAACCCCGCCACGGCCTCGCCCAGCGATCGCGGCGCCGCGGCGACGGCCGCGAGCGCGTGCCGTCCGGGGCCGCTGCCCGCCACCGCGGCCAGCACGGCCGTGACCACGAGGATGACGACCGCTCCGCGCAGCCATGAATCCCAGGCGGAAGACGACTGGGCCACGACGGCCGCGGCCATCCCGCCCACCGCCGCCGAGAGTCCGACGGCCGCCGCCGCGACCGCGACCAGTGCGCCGTGGCCGGCGGATCCGGCGAGCAAGGCGAACAACGCGAGGCTCAGCACGGCCCCGGCCGCCAGGGAGACCGCCAGCAGGATCGCCGACGTCCGTCGCAGCAGGCCCCGGCGCGGGACGGGGGACAGGAGCAGCCAGGCCGCGTCGGCCGCGGGCAGTACGACCGGCCCGAACATGCGGGCGACAGACAGGAAACCCGCGTATCCCAGCGCGACCACGGCGATCCCCGCACCGAGCTCGGACGGATCCACCTGGCGAGCGCCGGCCGTCAGCGCGGCCAGTGCGCTGGTCAGAGGGTCGGCGAGGACGAGTGCGATCACCGTCAGCGTGAACAGGGACACATATCGGTCCGACCAGCTCGCGGGAGCGCGGCCATGCGCCCGGATGAAGGCGCGGACGACCCGCATGTCGTTCACGCCCCGTACGTCGTTCACGCTGCGGCCTCCAGCGTGACCTCGCGGGCGACGGCCGCACGGGCGAACGCGAGGTCGTGGGTCGCCATCACCACGGTGCCTCCCGCATCCGCGTATTCCGTCAGGATCGCCGCCAGCCGCGTTCGGAACGCCGAGTCGAGCCCGCGCTCGGGCTCGTCCAGCAGAAGGAGCCGGCTCGGCCGCAGCAGCGCCATCGCCAGCGTCAACCGCTGCCGTTGCCCGGTCGAGAGGTTCGACGGCACCATGTCACGGCGTTCGTCCAGGTCGAACAGGTCCAGGGCCGCCTCGACCTCAAGGCGGGACGGTCCGTGGACGGCGTGCATGAGCTCGAGGTGTTCCTGGACGGTCAACCCGGGATACCAGGCCGGTTCGTCGCCCACGAGCACGACGTCACGCCAGAAGCCGGAATCGTCGGACGGCGGCCGATCGAGGACCCCGACCACCCCGGACGCCTGCGGCTGGAGGCCCGCGATGCAGCGCAGCAACGTCGACTTGCCCACGCCGTTGAGGCCGAGCACGGCCACGACGTCGCCACGGGCGACCGTGAGGCCGAAATCACGAAGGACGGTCCTGCCGCCCAGTTCAACGTTCACGTCCCGGACGACGATGATCGAGTCGGTCACCGTTCGAGCCTATGGACCGGGGCCGGTGGGCGCGCATGCGGGTTCACGGTCCTACGGGCGTTCACGGTCCCACGGGCGTTCACGGTCCCACGGGCGTTCACGGTCCCACGGGCGTTCACGGTCCCACGGGC
>NZ_BONV01000055.1 GCF_016862895.1 Planotetraspora kaengkrachanensis | reverse complement strand
CCCACGGGCGTTCACGGTCCCACGGGCGTTCACGGTCCCACGGGCGTTCACGGTCCCACGGGCGTTCACGGTCCCACGGGCGTTCACGGTCCCCCGAGCGGGACCCGGCCCGGCGCGGGTAGTGATTGGGTGATCGGCCCGGCGAGGCCGCGGACTCGGACGCGGGAGGACGTCATGAGGAACCGTCGACGGATCTACTTCATCCTGATGGGGACCTGCCTGGCGCTGTTCGTCCTCGCCGGGACGGTGATCGCACGCTTCTCTGTTCCTGCGGCCATCGCGGTCTCGATCGTGGCGCTGGCGATCCCGCCGCTCGCGGTGATCATCGCCAACCGGAACGGCGGGAACGGCGGGAACGACGGCGACCGCGGGTAGCGGGTCCGGACGGGCAGGCGCTCAGTCGGCGGCGCCCGCCGTACCGGTGAGCCATTCGCGAGCCTGCGCGAGATGATTCCCGTCGAGACCGTGGCGTGCGTCGACGTGGACCAGCAGGAAGTCGCCCACACCCTCGTGGGCCCGGAGGTAGTCGTCGTCGGCGGTGGTGAGCCCGTCGTCGAACCACACGAACGGCCGGCCGTCCACGTAGTCGGCGACCGGGCGGGTCTTGAAGTGCTCTCCGGCCTTCGAGACCGGGTCGCCGGTCACCCGGATGACCGGGAGTCGTGGCAGCCCGACACGCGGGGCGATCTCCACGTTGGCGTGCTCCTCCCAGGTCGTGGCCCAGACGAGCTCGGCGTTTGTGTCGCGGGCGAGTGAGAGCAGCAGGGGACCGTGCCGCCGGTCGAGAAGCAGCCGGTACAGACCGCCGTCCACCACGCAGTTGTGCCGGCGATACCGGAGCGACGATCGGCGGGACGGGTTCAGCACGCCGTCCACGTCCAGGAGGAGGAGAGGTTTCGACCGCATGACTCCATGATCGCTCATGGGCGCGCGACGCGTGGCCGGGCGGGGGTCCGGCCGCAGTGTCACACCGTGAGACGGCGCTCCCGCTGGGTGCGCCACTCGACCAGCAGCACCGTGGCGTCGTCCTGGAGCACGCCGTGCTGATGGGCCAGGATCGTCTGGACCAGCCGGCGCAGGGTCTCCGGCCCGGGCATGCCGTCGGCCTCGCGGCGGATGACGAAGTCGACGAAGCGCTCCAGGCCGAACAGCTCCTGGTCGGGACTGCGCGCCTCGATGATGCCGTCGGTGTAGATCAGCAGCCGGTCGCCGGGTTCGAGCTGGTAGTGGGCGGGGCCGGTGTTGACGCCGAGCCGCAGGCCCATCGGGGGCGACGGCGTGGTCTCGAGGGTCGCGACCCGGCGGCCCCCGCGGATGACCAGCGGCGGATGGTGACCGCGGTTGACCCAGGTCAACGAGCCCGACTTGACGTCCAGCGTGGCCATGACCCCTGTGGCGAAGCGCTGGGTGGCGAACTGATCGGCGATCGCTTCATCGATGGTCTCGCTGACGGCCAGCAGATCGGTGCCCTTGCGGCGGGTGTTGCGATACGAGCCGATCGCGATGGAGGCGGTCAGCCCCGCGGACGCGTCGTGTCCCATGGCGTCGAAGACCGACAGGTGCAGCCGGTCCCCGTCGGTCGCGTAGTCATAGGCGTCGCCGCCCACCTCGTAGGCGGGCTCGAGCACCGCGCTGACCACGATGTCGCCGTCGGCGAAGGTCCCCGACGGCATCAGGTTCCAGAGCACCTCCGCGGAGAGCGTCATCCTGTGAGCGCGCACGATCCGCGCGTACGCGTCGCTGGATCCGCGTTTGCTCACCACCAGCAGGGCGATCAGCGACGCCAGCGCGCAGGCGTTCCGTTCGGCGGACTCGTCGTCCACCGGGACGGTCAGCCCGAGCACGCCGACCCTCTCGGTGCCGTCGAGGAGGGGCACCCACATCTTCGTCCGGGTCTCCGCGGGTTCCGGGGCGCGGGGCCGGACGACCTCCACGTTGCGGAAGGCCCGCCCGGCGACGGTGGCGTCGACGTTCATCGGCCCGAGCGGCCGGCCCACCTCGTCGAGTTGGCCGGGCAGCGGGGCGAGGAAGCGGCTCTGGAGGTCGGAGACGAAGACCATCGTCTGCGTGAAGCCGACGGACGCGGCATGCTCGGCCACCAGGGCGGGGACCCGCTCCAGCGAGGCCAGGTGGCTGGCGGTCAACAGGCCCGCCAGCATCGTTCCGGCGTCGGGCACCGCCGCACCTCCCTCTCCCGCGCGTTCTCCCCTGACGACGGTACGCCTGGGGGTCCGTCGTCACGGTCAACGCTTCCTTGGGCAGGCCCCATGACCTCGTATCGTCACATGAGCGTCCAGAGCCGGATGCCCCCGTCACGCTCGCCGGTCGCCAGCATGTCGCCGTCGGGGCTGAGAGCCACCGACGTCGCCCCGGCCACGGTGGCGATCGGCCGCCGGGAGGCGACGTCCCACAGCCGGGCGGCCGCGCCGTCCATGACGGCCAGAGTCTTCCCGTCGGAGCTGTAGCTCAGTTGCTCGGTCCACTCGCCCGCCTTGAGGGTGGCGGTGACCTTCCGGGACGCGAGGTCCCACAACACGATGGCGCCCTTCTGGCACACGGCCAGGGACTTCCCGTCCGGCCTGAAGGCGAGCGCGGAGAGGTGTCGGCCGGCGTGCGGTGGCAAGGTGGCGGTGAGGCGTCGGGTCGTGACGTCCCACAGCCGTACGGAGCCGTCGTCGCTTCCCGATGCGAGTGTCCTCCCGTCGGGGCTCAGCGCAACGCGGGAGACCGTGCCCTTGGGCTCGGGGAAGGTGGCGACCGTCCTTCCCGAGGCCGAATCCCACAGGCGTGTGCTCTTGCCTCCGGTGGCGACGAACGTTCCGTCCGGGCTCAGCACGGTGGAGGACAAGAAGCTCCCGGGAACGTGAACGGTCTTCACGGCCTTCTTGGAGGCCACGTCCCACAGCCGGAGGGTTTCGTGGAGGTCGCTGAGGACCATCGTGGTCATCTCAGCGTTGTAGGCCACCGGGCACGTGGCGACGTTGCGCTCGGTTCGGCGGAAGCTCGTGACGATCCGCCGGGTGGCCGTGTTCCACACCCGGCCGACGTCGATGCTGCAACTCGCCAGGAACTTGCTGTCGGGGCTGAAGACCAGCGGTCCCACGGACTGCCAGTGACCGGTGAGTTCGGCCTTCAGGCGCAGGCCGCCGGTCACCGGGGCGGACAACGCCTCCGGCGTGGGCGCGGGGGTTCGCGACGGCGACGCGGCAGTCCGCGCTTCGGCGGAGGGGGCCGCCAGGGTTTGGGCGCGGACAGGATGCCGCCGTGTCTCGTCGACCACGAGGATCAACACCACGACGCCCGCCGTGATCGTGATCGCGAGCAGGCTCAGCACCGTGGTGAGGCGCCTCAGCCGGGCGCGCCCGGCGTCGTCGTCGGCCACGCCGTCGTCGTCACCACGTAACCGGTCTTCGTTCCGCATGCCACGAAGATTAGACAGCCTGGGAGGTGATCGTCACGAACTGCCGTACATGACGCGATCTGTTAATTCTTTCGTGGTTCGCCCCGATAAGTTCCGAAGGACCAGAGATTGCCCTCCGGGTCGACGACCGTGAAATCGCGCGAGCCGTAATCGGTGTCATGAAGCTCCTGGATCACCTTGGCGCCCGCCGCGGTCGCCCTCGCGTACAGCCCGTCCGGGTCGTCGGTCACGACGTACGCGCCGAACACGCCCGGCTGCACGGGCCACGGGTCGTCGGGGACGTCGCGGACGCTGCCGAGCATGATGCCGCCGCCGAGCGGCCAGGAGAGCTGGGCGTGGTCGACGTGGTCGCCCTCGCCGTACACGACGGTCTCCTCGAAGCCGAAGGCGTCGACGAGGAACCTGATCAGGGCGCGGGCGTCGCGGGCGCGCAGTGCGGGATAGACCTGGGGCGGTGGGGCTTCGTCTGTCATGACGCCGAGTGTGGCACCGGGGTGCCGGTCCCGGCTTGGACGTATCGGAACTCCTCGCCGAGCCAGCGGGAGGGTGAGCAGCCGGCGAACTCGCCGAACTCTCGCGCGAGATGGGCCTGGTCGTAGTAGCCGCACGCGGCCGCCACGTCGGACAGGAGCAGGCCCTGGTCCTCCGCGGCCCGCCGCATGAGGAGCCGCCGGACCCGGTCGAACCGCACGACCCGGGCCGCCGCCTTCGGGCTCAGCCCGACCTCGACGCCGAACCGCCGACTCAGGTACCGGCCGCTCCACCCGACCTCACGGGCCAGTTCCGCGGCCGGTACGGCTCCCGCCGACGTCAGCAGGCGCTGCCAGGCGCGCACGACCTCGCTTTGGAGCCGTGCTCCCGCGTCGAGGTGCGCCGACAACATCTCGTCCAGGACGGTGAACATCGCCGTCCAGCCGGGGGCCTCGAGCACCCGCTCCCGCAGCCGGTTCGCGAACGGCCCCATGACGTCGGCGGCGTCGACGACGGAGCCGGTGAGCTCGCCGGCGGGCAGGCCGAGCAGCGCCCGGGCGCCGAGGGGGGAGAGGCTCAGCTGGATGCCCGACTGCCGGCCGTCGTGCGTGATCAGCACGGGGGCGGTGTGAAGGCCGCCGACGAGCGTTCCGTACTCGGCCGGTGGAACGCGCGGGTCCGGGTGAGCGGCCACGACGAGCGGCTCGTACAACGCGATGATCACGGTCAGATACGGGGACGGCAGTCCGCGGTGCCGTCTCGGGCCCACGTCGGCGTCGCGATAGCCGCAGTACCAGGTCACGAACGGCCGCAACGGCGGCGCAGGACGCCTGCTGACGATCTCGGATACCGGCGGTCCCGCCATGATCGTCACCGCCTCGGTCGCGGACTGTGTCGCCCCGATCCTCGCCGCCCGGGGAACGCGGCGGAAGACCTCGTCGCATCCCGCGTGTCTTGACCTCCGCCCCCGCGCTGGGGCAGCATCGGACCTGCAAACGATTGCGGCGTTCTGGTCGGGGGCGGGACGGCGACCGAGATGGGAGCGCACTGTGGCGAACACGAACCGCATCAGCTACGTACCGATGGAGTCGATGGACGAGGCGATGCGGGAGGAGATGCTCAGATGTGCCCGTGAGGGCACCCCCCGGCCCGAGAGCTCGGCCGTCCGCGCGCACGCGCCGAACGCCTTCTGGGCCTTCGCCGACTCCTGGAAGGCGCTGTTCCACAGCGGCGTCTGCGACCACGCGATCAAGGAACTCTGCCGGGTCTACATCTCCCGCACGGTGAAGTGCGAGTTCTGCGGCAACCAGCGTTCGATCAAGGCCACCGCCGCGGGCCTGGTCGAGCAGCAGTACGACGAACTGCTGAACTTCGAGTCGTCCCCGAAGTACGACGAGCGGCAGCGGGCGGCGCTCTCCTACGCCGAGGCCATCGCCTGGGGTCTGGAGACCGACGACGCGTTCTGGGAGCGGCTGCACCGGCACTTCTCCGAGGCCGAGCTCGTCGAACTCGGCTGCTGCATCGCGCTGACCTACGGCCAGCAGAGCTGGATCCGCCTGCTGGGCATCGACCACCACGAGTACCTGGCGGGAACGTCCGCGTCCATGGCCCCGGGCTTCGAGACGGCCGAGGCCGCGGAGGCGTCGAAGTCCTCCGGCGACTACTGGGCGGCGCAGCCGGGCACCCGGACCTGACCGGCGGCCCGGCGTAGGGCGCTGCGGGCCTGACCGGCGGGTGTGACGGGCGGGTGTGACGGGCGGGTGTGACGGGCGCTGCGGGCCTGACCGACGGGTGTGACCGACGGATGTGACGGGCGCTGCGGGGCCGGCCGGTGGGCCCGGTGCGGGGCCGGTCGTGGCGCGGCCTCATCATGGCTTCATCCCGAACGAGGAGTGATGATCATGATGGGGCCGTTCGAAGATAGGACCGCGCTGGTCACAGGGGCCGGCCGCGGGATCGGCCGGGCCGTCGCGGTGGAACTCGCCCGAGCGGGCGCGCGAACCGTTCTCATGGCGCGCTCGCAGGACGAGCTCGCCGAATCCGCGCGCCTGGTCCGGGCGGCGGGCGGCGAGGCGCTCGTCGTCCAGGGAGACCTCTCCCGCCCCGACCGGATCTCCGACCTGCTCGGCGGCGCCCGCGACGATCTGGGGGACGTCGACGTCCTCGTCAACAACGCCGGGGTCGTCTGGCCGCTCGGGCCCAGCGCCGCTGTGGACGCCGCCGAATGGGCCGCGGCGATCGACGTCAACCTCGTGTCCGCGGCGACTCTCACGTTCGCGCTGCTGCCGGGAATGCTCAGCCGGAAGTGGGGACGGATCGTCAACGTCTCCAGCGGGGTCGCCGAGCGTCCCACGTCCATGATCGGAGCCAACGCCTACGCCACGGCCAAGGCGGCGCTCGAGGCCCACACCGTCAACCTCGCCGCCGAGGTGGCCGGCAGCGGCGTCACCGTGAACGCGTTCCGGCCCGGCCGGGTGGACACCGCCATGCAGACCTGGATCCGCGAACGGGATCCCGAAGAGATCGGCGCCGCTCTGCACGAGCAGTTCACCGACTACCACCGGGCCGGGCTGATCAGCCCGGAGGAGTCGGCGCGATCGCTGGTGTCCCGGCTGCCCGGCGACGCCACCGGGCAGACCTGGAAGGCGTCCGACCCCGTCTGAGGAGGCGGTTGTGCAAACGATTGAGGTGTGTAACATCCGGAACGGAGGATAAAGATCCATAAGTTGGGATGGATGAATTACGATCTTCTCTGACCGGGATCAGCGTGAGGAGCCGCGTGAACGACTTCAGAGCACCGTCCGGAGTTGACACGTCCACCCCGAGCGTCGCCCGGATGTACGACTACTACCTGGGCGGCAAGGACAATTTCGCGGCCGATCGCGAGGCCGCCGAGAAGATCATCGCGATCCTGCCCAACCTGCGGGACATCGCCAGGGAGAACCGCGAGTTCCTGGTGCGCGCCGTGACCTACCTCAGCTGGCAGGGAATCAGGCAGTTCCTGGACATCGGAGCCGGGCTGCCGACGCAGCGCAACGTCCACCAGGTCGCCCAGGAACTGGCGCCGGAATCGCGCGTGGTCTACGTCGACAACGACCCCATCGTGCTCACCCACGCGCGGGCGCTGCTCTCTGAGAACTCCCGCGTGATCGCCGTGGACGCCGACATGAGGCAGTCGCAGGCGTTGCTCGACCATCCGGACGTCCGCGGTCATCTCGATTTCTCGCAACCCGTGGCGATCCTGCTGCTGGGCGTCCTGCACTTCGTCCCGGACGACGACGAGGCCGCGGACATCGCGGCCACGTTCCGGTCGGCTCTAGGACCCGGCGGCTACCTCGTCGTCTCGCACGGGTCCATCGCGCCGCTGAGCGAGGAGCAGGAGCGTGAGGGGCACCAGGTGTTCAGCCGCACGTCCGCGCCGGGCGCCGCGTCCAGGACGCCGGAGCAGGTCGCGGCCTTCTTCCAGGGCCTCGACCTGGTAGAGCCGGGGGTCGTCGCCCTCCAGGACTGGCGTCCGCTGGACGTGCCGATCGTCAGACAAGGCGAAGCCGGCGCAGTAGGCGGCATAGCCCTCCGCACCCCCCCGGCGTGATCATGCAAGGATTCGCCGACGTGTGCTCTGACCCGCCGGTCCTCTGGCCGTGATCATGCACAGGTTCGTGAACGGCCCCTCTGACCAGCCCACCCCCTCCGCGTGATCATGCACACTGTCGCGCGGATGCTGGTTGAGCTGGTGCGACGTCCATCGTGATCATGCACTCCTTCGCCTGAGCCGTCGCCGGCCTGGCCGTACGCACTTTGTGATCATGCAGGCGGTGGGTCTCCCGTAGCTGCGGAGTGCTCTCGTGCATGATCGCTATGGGTGTTTGTGCAGCTCAAGTAGCGCACCTCCGAACCTGCGCATGATCACGACCGAAGTATGGGCAGGTGCGGAGGGGTGTCTGCGAATCTGTGCATGATCACGACCTGAGCATGGGCAGGTGAGAGGGGGTGTCGGCGAATCCATGCATGATCACGCGCGGGGGATGGGCTGGTCGGAGGGGGTGTTCACGAACCCGTGCATGATCACGCGCAGGTGATCACCACCAAAGGGGGTCATTCTTCGCCGGAGAAGCGTTCCCAGGCGGACTGGCGGGTCATGCCGAGGGCCTCCCCGATTCGGGTCCAGGTCACCTTCCGCTCCCGCAGGCGGGTGACCCACTCCTGCAGACTGTCCTCCACCTGCTTTCCCGCCGCGGCGAATTTGGGCAGTACTTCCAGGATCTGCTCGTCGGTCATCGTGTCCCACGAGGGGATCTGCGGGGTGGGGGAGGTCTCCTCGGCTTCGAGGATGACGAGGCAGAGCTGCACGCATTCGTTGCAGATGTAGACGCCCGGCCCGGCGATCACTTTCTGAACCTCGGTCTGCGGCTTCCCGCAGAACGAGCACTGCACGGTCGTCTTGACTTTGGCGGACGCGGCCATGGGGGGTCCTCTCCTGTACGGATGTCAGGGAATGCCTGACGTCTGCCGCACAGCCTAGAGTGTCAGGGAACGCCTGACAAGCCGCGGAAGTGGCCGGCCCGTCCGGGTCCGCGGACGACCGCGGACCCGGATCGGAACCGTCGTCAGATGACCGGGCCCGGCGTGTCCCGAGGGGGCACGGGGCCGCTGCCCGGGGCGGGGTTAGTGCCGCGTGCCGGCGGGACGGGCCCGGGCCCCGGCGCAGGCAGCGGCGTCTCACGTGGGTATTCGGGATTCACCGGCTGCGGGGGCATCGGCTCGCCGATGTCGTATCCAGAACCGGAACCGGTGCCGGTCCCGCCCTGCTGATGCGGGCCGGGGACCTCGCCCCGCCAGGCGCCGGTCTCGCCGCCGCGCGACTCGATGAAGCTCTTGAACCGTTCCAGGTCGCCTCTGACGCGCAGGCGCACGAGTTGCAGGGCGTCGGCGGCCTTCTCCGCGAAGCCCTCGGGGTCGTACTCCATCTGGAGCGTCACTCTGGTGTTGTCCTCGTTGAGGCGATGGAACGTGACCACGCCCGCCTGCCTCGGCCGGTCGAGGGACCGCCAGGCCACCCTCTCGTCGGGGTGCTGCTCGGTGATCTCCGCCGTGAACTCCCTGCGGACACCGCCGATCTCGACGACCCAGTCGGTACGGGTGTCGCCGAGTTGCTTGACCGACTCCACGCCCTCCATGAATTCCGGGAACGACTCGAACTGGGTCCACTGGTTGTACGCCGTACGGATCGGGACATTCACGTCGACGGAATGGTCGATCGAACTCATGCCTCCTCCTTCTCCTGTGGCTACGGCCACATCTGGTCACGGCCACGTGTGGGCTGCCAGGGATGCCCTGCCCGCGCCTCGGGGGCTAAACCCGGAGGTGAGCGATGATGGCGGACCTTGGAGAGGAGGTTGCCCGGCTTTGTGGACCCCGGTGAGCCGCCTGGCCGGTCAGAGGGCGCGCACGCCCATCACCGGCCAGGCGGACTGCTTCGTTCAGGTGAGACGGAACCGCCCGCGCGGCTACTTCCTCGCGGCCTTCTTCACGTCCATCACGAGGATGACGCGGTCCTTGCTGTCCGGGGGCGGCGGAGTGTCCTGGTCGCCGTAGCGCTGCCCGAGGCGGACGTAGAACGCCCCTTCGGGATCCGGGACGACGTCGACGAGGCTACCCCGGACCTCCAGGAAGCGCAGCGGGTCGTCCGGGTCGACGACCAGCAGGCTCATCGACGGGTTGTGCTGCAGATTGCGGTACTTGGCGCGGTAGGTGGTGTGGGTGAACCGGATCTGCTCACCGTCGAATTCGAACCACATCGGGTTCACCTGCACGGTGTCATCGGGCCGGATGGTGCCGAGATTGCCGAAAATCGGCCGCTCGAGCAGGTCAACCAGGTCATCGGGAATCACGCTCATGGCGAGGTAACGACGGTCGGCGATCATCGATTCCCGGTGGCGGGCCGATCTGTCACCCGCCCGGCGCCGGACCCCGGGCCGTTGGCCTGAAAGGGTGCGGACGTCGGGCACCATGGAGGAGTGACTCGGGCGATAGATGAGCCTCGTGGCGTTATGTCCGATACGTCAGCGGATCACGCGGACGTGCTCGGCGGTCTCGCCTTCAAGACGCTGGTCCGTCTCGTCTCGGACGGCGGGGTGGTGATCCTCAGCGGAGCCGGCCTGTCGACGGAGTCGGGCATCCCCGACTACCGAGGGGAGACCGGCAGGAAGAGACGGGCCGATCCGATGACGTACCAGACGTTCATCGGCAGTGCCGAGGCCCGCCGCCGCTACTGGGCGCGCAGTCATCTGGGCTGGCGGCACATCGCCCGCGCCGAGCCCAACGCCGGTCATCACGCGGTCGCGCAGTTGCAGGCGCGGGGCCTGGTATCCGGGATCATCACGCAGAACGTCGACGGCCTCCACCAGGCCGCGGGCGCCCGCAAGGTGATCGAACTGCACGGAGCCATCGACCGGGTGATGTGCATGTCCTGCGGCGGGCGCACCTCCCGCGGGCTGCTCGACCAGCGGTTACGCGAGGCGAATCCCGGCTGGCACGCCCAGGCGATCGTGATCAACCCCGACGGTGACGCGGTGATCGCGGACGACCAGATCGACGGGTTCGACGTCGTCGACTGCCACAGCTGCGGCGGGCTGCTCAAGCCCGACGTCGTGTTCTTCGGCGAGAACGTGCCGCGCATCCGCGTCGACGAGTGCTACGCGCTGACCGGGGAGGCCAGGACGCTGCTGGTCCTCGGGTCGTCGTTGACCGTGATGTCCGGCTTCCGGTTCGTCCGCCACGCCGGCGAACGCGCGATCCCCGTCGCGATCGTCAACCAGGGCGCGACCCGGGGAGACGACCACGCCCTCCTGGCTCTGGACGCTCCGCTCGGCCCGGCCCTCACCGCCCTCCTGGCGGAGCTCGGCCCGGCGAGCTGACCAGGCGCGCGTCCCGGGGGTGCCCCGCGTGCCGCTGAAGGCAGGGAGCATCCTTGCTTGGAGGACCACGCGGCCCCACCAGGCCGAACGCGTGACGTGGTCACGATTTCAAGGGGGAATGTCATGCCGAAGGTCGTCGTCGGTCAGGAGAACGGCTCCGACATCGAGATCTACTACGAGGACAACGGCACGGGCGTGCCGGTGGTGCTGATCCACGGGTACCCGCTCAACGGGCACTCCTGGGAGAAGCAGCAGAGGGTCCTGCTCGCCGCCGGATATCGAGTGATCACCTACGACCGCCGCGGCTTCGGGCAGTCCAGCCATCCCACCGTCGGGTACGACTACGACACCTTCGCCGCCGATCTGAACACGTTGCTCGACGCGCTCGATCTCGGCAGCGTGGTGCTGGTGGGCTTCTCCATGGGGACGGGCGAGGTCACCCGCTACATCGGCACGTACGGCACGGCGCGCGTGAAGAAGGCCGCGTTGCTGGGCGCGATCCCGCCGTTCCTGCTGAAAACCGACGACAATCCCGAGGGCGTCGACGGAGCGGTCTTCGAGGGCATCCAGAAGGCGATCGTCGCGGACCGGTTCGCCTACCTCAAGGACTTCCTGGACAACTTCTACAACGTCGACGTGCTGGGCGGCACCCGCATCAGCGACCAGGCGTGGCAGGGCAGCTTCAACGTGGCCGCGGGCGCGTCGGCCTACGCCACGTACGCGTGCGTGGGGTCGTGGCTGACCGACTTCCGCGACGATCTGCCGAAGTTCGACGTGCCGACCCTGGTCGTGCATGGCGACGCCGACCGCATCCTGCCCTTCGAGGCGACCGCCGCCCGGCTCCCGGGGCTGATCAAGGATCTGCGGTTCGTGAAGGTGGAGGGCGGGCCGCACAACATCGCCTGGACGCATCCGGAGGAGGTCAACGAGGCGCTGCTCGCCTTCCTCGCCGAGTAGACGAGTAGGCGAGCAGGGGGATCAGAGCAGGGTCATCTGCCCGGAGCCGGCGAGTGGATCACGATGCCTCCTGAGGTGCCGCCACTCGGGCAGGTCGTCGAGATACGACCAGGACAGCCGGTGATGCGGAGTGGGCCCGCTGGCCGCCAGGGCCGCCTGGTGGGCGGGTGAGGGATAGCCAGCGCTGTCGGCGAAGCCGTACTCGGGATGGTCGGCCGACAGCGTGGCCATCAGGCGATCACGATGCACCTTGGCCAGCACGGACGCGGCTGCGACGCTGACCGAGCGCTGATCGGCCTTGATCTCGCAGCGCACGCGCCACGGCCGGCCGAGGAAGTCGTGCTTGCCGTCGAGGATCACCATGTCAGGGCGCCGGGGCAGTGCCTCGAGCGCCCTGACGGTCGCCCGGCGCAGCGCCTCGGTCATGCCGACCTCGTCGATCTCCGCCGGGCTCGACTCTCCGATCGCGTGACCCGCGAGCCATCCTGGCAGGACGTCGGCGAAGGCCTCGCGGTGCGCGGGGGAGAGGAGTTTGGAGTCGTTGAGCCGCACCGTCCTGGCCCCTCTGCCGGGCAGTTCCGGGGCCGGGCTCAGGTCGGTGACGGCGGCGCACACCACCAGCGGCCCGGCCCAGGCGCCGCGGCCGACCTCGTCCACGCCCGCGATGCGGGTCGCTCCGCCGGCCGCCAGTTGGTGCTCGATCTCGTAACCGGCGGCCTGTCGTGGCCCGGACGGCTTCCCGCCGGAGAGGCCGGGCAGGGTGTCACTCATGACGCCGCCACGAGGAGCGCCACTCGGCCGACGTGTTCGGTCACGCGGTCGTCCGGGGTCGGCCTGGGGGACTGCTCGGGGGTTGGCGGCATCGGCCCATCATGGCAGCACGGGAGATCGATTGTGCCCCGACCGTTCCGTGCCCGACAATCCCCTGGATCGCCACGATGGCGGACAACACGTACGCCAGGGGTGAGAGTGGACCTGCTTCAGGAACCGCGGGTCATGCGCAGGACGGACTGGGCCATCGGCCTGTGCCTGCACCTGGTCCTGCTGGCCGTGTTGCTCTGGGGAGTTCTGGTCATCCTGGCCAGCGTGGTGCCCAGGGAACGTTCCGCCGAGGAGTTCTGGGCGAAGTCGAAGGCCGGGCAGGTCACGTACGTCGCGGAGAAACGGGATTACTCGACGCCCGGGGAGCCGCGAGTGGACCTGCGATGGTCGACTGGTCCGCTGACCTGGTATCACAGCACGGACCTGTATTCGCGCAATCAGCACGAACATTCTTTTCGCTACGGGTGGCACGAGGTCGTGCACCGCAGGGCGTACGAGGGCACCGGACGGTGGCTCTTGTCCGTCTGGCCGTTACGGGTTCCGGCTCCGGGCACAGGTCCGGTGGTGCAGATCGCGTGGTGCTTCGCGCTGCTGGTCATGCTCGTCACGAAGCGGACCCACCTGGCGAACCGGTGAGCCTGGCTCTGGTTGTTCACGATGGGGCAGGTCGGCGCGCTGCTCTATCTGGTCCTCGAACCCCGGCCGCTGTGGTGGGGGCCCGAGGAGCGCGAGCCGATGGATCCGCTGATCGGCGGCTTCGTGGGCTTCGGCCTCGCGCTCTGCCTCATGGCGGTCATCGGGCTCATCTGAGCGCGGTCCGGTAGGCCTCCAGCCGATCGACGAGTTCGCCGGGACGCGCGAGCGCGGGGAGGTGGCCGCCGCCCATCTCGTCCGGGGTGAGGCCGAGCCGTTCTCTCACGACGCGCCGCTGGAAGGCCGCGGGAAAGAACCGGTCGTCGCGGCAGAGAAGGAAGCGCGTCGGGACGTCGGGCCAGGCGGACAGCGGCCACGGCTTGCCGAACGGCGTGGCGGACTGTTCACGCACGTGGTGTGCCGACTCCGCGGCCACGTCGGCGGGCACGTCGTGCAGGAAGGCCGTGAGCGGATCGAACGGCGCGTCCGGGTCGCGGCCCTGGAGTTTCTCGTTTTCGCGGCGCGCCTGATCGTGACCCGTCGCGCCCCACCACTCGCCCGGGCTCTCACCCGGCCGCGGGACCATCGCGGCCACCAGCACCAGCAGGTCGACCGGGAGCCGGTCGCAGACCAGGGGCGCGGTGAATCCCCCCATCGACTGGGCCACCAGCACCAGCCCGGTGCGCTGCCCGACGGCGTCCACCACCGCGTCGGCGTACTCGGCCAGTCCCGTGCGGTCGTCGTCGCACGGCAGGTCGACCGCCACGACGTCGTGGCCGCGTTCGCGGAGCAGGGGGACGACCCGATGCCAGTACCACGAGTCGGATGCGGCGCCGGGGATGAGGACGTAAGTCGACATGTGCTGGATGGCTCCTCTTATGTCGTACCGGACGTCGGGACGAGGCCGACGAGCTTGGCCAGGAAACGATCGACCTGTTCCTCCAGCGGCGGCCACGGCAGGTCGGGCTGATTGACCCGCATCGACACGGCCCCGTGCACCGCCGCCCTCAGATCCAGTGAGACCACTGCGGCGTCGTCGGCCGGGGCGAGCCCGGCGTCGATGCACCCCTGCACCGCGGCGGTGGTGCGCTCGGCCAACTCCTGCTTGAACGACATGGCCGCCCGCCGGTTGAGCGTGCTCTCGTGCAGAACCTTGTACAGGCCGGGATGCCGTTGGACCCAACGGCCCAGCAGCAGGACGCGGGCACGCAACTTCCCTGCCGGATCGGCGGCATCGGTCTCGGCCTGATCGACGGCCTCCACGAGTTCGCGATGGAACCTCTCCAGGGCGGCCAGCACGAGCGCGTCCCGGTCGGCGAAGTGAATGTACACAGAGGTCGCCGCGATGCCGACCTCCCGGGCCACCGCGCGCATGGACAGGGCCTGGTCGTCGGCGAGTTCGTCCAGCAGCCGCAGGGCGGCGCCGACGATGTCCTCACGCAGCTGCTCGCCCTGGCCGCGCGGGTTGCGGCCTCGCCTGGCGCCGTGATGGCCGGCCGGAGCGGAAGAAGTCGTGTCCATGGTGGCCCCATTGTAGGCGGACGACCGTTGCACTACAGTCGTAGCGCTACAGCCGTTCAGGTACGGAGGAGTTTCATGGAAACCCAGGTGAAGGCACTGGATCCAGTGTTCGCCGAGATGAGCGCCGCCACCGACCGCCTGCTCTGGGACGAGATCCCGGAGCTGGCCACGCGCGAGAAGGTCCTGCTGTGCCTCACCGCCGACGTCTGCCTGCAGACCCTCGGCCTGCCCTTCGAACAGCACGTGACGATGGCGGCGGAGTGTGGCCTGTCGGGCGACGACCTGCGGGAAATGCTCCGCTTCGTCGCCTACGACAGCGGCTACCCCGCCGCCCTGGCGGCACTCGCCCGCCTGACCGACCTGGAACGGGAGCACGCCATGCCCGTCCCCACCGGCCAGGGTCATCAGGTGAACGCCGGCGGAACGGGCAGCCCGATCCCCGAGCCGATGCGGCAGACAGTGGCCGCTCTCGACGCGCCGTTCGGCATCTACATGGACCTGCAGTCGCGGATGCGCGCCGACATGCGACTGCTGTCTGTTCGTGAGCGCGCGTTCATCACGATGACCGTCGACGTGCTCTTCCAGACCCTGCAAGAAAGCTTCCGCGCCCACGTGACGCGAGCCCTCGGCGCCGGCGCCACGCCGGAGGAGGTTCGTGCCGTCGTGCGGTTCTCCGCACAGTTCGGCATGACCAAGGCATGGCGCGCCATGCACATGCTCGACGCCCTGCTCACCGAACTCGGCGTCGCCAGGATCTGACGACGATCAGGGCGCCGACCGGATACGACGCACACCTCGTCAGGTCTTCGTGCCCCGGACGGATAACGGCGCCGGCCGGGCCGCCCTGTGAGCAGGGGGCCCGGCCGGCGCCGTCACCTGGGATGTCCTACCGGAGGGCGGACCCTTCCACGACGGCCTCCTGAGATCCCTGCCGGGCGGTGCGGCGGGCGAGCGCCCCTCCCGCACGGCCGGGGATGGCCAGGACGACGAGCGCGGCCAGCAGGGCGACGCCCGCGCCGATCATGAAGTCGGCGCGGAACCCGGCCTCGGAGGGTACGGTGACCGGGCCCAGCCGTACGGTCATGTGGGCCAGGACGACGCCCATGACGGCGCTGGCGGTCGAGGTGCCGATCGCACGCATCAGGCTGTTGAGGCCGTTGGCGGCGGCGCTCTCCGACGCGGGGGCGGCGCTCATGATCAGGGCGGGCATCGACGCGTAGGCGAAGCCGACGCCGGCGCTGATCACCGCGGCGAAGGCCAGCACACCCCACGTGCTCCCCATGAGCGCGAGCGCCACGCCGTACCCGGCGGCGATCACGAGCGCGCCGACGAGCAAGGAGATCTTGGGGCCGCGCGCGGCGGAGAGCTTGGCGGCGAAGGGTGAGACGGCCATCATGACCAGCCCCGAGGGAGCCATCCAGAGTCCGGCAGCGAGCATGCTCTGGCCGAGACCGTAACCGGTGACCTCGGGTAGCTGCAGCAGTTGCGGGGCGATCAGCGACATCGCGTACATCGCGAAGCCGATCACGACGGACGCCAGATTGGTCATGAGGATCGGGCGGCGTGCACTGGTGCGCAGGTCGATCAGAGGTGCCGCGTGACGCAGCTCCCACACGCCCCACACCAGGAGGATCACGACCGCGGCGGCGAAGAGCCCGAGTGTGGTGGCGCTGCCCCAGCCCCAGTCGCTGCCCTTGGAGATCGGCAGCAGGAGGCAGATCAGTCCCGCCGACAGGCCGAGCGCACCGGCGAAGTCGAAGCGCCCGCCCGCACGCACGGCGGACTCGGGGATGATCATGAAGATCAGCACGCCGGCGATGGCGCCGAGGGCGGCCGAACCCCAGAAGAGCACGTGCCAGTCGGCGTTCTGCGCGACGGCCGCCGACGCCGGCAGGCCGAGCGCACCGCCGACCCCGAGCGACGAGCTCATGATCGCCATGGCCGAGCCCAGCCGCTCCTGGGGCAGGACGTCGCGCATGATGCTGATGCCGAGAGGGATCACGCCCATCCCGAAGCCCTGCAGCGTCCGGCCGATGACCATCGGGGCGAGCGAGTCGGCGGGGGCGCACACCAGCGAGCCGACGACCAGCAGGAGAGTGCTGATCAGCAGCAGGCGGCGCTTGCCGTACAGGTCGCCGAGCCGGCCGACGACGGGCGTGGCGACGGCTCCTCCCAGGAGAGTGGCGGTGATCGCCCACGTGGCGTTGGACGCCGAGGTGTGCAGCAGCTGGGGCAGCTCTGGGATGAGGGGGACGACCAGGGTCTGCATGACCGACACCGTGATTCCGGCGGCGGCCAGCACGCTCACGATCGCGCCGGTGCGCGATTCGGGGGCGGTGGTGCTCATGACGTCTCCACTCGACGTTGGCAAAGCCCGGCTCGGATTCCCCGGACCAGGCGATATGCATCCTACATATGCTGTGCAGCATGCATAATCGGGGGGTGGGGGCCGCCGAGCCACGAGGGAGGTACGGGCATGGAGAGGGAGATCACGGAGATCGAGCGCGAACTGAGGCTGATCGGCCGTCATGTCGCCATGGGCGCGTTCGGGACGAGGGGCCGTCTGGACCGGAGCGCGTACCTCCTGCTCAGCCGGATCGAGATCGAGGGGCCGATGTCGATCGGCCAGCTCGCTGAGGCGTTCGGGCTCGACACGTCGACGGTGAACCGTCAGACCGCGTCGCTGTTGCGCTCCGGCGTGGCCGAGCGGATCCCGGACCCGGACGGCGGGGTGGCACGCAAGGTGCGCATCACGCCCGAGGGCCTGCGCCGCCTGCACGCCGATCGTGCCTGGGCCACCGACGGGCTGGGCGTCGTGCTCGCCGGCTGGACGCGGGAGGATCTCGACGGCTTCGCCCGCGTTCTCGCCAGGTTCAACATGGCCGTCGAGGAACACGAGGGGCGCTACTGGCCCCGCACGGGCCTGTCCGGAACGTCGGGCCTGTCCGGAACGGTGGTCCCGCACGGTCGCCGGTCCGAAGAGGATCTCGGATGACGATGACGAGATGACGAGGCGACGAGATGACGAGGCGACGAGATGACGAGGCGACGAGATGACGGGAGGCGGGGCCGGCCGTCACTCGTGACGGAGTCTCCCTCCCCGCGGCGCGTGCTCGTCTCGTGACGCGTGCTCCGTTCGCGACTCGGCGTCCGGAACGGCCCGGTGAACGGGCCACACTCGGCGGCCACCGGGGCCGAGGCGGGCCAGTCGCGCGAGGGCGCGCTCAGAAGGGCTGCCCGGCTCGGCCGTGCTGATGAATATGCGCAGGCCGGGAGTGCTGGCGATGCAGAAGGTCTCGTGCCACAAGATCAGGTCGCCGGCCACGGGGTGGTGGAGCCGTTTCGGCTCGTCCGCCTTGGCCAGGACGTCGTGGCGGGCCCACATCCGGCGGAAGTCCTCACTCGCCTGGGAGAGCTCCTCCACCAGTTCGAGCACGGCGGGGTCCTCGGGGGCCGCGCCGGCGCGCAGGTCGGCCACCTTGGCCAGGGCCTCCCGCTCCCAGTCCAGATAGAACTCGCGTGACGCGGGGTTGAGGAAGGTGAAGCGCAGCAGGTTGTCGTAGAGGTCCTGCCCCGCGACGAGGCATCGGGACAGATGGTTCCTGGCCAGCACGTCCAGCCGGTGGTTCACCACGAACGCCGGTGCGTGGTCCCATCTGTCCAGAAGGCGCAGCACGCCCGCGCTGATCTGGTCGGACGTGCCGCAGGTCCGGTGCCGATGCGCGCGGGGGCTGGCGAGCTCGAACATGTGCTCCGTGGCGTCGGTAGTGAGGCCGAAGACCCGTGCCAAGGCCTGGAGCACCTGATCGGAGGGGTGGCGCTCCCTGCCCTGTTCCAGCCGGATGTAGTAGTCCGTGCTGACGCCGGCCAGCGTGGCCACCTCTTCGCGGCGCAGCCCCGGGATGCGGCGGGGGCCGCCGCGCGCGAGCCCCGCCTGGTCGACGCTCGTGACCTGACGCCGGGCGCGAAGGAAATCGCCAAGTGGCTTCTTGGCGTTCATAGTGACAACGCTATGCCGCGAAGGACGCCGAACCACAGTCGGCCCGGTCGAATCGAGTCACACAGAGCTCAGGCGGAACTTCCGTCTCGTAGGAACGCCGCCACGGTTCGTCCCGCCACCGGGCGCGCCTCAGACCTCGGAGGTCCGCCCGGCCTCGACCTGCAGGCGGCGGTCCACCTGCACGGCGGACAACATCCGCCGGTCGTGCGTGACCAGGAGCAACGTGCCCGGATAGTTCGCTAGGGCCGACTCCAACTGCTCGATCGCGGGCAGGTCGAGATGGTTCGTCGGCTCGTCGAGCACGAGCAGGTTGACCCCCCTCGCCTGAAGCAGCGCCAGCGCCGCACGCGTCCGCTCGCCGGGCGACAGGGTGGCCGCCGGTCGGGTCACATGCACGGCCTTCAGGCCGAACTTCGCCAGGAGCGTCCGGACGTCGGCGGGCGGCATCGGCGAGACCAGCGCGCCGAACGCGTCGAGCAGCGGCTCGTCTCCCAGGAAGAGCCCGCGCGCCTGGTCGACCTCGCCGACGACGACGCCGGGGCCGAGCGACGCGTGGCCCTCGTCGAGGGGGAGCCGCCCGAGCAGCGCGGCGAGCAACGTGGACTTGCCTGAGCCGTTGGCCCCCGTGATGGCCACCCGGTCCGCCCAGCCGATCTCCAGGTCGACGGGACCGAGGGTGAAGGAGCCGCGGCGGACCACGGCGCCGCGGAGGGTGGCGACGACCGCGCCGGCCCGGGGCGCGGCGGCGATCTCCATCCGCAGCTCCCACTCCTTGCGCGGCTCCTCGACGACCTCGAGCCGTTCGATCAGCTTCTCCGTCTGGCGGGCCTTGGCCGCCTGCTTCTCCGTCGACTCGATGCGGACGTTCCGTCCGATCTTGTCGTTGTCGGGCATCTTGCGGCGGGCGTTGCGCACTCCCTTCTCCATCCAGGAGCGCTGGGAGCGGGCCCGGGCCTCGAGCTGGGTTCTGGTCTCGGCGTACTCCTCGTACTGCTCCCTGGCATGCGTGCGGGCCACCTCGCGTTCCTCCAGGTACGCCTGGTAGCCGCCGCCGTACAGCGTGATCTGCTGCTGGGCGAGGTCCAGTTCGAGCACGGAGGTGACCGTCCTGGCCAGAAACTCGCGATCATGGCTGACCAGGACGGTGCCCGCGCGCAGGCCGGTGACGAACCTCTCCAGCCGGTCGAGGCCGTCGAGGTCGAGGTCGTTGGTCGGCTCGTCGAGCAGGAACACGTCGTAGCGGCTCAGCAGCAGCGAGGCGAGGCCGGCGCGGGCGGCCTGGCCACCCGACAACGAGGTCATCGGCTGGTCGAGGTCGACGGTGAGACCGAGGTCGGCGGCCACCTCGGCGGCGCGCTCGTCGAGGTCCGCGCCGCCCAGGGTTAGCCAGCGCTCCAGGCTCGTGCTGTAGGAGTCGTCCGCGCCGGGCAGACCCTCGACCAGCGCCTGCGTGGCGGCGTCGAGGTCGCGTTGCGCCTGGGTGACACCGGTGCGGCGGCCGAGGAAGCTCCGGACGGACTCGTCCGGCCTTCGGTCCGGCTCCTGGGGCAGGTGGCCGACGACCGCGGTGGGCGGGGAGAGCCGGACGGCGCCCTCCTCCGGGTCGTCCAGGCCGGCGAGCAGGCGGAGCAGCGTGGACTTGCCCGCGCCGTTGACTCCGACCAGCCCGATGACGTCGCCCGGGGCGACCACGAGGTCGAGCCCCGAGAACAGGACCCGCTCCCCGTGCCCGGCGGCCAGGCCCTTCACCACGATCGTTGCGCTCATATCCCGAACGATGCTAGTGCCGTCCCGGGAGTACCGGCGTGATCGCGGGTCCGTCGCAGCGGGACGTGGCGGCCGCGGCGCTGAGATCCCGCTGACAGTCTGTCGGAGGCCGCCGCTACGGTGATTCGCATGTCGCGTGCCCCCGTCGCCGTGGCCGCGGTCGTGACGATCGCCGCCGGGCTGTTGATCAGAACGTTCCTCGACGGTCCGTTCGCCAAGTACGCGGGGGACGCGCTCTACACCGTCCTGCTGTATCTGCTCGTGCTGCTCGTGATCCCGGCCGCGCGCCCCTCCCGGGTGGCGCCGATCTCCCTCGCGGTCAGCTGGCTGATCGAGTTCTCCCAGCTTCTCGATCTGCCCGCGATCGCGCGCCCGATCCTCGGCAGCACGTTCAACGCCCCTGACCTGCTCTGGTACGCCGTGGGAGCCGGGGCGGCCTGGGTGATCCACGCCGGGGTGAGGCAGGCGGCCCGCTCCCGCGGGCCGGACAGCGGCCAGGATGGTGGCCACGATGGGGCCGGTCCCGCCGGCGAGGAACCCGCCTCGTCGCCTGCCGGCCGTGACGAACGGAACTGAGGATCGAATGGCTCAAGAACTGACCGTGATGGCCGTGCACGCCCATCCGGACGACGAAGTGATCAGCACGGGCGGGATCCTGGCCCGTTACGCCCATGAGGGAATCCGCACGGTTCTGGTGACGTGCACCAACGGGGAACAGGGTGACGGGCCTGGCGGAGTGAAGCCGGGTGAGGAAGGCCACGACCCCCGGGCGGTGGCCGAGCACCGGCTCGGCGAGCTGCGGGAGTCGGCGGCGCATCTCGGCATCGCCCATGTCGAACTGCTCGGATACCGTGATTCCGGCATGGAGGGCTGGGAGGCGAACAAGCACCCCGACGCCTTCGCCAACACCCCCGTGGAGGTCGCCGCCGCGAAGCTCGGCAGGCTCATGGAGCGCTATCGGCCCCAGGTCGTGGTCACCTACGACGAGAACGGCGGCTACGGCCACCCGGACCACATCCAGGCGCATCGGATCGCGGTGGCGGCGACCGAGTCGACCGGGATCCCGGACAAGCTGTACTTCGGAGCCGCCCCCCGCGCCAGGATGCGGGAGTTGTTCGAACACATGCGCGCCCTGGGTGCGGACTGGGCCGAGGGCGAGATGCCCGACGACTTCGGCACCCCGGACGAGCTCGTCACCACCGCCGTGGACGTCTCCGCGTACTTCGAGAACAAGGTCAAGGCTCTGCGGGCGCACGCGAGCCAGGCGGACGGCGCGTTCATGCTGGGGCTGCCCGAGGACGTCCAGCCACGGGTCTTCTCCCCGGAGTACTTCACCCGTCACTTCTGCCGCATCGATGCACCGGATCGGGAGGACGACCTGTTCGCCGGTCTTCGCGCATAGGCGCGAGCAGGTGTGCCCAATGGTGGCTAACGGTAAAGACGGATGCCGCTCGGGCTGGGATCGTGGAGGGGTCGCCGCCGACCTCCCGTATCGGGCCGTAGCGGTCCGGCAGGGGAGGCGGTGAGTACCGTTATAGTGCATACAGTATGGGGGTCCCTGGTCGGGGGAGATGGGCCATCTGCACGGAGGACACGCCTTGAGCGGCAGGTCCCGATGCGCCGCGCACATCCGGCGCGCGCTGTCGCGTGCCCGCCCGCGCTCCATCCGGGGCCGCATCACCGCCCTCGTCACCCTGCTGGCCCTGCTCCTGCTCATCCCCACCGCCGCGGCTGAGGGTGCGGTGGGACGGCAGGCGGTCGCCGACGCCATCTGGCTGGAGGCCAGGCAACAGGCCGATCTCACGGCGGCCGCCGTCCGGGCCGGCAACACGACCAACCCGATACTGCCGCGGGTGCCGGGAGCGAACCTGGTCCAGGTGGTGGCGCCGGACCACCGCGTGATCGGCGCCTCCAAGGACGCCATGGGGCTCCCGCCGCTCAGCTCGGTCTGGCCGAGCGCGAGCGACCCGGAACGTGACGTCCAGAACTGCGCCTCGGCGCGGGTGGGATGCGTGCGGCTGGCGGCGCTGCGGGTACAGCCGGGCAACGGCTCACCGGTCGTCTACGCGGGCCGGCCGGTCGCCGTGCTGACCTCGACGGAGATCTTCGTCCGGCTGTTCTGCATCCAGGACGCCCTGCTGGTGCTCCTTGCGGCGTGGGCGACGTGGCTGGTGACCGGCCGTACGCTCAGGCCGGTGGAGGCGATCCGCACCGAGCTGGCCACGATCAACTTCAACGATTTGAGCGGACGGGTGCCCGAGCCCCCGGGGGACGATGAGATCGCCCGGCTCGCCCGGACCGTGAACGGCACGCTCAACCGGATCGAGCAGGCCAAGCGGTCCAGCGACCGGATTCTGACCAGGCAGCGTCAGTTCGTCGCCGACGCCTCGCACGAGTTGCGCACCCCCCTCGCGGGACTGCGGACGGAGCTGGAGGAGGCCAGGATGCACCCGGAGGACACCGATCTGGCCCTCCTGCTCCGGGACGCGATGGGCGACGTCGACCGGCTGGAGCAGATCATCACCGATCTCCTGCTGCTGGCACGGGTCGAGGCCACCGCCGACGGCGAGCGGCGGCGGCTGGACCTGACGGACCTGGTCCGGCGTGAGGTCGCCGCGCGGCCGGGCCGGCCGCGGGTGCGGCTGTGGGCAGAAAGGGACGTGCACGTCCTGGCGGTTCAGTCCCAGCTCGTCCGCGCGTTGCGCAACCTGCTCGACAACGCCCAACGGCACGCGATTGACGCCGTCGACGTCCAGGTGCGGCGATACGGCGGTTTCGCGGAGCTGATCGTGGCCGACGACGGGCCGGGCATCCCCGAGGCCGACAGGGAGCGCGTCTTCGAGCGGTTCACCCGGCTGGACACGGCGCGCAGCCGCGACCACGGCGGCACCGGCCTCGGCCTGGCCATCGCGCGCGACGTCGCCCACGCGCACGACGGATCGTTGCGTGCCGGCGAGTCGCCCAGCGGCGGAGCGAGGTTCGTGTTCAGGATCCCCCTGGACGACTCCGGCTCGTCCCCCTGAGCGCCCGATCAGGGCTTCCCTGTCCGAATCGACCGGCTCTGCCGGAACAATGCTCTGATACCCGGAAACGCCGATACGATCGGCCCTGTGGAGCCCGAAGACGTGTACGGCCCGCCACGGGCGGGCAGCCGCAACCGGCGGGCTCCGGTGCCGGGATGACGATGCGCGCCTTCGTGATCACCGGACCCGGCCGGGCAGAGGTCATGGACGTGCCCCGGCCTGAGCCTCTTCCCGACGAGGTCGTCGTCGACGTCGAGCGGGCCGGTGTCTGCGGAACAGACGCCGAGTTCTTCACCGGGGACATGGCCTACCTGCACACGGGTGAGGCGCGTTACCCCATCAGGATCGGCCACGAGTGGGCGGGCGTCGTCTCCGCCGTGGGCGACGCGGCCGACCCATCCTGGATCGGCCGGCGGGTCACCGGCGACACCATGCTCGGTTGCGGGCACTGCCGGCGTTGCCGCGCCGGCCGCGGGCATCTGTGCGCCGACCGCTACGAGATCGGCATCCGCAACGGCCGGCCGGGCGCCCTCGCCGAACAACTGGCCGTGCCGGTGCGCGCTCTTCAGCCGTTGCCCGACACGCTCGATCCGGCGCTCGGGGCCCTGGTGGAGCCGGGCGGCAACGCGTTGCGCGCCGTGCGGGGCGCAGGCCTGCTGCCCGGTGAGCGGCTCCTCGTCCTGGGGCCCGGCACGATCGGGCTGCTCGCCGCACGGATCGCCGAGGCGGAAGGCGCCGAGGTCCACCTGCTCGGCCGTACGAGGCAGTCCCTGGACTTCGCCAGGCGTATCGGTTTCGCCCACGTGTGGACCGCGGAGTCGTTGCCGGAACTCAGGTTCGACGCCGTCATCGACGCGTCGAACGCCGCCGCGCTGCCCGGGCTCGCGCTCGACCTGGTCGAGCCGGGACGGCATGTCGTCTACATCGGCCTCGCCGGTGAGCCGAGCCTCGTCGACACCCGCACCATCGCGCTCAAGGACGTCACCGCCGTGGGCGTGCTCAGCGCCTCCGGCGGCCTCGAAGGCACCGTCGGCCTGTACGCCTCCGGAGCCGTCGACCCGCGCCCTCTCGTCGCCGCGACCGTGGCACTGGAGGACCTCGCGGCCGTCCTCGGCGGGGAACGGCGCCCCGAATGGGGCGGAGCCCCCAAGGTCCACGTGGACCCGCGCCGCTGAGGTCCCATGCTTTGGCCGGTCCCTGGAGTGACCCGGGGATTGATCTGAATCACCCCAGGGCACGACGAGCAGGCGGATGAAGCCCTGTCCGTCGAAGCGGGGACGGAGAGAAACTCGGTGACCATGCCCATCAAACGATCTTGCATTGCGCCTCTGGGGGTTGCGGGCGGGGCGCTCGTCCTGCTCACCGGTTGCGGAGCCGGCGGGCTCGTGTCAGGAGCGCGACCCGTCGCCGACGTGGCGGGCGTCGTCGCGAGCCCGTTGCCGTCCGCGTCGTTCAATGACGCGGACGTCATGTTCACGCAGATGATGATCGTTCATCATCAACAGGCCACTGACATGGCGGACCTGGCGACGACCCGGGCCTCCGACCCGGAGGTCAAGAAGCTGGCCGCCGCCATCAAGGACGAGCAGCAGTCACAGATGAAGACCATGCGCGCCATGCTGACGGGCTGGGGTTGGACCGCCGCACCCAGCCGGATGGCGCAAGACATGCCCGGTCTGGTCTCGCAGAGTGACATGGACAAGCTCACGGCGGCCAAAGGTCGCGACTTCGACAGGCTCTTCCTGCAGCACATGATCGCTCACCACAAGGGAGCGATCGAGATGGCTCGCACCGAGCTGGCGCAGGGTGCCGACGAGCAGGCCAAGAAACTCGCGGACGCCATCGTGGCCGACCAGCGGCCCCAGATCGACCGGATGCAGAGCATCCTCAACCGACTCTGACGGCGGTGGAATCCGCGGAGGCCGAAGCCGCTGACCTCTCCGCGACGCCCGTCCGTATGGGCGCGCGACAGCCCTGAAGCGACCCGGTGATCATTTCTTGTCGCGGCACTAG
>NZ_BONV01000054.1 GCF_016862895.1 Planotetraspora kaengkrachanensis | reverse complement strand
CCTAGGAACCTCTTCCTTATCGGGGAACAGGGACGCCGGAACTGCCCGGCTACGTTGCCAACCTGCGTTGAGCGTCCATCGTCTTCCGCCACTGTCCAGCGTCGTCCGTTGGCGTTGTCACGCAGTTCGTCACGCAGAGACATCCCCTCTGCGACTCGCTGGGCCAAGGTCACGTCCGTCGAGTACCTCGATGTGGGTGATGGCCGTCGCGGTCGGGTTCAAGCTCAGCCAGATGACGGACTCGCCGTCGCGTTCCGACTCCACCATCCAGGAACTCGACGAACCCGGTGGAGCGGTCAAGAGGTTGGTGCATGTGGCGCTACAGGTGCACACGCCGTAGAACAGCAGGTCTTCCACCGCGTCCGCCAGGGGGTCGTTCTCGTTCTGGACTCGCAGCAGCGCGAGGTCGGGAAACACATCCACCAGGTGCGGGTGCTGTCCGGCAGTCACAGCGTGCACGATACACAAAGCAGCGCTGCCGCAATTCACTCAGTTGGTCACGCGTCGAACCTACGCGCGTGAGGGGTTTGCCAAGGTCGCCGAGTATCAGCGGCGCGGCCTGGCCCACTTTCACGCGATCATCCGCCTGGACGGTCCCGAGGGGGCGCACGAGCCGCCTCCCGACTGGGCCGATCATGACCTGCTGGTCCGTGCGATCCCTCCCGCCGCCAAACGGGTGTCGGTGAAGTCGCCGGTCAGCGATCTCGGTCGCCGGGTACTGCGATGGGGTGACCAGCTCGACATCCGTCCCGTCCTGCTCGACCCCAAGGCTGAAGGGCTGAGCGAACGCGCGGTCGCGGGCTACATCGCCAAGTACGCCACCAAGGGCGCGGAAGCCTCCGGCACCGTAGATCACCGGCTGTCCTGCTCGTCCTGCGGCGGACTGGGCCGAGTGAACGTCCTGGCCCCCTGCGAACGCTGCCACGGCACCGGCCTCAAACCCGGACTGCTCCTGGACGCACTCCCCGTCACCGATCATGCCCGACGCATGATCCGCACCTGCTGGGACCTCGGCGCACGACCGGAGTTCAGCACCCTGCGACTACGACCCTGGGCGCACATGCTCGGCTTCCGGGCCACTTCTCCACCAAGAGCCGCGCCTACTCAAGAGCGCCGGGCTCAACCCTGCCGACTGGTCGCCTCGCGAGTTGCGACACAGCTTCGTGTCCCTGCTCTCCGACAACGGCATCCCTCTGGAAGAGATCTCCCGGCTGGCCGGCCACAGCAGCACCGCCGTCACCGAGTTGGTCTACCGCAAGCAGATCCGGCCCGTGCTCCAGGGTGGCGCCGTCGTCATGGACCGCATCTTCAAATCATGATCGAAAAGGGTAGTCACTCAGATAGACACCCAAGAGGCCCCCATGATCATCATGAGGGCCTCTGAACTGGAGCCGCCTAAGGGAATCGAACCCTTGACCCCTTCATTACGAGTGAAGTGCTCTGGCCGACTGAGCTAAGGCGGCGCGCCGCAGAACGGCACGGCAAGTCTACAGGTTCGGCGGGGGTTCTCGCGCACCCTGATCGCCCCCGCCGTCCGATGGTTTTCGAGCTATCCGGCCTCCGGGCAGACCATGTCATTCTTGGGCACGCGCAGCGCGATCAGATAGTCGTCGACAGCGGTGTCCACGCAGGCAGAGCCCGTCCGATAGGCGGTGTGCCCGTCACCGTCGTAGCCCAGCAGGACACCCGAGGACAGCTCCGAGGCCAGCCCCTTCGCCCATTCGTACGGCGTGGCGGGATCACGGACAGTGCCCACGACGAGGATGGGCGGAGCCCCCTCGGCCTTGAGTGGCTTGACGCTGTCCGCGGCGTCGCCACCCGCCGCCTTCACCGGCCAGAACGAGCAGGGGAACGACCCCCACATCACGAAGGACCCGAAGTGCGGGGCCGCCTTGGCCGCGTCGACGGCGGCCTTCTCATAGGTGGCCGTGCCCTTCGGGTACGGATGATCCACGCAGTTGATCGCCATGTTCGACTCGGTCTGGTTGGAGTAGACGCCATCCGGCCGCCTGTCCACCAGGATGTCCGCCATGCGGAGGAGATCGGAACCGTCCCCCTTGAAGGCCTGACCGAGGGCCGCCCGCAGCCTCGGCCACTGCTGGTGGTCGTACAGCGGGGTGACGATGCCGAGCACCGTCCAGGCCTCGCCGATCACGCGGCCGTCCCCGAGGTCGTTGCGCAACGGGTGCTCGTCCGCCTTCTGAAGCAGGCCTGAGACCTCCGCCATCGCACCGTCGACCGTACGGCTGGTGAAGGGGCACCCGCTGGCCCGCAGGCAGTCCTCGGTGAAGGCCTTCAGCGCCACCTCGAACCCCTGGGCCTGGACCTTGTTGGCCGAGAACGAGGAGACCGCCGGGTCGACGGCGCCGTCCAGGACGAGGGCGCGCACCCTCTTCGGGAACAGATCCGCGTACAGCGCGCCGAGGTAGGTGCCGTAGGACTTGCCGAGATACGTCAGTCCGGAGTCGCCGACGACCCCGCGCAGCACGTCCATGTCCCTGGCCGCGTTGGCCGTACCGACGAACGGGAGCAGGCTGCCCGATTTCGCCTGGCAGGCGGCGGCGAAGGACTTCGAGCCGTTCTCCTGAGCCGCGATCTCGGCCGGCGTGTCCGGACTTCCGTCCAGACCCACGTAGGCGTCCAGTTGGTGGCTCGTCATGCACGTGACGGGGGCCGACTCCCCCACGCCGCGCGGGTCGAAGCCGACGATGTCGAACCGGGCGCGCAGGTCGTCGCTGAACAGGAACGGAGCCGCCCGGGCGTACTGGATTCCCGACGCACCCGGCCCGCCGGGGTTGATGAACAGCGATCCCATGCGCTCACCCGTGGCGGGCAGCCGGATCGCGCTGATCTCGATCTGCTCCCCCGACGGCTTCGCGTAGTCGAGGGGGACCTTGACCTTCGCGCACTCGAAGCCCTCACCGCAGCCTGCCCAGTCGGGCGTCTGGCTGTAGAAGGACTGCAGCGCCGCGGTCGGCGCCTTCCTGGCGTCGGTCCCGGTCTTCGCCGGAGATTCCTGGCTCGTCGAGCACGCGCCCACGAGCGCAGCGATCAGCAGGGCCGCTGTGCCAGCGGCCAAAAGTCGGTTGGTCACGCCTCATCCGTCCCGTAGGCCGAGTCATACGCCTTACGCGGAGCGCAGACACTCGCCTTGGAACAGGCACAGCGCCGACCCCCGTCGTTCAGCCGTACGATCACCGAGTCTGACGGAACGTTGTGCCCGACGACGGTTCCCGGGCCTTCCGGCGTGTCCACAGCGAGCCCGGTACGTGGTGCAGATGCCCTGAATTCCTGGTAGAGCGGGTGCTCGTACTTCAGACAGCACATCAGACGACCGCATGCTCCCGCGATTCTGAGCGGATTGACGGGAAGATCCTGATCTTTGGCCATGCGGACCGATACGGGCTCGAAGTCCTTCAGGAAGGTCGCACAACACAGATCGCGGCCGCACGGGCCGATGCCGCCCTGGAGCCTCGCCTCATCGCGCGGGCCGATCTGGCGTAACTCCACCCGGGCGCGCAGGTTCCTGGCGAGATCACGGACGAGCGCCCGGAAGTCGACCCGGTGCGGCGCGGAGAAGTAGACGGTGTAGACGTTGTCGGCGTCCAGATAGTCGACGCCGACCACCTTCATCGGGAGCTCGTGCCGCTTGATCAGTCGCTTGGAGACGCTTCGTGCCTCGGCGCGACGGCGGCGGTTCCCCTCGTCGCGGCTCAGATGCTCGGTGGCGGCGATTCCCTGGCAGACCGGAAGGCCGTCGACGTCCTCGCTCACGTATTGCGGCGCCCACACGCACTCGGCCACCTCGGGACCGGTGTCGGTCGGCACCAGCACCTTGTCGCCCACCTTGGGACTGTGGCCACCGGGGTCGAGATAGTAGAGCCGACCGTAACGGGTGAAGCTCACGGCCATGATCATGCCCAAGAGCCGGCCCTCCTCGATCTCGTACGGCTTTCGCCGTGCCCCCCACCATACGTGGCGCCCACCACAATCGGTCAGGGCCTCCGGTCGACTCCTGCCGGAATCATCATGCCGAAAGCTCCTATTTCGGGCAGTCCAGATGGCCAGAGGCTGCGATTTCGCCCGCGGCAGACGAGAAGCGAGTCAGACCAGATAGGGGTCGCGAAGCGCCAGGGCCATGGCCTCCACGGCGATCTGAGGGTTCACGTTGGCGGCCAGTCGCTCGCGGCACAACATGATCGCATCCGTACGGCGAAGCGTGTCGACGGGCGAGGACTTGCGCGCCAGCGTCTCCACCTCGTGCCGCCGGTCCTCGTTGGCCAACTCGACCTGCGCCCCGAACTGAACGGCCAGCACATCGCGATAGAAGGCCACGAGGTCGAGCAGGGCGAGATCCAGCGAGTCACGCTTGATCCGGGTGGCCCGCGACTTCTGCATGGTCTCGAGCTCTTTCAGCGCCCCGGCGCCTCCGCGGACCAGCCCCTTGTTGAGCCCCTTGCCGGACGAGCCCTCGCCGTACACCTTGCGCAGTTCGGTCGTCTCGGCCTCGTTCAGAGCCGTCGTGGCCGCATCCGCGTCCGCGGTCGAAGTCTTCACCAGCCGCTCCGCCGCGGTGATGCAGTCCCCCACGCCGGACAACGACTGGGGGATCGAGAGCACATCGGCCCTGCGCCGCCGTACCTCGTCGTCGAGCGCCAGCCGCCGCGCCCGACCGATGTGCCCCTGCGCCGCCCGGGCGGCGAACAGCGCGGTGTCGGGAGGGACCTCGTCCCTGGTCATCAGCACGTGGGCGACGGCCTCTGTCGAGGGAGTGCGCAGAGTCACCACGCGGCACCGGGACCGGATCGTGATGATCATGTCATCGGGCGAGGGGGCGCACAGCAGCCAGACCGTCCTCGGCGGCGGCTCCTCGATGGCCTTCAGCAACGCGTTGGCCGCGGCCTCCGTCGCCCGGTCGGCGTCCTCGAAGAGCACGATTCGCCAGCGGCCGAGCGTCGGCGCCCCGGCGCCCTTGAGCACGAGGTCGCGCGTCTGCTTCGCACTGTAGGAGAGCCCCTCGGGCCGGACCCAGGTCACGTCGGGATGGGAGCCGATGTCGACCTGGTGGCAGGCGTCGCAGTGTCCACAGCCCTGATCCGGGCACAGAAGCGCGGCGGCGAAGGCTCGGGCGGCGTTGGAACGCCCCGATCCGGGTGGCCCGGTGAACAACCAGGCGTGCGTCATGCCTGCACCGCGTCCTCCGGCGAGGGCGTCGGCAGCGGCCGCTGCCGCCTTCTGGAGCACGGAGACAGCCCGCTCCTGCCCCACCAGATCGCCGAAGACACTCACCCCATCAACCTACCCTCATGATCTTGCCCAAGCCCCCACCCTTCCCCGCGTGATCATGCACAGGTTCGTGGATACGCGTCATGACCTGCTCACCCCTCAGGTGTGATCATGCACAGACTCGGAAAAAGGCCGGCCGACCTGCCAAAACCCAGGCCGTGATCATGCACGGATTCGAGGCAACCACCGCCGAGCTGGGCGAACACATCTCGTGATCATGCATAGCTTCGGCGAGAAGTGGCCCAGCTGCACGAATACCGTTCGTGACCATGCATCGCCCGCGTCAGGCCTGTTGCCAGATCACGGGCTAAGAAATCGCACGTCAAGCGGTGCAACCGAGAATTCGTGCATGATCACGCTTCGCGTTCGGCCAGACCAGCGCCCACATCGCCGAACCCGTGCATGATCACGCGAAACGTCGGTGCTGGTCCGACGGCATGCCCACGAACCTGTGCATGATCACGCCAAGCGTCGGTGCTGGTCCGACGGCATGCCCACGAACCTGTGCATGATCACGCCAAGCGTCGGGGCTGGTCCGACGGCACAGCCACGAACCTGTGCATGATCACGGCGAGGGGGCGGGCGGGGGGTCAGTCGCGGATGGCGGGGATGGTGCCGGTGGCGGCTTCGGCCTCGTGGGGGACGGGGTCGGGGAGGATCTCCCTGACCCGATCCTGGATGACGCGGGACACCTCGGCCTGCGCGAGCGTTCCGTCGACCACGAGATACCGGTCGGGGGCCGCGGCGGCCAGCGCCCGGAACTCCCGCCGGACCCGCTCGTGGAACTCCAGGGGCTCGGCCTCGATCCGGTCGGCGGGAGAGGCCATCCGGCGCAGCCCGACCGACGGAGGCACATCGATCAGGACGGTCAGGTCGGGCACCAACCCGCCAGTCGCCCACGAGTTGATCTGGGCGACCTCCTCGGGGTCGAGAGCCCGCCCGGCCCCCTGGTAGGCCAGGGACGAGTCGACATAGCGGTCCGTCACGACGGTGGATCCCCGCTGAAGAGCGGGGCGGATGACCTTCTCGACGTGCTCGGCCCGGTCGGCGGCGTACAGCAGGGTCTCCGAGCGGGCGGACAGGCCCTGGTGGGTCGCGTCGAGCAGGATGGCCCGAAGCCGCATGCCGACCTTGGTCGAGCCGGGCTCCCGGGTCTGGACGACGTCGAAGCCCTGGTCACGCAGCCAGATGGCGAGCAGGCGCGACTGGGTGGTCTTGCCCGAGCCCTCGCCGCCTTCGAACGCTACGAAGAACCCGCGGGGCTGCTCCTCGGTTTCCGGAACGAACTTCTCGCCCTTCAGCGCCGCCATGAGGTCGACGCCGATCGGGATCCCCCGGCGGTCGTCCATGTGCCTGAACGCGAGCAGTCCCACGATCACGGCCAGCAGGGCGGCGATCAGGAGCACCACGTTGGAGCCGTCGAACTGGTAGCTGATCCCGCCGATGGTGAGGACGTGCAGGCCGAAGACGGCGGCCAGACCCGAGGCCACGGCCACGACCACCAGCAGCACGACGCGCGCCATCGACTGCAGGAAGGAGAAGGTACGGCCACGCAGCGCGTCCTCGACCTCCAGCCCGATCATCGTGTAGCCGATGATCCAGGCGATGCCGGCGCAGGCTCCGAGGAGCACGGTCAGCATGACGACGATCACGAGGTCGTGGATCAACGCGATGGCCGCGAGAGTCAGCCCGGCCACGATGATGGACAGCCCGAACATGCGGCGCCGGGAGAGCCCGCCGAGCAGGCGCAGACCGAAGAACATCCCGAGGCCCATGCCGAGGAACACCGCGCAGAAGACCGCGCCGTATCCCGCGTCGCCCCCGTGCAGGGCGCTGACATACGCCTTTCCGACGCCGACGACCGCGCCACCGGCGGCGAACGCGCCGAGCATTCCGATGATCAGGCCCTTGACGACCCGGTTGCCGCCGACGAAGCGCCAGCCGTCCACGATCTGCCCGAGGACGGAGGCGGTGGAGGCCTGGCGGGTGTGGTCCTTGGGGATGCTCCGCAACGTGAAGATCAGGACGGCCGAGGCCAGGTAGGCGACGGCGTTGATGCCGAGCGTCAGGTCGGTCGGCTGCACTCCGGATGCGGGGAAGGCGGTCGTCACCATGCTCGTCAGCGCGGACACGACGGCGAACAGGGCGGCGGCGACGGGGGCGGTGCCGTAGGTGACCAGGAGGTTGAACTGGTTGGCCTCCTCCAGCTTCTCCTTGGGCACCAGGTTGGGGACGGTCGCGTCCTTCGCCGGCACCCAGAAGAGGTTGACGCATTCCACCAGGAACGCGGCGATGAGCACCCACTGGTAGCTGCCGACCAGCGGAATCGACAACACCACGGCGAATCTGACGACGTCGGCCACGACCATCGTCAGGCGACGGTCGAAGCGGTCGGCCACCGTCCCGGCGATCGGCCCGAGCAGGATCGCGGGCAGCATCTTGGCGACGAAGACGCCTCCGACGGCCAGGCTCTGCGCCTGGAAGCCCGAGCCTTGGGTGAGGTTACCCGCGAGAGCCGTCAGCGCGATGATGTTGAGCCAGTCGCCGAGGCTGCACACCCCCATCGCCGTCCAGATCCTGCGGAACGGCGCTATCGCCAGAACATGCGACGTCTTACGTCGCTGGGCTGCCCGACCAGGGGTGCTCATGATGTCAGCGTATCCAGGTGCTCGCTGGGCTGTATGGGGGACGAGCGGGCCGGACAGGACCCCGCCTGCTCGTCGCCTGAGGGTATTACGTCCCGCCGTGTCCCGCACTGTGGACGCGAGGAACGGTCACCTTCTTATGCCCCTTTCCTACGGATATGCCCTGGGCCTAACCCGCCGGGGATTCAGGCGTGCAGTTCGACCAAGGTGATCTCGGGCGGAGCGCCGACACGGACCGGCGGCCCCCAGTATCCGGCGCCCCTGGTGACGTACATCTGCGTCTCCCCGCCACCGGTGCGCGGGAAGGCCGCGAGACCGGCCACCACGGGCTGCTGCAGCTTGACGACCAGGTTGAACGGCGCGATCTGGCCACCGTGGGTGTGCCCGGAAAGCTGCAGGTCGACGCCGTGGCCCGCGGCCGTCTCGACCTGGACCGGCTGGTGCGCGAGCAACACGACCGGCCTGGCGGGGTCCCGGCCGGTCAGCGCCTTGTCGAAGTCGGGGCCGTCTCCGTACGACGCGCCGTTCAGGTCGTTGACCCCGGCGAGGTCGAGCACGGCCCCGCCGTGGCTGATCTCGACCCGTTCGTTGCGCAGCGACCGTACGCCCAGGGAGTCCAGCTCCTCGATCCACTCCTGGGGCCCGCCGGAGGAGTAGTACTCGTGGTTGCCGGTGACGAAATAGGCCCCGTAGCGGGATTCCAGGTCCTTGAGCGGCGCGGCCAGCGCGCCGAGCTCGGCGACGCTGCCGTCTACCAGGTCTCCCACGATCGTGACCACGTCCGCATGGAGACCGTTGATCATCCTGGTGATGCGCCGGGTGTGCCCGATTCCCGTCAGCGGGCCGAGGTGGATGTCGCTGACCACGGCGATGCGCAGCCCGTTCATCCGCGGGTCCAGCCGGGCCAGGCGGATCGGGACCCGTTCGACGACCGGGTCTCCCAGAGCGGTGGTCATGCCGTACCCGACGGTGGCGAGCGCGCCCACGCCCACGACCGCGGACGCCGTGCGGGAGATGAACATCCGCCGGTCGATCCGGCCGGGCGCCGGACCGGCGGGATCCGTGGCCACCGGGTGGCCGTCCTGTACGGCGACGTCAGCGGAAGCGGGAGACGAGGATCCCGGGACGACCTCGGAAGAGGACGTTCCCGAAGCCGCCAGGGCCGCCACCGGCAACTCGCCCCCGGCGGCCGGAGCCCCCGCACCGGCCGCACCGGCTGCAGAGGCCGCAGCGGCCTCGCGACGCTCGATCCGCCGCACCACCAGCAGGGCGAGGGCGCGCGGAATCTCCATGACCAGCGCGAACACCAGCAGGTAGAACATGATCGCCAGCCACAGGTAGCCCGGCCAGGCGAGGAAGTGCTCGAACCCGGTGCCGAAGATCCGGCCGCCCGCACGGGTCAGCACCAGTGGGGCGGCCAGCAGGAACAGGGCCCACACCGCCACCCGCCGCGTGCGGGATCCCGGCGTCGTCGCCGGCCGGATCACACGTCGCCACAGGTAGTAGTGCACGACCGCCACGGCCACCACGATGGCGATCCCAAACCCCACGACGGACTCCCCTCGACCGGCTGACGACGATGCTATGAGCTACCGCCGACAGGTGCGCCGCGCACGCGGGGCCCGCCGCCCCCCTAGGACTTGGCGGCGGGCTTCTTCGTGGTCGTCTTCGCCCTGGTAGAGGTCCGCTTCGGCGCCGGCGCACGCTCTCTGCGCTCGGCGAGCAATTCGGCGGCGCGCTCAATCGTGATCTCTTCGACACCGTCGCCCTTGCGGAGGGACGCGTTGGTCTCGCCGTCGGTGACGTAGGGCCCGAAGCGGCCCTCCTTCACCACCACCGGCTTCTTGGAGTTCGGGTCCACGCCCAACTCCCGCAGCGGCGGGGCGGCCGCCGCGCGCCCGCGGCCACGCGGCTTCGGCTGCGCGAACAACTCCTTGGCCTGCTCGATCGTGACCGTCAGCAGGTCGTCCTCCGACGCGAGGGACCTGGAGTCCGTGCCCTTCTTGATGTACGGGCCGAACCTGCCGTTCTGCGCGGTCACCTCCTCGCCATCGATCTCACCGACCACGCGGGGAAGCGTCAGCAACATCAGCGCCTGCTGAAGAGTGATCGTGTCCAGGGACATCGTCTTGAACAGCGAGCCGGTGCGCGGCTTGACGACGTCGGCCTTCCTGGTCCGCTTCTTCGTGTCGGCGGGCGGCTGCTCCTCCGGCAGGATCTCGGTGACGTACGGTCCGAACCGGCCGTCCTTGGCCACGATCGTGCGGCCGGTGGCCGGGTCGACGCCGAGCTCACGATCCCCGTTCGGGCGCGAGAAGAGCTCCTCGGCCTTGTCGGCGGTCAGCTCGTCGGGGGTCATGTCCTCCGGGATGTTCACCCGGGCGCCCTCGCGGTCGAGGTACGGCCCGTACCGGCCGACCCTGATCACGATGTCGCTGCCCCTGATCGGGAAGGAGCTGATCTCCTTGGCGTCGATCTCGCCGAGGTCGGTGACCATCTCCTTGAGGCCCTCGTCGCCCTCTTCGCCGTAGTAGAACCGGCGCAGCTCAGGCACCCGCTCCGCCCGGTCGTTGGCGATGTCGTCGAGGACCTTCTCCATGTCGGCGGTGAAGTCGTAGTCGACCAGGTTGCCGAAGTGCTGCTCCAGCAGGTTGACCACGGCGAACGCCAGGAAGGACGGCACCAGCGCGGTGCCCTTCTTGAAGACGTACCCGCGGTCGAGGATCGTCCCGATGATCGACGCGTACGTCGACGGGCGGCCGATCTCGCGGTCTTCCAGCTCCTTGACCAGCGAGGCCTCGGTGTAGCGGGCGGGCGGCTTGGTCGAGTGGCCCAGCGCCGTGAGGTCCCTCGCCGTCAGGCGGTCACCCTCGGTCAGGGTGGGCAGGCGCTTCTCCGAGTCGTCCCTGTCGGTGGACGGGTCGTCGGCCCCCTCGACGTACGCCTTGAGGAACCCGTAGAACGTGATCGTCCGGCCGGTGGCGCTGAACTCGACGCTCTCCCCGGTGCTGGACGTGCCGGCGACCTTGACCGACACCGACTCGCCGACGGCGTCCTTCATCTGGGAGGCGACGGTCCGCTGCCAGATCAGCTCGTACAGCCGGAACATGTCGCCGGACAGCCCGGTCTCACCCGGCGTCCGGAACTCCTCGCCGGACGGGCGGATCGCCTCGTGGGCCTCCTGGGCGTTCTTGACCTTGCTCGTGTAGACCCGCGGCTTGTCGGGCACGTAGGCCGAGCCGTACAGCTTGATGGCCTGGCTCCGCGCGGCGGCGACGGCCGTCTCCGACAGCGTGATGCTGTCGGTACGCATGTAGGTGATGAAACCGTTCTCGTAGAGCCGCTGGGCGATCTGCATCGTGTACTTCGCGGAGAAGCCCAGCTTGCGGCTCGCCTCCTGCTGCAGCGTCGTGGTCCGGAACGGCGCGTACGGCTTGCGCGTGTACGGCTTGCGCTCGACGGACCGGACGGCGTAGGAGGAGTCGGCGAGCCTGCCCGCCAGAGCGCGGGCGGACGCCTCGTCGAGGTGGAGGACGCCCGTGCCCTTCAGCGTCCCCTGGGACGTGAAGTCGCGGCCCTGGGCGACGCGCTTTCCGTCGACCCCGGTCAACGCGGCCGTGAAGGTGCTCGGGTCGTCGGTCGAACGGCCCGTGTCGAACAGCGCCTGCAAATCCCAGTAGTTGGCCGCGGTGAACGCCATGCGCTCACGCTCGCGCTCGACCACCAGACGGGTCGCCACCGACTGCACCCGGCCGGCCGACAACTTCGGCTTGACCTTCTTCCACAGGACGGGGCTGACCTCGTAGCCGTAGAGGCGGTCGAGGATCCGGCGGGTCTCCTGGGCGTCGACCAGCCGGAGGTTGAGGTCGCGCGGGTTGGACACCGCGTCCTGGATGGCGTGCGGGGTGATCTCGTGGAAGACCATCCGGTGCACCGGGATCTTCGGCTTGAGCACCTCACGCAGGTGCCACGCGATGGCCTCGCCCTCGCGGTCCTCGTCAGTGGCGAGATAGAGCTCGTCGGCCTCCTTGAGCAGCTGCTTCAGCTTGGAGACCTGAGACTTCTTGTCGGGGTTGACGACGTACAGCGGCTCGAACTCATGGTCGACGTTGACGCCGAGACGCGCCCACGCCTCTCCCTTGAACTTCTCCGGGATGTCATCGGCCTTCTCCGGCAGGTCACGGATGTGCCCGATGCTGGACTCCACGATGTAGCCGCGCCCGAGGTACCCGGCGATCGTCTTCGCCTTGGCAGGCGACTCGACGATCACCAGGCGGGTTCCGCCGGCGTTGCCGTTATTGGCTGGCACGCTGCTTCCTACCTCGCTGTTCGCTGTTCGTTCCCCGTGCTTGCGGGCCTTGCGTTCCCGACCACTGGCGTCCTTCGTCCCTCTGACCCCGGGCGGCACGGCGCCTGCCGCCTTGTTCGTCCCCGGCCAGGGAGCCGATTTGAAGGTACCTGGATCCGCAAGTCCCTCCCCCTCGGGCTACCCGGTTCTCTCCCGGGATCTAACCCGCCTGGACCCGTTATCCACGAGGACGCAGAATAGAGCCGTTCGGGTTCCCTAGCACGCCCCTCGGAGACTAATCGCTGTGCTGGATTACTCCTACATGGACATCTATCTGCCACGTGGCACCTCGCGGGAGATAGCGAGGCAGATGCTGACGGAGCACGCCCAGCACGGTAGCTGGGAGATCGACCGTCTGCGCCTGTATCCCGACGGGAGCAGGCGTATCCGCCTGCGGCGCAAGGTCATCCGTGCAGTTCGCACCATGTGAGTAATAGTCACGTGATCGACCGGCCAAATGCGCTTTGCCCGCCCCGGGCCGCGCCCCCGGAACGGGCAAAGCATCTGTGCTCACCTCCGTCTGGACGACGGGGGAGCGTCTCTGGTCGTCCACGCCCGGCGTGGGACGGGCGACTGATGCGCCGTCCCTCACCCTGACGCGGACGAGTGATATTTGTTACTTTCCGCCAGTGCTTCCTCCACCGAGGCGTCTTCCGGCGAAAAGCTGTGAAGGGCTTGGTGCCACATCCAGCCGGAACGGGTTCCCGCTGGGATCAGTTCCGGCCGGGTCCTCCCCGGCCGGAGTCGCTTCGGACCGATGTCACTTCCGGCCGACGCGGACGCGCCGGGTCACGGCGAACAGGCTCGCCGAAGCGGCGAACATGGCACCAAGGAGCAGGGCGGCGAGCGAGCCGGAGTTCATGCCGGTCACGCCGACCGGCTGCTCCGCGCTCATCAGGCCGAGGTTCTTGAGGGGCAGCGCGTCGGTCGTCTCGTCGAGGTCGCTCGTCGGCAGCGCGTCGGTCACGCCGCTGACGGTGTTCTTGCCCGTCAGGGTGCGCGCCGTCTTGTCCAGGCTGCCGCTGGGCAGCGCCTCCGGGGCGCCCGGCAGCGCCGGGAGGCCCGTCATGCTCGGCAGGTCGCCGACGGCCGGCGCCGACGGAGTCGCCGCCGCGCTCATCTGCTGCACGCCGTTGGCCTCCTTCAGCCCCGACAGGGCGGGAACGGCGGGGAGAGCGGACATCCCGTCACGGGCCGCCGCCTGGTGCTGAGGACGGCCCCAGGCGTGGCGGTCGTACCGGCCGTGCTGCGAGCCGACCTGGGCTCCGCCCAGGCACCCGGCGGCGGCGTCGCCCAGAACGGCGACGGCGTTGCCGCACACGTTCACGGGAGCCGTGATCGGGGCGACGATCTGGTTGCCCGCGAGGATGCCGTACCGGCCCGAGGTGGTGTTGTGGCCCCCGCCGACCCCGCCGAGCACCGAGGCGCCGCCGGCGCAGTTCGCGTTCGACCGGCCGAGCACCGCGACCGCGTTGCCGCACAGGTTGACGGGGGCGGTGATGGGCGCCACGACCTGGTTGCCGCCCAGGATGGACGAGCGGCCCGAGGTGACGTTGTGGCCCGACCCGCTCCTGGCCCACCAGGCGCCCTTCACGGACGCGCCGCCCTTGCAGCCGCCGAAGGCGTCGCCGAGCAGGGCCACGGCGTTGCCGCAGATGTTGATCGGGAGGGTGATCGGCGCGACCACCTGGTTGCCGCCCCCGATGGAGGAACGACCGTCGGTGACGTTACGGCCGCTCCAGCCGCCGGGGGTGGGGTGCTTGACGCTGGCACCGCCGCCGCAGCTCGCGCTGCCGTTGCCGATCGCGTTGCCGCAGACGTTCACCGGAGCGGTGATCGGCGCGACCACCTGGTTGCCGCCCCCGATGGAGGAACGACCGTCGGTGACGTTGCGGCCGCCGCTGCCCTTCGAGCCGCCCTTCCAGCCGCCCTTCCAGCCTCCGTGACCGCCGCCCTTCCAGCCGCCGTAGCCGCCGTGACCGTGGCCGCCGCCGGAGACGGACGCGCCGCCCTTGCAGCCGGAGAACGACCGGCCGAGGACGGCGACGGAGTTGCCGCAGACGTTGATCGGCGCGGTGACGGGCGCGATGATCTGGTTGCCGCCCAGGATGGACGAGCGACCCGAGGTGACGTTGTGGCCCGCTCCGCCCCGGCGGGAGCCCTGGACGGACGCGCCGCCCTTACAGCCCGCGGTCGCGTTGCCGAAGATCGCCACGGAGTTGCCGCAGGCGTTGATCGGCGCCGTGATGGGCGCGACGATCTGGTTGCCGCCCAGGATGGACGAGCGACCCGAGGTGACGTTGTGGCCCGCTCCGCCGCTGCCGGAGTTCTTGACCGTCGCGCCGCCCTTGCAGCCCGCGTCGGCGTTGCCGAAGATCGCCACGGCGTTGCCGCAGGCGTTGATCGGCGCCGTGATCGGAGCGTTGACCTGGTTGCCGCCCAGGATGCTGTGCGCACCCGAGGTCCGGCCCGAGATGCCGCCGCCGTTCCCGCCCTGGACCGACGCTCCCCCCTTGGAGGACGCGTCGGCGTCGCCGGCGATGGCCACGGCGTTCCCGCTGATGTCGATCGGCACGGTTATCGGCAGGTTCAGCTGGTTGCCGCCACCGATCGAGCCGTCGCCGCCGGTGTCGGCGTGAGCCGTGCCGCTGCCGAGAGCCATGACGCCGGCGGCCAGAAACGCTGCGGGGGCTGAGCCCTTCGCCCACGTTCGCATAATGAATGCTCCTATGTCGTTCTTTAGGGGGTTTCCTGACAGCTCGAGACATGCGTCCAGGCCAAGGCACCACTGGACCGTGGATCGTCAGTCACGAGATGGAGAGATTCCGCGTCACCCGCGCGGAGCCCGCCGGGCCGTGGGTGAACGGCTCAGGGCAGGCGTCGGCACCGGCCACTCGTCTAAGGGGAGAGCCGGCGCTGAGGCGGGATCAGTCTGGAGAGAAAGAAGGGTCATCCGCCGCTGTGCGGACGACCGGAGGAACCACTGCCGCCAGAGGGGCGCGCAGCGAAGTGAGACGCGGCTCAAGAACCGGCCGCGCGAGATCCCCGAACATGGAGGATCCACTGCCCGCCTGCGGAACCAGCCCATGGTTGTCCGGGGCGTGGTCCACAGTGGACGGTGAGGGGAGCACGGGCTTCGATTGACTGGTCATCCCGTCGACCGTGCGCCCCGCCATGGCCGCGGCGTTCGCCGGGGCGTCGTCACTCACCGTGGGGAAATCACCGGAGCCCTCCGTGAAGCCCCCGTCGGCGGCCGCGGGCGACCCGCTGAAGCCCGCCACGGGGAGAACATCGGAGAGCGCCGATCCGGCGGCGACATGCGAGAGGGCCGTCTGCGCCACGGACGTCGCCGTGCCGAAGACACCGAAGATCACACCGAGCAGCCATCCGACGGCGATCAGCCCGCCGATGACCAGAAGGGGACCCAGTCGGGAACCGGCCGCGAACCGCGCCATCCGGTCGCCCCTGCCGGGCTCGGGAGCGTCGGCCGCGCACCGGACAGCGGCGGGCATGGGCGCCCCCCACTGCAGCTCCGGCGTGCGCGTCACACGACCTCCCGAGTCCGTGGAGTCCGCCCGGTGCGGATCCCGCCCTCAACGCAGAGTCACTGTAGCCGCACACCACGTGATCACAAGAGATTTCTCAGCAGTAATCGAGGAATCGGTCAAGAACGCGGACCCCAAACCGGAGCGAATCCACCGGAACCCGCTCGTCGATGCCATGGAACATCCCAGAGAAGTCCAAGTCCGGGGGAAGCTGGAGCGGCGCGAAACCGAACCCGCGGATCCCGAGGCGGCTGAAGGCCTTGAGGTCCGTCCCACCGCTGAGCGTGTACGGCACGACCTTCGCGCCGGGGTCCTCCTCGTGCAGGGCGTCGGCCATCGCCTTGACGAGGTCCCCGGTGAACGGGGTCTCGACCGCCACGTCGTGGTAGACGAACTCCCGGGTGACGTTCGGCCCGAGCAGTTCGTCGACCGTCCGGAAGAACTCGTCCTCGTAACCGGGGAGGAACCGCCCGTCGACATGGGCGGTCGCCGACTGCGGGATGACGTTGGCCTTGTACCCCGCCGCGAGCATGGTCGGGTTGGCCGTGTTGCGCAGCGTGGCGCCGATCATCCGGGCCAGGAGGCCGAGCTCGGCCACCGCGGCCTCCGCGTCCTCGGCCTTCACCTCGACCTCGAAGACCTCGTCGAAGAAGGACTGGACGGTGGAGGTGAGCCGTACCGGCCACTCGTAGCGGCCGAGACGCCCGACCGCCTCGGCGAGCTCGGTGACCGCGTTCTCGTCGTTGAGCATCGAACCGTGGCCGGCCCGGCCCTTGGCCGTCAGCCGCATCCAGGCGATGCCCTTCTCCGCCGCCTCGATCAGGTAGAGCCTGCGCGAGCCCCCGTCCTGCGCGTCCATGGTCACGCTGAAGCCGCCGACCTCCCCGATCGCCTCCGTGCAACCTGCGAAGAGATCGCGGTGGTTCTCCACAAGCCACTGCGCGCCGTAGTTGCCGCCCGCTTCCTCGTCGGCCGTGAAGGCGAGGACGACGTCACGCGAGGGCCTGCGTCCCGCGCTGAGGCGCTGCCGCACGACGGCCAGGATCATGGCGTCCATGTTCTTCATGTCGACCGCGCCGCGCCCCCAGACGCAGCCGTCGGCGACCTCGCCGCTCAGCGGGTGGTGACGCCAGTCGGCCGCGTCGAACGGCACCACGTCCAGGTGCCCGTGGAGCAGCAGGCCGTCCCTGCCGGGGTCGGTCCCCTCGATGCGGGCGATCACATTCGCCCGCCCGCCGTCTGACTCGAGGATCTCCGGCTCCAGGCCCACGTCGGCGAGCTTGGCGGCCACGTATTCCGCGGCCTTGCGCTCTCCGGGGCCGGAATTGTCCCCGGCGTTCGTCGAGTCGATCCGGATGAGGTCGCCACACAACTCGACGACTTCGTCCTCGCCGTTCAATGGGGTCATTGCGCCTCCTCGCGCTCGTTGCCGGCCCGGCTCGCGATCTTGTACGGCATGCGGCCGGAACGGCTCGCGCCTCCATCCTGCCGTCGGCCGACCTGGATCATCACCACGGGCCGGGCGCAAGCCGTACGCCGCCCTGATTCTCGGTATGAAGCAGCCGCGGGACAGTGCTAACCTGTATCAGCCGACGCGGGATGACGGTCTCGCGTGCAGGCACCACGTCCGGGTGGCGGAATAGGCAGACGCGCTAGCTTGAGGTGCTAGTGCCCAGTGATGGGCATGGGGGTTCAAGTCCCCCCTCGGACACCAACCTCGGTCCCGAATCTGTGCAGGTCACAGGCTCGGGACTTTTTCATTTTCCGGAGCAGGCCGCCCCGGGCGCCGGCGGCGCCCCGGAGTGATCGCGATCCCCTCGGCGACGCGCACCCACGACCGGGCCTCGCCCTCGGCACCCGCTCATCACCCGTCACATGAACATCTGAGCGGAGGCGGGAATCGAGTCGGGTCGCCTCTGTTCGACTGGGTACGCGGTGATTGAGGCACACGTGACTGATATGCGGCTCATGCCGCAATAGATGGGTTCGAGTCGCATACGCATTAATGGTCTTGATTTGTCGCTTTGGAACGATATTCTTCCTACCTCTCTCCGCCCCCATCGAAGAGGCAGCCTTGCGCCGTACTCTCCTGGGGCTGCCCGGCATCCTGACGACGATCAGCCTGGCAACCCCTCCCGCCCACGCGGACACGACCAAAAGCACGACCAAAAGCACGACGAAGATCACGCTGACGGCCGCGTCCGACCTCACCGGTGCCTGGCCTTCGAAACCGGCGGAACAGTGACGACCGATCCCACGGGCCGGTTCACCGTGCCCGTGAAGGCCGGCTACCACTCCTCCGCGGCGAGCAAGTACATCCACGTCGCGCTCCGCTAACCGTGCACCCCCAAGGAGAAACTGTGGGGCCATCGACCCACGTTCCAGCCGAGCCACCGCACGGACCACGACGCTCCGTACGGCAGGCCCGAATCACCACCCGCGTGGCGGCCGCCGCGCTCGCACTCGCGTCCGCCGCGCTGCCGCTCGCCGTGAACGCGCCGCAGGCCCAGGCCGCCGCGGCCCAGGAAGTCGTACTCCCGCCCATCACCGGCAACGTCAAACTCGTCGGGTTGACCCTCTACCGGGGCTTCCTCAACCGAGTGGTCCGTTCCTCCGACCAGCTCGACGTGTACAAGACGAACGTGGGCATCGGGGCCGCACCGGTCGCCGGTACGACCACGGGGCTGGGGTTCATTCCTCCCACGTGGAAAACGCCGTCGTGTTCGGCCGCCGTGGAGTGCGTGCGACTGGTGGAGGGAAACGAGTCCGGTCTCGCCCACCTGATCGAGGAGAACGGCCGTACGTACCTCATGCTCGGTGTGGGCTCGTCCCTCATGCTCCCGATACCCGGACGCGGCGGGCAGGTCAGGGACGCGTCAGGTGACTACGCGGTGGTCGACGGCGGCTCGCCGAGGACCCAATACATCGTCAGCTCCTCCGGGAGCCCGAACGTGCTGCGCAGCCGCCCCGTCCAGGCCGCGGCGCTCTGGTACAGCACCCTGTGGAGCGCCAGCGCGAGCAGCCCCGGCACGTTGACCGCCGAGAGGCTGACCCCGAGCGTCACCACCCCGGGCAAGCCCGTCCGCACCGTGAAGACCGGCGTGGCCTGTGTGCCCACCGAACTGCAGGCGACCAACCACTGGCTCTACTGGTCCTGCGGCGACGGCAAGCGGGCCGGCGTGTACGACCTGGCCCGGAACCGCGGGTTCGCTGTGCCGTCCGGTCCGTCCATGCTCGGGGACGGCTACGTCGTACGTAACGACCGGACGGCGCACGAGCTGAAGCTGACCGACTTCCACACCGGCGCCCCGGCCGCGGAGCGCCGCATCGGCGACCTGCCGCCGAGCGGCCTTCCCGACGAGTCCAGGATCACCTGGGCGGTGGACAAGTACAGCGGCCACATCGCCTGGGTCGACGGGGAACACTACGTGCACGTCCGCGCGGACGGAGTCCCGAACTCCGCGCCCGTGATCGGCGACGCGGTGCTCCCGACCATCATCGAGCCGAGAGTGCTGACCTGGTACTCGCACCGTTGGCTGAGCCGTCCGGTCGACTCCTGGGAACTGGGCATCTCCTCCAAGGTCACCGGCCGCCGGGTGGCGACGTTTCGGGGCGGCGCCGCACGTGGCGACGAACCGATAAGCGCCTTCTGGAACGGCAAGGAGCCGAACGGCGCCTTCGCGCCCAGCGGACCCTACGTCTGGAATCTGACCGTGAAGTACGACGGGAGGACCTCCGCCACCCAGGTGGGCAGCGGCACCGTCCCAGTGTGGTGCGGCCGTCTGCTGACCCATGTCTATGACTGTGACGGCATCCCCGACCTGCTGGGCATCCGCACGGACGGGCGGACGTACTCGTGGGCGGGCCTGTCGAAGGGAACGCTGCGCAACGACGGGTGGATAGCGACGTGGCCGACCTCGTCCCTGCTGGTGCCGATCGGCGACCTCAACGGCGACGGAAACGCGGACCTGCTCGTGCGCAACTCCAAGGGCGCCGTACGGGCGTACTGGGGCCGGGGCTACAGCGAATTCTCCCCGACGCTCAAGTCCACCGCGATCACCACCGGGTGGAACAGGTACAACGTGCTGACCTCCCCCGGCGACCTGACCGGTGACGGGCGTGACGACCTGGTCGCACGCGACACCGCGGGCGTGCTGTGGCTCTACCCCGCCAACGGCAGGAGCGGATACGGCACCCGAATCAAGATCGGCTACGGACAGGGCGGCTACACCGCCATGGTCGGCGTCGGCGACCTCAACGGCGACGGAAGGGGCGACCTGGTCGCCCGGGACGCCGCGGGCAACCTCTACCGGATGCTCGGCGCCAACGGCCGCTTCGGCCCGCGGGCCAAGATCGGCGCCGGATGGAACACCTACAACGCCATCATCGGCATCGGCGACATCAACCAGGACGGCAAGAACGACCTGCTGACCCGCGACGCCGCGGGCAACCTCTACCGCTACTCCGGCAACGGAAAGGGCGCGATCAGTCCCAGGGTCAAGATCGGCTCTGGCTGGAACACCTACAAGAAACTCGTCTGAGACCCACGGCTCCCGAGCCGGGCACGTCACTCGACGTGCCCGGCTCGCACCGTTTTCTGAGGGTTGACGCTCGATCAACTTGCTGGTGACAATGTGGCCCCAGGCGCCTCTCACGTAAGCCGGTCGGCACCCCGGCGAAGGTGGGAGGACAACTCGACGTACGACGTGGTCGGCGCACGTGTTCGGTACCGGAAAGGATCGGCCCCGCGCTTGTCCCGACTCACGCGTTCTTCTCCCGCGCCGTCCGCGACCACGACCGGAACCGCGAGCCGACGGCTCCGCCGGCTGTCCCTCGTGCTTCTCACGGCTCTCCTCAGCGCCGCCGCCCTGACCACACTGTCGTCACCCGCGTCGGCCCACGGCCAGCTCGGCATGGCCAATCCGGCGAAGGACAGCACGGTCAGGGACCCGCTTGAGGCGGTCTTCCTCTATTTCACCGAGCCGCCCGCGCCCAACTCGTACTTCACGGTCACCACGCCGAGCGGCGTCAGGGTGGACCGGCAGTGGCTGACCGACGAGCCCAAGCGGCTCGACGAACCGGTTCGCGAGGACCACCTCATCGACGGCGTCTGGGAGCCGAAGCTCTACCACACCGGATATCCCGCGAAGATCCCCGTGGCGTACTGGCCCGAGCAGGGCGTCTACACCGCGAAGTACATGACGATCGCCTCGGACGGCGAGCACGTCCAGGGAGAGGTCAGGTTCACCTACAAGGGCAGGATGACGGCGGCTCCCAAGAACTGGCAGGCCCCCGCCAACCAGCCGGACGCCGCCCTGCTCGCCGCGACAGGCTCCGGGGTGGCGGCCGGGCCTCAGGCCGGGGGGACGACGTCTCCCACTCCGGCCGCGGGCTGCACTCCGCGCGGCGTGCCGGAGACCGGGTGTGACACGGGCGCTCCGTCGCCGGCCGTGGCCGCGCAGGCCGCGGCCGAGGACGACTCCGGCACCGGCGTGCTGGTCTGGCTGATCCCCGCCGTCCTCGTCGTGGCGGCCGGATTCATGGTGGTCAGAGCGGCACGGCGGCCCTCACCCGACGGCGCGTCTCCTGCCCGTCGAGTCCCCGGCCCGCCCGGAAGATCACCCTTGGCCCAGCGCACGGACGCGCCGCGAAGCGCCTCAGGCACCAAGGCGGCCAAGGCCGCCAAGCGACGTTGAACGACCTTTCACCGCCGGCACAGGGATCCCCACCCTCCTTCCCCTCGGGAGAGCAGTCATGACGCACGCCCCTGCCCGTTTCCGTTCGCTGCTCTCCGGCCTCGCGCTCGGCGCGGCCCTCCTGGGGGGCGTGTCCGCCTGCTCGGAATCGAGCGCCGACACCACACCCGCCTCCGCCACCGCGGCGGGGGTCAAGGAGATCAACGTGACGATCGCCGCGAAGAGCGTGACACCGCCCCCGGGCCGGATCGACGTGACCAAGGGCCAGACCGTGCGGATAACGGTGACCAGCGACGTGGCCGACGAGGCGCACGTGCACGGCTACGACAAGGGCGTGAGCCTGCAGCCCGGGACCCCGGCGACGATCGAGTTCGTCGCCGACCAGGACGGTCTGTTCGAGGTCGAGACGCACGAGTCGGACCTGCAGTTGTTCCAGCTCGCGGTCCGCTAGGGCGCGCGGTGCTGCTGGCTCACGGCGTAGGCGGCCGTCAGGACCTGCCGATCCCATTCTCCGCCGCCCTCGCGGGTGCGATCATCGCGCTGCTGGTGTCGTTCGCGGCCCTCGGCGTCCTGTGGACCGACCCCCGCCTGGGCGGGGCGCTCGCACGGGTCCGGCCGTGGTCCGGCCTGTTCCAGCGGGCGGTCTCCTCCGACGCCTGGGCCTGGACCTGGCGGATCGTGGGGCTCGTCGTCGCCGCGTACTTCTGCGTCGGGCTCGTGTTCGGTCCGGACGACGTGGACAATCCGACGGCCGGCGTCTTCTACGTGCTGTTCTGGGTCGGCCTCGTCCCGCTGTCGCTGCTGCTCGGGCCGGTGTGGCGCGCTCTCAACCCGCTGCGGACGCTGCACCTGCTGGCGGCCAGAGCGCTGCGGCGTGACCCAGACGCCGGGCTGCGGCCGCTGCCCGACGGGCTCGGATACTGGCCGGCGGCCGCGGGGCTGTTCGCGTTCGTCTGGCTGGAACTGGTCGCCCCGGACCGGGCCACCCTGCCGGTCATCGGGATCTGGCTGGCCGCGTACGCCGTGATCATGCTGGTGGGAGCGGTGGTCTTCGGGGCCCGGTGGTTCGACAGGGCGGACGCGTTCGAGGCCTACAGCGACCTCATCGGCAGGCTCTCCCCCGTGGTCAGGCGGGAGGACGGCCGGGTGGCGTGGCGGAACTCCCTCGACGGGATGTCCGGGCTGCGGCCGGCCCCCGGTCTGCCGGTGCTCGTCGTGGTGCTTCTCGGCTCGACGATGTACGACAGCCTCTCCGGCGCCCCGGTCTGGGTGCGGTTCGTGCAGAACAACCCGCTGCCCGCGCCCGTCGTGGGCACCGCGGGCCTGCTCGTCGTCATCGGCCTCGTGCTCGCGGCGTTCCTGGGCGCGACCACCCTGGCCGCCGGACGCGGCGCGACCGAGCCCCGCGTGATGGCGGGCGAACTCGCCCACTCGATCGTGCCGATCGCCGTCGGCTATCTGATCGCGCACTACTACACGCTCTTCCTGCTCGAAGGGCAGCGGACGATCGCGCTGCTCTCCGATCCCCTGGTCTCCGGCGCCGACTGGCTGGGCACGGCCGGCTGGACCGTCGGCGGCCTGGGCAACACCCCCGCCGGCATCGCCATGCTCCAGGTGACGGTCATCATCATCGGCCACGTGCTCGGGACTGTGCTGGCCCACGATCGTGCGCTGGCGCTGCTCCCGCGGCGCGCCGCTGTCACCGGCCAGATCCCGCTGCTGGTGTTGATGGTGCTCTACACCGTGATGGGGTTGCTGCTCCTGTTCGCCGCATGACCCGGCCGGTCATTCCGCATCGGCATCGAAGGAATGGCCGGAATGGCGATCGCGCCATTCTCGTAATCAGCCGCTCGTTTTCCATGTCATCTCACCTCAGTTTTCCCAGTGCTTTCAATGCGGTGCGGAATATTCGTCAGAAACAGCTATATGACGAAAGCCGCTGATAAGAGAGCATTGCGATCGGGAGACGGGGAGGTGCCTTGACGAGCTTCGTGAAGGCTCATGACGGACGGACACTGGCGGTCGACGAGAGGGGTGAGCCAGACGGAAGCCCGGTCTTCCTGTTACACGGCACACCAGGGAGCAGGTTGGGGCCGTTTCCGCGCGCGTCGGTGCTCTATCGGCTCGGCATCAAACTGATCAGTTACGACCGTCCCGGATACGGCCTGTCCGACCGGAGGAGGGGTCGTACCGTCGCGGACGCCGCCGCGGACGTGGAGGCCATCGCCGACGCCCTGCGCATCGACAGTTTCGCGGTGATCGGCCGCTCCGGCGGGGCTCCGCACGCGCTGGCCTGCGCCGGGCTGCTGCCGGAGCGGACGACGAGGGCGGCCGCCCTCGTCCCGCTGGCGCCCCGGGAGGCGGAAGGGCTGGACTGGTTCAACGGCATGACGCCGTCCAACGTCAGCGAATACAAGGCCGCGGAGAGCGGCCACGCCGCGATGACGGAACTGCTCTCCCCGGCGGTGGAGCGGATCCGGGCGGATCCGACCCGGCTGGTCCCGGCCTTCGACGAGGACCTACCGGAAAACGACAGGCACGTCATGGCGGATTTCGGAATCCGGTCGATGCTCGCCGACAATTTCGCCGAGGCCCTGCGAAATTCCGCGGCCGGTTGGATCGACGACGCCCTGGCGTTCAGCACCCCGTGGGGATTCGAACCGGCGGACATCTCGGTGCCGACATTCTTGTGGCACGGCGACGAGGACGTGTTCTCACCCGTCGACCACTGCCGCTGGCTCGGCGAGCAGATTCCGGGCGCCCGAGTCGTGATCCAGGAGGGCGCCGCGCATTTCGGCGCCCTCCGCGTCATGCCCGACGTGCTGTCCTGGCTGTCGGCCGCCTGACGTCAGAACGGCTGCGGCTCGAGGTCCCTGTTGGTCCGCCGCCACTCCCTGAGGTACGCCAGAGTCGGGTGGTTGTCACCCAGGATCCGGCTGTTGATGGGGAGCAGGCGGGCGCGGACGCGCTCGGCCTGGGCGGTCCGGCCGGCGGACCACAGCGTCACCGCCAGATTGGCCTCGCAGGCGAGCGTGTCGGGATGACTCTCGCCCAGTTTCGTGCGCAGATCGGCCAGCGTCCGCCGTTCCAGCGCCTCCGCCTCGTCCAGTCGCTCCTCGTCACCCAAGCAGTTGGCGAGATTGATCGCCGCCGACAACGTGAACGGGTGATCCGACCCCAGCTGGGAGTACAGCCCCTCGTACGACACCCTCGCGACGTCGCTCGCTTTGCCGGCCTCGCCGGTCCCGCGGAGGTAGATGGCCAGGTTGTTCTGGGCGATCAGCGTTCCCGGGTGGTCGACGCCCAGCGTGTCCTGGTAGATCCGGGCGATCTCGCCGGCCAGGTCCCGCGCCCCGCTCTTGTCGCCCAGAGCCGACATGCAGCAGGCGAGCTCGAGCCGCGCCGCGAGCGCGTCGGGGGTGCCCGCGTACCGCTGCGAGTACCTCTCGTCGGTGTCCTTCGCCAGGTTCCACGCCTCCTGCTGCTCGCCCGCCCTGCGGAGCGAGACGGCGAGGCTCTTGGCCGCGCGCAACGTGTCGACGAAGGACTCGCCGAGCGACTCCCGGTAGTGCTGGAGCGTGGTCCGCAGCAGGTCGACCGACTCGCGGTACCTGCCCATCTCCCGCAGGTCACGGGCCAGCTGGGCAGCGGAGAACAGGGTGTAGGGATGGTTGGGGCCGAGCACCCTCATGCGGCGCTGGCGGGTGTCGTGGTCGAGGTCGCGGGCGCTGGCCGCGTCGCCGACCAGGCGGTACCCGAGCGCGAGGTTGTTGGCCGAGGCGAGGGTCCGCGGATGGTCCTGACCGAACAGTGTCTTCCACTGCTGGTAGGTCACCTGGTCCAGTTCAAGCGCGCTCTGGTAGTCGCCGAGACCGCGCAGGTCGGCCCCCAGTCCGCCGGCGGTCATCAGCGTGTGCGGATGGCGCTCCCCGACGACCTGCAGCTGCTGCTGCCTGACCCATTCGTCGAGTTCGCGCGCCTCCTCGTACTTGCCCTGCGACCGCTTCACGTTCGCCACGTTGAACAGCAGGTGGAGCCGCTGCCTGTCGTGGATGCCGAACACGTCCTCCCAGAAGTTGGCGAGACGGTCGCCCAGCGCGAGGGCGCTGTCGAAGTCGCCGCGCTTCCAGAGGTACCGCACCCGGTCGGTGAGCAACTGCCGGGTCTCCTCCTCCGTGCACTCGGTCGCGCGGGAAGGCTGCAGGTGCTGCCAGATCAGGTCGTAGCGGATCCAGTTCTCCGGGTCGTCGACGTCGCCCTGACGCGGCCTCGCGCCCACGAGGATGCGGTGGACCTCATGACAGGCCTGGTCCTGTTCCTCCTGTGTCATCTGGCTGCGGATGACCGCCTGCACCAGCCGGTGCACCTGGATCGTGTTGTTGGCCTGGTCGGCCTTGGCCAGGGCGAACCTGCCGATCTCCTGGATCACGCGGCCGAGGACCAGCTTCTCGCGCAGGGTGTCGTCGTAAGGGAGCAGCGAATCGGTCATCTCGTCGCTGTACAGGAGCTGCATCGAGATCGGTTCCGGCGCGAAGAACGCGCACAGCTGAAGCAGCCGCACCGACGCGGGCGAGCTCTCCTGGAGCTGCCCGAGCGACAGGTTCCAGGTCACGGCGACCGGGTGGGGATAGTCGGCCGGCTGGCTCAGCGACAACACCCGGGCGGCCTCCGTCTCGAGCTGTTCGAGGAAGGTCACGGCGGGAATGCCGGTCTCCGCCAGCCACGCGGCGGCCTGCTCGACGGCGAGCGGCAGGTTCCCCAGCGCTTCGGCCACCCGGATCGCCTCGGCCGGAGCCAGCCCAGGCACCCGGCGGCTGAGGTGTTCCAGGCTCTCCTCCTGGCTGAAGACGTCCACCTCGAGGGGGGCCGCGACGGCCGACCACGCCTGGTTGCGCGAGGTGATCAGGATGTGGCCCGAGGAGCCGCCGGGGAAGAAGCCTCTCAGGTCGTCGGGATCCCCGGCGTTGTCGAATATCAGGAGCCAGCGGCCGAACGGCTCGCCCAGACGCAGGGACTCGCGCACGGCGGCGACGACTTCCGCGATGTTGTCGGCGACCGGAATGTGCAGCTGGCGGGCCAGCTCCTCGAACGCCGCGTTGATGCGTTCGCGGTCCTCCGACGAGATCCACCAGACCAGGTCGTAGTCGGCGCGGAAGCGGTGGGCGTACTCCAGCGCCACCTGGGTCTTGCCCACGCCGCCCAGGCCGTAGAGCGCCTGCGGGAGGACCACCGCCGAGCTGCCGCCGACCAACTGGTCGCGCAGTTCGTCCAGGACGGCCCCCCGGCCGGTGAAGACGGCGTTGCGGTCGGAGACGTTCCAGACCGCGGGGACGCTTCCGGGGTAGCGGGCGCCGAGCCCCGCCGTGTCCGGCGGCTGTCCCTCGTCCGGCCGTCCGAACGCCTTGAGCACCCGCTCCGCGGCCGCCTGCTCGGAGATCCTGGTGAGGTCGGAGAGCGCGCGGTCGCCGAAGGGCGAGGGGAAGTGCGATTCCGACACCCGGATCGGGATCAGCTCACCGCGGACGGAGCCTTCGGCGTTGGTGAGCCACTGCCAGACCTCGTGGCTGCGCGAGGAGCGGATGTAGGCGTCGGAGAGCACCACGACCGTGCGGGGCGCGTCGCCCGCGAAGTCCATCGCGTCCTCGGAGTCGACCTCACGCAGGGTCACCCGGTAACCGTGCCGGTCCAGCAGGGCGGCGATCCAGTCCGTCCACATCCGGTCCTTCGCCGTGTAACTGAGGTAGACGTCGGTCTGGTGTGCGGGATGGCGGCGGGTGAAGGAGTCCAGGTAACGGGTCCGGGTGGGCTCCTCGATCGGAGGGAAGGAGGTGACCTCCCCTTCGGTGATCATGCCGGTCAGCCGTTCGAAGGCGGCGAGTATCGAGCTGGGCCGGTTCGGTTCGTCGCCGAAGGTGGCCAGGATCTCCTCGAAGGCGTAGAAGGGCATGTACGGGATCTCCACCGCGCCCCAGTACTGATGGAGCTGCTCCGGGGACATCCCGCGCGGGAACTTGTCGAACCTGCGCCTGGCCAGACCACGTCCGGCGTCGCATTTCTCCTTCTCCCCCGTCTCGATGCGCATGGGGACGGGCAGGATGCGGATGTTGCGGTCGCCGTAGCGGTCATCGATGTGGCGCGCCACCGAGGAGGTTCCCTCGATGCCCTGGTCGGACAGGGTGAAGCAGGCCACGAGGACGTCGGGCATCTGGACGGTGCAGATCTCCGCGATGTCGCTCAGTCCGGTGCGGCTGTCGATCAGCACGTAGTCGTAGCAGGCCTTCATGTCCTCGCGCAGCGCGTCGAAGAACTGGCCGCCGCCCTGGCGCTCGTAGAAGGTGTCCCAGTCGAAACCCGAGACCAGGGAGGAGTAGTCACGGTTCTGCCGGCCGGCCGAGATGAAGTCGAGCGTGCCCTCACCGGGGAACTCGAATTCCAGCGAAACGGCGTGCGGCTCGACGCGCGCGTACTGCTTGTGCCACTCGCGTGAGCGGGCCTCCCGCTTCATGGCCGCCCACTGGTAGGTCGTGATGAGGTCGATGACCCCCGAGGTCGTCGCCACCAGCCCGCTGTCCAGGAACGGCCGGAAGAACTTGTGCAGGCCGGGTGACTCCAGGTCCCAGTCGACGACCAGGACCCGCTTGCCGCTGCTGGCGAGGATCCATGCCGTGTTCGCCAGCGCCATCGTGCGTCCGGTGCCGCCTTTGTACGAGTAGAAGGTGACGATCCGGCCCTCGCTCATCGCTACTCCTCTGGCCCGATCAGCCGGGGTCTGTCGACTCTCGCGCCCTCGGGTGGGTACGCGGGGGCGTGCTTGAAGTACTGCTGGGTGGCCTTGTGCAGGGCGTCGGGCAGAAGACTCCGGAACGCCTCCAGGCTCCGCACGTCGGGCTCGGCGGCCGGCTCGGCCAGCTTGTGCCCGAGCGCCTCCCTGAGGTGCCCCTTCAGCCGCGGCTCGTGCTCGACGGTCTCCTGGTCGTCGCGGTTCCACGGGACCATGACGGAGATCCACTGCCGTCCCGGCCGGTTCACCGACACCAGCGACTCCTGGCACTGCTCCTGTGTGGTGGCCCAGGGGTCGACGAGCATCACTCCCGGAGCGTGCGGGCTCTCCGCGGCGAGTTCGCCGCCGTGATCGTCGAGCGTGCCGACCTCGGGCAGGTAGCCGCGGGAACGTGCCACGTCCACCGCGCAGTCGGCGAGGGGGCGCATCCCGTTGCGGGTGCGGAACGGGTCCCACTCGTACGGTGTGCGCCCGTAGTGGTAGGCGTCCCGCCCCTCGGGCAGGTGGCGCAGGTCGGGGGCGACGACGGTGACGGTGACCGGGCGTTCCGGCGTGTGGCCGGTGAACGCGGTCGGCACGGACGTGTAGTCGCGGATCTTGCCGTACGGCATGGGCGAAGACTCGGCCACCTCGATGATCCGCTGGGCCAGGCCCATGGTCGCCTGCTGGTACTGGTTGCGGTACTTGCTGAGCTTCATGATCCCGTAGAAGCCCTCGTCCGCGTAGCGTGCGCCGAGGTCGGCGTGGTTGAACTGGATCGCCTGCGCCGCTCTCGGAAGCGTCGCCGTCCGCATGGGAGCCCAGATGGCGGGCACGATCGCCGTCGGCCCGGTGTGCCCGGGCGCGCGTTCGAGAAAGGCCGCCCATTCCTTGCCGCAATGCACACTCTCGAAGTAGCGCGGCGAGTACAGGGGAACGAAGACCCGGCAGCTCGAGAGGCGTTCGGAAAGCATCTGCGGCCAGTTGTCGCCGACGCGTAATTCCCGGTCCATATAGCCGGCCGATCCGGCCGGCACCCGGGTCAGATGCATGATGTGCTCACAGAGCACCTTGAACAGCTTTTCCACCCACTGGTTGGGGTCGCCCCCGTCCGTGATGTCGTAGGGCGGCACGTGCGCGTAGCTGAGGAAGAAGTACGGCCCCGCGGGCTGAGCCGAGGGCTGGGGAGTCGCCATCCGCCTCCTTCCGGGGATTTCACTATAGAAACACGGCCTTTGCGAGGAAAGGGCGCGATCGCGAAACCCCGGAAAAAGTGGTGGGCCCTATTGCGCGGCCGACTCCGTTCGATGCCGTTCCGCCAGGTCCGCGGCCATGGCGATGGCCGCAGAAGGAACCGGTTCCGCGAGCCAGGGCTCCACGGACCGCCGCATCCCCGCCACGAACCGCATGCCAACAGGAGTGAGCGCCTGCGTTTCGCCGAGGGATTCGATCGCGTCGGCGGTGTGCTTGCGCCACAGCGCGAACTGAACCTCAGGCCTGCCACCCTCGGCGCGACGCCGCATTCTCCAGAAGTCGGAAACGGCCAAATGGGCATACGTGCCTTGCAGGAGACCCTCGAGCGGACGGAGGTCCGGACGCCAGGGCGCGTAATAGAGGCCCGCGTGCCGCCGGTCGTACAGGTCGACCATGTCGAGGACCGCTCCGAGCTTGACGTGCTGGAACTCGTGCATCAGCAGGAGCGCGAGCGTGGCCGGGTCCTCCGGCAGGGCGATGGCGACGGCGCCGAACGCGTGCCTGGCCGCCGAGCTGACATCCCCACCGCCGACGGGAGGAGCAAGGGGGACCACAGTGGACAGGGCGGCGCGCAAACCCGCCGCGTGCTGCGGGTGGTCCGTCTCGATCAGCGACCACGCGACGGTGAACGCGCGCTGCCATGCGCCGGCTTCCGCTTCGGACAGCCGTCCCGCCGCCTGGTGACCGTGGCAGTGGCGGTGCGGATCGGTGTCCTCCAAGACGACGGTGAACCCGTCCGCCTCCAGCGTCCGCACGGGATGCCAGACGGCGTCCGGTTGCCCCGCCAGCGTGAACCGCTCGTCCTTGACGAGCAGCCGGCCGTCGGAGCCAGGCGCCGCTTCGAACGCGCCCAGCGTCGGGAGGTGGAACACCCCGTCCACGTCCTGCAGCGTGATCTCCGCGTCGGCGCCCGCCCTGACCGCGGCCGCCGCGGCGATGTTCGCGAGGTAGCCGGGGTGCCCCCCGCCGGTCAGGCACCGGGCGGCCCACTCCCTGACGTACGGGTGGTCGAGCACCACGTCGACGGCTCCGCGGTGCTCCGCGTCGAGCCGGGTCAGCAGGTCCCATCCGTCCGCCGCGCCATCCTGGCCGTGCACTCCGGCCAGAAGCCCGCGGCGCAACGTCCGCTGTCCCGCCAGAAGGTGCTTCATGTCGGCCTCGTCGCCGAACCCGGCGGCGAGGGCCTCGATCGTGTCGTACGGCAGGGCGTGCGTGGGCATGGCGGTCCTGTGCCTGACATGAGTGATGAGCTTGAGGAGGTCGGCGGAGAAGACGCTCGGATTCGCGAAGGCGGAACCCGTCCGGTAGCGGTGCGCGTACAGTCCGCCGCCGCAACTGTCGACGACCGGGCACGCCCGGCAGGTGTCGCACAGTCCGCCGAGTCCCTGCTGCCGGGCCAGGACGCCGGTGTGGGCGGCCACGGCGTCGAGATCGTCGGTGACGACGTTCAGTCCGGTCGAGGGCGCGCCGTCGAAGGCGACCTTCAGGGAGTCCGCCTGTTCGTAGGCCCCGTCGGTCTCGATGACGACGAGGTCCGAAGGTTCGAGGCCGAGCGACTCGGTGAGGCTGGACTCTCCCCGGCTGGTGCGCAGGATCGACTCGAACATGCGCACCGGCACCCTGGCGCCCTCGTCGAGCCAGACGTCGAAGATCTGGATGAGCCAGTCGGCGTACGCGGTCGGGGTCGGCCGCGGAGGCGGCACGTCCCAGGTGGCGTGCGGGAGAAGGAAGTCGATGCGCGGCGGGTCGAGCTCGGCCAGCGCACGGTAGACGGCGAGCGGGTCGTTGGCGACGTCGATCGTGCACAGCAGACCCGCGTACAGGTCGCGACGACGGCGCAGCAGCTCGACGGCCCGGATCACCCGGTCGTAGCTGCTGCGGCCGTCGGCGTAGCGGCGATGCCTGTCGTTGGCCACCCGGTCGCCGTCGAGCGAGACCCCGACCAGCACCTTGTGCTCGGCGAAGAGGTCGAGGAAGGCGTCGTCGAGGAGCACGCCGTTGGTGTGCACCCGGAGGTCGAGATCACACAGCCCGTCGAGGTGACCGCGCAGCTCGGCGATGACGCGTCCCAGCCTGGCCCGGCCGGCGAGAAGCGGCTCGCCGCCGTGGAGCACGACGTGCACCTGATCGAGGCCGTGCCGTTTGACGTGTTCCGCCATACGGCTGGCCGACCAGGTTACCGTTTCATCCGAAATGACTTTCGGACGTACCTGCCATGATTGATCGGCATGTTCGTAGACATAACAGTGATCACAGGCGAGATCACATCGGCTGTGTACTTTTAGTACGAATTGCCGGAATGGCAGGAAGGGCCCGTTCACCGGCCCCCCTAGAGGTCAGATCGACGAGTTGAAAGCCGCCACGGAGACGGACTCGACGGACACGACCTCCGGAAGGACACGTCCCAGAATACGGTCGACATCGGACGTGGGGACGAGGGACAGCGGAATGTCCCGTAGATCCGTGACATTCGAAGCCACAGTGGACTGCGTCATTGCAGTAGCGCTCATAATCCCACACCAATGCGAACGGGCATTCGAGAATGCCGCCGAGGACGGTAGACGGCTTACGCTAGCAGGAAGTCACCCCATGACGGCTGCCCCCTGGGGTTACGACTCAGAATGCTTTAGCCAGCGAACTCACCATAAACCTCTAATTAGTATTTTGGGCACAACGCCGCTCATTCGATGCTAGATCCCTGTTTCTCGCGCAGCACCGGAAAAAGACGGAACCGGCATGGCCGCCGGGTGAGGGCGATCAGACCGGATCGGCGAAATGGGGGAGGCGGGCGCCGAGCTTGGCGTCGTGGCCGGCGATCCGCTTGCCGCGGTCTCCTCGGCAAGGGTCGCGCCGAGCCGTTGACAAGGGACGACACCCAGGAAAAACTTCTCGCGATCTCGGCGGGCAAAACGATTTGCGCGACGGGAGCGACACGAAGCGCGACAAGGAGAGCCGATGCCCTTCAGGCGGCACCGCCGGATGGACCTCTTCGTCGAGCCACAGGTCGGGCAACCGTTCGAGCCACAGGTCGAACCACAGGGGGAGCCACGATGACCGAGCACGCTGCGGATGTCACCGCCGGAACGACGGCGTCCGCGCCCGAGTTCCCCGCACCCTGGCCGGACAGGGACAACCTGCGGATCACCGGGGTCCGCGCGATCGTCACCGCCCCCGAGGGGCCGCCGCTGGTCGTCGTGCGGGTGGACACGAGCGAGCCCGGCCTCTACGGGCTGGGCTGCGCGACCTTCACCCAGCGCTTCCACGCCGTGGCGGCGGCGGTCGACCTGCACGTCGGGCCGCTCCTGGTCGGCCGTCATCCGGCCGACATCGAGGACATCACGCGCACGGTGCACTTCTCGTCCTACTGGCGTGGCGGCCCGGTACTCAACAGCGCCCTGTCCGGAGTCGACCAGGCGCTGTGGGACATCGCGGGAAAGCGCGCGGGCATGCCCGTCCACGAGCTCTGGGGCGGACGGGTTCGCGCGGCGGCCGACACCTACCTGCATGCGGGCGGGGCGACCCTCGAGGAGACGATCGAGGAGGCCGCGGCGATCCTGGCGTCGGGATACCGGAACGTGCGGCTCCAGACGGGCGCCCCGGGGCTGGGTCACTACGGCGCTCCCGGCACTCCCGGCGGCTATCCGGGCTCGCCGTACCCCGACGGCTGGGACGTGCAGCGGTACCTGCGGGAAACCCCGCGGCTGTTCGAGCGTGCCCGGCGTGAGCTCGGCGAGGAGCCCGGCCTCATGCACGACGTGCACTCCCGGCTGACCCCCAAGCAGGCCGTCGCCCTGGCCAGGTCACTGGAGCCGTACCGGCTGTTCTTCCTGGAGGATCCGATCGCGCCGGAGTTCTACGACCGCCTGCCCGAGGTGCGCGCGGCGGCGCCGATGCCCATCGCGGCGGGCGAGCAGATCAGCTCGGTCACCGACGCGGCGCGGCTGGTCCGCGACGGCGGCGTCGACCTGCTGCGCCTGCACGTCTCCGCGGTGGGCGGCGCCACCCCGACGCGTAAGCTCGTCGCGCTGTGCGAGCTGATGGGCGTCGGAACGGCCTGGCACTCGCCGGCCGACGTCTCCCCTGTCGGCGCCGCCGCGAACGTGGCACTGGACGTGACGACGCCCGCCTTCCAGATCCAGGAGGGGCACGTCTACCCCGACGTCGTCCACGAGGTCTTCCCGGGAACGTTGGCCCCGGTGAACGGATACCTGTATCCGAACCAGGCGCCGGGCTGGGGAATCGATCTCGACGAGAAACTGGCGGCCGGGCATCCACCGCTCACCCATCTGCACGAGCGCTGGTCGACCCGGGTGCGGCGGCCCGACGGCGGCATCGAGGCCCCCTGACCGGGCACCCCCGACACCGTCACACTGACACCGCATACCGACGCAGCCATACCGACGCGGCGCCTGACACCGGCGGGCATGGCACGGGATGACGACGGCGTGATATTTCGTCATCCATCCGTTGTCATCCCGTTGCACACCGGTGTCAGGCGTGTTATCACTTACGTCACGCCGAGTGCGCTGCCGGGCAGGGCCGTACGGGCGGTCTTCACTCGACCCCCCAGAGGGAGACCCCGCTCATGCCCTTCCCACGATTCCGTCGTGCGCTGCCCGCGCTCCTGCTCGCCGCCTCGGCGCTGACCGTCGTCGGCGCCCCCGCGGCCCAGGCCGCGGGCGAAAACGTGAACATCTGGCTCACCACCACCTCCGACGCCGGCGGCCGTACCGTCACCCGAGGACTCCAGCAGCAGGCGCCCGTGTCGTTCGCCGCCACCAGCCCCGCGGCGGCGCAGACGATCACCGTCAACGAGAACACGACCTACCAGCAGTTCGAAGGCGGCGGCGCGTCGTTCACCGACACCGCCGCATGGCTGATGAACAGCAGCGGCGCGCTCAGCGCGAGCACCCGCGCCTCGGTCATGCAGAAGCTGTTCGACCCGGTCAACGGCATCGGCCTGAGCTTCATCCGCAACCCGATGGGGTCGTCCGACCTCGCCCGCTTCAGCTACTCCTACGACGACACCTGCTGCGACCTGAACGGGTTCTCGATCAACCACGACCTCGCCGACGTGCTGCCGCTGACCAAGCAGGCCAAGGCGCTCAACCCCGCGCTCAAGATCATGGCTTCGCCGTGGAGCGCGCCGTCCTGGATGAAGGACAACGACGCCTGGAGCCAGGGCTGGCTCGAGTCGCAGTACTACGGCCTGTACGGCCAGTACTTCGCGAAGTACATCCAGGCCTACCAGGCGCAGGGCGTGCCCATCGACTACGTGTCGGTGCAGAACGAGCCGACCTGCTGCGCCGGGTACCCGTCGATGCAGTGGAACGCCTCCGGCATCCAGTACTTCATCAAGAGCGCGCTCTGGCCGGCCTTCCGCAGCGCGGGCATCACCACCAAGACGCTCGTCAACGACTGGAACTGGGACGCCTACAACACCTGGGCCGCCCCGCTGCTCGCCGACACCGCCATCCGCAACGACCCGCTGTTCGGCGGCGTTGCCTGGCACGGATACGGCGGCGACGTGACCACCCAGACGACGGTGCACAACCAGTATCCGCAGGTCAACGCGTACATGACCGAACATTCAGGTGGCGGGTGGATCGGGAACCAGCAGACCGAGGACATGAACAACCTGATCGACTACACCCGCAACTGGGACCGCAGCTGGGTCAAGTGGAGCCTCGCCGTCGACCAGTTCCACGGGCCGCACAACGGCGGGTGCGACTCGTGCACCGGCCTGATCACCGTGCAGAACGGCGGCAGCCGCAGCGGCCAGGTCGACTACACGATCGAGTACTACACCATGGGCCACCTCACCAAGTTCGTGAAGCCCGGCGCGTACCGGATCGACTCGACCGCCAACTCCGCGGTGAAGAACGTGGCGTGGAGGAACCCCGACGGGTCCAAGGCGCTCATCGCCTACAACACGACGGGGAGCACCCAGACGGTCAAGGTCAACTGGGGCGGGCAGTCGTTCACCTACAGCCTGCCCACCAAGACCTCGGCGACCTTCACGTGGGGCACGCAGTCGGGCGGGGGCGGCGGCGGCAAGGCCATCACCGGCTACGGCGGCAAGTGCGTCGACGTGGCGGCGGCCAACTCCGCCAACGGCACCCAGGTCCAGCTCTACACCTGCAACGGCTCAACCGCACAGCAGTGGACCGTGGGGACCGACGGCACGATACGCGCCCTCGGCAAGTGCCTCGACGTCGCCGCCGCGAACAGCGCCAACGGCACAAAGGTGCAGATCTACGACTGCAACGGCTCCGCCGCCCAGAGGTGGACCGCGAACTCCGACGGCACCCTGCGCGCCCTCGGCAAGTGCCTCGACGCCACCGGCCCCAGCTCGGCAGACGGCACCCCGCTCCAGATCTGGGACTGCACAGGCGGCTCCAACCAGAAGTGGGCCGTCCAGACCTGACCCCACGAAACTCGACTGGGCCCTTGACTCGCGAGGGCCCGTCGGAGTTAACTACGGCTCAGTAATTATAAAGAAACCTTCCTAACAGTTGCCGGGGGCTGCCCACCCGGCGCCTGCCGGAAGGACGGACCCCGGGAGGTCCCCAGCCTCTTCTCCCTTTCGCCGTCGAAGCGTTGACTCCTCTCAGAAAAGAGACACCCCCCGTGAACCCCGAACGCTCCCGCCGGATCCGGCTCCGGCTGCTCCTCGGTTCCCTCGTCGCCTCCCTCCCCCTGGTCGCCACGAGCCTGACCCCCGCGATGGCGGCGACCGGCCAGATCACCGGCCTCGGCGGCAAGTGCGTCGACGTCGCCGCCGCCAGTTCCGCCAACGGCACCCAGGTCCAGCTCTACACGTGCAACGGCACCGCGGCCCAGTCATGGAACGTCGGCACGGACGGCACGATCCGCGCCCTCGGCAAGTGCCTCGACGTCGCCGCCGCCAGCAGCGCCAACGGCACAAAGGTGCAGATCTACGACTGCAACGGCTCCGCCGCCCAGAGGTGGACCGCGAACTCCGACGGCACCCTGCGCGCCCTCGGCAAGTGCCTCGACGCCACCGGCCCCAGCTCGGCAGACGGCACCCCGCTCCAGATCTGGGACTGCTTCGCCGGCTCGAACCAGCGGTGGACGCTCCCGAGCGGCGGCGGCACCAACCCGCCGCCCACCGGCGCCAAGATGCCGGGCGCGCCGTACCTCTACATGGGCTGGGGCAGCCCGCCCAGCGCGACCTCGGTGATGAGCGCCACCGGCGTCAAGTCCTTCACGATGGCGTTCATCCTGTCCGGCGGCGGGTGCAACCCGATGTGGGACGGCGCCAGGCCGCTGACCGGCGGGGTCGACGCGCAGACGATCTCCGCCATCAAGAGCGCCGGCGGCAGCGTCCAGGTGTCGTTCGGCGGCTGGTCCGGCAACAAGCTCGGCCCCAACTGCTCGTCCCCGTCGGCGTACGCCAACGCGGTCCAGCAGGTCATCAACGCGGTCGGCCCCGCCGTGGTCGACTTCGACATCGAGAACACCGACGAATTCTCGAACTACACGGTCCAGGACCGCATCCTCAACGGCCTGAAGATCGTCAAGCAGAACAACCCCAACGTCAAGCTCGCGCTGACCTTCGGCACCAGCACCACCGGGCCGACCGGCGACGGCATCCGGCTGATCAACCAGTCGAAGGCGCTCGGCGTGCCGGTCGACGCCTACACGATCATGCCGTTCGACTTCGGCGGCGGCTCGAACATGTACCAGAGCACGGTCAACGCGGCCGAGGGCCTGAAGAACCAGCTCAAGAGCACCTTCGGCTGGTCCGACGCCCAGGCGTACGGGCACATGGGCATCTCGGGCATGAACGGCCTCTCCGACCAGCAGGAGGTGACCACGCAGGCGACCTGGACCCAGATCCGGGACTACGCGAACTCCAAGGGCCTCGTCCGCCTGGCCTTCTGGTCGGTCAACCGGGACCGGCCCTGCGCGGGCGGCGGTCTGCAGGAGACCTGCAGCGGCCTCGGCGGGAGCAACTGGGACTTCTCTCGCATCACGGCCGGCTTCTGACCGGATGCGAATCGCTTCAAGGCGATTTGTGTGAGTAGTTCAGGCCCCGCCACAATCCTGGTACGGCACCCGCCGTACCAGGATTGCCTGTTTCACGAGGAGTGGCACCGTGACGGTGTTGGCGAATGTCGCAGTGGCCGTGATGGCGCTGCTCCACCTCTACATCCTGGTCCTGGAGATGTTCGGCTGGACCTCCCCGCGCGCCATGAAGGCCTTCGGCACCGACCCCGAGTTCGCGGAGAAGACCCGGGTCCTGGCGGGCAACCAGGGGCTCTACAACGGCTTCCTCGCGGCCGGCCTGGTCTGGGGCCTGATCGCCGCCGATCCTGTGGGCTTCCAGGCGAAGGTGTTCTTCCTCGTCTGCATCGCGGTGGCGGGACTCTACGGCGCCGCGACCGCCAGTCGCAGGATCCTGTTCGTCCAGACCGTCCCCGCCCTGGTCAGTCTGTTGCTGGTCCTGTTGTCCAGGTGACGGCGGAACCGGCGGCGCGCAGCGTCGGCACCCCGGCCGCGACCGCGGCGACGCACCGCCGCAGCGTGGGCAGAAAGGGCGGGCAGGCCGCCCCGATCTCCGGGTACTGCGCGTAGAGCTCGACGAGTGTGGCCGACGGGTTCGAGACCGGGTAGAGCGTGCCGGCGAAGGCGGTGGCCACCCCGACCAACTCGATCCCCTCCGGCTCCGTCAGATCGGGGTGCACCCGCGCGACCTGTGCCCCGAGGTCGGCGATCACGCCGAGCACGACCAGCTTGAACGCCCGGGCCGCCGGGACCGAGACGTTGTGCTCCAGGTTGGTCGACATGTGGCTGAGCAGGTCGCAGAACAGCGGACGCTCGGCCAGCGGGTCCGTCAGCGCGGCGAGGACGTCGTCCGGACCGGCCGCGGTCCGCAGGCGCTCGGAGACCGTCTGGCCCCACTCGCGCCAGGCCTCGGCGGCGAGTTCGAGGTAGATCTCCTCACGGGTGCCGAAGTAGCGGACCACGTTCGACTTCGCCAGGCCCACGGCGGCCGCGACGCCGCCCAGGCTGACATTGCGGACGCCGGACCTCTCGGCGAGGTCGCGCGCGGCCTCCAGGATCGCCTCACGCCGCTGTTGCTTGTGCTCCGGCCGCCTGGCCCGGACGAATTCCTGCTGTGTCATGACCCGGCAAGCATACGCTTCGTTAAAAGAACGCTGTCCTCTTGTTAAGGCAACATCGTTCTGTTAACGTCGGCGCCATCCGACGGTGGACGTCGGGATGGACGTCAGGATGGGGGGACGACCCGTGGTCGAGATACGGATGCGGGTGAACGGAGTCATGGAGTCGCTCGACCTGGAGCCGCGGGTCAGCCTGCTCGACGCGCTGCGCGAGCACCTCGGGCTGACCGGCACGAAGAAGGGATGCGACCAGGGCGCCTGCGGCGCGTGCACGGTCCTCGTCGACGGTGAGCGGATCAACTCCTGCCTGGCCCTGGCCGTCCAGTACGACGGCCGTGCGATCACCACCATCGAGGGGGTGGCAGACGGGGAGCACACGCATCCCCTGCAGTCGGCGTTCGTGCGCCACGACGGCTTCCAGTGCGGTTACTGCACCTCAGGCCAGATCTGCTCCGCCATCGGGATGCTGGCCGAACACGGAGCGGGGGCGCCGAGCGCCGTCACCGAGCACCTGTCGGCCGACACGATCGAGTTGTCCGACGCCGAGATCCGGGAGCGGATGAGCGGCAACCTGTGCCGCTGCGGCGCCTACAACGGAATCGTCGGCGCGATCAGGGAGGTCGCCTCCGGCGAGTCCGGACGCGACGTGATGGAGGCGGCGCGATGAAGGCGTTCTCCTACGTGAGCGCCGCCGACGTCCCGGCGGCGTTGCGGGCGATCTCCACCGAGCCCAACGCGAAGTTCATCGGCGGCGGCACGAACCTCGTCGACCTGATGCGCGAGGAGATCGAGCGACCCGACACGATCATCGACATCACCCGGCTCCCGCTGTCCGGCGTCGAGGAACTGCCCGGCGGCGGCGTCAGGATCGGCGCCATGGTCCGCAACAGTCACCTGGCCGCGCACCGTCTGATCAGGACGCGGTACCCGATGTTGTCCCAGGCCGTCCTCACGGGGGCCTCGGCCCAGTTGCGCAACATGGCGACGGTGGGCGGGAACCTGCTCCAGCGCACCCGCTGCCTCTACTTCTACGACGGCGCCGCCGCGTGCAGCAAGAGAGAGCCCGGCCGGGGGTGCGACGCGATCGGCGGGTTCACCAGGGGCCACGCCATCCTGGGCGCGAGCGAGGCCTGCGTGGCGACCCACCCCTCGGACATGTGCGTGGCGCTGGCCGCGCTCGACGCGACCGTCGTGGCCGAGAGCGTCCGAGGCGTCCGCCGCATCCCCATGACCGAGTTCCACGTGCTGCCCGGTGACACGCCGGACGTCGAGACCACGCTGGCCGCCGACGAGCTCGTCACCGCGGTCGAGCTTCCGGAGATCCCCGTCGCCGCGACCTCGGCCTACCGCAAGGTCCGCGACCGCGCGTCGTACGCGTTCGCGCTGGTGTCCGTCGCCGCGGCGCTCGAGACGACGGACGGCGCGATCTCCGCCGTACGGCTGGCCCTGGGCGGCGTCGCCGCGAAGCCGTGGCGGGCCCACCAGGCCGAACGGGTCCTGCTCGGCGCGCCGGCCACCGATGAGACGTTCGAGCGGGCGGCGGACGCCGAGCTCGCGCCCGCGGTCGCGCAGTCACAGAACGCGTTCAAGATCGAGCTGGCCCGTCGCGTGATCGTGGCGACCCTGCGCCGGCTGCACACCGAGGGGAGCGCGGCATGACCCAGGCACCCGTGCACAGCCGTCCGGCGCCGGCGACGGCGGAACGCAGCGTAGGCAAGCCGATCGACCGCGTCGACGGCAGGGTCAAGACGACCGGGGCCGCGCGCTACTCGGCCGAATATCCCTATCCCGACATCGCCCATGCCGCGCTGGTGCACGCCACCGTCAGCCGCGGGCGCATCGCCGGGATCGACGCCGCGGCCGCCTCGGCCGTGCCCGGCGTGCTCGCCGTCATCACGCATCTGAACGCGCCGGCGATGAAGCCTCCGCCCCCGGTCAGCATGATGAACCTGAGCACGCTCGCGTCCGGGACGACGGTCAACTACCTCAACACCGACGAGGTGCACTGGGACGGCCAGCCGGTGGCGGTCGTCGTCGCGGAGACCCTGGAGGCGGCCCGGCAGGGCGCGTCGCTGGTGCGGGTCACGTACGAGACGCTGCCGGCGACCTTCGACTTCGCCGCCGAGGAGAAGAACGCCAAGCCCCAGAAGAGCGATCTCGTGCAGTCCGGCGGGGCCACGAAGGGCGACGCGGAGGCCGCGCTCGCGGCGGCGCCCGTCGCCGTGGACCTCCGGTTCACCACGCCTCCGCACAACCACAACGCCATCGAACCCCACGCGACGACGGCCGCGTGGGACGGCGACCGGGTCACGGTCCACGACGGCGCGCAGAACATGTACTGGGTGCGCGACAACCTGGCCATGAAGTTCGGCATCCCGGCCGCGAACGTGCGGGTGATCTCGCCCTACGTCGGCGGCGCCTTCGGCGGCAAGACCATGGTCTGGGCCGGGACGATCCTCACGGTGCTGGCGGCACGGGTCACGGGCCGGCCGGTGCGCCTGATGCTCACGCGCGAGGGGGTCTACCGCACGGTCGGCGGGCGCACGCCCTCGACGCAGCGGGTGGCCTTGGGAGCCGAGGCCGACGGCAGGCTCACCGCGCTCGTCCACACCAGCGTGACGCGGCTCGGCCGGGTCGGCGGCGGACCCGAGCAGGTGACCTCCCAGTCGCGGCACCTCTACGACGCCGAGAACATCCTGGTCCAGCAGAACCTCGTCAAGCTCGACCTGCTTCCGAACACGGTGATGCGCGCCCCCGGCGAGTCGATCGGCACGTTCGCGCTGGAGTCGGCGATCGACGAACTCGCAAGCGAACTCGGCATGGACCCGATCGCGCTGCGGATGCGCAACGAGCCGGAGCGCAACCCGATCGACGGCAAGCGCTTCGCCCACCGCATGTTGCGCGAGGCCTACGCGCGGGGAGCGGAGCGGTTCGGCTGGTCGGAGCGGACGCCTGAGCCCCGCTCGATGCGCGACGGCAGGTGGCTCGTCGGCATGGGCGTCGCCTCGGCCTACCACCCGTCGTGGCAGTTCGCCGCCAACGTCACGGTACGGCTGTCGCCCGACGGGACGGTCGTGGTGCGCTGCGGCTTCCACGAGATGGGCATGGGCGGCGCGACCGCGCAGGCGCAGATCGCCGCGGACGCGCTCGGCGTGCCGTTCGAGGCCGTCAGGATGGAGTACGGCGACACCGCGCTGCCCACCGGCCCGGGAGCCGGCGGGTCCGGCCAGACCGCGAGCATCGCGGCGAGCCTGCTGAGCGCGTGCGAGAAGCTGAAGCGCTCGGTCCTCGCCCTCGCCAGACGGTCGGGGGACTCGCCCCTGCGGGGACAGCGGATGACCGGCGTCGAGGCCAGGGACGGCGGGCTCTACCGCACGGGCGGTGCGGGGCTCGGGGAGTCGTACGCGAAGATCCTGACCAGGGCCGGCCGCGACTCGATGGAGGCCAGGGTCGGCTCCGACACCCGCGTCGGCGCGATCGCCGGCCAGGTCCGGTTCATGTCGAAGCTGATGCTCGACCGGCGCCGCTGGGTGAAGGCGGCGTCCGGTGCCCAGTTCTGCGAGGTGCGCGTCGACCCGGACACCGGCGAGGTACGGGTGTCCCGCTGGGTCGGCGTGTTCGACGTGGGCACGGTGATCAACGCGAAGACGACGGCGAGCCAGCTGCGGGGCGGGATCGTGATGGGCATCGGCATGGCGTTGTCCGAGGAGACGCTCGTCGACCCGAGGAACGGCCGGATCATGAACCCGAGCCTCGCCGAGTATCACGTGCCCGTGCACGCGGACATCCCCGCGATCGACGTCTCCTGGCTGGACGAACCCGACCCGACCATGCCTCTCGGGCTGATCGGTGTGGGCGAGGTGAGCATCACCGGAGCCGCCGCGGCGATCGCCAACGCCGTTCATCACGCGACCGGCAGGCGCGTGCGCGACCTTCCCATCACATTGGACCGGCTGCTGTGATCGACGGATCAGTTCCTCGCCGGAGCCGATCCGTCGAGGGGGACGCGGAGGATGAAGCGGGCGCCGCCGCCGGGTGAGTCCTCCACCGACAACGTGCCGTGATGAGCGCGGGCGATCTCCTGGGCGATGGCCAGGCCGAGGCCCGTGCCTCCATGGGCGCGGCTGCGGGCGGTGTCCAGACGGGTGAACCGCCGGAAGACCCGCTCCCTGTCGGCCACGGGGATGCCCTCCCCGTCGTCGCTGACGATCAGCTCCGCTCCGTCGCCGGTTCTGCGGACGTCGACGGAGACGGCGCCCTTGGCATGCCGTTGCGCGTTGTCCAGCAGGTTGGCCAGCGCCCGGCGCATCTGACCAGGGACGACGCCGACCATGGTGCCGGACTCCAGGCTGAGGCGGGTCGGGTGCCGGCCTGCCCGGGTGGACACCTCTCCCTCGACCAGTTCGGCCAAGTCGAGCGAGACCCGGCTCTCGGGCACGTCGGAGCCCAGGCGGGCCAGGAGCAGCAGGTCGGCGGCGATCGCCTCCAGGCGGTCGACGTCTCCCAGCGCGTGGTCGAGCGTCGTGTGGAGATCGGTGGCGTCGAAGTGGAGCACGGCGTCCTCCAGTTGCGTGCGCAGGCCCGCGATCGGGGTGCGCAGCTCATGGGAGGCGTCGGAGGCGAACTGGCGCTGCTGTTCGAGCATCTGCTCCAGCCCGCGCTGGGCGTGGTCGAGCCGGCCGAGGGTGTTGTTGATCGTTTTGGCCAGCCGCGCGATCTCGTCCTCGCCGGCCGGTTCGGGAACGCGGCTGCTCAGGTCGTTGACGTTGATCGCGGCGAGCTCCGCCCGTATCACTCCCACGGGACGCAACGTCCGGCCGGTGATCTTCCAGGTCGCCCAGGCGGTGAGGAAGATCAGGCCCGCGACCTGGATCGCGAACAGCGTGTCGAAGATCCCCGTGGACATCGGGCTGGACACCCGTTCGCCCACATAGACGACATAAGGGCCCGGCGTGGTCGCCACCGGGGTCGCGGACGCCTTGGCGGGCCTCGCGGACGAGGTCACCGGCGTCACGGATGGGGACACGGACGGGGACGCGGAACCTCCGGGCGAGCCGGTCGTGGGGCTGCTCATCGGAGGTCCCGAGACGAGCACCGCCTCCAACCGGACGCAGCCGACGTGCGGGAGCCCGCAGGTCTGCACGTCCAGCCGGGGTTCCTGCCTGGTCGGCCACGCGTCGGTCAGCGGCGCGAGCGCCTTGGCGGCGGCGGACGAAGCCACGACATGGCGGTCAGAGGCCACGACCTGGATGAGGTCGGCTCCCGTGACACGGGGAGTGATCGGATTCGTCAGGCGTCCGGCGCGGATGTCCGCCGCCGTGATGACCGCCTGCGCGTGCGCGTGCTCCCACTCCATGTCGGTCAGCCGTTGCCGCGCCACCGCGGCCGCCGCCACTCCTCCGGGCACCAGCAACAGCACCGCGAAGAAGGTGATCAGGGCGGTCACTCGCCCCCTGATCGACCGCGGTCGCAGCCGCAGGTGTCGTAGCGGCGGAGGCATAAGGTGCCGGCACACCTCCTCACGGGTCTCGCTCAGGATTCTGGTTTCGGGGGTCGGTACGTTCGGGTCGCGCTCCCGGGAGTCAGGAGCCGTCGTGCCCGCAGGGGTGAGGGATCTGGCGGAGGGCTTCGCGGCGGAACCGGTACTCGTCGTCGTCGATCTCGCCGTCGACGAACCTCCTGAACAGCATGTCCTCCTCCCGAGAGGCCGACCCGCGTCCGGAGACGGGGACCCTGGTGCGGAGAACGGCGCCCACGCCACCGATGATCGCTACCCAGAACAGGACGCTGACGATGAGAAACAATGCTTCCTGCTCGCTGATCGCTATGCCATACAGAGACATCAGCTTGCTGCTCTCCCTTCTCGGTCCGACGGCCCCCCAGCCGCGGAACCAATCGCTGTGGCGACGGAATGCGGTGGTCGGATGTGTCGACACGTGGGGCCGCTGTCCCGTCGGCGGCGCTCGGTGATCGTCGTGTGTTCCACCGGGGTGGAACTGAGCGAATCTTGACGCTGCCGCCACGACCAATAGTGGTCACATACCTTCTGACCTGCCAGGGTGCGTTCTGCCTGGGTGCACCACTGCCACCTTAAAAACGACATAACGCCATAAAGTGTTTATGTGGACAGATCCAGACTTCTCGGACAATTTCTCCGAGCTCGTCGAGAATGTACGGCGATCGAGGACGTCGGACTGCCCTGCGCGGGCCGGCGCCGGACGCCGGGGCTGCGCCGCGAAGAGCTTGCGACCCTGGCGGGGGTGAGCACGGACTATCTCGTCCGGCTGGAGCAGGGCCGGGAGCGCCGGCCGTCCGAACAGGTCCTCGACGCGCTGGCCCGAGCTCTGGATCTCGACGTGGACGCCATCGAGCACCTGCACGAACTCGCCCGCCCCCGGGTGCGGCGGCGCCCGGTCAACCGGGTGGATCACGTGAGCCCCAGCCTGCTCCAGTTGCTGGGGGCGTGGGACAAGAACCCGGCGTTCATCATCGACCGCTGGATGGACGTGCTCGCGACGAACGCGATGGCCGACGCCCTTTACGCCGGGCTCGACCTGAGGGACAACCTCATCCGGCTGACCTTCCTCAACCCCGAGGCGAAGATCTTCTATTCGGACTGGGAGAAGACCGCCTACTTCAAGGTGGCCAACCTGCACGCCTCCGCGGGCTCCGACCCCGATGATCCATTCCTGCCGGATCTGGTCGAGGAGGTCTCCCTGCAGAGCGAGGAGTTCCGCAGGTTGTGGGAGCGCCACGATGTACGGCCCAAGGGGCACGAGTTCAAGCGGTTCCACATCCACGGCATCGGCGACCTGGAGCTCAACTGCGAGACATTCGCCGTCAACAGCGCACCCGGCCAGCAGCTCATCATCCTCCAGGCCGAGCCGGGCAGCCCGGCCGAACACTCGCTCGGGCTGCTGAGCGCTCGTCGCCCATGACGCGATCTCGACCGAATCGGCTTCAGCCCGTTCCCCTCAGAACGCACCGCGCACCCGCGCCGTCGCGTTCTGTGGCATGGCCGCGCCGGCCGGAAGGAGACGGGTGAGGCCGGTGTTCCGCCCCCGTTCCATCCGCACGCGCTACACGATGATGGCGACGGCCCTGTCCCTGGTGTTCCTCACCACGATCGGCGTGAGCGTCGACCTGACCACCCGGTACCGGGTCGAGGCCAACGCCTTCGAGGACACCAAGGACGTGGCCAGCCAGTGGAGCGCCGCCGTGCGGAACGGCCGCGTGCCACACACGCTGCCCACCATGACGCGGGTGAACCTGATCCAGATCGTCGACGCGAACGGCCATGTCCTCCAAGCCAGCAAGCAGGCCTGGACCAGGCCTCCGATCAGCCGGGTCCGCCCTCCGGCCGACGACCGGTTCCAGGACCTCACCTCGTGTGAGCCCGGGCGCGAGTGCGTGCTGCTGTGGGCGATCCGGGTGACGCCCGCCGATGACTCGCCGGTCGTCTACGCCGGCCTTCGCGAGCCCTTCCTGCTCGCGACCCACTGGCTGGAACTCGGCCTGGCCCTGATCGCGCTGCCGATCCTCGGCTTCGTGGCCTGGGTGACCTGGGCGCTGGTCGGGCGGACACTCCGTCCGGTGGAGACGATCCGCGCACGCATGTCCGAGATCACCGGCTCCGACCTCAGCCTCAGGGTGCCGCTGCCGCCCGGCCGGGACGAGATCGCGATGCTCGCGCGGACCGCCAACCAGACGCTCGACCGGCTGGAGATCGCGGTCAAGCAGCAGCGCAGGTTCGCCTCGGACGCCTCACACGAACTGCGGACGCCGATCGCCGGCCTGCGGGTGGCCCTCGAGGACGCGATCGCGCATCCCGAGGACGTCGACGCGCAGGAGACGCTCCGCACGGCGTTGTCGACGACGAACCGGCTCGAGGCGATCGTCAGCGATCTGCTGGTGCTGGCCCGTCTGCGCGCCAGCGATCCGGAGCCGCCCGAGCCGATCGATCTCGCCGCCCTGGCGAAGGAGGCGTCGACCGGGCCGATCGACACCGTGCCCGTGCACGTGAACGCGACCGGGGACGTCCGGGTCAGCGGCTCCCGCATCCAGTTGATGCGGGTCATGGACAACCTGCTGAACAACGCCAGGCGCCATGCCGACAGCAACGTCGAGGTGACCGTCGAGGCCGAGAACGACCAGGCCGTCGTGAGCGTGACGGACGACGGCGCGGGCATCGCCCCGCAGGACCGTGAGCGCGTTTTCGGCCGCTTCACCCGCCTCGACGAAGCCCGGCGCCGCGATCCGGGCGGAACCGGCCTCGGGCTCGCGATCTCCCGCGAGATCGTCGAAGCGCACGGAGGGACGTTGCGCGTCGAGGACTCGCCCCGGGGAGCCCGGTTCGTCCTGCGCCTGCGTGCGATGGCCGACCCGCGGCCCAAGAGCCGGCCGTAGAACCGGCTACAGAACCGGCTACAGAACCGGCGGCCCCTCGACGCGGCCCGGCGTCCGTGCACAGGCCCACCTCGGGCCGGCCTGGCGCCCTCACAGAGCCCTGTGGCCGGGCACGGCCACGGTCTGCTCGATCAGCAGCCTGGCCACGTCGGGCAGGTGGCGCCGGCGCAGGTAGACGGCGCGCTGACGGGCCGCCCCCGAGCCCCCGCGCCGGATGGCGTCAAGGGCGGCGGTCACCGTGCGCAGGTCGCCGCTGGCCACGAGGCTCGGCCGGATGCGGTCGAGCAACGCGCGGACCAGCCGCCAGGCGGGCACCCGGCTTCCGGTGATCAGGTCGAGCCCGTGTCCTGCCATGCCGTCCCGGGCGGCACGCCAGTAGGCGGCCCGCAGCAGGGTCTGGTCGATCGGCGGTGCGGCCAACCCCGCCCGTACGTCGAGCAGAGCGGTCGCGGCGAGCGCCCGTACGAGCGCGGCGAGCAGGACCGTCTCCTGCACCGTCGCGCAGACGTCTGCGGCGCGGAACTCCAGCGTGGGCACGTGATCGGAGATCCGGACGAGCCAGTACACCATGCCGCGGTCCAGGATCGCCCCGCTCGCCCGCAGGCCCGTCACGAGGCTCTCGTAGTGCGCGAACGAGTGGAAGAACGGCGGCGGCTCCGCGCTCGGCCACCGGCCTATCAACATCGTCCGCCAACTGGCGTATCCGGTGTCGAGAGCGTCGGCTATCGGCGAGTTGACCGTCAGCGCGAGCAGGACCGGCAGCCACGGGCGGGCATGATTGCTGACCTGCACGGCCTCTTCGTGATCTTCCATCCCGATGTGGACGTGGCATCCGCAGACGCCCTGCCCTCGGATGACGGCACGGAACTCCCTGGCGATCTCGTGGTAGCGAGGAGACCGGCTCAGCGGCGGGACTCCCCCGTTCCCGCTCAGCGCCGTCCCGCAGGCGACCAGACCCAGCCCCGCGGCGCCGGCCGCCGTCGCGGCGGCCGTGCGCAACTCGAGCAGGTCGTCGCCGAGACGGCTCAGCTCGGTGTGGACCTCGGTGTTGCTCTCGACCTGGAAGCGGGTCAGCTCCGGAACCAGGCGGGACGCGACGGGACCCCGGACACGCGCGCGTACGGCGTCGGCGCCCGGCACCACCCGTCCCGTCTCCGGGTCGATCAGCAGGAATTCCTCCTCCACCCCGACGGTGAGTCTCGGCATCGAGGCCGCCGGCGCGGAGACGACGGAAGGCGCCCTCGCACCACGGGAGCCGACGACCGTCGTCACGGCCGCACTCCGTCCCGCCGATCACACGTTGCTCCGGCCGACATCGGTCGGGGCGCGACTGGTGATCGCATCTCGATCTCTCTTCTGGATTGATGGAACCGGTCATGTCGGCGTCACGCCCGCGTCATGATCCCCGCGTCCACGTACGGCGGGCTCCCGACGGCGGGACATGATCTTCGGCCGTGTCGGCGCACGAACATCGATGCCGTCAACGACATCGACCCGACGGCATCGACGACATCGCCTACCGCGCCCTTATCCCGACCAGAAGCTGCAAATCACCCAAAAGCTCAAAGATGCCGCCAATCACTGTCCTGCAGGCCGTCCGAGGCCTTAGACCGAGCCCGAGCGGAGCCGGAATCAGGGGAAAGCAGACGGAACCCGGTCGCACATCGTGACACGTGGCCACCCGCAGTCATGCACGGTTCGCCGGGGGTCCACAGGGTTGGGGGTTCACAGTGGGTTCACAGGGGGGTCCACAGGGGGGTTCAACAGCAAGGGGACGTCGTCCACGACTCTGTGAAACGAGCCCCAACGGCCCTGCGGCGGGCCCTGGTCAAGCGTTGACGTTGGTCCTCATTATCGTCGTGATCCCGTAAATCGGGCCGTTTGGAGGACCTGCTCGGCTTAACCTGGGGCCCGCGACCACAGGTACGTCACCAGCGCTACTTGAGGTATGCCCATGACGCGGCGGCAACCGCGATCAGAATGCAGAGGCGGATGGTCCGGGGCGTGCTGTCGACCACGTCCCGGACCACTCTCGCCACCTCCCCCACCCACGAACCGAACTCCGGGTCGCGACCCCGCCCGTCACGACCACGCCCCCCGCTTTCGCGAGGCCGAATAACCGTCATTGTGACCACCCCCCGATATGGCACTATTAGCGGCTTTAGCCGCGAATACGGTTAAAGGCCCGACCGGGAACCCCGTTTCCGTCTGGGCCCGCCCCAGGGCCGCGGGGAATACCGCGCCCTCGTGCCGACCCGGCGGAGGGGATTCCGGACCTTCCATTTCATGGTCACAGGTAACACACCGTGTACGCAATGGATTCGAGCGGCATTCTAGGCTCCATACGCAGAGTGACGACAAAATCACCAGACGTCTATCTACTTACGTCCCAATTTGTCCCGGTAAAGGGGTATTTCGTGTCCGATATGTCCGTCGGGCTTTTCCGGAAATTGGGATAACGACACGACACGCCGTTCCAGACGGGGAGAGTGGGCAGAACCTCCGCCGTCACCCTGCGTGGATCCCTGCGACCCCCCGCCGCATGCGCGGCAACGCCGTGTGGTGCGGCCTTTCATGAGCGGCCCGACGCCCGAAAGGGTCCCGTTTCCGCCGGGAAGCCGGCGGCGTTCGCGGTCCACGGCCATTCGCTTCGGCAACCAGCCAATCGTTTCCGCCCTTCCCTGGGACGCGTGAAGTGAGGTTTTCCGCGCCACGCCAATCTTCGGGTCGTAGCAGAAAGTAACCGAGCCGGTACGCACGGACATCGAAATGGCAGCCGTACAGTAACCGGCCCCATTCGCGGCTCGTTACGTTTACGCCCGGTTAATTGAACCTCGCAATCGTGCCTTCGTAGCCGGAACAAGATCTCCTCCGGCGGGACGAAGGGGCAAACAGCATGAGCCACGGGCATTCACACCCCCACGGTCATACGCACGGGCATTCACACGGGCATTCACACGACCACGACCACACCCACGAGCACGCCGTCGACCAGGGCGACATGGCGCCGGTCGTCGACATGTCGATCCCGGACTCCGAGCTCTCCCCCGGCCAGGTGTCGCGTCGCCAGATGTTCCGGCGCGCCGGACTCCTCGGCGCGGGGATCACCGCCGCCGGAGTCCTCGGGACGCCCGGCCAGGCGGCCGCCGACTCCGACAAGGCGTGGGGCCGCAGCAACTGCGAGCCCAGGGACGGGTACCTCTGGCTGGCGGGCGACCACCACATCCACACGCAGCACAGCTCGGACGGCATGTACAGGGTGATCGACCACGTCCAGCACGCCAACGCGTACGGCCTGGACTGGATGGTCATCACCGACCACGGCAGCGTCGCGCACGCCAAGATCGGTGTCGAGAAGGTCAACCCCGACATCGTCGCGGCGCGCAAGGTCGTCAAGGACACCCTGGTCTTCCAGGGCCTGGAATGGAACATCCCGGGCGCCGAGCACGGCACGGTCTTCGTGGCCCCCGGCCGCAACGAGGTCTCCACGCTGAAGGAGTTCGAGAACTCCTTCGACGGCTCGGTCAAGAACGCGACCTCCAGCACGCCGCAGAACGAGGCCCTCGCCATCGCCGGCCTCAACTTCCTGGCCAACGCGGTCAAGAAGCGCCGTGTGGACGACGCGCTGTTCCTCGCCAACCACCCCGCCCGCAAGGGCCTCGACTCGCCCCACGAGATCCGCGGCTGGCGCGACGCCCAGCCGACGATCGCGGTGGGCATGGAGGGCGCTCCCGGCCACCAGGCCGCCGGCATCCCCAAGCCGGCCGGCCCCGGCGGCGGCCGCGGCTTCTACGACAGCACCCCCAGCGCGGACTCGTGGCCCGGCTACCCGGCGGAGAGCTACAAGACCTTCGGCGGCTTCGACTGGATGACCTCGACCGTGGGCGGCCTGTGGGACAGCCTCCTCGCCGAGGGCAAGACCTGGTGGATCACCGCGAACTCCGACGCGCACACGGTGTACCAGGACTCCAGCCTCCGCGGGCCGAACAGCGACTTCGAGGCCAACGGCCGTTACAACGACCCGGTCTACGGGGGAGCTCCCGTCCTGACCCAGGGTGACTTCTGGCCGGGCTACTACAGCCGGACCCACGTCGGCGCCGCCGACTTCGGCTACGGCGCGATCATGGACGCCATCCGCGCCGGCCGCATCTGGGTCGATCACGGAGGCCTGATCAGCGGCCTCATCGTCCGTGCCCACACGTCGGACACCCGCGGCGTGACCCTCGGCGGTGCGCTGCACGTCCGCCAGGGCACCAAGGTCGAGGTCTCCATCGAGATCACGCTGGCGAACCGCCCGAACTGGGCGAACGAGATCCCGACGCTCGCCCGCGTCGACGTGATCCAGGGCGAGGTGACCGGCCCCGTCTCCGACAAGGACACCTTCACCACGCCGAAGACGAAGGTCGTCAAGTCCTTCGAGGTGAACAAGAACACCGGCACCGTCACGTTCAAGTACAACGTCGGCGCCGTCGACCGGCCGATCTACGTCCGGCTTCGCGGCACGGACGGCAAGCGCAGCGCCCCCGGCCTGCTCGGCGCCTCCGTCGACCCGCACGGCCCCGCGATCGACGTCTTCGGTGACGCCGACCCGTGGAAGGACCTCTGGTTCTACAGCAACCCGATCTGGATCCTGCCCCGCCGATGACGACGCCGATGATCCTGGGCATCGACTCCGGGTCACGGACGGTCACCGAGGCCGAGCACCTTCTCCACACCGTGGTGGAGGTGCTCGGCCTGCCGTCCGACGTGGTCGGATGCACCCATTTCGTGTCGACGGGGACGCCCCACGTGGCCTGCTCCCTGACCGTCCCCGCTCAGGTCGACCTGACCCTCCTCCCGGAGGGCGTGTCCGCTTCGCTGGGCGAGAGCCGTACGGGCTCGGACCCGGACGGTGCGGCACTCGCGGCGGCGGCCCACGAGTCGCGGGCGAGCGGCCGGATCGTCGTCTTCCCCGGCAGGGGCGAACTCGTGGGCACGCTGTCGGTCGGCGAACTGCTGGAGAGGTCGGCCGTCGCCCGGGTCCGCGTGCTCGCGCAGTCGGAGCCGGCGGACGCCGATCTCCCGGTGGCGACCAACGACTTCGTCCGGCCCGTGTGGGAGGACGGCGTGATGACCCTTCTCACGATGCCGGCCTCGGGCGGGATGCTGATGCCCGCGGAGGTGCCCAACCCGACGCCCTGCTGCGGCGACCACGCCTGAGATCCCCCTCGCCTGGTCACACGGCTGGTCACACGCCTGGTCACAGGGGCCGGCGTCCGGCTACCCCAGGCGGGTCTCACTGCGGAAATGCGTGTGATCTTCGAGCGGATTCGCGATAGAACGGGCTGCTCCGCATGACGGGAGACAGCGGTTCACTACGCGAATGGAGTCCGGATGGCGAGCGAGGGCGGCGCGGGCAGGAGCCTGGGAGAGGTCGCGGACCTGGTGACCCCTATGGCGGTACGCGTGGCGGCGACCCTGGGCGTCGCCGACCACATCGCACAGGGACGGCGGACGGCGAAGGACCTGGCGGAGGCCGTGGACGCCGACGCCGGCGTGCTCGATCGCCTGCTGCGTCACCTCGTGAGCGCGGGAGTGCTGGCTCGGGAGGGGACGCTCGGGTACGCGCTGACCCCTCTGGGCGACTCGCTTCGCGATGATCACCCGGGCGGGCTGCGCGAGATGCTGGACGTCGAGGGCGCGATCGGCCGCGCCGACCTCTCGTTCGTCCACCTGCTGCACAGCGTCAGGACCGGACGGCCCGCGTTCCCCGAGCAGTTCGGCCGCTCGTTCTGGGACGACCTCGCGGCCGATCCGGCCCGGACCGCGTCCTACGACATGCAGATGGGCTCGGACGTGGCCGAGTGGGCGCCGCCGATCATCTCGGCGTACGACTGGGGATCGCTGGGCCACGTGGTCGACGTCGGAGGCGGCAACGGCACGTTGATGGCGGCGCTGCTGCGGGCGTACCCCGCACTTCGCGGCACGGTCTTCGACCAGCCGGAGACCGCCGAGGCCGCGCGGGCCACCCTCGCGGCCGCCGGTCTGACCGGCCGGGGCGACGTCGTGGCCGGCAGCTTCTTCGAGGCTCTGCCGCCGGACGCCGACGGCTACCTCCTGTCCGCGATCATCCACGACTGGGACGACGAGTCGGCCCGGGCGATCCTGCGGTCCTGCGCCGAGGCGGCCGGCACCACGGGCTCGATCTTCGTCGTCGAGAAGACCGGTGTCGACGGCGAGTCCGTGAACACCGGCATGGACCTGCGGATGCTCGTCTATTTCGGCGGCAGGGAGCGCGGAGTGGGCGAACTGTCCGCTCTGGGGGAGTCCGCCGGTCTCACGACGGTGGCCGTCCACCCGGCGGGGACGCTGTCGATCGTCGAGCTGAGGCTGGAGTTCGCCTCCGACCGTGCCGCCGCGGCCGGACTGCCCAGGGCCGCGGTAGCCCGCTCAGGCACCGAGATCACGGGCGACGTTGTCCAGGCAGTGGGCCAGCGCCGCGAGCCGCTCCTCGGTCACCGGCCCGCCGGAGAGCACCCCCGGGATGTCCTCCCGCCGTACGATCACCAGCGTGCGGTGGGGCTTCGCGTCTCCCGCCGCGGCCGCCTCCTCGATCTCCCGCTCGATCTCGTCGAGCGAACGGATCACGCATTCCCCTCGGACGAAGACCAAGGCGACGTTCGGATCATCGGACTCGATCAACCGTCTGACACATTCCTGATCGACGAGTGACATCGAAGCCCTCCCTTCGAGTACGGCGGACCGACCGGCTACCGCCGCTGCCCGTCGCCGACGGCCGGCTCCTTCACCCGGTCATGCAGGCCTGACACCGACGCGAGCGGCGGGGTGGCCATTCCCGCCCCTCCGTGCACGCCTTCGATCAGCTCGCGCAGGGCGTCCGTTGCCGTACGGCGGGGACGCCAGCCGAGCACGGTCCGGGCGCGGGTCACGTCCATGATGGGGATCCGCAGGGCCATCTCGACCAGGCCCGGCGACGCCGGGATCAGGTGCAGATGCCAGCCGGCCGCGATCACCGACCTGGCCAGCCACGGCGGCACGGGCACCCGGCGCGCGCCGAACAACTCGGCCAGGACCTCCGGGTCGACGACGGGGTCGGCGGCGAGGTTGAACGCGCCGGAGACGGGCCGGGTCACGGCCAGACGGTAGGCCTGACCGGCGTCGTCGGAATGCAGCGCCTGGATCCGGAGCCCGGGGATGTCCGGAATCATTGGGATCAGCCCGGGCCGTACGAGTCTCTGGGGCAGCAGCGGTCCGGCGAACAGGCGGCGCTGCTCGGTCGCGGACTCGCGCTTGAAGATGAACCCGGGACGCATGCGGACCACCCGGATGTCGGGATGGTCCTTCTCGAAGACGTCGAGGACCCGTTCGAGATAGGCCTTCTCCCTCGCGTACGCCGCGTTGGGCCACCCGTGAGTGGGCCAGGTCTCGTCGACCGGCCCGTCCTTCGGCCCCGGCGAGTAGGCGCCGACCGACGACGCGTGGACGAGCGCGCCCACGCCCGCAGTCGCGGCGGCCCGGAAGACGCGCATGCTGCCGAGCACATTGCACGCCCAGGTCGTCACCGGATCATGGGTCGGCTGGAAGAGCCACGCCAGATGGATCACCGCGTCCGCCCCGGCGAAGATCTCCGTGAGGTCGTCCCTGCTCATGTCCGCCGTCCGCCACGAGGTCTTCCCGGCCCGCCACTCGGGCTGCCGTCTCGCGACCCCGACGATCGAGGTGACGGAGGGCTCGGACTCGAGAGCCGAAACCACGCTGGTCCCGACGTTCCCGGTGGCGCCGACCACGATAATCCGCATAAATAATGCGTTTCCCGACTAATAGGTCGACAAACGGACAGAGTTCCGGGCCGTCCTGGGTCGTGGACGCGGTCGCGGGCCGCGAGCCTGGCCGGCGGCATTTCACCACCCCTCCGCCCGACCCCTCGCCCCGCCGTCTCGCCGTCTCGCCGGCCACTCACCCCGGCCCTTCCCCCGGCCACCCACCCCGGCCTTACCCCGGCCGCTCACCACGCCGTCTCGCCGGCCCGTCATCGCACCGTCAACCCGGCCCGTCAGCGCACCGCCACCCCGGGCGCGCCCCTCGCGCCGCACCCTCACACCCCATGGCCCACACCCTTACACCAGGGCAAACTCCCAGATCACCTCACCGGCATTTCGCCCATTGCGGGCCAGACGAAAGGTTGGACTTGGACAATCAGGGGGAATCCAGTTGTGGTACGGGAATACCGATACTCAGGAGGATCAAGTTCTCATTTAGTGTCAGAGAGGCGGCAGGGAAAGATGGCTCAGATCGTCGGTGGCGGAAGCCCCGTCAATGACGCCGAACGAAGGGTCATCGCACACCTGCGAGACAACGCCCCCGACGATTGGCTTCTGCTTCACAACATCGAGATTCCCCGCGGGGCGGACCTGTTCGAGGTCGACCTCGTCGTGCTCACGGGCCACTCGCTCTGCGTCATCGACGTCAAGGGCGCACGCGGCCGCTTCGAAGTGGCGGGCACCCGATGGTTCCCCCAGCACAGGGAGGCGTTCGGCTCCCCCGTGGCCAAGCTCAGGGGGACGGCCCGGGCGCTCAAGGGTGTCCTGATCGACGAACATCGCGAACTCGAGCGGCTGTATGTGGACAACGTCGTCGTGCTGACCGCCCCCGGCGCAGTCCTGATCGACCCCAGCGGCCGCGACGCACGGCACGTCACCGACCTGAACGGCCTGGTCGGCATCTTGAGCGACGTCTCCCGCGTACGGCACGGCTGTAGTCGGGACGCCACGCCGTACCGGACGGCGGTCATCGAGGCGCTCAACGGGACCGTGCGCCGGCCGACGGCGCCGCCGCGGTTCGGCAACTGGGAGGTCGAGGAGCAACTCGGCGGCGACAGCAGAGTCACCGAATACCGCGCGGTCAACGCCACGGCTCCGACCAGCGAGACGGTCCTGCTCCGGGTCTATCGGGCCGATCCGATGGCCGAGCAGCAGCGGCGGGTGTCCGAGCAGCGACGCATCGCCAACGCCTACCAGTCGCTCGCCAAGATCCCACCGCATCCGTGCGTCGTACGGTCCCGTGACTTCTTCGCGATCGACGATGAGAGCAGGTTCGTACTCGTTCTCGACGACGTACACGGCCAGGCACTGCACCTGCACCTCACCGGGCTTCCGCTGACGACCGAGGCCAAGCTCGACGTGCTGGAGGACATGCTCCTCGGCCTCGCCCACGTACACGCGAACAAGGTCATCCATCGGGCGCTCACACCGGCCTGCGTGCTCGTCACCGAGAACAATCATGCGATGCTGACCGGCTTCGACTACGCCAAGCCTGGACCGCGCAAGCACACCGTCGCCCAGGAACTGCCCAACATCCTCGACACCCACTACGTGGCGCCGGAATGCCGGGCCAGGCCGGACCGGATGAGTCCCGCCTCCGACGTGTACTCGGCGGGCGTGATCGCCTTCCAGTTGCTGACCGGCCAGCTTCCCTTTCCCGACCCGGACGGCGAGGCCGACGGCGGCGAGGTTCCGCCTGAGGTGATGGACCTGGTGCGGCGCATGCGCGATCACACGCCGTCGAAGCGGCCTGACGCGGCGACGGCTCGCCTCGAACTGCGCCAGGCCCGCAACGCCCAGATCGGCAACCAGCGCTTCGGGGAATCCCCGGTGGGCAAGCGTCGTACGGTCATGATGGAGCGGATCCGGAGCGCGGTGCGCCGTGCCTTCCGTCGCTGATCGCACTCGTCACCCGGGGGCGGGTCTCCCTGGCGACGGGACGCCCGCCGTACCCGCTGCCCGCGTCCGTCCATGCGTACGGGGTCGGGACCTTGGCCCCTACAGCGGTCCCCCGAGCCGTGGTTAGCGTGATCACATGATTCGCGTGTTCCTCGTAGACGACCACGAGGTCGTCCGGCGAGGCGTCGCGGCGCTGCTCGAGTCCGAGGCTGACATCGAGGTCGCCGGTGAGGCGGCCACCGCCGAGTCGGCGATGGCGCGGATCCCGGCGCTCAAACCGGACGTGGTCGTGCTCGACGTGCGGCTCCCCGACGGAAGCGGCGTGGACGTGTGCCGGGAGGTTCGCTCGAAGGTGCCTGATCTGGCCTGCCTGATCCTGACCTCGTTCGCCGACGACGACGCGTTGTTCAACGCCGTGATGGCGGGCGCGTCGGGATACGTGCTCAAGCAGATCCACGGATCGGACCTCGTGGGAGCGGTGCGAACCGTGGCCGCGGGACAGTCGCTGCTCGATCCGCACACCACCGCGACGATGCTCAGGCGACTGCGTGACCAGGCCACGAAGAAGGATCCGCTGGCCGCCCTCTCCGACCAGGAACGGCACATCCTGGAGCTCATCGGCGAAGGCCTGACCAATCGGCAGATCGGCGAGCGGCTCTTCCTGGCGGAGAAGACAGTCAAGAATTACGTGTCCAACCTGTTGAGCAAACTCAGCATGCAGCGCCGTACGCAGGCGGCGGCGCTGGCCGCCCGGTTGAAGGCCGATCGACAGGAATGACGGGACCTTTGCCCCTTATCCGTATCGCTCTTGATCGAGCAGGCTGGCTCGCATGAAGCTCGACTCGGCCGGACTGGAGATCCTCTCTCGGGACGAGTGTCTGGATCTGCTGGCATCGACGGCGATCGGCAGGATCGTCTTCACCGATCACGCTCTCCCCGCCGTACAGCCGGTGGCCTTCTGCCTGATCGACGGCAACGTCGTCATCCGCACCACCATCGGCTCCAACGTCGCGGCCGCCGCGAAGAACTCCGTCGTGGCCTTCGAGGTGGACGACTTCGACGCCGCCATGCGCGCCGGATGGACGGTCACCGCCATCGGACACGCGCGCGCCGTGGTGGAACCCGACGAGATCTCCCGGCTGTCCCTGCTCCCCCTGACGTCGTGGGCGCCTCCCCACAATGATCACTTCCTCCACTTCATCGTGATGGCACCCGAGCAGATCTCCGGGCGTCGCGTCCGCAACTGATCGGCCCGCCGGCGAGCGGAGATGAGCGGGACGAGGCTTCGCCGGCATGAAGCATGGCCGGCCGATCAGCCCGATGGACCTGATGGGCTTGATGGTCCTGATGGGCTTGATGTCGCGCCCTTGGGCGACCCGGTCGAGCCGTCTGAGGTGTCTCCCCGATCCGGGCGTGGCCGCCTGTACCGACGGCCGGTGTAGGCGTAGGCCCAGCGGTCTTTGCCGTCGCGG
>NZ_BONV01000053.1 GCF_016862895.1 Planotetraspora kaengkrachanensis | reverse complement strand
TCGTACAACACCGAGTCGTTGTCCTCACTCAGTGGCGACGCCTGGAAGACACCCGTACACGTCACGGCCGGCAACAGCTCCATCGGCCCGAACGCCCCGGGCTCAGTGTCCGGGTAGGTCCGTGGAGGGTCGATGACATGGCAAGGCAGTGACGGATACAACTGACGTAGCTCGTCGGCAAGGCCAGACAATTTCAGGTCATTCCATCTGGCGAAGGGATAACCCTCCAAAAAGCCACCGTACGTGGAGGAGAGGCTGATGGCCGACAGTGCGAGATCCCACCCCGAGACGAGCTGAACATACGCAAGAGCCACCGAACCGGCCTGCGGCTACGCAATAACGGGCGTGGGGCGGCGGCAACAACGACCGGAAGAGACGGATCAGGCGTTGGCGGCTCCCAATTCCGGTCCAGTTCCGTCCGAGCTCGTAAGCGCCGGAAGCCAACGGAAGACGTTGGGAGCTGTATTGCCTGGTCAGGGCAATACTCGACGCGATCGGCGCAGGTGAGGAAGGGGCAGGTGAGAGTTCGAGCTCTACTACGACTCTCTCGGGGTTCAGCCCCGCCGGCCGGGTGTGATCACCGGGTTAGGCTGGCCGGGTGGTGGAGGAAGAAGGCTTCGGCGCGGTGCTGAAGGGGTTGGCGGCTCGTAGGCACCTAGATCTCGTTGCCTTGCCCTCTATCCCCGAATCCGAATTGCAGGCAGTGTTTCATGGTGGAGCGTCGAGCCCATCTTTGCTTCGGCGGCTCGCGCCCGTGCTCGGTCTACATGCGGCAGATCTCTTTGCCATCGCAGGCGTCGGCGTGCCTGAGGACCTTGCCCCGGTGGACGCCACGGCCGGAGGGAGCGTTCCCTACTTGGTCCGAGAGGTTGTCCGCCTGCCGCCGGAGAAAAGGCCCGTGTTGCGCCAGTTCGTGGCGTCCCTGCCGGAGGAGGAGCGGACGCACCCTGTTCCCAAACCGCCGGTGCGTGAGCAGTACCTAGCGGGTCCGGGTGCCCTGCTCATGCGTATGGCCCGGAACCGAAATCTGGGCTGGACAGCCACGGCCAAGACGTTCCTGGCGGTTACGGGGCGGTACTGGTCTGCTGCCACTTACGGTGGGGTGGGCCACGGTCGTACGCAGTTGACCCCTGAGCTTCTGGCCGATTTCTCCGCCGTCCTCGATGTTCCCGCCGATGACTTGGCGGCGTTGACCGGCGTCGCGCTGCCTGGCGCAGCCTCGGTTCCGAAGCCGGCAGTTGCCGGCGTGGCCGAACTGATCTGGGACGTGCGGCGCCTTACCGCAACCCAGCTTCGTCAGGTCAGCGACCGCGCGAAATCCATGGCTATCGGCACTCCCGAGTGAGTGTCAAACTGAGTGACTCCTAGCCCCACCCGTCGGCGCACGTCCATGCACAGAACATGTGGCGTCATCAGCACAAACGCCAGGTCCCAGGGGTCATGACCAGTGCTTACGGAGCAAGAAGTCGGTGCATAGGCAAAGGGCCACGTCAAGCCGGGCTTATCCCTCCGACGTCGGCCCCGCTGCCGCTCCCCGGTGGGTCAAGGCAAACGGGGCGGACACGGGGAGAGACGCGCTGGCGCACGATGGTGGACGATCACTTGTCACATTGCTGGGTCGAAATCGGCCTCGTGGCGTCATTCGCGCCGTTCGTGATAGGGAGGAATTCCTCGGCGGCCAGTGCGTACCCGCGGTTCGGAGCATCCGTCGCCATAGCGAAGAACATCCCGGTGACCGTGCCCCCGGGAACGATCAGCGGCCCGCCGCTCAGACCTGGGCTCATGTTGGCGCCGGAGAGTTCGAGGATGCTCCTGGTGACTTTGCGTTTCTCGTAGATGTCAAAGCTCTCTCCCTCGATATACCGCTCGATCTTGATCGGCCGTACGACCTCACGCTCTGTGCCCTTCGAATAGCCGAGCAGGTGGGCATCGCCGGGCGGCGCGTCAGCGATGTGTAGCGGAGGCGCGGGCAGATCTGGTACGTACAGAATCGCGACGTCAACATCGGGATCAAAAGCGACGACGCGTGCCGGATATGCCTCGCCATCATCGGTGGTAACGCTGAAGGATCTGGTGACGCCGGCTACCACGTGCGCCGCCGTAACCACCCGCTGTGGGGCATATACGAAACCCGTCCCCTCGATCCATTTGAAGCAAGCCGGCGCTAATCCCGAGAAGCGCACTACGCTCTGCTTTTCACTGACGATCTCAGGCGGGAGTGCGACCGCATCGGCCGGCGTCGACGCCCGGATTGGCAGCGGCGAGGAGGGCATCGTGATCGAGCACCCGCTGAGGACGAGAAGGATCGGCAACCACAGCCAGCGCGTCATGCCCTCCATTTCTTCTTGGGACGCCTCTCTCCTGGAAAGGCCTGTTGTCCGGCCGAGGTCACCTGCACTCCGGGACATTGCATCCGATCAAGCTACCGACGTCTGATGACGGTCATGTCACGCCTCGGCCGATCGCGATGCGTCTGTAGAAGGTTCGGGGTCAAGCAGCTCGTCTCAGAAGGTTCAACCGGGCAGGGCAGAGGTGTGAAGCGTTCGGCGTGCCCGTTGCGTGCCCGTACGGTCGGCAATCCGCAGGGACTCACGGTCACTCGACCCGCATAGGTCGTGTCCAAGCATCAGTGGACCACTGCCGAATTGGGCTTATTGGGGGTCAAGGGCGGCGCTCCGCGCCGCCTCGCGGCCCTACGCCCGCTCGGCGGCCGGGCATGCGGCCTAAGGGAGTGTCTTCAAAGTCCCGTCTGCCCGGCGCTGTGTGGTGCGCACGCTCCCTGGGGCATTCCAGGAGGGACGGGCTCCGCGGTATCGCACCGCGCCACGAACACGAACTCCCTGCCCGGCCGGTCGGGTGCGTCGCGTACGTCCTCGACGACGAAGCCGTGGTGGTGCAAGTCCCGCTCGATCTCCGTACGTTCGCGGAAGCGAAGTGTCGATTCCGAGGTCAGTACGTCCCCGTCCGCGGCGAACACGTGCGTACCCCGGAAGCTCACCAGCGGCCGGCTCACGTCCGTCAGCTCGGCCCAGGTCTCGACATGGCCGACGCCCGGGATGTCGGTCATGCGGTACGTGGTCTCGCGCGTCCACTCCGCCCACTCCTCCCACACGCGCTGCGACGGATCGCGCGTCTCGAAGACAAGCCGCCCGCCGGGCCGCAGCGCCTCGTACGCGCCGCGCAGCGTCGTACGCCATGCCTGCGGATCGGCGATCGCCTGGGCGACGTTCCCGGTCATCGTCACCAGGTCGATCTGCATGGGCGGCAGGTCCCCCGCGTCGCCGTCGAGCCAGCGCACCCGCTCCGCGCCCGGCTTGCCACGCGCGACGTCGACGGACGCCCGCGCGGGATCGATCCCGGTGACCGTGATCCCGCGCTCGGCGAGCAGCAGCGCGAACACGCCCGTGCCGCACCCGATGTCCAGCACGGACCGCGCGCCGAACTCCTCCGCCATCGCGAGATACGCGTCGAGGTCGCTGCGGTCCGGATCGAGTGGGTCGTAGATGGCGGCGAGGCGCGGATGCCCGAAAGTCGCGTCAACCATGGAGGCGAACGTATGTGACCCCGAGCCCGCGCGGCCACTGCATTTTCGGGTTACGGCGCCAAGCGGGCGCGGCGAAAGTGCGCCGCTGATCCCGGCGCCCCTATCGGGCACGGCCGTACCGAAGCGAACCTCGGCCAGGCCGCTCAGGGCCGGCGCACCGCAGGCCGCTCAGCGGGCGGAAGGCAGGCCGCCGCCGCCCGGGCCGCGAAGGAGGTCCACGGCCGCGGCGACCGTGAGGAGCCGCCCGAGCTGGAAGGCGATGCCGGCGACCCGCGCTCCCGGGGTCTGTGCGGTCCTGCCGGGAATCGGCAGGACGTCGTCGTGCTGGTCCATGGCGTGCATGGCGGCGAGCAGGGCCCATCCCGCCCACTGGAGGTCCGCCCTGTCCCCCAGCGTCCGACGCAGGAGGTCACCGAGAAACGACGGCACTCCCCGGTTGTTCTCGGCGCTGAAGCCGCCGTCGACGTGCTGTCGCCAGTCCTCCGTCGTCTGAGCCAGCGGCTCCGACGGGACGGGCCGCCCGCCTCCCGCCGGGCGCTTCCCCCGGGAGCCGAGTTCGAGCGCCATGGGCGGCATGAGCACACAGGACAGGGCCGCGGACGTGGCCCGGCCGTCGTCGACGCCGGGTTGCAGCGCCTGGGTCAGGCCGGGGAGCACCGGCGTGAGCGTGGCCGACATCAGCAGGAGGGACTGGGGGGCGGGGCTGTGCTCGACTCCCGGGAGCAGATCGCACATCGTGTCGGTGACCTGGCCGCGCATGAGCCCGACCATCCACTCCGCCGATGATCGAGGGAGTCCGAGTGCAATGAACGCCTCGACCGACTCGTCCTTAGGAGAGCGCCACCGCATGGTCATGCTCCTCTCAGGCATGATCACCCTATCGGCGGACGGCACGAAACCGGCGCTCGTGTCCGAACCCGGACACCCCGGGCGGGCTACTCAGATCGCGTCGATGGCCTTGCGGATGCGCTTCTCCGAGACGGGAGAGGGCGTGCCGAGCTGCTGCGCGAAGAAGCTCACCCGCAGCTCCTCGATCATCCACCTGATGTCCCGTACGGCCTGGGCGTCCCGCTCCGCGGGCTTGAGCCGGTCGAGCAGGTCGCGGTAGTCGTCCTCGACGTCGTGCACCCGGTGCATCCACTCGCGGTCGCGGTGCGGGTCGTCGGGCAGCTTCTCCAGCCGGCGCTCGACCGCCCGCAGGTACCGGTGGAGGTCGGGCAGCCGGTCGTAGCCCGTCCCCGTGACGAAGCCCGGATAGATGAGCCCGTCGAGCTGCTCCCTGATGTCGGCGACGGCGTCGGCCGGGCCGCGCAGCGCGCCCTGCGTCGTGTGCCAGGTGGCGAGGACCCGCTCGACCCTGGCGACCACCTCCACGGTGGTGGCGTACAACGACGCGCGCACGTGGTCGTGTAGCCGCTCGAAGCCGGCCTGGTCCCAGGCGGGTCCCCCGGCCTCGGCCATCAGCTTGTCGGCCGCGCAGGCGGCGCAGTCGTCGAACAGTTCGGCCGCGCCGCCGTGCGGGCTGCGGCTGAGTGCGAGCTTCTCCGCGGTGTTCAGGCCGCGCAGGATCCCCTTGGCCGGGCTGACCGTGTTCAGCAGCAGCAACCTGCGGGTGCCGGCCCACATGGACCTGCGCTGCTCGGCCTCGGTCTCGAACATCCGGACCGCCACGCTGACGGTCTCGTCGGCGAGCGCGGGATAGGCGCGCAGCCTGCCCCGCTCGAAGACCGTCGGCAACGTCCCGATCGTCCAGCTCCGCAGGCCCGTGCGCTCCAGGTCGTCGGCCGCCTTCGACAGCGTGGCGCGCAGCCGGGGGGCCAGTCTGCGCTTGAGCGCCTCGAGGTCCTTGTCCTCGGCGACCGGCCGCTTCCTGTCGTCGACCACCCGGTAGGTGATCCGCAGATGGTCGGGCACCTGGTCGGGGGCCCACGCGTCGCGGGGGATGGTCACGCCGGTCATCCGGTGCAGCTCCCGCTCCAGTGTGTCCAGGATCGGCTCGCTTCCCGGCTCCGCCCGCTCCAGTACGGCTTTCGCGAAATTGGGGGCGGGGACGAAGTTGCGCCGCAACTGCTTGGGAAGCGACCTGATGAGAGCGGTGACCAGTTCCTCGCGCAGACCGGGGATCTGCCAGTCGAAGCCCGACGGGTCGACCTGGTTCAGCACGTCGAGGGGGATGTGCACGGTGACGCCGTCGGCCATGTTCTCGGCCGCCGCCTTCTCGACCGCGGCGCCCGGCTCGAACCGGTAGGTCAGCCGCATCCGCTGCCCGCTCTGCCCCCACGAGTCGGGATAGTCACGGGCGCTGACGCCCGCGCCGGAGTTGACCAGCATCTCGGGGGTGAACGTGAGCAGGTCGGGCGTTTCGCGCGAGGTCTTCTTCCACCAGCTGTCGAAGTGCCGTCCGGAGACCACCTCGGGTGGGATGCGGCCGTCGTAGAAGTCGAACAACGTCTCGTCGTCGACGACGATGTCCCGGCGCCTGGCCTTCTCCTCGAGCCGCTCGGCCTCCTGGAGCAGCTTGCGGTTGTCGTGGAAGAACTTGTGATGCGTCCGCCACTCGCCCTCGACCAGGGCGTTGCGGATGAACAGGTCGCGGCTGAGCTCCGGATCGATGCGGCCGTAGTTGACCTTGCGCTCCGCGACGATCGGCACGCCGTACAGGGTGACCTTCTCCAGGGCCATGACGGCTGCCTGGTCCTTCTCCCAGTGCGGCTCGCTGTAGGTCCGCTTGATCAGGTGCTGGGCGAGCGGTTCGATCCACTCCGGCTCGATCTTGGCGTTGACCCGGGCCCACAGCCGCGAGGTCTCGACGAGTTCGGCCGACATCACCCACAGCGGCTGCGCCTTCGCCAGCGACGAGCCGGGGAAGATGGCGAACCGGGCGTTGCGCGCGCCGACGTACTCGGTGATGGGCCGCCGCGGCCCGTCCTGCTTGCGCTTGGCTTCGAGGTCCTTGACGCCGATGTGCGAGAGCAGGCCGCTCAGCAGCGCCTGGTGGATCCGCTGCGGGTCCGCGTCGACGCTGTTGGGGACGACGCCCAGGGTCTTGGCCACCTGCCTGATCTGGCTGTCGATGTCCTGCCACTCCCTGACACGCAGGTAGTTCAGGAACTCCGCCTTGCACATCCGGCGGAACGCGCTCGACGACAGGGCCCGCTGCTGCTCACGCAGGTAGTTCCACAGGTTCAGGTACGTGAGGAAGTCGGATTCCTTGTCGGCGAAGCGCCGGTGTTTCTCGTCGGCCGCCTGCTGCTTGTCCGCCGGCCGTTCGCGGGGGTCCTGGATCGACAGCGCCGCGGCGATGATCATCACTTCGCGCGCGCAGCCGTTGCCCTCGGCTTCGAGCACCATGCGCGCCAGCCGCGGGTCCACGGGGAGCTGGGCGAGCTTGCGGCCGAGCGGGGTGAGCTTCCCGCCGCCGCCGTCGGCCAGCGCGCCCAGCTCCTGGAGCAGGTTGACGCCGTCCCTGATCTGCCGGCCGTCGGGCGGCTCGACGAAGGGGAACGCCGCGATGTCGCCCAGTCCCAGTGACGTCATCTGCAGGATGACGCTCGCCAGGTTCGTACGGAGGATCTCGGGGTCGGTGAACTCAGGCCGCGAGACGAAGTCCTCCTCCGAGTAGAGCCGGATGCAGACGCCGTCCGAGGTGCGGCCGCAGCGGCCGGTGCGCTGGTTGGCCGACGCCTGCGACACGGGCTCGATCGGCAACCGCTGCACCTTGAGCCGGTGGCTGTAACGCGAGATGCGGGCCGTGCCGGGATCGATGACGTACCGGATGCCCGGCACGGTGAGGGAGGTCTCCGCGACGTTGGTCGCCAGCACGATCCTGCGGCCCCGGTGCGCCTGGAAGACGCGGTGCTGCTCGGCCGCCGACAACCGCGCGTACAGCGGGAGGACCTCCTCGTCACGGCCCTTCAACGCGTCCGCGGTGTCCCTGATCTCACGCTCACCGCTGAGGAAGACGAGGATGTCCCCGGGGCCCTCCGCGCACAGCTCGTCGACCGCCTGCACGATGGCCTGGGTCTGGTCGTCGTCCTCCTCGACGGACCGGTACCGCACCTCGACGGGATAGGTCCGGCCGGACACCTCGACGATCGGGGCGCCCTCGTCGCTCCCGGGCGGGGCGAAGTGCCGGGAGAACCGCTCGGGGTCGATGGTCGCCGAGGTGATGACGACCTTGAGGTCGGGACGCCGGGGCAGGAGCTGCTTGAGGTAGCCGAGGATGAAGTCGATGTTGAGGCTGCGTTCGTGGGCCTCGTCGATGATCAGCGTGTCGTACTGCAGCAGCAGCGGGTCGGTCTGCATCTCCGCCAGGAGGATGCCGTCGGTCATCAGCTTGACGAGGGTTCCGTCGCTGGAGTGGTCGGTGAAGCGGACCTTGTATCCGACCGCCTCCCCCAGCGGGATCGACAGCTCCTCGGCGATGCGCTCGGCGACCGTGCGCGCCGCGATCCGCCGCGGCTGGGTGTGCCCGATCAGGCCGTGCACGCCGCGGCCCAGCTCCAGGCAGATCTTGGGCAGCTGCGTCGTCTTGCCCGAGCCCGTCTCCCCCGCCACGATCACGACCTGGTGGTCGCGGATCGCCTCGAGAAGGTCGTCCTTGCGCTGACTGACCGGCAGCTCGGGAGGATAGCTGAGGGACGGCACCGCCTCCCGGCGGGCGGCGACCCTCGATTCCGCGGCCTCGATGTCACCCGCGATCTCCTGGGCGACGGACCGGCGTGACGTGCCGTCACGAACCTTGCGCATCCCGTCGATACGGCGGCGTAGTCTGCGCTGGTCGCGCAGCATCAGGCCGGGCAGGCGGCCCTGGAGGTCAGCGAGCGTGTTCATTCCATGCTCAAGGATAGGCAACCGCCCCGACCGCTTCGCCAGCCAATTTTCCGCCGGTGGCGTCGCGGCCGGGCCGAGCACGCGGGAAAGACCAGATCAGCGCGGCCCCGGACACGCGGGAAAGACCGGATCAGCGCGGCCCCGGACACGTGAGAAAGACCGGATCAGCGCGCGGCTTCCCGGAACCGTCCCGGGCTCATGCCGTAGCAACGGGTGAACCAGCGGGTGAGGTGGCTCTGGTCGGCGAACCCGGACAGCGTCGCCGCCTCGCCGAGGGGCAGGCCCCGGGCGATCAGCCTGCGGGCCGTCCGCAGCCGCAGCTGCCGCTGGTAGTCGCTGGGCGGCATGCCGTACACCGACGTGAAGGCGCGATAGACGGCGAACCGGCTGTGACCGGTGACCGCGGCCAGGTCGTCGGCGGTCACGTCCGCCGGTACGGCGTCGCGGAGGTGGTCGCGGGCCCGTTCCGCGATCCGCCTCACGTCCTGGGAGGTGGATCGGGCGGACCGCCACGGACGTCCGGTCGCGCGCCGGACGACGGCGACGACCGCGCGGGCGAGCAGTTCGTCGCGGCGCAGCCGGTCGGCGCCCCCGAGCAGCGCGACGCCGAGCGCCCGCAAGCGCCGGGCGAGCACGGGGTCGTCGACGACCGGACGGGAGAACAGCGGCAGGCCGAAAGGGCGGTCCGCGGCGTCCGCGAGCACGCCGGCCATCAGCGCCGGGCCGACGTGGATCATCCGGTAGGTGAAGCCGAGCTCGTCGGCCGCGTGCCCGTCGTGCGGGTCGTCGGGGTTGAACGCCATGACCATGCCCGACGCGCTGGTGTGGGCTGCGCCCCGGCAGGTGAACGACTGGGCGCCCTCCTCGGTCACGCCGAAGGAGTAGGTCTCATGGCTGTGCCGGTGGTAGACGTGCCGGGCGAAGTGGGCGTGCATCGCCTCCACCGGCTGGTCGGCGGAGCGCCAGTAGGTGGACCAGTCCTGAGCCACCGGTCCATTGTGCGTACAGGCCGGCGGCACGGCCAGCCCGTTCCGCGGGGTGCGCACGAGCGTTCAAGACTCGCCACGGCGGGGCGGGCCAGCATCGGGCCATGCGTTTCGACACGAAGATCGGCGTCGTGGTCCGCGGCGACCTCGAGGTGTGGCAGAAGCTGAACGTGACGGCGTTCCTGGCGAGCGCCGTCGCCGGCGGGGTCCCCGAGGTGATCGGCGAGCCGTACGAGGACGCCTCGGGCGCCGCCTACCTGCCGATGTTCCGCCAGCCGGTGCTCGTGTACGCCGCGGACGCCGACGGGTTGGCGTGCGTGCGTGAACGCGCCGTGGCGCGCGGACTGGACACGGCCGTCTACATCGAGGAGATGTTCGAGACGGGCGACGACGTGGCCAACCGGGCCGCGGTCCTGGCGGTCACCGCCGAGGAGATGTCCCTGGTCGGGCTGGCCGTCCACGGGCCGAGGAACGCGGTCGACAAGACGCTCAAGGGCCTCAGGCTGCACCCGTGACCGGCCCAGCGGCACCGGTTCAGATCCGCTGCGGGCGGGCCGGCTGGTACTTGTAGCCGACGTTGCGCACGGTCACGATCCGCCCGGCGTACGGGCCCAGCTTGCGCCGCAGCCGCAGGACGTGGACGTCGACGGTCCTGGCGCCCTCGTCGCCGTACCTGTCCCAGATGGCGGCCATCAGCTGCCGCCGGTTGAAGACGCGGCCGGGCGCCGCGCACAGGTAGTCGAGCAGTTCGAACTCGCGGTAGGTGAGCTCGACCTCCTCGCCGTCCACGCGGACCGCGCGGGAGGCCCGGTCGACGACGAGATCCTCCGCCGGCGCGGGCGCCCGGCTACGGCGTGAGGCGTGGTCGCCGCGGCCGGGGTGAGCGGGGACCGGGGCGGGCGCGCGGTACGAGGCCAGGTCCTGAACGGCCCGCAGCGCCACCCCCTCCGGCAGGCCGGCACCCTGCGGCGGCCTGAGTCCCTCGACGGACGGCGATCCGCCGTCCAGCGGGACCGTGTAGCCGACGATCACGAGCGCGGCGTCCACCCCCGGCATGGGGAGCACGCCGAGCACGGTCCCCTCGCCGGCGGGTGCCGGGTCGTGACCGGGCTCGCGCCGTCGCGCGAAGGAATCCATCACGTGTGACATCTCGTGCCCTCTCCTTGCCTGAAGCATGTCCGGACGGGGTGATCCCGGCGATCAACAGGCGGCGCGGCGGACGCGTGGCGGATCGATGTGACGACGCTCGGCCGGTCCTCGCCATGAAGCCATGAAGGCATCGTCGCCCATAATTCCCCGTTATTCAAGTAGGAATTTAGGGCTTAGTCCGGCTGACAGCCGCCATGGCCGCGCCGATGATCCCGGCCTCGTTGCGCAGCACGGCCGGCACGATCGGCGTGTCCCCGAGGTCGATCAGCGGCAGGAACTTGTCGGCCTTCTTGCTGACGCCGCCGCCGATGACGATCAGTGAGGGCCACAGCAGATCCCGCATGTGCAGGAGGTACTCCTGGACATGCTCGGCCCACTTCTCCCAGCTCAGCTCGTGCTTCTCGCGCACATGGTCCGAGGCGCGGTGCTCGGCCTCCTTGCCGCGGATCTCGACGTGGCCGAACTCCGTGTTGGGCACCAGCCGCCCGTCGGCGAACAAGGCGCTGCCGATGCCGGTGCCGAAGGTCAGCATCAGCACCACGCCGGAGCGGCCGCGGCCCGCGCCGAAGGCGACCTCGGCGACGCCCGCCGCGTCCGCGTCGTTGAGCAGGGCGACGCCGGCGCCGAACAACTCCTCGCCCTTGACCCCGATCCACGAACGGTCGACGTTGGCGGCGGTCCTGATGACGCCGTCCAGCACGACACCGGGGAAGGTCACCCCCATGGGCCCCGTCCACGAGAAGTGCTCGATGATCTGCCGTACGACCGCGGCCACCTCCGCGGGTGTGGACGGCTGCGGCGTCGGGATGCGCAGCCGCTCCCGCGTGAGCTCACCCGCCGACGTGTCCACGGTGGCGCCCTTGATCCCAGAGCCGCCGATATCGATGCCCAGCGCTTCCATCGCTTCCTCCCGAGTTCGCCGATCAACGCTACCCACACAGCGAAGCCATAAGCATCGCCCTGCGGCCGGAGTGGTCACTCAGCGTGTCGGCCCCGGGGGCACGGGGTAGCGAGATAAGGAAGAATCACCACGAGGGGGACAAAATGATCCATACTCTCCATCGAATGGGCGTCCGCTCCCACATGATGTACACGGCCGGCATCGCGTCCATCGGCCTGTCGGCCGTCTCGTGGGTGCTGTCGAAGCGGTACGAGCCGGCGGGCGTGGACCGGGCGGACCGCTGGGGTCTGTTCGTCGGCGAGTGGGCGCCGACGTTCTTCGCGATGGGCGTGGCCCTTCGCATGGAGGAACTGCGCGAAGACGGTGAGCGCGGGATGCGCGGGATGCGCGGGATGAAGGAGCGCGGGACGGAGGAATGGGAGGACCCGAACATGGAACTGGGGATCCGCACCCCCTCCCGCACGGGCGTCTAGCCCACGACCCTGCGGCGGACGAGGTCGCGGCATGGCTGCGCGGCCGTCCCCCGCGGGCGCACACGACACGTGTCCTCTCCGTCGAAGGGCGGTCGGGGGCGGGCAAGTCCACCTTCGCCGCCGCCGTCGCCGCGGCCCTCGGCGCCGCGACGATCCGCATGGACGACCTCTATGACGGCTGGGACGGCCTGTCCGCCGGGAAGGACGCGCTGCTGGAATGGGTGTTGCGCCCCCTCGCCTCCGGCGCCCCGGCGCGCTGGCGGCGCTACGACTGGGATCGGGGCGAGTACGCCGAATGGCATGAGGCCCCGTCCCCGGCCGTCCTCGTCGTCGAGGGCGTCGGTTCCGGCGCCCTCGAGGCCGCGCCCTACCTCAGCGGCCTGGTGTGGCTGGAGGCCGTCCCTGGCGTGCGCAGGGCACGGGCGCTGGCGCGTGACGGCGACGTCTACGCCCCGCACTGGCGGCGCTGGGCCCGCCAGGAGGACGAGTACTACGCGGCCGACGACGTGCGCTCACGCGCCGACCTGATCATCGACACCGGCTGACCGGCGAGTCGTGGTGCCGTGGAGTATCGGACGGCGGGGTTAGGCTCACTCAGGTGACCGATCTCGCGGAATTCGCCGGCCTCGTCTCCGGTGACCACGGCCTCTGCGTGGTCTCGACCCTGCGTCCCGACGGAGGCATCCGTTCCTCCGTGGTCAACGCGGGGGTCCTCGATCATCCGGCCACCGGCCATTCGGTGGTCGGGTTCGTCGTGCGGGGCACCGCCCGCAAGCTGGCTGACCTGCGCGTCAGGCCGCAGGCCACCATCGTGGTGCGCAGCGGCTGGCAGTGGACGGCCGCGGAGGGCGGCACCGACCTGGTCGGGCCCGACGACCCGCTCGACGGGATCGACGCGGAGGGCCTCCGGCTTCTGCTCCGGCGAATCTTCAGCGCCGCGGGCGGAACCCACGACGACTGGGACGAGTACGACAGGATCATGGCCGAGGAGCGGCGCACCGCCGTCCTGCTCTCCCCTCGGCGCGTGTACTCCAATCCCTGATCCCGCAGGGGAACACCTGATCGAAGGGGCACCCCGCAGTGGCCGAACGGCCCTGGGACACGGGACCTCCGCCTCCTGTGCGTCGCGCCGTCCTCCGGTGGAATTCAGGTGGGGACCGCGTCGCGGCCGCGAGGGGGGCCGATCATGCACATGAAGGTGCGGGACGTCATGTCCAGGCAGGCCGTGTCCGTCAACGGCTGCACGTCGTTCAGGGACGTCGCCGAGGTGCTGCTCACCTACGGCGTGAGCGTCGTGCCGGTGGTGGACGGCGAGGGCCACGTGCTCGGCGTCGTGTCGGAGGCCGACCTGCTCCACAAGGAGGAGCTCCGGGAGCAGTTCTACGGTGAGGGCTACCGTCCTCCCCTGCGCGTGCGGCTCCGCGCGCGCGTCCGCTCGCCCTCCAGGAGCATCGCGGGGAAGGCCAGGGGCGAGACCGCGGCGCAGTTGATGACGGCGCCCGCCGTCACGGTCAGGCCGCACACCAGCGCCGTGAGCGCCGCCAGGCTCATGAGCGAGCACGGCGTCAAGCGCATCCCCGTGGTCGACGACGAAGGGCGGCTCGAGGGCGTGATCAGCCGTACCGACCTGCTCAAGACGATCGTCAGGAGCGACGAGGAGGTCGCCCGCGAGATACGCGACGACATCGTGGAAAGCGCCCTGTGGGCGGACACGTCGCACGTCCACGTGGCGGTCTCAGACGCGGTGGTCACGCTCAGCGGGTCGGTGCCGCGGCGTGGCGACGTCCTGACGCTCGTACGGATGACCGAACGCGTCAACGGCGTGGTCGACGTGGTCGACCGGCTGACGTGGGAGCGCGACGACGCGGCCGAGGGCGGGTGACGACGCTCAGGGGCGGACCACGGCGACCGGGCAGTGGGCGTGGTGCAGGACTGCCCTGCTGACCGATCCCAGCATCACCGACCCGAGTGCGCCCCGGCCGTGCGAGCCCACCACGAGCAGGTCGGCGGCCTCGGAGGCGTCGGTCAGCGCGTCGACCGGGTGGGCGCACAGGACGTCCTCCATGATCGTCACGTCGGACCGCCTCCGCCAGGGCGCGAGTTTCTCCGCGGCCACGCGGTGCTGGGCCTCGCGCACCCCGTCGATGTCGTAGCCGATCTCCGGGGCGAGCGCGTGGACCGGCAGCTGCCACGCGTAGACGGCCCGGAGCGTGCTGCCGCGGGCCTCGGCCTGCGCGACGGCGTAGCCGATCGCCGCCTCGCATTCCGCCGAGTCGTCGACGCCGACGACCACCTCGCCGTACGTGTCCTTCCACCCGGGACGCACGACCACGACCGGGCCGTGCGCCTGACCGGCCACATGGGTGCTGACCGAGCCGAGCAGAATGCCGGTGAACCCGCCCAGGCCCCGGGTTCCGAGCACGATCTCGGCCGCCTCCTTGGCCTTGTCACGCAGGATCTTGGCGGGCAGCCCCTCGATGATCTCGATGCTGACCGGCACGTCAGGCTGGCGCTTGGTCGCCACCGCCTCGGCCTCGGCCAGCGCCCGCTCGGCGTGCATGGTCAGCGGATCGCCCGCGGTGGTGGGGAACTTCACGATGCCGTAGGCCCAGCGGTCGACGACGCACACCAGGCGCAGCGGGCGCCTCTGACGGGCGGCGTCGTCCGCGGCCCATTCCACTGCTGCCAGCGCCGCGGGCGAGCCGTCGGCGCCGACGATGATCGGATCAGGCATGGGCGTTCCTTCCTTTCACCGGGCGTTCCCGCGCAGGTCCCGGCCGTACCGGGCCGAAAGTCCCTTCCGGCCGCCGCCACCTCGGAGAGATGCTGAATCGGGGGTGTTCGCCATGGAAACCAAGCGATGGACGGTGGAGGTCTTCCTGACGGAGGACGAGAACGACGACGTCACCACCGCGACCGCTGTGCTGTACACCGACGCGGGACGCAGGCACGAGAGCGTCGCCCATGCCCGTCGCAATCCCACCGACCGCCCGGTGCCGGAGATCGGTGACGAGCTCGCCGTGGGCCGGGCGTTGTCGGATCTGGCCGCGAAGCTGATCGGCGACGGAGCCGAGGACGTGGCCCAGATGGCCGGAATGACGTCGCGCGGGCGCCGCTGACGGCCTCCCGTCGTGGGCGGCAGGTTCAGTCATGGGCGGCATGCTCATGGGAGCGGGTCGGCGGGCCGCCGGCCGGTGATCAGTCCGGCTGCGCCCATCTCCCTGGTCAGCCACGCGAGCGCGGCCTGCCCGTCCGGTGCGCCACCCCCCGGCGCCGCGGATCCGCCGGGAACGCCGTCGCACGGCGTCCCCGTCGTGGCGCTCACCCCCGCCGGATCCGAGCCGTTCGAGGCCGCCAGGCCGCTCGGGACCGCCGGGCCGCCGGGAGCATGCCCGGGCCGGTCGGCGGTGGTGAGGCCGTTGGCGGGCATGATCCCGTCCATCTGCAGGGGGCCGTTCATGACGGCCATGCCGTCCGGCGGCGCGTAGCCGTCCGGTGAGGCATGGCCGTCCTGCGAGGCGTAGCCGTTCATCGGCGCGGTACCAGGCGCGGCACCGGCACCGGCCGCCAGGGGCTGCCCGGTCCCGCCGTCCTGAACTTCGCCCGCCTGGTTCGGGCCCACCTGGTTCGGGCCCACCGGATTCCGGCCGGGCGCGGTCAGCCCGGCGAGGACCATCTCGGCGGTCAGTTCGCCCGACCACCGCCGCACCTCCTCCGGCTGCGGCGTCACCTGGGTGAGCGCCGGGCCCAGAGCCCGCAGCACATTCGGCAGGCCGGCCCCCGTCCGGTACGGATCACCCAGGTCGAGCGCCTGGCAGCTGGACCTGATGACGTGGAAGAGCCGATCGACGCGGCGGGCGTCCCGCCGGACGTACGCGTACCGGAAGTCGTCGTGGTGGGCGAGCACGAGCGCGGCCAGCCCGGTGACGTGCGGCGCGGCCATGGACGTGCCGTCCCAGGCCGCGTAGGCCCCCGGAGGGACGCACGATGTCACGGCGACGCCGGGTGCGCACACGTCCACCTCGGGTCCGCGGCAGGTGAACAGGGGCGAGAAGTAGCCCTCCCCCGTCACCGGTCCCCTGACCTCGGCCGCGTGTCCGGTGCCGTCGGGGAACGTCCCCACTCTCCCGATCGCGGCCACCGTCAGCACGGTCGGCAGGGTTCCGGGGAAGCACACGGAGCCGCCGTCACTGCCGGCGGCGACGACGCACGCCACCCCCGCCCGGCGCGCCTCGTCGATCTTCGCGGCGACGAGCCGCGAGGGATGGCGGCTGCCGAGGCTGAGATTCACCACGTCGATCCGCTGGTCGATGCAGTAGTCGAGCGCCTCGATGAGGTCGCTGAACCGGCCGCCGGGGAAGATCTTGCAGGCGTGGACCTCGGCCTCGGCGGCGAATCCCACGATCCCCCGGCCGTCGTCCCCGCCCGCGATGATCCCGGCGCAGTGGGAGCCGTGATGGGCGCCGTCGTCCGTCCAGCCGTCCGGCTTCCCGCCCGCCAGATCGATTCCGCACGTCACCTGACCGAGGAGATCGGGATGCTCGGTCGCGGCCCCGGAGTCGATAATCGCGATCTTGACCCCCGCGCCCCTGAGAGCGCGCGGGAGGCGGTCGAGATCCATCGCCGTCTGTCCCCAGCCGAAGATCTGCCGTCCGGGGAGTCCCTCGACGCCTTCGGACAACATCGCAGGCTCGATCAGGTTCTCGCGGCTCGACGACAGGGCCGGCCGCTCCACGTACACGCTCCAGTGGCCCGATCGCGGGGCGACGAGCACGCTGACGATCGACTCAGCCGTCTCACCCGCCATCGTGACCGTGGCGCGGCCGTCCGGGCCGGTCACCGCCTGCGCGGGCAGGCCGGATCCGCTCAGCACGACGACGGCGCCCGGCACCGGCGCGCCCGCGGAGTCGCGCACCAGGAAGGCGAAGGTGCTCTCGATCCCCAGAGGCGGCGCGGCCGGCGCCGGCCTCCTCCTGCGGGGCGGCACCGGCACCTCGCTGTAGGTCAGCAGCCGGTCGCGTTCGATGTGCAGCTCGGGAAACCGCCGCCGCAGTTCGTCCGCGTGCTCGGCGGTCATGTCGGCGACCACGACGGAGGGAAAGGACCGGCCCGCCGCGCCCGGCTCGCCTGACCTCGCCGGAAGCCGTCGGCGCACGCCCACGTCGGGATCGCCCTCGAGCAGCCGCAGCAGCCCGTCGGCGTCGGGAACCGGGCCCGCTCCCTCCTGTGAGCGGGCCTGGGGCGGCGGCAGCGCGACCATGTACCGCAGCGGGCGCGGCAGCACCGGCTGGGGGCCCTGCCGCGACGTCTGCCGCGACCGGTTCGCACCCGTCGGGCGCGACTGCCCGCTTCCGTTCTTGGGCTTGTCGTCACTGGTCACTGCGTCCCGACTTTCCCCAGCTCAGGCTGGTCTACTGGCCGCACTCCACGGCTCGGCCGAGGTCAGGCGATCGGCCGGGTCACCGGAGCGGCGGACCAGTGACCGGCGTTGATGCTGTCGAGCACCGACTGGATCTGCGCCACGCACGCCTCGTGCTCCCCGGTGCGGTAGAGCTGCACCGCGCGCACGACCAGGGGGACGACCCCGGCGACCTGCGGCGCCTGCGGAACGGTCGTCTGCAACCAGCCGTAGAGCTGCTGCAGGCTCATGGCGCAATGCACCTGCAGGAGGCCGGATGGTCCGGGCGACCCCGGACCCGGCGTCATCGCCGGGCCCGAGGCCGCACCCGTGCCACCCGAGCCGGCGCCGGGCCGAAGCGGCCCCTCACCGATCGAGTCCACCTTCGTGTCCTCCCGCTCAGAACCCGGAGCCGGCGGCCACCGGTACCTGCTGCTGGGACATCTGGCCGACCTGGCCGAACCCCAGAGGCTGCAGCTGGTGCTGCGCCTGGCCGAACGCCACCGGCATCTGCTGCTGCAGGTGGTGCGGGACGGCCTGGCCCGGCTGCTGCTGGAACGGCTGGACCTGGCCGAACGCCAAGGCCGCCTGCTGAGCGGCCTGCTGGACCGCCTGCTGGACCGCCTGCTGCTGGGCGGCCTGCTGGAATGGCGACATCTGGCCGAGCTGCTGGAAGGCCGCCTGCTGAGCGGCCACCTGCTGGACCTGGATGCCGTCGAGGATCTGCCTGACGACCGCGGCGCCGTGCCGGGCGCCGATGTGAGCGACCTTGTTCCAGAAGGTGGCGGGGCTCAGAACGTGCTCCTGAGGCAGGATCTGCTGGTCCTGCGGCACCATCGCCCCGAGGGGCGACATCTGCTGCAGAGCCTGGGCCTGCTGCAGGGCCTGAGCCTGAACCTGAGCCTGCTGGAGGGCCTGAGCCTGGGCGTGTGCCTGCTGGAGGGCCTGTACCTGCTGCAGGACCTGGAGCTGCTGAAGCGCCTGCAGATGCGGCGCGTGGATCGAGGATGCCGGGGACATCTGGTTGAAGTGCTGAGGAGAGAACTGCTGGGATCCGAATCCCAGCGGCATGGCCATGGACGTCGGGTTCATCGTCGTGAACGTCATAGTGTTCTCCTTCGAGCCAGGTAGGTCTGACTCATCGCCCATGCGATTACATAACGTGACAATTCAGACACGCAATGCGAAGTGCGTAATGATATGACTAAGCCTGATTTGATCAGCTTTGGCGGGCCTCGCCGAGGCCAAGCCGAGATCACGGGAAGCGCCGCCGGTCACTCAGCGTCACCATGAGGAGAGAGCGCCGATGAACGACCTGCCCATCTGCCTGACCTGCGGCGTTCAGTACGCCGCTCCCCGCGAGGACTGCCCGATCTGCGAGGACGAGCGGCAGTACGTCGGCTGGGACGGCCAGCGATGGACCTCCCTCGACGAGTTGCGCCGAGCGGGTCATCGCGCGCGAATCGAGGAGGAGGGCCCGGGCGTCGTCGGCATCGGAACGGAACCGGCCACCGGGATCGGCCAGCGGGCGCTGCTCGTCCGGACGCCTGCCGGAAACGTTTTGTGGGACATGGTGACCCACCTCGACGACGACGTCATCCGGCAGGTGCGCGACCTCGGCGGGGTCAGCGCGATCGCGATCAGCCACCCGCACTACTACGGCACGATGGTCGACTGGGCCCACGCCTTCGGCGCACCTGTCTACATCCACGCGCTCGACCGCGAATGGGTTGCGCGCCCCGACGACTCGGTCGTCTTCTGGGAGGGCGACACCCACGAGATCGGCGAGGGCCTCACCCTCGTCAACGCGGGCGTCCACTTCGCGGGCGGGCAGGTGCTGCACTGGCGCGACGCCCCGGGAAGCGTGGGTGCGCTGTTCTCCGGCGACATCCTGCAGGTCGTCAAGGACCGCCGCTGGGTGGGCTTCATGTACAGCTACCCGAACCTCATCCCGGAGCGGCCACGCACGGTGCGCCGGGCCCTGTCGCTGCTGGAGCGGTACCCGTTCGACCAGGTCTACGGCGCGTGGTGGCGGCACGTGGTGCGGACGGACGGCTCGGAGGCCGTCCGCCGGTCGGCGGAGCGCTATCTCGACTTCGCCCTGGACGACGCCCCGCCCGAGTGACCGGCCGATCGGAGGCCCCGGCAGGACCCAGGTCAGAGCTCAGGTCAGAAGCCCAGGTCGGACAGCCCGGGATGGTCGTCTGGCCGGCGGCCGAGAGGCCAGTGACAGGCGCGCTCGGACTCCTCGATGGGCAGGTCGTTGATGCTGGCCAGCCGTACGCGCATGAGGCCCAGTTCGTCGAACTCCCAGTTCTCGTTGCCGTAGGAGCGGAACCAGTTGCCGCTGTCGTCGTGGCACTCGTAGGCGAACCGCACGGCGATGCGGTTGCCGCCGAAGGCCCACAACTCCTTGATCAGCCGGTACTCGATCTCCCTGGACCACTTGCGGCTCAGGAACGCGACGATCTCATCTCGGCCGGTGAGGAACTCGGAGCGGTTCCGCCAGCGACTGTCCGTCGTGTAGCCGAGCGCCACCTTCTCCGGATCGCGCGAGTTCCAGGCGTCCTCCGCCAGGCGGACCTTCTCGACGGCCGTCTCATGGGTGAAGGGAGGGACCGGAGGGCGAGTCATGCGTGCTCCTGGGTGCGCTCGGGACGACCGCGCGCGCGGCAGGCGGCCACGCCCGGTACGGGTGACGGACAAAACGCCCGTTCACCGGCCAACGTATCGTCCGGCGGCCGTGCATCCCGGCCGTGCCCGCTCAGTGACCCGCAAGGTTTCCGCCAAGGGCCGCCCTTCGGCCGTCAGTGGGGGCCCAGCCGGGCGGAGGTCTCTGCGACCAGCCGGGACAGGGCCGGCTGCACGTCGGGACGGACCCGGAGCAGGTCCTCCAGTCGCACCCGCCACGCACCGATCTCGGCGAGCGACGCCTCTTCGCGCTCAAGGCGCGCCCGCGTCGCGGCGAGGCAGACCTGGTAGGTGCGGCCGAGGTCCGACTCGATCATCTCGCTGAGCCACCAGTAGGCGTCAGCGCCGGACGCGGCAACGAAGGCGCGTGCGCCTTCCCACGCCACACGTTCCTGATGGATGACGTCCATGGCTGGAAGGTACGCCCGCTGATCGGGCCGTGCAATGCTCCGCCGGACCTGTTCGAAGGGTTTCCTGAGGGCGTGACGCGCTCCCTGAGCGCGTCACGCGCGGCCCCTCCCGGGTCACCCCTCCTTCTGGTACGTGGCGCGCAGATGTGCCTTGGTCAGAGCCTTGGCGAGCCGTGGGGTCATCGATCTGATGTAGGTGCCGGTGAGGTGCGAGCCCTGGCGGTACATGAGCACGTTGCCGATCACGGCGGGGCAGCGTTCGGCCGGGCAGATGGCGTCGAAGAGATCGACGACCTCGACGCCCTTCATACCCTTGGCCGCGGTGTGCTGCGTGACGGCCGAACTGCTGTCGTACGCCTTGCGGTCGAACGAACAGGCGGACAGTTTGTCGGGGTTCTTGGCCACGCACTCGTACACGTTCTGCCCGGGATGGGGATTGTTGGCGATGACAATGACCTTGGAGCCCATGGCCCGCACGCGACCCCAAACGTCCCGGAGCCCGGCGACCATGGCCGCCTCGGTGTACTTCCCGTCGGCGTCACGCGCCTGTGTGCCGACCTGCGAGGTGACCACCCAGTCCGGCGGGTCGGCCTGAAGCCGTTTGAGGACATTGGCCCCCCAGGCGCGGCAGGCCGGACCGTCGGTCTCGATGACGGCCGTGGAGAAGCTGCACGCGGACTTGAGGTAGGTCACCAGCTGCCAGCCGTTCTGCTCGGCGAGCGGCTGCAGGGCGGACACCCACTGGGAGATCTTGGAGTCGCCGACGACCGCCACGGTGATCCGGCCCTTGGGATCGCCGTACCGGCAGGTGATCACCTCCGACTTGCCGGTCTGCTGATGACACTTGTCCGCATACGTCGGCGGAAGGTCGGCCGTGGCCCGGGCGGGATCCGGCGTCATCCAGTCGACCCGGTCCACGACGGCCCCGGCGGGATCTCCTCGCGGGTCGTCGCGCAGCGCCGCGGCGCCGAGCGCGGTCTTCGCGCCGGGCGCCTCGACCGCTGGGACGAGGAGCACCAGGACGATCCCCGCGGCCACGCCGATGAGGGTGAAGTTGGCCCCCAGGCTCAGGGCGAGCCTCGTGGATCGCGAGACCGCCGCGGAATGCCGGAAGCCGCTTTCGACCGTGCGGTAGGTCAGCCACGCCGGCACGACCGACACGGCAACCACGGCGAGACCCTCGTAGGAGGACAATCCGTCGAAATAGACGGTCGAGACCACGATCAGCGGCCAGTGCCACAGATACAACGAGTACGACAGGCCGCCGATCCACCGCATCGGTCTCACGCCGAGCAGCGACGCGGGCCCGCCCCTGGTGACCGCGAACCCGGCCGCGATGACGGCGGCGGCACCGATCACAGGCAACGCGGCGGCGTATCCCGGCCACGCGATGTCCTCGGTGTAGAACAACCCCGACACCGCGATCGCCGCCAGCCCGGCCCATCCGAAGACGACGGCCGCCATCCGGGGCAGGCGTGCGCAGGCGCCCGCGGCGAGAGCCACGGCCGCACCGACGCCGAGTTCCCACATCCGCGTGGTCGTGACGAAGAAGGCGCTCGCCGGAGTCTGCGCCGTCTCGATCAGCGACCAGGCGAAGGACGGAACCATCACCAGGAGCAGTCCGGTCCACAACGCGGGCCGTGTCCGGTTTTTGATCATCTTCGCCGCGAGGACCGCGAGGAGGATCAGCAACGGCCACACCAGGTAGTACTGCTCCTCCACCGCCAGCGACCAGAAGTGCTGAACGGGAGAAGGCTGGGCGTCCTCCGCCAGGTAGTCCACCGAACGTGCCGCCAGGCGCCAGTTCACCACATACAGCGCCGAGCCGGCGATGTCGCCGCCGATCTCCTTCCACCGGGTGTCCGGGATGAACCACCACGTCAGCAGAGCGGTGACCACCAGAACGACCCCGGCGGCCGGCAACAACCGCTTGGCTCGCCGGGCGTAGAACCGTACGAGTGAGACGGTGCCCGTCCGGTCCACCTCGGACAGGAGCTGGGTGGTGATCAGGAATCCCGAGATGACGAAGAACACGTCGACCCCGACGAATCCGCCGTGGATGAACGGCAGACCGGCGTGGTAGAGCAACACCAGCCCGACGGCGACCGCACGGAGACCTTCGATGTCGCCTCGGAACCGGCTCGACCGCGGTTCCCCTTCAGCCGCGTGCCCAGCCGGCACAGCGGGGGATGTCATGACCGGCCCGTCCACGAGGACGTTTCCCTGTGGAACCACCGGGCTGCCGAAGCCGGGCGCCCGACCCGGCGCCGCATCGGATGCACTCAGTGCAATCACCTGTTGATAGTGAGATGGGAGCGGTCCAAGCACCTATTGCTACATATGTGCTCAACGCATGCCGAGCGGCAGCATAGCGCTCAGACGGTGATTGATCGCATGGGCTGTCGTCGCTCACGCTCCAGGCAGGTCGATCGACGGGGAGTTGGCGCCGGGGACCAGCAGCCGCGGCGTCCCCGTCCCGTCGGCGGGCACGGCCCACACGTCGTTGACTCCGTCGCTGCGCTGCAGCCCGTAGGCGACGGTGCGATCGTCGAGCCAGATCGCCTGGTCGTCCACACTGCGGGTCTCTCCCGTCGCGGTCACCCTCTTGCTCGCCAGGTCGAGGACCGACAGCCGCCATCCCCTGGCCGGGTCGCCTCCGACGGCCGACTTGAACGCGACCCGGGTGCCGTCCGGCGAGAGCGAGGGGCACTCGACGCCGTCCGCCAGGGTCCTGAGCGTCCGCGCCGCGAAGTCGCCCTCGGCCAGGTAACGGTGCCCGGCCGTCGCCACGGTGGCGTAGAACCGGTTGTCGTCGCGGGTGAAGGTGACGCCCCACACGTTGAGGTCCGCCGCCCGGTACGGCCGGCCGTCGACGACGGCCGCGAACTCCTCCACCGAGGTGGCCAGCCGGCCGGTGCGGGTGTCGAGGATCCCGGCCCGCGTGGAGAACTCCCCGCCCGCGTAGGAGTCGCCGCTGACGAACAACGTCCAGGCGATCATCCGTCCGCTGTCGGACACGCGCAGACGGTTGGGGAAGCCGGTCAGCTCGATCGACCGCAGCTCGCGCATGCCGTCGTCGAGCACGGACAGCCGGGTGGCCCCGAGGGCGCTCGCCGGCCGGAGGCAGGCCACCGTGCCCGCCGCGGCGTACGCGCGGTCGCAGCGCTGCGAGGTGACGGTCCGGGGTCCGCCGGGATCGCCGAGCGGGACGGCGGCCAGCATCCCGTTGTCGAGCATCCGCAACTGGGGGCCGTCCGCACGGGTGAGGCCGGGACCGCCGGCTTCACGTCCCGGGGATCGCGGTCCGGCGGCCGCGGGCGTGCCGGACGGGGCGAGGACGATGGAGACGATCGCCACCGCCGCCAGGAGGACGGCGACGGCGGACGCGATCGACAGTCTCGAGCGCAGGCTCAGCCCGCCGCCCCCGCCTGCCGCACCGGCGCCTTGGGGCTCGCTCGGCTCACTCATGACGTCGCCTCCGTTCCGATCGGGCGCCGGGCGTGCCCGGACAGCAGAATCGCCGTCGCCGCGACGGCGATCCCCACGGCGAGTACGGCGAGCAGGCACGCGACGCCGGTCCCCCACAGCTGCCAGGCCAGGCCGAAGCCGACGGACGACCCCAGGTAGGCGAGGGCCTGGCCGGTCTGCACGAGCGCCAGCCCGGTCGTGCGCAGCCGTTCGGGCAGCAGGGGCGCCGCGAGGGCCATCAGGACGCCGTCGGTGGCGGCGTAGAAGAGTCCGTAGAGACCGAGCACGGCGACGACGAGCACCGGCCCGCCGACCGGTCCGAGCAGCGCCAGGTACACCAGGATCATGGCGCCGTAGCCGCAGAGCGTCACGGGGAGCCGGCCCACGCGGTCGGCCAGGACGCCCAGCGGGGCGGCGAGCAGCAGGTAGGCCAGGCTCGTCCCCACGGCGAGCAGGGGGAACCAGCCGAGCGACAGGTCCTCCCTGCGCTGGAGCAGCAGGTAGACGAAGCCGTCTCCGACCGTGGCCAGACCGAGCAGGCACGCCGCGGCGAGGAGCCTGCGGACACCGGAGATGCGCAGCAGGCCGGCCGCCTGCCGTACCGACACCGCCGGCCCGGACGGCTGCGGGGCGGCGGCCGGCCCTCTGTGGTCACGCACGAACAGCGCCAGGACCACCACGGCGAACGCGGCGACGCAGAAGCTGGTGACGAACACGGCGTCGTACCGCTGCCCGGCCATGGCGAGTACGGCGAGCGCGACCAGGGGGCCGAGGAACGCCCCCACACTGTCCATCGTCCGGTGCACGCCGAACGCCCTGCCCAGTTGGTCAGGCGGAGCGGACAGCGTGATCAGCGCGTCACGCGGAGCGGTGCGCAGCCCCTTGCCTGCGCGGTCCGCGGCGATCACCAGGCCGATGGCGGTGGCCGATCCGCCCGCCGCGATCAGGCCGAGCTTCGCGACCGCGGACAGGCCGTATCCGAGGCCCGCGACGGCCTTGCGCCGTCGCACCCGGTCGGCCAGGTATCCGCCGACGAGCCGCAACAACACCGTCGCGCCCGTGTAGGCCCCGTCGACGACACCGTAGGCGGCGGGGCTGAACTGCAGGCCGACGACGAGGTAGACGGGCAGGATCGCGGTGACCATCTCCGAGGAGATGTCGGTGACGAGGCTGACGGTGCCGAGCGCGAACACGTTGGCGCCGATGGCCGTCCATCGGCGGCGGCCGATCCCGCCGCCGGGCGCGGTCGGCCGCCGCCGGCCGATCGTGGACAGGTACACGGGCGTGCACACCTTCCCGAGTTGGGGGTGGGATGCCGCGCCCGGTGTGCGGGGAGCACACCGGGCGCGGCGCCGTACGGCCGGGATCAGTGGCAGGAGTTGGTGCCGCCGTCGGTGAAGGTCTTGCCCGACTGAGGCACGAACTGCCAGGTGTAGCTGTTGGAGTGCAGGGTGAACTTCAGCACGCCGAAGGTGTTGTTGTTACGGACTTCGCTGTTGGGCTGGATCGTGCCGAAGTTGTACATGCCGGCACCTCCGGTTCCCACGACGAAGTGCCGGATGCCACGAGCGTTGTCGAGTTGCCCGCTGGGGTTCATCGGCGCGAACCGCTCGTACTGGTGGTTGTGACCGGTGACGACCACCTCGGCGTCGTTGTCGTACAGCGCCTGCACCAGCGGGCCGACAGAGGTCGTCGGCGCGTGGTTGGACCCCGAGGTGAAGCGGGGGTGGTGCCACATCGCGAGCGTGCACGACCGGGTGTTGGCCGCCAGGTCGGCGCGCAGCCACTGCTCCTGCGCCGAACCGGCGTTGCAGCCGCCGATCGAGGAGCAGTTGGAGTTCAGCACCACGATGTGCCAGTTGCCGAGGTTGTAGGAGTAGTAGCCCTTGCCGGGCTCGCCCGCGGCCGAGCCGAAGTAGCCGAAGTACCCCGAGGCGCCCGAGGTGTTGTACTCGTGGTTGCCGGCCACCGGACGCGTGCGCGCCTTGTGCCGGCCCCAGGTGGGTGCGTAGTAGTTGTTGAAGTCCGCGGTGGAGCCGTTGTCGTAGGCGTCGTCGCCGGCGGTGAAGACGGTGCCGGGGATGCCGTCGAGCAGGGCCGCGGTGGCGGTGTCGCCCGAACCGGAGTTCGCGATGTCACCCGCGCCGACGAGCACGGGGTCGCCCGAGGTCGGGGTGGGGGTCGGGGTGGGCGTCGAGGTCGTGCCGGTCGTGATGACCAGCTGCGGGGCGGTCGATCCCGTCTCACGCGCGTCGAAGTCGGCGCCGTCGCTGCTCGACGACGTCACCCCGATGCTGTAGGTGCCGTTGCCCTTCACGTACGAGCTCACGTCGACCTCGTACCAGGTGTTGCGCACGACCGACCCGATCGAGCCCAGGGTCGCGCCGTCGACGGCGGGCTGGTTGGCCCACGTCACCCCGGTCTCCGACCAGGTGGTGTTGCTCATCGCCTTGTAGGTGCCGCCGCTGGGGCTCTCAGCGCCGGAGACGTCGTCGGTGTGGACGCGCAGCTTGGCCCCGGTGACGGTTCCGCTCACGCCGGACACGGTGAATTTCAGGAACATCCGCTTGACGGGCGAGTTGTCCACGCCGAGCTGAGCAGATGTGCCGTAGTTGGTGGTGGTCACGGAGTTGTCGACATACGTGTCCGCGACCGGGGTGAAGGTGGCGGTCGCCGCCGACGCGACCGTGGCGTCACCCAGCACCGCGACCGCGGTGCCGGCTGTCACGCTGACGGCCGCGAGGAACGTCGCGATCGCCGCCTTGCGTCTCAACATCGTCCAGGCCCTCCCCTTATTGACTTGTGGTTACTGGGGGCCTTTCGGACGGTAAGGATGAGTCCCGACACCGCGATGACACCTGATGGGTCACCTGGTGGCCGACTGGTGAATGAATGAAGATCACCTGAATGTCCGCTGTGAGAGTCGTGCGACTCCGCGGGCCGAGGAATGCCCCTTCTGACGGCGGCCCGGCATCAGGCCTCGTGCGGCCCTGTACGGCCTGCAGCGTTGGGGCGTTTGCGACTATCCTCCCGTTCGCCGCGAATGCCGATCCTGCGCCGAGGAGCTCGATGACCGCCGCCGAATCGCCGGACCCGACCACCGTCCCGCCGGGGCTGACCCATGAGCGGATGGGCATGTTCACCGACGCGGTCTTCGCCATCGCCATGACCCTGCTCGTCATCGAGATCCCCCGCCCTGAGGGGCTCTCCCGCCGGGGCGAGGCCGACCGCATGGCGATGGCCCGCGAGCTGTGGCACTTCCTCGGCGAGAACGCCGGCATCTTCCTGGCGTTCCTCATCGCCTTCCTGGTGCTGTGGGCGACCTGGCGCCAGCATCACCGGCTGTTCGACCAGATCACCGGCATGAGCCGGTGGATGTTGCGCATCCACATCCCGTTGCTCATCCTCGTGGTGCTGCTGCCGTACCCGACGGCCCTGATCGGCGAGGCCTCGCTGAACCCGCTGTCGGTGACCCTCTTCGCCATCGCGGAGGCCGGCCTGCTGTTCTGCCAGGCCGGCCTGAACGTCGCCGCCGTGCGCGGCGGGGTCACCAAGCCGGGCACGGACGTCTTCCACCTGCGGGTCATGGCGCTGACACTGACCGTGAACGGCGCCTTCTGGCTGGTCACGGCCGCGCTGAGCTGGGTGATGGACGGCGTCCCCTACCTCTGGGTGCTGACGCCCCTCATCATCCTCGGCGGGCACCGGGCCGGGCGCCGCCTCCTCACTCCCTGACGCCGGTCAGCCCGCGCGCTCCTGCGCGACCCTTTCCCGTACGGCCGGCACGACCTCCTCCGCGAACCTGCGGAGCTGGTCCTCCTGGTCCCCCTCACCCCAGAAGACGAAGGTGTCCATGCCGTAGCCCACCGCGATGTCGGTCAGCTCCTCGACCCACTGGTCGGCGGGGCCGTTGAGGAAACCGCTGGACGCGCCGTCGGTGATCGCGCCGTTGACGTTGTACAGCCTGCGGATCTCCTTCGGCTCGCGCCCGGCCGCCGCCGCGGCGTCGTCGATGCGGGCGTTGAGCTCGGGCAGCCGCTTCGGCGGGGCCCAGGTGCTCGAGGGAAGCCAGCCGTCCGCCAGCCTGCCGGTGAGCGCGAGCGCACGCGGCCCGCGGACGCCGAGCCAGATCTCGATGGGATGCGCCGGGGCCGGGCCCGGCTTCGCGCCCTTCAGCCGGTAGTGCCCGCCGTCGAAGCGCAGGGCCGGCGCGCCGCCCCACACAGCGCGGATCACCGTGACGGCCTCCTCCAGGGCGTCGATCGCCTCCTTGGGCGTACGGCGCGGCCCGCCGTACGCCTCGATGGCGTCCCAGAAGGCGCCCGCCCCGAGCCCCAGCTCGACCCGTCCGCCGCTGAGCAGGTCCAGGCTCGCCGCGGACTTGGCCAGCACCGCCGGCGGCCGCAGAGGCAGACTCGCGACGTCCGGAAAGACCCTGATGCGTTCGGTCGCGGCCGCGATGACGCTGAGAAGCGTCCACGTGTCGACATAGCGCCGCTGATACGGATGATCCTGAACGCCGATCAGGTCGAGCCCGAGCCTGTCTGCCGCCTGCGCGGTCTTCAGCAGGGGATCCCCGGCGTTCGGCACGAGGAAGTATCCGAATTCGACATCACGCCCGTAGTCACCCATGCCCGCGAGAACCACCCGGGGCAGTCAGTTGTTCCCGGAGTCCGACAACTCACCTCTGCGCCATATTTTCCGGCCATCCGCCGAAACGGCATAACAATCCTCTTGCCTTTCTCGGCGTCTTTATGCTGCTAATTCCTGCCGTCCGGACGCACCGATATTTGCCCGACAGATCGGGCATCTCCGAGCGCGTGTACAAAATACGACAGGACGGATATTAGACCTGCCTTCCCGCGAGATTCCCGTGACTTCTTCAATGAAATGTCAGCCAAAAGGCAAAAGCCGCCGATCATCGTTTGCGTCACGGATGGCCGGGAAACAAGACAACGCAGTGTTGATCTGCATAGTTTTTCAGAGATCGCATTTATAGCCGATTCTGAAAAATATCAGTGCAGGGCAGTATTCCTTTCTAGGAGAGAAACCACATGCCCAAGGCTCATGGCCTCATCGCGGTCCTCGCCACCACGACCGCACTGACGAGCGGCGCCCTCGTGGTCGGCGCCGTCACCGCCTCTTCTGCCGGCGCCTCCGCCGGCAAGCTCAGCAACGTCCCGAGCCAGCTTCTCCGCCACGTCGCGGATGACGACGACGACGATGACGACGCCAGCTGGGACTCCGAGCACCGCAATCGCAACCGCAACTTCAACCGCAACCGCGACCGTCAGCGGCAGCGTGGCAGTCTCAACCAGCGCGAGCGTCAGCACCTGCTGCACGACATCAACGTCACGCTGACGCCGTCCCAGACGTCGGACACGACCGCGACCACGGACCAGACCCTGGACCCGGGCGATACCACGTCTTCCGCGTCGACCGAGTCGACCAAGTCGATCGATGTGACCAAGTCGACCAAGTACTACGGCCCGTCGGCCCCCACGACGATCAACAACGCCGGCACCGGCGCGATCACTCCCGCGTCGGCGCCGCTGGTCAACCAGCCGGTGGTGAACACCCTGCCGGCCACGACCAACAACACCACCACGTACACGACGCTGCCGGCCACGACCAACAACACCACCACGTACACGACGCTGCCGGCCACGACGAACAACACCACCACGGTGACGACCGTGCCGACCACGGCCAACACCACCACGTCGGTGCTGTACACGCCGCGGCCGACCACGACCACCACGTCGGTGTACTACACGCCGCGGCCGACCACGACGTCGGTGTTCGTCAGGCCGAGGCCGTTCTTGCCCGCGCCGACCTACACCCCGCTCGCGGCGACGGCCAACGTCAACGCGGACGTCAACGCGAACGTGAACCTGGCGCTCGCCCTGCGGCTGCGCCTGGCTCTCGGTCTCGGGCTCGGGGTCGTCCTCTAGGCACGAGGACCGGCAGGCCGGCGCCTTCGGGCTCGGCACTCTGCAGAAGGTCAAGGAGGGGTCGTCCGCAGGACGAGGTGGCAACATCCGCACCTCGTCCGGCGGGCGGCCCCTCCCCCATTTCACGACCGCCCGGGCCGGCGGTGAACACGGGCCGCTCGTGTGTGCGGGTCGCGGCCGCCGACCGTGTTCCACAGCGAGGCCCACTGGTCCGCGGCCAGGTCCTTCGGCAGCAGGTGCGGTGAGACGTTCTCCCGCCCCAGCCAGTCGCGTACGGACGCGCGGTCGCCATGTGTGACCCTGCCGAGGATCTCGGCGATCCCGCGGCCACGTCCGGTGAACACCTGCCGGACGAACTCCTGGTACTCCCCGCGTTCTCCGACAAGTGGAACGCCGCGGCGCTCCATCGTCAGCAGCCCGCCGTCGACCGACGGCATCGGGCGGAACGCCCGGGCCGGCACCCGGCGGCGCAGCCCGAACTCGTACCAGGGCCACCAGGCCGCCGTCAGCATGCTGGCGCCGCCGACCCCCGCCCGCCTGCGGGCGACCTCCCACTGCACCAGCAGCACCGCCTCCCGCCAGTGGCACGCGGGCAGGATCCTCCTCAGGATGGCGGTCGTCAGGTGGAACGGGACGTTTCCGACGATCACATGCGGGTGCCGGGGGAACCGGTATCGCAGGATGTCCGCGTTGACGACGGTGACGTTCCGGGCAGCCCGGCGGGCGAGCCGCGACGCACGCCGAGGGTCGACCTCGACGGCGGTTATCGGCCTGCCCGAGCCGCTCAGCGGCAGAGTCAGGGCGCCGTCGCCCGGGCCGATCTCGACGATCGGGCCGGTCGTCAGGGCGACCAGTCCTTCGATGGTGGCGATCACCGACCGATCGACCAGGAAATTCTGGCCGAGCTCGTGCCGTCCGCCCTGGTAGGGGTGATGCATGGATGCGCTCCGCGTGGACCCGGATGGAGCCGGGCAGCACGAGGAGCCGCACCGGCGAGGACACCGAAGGCGGCGGAGCTGGGAAGGTGAAACGCGAAGCAGCCCGCCGCTAGGAGCGGCGGATCCTGATGAAGAACGGGCAGTACATGTCCGGCACGCTAGCAAGGACGTCCCCGGACGGCGCAACTCCATTTACGTCTCGGCGCGGCGTTAATTTCTGGGGAGCCGGTGCTCGAAACGGGTCAGGACGTCATTCGGCTCTGGGTGTATCCGGTGGATCCTTGTTCGTGGTGCACCCGGACAAGGATCCACCGGACGGCTAGTTGACGCAGCCCGGGATGGTGTTCGGCGGACTGCAGTTGTCGGGGGAGTTGTCATTGACAATTGAGTTGCGGAGGGTGACATTCGCGTTGGCGGTGGCGATGCCCCCGCCGCCGGACCCCCTGTTCTGCCCGACCACGGTGCCGTCGAGGTTGAGGGTTCCCAGGTTGGAGATGCCGCCTCCCGGACTGCCGGATGTGTTGTTCCGCACGATGCTCTTGACGAGGTTCGACACGCCGCCCGGCTGGGTGTTCAGTGCGCCTCCGTTGATCGGTGCACTGTTCCTGGTCAGGATGACGTCGGACAGCGTCAGCGTCCCGGCGAAGTTGATGGCGGCACCTCCCCCGACGCTCGCGGCCGTGTTCTCCTTGAGCACGCTGTGCGAGATCATCGCGGTGGCGCCCGCGAGATTCGCGAACGCGCCACCGTTCATTGCCCGGTTGCCGGCCAGGATGGTGTGCTCCAGGACCACGGTGCCGGCGTTCTGGATTCCACCACCGAGGCCCGACGTGCTTCCTCCCAGGATGGAGACGTTCCGGACACGGAGCGTCGCCCCGGATGCCACCTCCAGGATGCGGAAGCCGGGTGCGGCCGGATCGCGCCTGATCGTCGTGTTCAGCCCGCCCACCAGAGTGACGTCGCCCGTGATGATCGGGAGGGCGTCGCTGGGGGTGGTCCCGGTGGCGTAGTTGTAGATGCAGTTCGGCGCGAGAAGGAGCGTGGCGACTCCGGCCGTGTTGGCCGCCTGGATCTCCGTGACGAGCGTGGCCGCGTCGCACGGGACGATCACACTGTTCGCCGAACGGGACATCGCCTGAACCGGCGACGCGGCCGCGCCCAGTGTGATCCCCGCCAGCGTGACGGCGCCCACGCCGCCGAGAATTCTCGAAAAAGAGCCCATCGGGCCGCCTCTGCATAGAAATGGACATTTGTCCTGTCGGTGGCGAATGGCCTGTCGACATCGCCGACAATGAGGGAAACACGCCTGGGCTTAATGAATGTTCATGGAGCGCCCGCGTTCGGAACAGTTGACCAAGATTTGCAGGCGCCTTTCACGGCCCCGACAACCTGCATGCCGATGGCTCCGTTCCAGCCGGGACGACATCTCCCTCAGCGAAACGAGGCGGCGCGGACCGGCTCCTCTACTTCAGAAGTTCGATGAGGCAAGTCGGGCATTTACGAAGTTGCCGTGCGGCAAAAGACCGGGTGGGCTAACGCTTCGGCAACGCCCGGCAACCGTTCAGCGAAAAGGCGCGTCCTCACCTCGCTGGACACTCTCGACTCCTGGAGCACAGCCATGACCCAGTCCGACGGCGGGCCCGCCTATCCCATTCATCAGACATCGCAGAATCCCCGACACCAGCAGCCGTACAGTCGGCCGTACGGCCCGGCTGGAACGTTCCAGGCGCCACCGAAGAAGGGGGGCCGCGGCCTCACGTGGATTCTCGCCGTCAGCGCGATCCTCGCCGTGTTCGCGGCGTGCGGCGCTCTCGCGTCCAACGGCTCCGGCGCCCCCGCCCCGGCGGGCGGCACCGCGTCGAGGGAAGCCCAGCGGGCCGAGACGGCGACCGCGGGAATCGGGACACAGGTCCGGGACGGAGACTTCGCTTTCAAGGTCACCAAGCTCGGCACCGCGTCGAGGGTCGGCGACCGCTATCTGGGCAAGGACGCGCAGGGTCAGTTCGTCCTCGTCCACGTCACGGTGAAGAACATCGGCGAGCGGTCTCAGGCGTTCACGGGTGAGGCGCAGAAGCTGTTCGACGCGACGGGCAAGGAGTTCTCCGCCGACTCCGAGGCGGCGATCTACCTGGGACAGGCGTCGAAGTCGCTGTACGAGGAGATCAACCCGGGGAACTCGGTGAAGGGCATCGTCGTGTTCGATGTGCCCAGGGGCACGGACGCGGCCTCGATCGAGTTGCACGACTCGCCGCTCTCAGGCGGCGCCGCGGTCGTGCTGAACTGACGCGCGCCTGGCCGGTCGGCGCAGGCCGGGTCGAGCGCCCGCATTCCCTCAGGAGACGTGAGCTCCTGACGCGAGGCGGGCGCCCGGCGCCGGCCCTGAGACCCGGCGGGAATCCCGCGACTAGGATCTTTTTCGTGCGCGATGACCAGCCCCCTCGAGCCGGGATCGCCGCGGACGGGCCCGCGACGCCCTCGCTCCCTTTGGCCGGCCAGGCCCCACACGAGCGCGCGGACGCAGCGCGCAATCGGAACCGGCTGCTCGACGCCGCCGCCCGCCTCGTGGCACGGCACGGGGCGGAGCACGTCTCCATGGACGCCGTGGCCGCCGCCGCGTCGGTCGGCAAGGGAACCGTCTACCGGCGGTTCGGCGATCGCGCGGGCCTCATGCTCGCACTGCTGGATCACGCCGAACGGACCTTCCAGGAGGCGTTCGTCTCCGGCCCTCCCCCGCTCGGGCTCGGCGCCCCGCCGAGGGAACGGCTCCACGCCTTCGGCACGGCGGCGATCCGCCACGAGATCCGCTACCGCGACCTGTACCTGGCGGCCGAGCAGAAGCCGGCCCGCCGCTATGCCAACCACCCGCCCAGAGACGTCCATGCCCTGCATCTCACGACCCTGCTCCGGGCCGCCGGGGTCACGGGTGACATCGAGTTGCTGGTCGAGGCCCTGCTCGGCTACCTCGACCCGGCGCTCGTCAACCACCTGCACACCCGGCGCGGGATGCCGGTGGAACGCATCGAGGCGGGCTGGACGGATCTGGTCGACCGTCTCCTGCGCTGGCTCCCGGCCTGATCCGTGACCTGACGTGGTCACAGGCGCCGGCTTCTCCAGGCACCGAAGAGCGACGCCAGGGAGATCGCGAGCACGGTGGGCGCATGGTTCGGCGACAAGATCATCGCAAGGATGAGCGCGGCGGCGACCAGCAACCCCACTGCGACACGGCGCGGTCTCCCCGAGAGACGGATGAGCGTGAAAACGCCGATGGTCCGGCGTGTGAGGACCCGCACGTGCGCCCAGGCGCGCTGATGCCACCGGGTGTGCGGCTTCGGGATCTCCTTGTCCTCCCGGGCGGGCATGTGGACGACGAGCGAGGCCGGCACGGCGGCATCGAGCCTTTCGATGAGATCGGCCGACTTCCGCCACAGCCCCGGTTCGACCGCGACGCTCACGCCGTCGAGACCGATCAGTGTCCGCCCCCCGTCCGGCCGGCTGAGCATCGCGGCGACCGCCTTGAACCGCACGGTCCACTCGTCGTCGGGACCGAACAACGAGATCCCCTTGGGCCCGATGACCAGGTGTGACCGGTCGACCGGGTGATCCGTCGGCAGGTACCTGTCCCCCTCCACCCATGGTTGCGAGCTCGCCGGTGCCGCGGCGAAGCGCTGGTAGGGGAACGGGTGCCCCTGCGGCGCGTGAAGCAGGGCGTTGGTCATCGCCTCCTTCGCCACGGCGTTGAGCGCGTCGGCGGTGACCGCGTCCAGTTCGCGTGCGCGGTCCTCCTCGTCCCTCCACTCCCTTCCGTGCAGGACGTCCCACGCCGCGGTCGCGACCGTTCCGACTTCGGCACCGGGTTCTTTGCGCTGGGCCCGGACGGCGTCCACCGCTGCAGACGTCTCCTCCACGGTGAAAGGTCTGTCGAGCTCCGCCAGGAACGCCTCGACGAGATCGGGCAATTGCTCCGGCCGCCCGTCCGCCCAGACGACCAGCTCGGCCCGGTGGGCGTTATGAGGGTGGTAGCCGATCGCGGGCGTGTAGGTGAGCCCGCGATCGTGCCGCAGCGTGCGCGTCAGTCGCCGCTCCAGCGCCTTGCCGTAGACGGCCGAGGCGGTCGAGCGGGTGATCACCGAGTGCATGCCGACGCCGTCGGCGGGGCCGGGGAAGTACGACGGCGTGCGAATCAGCAGGTCGCTCGCGACGGGGGTGGGCATGCGGGGGCCGTCGGGCAGGTCCAGTCGCAGCCCCTCGGGCGGCGGGCCCCCGGCGATCCAGAAGACCGCGTTGCCGCGCGTGAACCAGCGCCTCGCCCACTCGGTCAGCTCGTCGGGCGTGATGTCGTCCAAGCCGAGCTGGTCGTAGGCCGGGAGACCGAATTTCTGCGCTCCGTAGCGCCAGATGAGGAACCGGCCGATCACCCCGTGCGACTGTCCGGCCTCTTCTGTGCGGAGAATGCCACGTTCCACCGGCAGTCGTTCCAGCGGCAGGTCACGCAGAGCCGCGCAGACGACCTCGAAGAAGGACACGATGTCGTCGGCCTCGCCGTGCGTGACGAACAGTGTGGTCGTCGCGTCGACCTGGCCGTTGTAGTGATAATCCGCCTGGCCGACACGATAGAGCGTCAGGTGCTCGGTCAGATGGGTGATGCCTCCGCGAGCGAGCACCTCGTCCGCGCGGCCCACCCGGAACGCCAGCCCTGCGGTCAGCTTGTCGCCCGACGGCGTCCAGACGACGGGTACCCCGTCGACCTCGGCACGCTCGATGTTCACTGTTCCTCCGTATTCGGTCGCGGCAATGGTGAAGCGGCTCTGCGGCAGTGGGGCGTGATTAGGCGCGAGCCGCAGCGGTGTTAACCGGCTGGACGACCGAAGGACGCACTATTGTTACATCAGCCACAAAAGCAACATTGGGCACTTATGTAACATATCGGCGTGTTCTCCGCTTTGCGATCCAAAATTTCCCGGAAACCGATGCTCGACGCATGCCTTGGCGACCCGGACGCGTCACGGCTCCGGGACGCGCTGGAGCGACGCGACTGGCGGTCGGCCGGCGATTTCTTGAATTCGGTCACCGACCCCGACCACCGCGCCTTCTACCTGGGCATCTGCCAGGCGGCCCCGGGAGTCCAGGAGTGGATCGACGAATGGGTCGCGGCCGAGCCGGATGTGACGCTTCCCGTCCTGGTACAGGGCACGAACGGCATCCAGTGGGCGTGGGACGCACGAGGGAGGGCGCGCGCTTCTCACACGACGGCCCGTCAGTTCCGTGAGTTCCATCGACGGCTGAAAATCGCGGAGGACAGTCTGCGTGACGTCGCCCGCCGGGATCCTGACGACGTCGACGCCTGGTCCGGCCTCGTCACCACCGCCCGGGGGCTCGAGCTGGGAAAGACCGAGGCGTGGCGGCGCTTCGACGAGGTGACGAGCCGTCATCCCCTGCACGTGTACGCGCACGAGCAGATGCTGCAGGGGCTGTGCGCGAAGTGGTACGGCAGCGACAAGGAGATGTTCTCCTTCGCCCGCAAGGCCGTCACGAAATCGCCGGAGGGAAACCCGCTCGGCCATCTGGTCGCCGTGGCCCATATCGAGTTCTGGTCCGGCAACGGGCAGGACAACCACCTGTCCCGTTCGGAGGTGCGGGCCGAGTTGCACGCCGCCGCGAACCGCTCCGTACGGCATGCCGACTACCGGGCCAAACTCGGCGGGCAGGTTTCGCACAACTGGTTCGCCCTCGCGTTCAGCCTCGCGGGTGACCACACGGCGGCCCGGGAGCATTTCGAGGTCATCGGGCGATCCCTGACGCCTTCTCCATGGCAGTTGTTCGACGATCCTGTGGGGATGTTCAGGAAGATGCGGGCGACCGCCCGTAAACGCGGGTGACACGCGTCCGGCGATGAAACGCGGCCGCCGCCGCGGCGCGAAAACGCCGATCGACCCGTCCATTTCATGGTGCTATCGTCCGGTCAAAGTGGATCTTCCGGGACCGACGGGAGTTGACGTGGGTTTATTCGACTCCGAAGCGCGACGTGAGCGGCGGCTGCAGAAACTCCAGGACGCCTCCAATGCCCATGCCCAGGAGGCGCTGCTCTACTGGCGGACGGGGAGCGTGGACCAGGCCGTCCAGAGCAACCAGAAGGCCCTCGACATCATCCGCGGCCTCCGGCAGGAGGAGCCCGAGAGCGACCAGCATCTCGCCCAGCTCGCGGGCAAGCTGTACAACCACGCGGGAATGCTCATCCAGGGCCGCCGTTTCGACGAGGCGCTGGTCGCCGCCCGCTCCTGCGTGAGCAGCTACCTGGAACTCACCGGCGGCGAGGTGAGCAGGGACGCGATGATGATGGACGGGCTGCTCAGCCTCGCCCATTCGTTCCGCCCCGTGACGACCCCCCGCGGCGGGCTCGCCAAACTGGCCGGGATGACCGCCGACGCCAAGTGCAGACTCGCGACGGCTCTGGCCCTGTCGAACGCGCCGGGCTCCGCCGCCAAGGCGCGCAGGCTCGGCTCCGAGGCCGTCTCCGCGTACGAGACGCTGGTCGAGTTGGACGCGGGCTACGGCGCGGACCTCGTGCGGATCCGCGAACAGGAGGCCGAGATCCGCCGGCTCGTCGGCGGGAGGAGCTAGCCACTCGACCGGCGGGAGGAGCCGGACGCTCGACTCACGTGCTGCCGACCAGGGACCGGCCCAGCGTGATGAGCGTGTCCTCGGACCGGCTGCCGGGCTCGGCCTGACCGACGACGAGGATCTGGCCGGGGGCGCTGTTGACGTTGAACCCCTCGAAGTGGATCGCCAGGTCGCCGAACTCACGGTGGTGCATGTGCACGAACTGCTGCGTCCTCGCGTACACGTCGTGGCGCGCCCACACCCGGCGGAAGGCCTCGCTCGACCGCGTGAGCTCATCGACCAGTTCGCGCAGGAAGGGGTCCTCGTCGTCCCCGCCCGCCAGGACGCGAAGGTGCGCCACGTAGGCGTGCGCCTCCCGCTCCCAGTCCTTCCAGAAGAACTCCTGCGACTCGGGATTGAGGAAGATCAGCCGCAGGAGGTTGTCGCTGTGCTCCATCCACCCGCACACGGCCATGGACAGCGGGTTCCGCACGAGCACGTCCCACCGGCGGTTCACGATGAACGCGGGGCCGCAATCCCAGTTCTCCACGAGCCTGAGCAGCTCAGGGACGGGATGGTCGACCGGCTGCCGCTGCGACGCCCGCGCGCGGGCGAGGCGGTGCAGATGCTCGGTCGCCTCGGAGCCGAGGAGGAGCGCCCGGGCCAGGGAATCGATCACCTGATCCGACGGGTGGCGTTCGCGCCCCTGCTCGAGCCGCATGTAGTAGTCGGTGCTGACGCCGGCCAGCATGGCCACCTCGTCCCGGCGCAACCCCGGCGTCCGGCTGTTGTCGTCGGCGCGCCGCAGCCCCACCTGGTCGACGGTCGTGGCCTCTCGCCGGGCACGAAGGAACTCACCAAGAGGGCTCCCCATAAGGGACACAATATGAAGAAATAGGTCAAAGCCCCGCAAACTCCCGAAGGTTTACCAAGGCGCCGGAATGTCCCGCGCTGGGCGGATCTTCCGGCGACGGCGCAGTACGATCATCATCGGTTCGAGAGCGTCCCCTCCGGCGACCACCCACGCAGGGTCGCCGCCCTTTCGGAGCGTCGAATGACCGAGCAGCCCCCGTCCCGCCGGCCCTACGCTCGCCCCTCCGCACCGCCGTCCCACTCGCCCCGTCTGGCCGTCGCCGGTCTGCTCCTCGGGGTGACGGGGCTCGTCACGGGTGGGTGCTCGGATGACCACGAGGTCACGTTCGAGGTGGTCGGCGCGAACGGGACGAAGACGGCCCAGAACGTCTCGGTCGGCGTCGGATTCGGCACCTCGTACGACTCTCCCGTCACCCTCCCTTACGCCAAGACCGAGCCGGCGCCGGATGACGTCCACGCGTTGTCGCTGTACGCGGACGCCGCAGGCGCCGATGGCGCCATCACCTGCCGGATCAAGGTCGACGGAAAGACGGTCGCCGAGTCCGGCGACTCGGTCCACTCCTGCCACGTGGAGACCAAGGGCCTCGGCACGTAGCCGCGACGCGGAACCCGCCCGTCGCGCGATCACGCTCGTGTCCGCGTGATCGTTCACCGAATGTCCCGTCACCAGGAGTCCGTACGGCGATGTAAAAAATTCTGGACATGAGGTCAAAGATTGGCTACTTTCGAGATGTCAAAGATTCTGTACATCACGGAGAAGGTCATGACCCTCGAAGAGAAACGGGCGTGGATCCGGCTGGTGGTGGCCGTCGCCGCGTACGGCGGGTACGTCGTGGTGGTGCTGGGCCGGGCCGCGGGGCGTCCGCCGGCCGAGGCCCCCTATGCCGCGGCGCTGCTGTGGAGCGTGGGCGCGGCCATCGTCGCCGCGATCGTGGCCGAGGTCGTGGCCGGAGCGGTGAACCCGAAGGCGTCCCGGGCCAAGGACGTGCGGGACCGGGAGATCGGGCGGCTGGGTGACTACGTCGGCCAGTCGTTCGTGACGATCGGCGCGGTCGCGGCGATGCTCATGGCGGTCGCCGGCTGGGACCGGTTCTGGATCGCCAACGTCATCTACCTGTGCTTCGCGCTGTCGGCGGTCCTCGGCAACGTCACCAAGGTCGTCGTGTACCGCGGGAACTTCCCCCAATGGTGAAGCCGACCCGTGTGACCAACCGAATCCGTGCTCTGCGGTTCGCGCACGACGAGATGACCCAGGCCGAGCTGGCCGAGCGCATCGGCGTGACCCGGCAGACCGTCATCGCCATCGAGCAGGGCCGGTACTCGCCGTCCCTCGAGATCGCCTTCCAGATCGCCCACGTGTTCAAGGTTCCGCTCGAAGAGGTGTTCCAGTACCCCGGCTCACAGGAGGAGACGACATGAAAGCCATCGCCCAGGACGTGTACGGCTCGGCCGACGTGCTCCGATTACGCGAGGTCGACCGGCCGCCGATCGGAGAGGACCAGGTGCTGGTCCAGGTGCACGCCGCCGGGGTGGACCCCGGTGTGTGGGTCTGCATGACCGGCCGGCCGTACGGCGCGCGGGTCGCGTTCGGGCTGACACGGCCCAGGGTCGCCGTGCGGGGCCGGGCGCTGGCCGGGGTGGTGACGGCGGTCGGCTCCGGCGTGACGCGGTTCCAGCCCGGCGACGAGGTGTACGGCACCACCCCGAGCGGCAGCTACGCCGAATACGCGGCCGCCCCTCACAAGCGGCTCGCTCCCAAGCCGGCCAAGCTGTCGTTCGAGCAGGCCGCCGCGGTTCCCATCTCCGGGGTGACCGCGCTGGAGGCCGTCCGCGACGGCGGGCGGGTCCAGCCGGGGCAGAACGTGATGGTCGTCGGCGCCGCCGGCGGCATCGGGTCGTACGCGGTGCAGATCGCCAAGGCGTTCGGCGCGAGGGTGACCGGCGTGTGCAGCACCGGCAAGGTGGAACTGGTGCGGTCGCTCGGCGCCGAGGAGGTGATCGACTACACCCGTGAGGAAGTCGACCGCGACGGCCCGCGTCACGACGTGATCATCGACACCGCGGGGTGCCGGCCGCTGTCGCTGCTGCGGCGCGCCCTGACTCCACGCGGGACGCTGGTGCTGGCCGGCGGCGGCCACGACGCCGGCGGACTGCTCGGCGGCTACACCCGCCAGCTGCGCGCACCCTTCGTTTCCATGTTCATCGGACAGCACCTGCGCGGCCTGGCGTCCAAGGAACGCGCGCAGGAACTGGAGGAGCTGGGCCGGCTGATCGATGCGGGCACGGTCACCCCGGTCATCGACCGCACGTACCCCCTCGGCGAGACCCCCGACGCCATCAGATATCTCGCACAAGGCCACCCCGCGGGCAAGGTCGTCATCACCCTGAACGACTGACGGTCCGTCAGATCCACCGCGGCCGCCAAGCGGCGGCCGCGGCCGTCAGCGGTTCGCGGGCATTCTGAGCAGGAGTGCGAGGCCCGCCGCCGCGACGGACAGGACCGCGGCGAGGGCGAAGGCGTGCTGATAGTTGGCGAGGGCGACGGTCGTCGTGGCGCCGCCGACTCCCGCGGCCAGGATGGCGCCGGCCGCCGGGGAACCCGCGGCGGAGCCCACCGACCGGATCACCGTGTTCAGTCCGCCGGCCGCGGCGACCTCGTCGACGGGTACGACGCGAGCGATGATCTGGTAGATCACCGAGACGCCCCCGCCGATGCCCAGGCTCAGCACACAGAACGACGCGATTATCGACCACATCGCCGCCGGCCAGAACGTCAGACCGAGCGCGCCGAGGCCCATGCTCGCCATCGCGATGACCATGCTCGGACGGTGACCGACGCGTCCGAGCAGAGCGGGAGCCGCCCGGCCGCCGACGAACACGCAGACCGCGGACGGGAGAAGAACGAGACCGGTACGCAGGACGTCGTAGCCGTACCCGTAACCGGTGCCGGGATCGGCTTCGAGGATGCTCGGCAGGCAGACGTAGATGATGTAGGAGACGAAGCCGTTCACCAGGACGAGCACGTTGGCGATGGCCAGGGACGGCCTGGTGAGCGACCTCACGTCGACCAGCGGTGTCGCCACACGGTGCTCGACGATGACGAGGACGGCGAAGGCCGCGACCGCTCCGCAGAACAGGAGCAGGGTGGGCCCTGCCGTCCAGCCCCAGGAGGGCGCCTGGGTGACGCCCAGCAGAAGGCTGACGAGCGCCACGGTCAGCAGCACGGCGCCCACCCAGTCGGTCCGGCTCGCCTGCCCGGTTCGGTGAGTGTGCGGCACCCAGGCGACCACGAACACGAGGCTGATGACGATCAGCACTCCCGTGAAGACGAACATCCCCTGCCAGCTGGTGACCTTGAGGATGGCGCCGCCGATGACGAGAGCGGCGCCGGCGCCGAGCCCGAGCACTCCGGAGATCCAGCCGATCGCCGTGTTCATCGCCTTGCCGGTCGAATGGCGGCGGACGATCGCCAGCGCCAGAGGGAAGGCCGCGGTGCTGATCCCCTGCACCGCGCGACATGCGATCAGGACACCGATGGTGGACGCGAACGCCGCCGCGAACGTCGCGATCGCGAAGACCACGAGGACCACCACGAGCACCCGTCTGTGGCCGAGCCGGTCTCCGAAGGATCCCGCAATGGGAGCGAGAACCGAGCCCGTTAGCAGGTAGGACGTGAGCACCCACCCGCTCGCACCGAGCCCCGCATGGAGGTCCGAACCGAGAACCGGCAGGGCCGGCACGAGCATCGTCTGCATCAGCGCGTACACGAGCACGACGAAGACGAGCGCTGACACCATGCGGCCGTTCTTCGCCGCGGCGGGGGCGCCGCGGGCGGGTGTCAGGACGGCCGTCTCTGGCGTCCCCGCAGTCGGGTGGGACATTTGTTTCCTCCTTCAATCGGAACGGAATTTCCGTTCCGATTGATTCTGATAGCGTCGCCGCATGGGTGTCAATCCGTCTCTCGCCGCACGTCAGGCCGAGCCCGACCGTCCGGCACCCGGCCGCGTCCGCGAGGCCCGGGCCAACGACCTGTCCGTCCTCATCGCCGCGAAGGAGATCTTCGCCGAGCGCGGTTTGTCGGCCCCGATGTCGGCCATCGCCGAACGTGCGGGAGTGGGCGTCGGCAGCCTCTACCGTCGCTATCCGAGCAAGGAGGCCCTGGCGCAGGCGCTGCGGATCGCGGCGATGGACCAGATCTGCGAGATCGCGGAGGACTCCATCGAGCAGGTCCCGGCGGAACAGGTCTTCGCGAGATTTCTGGATCGCTACCTGGCCGATTCCTTCGGGCCCCTCGTCTCCGTTCTCGGAGGCCGCGTGGCCGACCCCCCTGAGGTACTCGCCGCGGCGGACCGCATGCGCGACGCTCTGCAACGCGTGGTCGACGTGGCTCGGGAGTACAAGCAGATCCCGGAGGACTACGGACCGACCGACATCGTGGTGATCATCGTTCATCTCCGGGGGGCTCTTCCGGGCGATCCGGCCACGGTGGCCAGGTACACCCGGAGGCTGCTGGAGCCGTTGCTCGCGGGTCTCCGCGTGATGGCCTCGTCCGGACGGGCCCACGACGCCGCGGCTGCCCCTCAATGGGACGAATGGCTCGCCTTCTGGAGCGGCAGACAGCCATGAATCTTGCAGTGACCCGGAGTCACAGGGCCGGGTGACATCGTGTTGCGGTGAACATCTTCCGACGTCGGCGGGGTCGCATCCGTTTCCATGGCGATTGCCCCGCATGCGGCCACGACTGGCGTGAGCACCCTGGCCAGCCACCCACCTGGCCCTTCTGAGCCGCCTGGAGAAAACACTACGATCACGGCATGGGAAGCAATCCTGTCGGAACCTTTCTCCCCCTGATCTTCATCTGCGCGCTCATCGTCGTCGTTCTCGTGGCTGTAAGGGGCGCGAGAGCGCGCAGTGTGGGTCGCAGCGTTGGTTCTGGCGGTCCTGCCGACCTGGCGACGAAGGTCCGGGGGCTGAAAAGCCAGGGACGGTACGAGCAGGCCGTTTTCCTCGTCCGGGGTGAAACCGGCTTCAGCGAAGACGCGGCACGCTCGTTCGTGGACAGGGTGTGACGGAACCTCTGCCAAGCTCTATTGGTACCCGGCCGGGCGGACCAGGCCCGTCTCGTACGCGTAGACGGCGGCCTGGGTTCTGTCGCGCAGCCCCAGCTTGACCAGTATCCGGCTCACATGGGTTTTCACCGTCTGCTCCGCCACCACCAGGCGGGCGGCGATCTCCGCGTTGGACAGGCCCTGCGCGATGAGGCTCAGTACCTCGGTCTCACGTTCGGTCAGGTCGCCGACGCGCTCCTTGAGCGGGGCCCGGGGGGCGGCGGTCATCCGTGAGAACTCCGCGATGAGGCGTTTGGTGACGGCCGGGGCGAGCAGCGCCTCACCCGCCGCCACCACCCGTACGGCGTGGGCGAGCTCGGCGGCCGACGCGTCCTTCAGCAGGAATCCGGACGCTCCCGCGCGCAGCGCCTCGTACACGTACTCGTCGAGGTCGAACGTCGTCAGCACCAGGACCTTGACGACGGTCCCGGCCGTCGTGGTGATGCGGCGGGTCGCCTCGATGCCGCCGAGTTCGGGCATCCGGATGTCCATCAGCACGACGTCCGGTGCGAGTTCGGCGGCCTTGGCGACGGCGTCGAGACCGTTGACGGCCTGGCCGACGACCTCGATTCCGGGCTCGGCGTTCAGCAGGACCGTGAAGCCCTGACGCACCATCACCTGGTCGTCGGCGATCAGCACCCGGATGGGCGTCATGCTGTGTCCTCCGCATGCGGTCCCCCTGCACCGGCGGGCAGGGTCGCGCGCACCTCGTAACCGCCGTCGGATGTAGGGCCGGCCACCAGCTCGCCTCCCAGCATCACCGTACGCTCGCGCATGCCCAGCAGCCCGTGCCGCGGCTCGGAGGAGGGCGCTGCCGGCCGGTCCGGTACGGCGTTGACGACGCGGACGGTCAGCGCGTCGGCCCGATACCCGAGCTGCACGCGCACCGCGGCGCCGGGGGCGTGCCGCATGGCGTTGGACAGCGCCTCCTGGATGATGCGGAACGCGGAAAGTTCTACGCCCGGCGGCAACCGGCGCGGCTCGCCCGTGGTCTCGATGGAGAGCGTGAGACCCGCACCCCGCACCGTCTCGGCGAGTTCGCCCAGCCGTTCCAGGGTGGGCTGCGGCGCATGGCGGGCCTCGTCCGCCGGCGCGTCCTCCGACCGCAGCACGCCCAGGACCCGCCGCAGTTCCGTGAGAGCCTCCACGGCGCTCTGACGGATGCCCGCGAGGTTCTCCTTCAGCTCTTCCGGCGGGTCCTTGACCAGGTGGGGCGCGACCTGCGCCTGAATGGAGATCAACGACATGTGGTGGGCGACCACGTCGTGCAGTTCCCTGGCGATCCGGTTGCGCTCCTCGAGCACCGTGCGTCTGGCCCGCTCCTCGGCCGTGAGCTCCTTCTGTGAGAACAGCCGGGCGCGGGCCACGCGTTCGCCACGGAGTACCGCACCGATGCCCACCACGGCGCCGACCGCCGTCACCGACACGAAGAAGGGAGGCGTCACCACGATCTGAGCGGGACCGATGCCCGGGTTGACGAACGTCAGGCAGGCCACGCCGGTCAGGACGCTGATCGCCAGCGTCTCGCCCACGACCCGGGGACGGACCCGCAGCGCCACCAGGTACAGCACCCCCACCTGGAGCGCGATCAGCTGAACCGACCAGGGGATCGACATCACGCGGAGCGCGGCACCTCCCGGGACGTCCCAGGACGCGGCGGGAGGTTCGACAATCCTCGCGGCGACGACCAGGACGACCGTCGACGCCCACCAGGCCGGCATCGGGCGGAACATCGCGGCGACGAGCAACCCCGCCTGCACCATGGTCAGTGTCGAGACCCGCGGATCCGGACCGGAGCCCTCGATGGCGCCGGTGACCGCGAAGACCACCACCACGACGTGCGGCAGCCGGGCCAGCCAACGGGGCCCCACCATGGGCGGAAGCGGATCGTAGACCCACGTCAACAGGTCCGTGCGCAGAACACGCGGCAGCGTCGGCAGCACCCTCATCAGCTCTCGCCCCACGCGCCGTTTGCCACCTTCGAGTCTTTGATCGGCGACGTCCACCTTAGGGCGGATGCAGGACCTTCGCCCTCGGCACTGCCGCGATTTCCCGGCGTTCCCCGCTCGTACGTGCGGAACGCGGCCGAGCACACGAGCAGCGCCGCCGCGAACGCCGGCAGCCAGGCCAGCCGGGCGAGCACCCAGCCGGGGCCGTCGGGGACGGTGTGCAGGCCGGGGAGGGGCTCACCCCCCAGCAGGCCGATGGCGGAAACGGCCATCATCGCGGTCTGATGCCAGAGGAAGATCGTCATGGCCGACAGGTTCACCAGGGCGACCGCGGCCCACGTGATCCTGCGGCGCAGTATCCGCCGCAGCCGGCCGAGCAGCAGCAGGGCCACCCCGCACTGGGCGAGACCGAAGGTTACGGCCGCGATAGTGGGCGGGTCGAGGTTCGAGACGGCGGCGCCGGGCACCCCGACCATGTCGGCGGGGTAGCCCGCCAGCAGGACGAGCCCGGCGGTGGCGGTGACCCCGCCGACTACAAGCGCCCATCCGGTCCCCCGGCTCCGCATCGCGCCCCGGGTCCAGGCCGCCCCCAGGCAGTACGGCACCAGCCAGCCGGCAGCCACGTTGACCCAGCCGAGCCAGGCGGGGCCGCCCAGGCCGTACCGGACGAGGTCGACGAGCGCGACGACGGCGAGCGGCACGAGCGGGTGCAGCCGGGCGGCCAGCGGGGTGCCCGCGGTCAGCGCCGCGAAGACCAGCAGGAACCACAGAGGGGACACGACGAGCTTGACCAGCGCGCGCACCGTCCCCGAGTCGGTCCCGAAGGCGAGCATCGCGACCGCCGCCACGGCCCACACCGCGAGCACGGCGGCGACCGGCCGGAACAGCCGGGACATCCGGGCGCCGAGCCACCGGAAGTACGTCACGTCGCGGGCGCGGGCGGCGGCAAGGCTCTTCGCGCCGGCCAAGCCGCCCACCAGGAAGAAGACCGCCAGCGTCTGGAGCAGCCAGGACACAGGAGCGAGGTGCGGCATGGCGCGAAGCGGGCTGGCGACGTGCATCGTTCCGCTGTCGACGACAAGAGCGCTCACGAGCCAATGGCCGAGCACCACGCCGAGGATGGCCAGCGCGCGCAACGCGTCGACGGCGCGATCACGGCCGGGTGGGGTCGCCGCGTCGATCCGCAGGACGAGGTCACGCACGAGGGTCCTCCTCGCACGGCGCCTGCCCCGAGACGATCCTGGCGATGTTCGACAGGGCCGCCCCTGGCCTGAGGTAGTCGCTGTGTCCGCCGTCACCTGCCACGAAGACCCTGGCGCCGAACGAGGGCGACACCGGGTCGGCGCCCAGCCCGACCGTGATGAACGGCAACCTGAGCCGCGTGTGCGGCACATCGCCGATCCAGTCGCCGGCGCTCCGGCCGGCCCAGACGGTGGCGCGGGTGTGCAGCGCGCCGACGTCGTCGACACCGATTCCGGCACTGCCGACCAGGACGACGTCGGCGACGTCCAGCCCGGACGCCGCCCGCCCGCAGACCACGGTGCCGTACGAGTGACACACGAGCGAGAGCCGGGCGGCGGGCTCGGCGACGGCCAACTCCCGCACGAAGGCGCTCAGGGCCGGGGCGGCCCGGTCGGCACGGCCGGTGGTCAGCACCTCGGCGCTCACCGTGCTCGGCGTCTCATACCCGAGCCAGCCGATCACGGCGGATCGGTCACCGAGCGCCTGCTGCAGCCTCATCGCGCCACCGCGCAGGAGTCCGTACTCGTCGAGGTTGGTATCGGAGCCCGGAACGAGCACGGCGATCCGCTCGGCCTGAGCGAGATCGCCGAAGACCTCCACGGCACGGCCGCCGTCACGGCCGTCGAAGAACAGGAAACGCCGCGTCCGGTCGGCCATGGTGCGCAACATCGCGGCCCGCCACCGGTCAGCGTGGGCGGCGGCCGTTCGCCCGGCCGCCTGGATCGCGTCGCGGGTGGCGGCGTACCGCTCGGCGAGCGCGGCCGGGGTGAACGTCCGCAAGGGGGCGAGGGCGGGCGGGACGGGTGCCTGGACGGCCGCGGGGCGGGCCGCTCCCGACACCGGTCCGGCGATCGAGAGGGTGACGACTGCGGAGAGCAGGGCGCGGCGCAGACGGCTCATACGTGGGGGGAAGGCCACAGGTGAGGCCCTTCTGTACGGCTTCGGAGGCTGACGGCACCGAAGCTACGCATCACACCCCGTAGTCGGCCTCCCGCTGGAGAGTGCATCTCCCGCGTAGCTCCGAAGTACTACGAGAGGGAACACCGAGCCGTCCGCGGGCGCCTTCCGGCATCGCCGAGTGTGCGAGTCAGCCGAGCTTTCCCAGCTCCGAGACCGCGAGATGCCAGGGGTATGACTGGAACGCGTCGGCTCCGGAGTCGAGAGCGTGCGGTTCGAATTCACCGGGACCGAGGAGGACGCGGACTCCCTCGGCACGAAGCGTCTCAACGCTTCGGTGAAAGGGCTCTCGGCCGGCCAGCGCGCTGTTCACAAAGGGCAGCACGACGACGGGGATGCCGAGTCCGGGCGCTTCGGCCAGGAGGCCCAGGGCATAGGTGTCCGTGATGCCCAGGGCGACCTTGTTGATCGTGTTGAAGGTCGCGGGGGCGACGATGAACGCGTCCGCCCGTGGCGGCTTGGGATCGCCTGGCTTGCGGTACCGGCTGCGGACGGGACGGCCGGTCTGCTGCTCCAGCGCCGCGACGTCGATGAAGTCGAGCGCGGGAGGGGTGGCGACGATCTGGACGGTCCACCCTTCGTCCTGGGCCATGGTGACCAGGCGGCCGACGTCGCCGGCCGGGCCTGCGGCGCAGACGATCACATAGAGGACCTTGTCAGGCTGGGTCACGCGGTGAAGATACCGCGCTCATCCCGAGTCTGCGGCCGTCAGCCGTCCAGCCCGAGCAACCTGGTGACCAGCTGGTGCAGGTACGCACGGAACCGCTGCAGGTACACGGTGTTGCGCGGCCCACGGAGCTCGCCGCTGGGGGTGAGCATGCCGCCCACCACGAAGCCGCGTACGCACCAGACGATGATCTCGAGGGTGACGTCCAGGTCCACGCCAGGTCTGACTATGGGGCGAAAAACGTCCTTGACCCGGTCCCGAAGTGGTTTGAGGTACAGAGCCTCGACCTCGGTGATGTCGGCGGCGTCGGACAGCCATCGGTGGATCCACAGCTCGGGCACCTCCGGGTGGTCGATGTAGAAGTCCAGATAGCGGTCGACGACCAGGAGGACACCCGCTCGATCAGGTGTGAACGCGGCGAACGCGGAGTCGTACATCGCCCGCGTGTGGAGGTAGGTCTCACGCATCACCGTGAGGTAGATCTCGCGTTTGTCACCCACGAGGTCGGTGACGGCATCCTGGTCGAGTCCGGCGGCGTCGGCGATCATCTGGATCGGAGTTCCGTCGTACCCGAGAGACGCGAAGAGCCGGGTGGCCTTCTCGATGATGCGCTCCCGCATCACGTTCGGCTCGAGCCCGACTTCGCGGCCGGCCCCTCCCATGAACCTCACGTTAGTCGCGTCTCTGCCCCCGCCACCCGTTGAGGGGTCCCGATGGCGCCACATGCGAGGCGTCAGCGGGCGTCACAGGCTACGGCCGGCACCTCCGAGGCCCACATACTCGAACTCACCGGCCTCACCTGGCTCACCGGCGGCGCAACCGTGGTCTACCGCCGGGCCTGAGATCTCCCCTGGTCGGAGGAGTTCCTGGGCGCGTTGCCAGTCAGTGCCGCGGCTCTTCTGAGGTGCCGGTTCGCCGGTTGTGGTGGTCCAACAGCCTGGACAGCAGCTCGGCGAACCGCTCTCGATCCTCGGATGAGAGTGGAGCCAGCAGTTCGTCCTGGGTTTCCGCCAGCCGCTTCTCCAGTCGCCGCAGCTGCAGCTCGCCCTCGGGCGTCAGCGAGATGATGTTGCGCCGCCGATCGGAGGGGTCCGGGGCGCGCTCGACCAGGTTGCGCTCGGCCAGCTCGTTGATCGTCGCGACCATGTCGCTGACGTGGATGCCGCTACGGCGGCCCAGCGTGGCCTGGCTGGCCGGGCCGAACTCCTCCAGGGTCGCCAGCAGGCGGTAGTGATAGCCGCGGGCGCTGACGGACGAGAACCCGTCGGCCACCAGGCGGTGCGCGTGGTTGGCGGTCTGGGTGAGCAGCCAGCTCGGCAGGCTCTCCCACCCGGCGGGCGGCTTGTCGGACGGGTTCTCCATGTGGCAAGCCTAACGAATCGTTGGGAGCACCAATGATTGTGATATCGTTCGGACGCCAAACGTTAGGCGCACAAACGTTTCATGCCCAAACGAATCCCCCCGGAGTCAGGACCATGATCAAGCCGTTCCGCATCGACATCCCGCAGGCCGACCTCGACGACCTGACCGACCGGCTCTCCCGCACCCGCTGGCCCAACGAGGTCGCCGACGCCGGATGGGACTACGGTTTCCCGCTGACGCGGCTCAAGGAACTGGCCGAATATTGGCGCACCGGTTACGACTGGCGCGAGCACGAGGCCAGGCTCAACGAGCTTCCGCACTTCACCACCGAGATCGACGGCCAGAACATCCACTTCGTCCACGTCCGGTCTTCGAAACCGGACGCGCTCGCGCTGATCCTCACCCACGGCTGGCCCGGTTCGTTTCTGGAGTTCCTCGACGTGATCGAGCCGCTGTCGCGCGACTTCCACGTGGTGATCCCGTCCATCCCGGGTTACGGCTTCTCCGGGCCGACCCACGACCGCGGCTGGGACATCGTCCGGGTCGCACGGGCCTGGGCCGAGCTGATGCGCCGTCTCGGGTACGAGCGCTATGGCGCGCAGGGCGGCGACTTCGGCTCGGGCATCTCGACGGCGCTCGGCGCGGTGGCGCCCGAGCAGGTCGTCGGGGTGCACGTCAACTACCTGCCGACCCGGCCGATACCGGACGCCGACATCGAGCTGTCAGAAACGGACGAAGCTCGGCTGGACCAGGTCCGGCAACTGATGGCGAATCGTCCGCCGTACCAGGCTCTGCAGGCCACCACCCCGCAGACCATCGGCTATGCGCTGACCGACTCTCCGGTCGGCCAGCTGGCCTGGATCGCCGAGCGCTTCGCACAGTGGACGGACCCCCGTTCGCAGATCAGTGACGAGCGGATGCTGACCGGCATCTCGCTGTACTGGCTGACCGCCACCGCGGCCTCCTCGGCGCGGCTGCACCGCGAGACTCCGCGGCGGACCGAGCCGTGCCCGGTACCGGTTGGCGTGGCGGTGTTCGCGCACGACATCACGCAGTCGGTGCGGCCACTGGCCGAGCGGCTGTACGACATCAGGCACTGGTCGGAGTTCGAGCGCGGCGGCCACTTCGCCGCGATGGAGGTGCCGGAACTGCTCGCCGAGGACGTCCGGGACTTCTTCCTCACCCGCATCAAGGAGGACTCCCAAGTCGGCACTCTCTAGGAGACACCGCCGGCTTCCATTCGCCCACTTCTCAGAAGGGCGGGATCTGCTCCGGCACCAGGCCGGCCTGCCGGAGCAGGCCATGCAGATCGGTTTCACCCCAGAATTCGACTATCCGTCCGGCATGGAGGCGGTAGGACTTGATGCCCGTCATGGTGAGATCGCGCCCGGTGCGGTCGTGAGTGTAGGTCAGCGTGAACACGACTCCGATCGCGGCCCAGCAACTCCTTCTTCTCATCACCGGCTTCCGTCGTAGGCTGAACCTCGCACGTGATGAACGGGAGGCGAGGTGGCCGAGACCACGGTGGCCGAGGTGATGGCCGAACTGGCCGACCTCGAGGACCCGAGGACACGCGAGGTCAACGAGAAGCACGGTGACGATCACGGTGTGAATCTCAGCAAGCTGCGCGCGCTCGCGAAGCGGCTGAAGACGCAGCAGGAACTCGCGTGCCGGCTCTGGGAGACCGATGACACCGCGGCGCGACTGCTGGCGATCCTGATCTGCCGTCCGAAGGCGTTCGAGCGTGACGAGTTGGACGTTATGTTGCGCGAAGCGCGCACACCCAAGGTGCACGACTGGCTCGTGAACTACGTGGTGAAGAAGAATCCGCACTCCGGAGAGTTGCGCCTGGCCTGGTCAGCCGATCCGGATCCCGTGGTCGCGAGTGCCGGCTGGGCGCTGACCACCGAACGCGTCGCGAAGAAGCCCGAAGGCCTCGACCTCGCCGGACTGCTCGACGTCATCGAGACGGAGATGAAGGACGCCCCGGATCGCCTGCAGTGGGCGATGAACCACTGCCTGGCTCAGATCGGGATCGAGCACACCGAGCACCGCGCCCGTGCCGTCGACATCGGTGAGCGCCTCGAAGTGCTCAAGGACTACCCGACTCCCCCGGGCTGCACCTCTCCGTTCGCGCCCATCTGGATCACCGAGATGGTGCGCCGGCAGCACGACAAATAGGGATTCGCGCTCACGCTCGTGCCGCTCGCGCCTGGGCTGTACTGACCATGGACGTCAGTGACGGTGGAGTGGGATCAGCGACACGCTGTCGATGGTCTTTGAAATGGGTGAGGGCCTTCTGGCGTGGTGTAAGTCGACCAGTTACTCAGCCCGGCCGGCACCGTCGCTCGCGAAGGACACTGTGATGCCCCTTTGGCACGTCTACCATCCGGTCGGCACCTACACCGCGCGGCAGAAGGAGGAATTCGCTGCAGACGTCGCGCAGCACTACGTAGGTGCCGGTCTGCCGAAGTTCTACGTCATCACCCTCTTCCACGAAGTGCCGGAATCCTCGTTCCTCATCGGCGGCGAACCGTCGGACAGCGCCGTGCGAGTGGTGATCGAGCACCTCGCTCGCCAACCGCGGGATCCCGCCGCGCGAAACCGGATCGCCGAGGAGTTGAGCCACCTGCTGGCCCCCCACACTCGGGACCGGGGCCTGTACTGCGAGTTCCATGTCGACGAGACTCCCCGGGATCTGTGGATGATCGACGGGCTACGGCCTCCTCCCGAGGGCAGTGAAGCCGAACGGCTCTGGGTGCGCGAGAATCGGGCGGTTCCCTACTACTGACCGGCGGGGACCGCGATACCGCGCGATTTGAGCACTGCGAACTCTCTGAACAGGCCCGAGACGCCCCGCCCGCCGTTGTGACAAAGGAATGGGCGGGGCGTCCGGCTACTCAGATCTCCTGCTCGTGCGAGTGTCGCTGCCGGCCGCGTCCTGTTGGGGGGACGGCTTGCCGAGCGCTCAGCGGATCAACCTTGCACGGGAGGCAGGCCGCCCGCGAAGTCCCCTCGTCAGTCCGCGGTCATCCCGCCATCGATCGCCAGCGCGGCTCCGGTGATGAACCTGGCTTCGTCGCTCAGCAGGAACGCGACGAACGCCGCGATCTCGTCCGGCTGGGCGACCCGCCCGATCGGGTGCATCGCCCCGGCTGCGCGCAGGGCCTCCTCCGGTGTCGGGCCCATGTTGGCACGCAGCAGCGGGGTGTCGACGCCGCCGGTGATCAGGGCGTTGATCCGAATGCCGGCCGCGGCCGTTTCGAGTGCCGCCGACCGGGTGAGGCCGACCACGCCGTGCTTGGCGGCGCTGTAGGAGGCCGCGCCCGCTTGCCCGGTGACGCCGTTGGCCGAGGCGTTGTTCAGGATCGCGCCTCCGCCGTTCGCCAGTAGCACCGGAATCTGGTGCTTCAGGCCGTAGAAGACGCTGCTGAGGTTGAGCGCCAGCTCGGCGCGCCAGGCGTCGCCCTCGATCTCGGTCAGCGGGCCGACCGCCGTGGCGGCGCCGACGTTGTTGAACACGCCGTCGAGCCGGCCGTACCGACTCACCGCCTGGCGGACCAGCTCCGCCGCCTCGGCCTCCACCGTCACATCGGCCGGGATGAAGGTGGCCTCTCTTCCGGCGGCGCGGAGGTCCGCCACCAGCGCGTCGCCTGCCTCCTTGCCACGTGCTGCGAGGACGACTTTCGCGCCCTCGGCCGCGATCCGTTCGGCCGCGGCACGGCCCATGCCGGAGGTGGCACCGGTGATCAGGATGACTTTCTCTACAAACCGCGTGGACACGATTTCCCCCTAGATGGTTCTCATTGGATACCAGGTGCGTAATCCGTACCTTTGCAGCGCTGCGGGAACGCGGCAAGAGAGCACTTCAACGTGACCAGGTATCACCGGGAGAACCACCCCTATGGGAACCAGGTACCTCTCGTATACTGCGGGCATGGCACACCCGATCCCGGAGGTGGACGACACCACGTCCGAGTTGTGCGAGCAGGCCCGCCTCGCCCTCATCCGCGACGTGCTCGAACGGGTCGGCGACAAGTGGTCGGTGGTGGTCATCTGCCAGCTCGGCGACACCACCCGGCGGTTCAACGAGCTGCGCCGGATGAGCGAGCCCATCACCCAGCGCATGCTCAGCGCGACACTGCGGGGGCTGGAACGGGACGGCCTGGTGACGCGGACCGTCCACGACACCAAACCCCCACGAGTCGACTACGCCCTGACTGCTCGCGGGCTCAGCTTGCTCGGGATCCTCCGCTCCCTGGGCGGATGGGCGGAGGACAACTGCGCCGGCATCCTCGAATCGAGGACCGAATTCGACGCCCGATGAGTCGGACGCCTCGACTTGTACGCCCCGAGGCGGGACATCACCGCCTACTGGTCGTTTCCGATAGACGTACGGGCTGAGGGCGGGGACGGGCCCTGGACCGTCCCCGCCCCGCACGTCACCCTTCGAGCGCCATGTACAGGCGGGTGCCTTGCGGCTTGTAGCCGACGCGTTCATAGACGCGGCGTGATCCCTCGCCCGAGTACTCCAGCCACACCGACTGCGCCCCCTGGGCGAACATGGTCTCCGTCAGCGCGGCTGTGACCGAGGCGGCGATGCCGCGGCCGCGGAAGGCGGGTCGAGTACCCACACCTGCCAACTCCGAAGTGCCCACGGCCGGCGCGGAGCAGGAGGCCCCACCGGCGCAGCCGCCCCCGGGCGCCCGGACGAACCGCACCGCGCCGCCGTTCTCCTGGGTGCGGCGCAGCCGGGCCACACCTTCAGGGGAGGAGGCGAACTCGCCGGAGAACGCCTCGGCCAAGGCACCGTCGATCGACGCGTAGTCCTCGTCCGTGGACGGGGTCTCCACAAGGAGGGGGGCTGCCGTGGCTGGAGGCATCGTCAGCGTGGCCGGAGTGCAGACCAGGTACTCGTGTACCTCCTCCACGGTGAATCCCGCCGCGCGCAGTGCGGGCTCCACGTCGGGCGCGGCGTCCGGCGCGAACTCGAGCCTGGGCTTGAGACCGCGATCGCGGAACGCCTCGATCAGCGCTGCGACATCCCGGCTCGTCGGCCGAGCGCCGGGCTCAGGGGTCGCGTAGTTGATGTACGGGCTGGTGGTGCTGGGATCGAACCCTGCGACGAAGCCACCTGCCTGGACGACCACGGGGCGGCGACGAAGGTTGGCGACGGCAAAGCTCTGGACGTTGGAGTCCATGATGATGTTGACCTCACGTGTATGACATGGTGGAGCGCGATCCCGCCGCACCGGGGCGGATCGGTGAGCCGCGCAGACTTGTCAGACCCGGCGCTGAGCCGGGACCTCCCTGTACAGGGAGGCGAGGCGGTGTGTCAGACACCGCGCGTAGGGCCGCCGTGAGGAGACGAACGTGGCACTGACGATGCCGGTACTGGAGACCGGTCAGTGCCGACGGCGGCCGCTGAGGGACGCCGAGACCATGGACTTCAATCCTTCTGCCGTATATATGAGTGCCGCAAAGCGGGGCCAACTTTGCCACGGCAACCGCGAGTGCGCAACGGGGGTTCTTTTCATCACCGCCGACCAGCAGGTCGGCGGCCCGATCATCCTCGTCCGCGGGCGACGCGGTCAGGATTCGGGGGTGTGCCAGCCGATGCCGGTCAGTTGCTGCGAGCGCTCCCACAGGCGACGGCCGAGTTCTGGATCTTGGGCTGCCGCCGACGGCTGCACGGGTATGGGATGTCCAGACCGTCCGCCCCGGCCGTCAGGTCCGATGTAGGAGCCGCCGGCGAGATCGGGCTCGGTCGCCGCGAAAAGCTGCGGCAGAGCTCCCATCTCCGGACTCTGCGCGAAGAGCCTGCCGAGAACGCGCATGGCGATCCCCGTGATCCCGGTGCCTTTGCTCTGCATCGGCGTGTTGCTGTAGCCCGGGTGCGCAAGAATGCTGGTGATCGGCGACGATGACGACTGCTCGCGCCGGGCGAGCTCCACGGCGAAGACCGCGTTGGCCAGCTTCGATGCCGAGTAGGCGGCGATAGGCGAGTACTTCCGCGACCACGCGACATCGTCCAGATCAAGTTCGCCCTTCTCATGCATGTACGACGTCACGGTGACCACCCGCGGCGCAGGCGACCGGCGCAGCGCCGGTTCCAGCAACGCCGTGAGCGCGAAGTGGCCGAGGTGATTCGCAGCGAGATGGCGCTCTGCGCCCAGCGCGGTCACGGAGTGCTCGACCATGGAGATGCCCGCGTTGTTGACCAGTACGTCGACGGACTCCTCCGCGCCGATTTGCTCCGCGGCCCGGCGAATCGAGTTCAAATTCAGCAGATCGATTTGACGCACCTCCACCTCGGCCCCGGGATACGCCCTGCGGAGCGAGGACGCCACCTCTTCTCCCCGTGCCGCGTCACGAACAGCGAGCAGCACCCGGCCGCCGTGCGCCGCGAGCTCGCGCGCCGTCACGAGACCGAGACCGCTGGTCGCACCCGTCACGACGAAGGTGCGGCCCTTCTGTTCGGCCATTCGGTCCGCGGTCCATCCCCCACCGTCCGGCTTGCTTGCGTTCGTCCTGGAACCCGTCGTCATCTCTTGATCTCACATTCTTTGCTGGCGCGCGCCGCGGCTGTCCAACGCGATGGCCGGCCCCGGATACGCGGCCTTGATCAACCCGCTTCAGCAGGTCTGGGAATGTGGAGAAGCTAAACCTTTCCATTAATGTGAAGGTCAAGCGCCGACCGCGAGGTCGCGTACCGGTGCGACGGCGAGGCGCGCCGTCTGCGCGGATGCCTAATTGAGGAGAGCGATTTGAAGATCGGAGACCTGGCCGCGAAGACGGGGGTCGCGCCGCGACTGCTTCGTTACTACGAAGAGGTCGGCATCCTGCACCCGTTCCGGAGCGGCAACGGATATCGCACCTACGGCGAGCCTGCCATCGATCGTGTACTGCAAATTCGCGAACTTCTCGAAGCCGGTTTCACGACGGAGATGATCCGCGAGGTTCTCCCCTGTCTCGATGCCGCGAAGGAAGAAGCGAAGGCCCCGGTGTGCCCGGCAATAAAGGACCTGGACGGACTGCGACGCCAACTCGTCAGCATCGAACGACGCATCGACGTGCTGCAGCGCAACCGGCACGCGATCGAGACATATCTGCGCGCCTGCGAGGACGCCGCGGCCGCCACCCCTACAGCCTCCGATAGGGTCCCGGACCTGGTTGTGGAGTGATCGCGGCGACATGCCGAACCTCTATCCCGGGGCGACGGTCATGGCCGAATCGACGACGGCTGATTCGTGGGCCGCAGCCATCGGGATTGAATTCCACGAGGTGCGTATCCAGACCAATGCACATGACCTGTCACTGGTATTTTCCGGCTTGGACGTGAGCGAACTGCCGCCCGGCTACACGCCTTTCTCCGTACCTGGAGAGGCCGCGGACAACCTGCAGTAGCGCACACCGAACGGTTCTTTCCTCGATACGGTCAGTTTGCCGTGCGCGTGCCGGGCGTCGCGACGATCATTGGGGCGTCCTCCGCGACGGCAGATCGTGACGACTGTGCGCCCATAATGCAGAGCCACTGCGTGGACTATCTGATCATCGGGCTGTACGCCAGGGCACACCCTTGATCACAAATGGAACCAATGGATGCGGCGGCACGTGGTGCACACGAAGCAGGTCGCGTCACGGTTCGCCCAGTCGAGGTTCATGAATGTCATGCCCGTGGTCTGGAGCTTCCACTGATGGTATTCGAAGAGCTCGTTCTGGCATGTGTCACAGCTCAAATTGTCGCCGTGTGGAAGCGTGACGGTCTGGGGTTCGCTCATGTTGACGATACTAATCGCACCCCCCATCTGACACGTGATCATGCCGTTGATATGGCCTAATGCGACGCCTCACGTATTTGTCGGCAGGTGCACGGCACCCAACTTTCGAAACCGGGAACCCCTTGCCGCCGCCGTCAGGGGCTACCCAGAATCGAACCCCTGTCTAATTGCACGCCAATTGAACGACGATCAAGTCGACGATCCCGTCACCGGTCGGACCGAGATCGTTTCTTCATCGATGTAGTGCTCCAGTGGAAGCGCGACATCCGTGGGAAGGGTCGCGCCGTCTCGGCGGTCGATGAGGTGAGTGCGTCGCCGGCCAGCATGGCGCGCCAGGCGGCCCGAGCGGACTACCAGGTCGGCCGTCTCGTGGTGCTCTACCACCGAGGCGCTGGCGCGGACACGCGGCGACATCCTGCAGGACCGCCCGGCGCCCGGCCGACACAGGGTTCCAGGGGCCGGAGGAAGGCCTCCATAACTGCTGATCCTGCCGGTCGCCGAGGTGATTCAGCCAGTTCGTCCGATCGCGACCACAGGTCCGGCCGTACGAGCGCAAGGCGCGTGGCACTCACGCGGCGCCTCGTCCGACCGGAATATCGCACCATCGCAGACATGACATATCAGGGCATAATAGATTATTTCATGCCAGAATAGCTAATATGGGGCTAAGAGGTTCAATAACTAGGTAAGTGATACACAAAAGCGACCAATCGCCGTTTGTTGCTTAAGAGACATGGAAAACAACGCATTACACAGACAATTCGGCAATAGCTCGCGATCAACACTTCGTGACCATTTGGCGAAATAGAACACGGGGCGCAAGCCCGTTCAAGGGGGAATGAATGCCCAACTTGAAAAGCATCGTCGGGACTCTCGCAATCGGCACCGCGCTGACCGGCGGCACCCTCACCGTCGCAACTGCCTTCACCGCGAGCGCCGCGAATGCCGGCGTCATCTCCGGCTGGGGCGATTCCGACCGCGGCTCGGGCAGCAGCAATTGCGGGCGCAGCAGCGGCTGCAGCAGCAGCAGTTGCAGTCGCGGCAGCAGTTGTGGCCGCGGATGTGGCGGCGGCGGATGTGGCGGCGGCTGGGGCTGGGGCGGCGGCCGCGGGAACCACAACCGGAACTCGAACCACCAATCCCAGCATGCACGCCAACACGAACACCAAAGTCAGCACCTGATGCGGGACTTCACCCTTCAGGTGTCGCCCTTCCAGACGAACCGCAATCAGGCCAACCCATGGCAGAACTCCAGGGCAAGATCTGCTTCCGCGCTGCCGACCACACCGTTCATGTAGCGGGAATGGTGAGATGATCCCGTGATTCAGCCTCCCTGGCGGTGCCAGGGAGGCTGGGCACCGCAGCGGGTCGGCGGCCGCCGTCCTGATCCGCTCCGCCCGCCAACGACAGGAGCCACGGGAGAGGCAATGGACGTCGATAGCGTCATCAAGCAACTCCACGACGTCGTCCGCGTTCTCCTGACGGACTTCGAGATCAGGTACGGCTACCCGCCAGACACCAACGCCCTGGTACCGGCCGATGGAGACGAAGAGCTTCGCGCCTTGTCGCAGCAGCTAGGAGCTCCTCTTCCAGCTGACATCTCGGCCTTCTTTGGCGCCGTAGAAGAGGCGAGTCTTCCGGACCTGTGGAACGGCTACTTCATCGGACCCCCGAGCTGGATCGCCGAGCTGCACCGTTCCCGAGAACCGAGGTTCATCCGCCATGGCACCACGACCCACGAAGTGATGATCATCGCTTCGTGCGGTGGCGGAGTGCTCTACGCGGTCCCCCTACCTGATGGCCGTCCGATCCTGGCGCTACCGAACAGTGCAATCCAGAACGGCGTCTACGATGCCGACGTCGCAGGCTTCGGACCAGTGGCAGCCAATCTCGACGAGTTCATGCGGACGTTGATCACCGCAGCACTCGCTGAGGACTCCATCGATCCCTTCGATCCGTACCAGCACCATCTCGGGGACCCGAAAGTGGCTACGCCGTTGGTCTCAGATGGCGATCGCCCTCGAAATTAGAATGCGCGCGGAATATCGCTCCGCTACCGTCTCTTTTGTACCTCCCGGTGCGCAGGCAACGGATGCTTCGCTCTCTCAAAGCGGTAACGCGGGTTCGAATCCCGCCGCCGGCTTCGGCCGGTGTCGTCTAGTGGCCCAGGACGCTACGTCACCGTCGCCGCCATGACCTCGGGAGGCCACAACTTGATATGCGCTCCCCGGTGCGAAGGCCCCGGCTACTTCTCTTTCTGTAAAAAGACAACGCCGGTGCCGCTCCCGAACTCGGGGAGTCACAACTACATATGCACCTCCCGGTGCGACGACAGCGGTTACTTCAACACGGGTTCGATTCCCGCTGGGCCGACTCCGCCGAAGAGTCCCCAGCCGCTCATGGCGAGCAATCGGCTTCGGCCGATCGAAATCGACCGCCGTCACCTTGATCTCGGGAGGAACACAACTTCAGAACGTGCCCGGTGCGCAGATGAGGGCTACTTCCACTGTTAATGGGGAGGTCGCGGGTTCGAATCCCGCCGGGGGCCACTGGTCCCTGTAGCTCAGTTGGATAGAGCGCCTATGTTTCCTTCGTCGCTTCTGACCTCGGGCGCACCCTCTGAAAAGCGGGCTCCTCCCACCACATGGGGAAGGGGCCCGTTCTCACGTCGAAATGCAACACCAAGGCCCTAGTTGGTCAGGCTGGGGGCCACCCCGAACGCCTTGAGCAGCAACTCGGCGCCTTCCCTGTCGAACGTCGGATACTTGAGCAGCAGCCCCTTGTCCTCACCGCTGATGGACAGTGTCACGGACGTCATGACGGCGCGCTTGACGTCCTCGATCGACAAGAGCGCACGGGGGATGTCGCCGACGATCTTTGCGGTGGGGCGGGCGGTCAGCCAGTGCGCCTCGAGCAGCAGCAGCCGCTCGCTGGTCAACAGGACGTAGTAAGCCTTGTTCATGGCATACATGCCGACCGTGCCGCCAGAGAGCACCATCGAGGCGGCGGCCAGGGCGGCGTTGCGGGCAATCGAGACCTTGCCCACCCGGGCCCTACCGGTCGCGGCCGGCGTCTCACCGGGGTTGAGCAATGGGGTGGCAATAGTGACCAGGGCATCGTGCAGCTTCTGCTTCATGTGTTCTCCCCGCAGCGGCCGGGTCCGCCAGATCGGCGGCGGCAGTGAAATTTCGCATCGGCATGCTACGGGCAACGACGACACCCAACCACTAATAATTCGGGCGACTAGGGCGAAGTATTTGGATCGAGACATTAGGGGCATCAGCCGCTCGCCAACGCCGTCCGCCTCGCGCAACTCCTACCTGCCCATCGGCGACCGCAGCCTGACGTGCGGTGCTAAACAGAGACACCGTGAGAGAGGCAGCAATGGACCAAGGCACCCGCGGCGAGCTCATCAGTCGGCTGGCCGAGGCGATCAGGTCCGTCACGACCGCGCACCCGCTGCGGGTCGCCATCGACGGGCCGCCCGCCGCCGGCAAGACCACGCTGGCCGACGAGCTCGCCGTCGTCCTGCGCGCGCAGGACCGCGACGTCATCCGCGCGACCATCGACGACTTCCTCTTCCCCCGTGCACAGCGCTACCGACGCGGCCAGTACTCGGCCGAAGGCTGCTACTTCGACGCCCACGACCACGCCGCGCTGCGCCGGGTCCTGCTCGATCCGCTGGGCCCAGGCGGAGACCGAAGGTTCCAACACGCGGTCTACGACAGAGACACCGATACCCCATCGTCCCCGCCGGCCACGACCGCCCCCGTAGACGCCGTACTGCTCTTCGACGGCGTCTTCCTCCTGCGCCCAGAACTCATCGACCGGTGGGACCTGCGCATCTTCGTGTCCGTCCCATTCGAGCAGACGGTAGATCGCGCCCGGGACCGAGGCACAGCGCCGGCCGGATCCACCGCCGACACCGCCGAAATCGAACGGTCCTGGCGCAACCGCTATATCCCCTCCCAACAGCTCTACTTCGCCACAGCCCGCCCAACCGATCACGCCGACATCATCGTGTACAACGATCAGCTCCAACGGCCGACCTGGGAAGTCCGAGCACACTCATCGATACACAGGATTTGACAATTGCTCCCGCACGAGCAGGACGCGCATCTGCACCGTTGAGATTCCAATCCCGGTGGGGGCTCAATGGGTTGCGGTCCCTCGTCATAGTCGGCTGGTTGTTGACCACAACGATCGCTGCTGGTATCTCGCGCAACCTTTCGCGTCAATGATCGCGAGAGCGGATGCCCCTCGCACGAAGGTCTTCGTGGCACAAGCCAACCGTGGGCTCTGAATTCAACCTCGGGGCTGCATCGCGAATCTCGGAGGTTTCGCCACTACCGCCTCAGGCGTGACGGCGATTATCGCGCTGATGAAGTAGACCATTGAGATCATCCAACGATCGCCGCCATGGATACGTATCGAGGCGGTCGGCCCCAGTGCTCGGGGGGTGCGGCTCGAACTGGCCAGGACCAATGAGGATTCGAACGCCTTCAGCGCGGAGCAGTTTGACAGCCTCCCGGAACGGTGCGCGAGTAGCTAGGGCGCTGTTGACGAAGGGTAATACCACCACGGGAATGCCGAGTCCTGGTGCTTCAGCGAGAAGCCCGAGCGCATACGTGTCGGCGACGCCTTGGGCGAATTTGTTGATGGTGTTGTAGGTCGCGGGGGCGACGATGATCGCATCAGCTCTTGGCTGCTTCGGTTCATCGGGTTTGCGATATTGACTTCGGACGGGGCGGCCGGTCTGCTTCTCCAGCGCTGGGACGTCAATGAAGTCAAGCGCCGGTGAGGTAGCGACGATCTGGACGGTCCAGCCGTCGTTTTGGGCCATGGTGACCAGGCGGCCGACATCGCTGGCCGGTCCGGCAGCGCAAACAATCACGTAGAGAACCTTGCCGGACTTGGTCACGCGGTCACTCCCAAGGATTCGGCGTATTCGCGTGCTTCGCGCCGCACGCTGATGGGCGCGGTGGTGAGGATGTCGTGGATAAGCCGGTGCGTTGCCGGGCGACTGGTGATCTCCTCGGGGGCGATCTCGCCGGCGGCCCGCAGGATGTGAAGAGCGCGATCATGCTTGCCCCAAGCGAGAAAGGCGCGGGAGGTGTCAAGCAGGACGGTTGCCTTGCGCTCGTTGATCGGTAGGGCATCGAGGTCGATCCTTCGGGCGTTCTTGATCGCGGTGCCTGCGTCGCCGAGAACGAGTGCGATGCTCACACGGTGGCACAGGACGTTGTTCGGCCCGAACGCGGTCCACATGTGGTTACCGTCGTAGCCGAGCCGGCGGCCGGCATCCTCGGCTTCGTCAAGGAGTTCCGCGGCGGTGTGCCGGTTGCCGAACTGTGCGGCGGCGACGGCTCCACGTAGAAGGAGCGTGCCGTACACGGACAGGTCGTTTGGGGACGGCTGGGTCAGGGCGGCATTCAGGCGTTTGGCGGCTGTACTCGCCATGTCAGTCGCTACGCGGTGGTGGCCGCCGTCCATGAGGGCATGGGTGATGATCCTGGCACTTGAGCCGATCATCAGCGGGTTGCTGCTGGCATGAGCGGATTGGACGCTGCGGTCAGCGGCGAGCCAAGCAAGGCCTTTGTCCTCCTGCTTTAGCAGGATGGATGCTGCCACGTGATGCGCCTCGGCGGACAGAGCATGCGCTCTGATTCGGGCGTCGCCTTCCACGGAATCGGAGGCGATGCGCAGAGCACGAATCAGGGACGGCAGCGATGCGGCGACCTCGGAGTATCGGCATGCCTGGTACGTACGCTTCGCCTGCGCCACGGTGGTGGCCAACTGCCCCAGGTCCGGAAGGTCTCCCGCGGCTATGGGGTATTCGGTGAGTGCTGCGGCAAGGTCGTCGATGCCAGCAAGCTGCTCGTTGTCGGTCAGAGGTTGCGCTATTACTGCGCTGAACAAGGCGGCCCCCGCAAGCCCCACGAAGTCGCGTCGTCGCACGCCGGTCACGTCCTCCCCTCGTTGGACGAGATCCACGGTACGGGGCGCGTTTGGGGTGATGAATCCCGCAACGGCATCCTGCCGTGGGATGAAGACGCCCTTGGGGGCCAGCCCCAGAGCCATTCGTGCCGGGTCGGGCAGGTTGAGGCCATCGGCGAGGCGCTCGAACACCTCTAGAGCTGTGACCTGCTGGCTTCCGTTCATGATGGCGCTGACCTTGCCCTGGCTGAAACCAGTCATGCTGCCAATCACCGTCTGGCTCAGCCCACCATACTGACGGACCAGTCGGAAGACCACGCCGATGTCGCGGACCGTCAGCGCGGCGAGCATGTCCGGACGCTGCCATATCGAGGCGGGGACCTCGTATGGCCGGGCGGAGCCTGGCTGCATCCGCGGCCCTCCCTTCACACGGGCGACAGAGAGTGTCTTCACTACTACGCGGTCATCATCCATCCCGCCGAGGGATGCCGCACGGGGATGGGCTGCGAAGGCCCGCGCATACGACCCTTAATCCATGATTGCGGAGACGAAGACGCGCGGCTGTCCAGGGAAGGACCTGCGATTCGTTCGCGGGACATCGGTTGGTCCTGAGCAGTGGCTTCACGACGTAGCCTTCGACCCGGTCGCGGGCGGCTACGAATGCTCAGGTTCCGGCTTGCCAGTGGCGGTGTGATGGATACTGATCGCCTCATTGCGGCACGACCGCGTCCGACGATCACCCCCGCTCGCTGTGCGGAGCGATTGCGCATCCAGCTGGAGCGGCACGGCGTGGAGGCCGACGTACACGAGGGATACGGCCTTGCCTTGGTGTCGGTCTGGATTGAGTTGGTCGTCTGGACCGACGGACGCTGGTTCCGGTGGAGTTCAGGCCGCACGTCGATCAGCGGACGCCCCGTCTACTCCTTCACCCCAGCCCTCGACGTCGTCACCGCGGCACGCCGAATCGCCGACCGCTACAACGAACTACGACGCAACCACCCGTGTTCGCCCCACTTCCTCGGTGAAGAGTCGTGAACCTCTCTGATCGTCTCCACAGCCCGCATATCCCACTGCCGCAACACGAGTGCCGTCCTCTGGCCTGGGGACAACCATGGCCGACGCAGCGGGTGCTGGTCCTGGCGTGGACATGCGATTGCCGGGCGAAGTTCTACGAACTCTGCCAGTCCGGAGGCATGGCATTCATCCGACGAACCATACAGTGCGACGGCGCACCACAAATCTCAGAAAGCCACCGCTGGCCGATACACCAAGGCTGGACAATCTGGAACTCCCTACTGGCCGGCCAAACCCGATGAAACAACAACATCACCAGTGGATCGCCCTTCGCGAACAGGGACGCTGACCTGCACGTGATCGCTCTTAGTAGCGGTGGCCAGGCCAGTGGGGGTCATCCCAGCGGGCCGGGCCGGCAAGGCCGAGCAGTCGGATCCGGTGGAGTAGCTCTACGGGGGCGTTCCGAGCATGGAGCCGGGCAGGGGCATGGCGGATCAGCCAGGACGTCAACTCGATACGCGTCTCTTCCTTGTCGTTCCAGCTTTCCCAGGGGAGTTGGTCTCCCAGTAAGTCGTACTCCCAGTGCGACACCGCTTTGGCCAGGTGGTGGTCAGAGACGGTGCCCGTCTGTGCTTCCCAGACGTGCAGCCACGGGCCGATTGCGGCGGAGGCTTCGGTGCATAGAGCAAGGACTTCGTGCGTGGGCACAGTGGGATCCGGGTCGATGAGAGTGTTGGCCCACCAGGCGCTCAGGAATTCCCGCACCGCTGCGGCTTGCTCGGTAGGCCACTGCTGCCAGTCGCCGCGAGCGAATGCGCGTCCGACCTCATCCATGCCGAAGAGAGGCTCGATGAGGCCGATGATGAGAGCCCTCGACAACTGGGGCAGAATGCGGCGCAACACGGATGCATGGTCATTCCAGTCGCTGGGCCAAGTGCGACGCAGGAGATCAAGGTCCAACTCCACGTCCGGCACCTTCAACTGCGCGAGCTCTTCTGCGCTTCCCCAGTGGCACACACAGTTTTGCTCGTCAGGATGGGCGGTCATGCCGCGGAAAGTGATCGCCATGTGGTTCAACGCGGCGTCGAGACGGAATCGCGCGGGCGTCTGGGCGAGGTTCATCGTGGGCATTCGCCTTCAAAGACTCCGGAAGGTCACACATCCGAAGATTGCTACTTTAGCGGCATCCGTGCCCCTGACGCGCTGTGAAGAGACGGAAGCGACGTTGTCAGCTTGGGAAGTGCATGGATCACACCTCGTGGGGGCGCTGAGCTGGGCTTCGGGCCGGTCCTGAGCGACCGTTGTTGCCCCCTCGTCACCCTGGCCAATGGCCGCTAATGGCCCGGCGAACGTAGCTCTGAGCCGTCCTTCTCGATTGATTCGACCGGCAGACGGAGCTGTGCAGGATCTCAGAGGCGGCGATGGACTGGGAGGATTCTCGTCGTGACCCCTCTGCCCCAACCCGACGACCTCACATCGTTGGTCCTGCGTACCGACTTCACCGACAACACGGCGTGGGACGCCCTGAAAGCCGCCCTCATCACTGCAGATCCTTACCCCAACGCGACCTTCGTCAGTGACGCTCAGTATGCCGGGGTGAGCATTGAGGCCCTGGTCCAAGCGGATGCCGAGGCGGACGACGAGGACAAGCTGACCTACCTGTTCCTCGCTGACGCGACCACCATGGCCGACGACGAACACCCACTGCTCGCCGTCGACCTCTACGACGAGCCCGGTCGCATCTTCCGGGTGCCGCTCCGCTGGTACGACGAGGTCTCCGCCAACCTGTCCATCGCGAACCTGGACTTCGCCGACTTCGCCGACTTCGCCGACGCCACCAATGAGTCCGGCATGTTCCGGGGCTTCGAGGGGGACTGACGGAACCGCGGCAGGGCACACGACGGTCGGTCTGTCGCGTGGTCTTTTCGACGCGGCGCGCACCCTCCGCGGCTGATCATTCGGCCTTGGTCTGCTCGGCTTGTCCCGGGTCGATGGTTGGGCGGGATTGATCAGGCTCCTGCCTCAGCCCCTTACGGTCCCGACGGCTGTGTATTCGTATCGGAGTCGGAGGCCCCGCCGGAGGCCGGCCTTATCCGCGGGCACGCCCAGGCGGGGCCTGGCACGATGGCGGAGTGGCGACTTACACCGACCTCGTCTTTGTGAGCAATGACGACCTACAGTCGGTCGCGGCCGAGGTGGCGTTGGCACTGGGAGTGACCCTCGAGTGGCGCGAGAGTTGGTATCGCGGCGGTGAGTACCTTCTTTCCATCGGCGAGTTCGGGGACGAGAGAACGTCGGTCCAGCGAAACGTGGAAATAGATGAACTCGCCGAACCGGATTACCCCGATGCGCTCACTCTCGTCCAAATGGAAGGGACAAGGCGGCCGGAGGAGATTGAGCACCGGCTTAGCCAAACCAGCATGATCCTGATCCGCCGGTCCACCCGGGACCAGCCCGATCGAGGCAGCGAACAGGACTCCGAGACCAGGCGTTGAAACCGGCGCGAACCGCAGTGCTGCGACTGATTCGTCGTGTCCCATGACTTGGACGGGGTCTTCCCCGTGGGCACACTGAACGCCCTCCGGCTCGGGCGACTCCTCGTCGCCGAGGTGATGGCGAGCCGGCCCGAATGTCGAGCGTGGGTGGCGGTTCACCCGCTACTTACGGATGCCGACAGTGCCGCTCAGCGGGAACACTGGACACGTAGCGACGCTCGACGCAGCTTTCGGCTGACGCATCGCGAGTTCCTCACCGAGCATCTCGACGGCTGGGACTACGACATCGGAAGCAGCGAGATCAAGCGAACCGTCGCGACTGACGAGGCGGACCTACGTGTCCGACTGCGAGCTTGGGAAGTACCGCCCGAACACCTCACATACCACTGGGATACCGACTTCCGGCGTAGCGCGCTGCCAGCTTGGGAATTGTAGGGAGCCTCCCGCTGCTAGGGCCCCCGACAAGAGCTACCCGGAGCCGCCGCACCACCGTCGACGCCCGTTTATCGCACCTCCTTCAACGGTCATGAGGCTGCGGCCCGTTCGCGGATCTCCACCGCCGTCTCAAGCATCTGCCGAGTGCTGGTGAACCAGTCCTGCAGATTCAGATCCACGATGAGCTCGTCTGCGCCGGCCTCTGCGGCCGTGTGGATGTCGTCCATAATCTGGTCGAGAGTGCCGACGAACGGCGATCGGTCAGGTCCTGGCGGACGGTCGGTGAAGGTGACGTTCCCCACCACGACCATCTCCATCCGGCTTGCGTCCCGGCCATACTCAGAAGCCATTTCCCGGATACGGTCCCAGCTTGCGCGCAGTTGTGCGGCTCCGTCCGGGCCTGGCGTGGCCAGGAACGGCAGCCAGCCGTCTGCGCGCTTGGCGATGCGCTGCAGGGCCTTGGCGCTGCCACCGCCGCCGAGCATCACGGGGATTTTCGCAACGGGCTTGGGCAGGACCGAGGCCTTGTCGATGACTACGCGAGGACTCCGGAAGTTCACCGGGTCCGGCCCCCACACGGCATCGAAGACGTCCAGCGTCTCGTCGAGGAAGCGGCCGCGATCCGCTCGAGTGGCGCCAGTGGCCCGGAATTCGTCGCTGGACCAGCCGGTGCCCAGGCCTGCGATCATGCGCCCGCCGCTGATCTGATCGATCGTGGCCAGCGCCTTCGCCAGCTGGACGGGTGTGTGGAGTGCAGCGATCAGAACAGAAGTACCGAGGCGGACCTGTTCGGTCGCCACCGCCGCTGCCGTGAGGACTGCCAGGGGGTCGGCGGCCTGCCGCTGGGTTTCCGGCCACGGCACGTTCGGCGGGGCATATGGTTCGGCGGGTGTCTCCGGGAAGATCAGCCGTTCGTAAGTCCACAAACTGGCGTACCCGGCCGCTTCGGCCGTTCTGGCCGCTTCGACCACGTCGTGTTGTAGGTCCACTCCCAATCTCTGGGGCAGACGAAGTCCGAGTCTCATTTGAGGCCTCCGATGTAGTCGTGAATGTCGTGGCCGCCGCAGGAACTGAGCCGAGCCTCACACCCACCCCCGTTTTCCCAGCGGAGGGCAGATTTCGGCTGTTCCCGGTCCACCCAGCGAGTCTTAAACACTCACATTGATGTGAAGGTCAAGGCGTAGGCTTGAGCACATGAGAATCGGAAAGCTCGCGGAGCGTACCGGCGTATCCCGCCGGCTACTGCGCTACTACGAGGAGCAGGGGCTGATCACATCCAGCCGCGCTCTCAATGGTTACCGTGAGTACAAAGAGTCACATGTGGACGTCGTGCTGCAGATCAAGGGACTGCTCGATGCCGGACTGCCGACCCGAATCATTCAGCAGCTCCTGCCGTGCCTGGACAAGCCGCAGACCATCTACGTCCCCAACGTGACACCCGAAATGATCGCCACACTGCAGTGCGAACAAGCTCGGCTGTCCGAACGCATCGAGTCCCTGACCCGCAACAGAGACGCAATCGCCGGCTACCTCGACACGGTTCTTAGCGTCAAGGCGGCGAACATCCAGAGCAGGGCCACGTCATGATTTGACGAGCATCTCGCGTTGGTCACGCGGCACCGACCTCGACGGGGAGGGCGCCGCCCTGCGTTGTTGGTCGCCTATGTCAGAGTGAGCAGCATGCTTGCGATCACGGTAGAGACTGAGGACGGGCAGCGGCACGTCCGGATAGCCGCACAGGAGTTGGCCGGTCTCGTCCGCCGGATTGGGGCCGAGGACGACAAGTTCCTCGTTGTTCAGCGGATCCCCGATCTGCCCGATGTCTTCATCCAGGTGTGGCACCAGGCAGGGGCCGTCTACACGCTGGAGTACCGCGACGGCGCGCCCGACCGGCACTTCGAGGTGATGCTCGACGGACCAGAGCCGGTGATCGCGGCGATGACCGGCTGGGCTCGCGCGGACCGCGGCTGGAACTCTGGGTTGGACTGGGTGCCGGTGGACCTGGGGCCGGCGCCGGATCCGGTGCCCCCGCTTGATCTCGACGAGGGCGAGCGCGAGCAGCTTGAAAAACGCGTCCGTGAGGTGCTGGTTGGCGGCTATGTCACGCGAGCACAACTTTCCGAGATCGCGCAGGACTATCTCGTCTCTGGAGACTACCGGCCGGTCTCGCCCGAGCAGGCGCGGCAATTGGCCGACCGGATGTGGCTGGAGCGCGTTGAGGAACAAGCCGCCTGGGAGGGCGAGACGGACCCGGAGCGGCTCACCCGGGCTTTCACGGCGCTGGAGACGGCCGGCGTCACGGCACGGGAGGACTTCACCTGTTGCCGTTCGTGTGGTCAGGCGGAGATCGGCGGAGTGGGCCCTTCGGACGCCCGTGGCTTTGTCTACTTCCACTCCCAGTGCACAGACGCGGCTGCGGGCGGCCATGGACTGGCGCTCTTGTACGGCGGGTTCGACGGTTCGCCGGAGACGACGGCAACTATCGGCCGGGAGGTCGTGGCGGCGCTTGAGGAGAGCGGGCTGTCGGTGGAGTGGAATGGGGACCCCCGGCAGGCCATCACGATCACACCGCTGGACTGGCGCAGACGACTCGTCGGCTAGGGGTGCGTGGCTTCCGGCGTCTCCTAGGACCTGGTCCGTCTTGAGTCGGCGGCCCGAGTCGCCGACGGCGGCAAGGACCGGTCCCCAGGCCGCATGCCCGGCCGCCGAGCGGGCGTGAGGCCGCGAAGCGCCGCCCTTGATCTTTATAAGCACAATTCGGCAGACCAGGCGTTGTCCTGGTTGTCCTGTCCCGGGACATGCCTGACGTACGCGGTTGGCGTTCGTCAGCATCTCCAGTGACACCCAGTACGTGGCATCGATGCGCCGGTGACTCAGCTCGCCGCAGTACCAGGGTCCCCTCGCTTGTAAGTCAACCGAGAAGGGGGCGGGATCAGCACGCACACCATCCATGACTGCTTCTAGGACGGAAACTGGAACGGAACTGGGCGCGCCTGCGGGCTGCAGCTACGGGACGTTGTTCCAGGCGGAGATGACTGGCTGTTCATGCTCGGTGCCCAAGGCGCTGAGGGTGCCCGGATGTGGGTGGCGAAACAGCCGAGCGGCTGAGGGGTCGAGGCCGAGCCAGCGTGCGGTGAGCACTCGCTGCAGGTGACCGTGAGCGATGAGGGCAACGTCGCCATCGTGCAGTAACGGCCGGACCCGGTCGAGCACTGCGTCCGTGCGCGTGGCGACCTGGTGCAGCTGCTCGCCGGGATGGTTGGCGTCGCCGGGGATGACGCCGTCCCGCCACAAGTGCCAGCCTGGCTTGATTTCCCGGATTTGCGCTTCGGTCATGCCCTCGTAGCCGCCGTAGTCCCACTCCAGCAGGTCTGGATCGGGTTCGACGTCGGTCAGGCCCGCTAGTTCGGCCGTCTGCATGGCGCGGCTCAGCGGGCTGCTGAACACCGCGACCAGTTGGCGGCGGGCCATTGCCGGGGCGAGTGCTTTGGCCGCGGCGACACCCGCGTCGGTCATCGGAAGGTCGGTGCGGCCGGCGTACTGGCCCGTCCTGCTCCATGCGGTTTCACCGTGCCGGATCAAGATCAATTCACCCATTCGCGGGACACTATCTCACGGTGTGATTGCGCGCGTTGCGACCACCTGAGAGCGAAACCCTCCTGACAGGGAGCACCCGAAATTGCTACCGAAAGTGGCGATCTGCTACCAACAGTTACACTCAGGGGGTTGTCGTATCTGAAGTTCTATTCATCGTGCTAATGCCGACATTTGGTCATCAGGAGGACGATCTGGCGTTGCCGAGGGATCCAGTCCAGGTGCTGATCATCCTTGTTACGAACGAACACTGAACCTGAACCTCGCGCAGCGCAGACGACAGAACCTGATCACCCAACCCGGTCAGCTGAACGGCTGCAGGCCGATCGTCGCCAGCAGGTCGAGCTGCCCGGCCGCCTCGCTGTCCTGCGCGCTGGTGTAGACGATCAACCGGAGGTCGGTGTCACGTACAGTGAGGAAGTCGCTGTCCATTGTGATCGGTCCGACCTCGGGGTGCAGGAACGTCCGACTGCTCAAGCCGGGCTGGGGGGCGGCCAGGCGCTGCTCCCACAGGTCGGCGAAGTCTGTGCTGACTTCCAGCAGATCGTCGATGAGGTCGCCGAGCAGCTTGTCCTTCGGATAGCGGCTTCGAGCCTCGCGCAGATCGGAGACCAGTTCCAGGCGGAGCAGGCGTTCCTCGGCCTCGGTGCGGATATAGCGTGTTGGAGCGCCGGTGAAGACGGTCCAGGCGAGGTTCCGCTCACGCATCGGCAGTGCCGACGTGTCGCCGGCCAGGGCATACGCGAGCGGGTTGGACGTGATGCACTGCCACGAGGCGTCGACGACCTGGACGGGCAGGTCGGTCAGGCGGTCCAGGATCCGCTGCACGCTCGGCGTGATGTGACGCTTGATGCTCCCGTGGGCCGGCTCGGCCTGATCCGCGACGCGGAAGAGATGTGCGCGCTCCTGGTCAGAAAGCCGCAGCACCCGGGCGAGCGACATGAGCACCGACGGCGACGGGTGGATCGCGCGGCCCTGCTCCAGGCGGGCGAGGTATTCGACCGACAACCCGGAAAGCTGGGCGACCTCCTGCCGGCGCAGGCCGAGCACGCGGCGCCGGCCGCCCTCCGGAAGGCCTACCTCGGCGGGTGACACTCGGCCGCGCCAGAGGCGCAGGCTGCACGCGAGCTCGTTCGAATCTGAAACCACAACCTCACTCTAGGTCCGCGCGGCAGGCACAGGGTCGCCCTGCCAGTACGAGGCTCGGCAGGTCCATTTCGCCTGGTGTGCGGACAGGTAAGTATCGGATCGCGGCCCCGTTCTGGGGCCGGCCGGATCAACCCGTCACCACGGGTGTGGCTACCAACAGAGTGGAGAGATTGACGATGAGTACAGGCATGTCTGCGGAGGAGCTGCGCGAGTTCTACGGGCGGTACGTGGAGATGGCGAACACGCGTGACTTCGACGGGATGCGCGAGCTCCTTCACGACGAGGTCATCCTGGGCGGCACTCCGGTTGCCCGTGAAGCCATCATCACCGAGTTCCGCAAGCACACCGATGCCGTCCCGGACATCCACTGGGAGGTCCAGGAACTTCTCGTGGAGGGCGGTCACATCGCTGCTCGCGCGCTCGACACCGGAACGCCGGTGGCGGAGTGGAACGGTCTGGCCCCCAACGGAGCGAGCATCTCCGTCGCCGAGACCGCGTTTTACGAGGTCGTGGACGGCCGATTCAAGGTCATGTGGTACATGATGGACGTCGACGCACTGCGGCAGCAGCTCGTCGGCTGACCCACGATCGGTCCCCCGCAGGGTGACCTCGGTGTCCGCCAACGCCCATGCCCCCGCCGGAGTGACGCGAGATCGTCGCCGTCACTCCGGCGGCCACTTCCAAGTGAGCCTTTTCCATCGTGATCATGCTGGTCACGGTGATGGGAGTGAGGCCAGATACGGGGTGAGGGGAGGCCCCCGGTAAGACAGCAGTCGACCAAGATCCGATGCCCCGACCGGGAGCCTCGTTGCTGTCGTACCCTGCCGCGATTCCGCTGCCGAACCGCACGCTCGTCCGCCTGGCTGATCTCATCCGCGCTCAGCGTGCCCAACGTCGATGCCGGTGGCGGCGCCTGGATCCGGGCCGGCAAGCGCTGCTGGTTCTGGCCCACCTGCGCAACGGGGACACCTACGCCCGCCTGGCCGCTGGGTTCGGCATCGGCACCACGACAGCCTGGCGCTATGTGCGGGAGTCGGTCGACCTCCTGGCAGCCCTCGCTGACGACTTACACGCTGCCGCCGTCCGAGCTTCTCGACGCTCGGCCTCATCGACGCACTCACCAGCAGCAACATGAAGGCGTTCGCCGACAAGGGATACCAAGAGGCCGGCGGCACCATCCGCACCCCGTTCATACGTGATCGCCTAGCCTGCCGCGACGCTGGTCACGCGCCTGTATCGATACCACGATCAGCGACAGAGCATGATCATCCAAATTCAAAAAGCTCGTGGACCACTCTTAAGATCACTCGAAACCAGCCCCCACAGAAAGAGCTCACTCATGCGCACCATTTACGCCGTCACCCATCCAGAGGCGACGCACCACGTCGAGAGGGTTGTCGGCGGCTGGCATGATTCGCAGCTGACACCAGCCGGCCTCAGCGCGGCGGCCTCCATTGCCCAGGCGCTACGGGCCCAGATCCCAGGCGGCGTCGATGTGGAGCTGTTCTCCTCGGATCTGCGGCGCACCCGGCAAACGGCCGAGAAGGTGGCCGAACTGTTCGGCGTGAAATCGCTCCTGGACCACAGACTGCGGGAGAAATCTTACGGAGAGGCGGGGGGAAGGCCACAGGAATGGCTGGACCAACGATTCGTCCCGCCGCCGGCTGCCGGGGAGCGGTTGGAACACGACGAGGGCGTGGAGGGTGCCGAGACCAAGGCGGCGTTGGCGCAGCGCATCTACGCGGCCATGGACGAGATCTTGCGGCGCCCCTGCGAACACCAGATCATCGTGACGCACGGTGGCTCCCTGACGTTCGTCGTGACGTCATGGATCAAGATGCCGATCACGGCGGTCGGCCATGCCAGTTTCCGGGTGCCATCCGGCAGCATCACCACGCTGCACGAAGACGACTTCTTCCACAACCGCACGGTCGTCAACCTCGGTGACACCCGCCATCTCGACTTCGCCAAAGCCGGCTGATACGCCCGTGCTTCGCGTACGTCTATCCCTGTCCATCCCGTCTGGCACCGACCCACCGCGAAGCGTCCGCCGCATTCATACTGCGATTCATGATCGTTGAAGAGGTACGTGTCCACCACCGCACTGGGCAATGGTGCTCTGGTGTCCGAACCGGCGACAACATCGTGGCCTACGACGTTGAGATCCTTGCCCCGTGGCGAGTTCCCGGCCGACCCACGACCGATCGCTGCTTCATAATCGCCGACGAAGGGATACAGATCAGAAAGCCGGTCACCTTCATCGACGCACTCGAAGGCGGTTGGTACATCGACCTGGTCGAACTGGAGGAAGCGGGCCCGAAGCAGCTGATTGTCCACGACCTCTACGCGGACATCCTCGTGCCCCCGGTCAGTCTGCGCTACGAAGTCCTGGATCTCGATGAGCTTGCTGACGCACTGGAGGTCGGCACCATCGATACCGCCACCACAGTCAGGGTGTTGCGCAATGCTCAGCGCTTCATCGACAAGCACCTGCGCAATCTGAACCAAGACCCGCCGAGCTCATGGCCGGACTTCCCGCCAGCAGCCATTCTGAACCTGGCTGAGCTGCCGCCCTTCGACGGCGGATGAGGCTGAATCAAGAGCCCTGAGGCCCCTGGTTGCATGACCCGCATGTTGCCATCGGGCTTACTCGGCGCTTGCGGTCCGTCGGCCCACGGCTCCAACCCAATCAGGTCCAGCACTCCGACCAGATACCGCAAGGCATCCTCGGGGCGGGCTGCGATCTGGTCTTGGGCGACAGGATCGGGCTCGACAATCGAGTGCACCTACCGCTCGATCCCGCGATCAGCGAGTAGTTGACGCCAGGTCTTGTCGCCCCGCGGGATCCTTGCTCCTTCTCGGCGGTAGCGGCCGTTCCGTGGCGCATCATGCTCGAGCCATGCTCAGCGTTTAACGGCGGAGGCGGAGAGAAGAGTCACGGCGGCGAGGCTGCCCCAGAGGGCAGCCGGGCCCTGCGGTGCGAGAGCGGTGATGACCGCTGGGGAGACGGCGAGGCCGAAACCCGTGGAGAGCTGGAAGCGGGCGAGAGCGCCTCCCAGGGCAGGGGCCGGGGCGAGGGCGGTGACGAGCGCGGTGGCGCTGCCTGCATAGATGATCTCGCCGAGGGTGCAGACCACGGACACCGCGGCGATGGCCGGGGCAGCCCAGCCGTGTCCCAGTGAGGTGGCGGCGAGGAAGCCGAGGTAGGACGCGGTGAGCACCAAGCCGGCGAATGCCAGTACGGACCGGCGGGGGAAGCGTGACGTCAGGACGGTGACCGGAACCTGCAGGGTGACCACCAGCACCGTGTTGGCCACGAAGATGGCCGCCGACCACACCGGGGAGGCGTGCATCTGCGTCACCAGGACCAGAGGGAGGGCGACTTCGGGGACGTTGAGGCAGAAGACGTAGATCACGTTGGCGGCCAGCAGCGCGCGCATCCGGGGTGTCGGCTCGTCGTCCCTGTCCTTGGCCGCGGCAGCGGCCGGGTGCGCGTGCACGTGGACCGACCACGCCAAGGCCGCCGCGGCGAGGTAAGCGAGCCCGGTCACGCCTGCCAACGTTCTCAATGCGGTGGTTCCGCCCGCCAGGCAGGCGGTGGCGACGAGTCCACCAGCACCCAGGCCGGCGTTGCGCAGGGCACGGCCCCCTGCGAGTGCGACGTCGCGTTCCCGGCCGTGGGCGACCGTGGCCACGAGGGCGGCGTGGGCGGCCGGCCATGCCTGGTTGCCGATGCCGAGGAAGAGCGCCGCTGTCGCGAACAGCCAGACGTTCCCGCTCGGGGCTGCCAGCAGCAGCGCCACGCCCAGCACCCGCACCAGCATCGATGCCGCCACAACCGTGCTGCGTGCGCCCCGGTCCAGCCATCGGCCCACCACAGGCATGCACACCAGGCCCGCGACGACGCCGGCCGTCATGGCGGTGCCGGTGACCGGCGTGGACAGCCTCAGCACCGTTACTCCGTAGAGCAGCAGAAAGGGCCGCAGCAGACCGGTGCCGAGCGCGTCCACGGCCAGGGCAACGGCGTAGCGGGGGCCTCCGGAGGCATGGAGGAGGGCGCGGGGCTGGATTCTGGTGGTGGTTGCCATGGCGCCTACGGTTGTGTCGGGCGGCCGGATGCGGCACGTCGGTTGACGGACATCGTCAACCGACGCCGCCGCCAACCGCCCGACCAGCAATGATGGGGGGATGACGCTGCGCATCGACATCACCGGGCTGCCGGCCGAGCGGCTGCGGTTCGCCGCCTCCCCGCTGGCCGAGCTGACCGCGATGTTGCACGTCCTGGCCGAACCCGGGCATCACCCGCGGCTGGCCGGCTGGGCCGGGGAAGTCTGGTCCGAGCTGCGGCCGGAGCTGGCCGAGCGGTTGCGGGAGGCGGAGTTCCTCTGGCGTTCCTCACGAGCCGATTTCCTGGTCCCCGCCCGACCTCGGCAGACCCTCGCCGAGGAGTTGGACGATGTGGACCGGATCGACGACGAGACCTACGTGACCGCCGCGCTCACCACCACGTGCGGCAGCAATCGGGTCCACTTCGGCGCGCCGTCGCCGCTCTCTGACGCAACCGCGCGTGAGCGGGCCCTGGACCTGGCCCAGGCCCGCGGCGCACTCCAAGAAGCATTCGCGGAGCGGCTGCTCGCGGACCCGGCCGCGGTGCGGGCGCGGGTGCGCCACACCCTCGAACAGTGCGCAGAGGCGTTCTTCGACGCCGCCTGGACGCGCGCCGCCGCGCAACTGGCCACCGACCTGCGTCTCAAGAACGACCTGCTGAAGCGCCAGGGCATCGGGGCGGCACTCTCCTCGGTCTCCGGCGCTGTCACCTTGGCACCGGACGGCGACTGCATCATCGTGGACAAGCTGCAGGACAACGCAACCGCCGCACACGGCACCGGGGTCACCTTCATCCCCAGTGGCTTCGGCCGCCCGCACCTGGTGGTGATCCACGCGCCTGGATGGCAGCCGGTGGTGCAGTACCCCGTGGCCGAGCCGAGTCCGTCAGAGCCGGTATCGCTGGAAACGGTCACCCTCCGGCTGGAGGCACTCGCACATCCGGTACGAATGCGTCTGCTGCGCACCCTGGCCCGCGGCCCGCACACCACCGGCGAACTGGCACACGCCTGGGAGCTCTCTTCCCCGGAGGTCTCCCGCCACCTCGCCGTCCTGCGCCGCGCGGGCCTGCTCACAACCCGGCGGCGCGGGCGCTACGTCCACTACACCCTCAACCTGCCCGAGATGACGACGCTGGGCACAGACCTGCTGGCGGCCGTCCTGCGCTAAGCACCTGCGGTATGCCAGAACGACAACAGGGCTTGCAGCAGATGGACATAGCTTTCTGGATCCCTGATCTCGCCCAGGCACTGATCAGTGAGCCGATGCAGGTCGGCAATTGAATCCGCGGACGTCTGGAACATGTCGTCGCCGGTGTGGGCGCAGGCCATGATCGCTCCGGCCGCCTGCAGTATCCACACCCGATCATCCGGGGCGCAGCCTGACGCAAGCTCGGCCAGCCGGGGCAAAGTGGCATAGCTCGCGGAGAAGGCCTGGTCCAATTGCAGGCATAGATGATCCATCAGTTCCGGCCATACGCCGCTCGGATCGTCCCTGAACCGGTCGAGAAGTGCCGGAATATGCTCTGCCGAACCGCAGGCGTCGCTGAGCATCGACCAATCCGGCTTATGGCCCGGCGATCACACTCGGACCTGCGGCGAGATGCCTTGAGCGGTCCGTCCCCTGGTCTCCCCCGTCCTCCTCGTAGCTGCCGATCCCCAGGCCGGGATCGCCGCGTCAAGGGTCAGCGAAGCTGATCGCGAAGCGACGCCGCAGGCGCCCTTGACTCGGTGGGCACGGCCGGGACACTCAACCAGCGTGACGGGCGGGCTTGATCGCGTCGATCTGAGAGACTACTTTCGAGACATGTCTCTCACGAATCCGTACGGAGATATGGAGCTGACTTCTCCGCAGGCGCTGCGGGCGTTGGCTCATCCGGTACGGCTGGCTTTGCTTGATCGGCTACAACGACACGGCCCCGCGACGGCCACCCAGCTTGCACCGCACGTTGGTGCCACACCATCGGTCGTCAGCTGGCACCTGAGGCACCTCGCTTCCTTCGGTCTCGTCACCGACTGGGACGGGGCGACGAGTAAGCGAGAGCGGTGGTGGCAGGCTGCGGGTAAGGGCTTCCGGTTCACCATGCCCGACGATGCAGAGGGTCAGGACGCGGCGCGGCAGCTGCGCGCCGCGATGTTCGCCCGATCCGCGGAGGCGCCCGTGCAGTGGTCGCTGCGCGACGAGCCGCGGCTGGATCCGGAGTGGCAAGCCCTGGCGGGGCTGGCCGATACCCGGTTCGCCGTTACTGCAGAAGAGTTGCGGCAGCTCGAAGAAGCGATCGAGGCACTGCTCGCGCCGTACGTCCGGCGTAAGGGCGGCCAGTTGCCGGACGGTGCGCGGCTCGTCCGGATGCTGCGCTATCTGCTGCCTGAGCCCGGCGACGACCCGGCCGCCTCATGATCGCCGCCGGCACGAGGCCCCCGTCGATCCTGCGCGACAATCGGCGTTTTCGAACTTTCTGGGTCGGGGAAAGCATTTCCCAGTTCGGCGACCGAATCAGCGAGCTGGCCCTGCCGCTGATCGCTGTCACCGTACTCGCCGCGACGCCCGCACAGGTCAGCATCCTCACCGCACTGATCTGGCTACCCAACTTACTGGGCATGTTCGTCGGCGCATGGGTGGACCAACGGACCCGCAAACGCCGCCTGCTGATCGTGGCCGACCTCGTCCGCGCGGCGGTGCTGCTCAGCCTTCCGGTGGCCTACCTGCTGAACGCAGTCACGCTGACTCATCTCTATTTGGTCGCCCTGCTCACCGGGGCCGCTGCGGTCCTGTTCGGCATGGCGCGCCAGGCGTTCTTCGTCGCTCTGGTCCCGCCGTCGGCATATGTAGAGGCGAACAGCAAGCTGAGTCTGAGCCGGGCAGCTTCGTTCGCGGCTGGGCCGGCCCTTGGCGGCGGTCTGATCCAGGCCCTCACCGCCCCGGTCGCGGTCCTCGTCGACGCGATGTCCTTCGTCGGCTCCGCACTGTTGATCGGCCGAATTCCCGTGGACGAGGCCCGGCCGACGCCACCGCGGTCCTCGACTCTTGGTCTGGTCCGGGACGGGCTCGTCCTGGTGCTGCGTCATCCGGTGATGCGCGCCGTTCTCGGCTGCACCAGCACCGTCAACTTCTTCACCCTCATGACCAGCGCACTGCTCGTACTGTATGCAAGCCGTGAGCTCGGTCTGTCGGCCGGCGCCATCGGCATCGCGTTCGGCGTCGGCGCCGTCGGTGGGCTGGCCGGTGCGGCACTGGCACCTCGGTTATCCCGCACCATCGGGCTGGGCCGCACCGCGATAATCGGAGTGATTCTCTTTCCTGCTCCCTTGGCACTGACAGCGTTCGTGTCCGGCCCGACCTGGGCCCGAATCGCGGCGCTCGCGGCTATCGAGATGGTCTCCAGCGTGGGCGTGATGCTGATGGACGTCAACCTCAACGCCCTGCTCACCTCGGTCACGCCCGACGACGCGCGGGGACGGCGGGCGGGCGCGTACAGCGCCGTCAACTACGGGATCAGGCCGCTTGGAGCGCTGGTCGGCGGGTGGTTGGGCACCACCATCGGCCTGCGACCGACGCTGGTCGTCGCCGGACTTGGCGGTGTCCTCGCCGTACTGTGGCTACTCACCTCACCGGTGCGTCACATCGCCACCATCGACGAGCCGGCGACTGACACCTCGGCTGCCGAAGGGCGGCAGAGCACGCCACCGCCCGGCCCGCGCAACCCGCCAGACCCTCCTCCTGCATCAGCTGGACCACCTCATCGGGATCAGAGGGCGTCTTCCGAGCAAGGACCCCATGCCGCTGCCCAGGATGGAGTCGGAGCAGGAAGCGTGAGGTAGATGCTGCCGCCGGCCGGGACCGGCTGGCCGGCGAGCGGGCGTAGGGCCGCGAGGCGGCGCGGAGCGCCGCCCTTGATCTTTATAAGCACAATTCGGCAGACCAGGCGTTGTCCTGGCTGTCCTGTCCCGGGACATGCCTGACGTACGCGGTTGGCGTTCGTCAGCAGTGACACCGGGTTCATGTCACTCGACGCGGCGGTGACCTAGCCCTGCCGCAGTACAGGGACAAGCTAGAGCCACTACACGCGGACGATGTACACCTCGCGTTGAGGCTCCAGCACCAGATAGGTCACGAGCCCACGTTCTCCGAACGGCATGACCCGCATGTTGCCATCGGGCTTACTCGGCGCTTGCGGTCCACCCGCCCAGGGCTCTAGCTCGATCAAGTCCAGCACTCCGGCCAGATACCGCAAGGCATCCCCGGGGAGGGCCGCGATCTGTTCTTGTGGTTCGCGCTGTGGGACGCCAGGTGAGACCGATCGGCTTATACGGTGATGACGACCTTTCCTCTGGCGTGTCCTTGTTCGAGGTAGTGGATGGCGTCGGGAACCTCGCTGAGCGGGTACGTCCGGTCGATGACCGGGGTGACCTTTCCGGCTTCGATGAACTCGCGCAGGACGATGAGGTCGTCGATGCTCTGCTTCGCCAGGACGGGGGCCAGCGTCTGGCTCACGACCAGGGAGAGCGCGAGTAGCTTGATCGGACCCGTAAAAGGTGCGATCCACTGCCCCTTGACCGGTCCTCCGACCGCCACGAGCACGCCCTTTGGAGTGAGTAGGCGCCTGATCTCGAACATGGTGTGGTTACCGGCCATGTCGACGATCAGGTCGTAGCGCAGACCGATGCGGGCGATGTCGTCGCGGGTGTAGTCGACGACGTGGTGGGCGCCGATCGAGTGAACCATCTCCACGTTCCTGGTGCTGCACACGCCGGTCACCTCGGCGCCGTACGCCCTGGCGATCTGAACCGCGAACGTGCCCACACCCCCGGCGGCGCCGTTGACGAGAACCTTGTGCCCTGGCTGGATGCGCCCCTTGTCGCGAAGAGCCTGCAATGCGGTGAATGCCGCTATGGGTACCGACGCCGCCTGCTCGAACGTCAGGTTGGCCGGCTTGCGCAGCACCGCCCGATCCTGGTGGATGCTGACGTACTCGGCGAAGGTCCCGCCGCGGGCGCCGAACACCTCATCCCCGGACTGAAACTTGGTGACTTTCTCGCCCACCGCCTCAACGCATCCCGCCATGTCTGTACCCAGCCCGTTGGCCTTGGGCCGGGACAGTCCGGCGGATACGCGGACGGCGTACGGCGTACCTCTCATGAAATGGAAATCGAGCGGGTTGACGGAGGCCGCCTTCACCCGGATCAGTATGTCCTCGTCGCCCACAACGGGCAGGTCGACGTCCTGGATATTCAGGACGTCGGGCGAGCCATACCGGTAGTAGCGAATCGCCTTCATGGTGTCGCTCAACTTGCCGGCAGTCGGGGCAGGGCTTTCCGTGATCCGTTCCATCATCGTCCTCCTGTCGTGATCGCCAGCCTAGGAGGCACGCGGAACGGACGAAATCACCGAAATTCGTGATTGGGTGGCTAGCACGGCCGGCGGCGGTGTCCTTCTCGCGGGCTCGCGGCGGTAGTAGTGTCCATGGCAACGATGGCCAGACCCCCACGCCCCTCCGGCAACCTGCCGGCCGAAGTGACCAGCTTCATCGGCCGCCGCCGCGAGCTGGCAGAAGTCAGGAAGAAGCTCACCCAGGCCCGCCTGGTCAGCCTCATCGGGCCCGGTGGGGTGGGCAAGACACGCCTCGCGCTCCGGATGGCGACCGATCTCGGACGCGGGTTCCCCGGCGGCGCGTGGTTGGTCGAGCTCGCCGAGGTCCGCGATCCCGCACGGGTCGGCGACGTCGTCACGGCGGCCCTGGACCTGCGAGACCAGGCCGCGACCGAACCCTTGGCCCATCTGCGGGCGTACCTGCGGGACAAGAAGCTGCTGTTGGTGATGGACAATTGCGAGCACCTGCTCGAAGCGGCCGCTCGGCTCATGACGGAGATCATGAGGGCCGCACCGAGTGTACGCGTGATCGCCACCAGCCGGGAGCCGCTGTCGGTGCCGGGCGAGCATGTGGTCCCCGTCCCACCTCTGGAACTGCCTTCGGCTCACGCGGCCGCGTCTCTCGCGCGGTTACGAGAGAACGAGGCGGTCATGCTGTTCGCGGAACGGGCCGCGGCCGGATCGGGCAGGTTCCAGCTGACCGCCGCGAACCAGGCGGCCGTGGTCGATCTGTGCCGTCGCCTCGACGGGCTGCCGCTGGCGATCGAACTGGCGGCCGTCAGGACACGGGTCCTCACCGTCGAGCAGATCCTCGATCGCCTGACCGACCGGTTCGGGCTGCTTACCGGGGGAGGCCGCGCCGCGCTACCTCGTCACCAAACGCTGCGCACCACCATCGACTGGAGCCACGACCTGCTGGCGGCGGGCGAGCAGACGCTGCTGAGGCGGTTGTGTGTGTTCGCCGGCAGGTTCACCCTCGAAGACATCGAGTCGGTGTGCACCTCCGACGACGTGCCTCCGACGCGCGCACTGGACGTGCTGACGTCGCTTGTCGACAAGTCCCTGGTGATGAAAGAAGACGCCAAGAGCCTGGCCTGCTACCGACTGCACGAGACGATGCGCGAGTACGCCGGCCTCAAGCTGCGGGAGGCCGGCGAGGAGGAGTCCATCCAACGGCGATGCGCCGAGTACTACAGATCGAGGTGTCAGCGATCCGCAGCCGAAGCTCGATATCGGCTTGCCGAATGGCTCGAATGGATGGACCTGGAGATCGACAACGTCCGATCAGTCCTTCGGCGATGCCTGACCCATAAGGACTTTCCAGGCGGAATCGCCCTCGCCCACTCCCTCGGCTGGTATTGGATGACCCGCGCGACCAGCGAAGGCATTCGGTGGTTCGATGAGCTACTCGCGGATGGAGACGGCAATCCACGGGCGCACGCCCAGGCCTACTTCATGCGTGGATTCCTGGCTGTGCTGCAGTCCGATCCGTCGGCTGCCAGGCCGGCGCTTGAAAGAGCGGTGACGGCGGCTGAAGAGGCGGGACAGCTCAGTCTGCTGTCGCAATCGCTCTCCCTGGCATCGATCGCCGCGAACATGGCCGGTGATCGCACCAGGACTAGGCGCCTGGTCGATGACGCCCAAGCCGTCACAACGGGTCTTGACGACCTCCCGGCCACGCTCATGTTGCTCCAGTCGCGAGCACTCAACGGTCTGTTCGACGGCGATCTCGACGCGGTCAGATCCGCGTCGTCAGAGGGCGCGCGTCTCAGCCGCGAAGCAGGTGACCTCTACAGCCTCGGCATGATGCTGATGAACCTGGGTTTCGCCACGCTGATCGCCGGTGATCTTGATGAGTCGAAGCCGCTGTTCGCAGAGGCATTGAGGATCGCTCACCGGATCGACGACCGGGTGGCACAGTACTGCCTGCTCGACGCCTTGGGCTGCCACGCCGCAAGTTCCGGCCATACGCGGCTCGCGGCGCGGCTGCTCGGGGCGGCCGAAACCGTGCGAAAGGGCGTCGGCGCAAGCGTCATGTCATTTCTCGCTCCACTACTGACCCAGGCCGAGGAGTCGGTGACAGCGACGCTGGGGGCACCCGAGTTCGAGGCCGAGTACAAGGCCGGAAAACGCCTGAGCCGAGATGCCGCGGTCGGTCTGGCACTTGGCGAGCCCGCTCACGCCGCCGCTGCGGCTTCGGACGACGCGGCTGCGGCACCACTCGGGAAGCGGGAAGCAGAAGTCGCGCGGCTGGTCGCCGACGGCCTGAGCAACAAGCAGATCGGCGCGCGCCTGTTTATATCCGAGCACACCGTCGACAGCCACGTCCGCAACATCCTGAACAAGCTCGGGTTTAACTCGCGCACGCAGATCGCCGTCTGGACGGCGTCGTCGAATCAGTAGCGGATTACCGGGTGCGTCACCTTGAGGGAGTGGTGACCTGGAGCTGGCTCGGCGGGAGGCGGCGGCGGTGGCCACGACTGGCGTGAGCATCCTGGGGGCGCATTCGATGAAGATGATGCGTCACCCTGCGGAGAGACACGTTGAGTGATCAGCGACACCATCAGCCTCTGACTACGAAAAAGAGAGGGTGATCAGCATCGCCATCGACCAACACGCCGTTGCCGGCATCCGACCTGACTGCATGAACAATCTGCGATACATAGATCAGAGCCGCCGGGGAGATGATCTCGTTCTTCTCGAAGCAATCCAACCGAATTGCTCCCTGAGCCGCCGAAACGACCAGAACAACCATCCCCCCTTCACTGTCTTGTAGTGGCTCCGGAATGGTACAGCCATCGAGGGAAAACCCAATCGGGACTGTCACCGTCCACGAATGCACCCACCATGCTCCGCGCCGAACCGGCACAGGAAAAGCGATCTTCCTGATTCGATCCATGGAGTACCCTGCCATATCATGATGTTACCCGAGGGAATCTCAAACGCATCATCCCATCGAACATGCCGGTTGAACAGGGCAAACCCATCGGGATGGAAGACTGGCTCGAAGATTGCAGGATGGTCAGTGAGGTGACCGGCTTCTTCTAGTTGCCTAACAATCGATTTCGGCAAGCTGAACACCATAACACTCACGCCGTCATCTCCAGCACTTCGCGCAGCCCGAGCCCTCCAACTCGCCGCATTGCTAACAGCTGGATTTCCATCAATTGGATCCAGTCGGCTAGTGAAGAATGATCCAGGATGCTGTGAGCAATTTAGATTGGCGAGCCCGTCACTCTGGCTTAGCCCGTTAGCTCGAATATTTGCCGAAGAAGCCCTACTAGTCCCATGCGCGAATTGAACCCGGTCACAGTTGTGAACCAGTACCGGGGTGTTGCCAGCGAGCACGTAGTAGGTGTGGGTGTCGGCGATGGTGAGGTCGTGGACGGTTGGGTGGCCCCATCAGATCGGCACACCTCATGCCCCGCCAGCCACCGGGACACCGTGGCCACCGAGACCGTCTACCGCAAGCAGATCCGCCCGGCGCTCACAAAAGATGAACAGCCTCTTCGAGGCATAGTCACTCAGTTCGTCACTCAGCCCGGGAAAACAAGATCAGAGAAGGTGCGTTTTGCCTGGTGGGCGGTACTGGGTTCGAACCAGTGACCCCTCGCTTGTAAAGAGCCGAGAGCGCTACTTTGCGGGGCGCTGACCTGCGGGTCTACCTAGCCGACCCCTCCCCCGGTGGCCACCTCTGACGCCGCCTAATGGCACGCTAATGGCACGCCGATCGCCTCGGCCGGTGCAGAGCTAATGACACAAGCCACCCATGGCGCACGCCACGCATCCGCGGCCCCCGATCGCCTTGTCGAGATCACACATGACTCTGCTAGTCGCCTCTCGTCCTCCGGGGCGAACTGCTCGATAGGCACACCCGCAGCGAAGTGCTCGCCAACCATGTAGATGTGATCGCGAAGAACTTCGCCAATCCGGCCGGGGTGCACAGTGGGCGATTACGGTATGCATAGTGATCTATGGGAGTATTTTCCCATGGTATCCGTTAAGCAGATTCAAGTCGCCTTCGATTGCGCTTCACCTGAGCGTGTCGGTCGCTTCTGGTGCGAGGTGTTGGGGTATGTCGCGCCGGCACCGCCTGAGGGGTTCGCCAGTTGGGACGACTTCAATCGCACGCTGCCGCCCGAGCAGCGGGACTCATGGTTCGCTTGCAGCGACCCCTCGGGTGTCGGTCCGCGGCTGTACTTCCAGCGCGTCCCCGAAGGCAAGGTCGCCAAGAATCGGCTGCACCTTGACGTGCGGGTCGGCACCGGACTCGTCGGTGCAGAGCGCCTGGCAACCCTCGAGGCCGAATGCGCACGATTGATCCCTCTCGGCGCGAAACGCGTGCGACTCCTGCCCGCCGATGAAGAAAACGAATCGTGCCTCGTGATGCAGGACATTGAGGGCAACGAGTTCTGCCTGGGCTGACGAACGTCTACCTCGTTGAACGCGACACAGACCTGACTCGCTGATCGGCTCCCACGGGGAAGGCTGTCCGTCAGCTCTCCCTTCGCACCGCGCCGCTGTTGATCTCGGGAAGATCGGGGATCTTGCCGAGCTCGCGCAGTCCCTCGGAAGGCCCGGACGAAGCGATGGCATAGCGACCCAGGAAATTCACGTGGGCGTGGCCCAGCGGGCTGAGCCGGGCGACTGCACGCAGTGATCAGCCACGTTCCTCGGTGAGCCAGGGTGAGGAACGAACCCTGGATCATCTATCGCCCCCAACCATGTGCGGCGTCCAGCCATGCAGTGGCGATCGTAGGGCTGCATCTGTGCGGCGGCGCGGCAACCCCGGTCGGCGCGTTCGGGAAGTGCGGCGGGGCCGGCGTGCGTGCCCGGCCCGGTGTCCCGCCGCCGTCCGGGACCGGCCCCCAGGTCGCACGCCCGGACGGCGGGCGGAGGGCCGGAGGTACGGCGGCGCGCCGCG
>NZ_BONV01000052.1 GCF_016862895.1 Planotetraspora kaengkrachanensis | reverse complement strand
TCTCCACTTCCACGATCTCCGGCACACCGGCAACACGATCGCGGCCAGTTCCGGCGCAACCCTCCGCGATCTCATGGAGCGGATGGGACACGACTCCGTACGCGCCGCGGTGATCCATCAGCACAGCACGGCGGAGGCCGACCGCAAGATCGCCACCGCCATGGACGACAAGATCACACAGGCCCGTCCGCGCGGCGGCTAAGGATCTTCAGCAGCGCGCAATCACGAAAGCTAATGGCACGCTACTGGCACGGCGATCACGCCTCTATCCGCTGATCAACACAGTCAGAACCCCTCTTCGGGAGAGCGGCAGTGCCGTCCAATGGCACGCTAATGGCACGCCGATCGCCATGGCCGGTGCAGAGCTAATGACACAAGCCACCCATGGCGCACGCCACGCATCCGCGGCCCCCGAGCGCCTTGTCGAGATCACACATGACTCTGCCTAGTCGCCTCTCGTCCGCCGGGGCGAACTGCTCGATAGGCACACCCGCAGCGAAGTGCTCGCAAACCATGTAGATGTGATCGCGAAGAACTGCCGCCGTCTCCCGATCCAGCCGAAGCATGATCTCGTCCACGCCTGGACCCTACCGCCGACGGCTTTACAGCCGAGCTTGTGAGCTGCTTGGTATCCACGAGCTGCGTATACGACTATGGAATGGGCCTCGACGGGAGAGATCATCCCGCGCATATCCCGCGACGACCCCTGCGGCGCCTTCTGTTAGTAAGAGCACTGACGGCCGGTAGATCTCACATGTCACTGTTCATGCGGACGTGCAGGTGCCCCTTGTGCGGGAAAGCCGACGGTTGGGCAGGGAGCACGGAGCGAAGGACATATCGGCACTTCTCTGCCACACGGCACGAACCATGGTTATCGACGGCATGCAGCAGATCGAGGCGGGCCAGAGGCATTATGCGCTGTGAGCCGAGCGCCCAACGCGATACAACCTCAAGGGCGCGGCTGGCGATGCCTTGCCCTCGGACTTCGGCCGATGTCCAGTAACCGACTGTTGCCGCAGCCTCGTTGGGGTCGGTCGCCTTGACCACGATGTGCCCAACCGGACGACCAGGATCGCCCTCCTTGCCTCCGCACTCCAGGACGGCGAAGCTGAGCCGGACGCCGGCGGCCCACCCTTCGCTCTGATCATCGATCCATCGACGAGCCTCTGTATCGCTGACAAGTGAGGTGGTCAGCCAGCGGCGCAGAAGCGGATCACGGTGAGCCGCCACAAGGGCTACCGCATCCTCTGCTCGCCAGGGACGCAGGCGCAACGCAGGTGCGGACGCAGTCGGCTCCACAGACAGGATTACCGTCACAAACGCTCATTCTCCGACGCTTGGCTGCTCGGTGCGATACTGCCTGTCGCTCGCTGAGGGACACTATCCAAGATCGCACTCTGGCAGGAGGACTAGTGGCTACCCGTTATCTGTACCTTGCTCGCCACGGAGAGGCCTCGCCGGACGAGAGCGGCTTGACTGAGAACGGCTGCCGTCAGGCGGTCTTACTCGGAAAGAGGCTGCAAGGCATCCCACTTTCGATAATCCACCACGGCCCGCTGCCACGGGCAGCGCAAACTGCACGTTTGATCGCCGAGCAACTGGACGGCGTTCCCCTGCACGTTTCGGAAGTCGCCGGTGACTACGTCCCGTACTTTCCCGACAAGGAAGAACTGGCGCCGGATTTCGCCGACTTTCTGCTTCGCTTCCTTGATCAATCCACACCAGGGGAACGTCGGCGAGGTCCTGTGCTCGCTCAGGATGCTCTAAAACGGTTCTCCGGCGCCGTAGACGGTGACGAGGCTCGCCACGAGTTGATCGTCACCCACAACTTTTTGATCGGATGGCTTGTCCGGGCGGCGGTGGACGCCCCGGAATGGCGCTGGCTTGGCCTCAATCACTGCAACGCAGCCTTGACCGCTATCCGATACGCGCCTGGTCGCCCCGCGTCCGTGCTCTTCTACAACGACATGGGGCACTTGCCCCTCGAACTGAGATGGACGGGCTACCCGCCTGAGTTGCACATATGAAGACCCTGCGTGATTCGGCGCGTCGACAACACGGCTGTCAGCTTGGGAAGTGTATGGATCACGGCTCGTAGGGCTGCTGGCCTGGGCTTCGGGCCGGTCGTGAGTGACCGTGGTTGCCCCCTCGTCACCCTGGTTAATGGCCCGCTAACGGCCCGGCGGTCGCCCTGGCCCTACCTCGCAGCGTGGGATCCTCGACACATGCCCATGATTATGAACAGCCTTCCCGATCCCTGCCTGAGTTCTTTGACTGCGACTGCTCGGACATCTACTACGGTCCGCGGTCCAGGGAGGTCGAATTCCCCGGCACAGTGGCTTCGATGTCTGCTGTGACGCACTTGATCAGCACATCCTGCTCCATGCGTGACCACCAGTTTGGAAGATCTCGGTACGCGACCCTGTGAGCTGCTGCGGCACTGGTCAGAAGCGGTCTTGCCCTGCCCGTGAGTCCCCGTGATTCCCCCTTGTTCCCCGGCCTTACTGGCACGCGAATGGCACGACCTGAGAACCCCGTGCGGACGCACGCACCCCTCCCCGCCTGATCTTCCGTCTGCCTCGTCCCACTCCGGAGGGGCAACAGCCCGGGGACGGAGTATCAAGGCCGTCTTCGCGTGTACGTCAGCCGGTAGACGTTCCTCGGTCATTGGATGCCAACGATCACAGACGGCCTTGATCCGGAGGAGTCGGGATGTCGGGCTTGCCTGGGACGTAGCAGACGGGACGATCAGGCTTCCACCTCAGCCCCTCTGGTCCTCGGCGATGTGCGGGCGATCATCCCGGAGCTCAGGACCCCCGCCGGAGGCATCGCTTTTCTAACAGCGAATGGATTCTTCCTGCCGGTGGCTCAGATCATTGCTTGGGTACTCATGTGATCGCAGAACGCACCGGCCGATGAAAGCGAGTGGTTGGCCGCCACCTACCTTCTCTAGGTTGGCTCCATGACTAATCACCCGTTCCAGATCATCTGCGAGATCGAACCGCCCACCCGGCCAGACCTAAAGCACGTCCGGCACCAGATCGGCACGCTGAGCAAGGTGGCCGACACTTTCCTCGTACCCGACAACCACATCGGCCGCGCCACAGTGTCCAGCGTGGCGGTCGCGCATGAAGTCGAGGCAATGGGGGGACGTAGTATCGCCTGCCTCAACTCACGCGACCGCAATCTGCTGGGGTTCCGCCGGGACCTGCTCACCGCAGCCGCATACGGCGTTGACCAGTTCCTGTTCGTCTACGGGGACAAACCCAGTTCAGGCAGCCGGACCGGAGAGCTGAACGTACGGGCGATGATCGAGGAGGTCCGAGCTCTACCGAAGGACAGCGCGTTCGCGGGAGTGCGGCCCTTCCGCGTTGGAACAGCTGCGGCACTGCGTCCGCTGCCGGCATGGAAGCGAGCCGCGGACTTTATGTTTGTCCAGGTCAGCTTCTCGCTGGAAGCCTTGCTGAGGTGGCGGGAGGCCAACCCGGTGGACGTTCCGGTATATGCAGGCGTGATGGTTCTCGCCAGTGAGGCGCACGCCCAACGTCTCGCGGCCGCGATCCCGGACATCGACATCCCGAGCGAACTGGTGGAGAAGGTCGCCTCCGACCGCCTCGCCGGTGTCGAGGCCACCTGCGAACAAGTGCTTCAGATCCGAGACTCCGGAGCTTTCGACGGCGTACATCTAATCCCGGTGGCCCGGTATCGCGAGGTAGCCGCCCGGCTGGAGCACCTACTCAGCTGACGGCATGGTTGGGCAGTCCTGGCCGGTAATCGGTCCGGCTGCTCGGAGCAACTTGGCGGCGGCGCGTCGCTGGGGTCGGTGAGTACGTTGGGTACGGCGGGCGCGCGGTACGGCTACGGTCCGGGGCGCCGCCGGCCGGGACCGGCCCCCAGGCCGCACGCCCGGACGGCGGGCGGCAGAGGGCCGGGTACGGCGGCGCGGCGCGCCGCCGCTTGATTCCTATAAGCCCAATTCGGCAAGTTTTGCCGCTTGACTGCATCGGCATTCTTAAACAGTCGACCCCTGAAGCGCACTGGCGTTTCGGAAGCAATCCCATCCCTTGCCAAGGCGGCATAGTCGGATACTGGCTAGA
>NZ_BONV01000051.1 GCF_016862895.1 Planotetraspora kaengkrachanensis | reverse complement strand
AACCACAAGATTAGCAGCCCTTGAGACCAGCTTGATCCGAAACACGATGCACGCCGGGAGCCGACTCCTGGCTCACCCCCGATGCCACGCACGGCCCCTGCGCCGCCGGGTCGGACGAGTTCCGCGATGGACGGCGCGGGCCGGATCAGGAACGCATCGGCCTCCCCGGCTGTTGGCATCCGTGTATCGGTGCGGCATCCGTACCGACACGGCAAGCTGGGAAACCGCCGGAAGAGCTGCTGGAAAACAGCGGAAGGACCGGCGCCAACGTCTGATCCAATTGTCGGATCTTTCCTCAAAGAAGGGGTAGAAACCGAAACGTGCCTCCACAGCGGATCCCTCGCGCACTCGTCGCCATGCTCGGCGCAGCAGCCGCTGTCGTCACCCTGGCCGGCATTCAGGCCGTCGGGTCCATCGTCGGCCCGGTGATCCTGGCGCTCACCCTGGTCATCGCGGTCTCCCCCCTTCGCGGGTGGCTCTCCCGGCATCGAGCCCCGGTATGGGTACAGGTCGCCGTCCCACTGGCGGTCGTCCTGCTCGTTCTGGCCGGCATGGTGGCGGTCCTCTCCCTTGCCGCCGCGCAACTGGCGATCCTCGCGCCCACGTACTCGACGCAGTTCAACACGATGGTCGCCGATCTCCAGCACTGGGCCGCGGGTCTCGGCTACGGAAGCGAGCAGCTGAACAAGGCGCTGTCCTCGTTCGATCCGGGCAAAATGATCGAGGTCGCGCAGGGCGTGCTGAGCAGCCTCCTCGGGGTGTTGTCGAGCCTCTTCCTGATCGTGGTGCTCCTCCTGGCGATGAGCCTGGACGCGCCGGTGTTCTCCCGGATAGTCGACGCCGCCGCCAAGGAGCGGCCGCAACTGGCCGTGGCGCTCAAGTCGTTCACGTCCCGCACCCGCCGTTACCTGGTGGTCTCGACCATCTTCGGATTGATCTGCTCGGCGCTCGACGTGACGGTCCTGGCCATCCTCAGCGTCCCCCTCCCCCTGCTGTGGGGCGTGCTGGCGCTCATCACGAACTACATCCCGAACATCGGCTTCATCCTCGGGCTCGTTCCCCCCGCTCTGCTCGGCCTGCTCGAGGGCGGCCCGAAGACGATGATCCTGGTGATCGTCGCGTACATCGCGATCAACGTCGTGATCCAGTCGTTCATCCAGCCGAAGTTCCTGGGCGACGCCGTGGGGCTCTCCACCACGGCCACGTTCCTCTCACTGATCATCTGGGCATGGGTGCTCGGCCCTCTCGGCGCGCTGCTCGCGATTCCGCTGAGCCTCCTGGTCCGCGCGCTGCTGATCGACAGCGATCCGGACAGCAAGTGGACGGCCGCCCTCATATCCGGCCGATTGCCGGACGAACCCTCGACGGCTCCTGCCGAACCGTCACAAGCGACTCCCGCGGAGCCGCGCCCGGACGTACACAGGTGAAGGCGCGACGTCCACCTCGCGCGTAGTGTCTGAGCATGCGGCGATGGGACACCGACGAGCGCCTGACGGGAATCACCGACGCGTCCGCGATGGAGCCCCAGGTGCGGAGACTGCTTGAGGCCATGCGGCGGGACGGCTGGGTGACCGAGGACCCTGAGGCGCACCTGCTCCCGCATCTGCGGCGTGCGTGCGGGTCCGAATGGCTCCTGCTCGGAGAGCGCCTGCTCGACGACGGCGTCTATGAGGTCACGGTCTCGCTCTCCGGCGACCGGGAGGGCGTGCACATCCACCGTGACGCGATCCGCCTGCTGTCCGCGATCGCCGAGCCCGCCTTCTTCGTACGGCAGAGCGAGCCCGGCGTGTTCGACTGCGTCACCGGCGTCCTGGACGGCGACCCGCCCGGCTTCAAGAGCCACGGCCACCTGGTCCGGTTGATCGTCAGATAGCGCGGGCCGCCTTCGTCAGGCGTCCACGCGGGCGGCCTTGACGTCGGCGGGGATGGACGTGACGCCGTCGGACCTCCTGCGACCCCACGGCATCGCGGCGATGAGCACGGGGAACAGGATGATCGAGCTCATCGCCCAGGGCGAGTGCAACTCGCCCCACTTCTCGCCGGTGAACTGCGTCAGCACGAGGTAACCGACCGCCGACCAGGCGGCGCAGCCGATGATCGCGGGCCATGCCCAACGGGTGGGGCGCGCGACGAGGAACGGCATGAACCACATCAGGTACTGCGCCCCGAGTCGCGGCGTGAAGATCATGAAGGCCAGCACGATCGCGATCGTCACATCGATGGGATCGGCCTTGCGCCACCAGATCAGGCAGAACACCACCGCGGCGTAGATCATGTACTGGCCGAGCTTCAGCGCCGTGGGGTTCAGGACCCAGTCGCCGCCGTTGAGGATCGCCGTCCATCCCCAGTCGCCGGTGATCGGGCGCACGTCACCGGGCCGCAGTCCGATCGTCTTGAGGACCTCGGGCAGTTGTCCCCAGGCCGTCCAGCCGCCGATGGGCAGCGTGAGCAGGAAGAAGACCGGCGGAATTCCCGCGGCGATCAGGGAGATCAGACGGGAGCGCGGCCCCGGGAGGAGCATGAGCATGCCGGGGATGAGGATCACCGGCCAGCTCTTCGCGCACAGCGCCATGCCCATCAGCAGCCCCGCCCAGATGGCCCTCGAGGTGGCCGCCCGGTCGACGTCGACGGGATGGATGAACCGCCGGAACAGGTCACCCGGCCGCCGCCACGGGAGGACGGCCGACGGCTGCCAGCCGCCCGGGCCGCGCGCGACGACGTAGGCGGCGACGCCGAATACCAGCGAGACGGGCTCGACCTGCCCGTGCACCGACGCGACGAGGATGGCGAGCGGGTTGCACGCGTACTGGAACGCGCGGAGCCGTTGGGCGGATCCTCCGGCGAGCTTGCCGACCAGCGGGATCAGCACGATGTCGGCGACGACCGTGACGAGGCGTCCGGCGACCTCCCAGGGGATGCCCAGCCACAGCAGCAGGCCGTACACGTAGGGGATGGTCGGCAGGAAGTGCCAGCCGCCGTTGCTCTCCAGGACCGGGTCGTGATGTTGCACGATGGCCTCGCCGGCCGGTCTGAAGCTGTTGACGAAGTCGATCGGCTGCCAGCTGTCCTTGGCCGAGAGCACGAGGATCAGCACGCGGAAGCCCACGCCGATCGCCAGCGTGACGGCGAGTGAGGGCTTCCAGCCCTTCCACTGCGCGACGATGGCGAGCACGACACCGGTGACGAGGACGATGCCCGTCGGGATTGCGTAGTCCATGACGCAGCCAAGCCTGCCCGACAAACCGTTAAAGACGCGACCCGGCTCCAGAATTCATCGTCCCCCACTACCGTCTGTCACGGTTAGTTGTATTCTTGTTACCCAGCGTAACAAATGGGAGACTTCGATGAAGATCAGCCTGTGGATCACTCTTGCCATCGCCACGGTCGTGGGCATGCTGATCGGCCTGCTGGCCCCGACGCGGAGCGGCGGCCGGCGCGACGGTTAGGGGGGATCCCGTCGCACCGGCCGCCGAGTCATACCGGCCGGTCCGTCGCTCAGAAGCCGGCGGTGATCCTGGTGAAGTCCCAGTCGTTCTGAGCGATGCCGCTGCAGTTGGAGACCACGCCGCCGCCCGGGCACCCGCGGTCACGGTTGACCGACCAGAAGGCGAGCCTGCCGAGTCCCTTCGACTTGGCGTAGTCGCGGATCTCGGTCCAGGTCGCCACCGACGTCAGCTCCTGCTGGTCGGACAGGCCGTTCATGCCCGAGATGCCCATGTGCGCGTAGGCCTGGGCGTCGGTCCAGCCCCAGGCCGCCTTCAGGGCGTTCTTCAGACCCTCGGCCGCGTTGACGGTGTTCTGATACATGTTCGCCCCGCCGCCGAAGTCGAACGGCATGATCGTGTAGTTGTCCACGTTGAGGCCGAGCGCCTTCGACTGGTTGATCAGGCGGGTGCCGTAGTAGGTCGGGCCCGTCGTGCTCGTGCCGAAGGTGATGACGACCTTGGTGTTCGGGTTGTTCTGCTTGACGATCTTCAGGCCGTTGAGGATGCGGTCCTGGACCGCCTCGTTCTCGAACTCGTCGCTGTTCTCGATGTCGAAGTCGACGGCGGCGGGGTTGTAGGCGTTGATGACCTGCTGCACGGCCCCCGCGAACGTGGACGGCGACGAGCAGTTCGGGCCGAGTTTGTTGCCCGAGTAACCGCCGAAGGAGATCTGCACGTTGCCGCCGGCGGCCTTGATCTGCGAGATCGCCGCGGCGTCCGCGCCTCCGGTCAGCGGGCGTGAGCCGTCCCACGCGGGGGTGCATCCGCCACCGGAGAGCATGAACGCCATGGTGAAGGCCTTGACGCCGGTGGCGTTCATGACCGTGGCCGGGTTCGGCGGGTTGCCCCAGCCCTCATAGAGGTACGGCGCACCGGGCAGCTTTCCGCCGCCGGTCGGGCAGCCCGTCGTGGACGCGGTCGCCGCGCCGCTGGCGGCGGATTCACCCTGGCCGTTGTACGCCTTGACCGTGTAGGTGTGCGTGGTGCACGTGCCCAGGCCGGAGATCGTGGCGTTCGTGCCGGTGACGGTCGCCCGCACGGTGGTGCCCTCGTAGACCCGGTAGCCGGTGACGGTGCCGCTCGACGCCCCCCACGACAGCGAGATCGACGTGTTGGCCGTGCCGGTGACGGTGGGGTTGCCCGGCTTGCCGGGGGCGCCCGCCGGCGGGGTCGGCGTGGGAGACGTGGTCGGACCGCCGCCGCCGCAGGAGGCTCCGTTCAGCGTGCAGTTGGCCGGGACCGCCCCCGAACCGCCGGGGCCGCCGTTGAAGCCGAAGCTCGCGGTGCCGCCCGCGGGGATGGTGCCGTTCCAGCCCACATTCGTGAAGGTGAAGTGCTGGCCGTTCCTGGTCATCGCGGCGTCCCAGAAGGAGCCGATGCTGACCCCGGACGGCAGGTCGAACTCCACCCGCCAGCTGTTGATCGCCGACGACGTCCCGTTGGTGATCACGTACTTGCCTTCGAACCCGGTGCCCCAGTCCTGGGTCTTGGTGAACACCGCGGTGGCGGACGCCGCGTACGCGGGTGCGACGGCGACGATGCCGCCGACGATGCCGCTGAGGATGGCGAGCGCCGCGGCGGCGATGACCGCACGGACGCGCAGGCCGGAGCCTGACCGTAGTTTCATGGTTCCTCGCAGGGTGTGGGGGGTGTCATCCGAGCGCGTCGAGGTACGCCCGGTGGTTGCGCGAGAACTCGGAGCCGTTGAACTTGTCCCAGTTGACGGACCAGGTCATCAGCCCGCGGAGGCCGGAGAAGACGCCATGCGGGCGGTAGGTGCCGCAGTTCGTCCCCTTGGCGAGGCAGCCGAAGGCCTTCTGGACCTCGGCCACCGTAGTGAAGCCGTTTCCGGCGAACGGCGCGGCCGGCAGGCCGATCGCCACCTGGTCGGGCCGGAGCGCGGGGAAGGTCACGCCGCCCGCCACGGGGAAGCCGGTGAGCAGCATGTCGGTCATGGCGACGTGGAAGTCGGCCACGCCCATCGTGTGGTACTGGTTGTCGAGGCCCATGATCGGCCCGGAGTTGTAGTCCTGCACGTGGAGCAGGGTGAGGTCGTTCCGCAGGGCGTGGATGACGGGCAGGTAGGCGCCTGACCGCGGATCCGCCGAGCCGTTCGGGCCTGAGCCGTAGAACTGGTAACCGAGCTGGACGAAGAACGTCTCCGGCGCCATGGTGAGGACGAACTTCGAGCCGTACCTGGCCTTGAGCGACCTGATGGCCGAGATCAGGTTCACCACCACGGGGGTGGTCGGGTTGCGGAAGTCGGTGTCGCCCTGGTTGAGCGACAGGGAGTGGCCCTCGAAGTCGATGTCCAGGCCGTCCAGGCCGTACCTGTCGATGATCGCGCCGACGGACTGCACGAACTTGTCGCGTGCGGCGGTCGTGGTCAGCTGGACCTGGCCGTTCTGCCCGCCGATCGAGATGAGCACCTTCTTGCCGGCCGCCTGCTTGGCGCGGATGGCCGCGATGAAGTCGGCGTCGCTTTCGACGTTGGGGCACTCGGTGGCCGGGCAGCGGTTGAACCGGATGTCTCCCGAGGTGACGGAGGTCGGCTCGCCGAAGGCCAGATCGATGAAGTCCCAGTCGTTGGGCACATCGGCCATCCGGATATATCCGGATCCGTTGGCGAATGACGCGTGGAGATAGCCGACCAGCAGGCGCTTGCCGTTCGACGTGGGCGGCGTGGGAGTCGGGGTCGGGGTGGGCGTCGGCGTCACGGGCGGCGTGGGCGTGGGGGTCGGGGTCGGGTTGGTCCCGCCGGGCCCGTCGAGGACGACGTCGTCGGCGTAGTAGGTGCCCTGGCCGTACCAGCCGTTGACGTAGACGGTCACGCTGGAGGTCGAAGGACCGGTCGTGAACGACGTGGTCAACTGCTTCCACGTCGCGCCGGGCGTCCCCCAGGTCTGCGCGTCCGTCGTGCCGGTGCCGGTCGCGCCGAGGAACACGTAGTTGCCCTGGACCCATGCGGACACGGTGTAGGCGGTGGACGGCCTGACGCTGATCGTCTGCTGACAGCGGGCGAAATCACTCCCCGCCGGGGTGGCCGACAGGGCCCTGGTTCCGCCGTGGACGGGTGCGGACACCACCGCGGCGGTCGACGCGCAGGTCCATCCGGACAGGCCGGACTCGAACCCGGGATTGGTGACGATGTTGGCGGCGGACGCGGTGCCGCCCCACAGGGCGGTCGCCCCGAGCACCACCGCGACGGCGGCCGCCCACTTGCGCACGGAAGCGCGCCCAGCCATTCGCCCAGTTATTCGTCCAGTTATTGGCGCAGACATTCGCCCAGACATGAGACCCACTTTCATAAGTGATCACCCGCCCCCCGCTTCTTTGGCCGTGATCATGCACACTTTCGGCGGAGGCACCGCCGACCTGGCCGTTCACCTCTCGTGATCATGCGCACCTTCGGCTCCGACCCCGCCGACCTGGGTGTCCGCTGTTCGTGATCATGCACGCCGACCGGCCGTGCATGATCACGAACAGCGTTTCCGCAGGCCGTACGGCCTTCGCGCGAATCCGTGCATGATCACGACTGGGGTTTGCGCTGGTCAGACGGCCCGCAGCCGAACCTGTGCATGATCACGCCCCGGAAAGGATCACGTCCAGGACAGGCCTCAGCCGGTGAAGGGCTTGAAGATGTTGGTGAACTCGTAGGCGGATTGGGCCACGCCGCTGCAGGTGGGCGAGACGGTGCCGTTCGGGCAGCCGCCGTTGTCACGCCCGACCGACCAGAAGCCGATCCGGCCCACGTGGTTGGTCTGCGCGTACGACAGGAGCTTGCGGGCGTCGGCCTGGAAGGTCGTCTGGCCCGTGTCGTTCTTGCCGATCATCGGGGTGAGCCCGAGCAGCCGCTTGATCTGCGCGTCACTCTTCGACGGCCAGATCTGCTTCATCTGCGACGCGGTCGCGTTCGCCGCGGAGACCATGGCGTCTCCCCAGTTGCCGGAGAAGCCGAAGTCCATCAGCATCGGGTTGACCATGACGTTGAGGCCCTTGGCCGCGGCGTCCTGGAGGATCTGCACCGACGACGGGTCCATGCCGTAGTCCTGGCCAAGGATCCGCATCGTGTAGCTGATGGTGGTTCCGCGCTCCGTCTGGAGTTGCTTGAGCGCCGTGTTGACCTTGTTGGCGTCGATGGACGCCTCCACGTCGACGTCCAGATAGTTGGTGCCGACCGTGTCGAGCACCTTCTTGTAGGCGGCGAGCAGCGCGGCCGAGGTGCCGCAACTGTGCTCCAGGTACGGGCCGACGGCCCCGCCGGTGGCGACGATCACCTGACCGCCCTTGGCCTGGAGCGCCCTGACGTCGTTGATGATCCTCGAGTCGTTGATCGGGATCGTGCCGCCCCACGCGGGGTTGCAGCCGGTGCTGTCCCCGAGCGCGAACGCCAGCGTGTAGTTCTTCACCCCTGTCGCTGTGGACGCGGCGGCCAGTGACGGCGTGGTCATCGTGATGTCGACGTACGGCGCGAAGGTGATGGCGCCCGGGTTCGGGGGCGGCCCGGTCGGTGTCGGCGTCGGTGTCGGGGTGGGCGTCGGTGTCGGGGTGGGGGTCGGCGAGGGCGGAACCGTGCCCGGTCCGTCGAAGACGATGTCGTCCGCGTAGTAGGTGCCCTGGCCGTACCAGCCGTTGACGTAGATCGTCACGCTGGTGGTGGAGGCCCCGGTGGTGAACGAGGTGGACAGCTGGGACCAGGCGGCGCCCGGAGCGCCCCACGTCTCGGCGCTCACGCCGTTGCCGGTCGCGCCGAGGAAGACGTAGTTGCCGCGCACCCAGGACGACAGGGTGTATTTGGTCGACGGCTTGACGGTGATCGTCTGCTGGCAGCGGGCGTAGTCGCTGCCGGCCGGGGTGGCCGACAGGGCTCTGCCGCCCGAGTGCACGGGGGTGGAGACCGCCTGCGCCCCCGACGATCCCGAGCAGGTCCATCCGGACAGGCCGGACTCGAATCCCGGATTGGCGGCGATGTTGGCGGCGTACGCCGTGCCGGTCAGGACGCCCACGAGTGCGACGCACGCCACGGCGCCCAGGGTGATCAGTTTCTTCATGACGTCATCCCGTGTACGAAGCGAAGATCTTGGAGAACTCGTAGGGCGACTGGGCGATGTTGGTGCACATGTAGAGCGCGCCGTTGCAGGCGTTGCGGTCCCGGGTGGTCTCCCAGAAGGCCAGCAGGCCGAGGTGCCTGCCCTTGGCGAAGGTCACGAGCTGGCGGGCGTCGTCCTGGTTGTAGATCCGGCCGTCGTCGTTCTGGCCGAGCATCGGGGTGACGCCGACCATGCGCCACACCTGGGCGTCGGTCAGGCTCGGGTACAGCGACTTGAGCTGGGAGAAGGTGCTGTTGGCCGCTTGGACCGCCGCGTCGCCGTAGTCGACCGACTGGTAGTAGTCCATGGCCATGACGTTGACGACGTCGAGCTTGACCCCGGCGTCGCGGGCGGACCTGACGACGTTCAGTCCGTCGGCGGTCAGGCCGTTCGGCAGGACCGGCAGGGTGAGCGAGATCTTCAGGTTGGAGTGGGCCTGCTGGAGCCGGGCGAGCGCCTGCGACCTGCGGGCGACAGACGCGGGCTCGGCCGTGGCGGCGCCCTCGATGTCGAGGTCGATGTAGTTGAGGCCGTAGGCGTTGACCACGGCGTTGTACTCGTTGTACAGCGCGGTCACGTCGGTGCAGGCCTGAGCGAGTTCGATGCCGGTCGCGCCGCCGAAGGACACCTTCACGTCTCCCCCGCCGGCCCGGATCGCGTCGATCTGGTCCTTGCCCCACTGCTGCCTCGGGTCGTAGGCGTTGAACCACATGGCCTTGCAGCTCGACGCGGTCACGAAGCCGAGCGTGAAGTTCTTCAGGCCGGAGGCCGAGGCCATCGCGCTCAGGCTCGGGGTGGGCCACGCGCCCATGTCCACGTACGGCGCGGTCCTCAGGTTCCCTGGGGACGGCGGGGGCGGTGTGCCCGTCGGCGTGGGTGTGGGCGTCGGCGTGGGAGTCGGGGTCGGCGTGGATCCGCCGCCGCCGCACGGGCCGCCGTCGAGCTTGCAGTTCGCGGGAACGCCGTTCCCGCCGCTCACCCAGCCGAAGCTCGCCGCGGCCCCCGGGGCGAGGGTGCCGTTGTACTCGCGGTTCTTGAACGTGTAGTGGTTGCCCGACTTGGTCAGCAACGCATCCCAGTAGGAGCCGACCGACGACCCCGACGGGAGGTCGAACTCGACCGTCCAGCCGGATAGCGCGGCGCTTCCCGTGTTGGTGACCGTGTATCTGCCCTGGTACGCGGAGCCCCAGTCGGAGTCCTTGGAGAAGACGGCCGTGGCTGTGGCGGCCTGGGCGGGGAGGGCGACGAGGGCGAGCGCGACGGCGGCCACCGCCGCCAGCACACGCCAGACGAACCTGATCTGCATGTCACAACCTCTGGGGAGTGAGAAGGGAGGTCATGGAAACCCGTACGGCTGACGCCTCACGGAGGCGGCCGAGTAAAGACGGCGCCAGCCGTACGGCGCTTCTGGGCGTCTGGTGACGGGACGCAGTTTCGTGAGGTGAGCTAGGTCTTTTTTAGGAAAGTTTCCTAAGAGTTGATCGGATCGTAGCCCGGCCGACTTACGGCGGCAAGGCCCAAACTGAAGGGAATTCTGACGAGCTCTGTCAGAGGTTTCACGACTGGCGGGAAGCGTAATCGCGGGCTTTTCCCGCCTGCAAGGGCGCGACCTTAAGCGGCCCTTATCTCCGCCTCAAGCCCGACCGCGTCGCTGACACCGTTCTGCCAGGCGCCTGCCAGCGAGGGCGCCGATCCTCAAGGCATGAGCAACACGATCGAAGCCGAGGGCCTGGTCAAGAGGTACGGCGACAAGACGGCCCTGGACGGGGTCGACCTCGAGGCGCGCGCCGGCTCGGTTCTCGGCGTCCTCGGGCCGAACGGCGCGGGCAAGACGACGGCCGTCCGCATCCTCGCGACGCTCGTCGGCCCGGACGGGGGCGTCGCCAGGGTCGGCGGCCACGACGTGACCAGGGAGCCCGCGAAGGTTCGCGAACTGATCGGCCTCACCGGCCAGTACGCGTCGGTCGACGAGAAGCTGACCGGCAGGCAGAACCTCATGATGATCGGCCGCCTGCTCGGCCTGGGCAGGGCTCCCGCGCGGGCCAGAGCGGAGGATCTCATCGGCCGGTTCGGCCTTCAGAATGCCGCGGACCGCGCCGCGCAGACCTACTCGGGCGGCATGCGGCGCCGGCTCGACCTCGCGGTGAGCCTGGTCGGCGAGCCGTCGATCATCTTCATGGACGAGCCGACCACCGGCCTGGACCCCCAGGTGCGGGCGGAGTTGTGGACCGTCGTCCGCGAGCAGATCGCACGGGGCGCCACCGTGCTCCTGACGACGCAGTACCTGGAGGAGGCCGACCAACTGGCCGACGAGATCGTGCTCATCGACCGGGGGAAGGTGAGCGCCCGGGGCACCCCCGACGAACTGAAGGCCCGCGCGGGGGACAGGCGCCTGGAGATCCGGCCCGAGCACGACGCGGAGAAGGCCGAGCGGATTCTCGCCGAGGTCACCGGGCTCCGCCCGCACCGCGGCGAGAACGGGGTCATCAGCGTGCCGGTCCTCGACCCCGCGCTGCCGCCCGCGGCGCTCCGCAGGCTCGACGACGCCGGGATCGTCCTCACCGAGCACGCGCTCAGACGGCCCACGCTCGACGAGGCGTTCCTCGCGCTCGTCGCTGCCCCCGCGGAAGGGCTTACGGACCATACGGCCGCGAACGCGGCGGAAAGGCGATCGGCATGACGGCCCGCAACACCTTCGCGCAGGGGATGACGCTGACGTGGCGGAGCCTGGTGCCGCTCAGGAACCAGCCCGGGGAGCTGATCCAGTTGCTCCTCCAGCCCATCTTCATGATTGTGATCTTCGTCGTGGTCTTCGGTGCGATGTCCGGCGACCAGAGCGGGGCCGTGCAGCGTCTGCTCCCAGGCGTGCTGACGCAGGTCGCCCTCACTCAGACGATCACGACCGGCCTGCGGCTCGCCGAGGACATCGGCAACGGCGTGTTCGACCGGTTCAGGAGCATGCCGATCGCGAGATCGGCGCCGCTGATGGGCAGGATCCTCGCCGACACGGCCACCATGACCCTGACCGTCGCGGTGGCGCTGCTCGTCGGGTCCGTGGTCGGCTTCCGGATCCGCACCTCGCCGCTGGAGGCACTCGGAGGCGTCGCGCTGCTGCTGGCGTTCACACTGGCCCTCGGCTGGGTGTCGGCGTGGCTCGGTCTCCGGGCGAGGTCCGCGGCCTCGATGCAGGGTCTGGCGACGGCCGTCCTGCTCCCGCTGTCCTTCGGCAGCACGGCCCTCATCCCCGCGGCCAACATGCCGGGGGCGCTCCAGTGGTGGGCGCGCCTGAACCCCGTCTCGCACCTGGCCGACTCGCTGCGCTCGCTGTTCACCGGCGGTCCCGTGGGAGCGAACGTCTGGATCACCCTGGGCTGGATCGTCGCCATCACGGCCTGCTTCGTCCCGCTCGCCGTACGGACCTACGCGCGCAGGATCAGGTGAACCGCGGGCTCACCCGCCCGTCGTCACCCGGCGGATCTCGTCGAGCGACAGGGCGCGTCCCCGCTCGTAAGCCTCACCGAACGCGGCGCGCGCCCCGGCCCTGGCGGACTCCATCGCCGCGACGGCGTCGGGGTCGGCACGCCACCCGTCGTTGACGGCGTCCGCCGCGCCGAACAGGACGGCCGCCTGCTCGGGGTCGCCGTCCGCGAGGGCGACCATGGCGCAGCCGGCGACGAGCAGGGCGAGGACGGGCACGTCGGGCTGGGTGCCGAGCACCTCGACCGCCGCCCGGTGCTCGCGCCGTGCGGCGGTCAGGTCGCCCCTGGCCAGCAGAGCCCTGCCGTACCCGCCTCGCGCCATCGCGGCCTGCTGCGGAACGGTGACGCCGTCCAGCAGGGCCACGACGCGCTCGTAGGCGAGGAGGGCCGCGTCGAGGTCTCCGCCATGGCGCGCGATCTCGGCCTCCGCGATCCCGAGCTGGAGCAGGGTGTGCGGCGGCATGGCGTCCGACAGCCGGGCGCGCGCCGCGGACAGGTCGCTCATCGCGCCCTCGAGGTCGCCGGCCCCAAGCCTGAGGTGTGCCAGCCTGGTCAGCGCTGAGATCACGTCCTGCGGGCTCATCCACTCGCCGGTCACGGCGATGATCTCGTCCACGAGCTCGGACGGCAGGTCGCCGCGCCTGGCGCGGAGGGTGGCGAGCGACAGCAGCGACTCGCTCAGACCCCGGCGGTCCCCCGTCGTCCTGAAGCCCGCAACCGCGGCCTCGATGTCCCGCATGGGGTCGTCGGAGAGTCCCAGCGATCCACCGCGGATCATCAGCGCGGAGTTGGCCAGCCAGGGGTCGCCCGAGACGGTGTACTCGTCCAGGAGCATGCGGGCGCGTTCGTCCTGACCGGACATGGCCGCGATGACCACGCGCATGATCAGCAACATCGGATGGACCGGCCCCTCGCTCTCGGCCGCGGCTATCAGCGCCTCCATCTCGTGGAACAGGGCGCCGATCCGTTCGCGATCGGCCATCGCGTGGCCGAGCTGGACGACGGCGAGGACGATCCGGCACGCGGCGTAGTGGCGGAGCAGGCCGGCGGGCGGACGGTCGCCGACGAGCTCGACGACCCGGCCTGCCCAGACCGCCGCCTCGCCCTCGTATCCCCGCATCCACCAGTACCAGCTCAGCTCTCCGCACAGCCGCAGGGAGATCTCCACGTCGCGGGAGTCGATCGCCCACCGGAGGGCGGCGTGGAGGTTGTCCTGCTCCGCGGTGAGCCTGGCGATCCAGCGCTCCTGACCGGCGGCTCGCAGGCGCGGCTCCGCCTCCTCGGCGAGAGCCAGGAAGTGCCGGGCGTGCCGGGCGTGGAACTCGCCGGACTCCCCCGCCTCTGTGAGCCGCTCGAGCGCGTAGGCGCGGATCGTCTCCAGCATCCGGTAACGCCCGTCTTCTGTCACCTCGACCAGGGACTTGTCGACGAGCGGGGGAAGGGTCTCCCGCACCTCCGCCGGGTCGCCGCAGACCGACTCTGCGTCGTCCAGCGTGGCCCCGCCCGCGAAGACGGCGAGCCGCCCGGCCAGGGCCCGCTCGCCGGGCGTGAGCAGGTCCCAGCTCCACTCGACCACCGCGCGGAGCGTCCGCTGCCGCGGCAGCGCCGTACGGCTCCCGCCGGTGAGCAGGCGGAAGCGGTCGTCGAGCCTGGCCGCGAGCTGAGCGGGACCGAGGGCGCGCAGCCGGGCCGCGGCGAGCTCGATGGCCAGCGGCATCCCGTCGAGGCGACGGCAGATCGTGACGACGGCGTCGGCGTTGTCCTCGTCGAGCGTGAAGCCCGGCCGTACGGCGGCGGCCCGGTCGGCCAGCAGCCGCACGGCCGGGTAGCCCGCCGCGTCGGCGGCCGTCGCCCCGGCGGGCGGCAGCCCGAGCGGCGAGATGGCGGCGAGGGTCTCCCCCGGGACTCCGAGCGGCTCGCGGCTGGTGGCGAGCACCCGCACTCCGGGGCACTCGGCGAGCAGGCGGTCGGCAAGCGCGGCGGCCGCCTCGATCACGTGCTCGCAGTTGTCGAGCACCAGGAGGGCCGCCCGGCCGTTCAGCGAGGCGACGAGATGATCCACCGGATCCCTCGCCTCCTCCCGCCACTCCCCCGTGACCGCGCGCTCGCCCATGATCCCGAGAGCGTTCAGCACGGCGTGGGGGACGTCGACGGCGTCGGTGACGGAGGCCAGCTCGGCCATCCACGGGCCGCCGGGCTCCGACCCGCCGTACGGTTCCGCCGGCGCGCGCAGCGCGGTCTCGATCGCGAGCCTGGTCTTGCCCGCACCTCCCGGTCCGATGATCGTGACCAGGCGCGACCGCTTCAGCAGCCCGCCGAGGTGGACGACCTCGTCGCCGCGTCCCACGAAACTGGTAAGGGGTGCGCGCAGGGCGGGGGCGCGAAAGCCCGGCCTGCGCCGTCCGGCGGAGATCTCTCCCCTGAGGACGGCGAGGTGGGCGTCGCGGAGATCGGATCCGGGGTCGACGCCGAGTTCGTCGGCGAGCGCCTGCCGGGTCTTGTCGTACAACGCGAGGGCCTCGGCCTGCCGGCCGCCGCGTGCGAGGGCGCGCATGGCGAGGGCACAGAGCCGCTCCCGCAGAGGATGGGCGGCGGCCTCAGCTGACAGGTCGAGGTCGCGCCCGAGCGCGAGGTAGGCCTCGGCCCGGCTCTCGACGGCCGTGAGCCGCTGCTCCTCGAGGGAGGTGGCGGCGTTCGCCAGGTACGGCAGGCCGGGCAGGCCGCCGAAGGCGGGGCCACGCCACAGGGCGAGCGCCTCGTCGAGCGCGTCGGCCGCCCGGGCGGGGTGGGTCGCCGACTCTCCGGCGTGCCGCAGGACGGCGAAGCGCTCGAGGTCCACCTGCGCGGGGTCCACGTCGAGCGCGTAGCCCCCGGCACGCCAGAGGACCGCGTCCGGACGGCCGAGCGCCGCCCGCAGCCGTTTGACCAGCGTCTGCAGGGCGTTGGCCGCCATCGCGGGCGGATCGTCGCCCCACAGCGCGTCCACGAGCGCGTCGGCCGTCACGACCTGCCGGGGCCGCGCGGCGAGAACGGCGAGCAGCGCCCGCACGCGCGGCCCGGTGACGTCGATCCGCTCGCCGTCGTCGTCCGTGACCTCCATCGCGCCCAGAAGGCTGACCCACATGCCCGACATCTTGCCCGACGCCCCAGCCGATGTTTCAGCCGATGTTTCCGCCGACGTTTCCGCGGCGGCTCAGTCCATGCCCCGCTTGCCGGGGGTCCAGAAGGGCTTGGTGACGACGCTTCTGCGGGGCCAGCCTCGCTCGGTGACCAGGTGACGGCGGACGGCCTGGAGGGTCCTGGCCTCGCCGGCGAGGTAGGCGACTCCCGGCTCCTCCGGAAGGTCGAGCGCCTGCACGGCCTTGATCAGGGCCTCCGACGGGACGGCGTCACCCGTGCGCTCTACGCGCACGAGGTCGCGGGAGAGCGGAAGGTGGTCCTCCGCCGCGCCGGCCTCGACCACGCCGTGGACCGGGGTGGTCTCCGGGATCGCCCCGAGCATCGGGCCGAAGGCGACGGACGCCGTCTCGTCCCCGGCGAACAGGTGGTATCCGCCGGGCCGTACGACGAAGTCGCCCTGGGGCCGGGAGAAGGTGACCTCCTGGCCGGGGACGGCGGACCTCGCCCAGGCGTTGCCGGGCGAGTCGCCCACGTGGTCGAACACGATCAGGTCGAGGGTGCCGGCGTCGGCGTCGGCCGCCCAGATCGAATAGGTGCGCAGCACGTCGCCCACCGCGCCGCGCAGCCACGTGCGCGCGGCGAACATGTCGGTGACGTGCACTCTGACCTGCTGGCCCGGTGTCCAGGACAGGCCTTTCAGCGCCGGGCCGCAGATGCGGACGCGGCGCATCCGCGGGGTGAGCAGACGCACGTCCTCGATCACGCCCACGAGGAACAACATCTCCCGAAGGGCTCGGGCGCGGGCCATGGCGGACCTCCCTTGGTACGGCGGCTGCCCATACCCTATCGAGATATATCGCATCTCGACTCCTCCCGAGGGAGGAGACGGATCTCACCAGGCCGTGGCGAGCGTGATCACCCCCGCGCCGACCAGGGCGATCGCCCACATCCGGTCGAGGTTGAACCACGCCTTGCGCAAAATCGTGAGCCCGGCGAACTCGTAGACGACGAGGGCGATGATCGTGGCCGTCACGAACATGGCCAGGGTGTGGATCCCCGCGACGACCATGCCGCCCGTCAGAGCGCCGCCGCCGTGGTGGTGCGCCCCCGCCGCCGTCCCGGCGGGCATGTGCGTGAGGACCGGCAGCAGCATGAGGCCGGCGCCGTGCACCGACGACATGAGGAACGACCAGGCGGCGAGTTGCGGAAGCGACACCCGCATGCCGACCCAGCGGAAGTGCCGCTTGGACAGCAGGTGCCACAGACCGAAGCCCACGAGCAGCACGCCCGAGGCGATGCTGAGCACCGTGCCGGTGACCAGCGAGCCGGTGGCGCTGACGATGAGGACCACCATCGCCACCGACGCCAGATGCCCCAGCGCGATCACCGGAAGCGACTGCAGGAGCAGGTCGCGGCTGCGCTCCTGCAGGCCCCTGGCGACCGCGAAGAGCCAGCCCATGGAGGGGTTGATGCCATGGAAGGCCCCGAGCAGGATGACCGCCGTCAGCGTCACGGGTAGCAGTAGGAGTCGGAGGAGGCGTCCCCGCCCTGCAGCCGGGTCTGGTGCGGGCGCAACCCTCGGAAGTCGTCTCCGTGCGGGAAGAACCGCTCGTCGAGGGTGAACGCCGCCGTGTCGGCCTTGGCCATCCAGGCGCCCACGCCGTCGGGATAGAACTGGTCGTCCCACGAGCCGTACAGCGAGTTCGTGATGTAGACCCGCTCGCCGTCACGGCTGACCTCGATCATCTGCGGGCCCCCGGCCAGTCTCTCGGACGGCGCGGCCGGGTGGGCCGCCCGCCTGACGACGCCGCCGAGACGGATCGAGCCCGTCTCGACCGGGTTGAACGGGTCGGACACGTCGTACTGCTTCAGCTCGCCCGTGCCCCAGCACGAGACGTAGAGGTGCCTGTCGTCCACGGACAGGTCGATGTCGGTGACCAGCGGCGGCACCGCCCCGAAGGGCTTGAGCACGTCGGGCAGGTCGCCGGCGGACGCGGGCTCGGCCGGGATGTCCACGACCTTCCGCACGGCCCAGCGGGAGCCGTCCTCGTACCAGACCCAGATCGAGGCCGACAGGTCCTCCACGTTCGTGACCACCCCGGCGAAGCCGTACTTCTTCGTGGGGTCGTGGGCCGGGCGCAGTTCGAGGACCATCTGGTGCTGGTCGCCGAGGTCGGCCTCCTGGATGTGCCTGCGCCTGCGCATGTCCCAGAAGTGGATCCGGTGGCCGTACTTGCGCCCGAGCAGGAGTTCGCCCACCACGCCGTCCTCGACCATCGACGGGGTGCCCCACTCGGAGGTGACCATCACGTCGTGGTTGATGTGCCACCAGAAGTCGTAGGCGAGGTACTGCGGACCGCGGTCGGCCTCCCACCTGCCGAGCACCTCGAACGACGTGTGGTCGAGCACGGCGATTCCTCCGGGGCCGTCCTCGCCGTAGCCGCCGAGCGCCGAGACGTACAGGCCGCCGGGACCGCAGTGGACGGTGTGCGGCCGCGAGTAGCCCGCGCGCTTGCCCAGGTCCTCGGCCTCGATCACCTTGACGAGCCGCGGGCTCACCACGTCCTTGGTGTCGTACACGTAGATCCGGGACGAGCGCAGCCCCGGGACGATCAGGTAGCGCCGCTCGACGTGGGGATGCGGCGCGGAGGGGCACAGCGCGCTGCTGCACGCGTTCCAGCCGAAGTGGTGCAGCTCGTCGCCGGTGTAGGGAAGATCCGTCCAGCCGACGACCGCGCCGTAGGAGGCGGAGCCGGGGTCCGCGTCCAGCACGGCCAGCGCGTCGGGCCTGCTCGCCGAGCGGTCGAACGCGGCGACGTAGGCGAGCTTCTCCGCCGGGGCCGCGGCGGCGTCACGCGGAGACGGATAGAACGTTGGATCCGGCTTCCAGAGCGTCATGCGCTCAGAATCAGTCGTTATTTCCCACCAGGTCAATAGGCATTGACATGCCCTCACCTGTCGAGACCAAGACAAGTAAGGCACTATATCGGCGTATGTCGTAACTTTTGGAGCGGAAGATGTTCTTCGGGATCACGAATATCTGGGCCTACGTCGTCGGCACATTTCTGATCATCCTGCTGCCCGGCCCGAACTCGCTGTTCGTGCTCTCCACGGCCGCCCAGCGGGGTGTGCGGCGCGGTTACCAGGCCGCATGCGGCGTCTTCCTCGGCGACTCGGTGCTGATGTTCCTGTCGGCAGCCGGGGCCGCCTCGCTGCTGAAGTCCACCCCGATCCTGTTCACGGTGGTGAAGTACTCCGGAGCCGCCTACCTCGCCTGGATCGGCTTCGGCATGTTGCGCTCGGCCTGGAAGTCGTGGCGCTCGACCTCGGCCGCGGGCACCGGATCGGACGTCGAGGCCGCCGCGGCGCCCCGCCAGGTGAACCCGTTCCGCAAGGCGCTGGGCATCAGCCTGCTCAACCCGAAGGCGATCCTGTTCTTCGTCGCCTTCTTCGTGCAGTTCGTCGAGCCGTCGTACGGCGCCCCGGTGTTGTCGTTCCTGATCCTGGCGCTGATCGCGCAGGTGTTCAGCTTCGTCTACCTCAGCACGCTGATCTTCGGCGGCACCTATCTGGCGGGCCAGTTCCGGCGTCGCCGCAGGCTCTCGGCCGGCCTGACCTCCGGGGTGGGCGCGCTCTTCCTCGGCTTCGGGGCCAAGCTCGCGACCGCCACCCTGAACTAGACCGCCACCCTGAACTAGGGAGTCTCCCCGCGCACCTCGGCGAGGGCGGCCTCGAAGGCGTCCATCTCCCGCCGGATCGTGTCGATCCCCGCCGTGTGCAGGTAGGCCATGACCCGGGCGACCCCCGCCCGCTCGCACTCCTCGATCACGCGAGGGTCGGCGGGGGTCGCGCTCATGAAGACCTGCACACGCCTGCCCGCGTCCGCCGCTCTGCTGAGCAACTCGGGGATCCGCTCCAGGACGCCCGGCGTGTAGTTGGGCAACCAGGTGTCGCCGTACGACAGCACACGATCGAACACGGTCGGCCCGGTGCCTCCGACGAGCACGGGCGGATGCGGCCGCTGGGCGGGCTTGGGCCACGACCACAACGGCGGGAACGACACGAACTCCCCGTGGTACTCCGCCTCGTCGCGGGTCCAGATCTCCCGCATCGCCTCGGCGTGCTCCTTCATCACGGCGAACCGGCGCCGGGGGTCCACGCCGTGGTCGCGCATCTCGGGCTCGTTCCACCCGGGCCCGATGCCGAACTCGAAGCGCCCGCCCGTCAGGTGGTCGACGCTCGCCACCGTCTTGGCCAGGGTGATGGGGTCGTGCTGCGGCACCAGGCAGATCCCCGTGCCGACCCGCAGTCGCGTGGTCGACACTCCCGCGGCGGTGGCCGCCACGAAGGGGTCGTAGACGTGCCAGTACTTGGACGGCAGGTCTCCGCCGTGTTCGGACTGCACCCGCGTCCCCGGCTCGGGAACCGGGATGTGCGTGTGCTCGGTGAACAGCAGCGCCGCGTGCCCCCGCTTCTCGACCATTCGGGCGAGCGCCGCCGGGCCGACGGTGTCGTGGGTGGCGAAGTAGCCGAAGCCTGATTCCATTCCGCCAAATTAATCGGCATTTCTTCCGTGTCCCGGGAGACACCCGCCCCGCCGTCGTAAAGACCTGGCCACCGCCCGGTTCGCGGCGTTCGCGGCATTACGACGCCATGCCGTACGGGCATGGACGGCGAGAGCGACCCTCTCCGGATGGGCACCGGATCATGTGGGGGTCGGGTACGTTAGGCCACCGGTAAAGGCCAGCCCTCGTGTTTCCGGCAGGGGCCACGGGTAGATGGAGTCCCTACGCCCGGCCCGATGGAGTGTCATGAACCATACGCCTTTCGTCCTGCCACGGCTCACCGCGATGCTCAAGCAGGCGGTGCCGCGGCTCCTCGAAGGCGTGGTCGCTCCCCTGGCCGTCTTCTACGCCGCGCTTACGCTGCTCGGCCTGAACGGCGCGCTGGTGGCGGCGGTGTCATGGGTCTATCTCGGGCTGCTGTGGCGGCTGATCAGACGGCGCCCGATCCCGGGGACGATGCTCCTGGCCGCGATCGCGATCACCTGCCGCGCGGCCGTCGGCCTGTGGTCGGGAAGCGCGGTCGTCTACTTCATCCAGCCCGAACTCGGCACGATCTGTATCAGCATGGCCTTCCTGGCCTCGGTGCGGCTGCGGCGCCCGCTGGTGCAGAAGCTCACCCTCGACTACATCCATCTGCCGTCGTTCATCCTGCGTCACGAACGGATCCGCAGGTTCTTCGCGCAGATCACGCTGCTGTGGGCGTTCGTCCTGCTCATGAACTCGACCGTCAGCATCTGGCTGTTGCTGCACCAGTCGATCGAGACCTACCTGCTCGTCAGGACCGCGGCCGTCGCGACCATCAGCACGGTCGCGTTCCTCGGATCGGCGTGGGCGTTCCGGCGGGTGCTGCAGCGCCTGCACGCCGAGACTCCGGCCTCGGCCGCGCCCGTCGCGCCCTGAGCGCTCCGGCCGTGTCCGGCCGGAGCGGCTCGGGTCTACCGCGCCTTCGCGGGGCCGCTACCCCACGTGGGCGCACTGCGCCTACAGCGTGTGGGTGCGGACGGAGGCGTCGCCGCGGCTGTGCTTGGCCTCGAACGCCAGAGCGGTCACCTTCCAGCCCTCGGCCTGCCGTACCAGCCTGAGCCGGTAGACGCCCCAGACCTCCCAGATGCCCCCGCCGAGGTCGGCGTCGAGCAGGTTGTAGGCATAGCCCTTCGCGGTCACGCCGGCCTCGGCGCCGTCGACGTTGATCGCGTAGTTGCTGACGGTGTGGAAGCTCTGCTTCTTCGCGTGCAGTCCCTTGTTCCAGCCGTCGACCAGCTGCGCGGAGGTCACCCTCGAAGGCTCCCCGCCGTTCAGGCCGGTGAAGTCGACGGCGACCTCGTCATCGAAGAGTTCCTGGCAGACGGCCCAGTTCTTCGCGTCCGTCGTGTCGAAGACGGCGGTCACGACGTCCTCGATCTCGGCCCGGTCGACCAGTGCGGCGATCTCATCCATGCGGATCACTATGCACCATGCGCGAAGTCCTCGCGTTGCCCGCCTACCGGGCAGGCGAACCAGCGTGATAGGACGAACAACCATGGGAACGGCACTGGTCACCGGAGCTTCACGAGGTCTTGGCGCGGTCATCGCCGAACGGCTCGCGGCCGACGGCTGGCACGTGGCCGTCAACTACGCGCACGACACCGCGGGGGCCTCGGCCGTCGTCGAGCGCGTGCAGGCCGCCGGCGGCTCCGCGCGCCTGGCCAGGTTCGACGTCACCGACGAGGATTCCGTACGGGGGTCAGTCGCCGAGATCGGGGCGGTCGACGTGGTGGTCAACAACGCGACGGGGCCGCAGCCGCTCATGCCGGTTCAGGAACAGACGTGGGACGACCACCTCGACCAGCTGCACTTCTTCGTCAAGGCTCCGCTGCTCATCCTGCAGGCCGTGCTGCCCGCCATGCGCGCGGCCGGATCCGGCCGGATCATCAACGTCGGAAGCGAGGTCACCGACCTCGGCAACCCCGACTACGGGCACTACGTGTCGGCCAAGGCCGCGATGCACGGCCTCACCCGGTCGTGGGCCCGCGAGCTCGGCCCGTACGGCATCACCGTGAACACGATCGAGCCGGGCTGGATCCCCGTGGAACGTCACGAGGGCACTCCGGCGGCGGAGTACGAGGAGTACATCACGCACCTGCCTCTCGGCCACATGGGCGTGCCCATCGACGTGGCCGAGGCCGTCGCCTTCCTCGCCTCCCCCGGTTCCCGGTTCATCACCGGACAGCGTCTCGCCGTCAACGGCGGCAGGACGATGACCTGAGCCGGATCCGGTCCCCGTGGGAGAACCGTCTGTCGACCAGTCGACGGCGAGCCGACCACCCGCTGAAGGTCAGCCGAAGTTGAGCTGATCGGCCCCGCGCGCGGCGGGCATTAGTCCCGCGTTCGACCTCCAGTCGCTGACATGAGGCATTTCGGCCATGACGCCGTGTCTTCATTCAGCTGGAAGGAGGGCGCATGATTGTGCTCGCGGCGGCCCTGGCGCTGCTCGGCTCACTTTTCTTCGCTCTGGGCGCGGCGTTCCAGCAGCACGAGGCCTCGGGCGCGGCCGGACCCGGCATGCTCGGGCTGCTGCGGCGGCCGCGCTGGCTGATCGGCACGGGCGCGGTCGCCCTGGGCGGCGGGCTGCACATCGTCGCCCTGAGCGCGGGCCCGCTGATCGTGGTGCAGCCCATGGGCGTCGCCAGCCTCCTGTTCGCCCTGCCGATCGCGGCCGCGCTGCACGGCCGCAGGCCCACCGGTAGCGAACTCGTCGCCGCGGCCGTCGTCGGCGCCGGCCTGATCGGCCTTGTGATGCTCGTCCCCGCCACCGCGCCGACGCCCCGCATGGACGACGCCGGCGCGCTCGCGCTGCTCGCCGCCGCCGTTCTCGCGGCCCTCGTCTGCTTCGGGCTGGCCACGAGCATGGGCGGCGCCGGCCGTACGGCGCTGCTCGCGGTGGCGGCGGGGGTGATGTACGGCTCGTGCGCGACGGTCACCCGCGTGATCGTCGACGGTGACGGGGAGCACCTCTGGCTGCTCGCCGTCATGCCGATCCCCGTGCTGGCGGCGCTCGGCCTGCTGCAACGGGCCTACGCCGGCCGCCACTTCGCGGTCGCCTACGCCACCCTGCAGCTGACGGACCCGGTCACCGCGGTCGCCTGCGGGGCCCTGCTGCTCGGCGAGCCCCTGCCGACGAATCTGACGGCCGCGGTGGTGGCGGCCCTGATCGCCGGAGCCGGAACCGTCGCACTCGCCCGGACCAGCCCTCTCACCGGATGAACCCTGGAATGCACCCCGCACCGGACGACCCCCCGCACCGGATGACGCAGATCGGAGCCCGATGAACGCCGTCCCCGCCCCCTCAAGCCCGGACCCCGCAGGAGCGCAGCCGTCCCTCGCCGTGGCCGCGGCCCCCGCGCGCCGCCGCCGGGTGCTGATCGCCACCGACACCTACCCGCCCGACGTGAACGGCGCCTCGTACTTCACCCACCGCCTCGCGGACGGGCTGGTCGCGCGTGGCGCCGACGTCCACGTGGTGTGCTCGTCCGACGAGGGCCGTCCGCGTACGGAGGTCGTGGGCGGTGTGGTGGTCCACCGGTTGTGGTCGGCCCGGCTGCCGGTGCATCCGACGATGCGGATCACCCTTCCTCCGGGTCTGAAGCGGACGATGGAGCACCTGATCGGCCGGGCCCGGCCGGACGTCGTCCACGTCCAGGGGCACTTCATGATCGGCCGGGCGGCCCTCGGGGCGGCGGGCCGGGCGGGCCTGCCCGTGGTGGCCACCAACCACTTCATGCCTGACAACCTCTTCCAGTTCGCCCGCGTCCCGGGTGCGCTGCGGGCCCGCGCCGGGCATCTGGCCTGGCAGGACCTGGCCCGGGTCTTCGCCCGCGCCCACCGGGTCACCACGCCCACGCGGATCGCCGCCCGGCTGCTGGTCGACAAGGGGTTTCCGCACGAGGTGGAGGCGGTCTCCTGCGGCATCGACCTGCAGCGGTTCCAGCGCCAGCCGCAGGAGTGGGCGCGGCGGCGGTTCGGCGTCGCCGACCGGCCGACCGTCCTGTTCGTCGGCCGTCTTGACGAGGAGAAGCGGCTCGAGGACCTGATCCGGGCCCTGCCGCACGTGCTGAACCACGTCGACGCCCAGGCGGTGCTGGTCGGCACCGGCGCGAGGCGCCAGGACCTCGAACGGCTCGCCGCCCGGATCGGGGTGGGCGAGCGTGTCCGCTTCCTCGGGTTCATCCCCGACGCCGACCTGCCGCAGGTCTACTCGGCGGCCGACGTGTTCGCCATGCCGGGCGTCGCCGAACTGCAGAGCATCGCGACGCTCGAGGCGATGGCCGCCGGGCTGCCCGTCGTGGCGGCCGACGCCATGGCGCTGCCCCATCTCGTGTCCGGCAACGGCTTCCTCTACCGGCCGGGCGACGCCCAGGAGATGGCCAGGCATCTGGTCGCCATCCTGACGTCCGCCGAGACACACGCCACCATGTCCAGAGCGAGCCTCGCCATCGCCGCCACCCACGACCACCAGCGATCTCTCGACCGGTTCGAGGAGATCTACACGGAGCTCCTCGCGTAAAAAGACCCTATTTTCGCAAGAAATCAGTTAATGTCCGTTCATGCCCGGCGCTTATTTTCCCCGCATCCAGACCGTCTCGGGTGCGGTCCCCGTCTCTGAGATCGACGGTCCGGTGCTCGCCCGTGAACACCTGCGCACGGACACCCGGTGGGGAATCGGCGTCGGCTCCGACCCGTACCGCTGGCTCGACGAGGAGAGGTACGTCGTCGCCGAGCTCAAGCAACTGGCGTCGGGTCGCGGGCTGAGCCTGGTCGTCGAGCACACCTGCATCGGCATGGCCCGCGACCCGTCGTCGCTCGGCCGCATGGCCGCGGGCAGCAGGGTCGCCGTCGTCGCCGCCACCGGATTCGCCCCCGAGCCGTTCTGCGGGGACGCCGTCCGGCGGTACGGCGTGGACGACCTGACGGCGGACCTCCTGCACGAGATCGGTGCGGGGCTCGACGGCGCGGGGGCGCGGCCCGGACTCATCGTGGCGACCGCCTGGGACGAGGCCCCGACCGCGGCGGAGGAGCGCGCGCTCATCGCCGCCGCCCGCGCCTGCCTGCGCACCGACCTGCCGGTGGCGACCGAGGGCCTGGGCCTGCTCGAACTCCTGCTCTCCCACGGAGTGCCCGCCCGGCGGCTCAGCGCGCGCACGGCCGACGCGCCGGCCCAGCGGAAGATCGCGGAGACCGGCGCCTACGTGAGCGTCGACGACGCCGAGCACGTCCTGGCGCTGCTCGACGCCGGCCACGCCGAACGCGTGCTGCTCAGCAGCGGCGTCTCCCGCCGTGAACATCTGCTCGGCTACGGCGGGCCGGGGTACGGCAGGCTCTTCGACACGATCCTGCCTGCCCTGAGTGAGGCCGGCGTCGACGACGAGACACGGCGCCTGATCACCCACGAGAACCCGTTGCGCTGGCTGGCCGGGTGACGCACCCCGGCCGAGGGGTCACGAGTCGAAGCCGAGCCCGAACGCGTCGAGCGTGCGCAGCCACGCGTTGCGACGCCCCTCGTGCTCGTCGGACCTGGCCAGCGACCAGCGCGTGAGCTGGATGACGCCCGACCTGAGCGGTTCGGGCGGGAAGGGCACGGGCTTGCGCCGCACCATGCGCAGCCGGGTCCGCTCGGTCTCCTCCCCGGCGAGCAGATCGAGCATCACGTTGGCCCCGAAACGGGTGGCCCCGACCCCGAGGCCCGTGTACCCGGCCGCGTAGGCGAGGCGAGAGCCGTACGCGGTGCCGAAGAAGGCGCTGAACCTGCTGCAGGTGTCGATGACCCCACCCCACCTGTGGCTGAACCTCACCCCTTCGAGCTGCGGGAACGTCTCGTAGAAGTGCTCGGCGAGCATCTCGAACGTGGTGTCGCGCTGATCGTGCTCCGCCGTGATGAGGCCGCCGTTGTAGTAGACCGCGTCGTACCCGCCCCACAGGATCCGGTTGTCGTCGGTCAGCCGGTAGTAGTGGAACTGGTTGCCCGAGTCGCCGAACCCCTGCCGGTTGCGCCAGCCGACCTCGGCCAGGCGGTCCGCGGGCACGGGTTCGGTCATCAGCACGTAGTCGTAGACCGGCACGAGGAAGTGCCGCAGCCTGCCGAGCAGCGGAGCGAAGGCGCCCGTGCCCAGGGCGACCGTGCTCGCCCGCACCGCGCCGAGAGGCGTCACGAGTTCCAGAAGACTCCCGCCGTCCCGCAGGGACATGACCGGGGTCCGCTCGAAGACGCGCACGCCGAGCCGGATGCAGGCGTCCCTGAGCCCCCAGGCCAGCCGGGCGGGGTCGACCATGGCCGCCCCGTCCCGGTCCCACAGGCCGCCCAGGTAGGTCGGGGAGTCGACCTCGGCCCGCACCTGCTCGCGGTCGAGGCGCTCCATCCTCAGCCCGAGCGACGCGCCGACGGCGGCCTCCTCGTCGAGGCCGTCGAGTTCCCAGTCCCGCGTGGCGACGCGCACCTCGCCGGTCCGCTCGAAGGAGCAGTCGATGCCGTACCGGGCGAGGGTGGCCTCGATCTCGTCGAGGTTCTCCCGTCCGAGGCGGTCGAGCCGGCCGATCTCCTCCGGCCACCGCTCCATCCCGTTGCCGAGTCCGTGGGTGATGCTCGCCGCGCAGAAGCCGCCGTTGCGGCCTGACGCGGCCCAGCCGATCTCCCGCCCCTCCAGCAGGACGACGTCGAGGGACGGGTCGCGCTCCTTGGCCATGAGCGCGGTCCACAGACCGGAGAAACCACCCCCGACGACGGCCAGGTCCGCGGAGACCTGGCCGGTCAGTCGCGGCGACGGAGCGGGCGCGATCGCCCGGTCCAGCCAGTACGGCTTGCGTTCCGCGTCAGCGAGCGCCTTCTGCGGGTTCACATTCCACTTCCCCGAGGAATCACGCGCGGCGGCGCCGCGCGCTGATGATGTTGGCGGCGGCGATCAGAAGACCGCCCGCGAAGATGAGCGTGCCCATGATGTTGACCTGCGGCGGGATGCCCACACGGGTGACGCCCCAGATCCACAGCGGGAACGTCGTCGTGCCGCCTGCGGTGAAGTTGGTGATCACGAAGTCGTCGATCGACAGGGCGAACGCCAGCATCGAGCCCGCCAGGACGCCCGGGAAGATCATCGGGAGCGTGACCAGCCGGAAGGTAGCCCACGTGCTCGCGCCGAGGTCCCTGGCGGCTTCCTCGAGCGAGGTGTCCAAAGTCATCACCCGGGCCCGCACCGTCACGGCCACGAAGGAGATCGAGAACATGACGTGGGCGATGAGGATGGTGGGGAACCCCTCCGGCATGCCCAGCGTGATGAACAGCGAGTGCAGGGAGGCGCCCATCACGATCTCGGCGCACGAGATCGCGGCGAACATCACCAGCGTCAGCAGCGCCGCCCCGCGGAAGCGGTAGCGGCCGAGGGCCAGTCCGATGAGCGATCCGAGCGCGCCGGCGATCACCATCGTGAGCAGCGCGATGAGAAGCGAGTTCACCAGGGCCTGGGTCAGTGCGTCGATCTCGAAGAGCCGGCCGTACCACTTGAGGGTGAACCCCTGGAAGGTGGTGTTGAACCGGCCCTTGGTGTCGTTGAACCCGAACAGGATCATGACCGCGATCGGGACCACGAGCCAGGCGATGACCAGCCAGGTGTAGATCTGGAGGCCGCGCCCCCGCAACAGTCCGCGGTTCATCGCGCGGCCACCTCCAGCACGTCCTCGGTGCCGAGGGCTCTCGCGTACACGAAGATGCCGATCAGCAGCAATGCCATGAGCGTGAACGACAGGGCCGACGCGACCGGGTAGTCCTGGTTGACCAGGAACTGGTTCTGGATGACGTTGCCGATCATCGTGGTGTTGGTGCCGCCGAGGACGGACGAGTTGACATAGTCAGAGGTGGCCGGCACGAACGTCATGAGCACCCCGGCGAACACGCCGGGCAGCGACAGCGGCAGCACGACGCGCAGGAACGTCTGGGCCCTGCTCGCGTAGAGGTCCTGGGCCGCCTCGAGGAGCCGGGGGTCGATCCGCTCCAGCGCCACGTACATCGGCAGGATCATGAACGGCAGGAAGTTGTAGGACAGGCCGCCGATCACCGCGTACGGCGTGGCCAGGACGCGGAAGTCCTGCGGCAGGAGCCCGATGTCCTTCAGCGGGCCGAACAGAATGCCGTTGTCCGACAGCAGGAACTGCCAGGAGATCGTCCGCAGCACGAACGACACCAGGAAGGGCAGCAGGACCAGGAAGAGGTACACCGACTTGCGGGCGCCGCCCTTGAAGGCGATCCAGTACGCCACGGGGAAGCCGATGACGATCTGGACGACCGTGGCGGTCAGGCCGTACAGCAGGGACCTGACGATCTGGTCGTGGTAGGTGGTCACCCCGTCGACGTAGCTGTGCCAGTTGAACGTGAAGGCGAAGCCGTCGACCACGTTGCCCGACTGCAGCGACAACGACAACATCACGAGCGTGGGGACGACGAAGAAGATCGCCAGCCAGAGCCCGCCTGGGAAGATCAGCGCGTACGGCGTCAGCCTGGCCCTGAGCGTCCTCATGCCTCCTCCTCAGCCAAGGGAACGTCGAGCCCGCTCATGCCGTGGTGATCGCTTGGAAGATGTTCTCGTACTGCTTCTGCTCGTCGGTGTTCTTGAAGTTGCGGTAGCTGCGCAGCTTGGCGTAGTCCGCCTCCGAGGGGAACACCAGCGGGCTGTCGGCGACCTCCGTGAGGGTCTTCTTGTCGTCGCCCGACGCCGCGTCCGCGTCCTGCTTGATGAGGGCCTGGGCCGCGGGCACGGGCGTGACGTAATTGATGTACTCGGCGAGGCTCGCGGCGACCTTGGGGTCGTAGAAGAAGTCCATGAGCGTGATCGCGTCGACGGGGTTGGCCGCGGTCTTCGGGATCATCATGTTGTCGGTCCAGATCGTGGCGCCCTCGTCCGGGATCACGAACTTCAGGTCCGTGCCGTCGGAGACGTTCTTCTGGAAGATGTCGCCCGACCACGCCTGGCACATCCAGATGTCGCCCTTGCTCAGCGGGTCAACATACGACTGATCATAATATTTCCGCACAATTCCGGCGTCGCGCTGCTCCTTGAGCTTGGCGGCGGCCTTCTCCCAGTCGGCGGGCGTCGACTTCTCCGGGTCGATGCCCAGCAGGAACATGGCGAAGTTGCCGATCTCCTGGGAGTCGGCCATCATGCCGACCTTGCCCTTGTACTTCGGGTCCCACATAGCGGCGTAGCTGGTGGGCGGCGTGTCGATGTACTTGGGGTTGTACGCGATGCCGGTCATGCCCGACGTCCACGGGACGCTGTAGACGTTGCCCGGGTCGAACGCCTCGGACTTGTACCGCGGCCCCGCGTTCGCCGCGAAGTTCGGCAGCTTGCCGTGGTCGAGCGGCACGAGGTAGCCGAGCTCGACGAGCTGGCTGAACTGGATGCCGTTGGTGACGACCATGAGGTCGTAGTTGATCGACTGACCGGCGGCCAGCAGCGGCTGGATCTTGGCGAACCAGCTCGCGTTCTCCTGGATGACCTCGCTGTAGGTCACCGTGATCCCGGTCGCCTGCGTGAACTGCTTGAGCTCGGGCTGCTTGGGATCCATGTAGAGAGGCCAGTTGGCGAAGTCGACGTGACCGTTCTTGACCTTGCCCGACCAGTACTGCTGGACCGCCGACTGCGCCTGGGCCGAGGAGGTGGGCTGGGCCACACGCTTGCCCTGAACGCCACAGGCGGCCAGCGCGAGACCCGCCGCCGACATGCCGGCGAGGCGGAACGCGTCACGGCGGCCGAGACGGCGCTGCGTCATGCCGCGGAGGAGAGCGGGGTCCTGATTGCGGAAGTCGTTCATGGGGTTCGTGCTCCTGGTAATTCGGAGGGAGTTACCGCAGCACGTAGGAGTGCTGGGGCTGCCAGGACAGCCAGACCGTGTCGCCTCGCTCGGCCGTGATGGTGCTGTCGTGCGCGTTCTGCTGGAAAACGGTGATCTCGGCGCCATCGGCGAGAACCACGGCGTAACTGTTGGAGGTGCCCAGATAGACGACCTCGGAGACGGTGCCCTGGACGACGCTGAGGTCGCCTTCCGGCTTCGCGGTCGAGATCGTGATCTTCTCCGGGCGCACGGTGAGCTCCAGGGTGTCACCCACGGAGACCGTTCCCTCGATGGGCGCCAGGATACGGTCGCTCGGCCCGAGCGCCAGGACGGCCGTCGACCCGTTGACCTTGTCGACGGACCCGCTGAGCAGGTTCGACGTGCCGATGAAGCCGGCGACGAACTTGGTGGCCGGCCGCTCGTAGATCTCCCTGGGAGCCGCGAGCTGGTCCACCAGGCCGTCGTTCATGACGGCGATGCGGTCGCTCATCGTGAGCGCCTCGCCCTGGTCGTGGGTCACGTAGACGAACGTGATGCCCACGTCGCGCTGAATGCGCTTGAGCTCGATCTGCATGGCCTGCCGCAGCTTGAGGTCGAGCGCGCCGAGCGGCTCGTCCAGGAGCAGGGCACGGGGCCGGTTGACGAGGGCGCGGGCGAGGGCCACGCGCTGCTGCTGACCGCCGGACATCTCCTTGGGACGGCGCTTCTCCCGGCCGGTGAGGTCGACGACCTCGAGGATCTCCCCTACGCGCCGCTGGATCTCGGCGGCTTCCACCTTCTTGCGCTTGAGCCCGAACGCCACGTTCTCCCAGACGCTCATGTGCGGGAAGAGGGCGTAGGACTGGAAGACCATGTTCACGTCACGCTTGTTCGGGGGGACGCTCGTGACGTCCTGCCCGTGGAGCCGGACCACGCCCTGTGTCGGGTCCTCGAATCCGGCGATCATCCGCATGCTGGTGGTCTTGCCGCACCCAGAGGGGCCGAGGAGGGAGAAGAACTCGCCCTCCGTGATGGCCAGGCTCACGCCTTTGACGGCCCGTACGACCTCGCCGTGCGAGGTGTATTCCTTCACGACATTGTCGAGCTCGATGGCGGGCGTCTGGTGTGAACCGGGGGCAGCCGAAGCGGCTGCCCCCGGGCCCGCCTGGATTTCTGTCATTCCAGGCTTATCCCTCTTTATCAATAGGTCGTACGGCTCCTGCCGCCGCCTATTCGCCGATGTAGTGCATGACGTGCTTGACCCGGGTGTAGTCGTGAAGCCCGAAGACCGAAAGGTCCTTTCCGTAGCCCGAATGCTTGAAGCCTCCGTGCGGCATCTCCGACACGAAGGGGATGTGCGTGTTGACCCACACCACGCCGAAGTCGAGCCGCTTGGAGACCCGCATCGCCCGGCCGTGGTCCGACGTCCAGACCGAGCCGGAAAGTCCGTACCTGACGCCGTTGGCCTTGGCCACCGCGTCGGCCTCGTCGGTGAACGTCTGGATGGTCATGACCGGGCCGAAGATCTCGTCCTGGATCATCTCGTCGTCCTGGCGGAGCCCGTCGACGACGGTCGGAGCGAAGAAGTAGCCCTGGTCGCCGACCCGCCGGCCGCCGGTGAGGACGGTCGCGTGCTCGGGGACGCGCTCGAAGAAGCCCTGCACCCGCGCGAGCTGGTTGGGGTTGTTCAGCGGGCCGAAGTAGGCCTCCTCGTCGTCGAGGCCGCCCATCCTGGTGTTCGCGGCCGCCTGCGCGAGCGCCGCGGCGAACTCGTCGTGGATGCCCTCCTGGACGATGACGCGGCAGGCCGCGGTGCAGTCCTGGCCCGCGTTGTAGAGGCCGGCGCCCGCGATCGCCTCCGCGACGGCGTTGATGTCCTTGACGTCGTCGAAGACGACGACCGGCGCCTTGCCGCCCAGCTCCAGGTGGACGCGCTTGAGGTCGTCGGCGGCCGACCTGGCCACCGCCATGCCCGCGCCGACCGAGCCGGTGATGGCCACCATGTCGGCCGTCGGGTGACCGACGACGAGAGCGCCGGTCTCACGGTCGCCGGCGACGACGTTGAAGACGCCTGCGGGAAGGACGTCGCCGATGATCTCGGCGAGCTTGATCGTGGAGACCGGAGTGGTGTCCGACGGCTTGAGAACGATCGTGTTGCCCGCGGCGAGGGCCGGCGCGATCTTCCACACGGCCATCATCATCGGGTAGTTCCACGGCGTGACCTGGCCGATGACGCCGATCGGCTCGTGCCGGATCATCGAGGTGTGGTCGGCGAGGAACTCGCCGGCCGTCGGGCCCTCCAGCGTGCGGGCCGCCCCGGCGAAGAAGCGGAAGTGGTCGGCGGCGATCGGAGTCTCGTCCTCCGCCATCCGCGCGCGAGGCTTGCCGGTGTTGCGGCACTCCGCCTCGTTGATCTCGTCGGCGCGCGCCTCGATGGCGTCGGCGATCTTCAGGAGGAAACCGGCACGCTCGCCGGGGGTCGTCTGTCCCCACGTCTCGAAAGCGGCCGCCGCGGCGGCGTAGGCCGCGTCGACGTCCTCCGGTCCGGACACCGGCGCCTGGGCGTAGACCTCGCCGGTCGTGGGATCTACCACATCCGAGAACCGGTCACTGACGGCGTCGACGAACTTCCCGTTCACGAAGTTCTGCAGACGGGTGGTCACCGTTGCCCTCCTGTCGAGGTAGCTGAATGTCGCGACTCTGGCAGACAAAAAAACCAACTACAAGTGATTTCGTGGTTAAGATACCAAATCGCTACGAAATCGCTTGACAAGGGCCTCGGAGCTGACAACATGTCAGACCTGATCGGCAACATGTCAAAAACCGGCGCGTAACACAGGGCCGCTAAGGCGACTCGAAGAGAGGATCCCCCCGAGGATGACGACACCGCCGAAGGCACGCGCGACCGCCCAGAGCGGGACCGTGGTCCTCGATGAGATCTCCAAGCAGATCATCGAGCAACTCCAGATGGACGGCCGCAAACCGTATGCCGCCATCGGCAAGGCGGTCGGCCTTTCGGAGGCGGCGGTACGCCAGCGGGTGCAACGTCTTCTGGACATGGGCGTGATGCAGATCGTCGCCGTCACCGATCCGCTGACGCTCGGATTCCCCCGGCAGGCGATGATCGGCATCAAGTGCGAAGGCGACCTGGAGAGCGTCGCCGACGAACTGTCGTCCATCGCGGAGATCGACTACGTCGTCCTGACCGCGGGCTCCGTGGACATCATGGTCGAGGTCGTCTGCGAGGGGGACACGCACCTGCTGGAGATCCTCGGCAAGATCCGCGCGATCCCCAGCGTCCGGGCGACCGAGACGTTCGTCTATCTCAAGCTGCACAAGCAGACCTATTCGTGGGGAACCCGCTGACGCACGGGTTCCCGCCGGCGCGCGGGGCCGACACGGGCCACGGCCCGGACCGGAGCGCCGTCGGCGCCCTCCAGGCGCAGGGGCAGGAGTGACACCTCGATCGGACGGCCGTCCGCCTGGGCGTCGACGAGCAGATCGAGGCTCCGCAGATTCTCCGCGATCACGGCGTGCGCGCCGCACAGGGCCCGATGCGCCGGCAGATCCTCCGCGGGCGTCGGATCCACGCTCAGCGCGTCTATGCCGACGGTCCGGATCCCCGACTCGACGATGAGCTCCGCCGTCTCCGCCGTGAGCCACGGATGCCGCAGGTAGTCCTCGCTCCCCCACATGGACGCCCATCCAGTGGCGATCAGAAGAATCGTTCCCGGCCGGAGATGCGGCGCCACAAGGTCGGGAGTGATCGGCGCACGCGGCCGCAGGCCCCTGACGTCGACGATCTCGGCCTCGCCCAGGAATCGCTCCAGCGGCAGGTCGTCGAGCCGCGGAAGCGAGTCGTCGATGTGGTACGGAGCGTCCACGTGTGTACCCGACTGGGAACCGAGATGCACCTCGAGGACGTTGACGCCCTCTCCCGTCACGGTGAGCGCCGGGCGAAGCTCCACCTCGGGGTCACCCGGATAGACCGGCATCCCGGTCGTGATCGGCACCGACAGATCGACGATCACGCACTCACCGTCTCCCCCGCGGCGTACAGGTCCGGCCGCCGGTCCCTGTGCACGTCGTTGCGCGGGCCGCTGGTCTTGTCCCGCGCCGCGGAGAGGTCGCAGTCGGCGACCAGGACGGCGGGACGGTCCTGGAGCACGGGCCCGGCCAGCGGGTAACCGTGCGGCCCCATGATCGACGATCCCGACACCCAGCCCACCCCGCGCTCGGCGGAGCAACGATCGGCCACCGCGACGAACATCCGGTTCGAGGCCGCCGCGACCTGGGCGTACGCGATGAGGACGGACCGCTCCCCCTGCGGCACCGGCGACGCCGGCCAGTTGGTGGAGACGGCGAGCACGTCGGCCCCTCGCAGCCCCACCGAGCGCACCCATTCCGGGAACTCCAGGTCGTAGCAGACCATCATCGCGACACGGCCGATCACGGTGTCGACGACGGGCGCGGGATCCTCGCCCGGCACGAACACGTCCTGCTCGGCGTCCCAGAGATGGACCTTGCGGTAGACGGCCCGCAACCCCCCGGCGTCGACCATGGCCTGGCTGTTGCCGACCCGCCCTCCGGCGAGCTCGCAGAATCCGCCCACGATCACCAGGTCATGGGCCCGGGCCAGCCGCGCCCACTCCGACACGGTCCGGCCGTCGACGGGCTCGGCCAGCGCCCTCGCCTCGGCCGGGCCGGAGAGGACGTAGCCGCTGTTGACCAGCTCGGGCAGCACCACGAGCCGGGCTCCGGCCGCGGCCGCCTCGACCACGGCCGCTGAAGCCGCCGCCCGGTTCTCTTCGGCCCTTCCCACCTGGAGGGCGAGCTGGGCTACGGCCACCCTCGTCATCGCGGGCCGTACCCATCGGCAGCGGTCCCAGGGCTCACGGCAGTCACGCCGGCCACGGCGTTCACGGCGGGGGCGATGCCGTCAGGGATCATGCGGGGTTCTCCTCGAGTACTGTGCGTCGGCGCTCCAGGACATCGGCCATGTCGGCCAGGAAGCGGTCGACCTCGCCGATCGCGTATCCGGACCGGAAGACCACCGTAGTGAACGTGGCAGCCCTTATCTGCTCCGCCGTCACCGGTTGATCGGTGGTGCCGCGCAGTGTGGCGACGACCCGATCGAGCAGGGCGTCGACGTCCTGCTCCCGATAGCCCAGGCCGAGGCGTCCGGGCCGGAACGCCTTCTGTTCCACGCGCGCGGCCTCGCCCTCCCACACGTCTCCCGGCGCGGCGTCGACGGACGAGCGACGCCCCGCCTCGCCCTGCTTCCCGTACTCAGCCTGTGCATCTGTGCTGCCGGCCGCCTGCGTGCTCCCGCTCTTATCGACTTCGGCGCGCGCACCCCCGCTCTCCTCGAGCTCTACTCTGGCCTGCCCGCTCTCCTTGAACCGCGCTTCCCCGGTCTGCTCCCCCTTCGGGCCCTCGCTCTCCTCGACCTGTGCGTCACCGATCTCGCCATGCTCGCGGGCTTCATCCGGGCGGGCATGTTCGCCCTGCTCCTCGGCTGCCCGCAGTACGGAATCGGGGTCGGGGGTTTCACCAGGGAGCTGATCGGCGACCGCCGTAGTCCTGGCCTCAACTGCCACGATGAACGCGTCGAGGGCGAAGTCCACAGCCGTCTCGTTGTAGCCGCCGAGCTTCACGCCGAACTTGGCGCCCCGGATCTCATCGGCGGTGACCGGCGGGCCGTCGAGCCGGCCGCGGCCAAGCGTGCGCTCAATCCTCGAGATCAACTCGTCGACCTGCTCGGGGTCGTAGCCCAGCCGGACACCGATGACGCGTGGAAAACGATTCACACACCTCTCCTGTCCGTCGTGTGATCGAGCAGATCCATTGTGTCGATGAATCGATGATGAAGGGAGTCCCGTTGCCCGCTGTAGGACGGGTTACGTACAGGACACCGAGAATCTGTCTGGATAAGCTGCGGACCCTATGCGGATGACCAATCTGTCCTTCCGTTACGGAAGGCGGAATCCTTGGGTGTTGTCAGATGCCACGCTTGTTCTCCGTCCGGGCGACGTGACCGAGATCCTGGGGCCCAACGGCGCGGGTAAATCCACCCTTCTACGCCTGCTCGCCGGGCTCCTCAGAGTGGCCGAGGGCACCATCGAAGATCGTCCAAGTGTCGTCGGATACGCGCCCGAACGGTTCCCGGCGGCCCAGCCGTTCACGGTCGCCGCGTACCTGCGCCACATGGCCGCCATTCGCGGCGCCGATCCCCGGCGGATCGGCGAATGGACGGAGCGGCTCGGCATGGATCATCTGATGGGTCATCGGCTGCCCGACCTCTCGAAGGGCAGCGCCCACAAAGTCGGGCTCGCCCAGGCTCTGCTCTGCGAGCCGGGGCTGCTCATCCTCGATGAACCGTTCGCGGGCCTGGACACCGCGACCCGAGCCGAGTTGCCGACGATCATCGGCGAGGTCGCCGCGAGAGGCGGCATCGTCGTCGCCAGCGACCATCAGGGCGAGTTGCGCACATTGCCCGACCTCCGGCGGCACGAGGTCAGGGACAGGACGATTCGAGAGCTGCCCGGGAACACCGCTCAGGAGCTTCCCGGGAACACCGCTCACGGGCTTCCCGGAAACACCGCGCATGACACCGCCGGCGTCGCGCGCGGCGTCCCCGCACAGGGCGTCACCGCCCTGAACGATTCCGGGCACCGGATCACCACGCAGGACGGCATCCGGCCAGGAGAGAGTTCGCGGTCCGTCACCGTCCTCGAGGTCGCGGTGACGACATCGAGAGCAGAGGAACTGGCCGACCGCCTGCGGGCCGAGGGACATGTGGTCCGAGTCGCGCGGGAGGCCGCCGAATGATCGCGTTGATACGGTTCCGGCTCGCGGGATACGCGCGCTCGCATCGGGCCATCCAGCCGCTCATCGGGTTGCTCCCTCTGCTGGCGATTCTGTATGCGACACCGATCCCCGCCGGCGAGGAACTGGGGGCGATGGCCGATTCGGCCGGGATCCTCCTCCCCGTGTTCGCCTGGGCGGCCCGCGGGCTGCTCGACAGCGAACCGGACGAGCAGCGGATGATCTCCATCGCGGCTCACCGCCGTGGGGAGTTGCTGAGCGGGCTCATCGCGGCCTGCGTCTTCGACCTGGGCCTCACCGTGATCGCCGAACTCGCGCTGCTCGCGCGCCTGTCCGCCGACCCTGGCATCGGCGCGATCATGGTCGGGGTGTGCCTGCACCTGTTCTCCGTCCTCGCCGGAGTCGCGCTCGGGGCACTGACCAGCCGTCCGGTCCTTCCTTCCCCCGCCGTGTCGAGTCTCGCCCTGATCCTCGGCTATCTGGCAATTCTGCTGATCAGCGCGTCAGGAGCCCGGTGGCTGACGGTTCCCGTCATGAGCTGGATGAAGGACGGCCACCATGACGTCCTCCTGGGAAATCTGCCGCTACTCGCCGTGCAGTCGTTGATCTGGCCGCTCGTCGGCCTCGCGGCGTACGCATGGCTGCGCCGCACCCGCCCCTGAGCGTTTTCCCGGCGAGTGAGGGCGCTGGGCTTGTTTTCGATCGCGTGTTCGAGGTATGCTCGATGTAGCCGTTACAGGTGAGCCTGGCTGGGTGGGCCGTTCGGGCCGTACGCCCCGTGATGAAGCAGTCGATTCCATGAAGTGGGTCCCCGATCTCCGTTCGATCGGGAATTCGGTCGCTTTCGTCTCCGGGGAGGAGGTCCCATCGTGCCCACATGCGCGTCCGCAGATAGTGACCTGGCCGCTGGGCCCTTCTCCGCCACTTCGGATCGTCCGCTGCCGATCCCTGACGGCCTGGCCTCGCTCCCACCCGGCCCGGAACTGGCCGAGGCCCTGGCGAACATCGACGAGAGCCGAGTCTCAGGGTTCGACACGGTCGAGGTGCTGAAGGCCGCGTACCGGCAGTCGTGCCACGATCGGGCCCGGTTTCTCGCGGTCTTGCTGGAGGTCGGGCTGCGAGAGCACTTCTCCGGAGACTCGGTTCGGCGGCTTGAGGTGCCCGACGAGTTCAGTCCCGACGAGGCCCGAGCGGCACTGGTGTGGTCGCGCCGCCGCGCCGATTCCACCTTCGAACTGGCATGGGGCGTGCTCCGCCGACTGCCCCGGCTGGGTGAGGCCATGCTGCGCGGCGACCTGGATGAGCCGCGGGCTGCGGCGTTCCTCCGATGGACCGCGGGCCTGACCCCTCAGCAGGCCGAGACGGTCTGCTCGCAACTGGTGCCCGGCGTCGACCGCCTGACCGTCGGCGCATTGATCGAACAGATCCAACGGCTTGTTCTGGCGATCGATCCCGAGTGGGCGCAGAAGCGCTACGCCGAAGCGGTCCGCCGCCGCCGAGTCGTGGGCACCCGGAACGAGGACGGCACAGCGAACGTGTCCGGCCTGGACCTGCCGCTGGACCGCGCGGCCGCCGGGTGTGAACGCATCGACGACCTGGCACGCGCTTGCAAGCGGGCCGGAGACAAACGCCCGATCGACCACATCCGGACCGACCTGTTCCTCGGCTCTCTGGACGGATCATTCGAGGGCCTGACGGACAAGGAGATCGTCGCTCACGTCCTCGACCACCCGTTCGTCGACCAGAACGACGACCAGATCGGCGAGCGAAAGGGCGACCAGGCTGGCGAGCGAATTACTGGGCAGCCTGGCAAACGGGCCGGCAAGGTAACGGGCGACGCCGTCGCAGACCGCGCCGCCGACCCCGCAGAGCAGCCGGCCAAGACGAAGCCAGCACCGCACAACCCCACCCCGCGTGAACGCGAGGGACCCGACGAGGGCACGTCCTCCTCTGGTCCTTCTGATGGACCTGTCGGATCACCGCCGAATAGTGGGCCTCGTGGGAATCGCCCACCGACCGGCACCGCCCGCCGGGCGGTTCGTGAAATCCGGGTGGAGGTGACCACGCTTCTCGGGCTCGACGAACACCCGGCCGAGGTGCCCGGTTGGGGGGTCGTCCACGCCGGCTTGGCCCGCGAGATGGTCTCTGGCATGCTCGCCGGACAGTGGCGGTTCGCAGTCTGCACCGACGACGGCCGGCTCCTCTACAGCGGGCTCACGCGCCACCGCCCCTGTGCTCCCTCTCTACGCCCCGCACGGAACATCCGGGACGGCGGAATCGTCGAGCTTCAAATCACCAGGTCTCGTCTGGCCGAGCTCGCCGTTGCGAAGGAATCCCTGGGGCATTGGTCCGCGCTCATCTCCGACCTGGCCCAGCGAACCTCGCGCCACCTCAGTACCACCGACGCCACCATCAAGAGCGGCGCAGACAGTGGGCGCAGACACGCGGGTGCTGCTTTACGTCGCTACATCCAGATACGGGGCCGTTTCTGCTCATGGCCCGGTTGCCGCACGCCCGCCACACGGACCGATCAGGACCATGTGGCGGACTGGGCGAGCGGAGGATCGACCACTGAGGACAACCTGCATCTGGCCTGTCGCCATGACCACCGCGCCAAACACGACGGCGGCTGGAGCGTGACCATGCCCGATTCCGAGCTGATTCTGTGGGACAGCCCCTTGGGCCACACCTATCCCACCCGGCTCCCGCCGGTCATGTTCAGGGTCGTCGATCCGCAGCCCCGCGACTGGTCGGTTCCTCAGCCCGAGGCCATCGCCGACGACGCCCACCCCCTGGTGGCGGGCCTGAAGCCACACAATTCAGCGCCGAACCTTCCGCCCGGCTCTCAGATGAGCAGGCCTCAGCGGAACAGGCGGCAGCCGAACGATCCGGAGTCATGCGGAAAGGAGTGCCCATCCGACGAACGCACCCAGGCATGCGCCCCATCGCCCTCACCGACCGGTCCCCTGGACGAGCCGGCGACGGACACTCCTCCGTTCTGATCCGTGGAAGCACGAAAGACTCCCGCAGATCACCGGCACTGGGACCAGGCGATGCCAGACAACGCGCCGCTGGCAGGACGCGGACGATGCCAGAACCCGAGCAACGTCACGAAGCCGGCGACGTCACGAACAGGGCGACGTCACGAACCGGGCAGCGTCAGGAAGCGGGCGTCGCGGCCGCGAGCTGACCGCACGCGCCGTCGATCTCGCGGCCTCGCGTGTCCCGAACGGTGACCGCGACGCCGTGCGACTCGAGCCTGCGGACGAAGGCGCGCTCATCCTCAGGACGGGAGGCGGTCCACTTCGACCCCGGCGTGGGGTTGAGCGGGATCAGGTTGACGTGCACGAGCTTGCCCTTGAGGAGGCGTCCGAGCAGGTCGGCACGCCATTCCTGGTCATTGATGTCCTTGATCAGGGCGTACTCGATGGAGATGCGGCGCTTGGTCTTCGCGGCGTACTCCCAGGCGGCGCCGAGCACCTCGGCGACCTTGAAGCGGGTGTTGATGGGGACGAGCGTGTCGCGGAGTTCGTCGTCGGGAGCGTGCAACGAGACGGCCAGCGTGACGGGAAGTCCCTCGTCGGACAGCTTCTTGATCGCGGGCACCAGGCCGACGGTCGACACGGTCACGCCGCGGGCGGAGATGCCGAGACCTTCGGGGGCGGGGTCGACGAGGCGGCGGACGGCGCCGATCACGGCCTTGTAGTTGGCCATCGGCTCGCCCATGCCCATGAAAACGATGTTGCTCACGCGGCCGGGGCCGCCGGGGACGTCACCCTGGGCCAGCGCCCGCGCGCCCGCGACGACCTGCTCGACGATCTCCGCGGTGGACATGTTCCGGGTCAGCCCGGCCTGGCCGGTGGCACAGAACGGGCAGTTCATCCCGCAGCCGGCCTGGGAGGAGACGCACATCGTCACCCGGTCGGGGTAGCGCATCAGCACCGATTCGACGAGCGACCCGTCGAACAGCTTCCACAACGTCTTCCGGGTCATGCCGTCGTCGCAGGTGATCTCCCGGACGGGGGTCAGCAAGGACGGCATGAGCTGGGATACCAGCCGGTCGCGGCTCTCGCCCGGCAGGTCGGTCATCTGCTCCGGCGAACCCGTGAGCTTGGCGAAGTAGTGCCGGGAGAGCTGGTCGGCGCGGAACGGCTTCTCGCCGAGCTCGGCGACGGCGGCCCTGCGCTCCGCCATGGTGAGGTCGGCCAGATGGCGCTGCGGCTTACCCCGGCGCGGCGCGACAAGGGTCAGCTGTCCGGGCTTGGGCTGGTCGCTCACACAAACCTTCCGATCTCCTGCAGATGTGGTCTTAACGACTGCCCGAAGCAGCCTTATTCTGACGGTGATTCCGGAGGTGAGATTGGACAGGGCATCCGTCGTGCTCACCAGCCCCAACCCCTACGGGAGCCGCACTCTCACCATCGAACGCGACCGGGCATCCTCAGTAGCTTACCTGCGCGGATCAAAGGGAACCGTCCACGGAGCCGTCTGGCTGGCCAACCACGGCCCGGCTCCGGAGACGGTGGATCTCGCTCGCGCCAATGCCGGGCTGCCGCCGGTGATGCCTCGCGTGAACACGATCAACCCTTCCGGTACGGCTCCGCTCGACGCCGCCGCGCTGTCCGTGCTCTGGTTCGAGGAGGGGGACGGCGTCGCCATCTTCGAGAACGGCGAGTTGCTTGCCGTCATTCCTGGCTGGTCGGATCTCGAGCGGGGCATGCCGGGTTACGCCAGGGACGCCGTCGGCGAGTCACCCTTCGCCTGGTCGCTCAGCGAGGCGATGGAAGGGCTGTCGCCCCGTGTGGCCAAGGCCCGGGCGTACTGGCAGTGGCGGGAGGCCGAGGGCAGCTGGGCGTCGTTCCAGCAGTTCGTCATGGGCCATCTCGACAGCCGGCTCGGGCCGCCCGGACGCTACTGGGACGTCAGCGGAGCCCGACTCCCTGTGGTCGGAGTGACCGAGCGGCCGGCCGGCTTCGGCAGGGATTACACCGTGTTGTCGACCGTCGGCATGAGCTGCCAGCGGATGCCGACGGCGGAGCTTTACGACACCGCCTGCCGTATAGAGCTCGCCATCGCGACCCGGCAGGACCCTGGGGTGGCCACCCGGGTGCTGCTCTGGCTTGGCCAGTACCCGTGGCGGTCGGTGACCTGGCTGGGACACGGCCACACGGCCCGCTGGTTCCAGGGGCCCGGCACGTTCCCGCTGAACGGCGGCCACCAGGGAGTGATCATGCTGGCCGACCCGGTCGGAGTGCCTGACCTGTCCGGGTTCGCGTTCGGCGGGGAATCCGTGCGGTGGTTGTGGCTGCTTCCGCTCACCGACACCGAGCTCCGGCTGGCCCAAGACCAGGGACACCAGGTGCTCTCCGACCGCCTGGCAGTACAGAGCCGGATCTGAGCCGCGCCGGGGCCGCACCTGGGCCGGACGCGAACTGGACCCGAGCCGGACGGTTAGGGCACGAACAGCGTGAGTAGCAGCCAGATGGGGACCAGCGTGAAAAGCAGCGAGTCCAGCCGGTCCATCACGCCGCCGTGGCCCGGGAGCAGGGTCCCCATGTCCTTGATGCCGAGGTCACGCTTGATGACCGACTCGATCAGGTCGCCGAGCGTGGCGCAGACCACGACCACGGCGCCGAGGACGGCGCCCTGCCAGTACGCGCCGCCCAGCAGGAAGTGGACCAGTAACGCACCCGCCACCACGCAGGCCAGCGCGGACCCCGCGAAGCCCTCCCAGGTCTTCTTCGGGCTGATGAGGGGCGACATCCGGTGCTTGCCGAACAGGATGCCGGCGAAATAGCCGCCGATGTCGCTGCAGACGGTCACCGCGATGAAGATCAGCACGCGGTCGGACCCGTCGTCGACGGTGAGGAGCAGCGGGACGAAACCCGCGAGAAGCGAGGGGTAGACGGCGATGAAGACCCCGGCCGTGGCGTCCCGGACGAACCCGTCCGCGCCCTGGAACATCCGCCAGGTCAGAACCACCATCGCGGTGACGGAGAAGGCGCCGACGAGGAACGCCGGACCGCCCCAGTAGGGGCCGACGACCATCGCGGTCATGCCGGCGAGCAACGGGAGCATCGGCACCCGGATCCCGCGGGCCGCGACGGCCTTGGTCAGCTCGTGGACGCCCACGCCGACCGCGGCCAGGACGACGAGGAGGAAGACGACTTTCACGGTATAGAGCGAGGCGATGACCACGGCGCCCAGCGCGACGCCGACGGCCACCGCCGCGGGAAGGTTCCGCCCGGTACGGCTTCCGCCGCCGGAAACCCCGCCGGACCCGGGGCCGGCCGGGCCGGAGTCCGCGCCACCGTTCATGCCGTCACCGCGCCCGCCACCGGGGCCGTCGCCATGATCATCATCACCATGGGCGCCGGTCACTCCGTCCGCGGAAAACCGGTCCCCAGCGGCAGCCGTTCCGTCCAAAGCGTCCTACTCCCTATACACGTGATCCTTGTGCCGCGCTGTACTCACCGGACAGCGCGGCACAAGGATCACGGTCGTGCCACTGCCTCACATCGAGGATTGAGGTCTCAGACCTCGAGCAGCTCGGCTTCCTTGTGCTTCAGCAGCTCGTCGATCTTGGCGACGTGCTTCTGGGTGAGATCGTCGAGCTCCTTGACCGCGCGATGGACCTCGTCCTCGCCCACCTCGCCGTCCTTGACCAGCTTGTCGAGCGTCTCCTTGGCGTGACGGCGGATGTTCCGCACCGAGACCCGGCTGCTCTCCGCCTTGGTGCGGGCGACCTTGATGTACTCCTTGCGGCGCTCCTCGGAAAGCTCCGGGAACACCACGCGGATCACCTGGCCGTCGTTGCCGGGGTTGACGCCGAGATCGCTGTCGCGGATGGCCTTCTCGATCGCGCTCATCGCACCCTTGTCGTACGGCTGCAGCAGGACCATGCGTGCCTCGGGCACGTGGAACGACGCCAGCTGCTGGATCGGGGTGGGCGATCCGTAGTAGTCCACGTTGATCTTGTTGAACATGGAGGGTGTGACACGGCCGGTACGGATGCCCGCGAAGTCGTCCTTGGCGACCGTCACCGCCTTGTCCATCTTCTCTTCGGCCTCGAAGAGCGTTTCGTCGATCACTGCGGCTCCCTATTTCCCTGCCGGACTCACCAGCGTGCCGATCTTTTCACCGCGGACCGCCCGCAGGACGTTGCCATCCCCCATCAGGTCGAAGACCACGATGGGAAGGCCGTTGTCCATGCACAGGCTGATCGCGGTCGAGTCCATGACCCCGAGACCGCGCGTCAGCACCTCGCCGTAATCAAGCTGGTCGAAGCGGACCGCGTCGGGGTTCTTCCGTGGGTCGGAGTCGTAGACACCGTCGACCTGCGTGCCCTTCAGCAACGCCTCCGCCCCGATCTCGAGCGCCCGCTGCGCGGCGCAGGTGTCGGTGGAGAAGAACGGCGAGCCCAGCCCCGCACCGAAGATCACCACACGCCCCTTCTCCAGGTGGCGGATGGCGCGGCGGGGCAGGAACGGCTCGGCCACCTGCTGCATCGTGATGGCGGTCTGGACCCGGGTGTCGATGCCGCGCTTCTCCAGGAAGTCCTGGAGGGCGAGGCAGTTGATCACGGTGCCGAGCATGCCCATGTAGTCGGCCCGGGCCCGGTCCATCCCGCGCTCCGACAGGGCGGCGCCCCGGAACATGTTGCCGCCGCCGACGACCACGGACACCTGCACGCCCTCGCGTACGGCCTCGGCGATGGAGTCGGCGAGCTGGGCGACCACCGAGGGGTCGATCCCGAGCGGCTCGCCGCCGGCGAAGGCCTCGCCGGACAGCTTCAACATCACGCGCTTCCAGCGCAGTCGCCCATCATGCGACGAAGCCGCCGGCGTGGCGGGTCTGGTGTTCTCCTGCACGGCGGCGGCCTCCTCGATATGTCTACGCGTCAACGGGCTCCTGGCTGTAAGCCTAAGCCTGGCCGACCTTGAAGCGGGTGAAGGCAAGAACCTTCACGCCCGCCTCGGTGGCGACCTTCGCGACCGTCTTCTTGTTGTCCTTCACGAACGTCTGCTCCAGCAGCGTGAAGTCCTTGAACCAGCCGTTGAGACGACCATCGGCGATCTTGGCGACGGCGGCCTCCGGCTTGCCCTCCTCGCGAGTCATCTGCTCGAAGAGCGACCGCTCCTTCTCGACGACGTCGGCGGGCACCTCGGCCGGGCTGAGGTACTTCGGCGCCATCGCGGCGGCGTGCTGGGCGATGTCCTTGGCGACCGCGGCGTTGTCCTGGTCGAGCTGGACGAGCACGCCCACGGCCGGCGGAAGCTGAGGGTCGGTCTTGTGCATGTAGGAGGTGATGAAGCCACCCTCCAGCACCGAGAACCGGCGGATCTCGATCTTCTCGCCCAGAGCGGCGTTGGCCTCGTCCAGGTGCTCCTTGACGGACTTGCCGTCCAGGTCGGACTCGAGCAGGGCCGGCACGTCGGCGGGCTTGGTCGCCACGATGTGCGCGACGATGCCGGCCGCGAGCTGCTGGAAGCGCTCGCCCTTCGCGACGAAGTCGGTCTCGCAGTTGAGCTCGAGCAGGGCCGCGAGCGACTCGCCCTCGTGCTTGACGGCGACGAGGCCGTTGGAGGCGGTACGGGCCTCCCGCTTGCCGACGTCCTTGGCGCCCTTGAGGCGCAGGAAGTCGACGGCCTTGTCGAAGTCGCCGTCGGACTCCTCGAGGGCCTTCTTGCAGTCCATCATGCCGGCGGCGGTCAGCTCACGAAGCCGCTTGACGTCGGCCATGTTCACGGAAGCCATTGTCCTATTTCCTCTTCGGGAACCCGGGTGAGTCAGATGTCTCGTGGTGGGCGCCGGGCGCGCACGCCCACCACGGTCGAGCTTGAGATCCGCACGGCACTCCGTACGGGCGCTGAGCTTAGGCCTGCTCTTCGGTGGCGTCCGCGGCCGGAGCCTCAGCCGGAGCCTCGGGCGCGGCCTCCTCGGCGGCGGCCTCGGCGGGAGCGGATTCCTCAGCCGGAGCCTCGGCCGGGGTCTCAGCCGGAGCGGACTCGTCAGCGGGGGCCTCGGCCGGAGCCTCGGCGGCGGAGCCCTCGAGCAGCTCACGCTCCCACTCGGCGAGCGGCTCCGCGTCGGTGGTGCCGGCGGGCTTCTCCTCGCCGCGACCGGCGCCGGCGCGGGTCATCAGACCGTCGGCCACGGCGTCGGCGATCACGCGGGTGAGGAGGCTGACGGCGCGGATCGCGTCGTCGTTGCCCGGGATCGGGTAGTCGACCTCGTCAGGGTCGCAGTTGGTGTCGAGGATCGCGACGACCGGGATGCCAAGCTTCTTGGCCTCGTTGATCGCGATGTGCTCCTTCTTGGTGTCCACGATCCAGATCGCGCTCGGAACGCGAGCCATGTCACGGATACCGCCGAGGGTGCGCTCGAGCTTCTCCTTCTCGCGGCGGCGCATCAGGAGCTCCTTCTTGGTGAGCCCGGACGCGGCCACGTTCTCGAAGTCGAGCTCCTCGAGCTCCTTCAGACGCTGGAGCCTCTTGTGGACCGTCGAGAAGTTGGTGAGCATGCCGCCCAGCCAGCGCTGGTTCACGTACGGCATGCCGACGCGAGACGCCTGCTCGGAGATGGACTCCTGGGCCTGCTTCTTCGTGCCGATGAACATGATGGAACCGCCGTGGGCGACGGTCTCCTTCACGAAGTCGTAGGCGCGGTCGATGAAGGACAGCGACTTCTGCAGGTCGATGATGTAGATGCCGTTGCGCTCGGTGAAGATGAAGCGCTTCATCTTCGGGTTCCACCGGCGAGTCTGGTGGCCGAAGTGAACGCCGCTCTCGAGCAGCTGTCGCATGGTGACGACAGGGGCCATGGTGTGGTCCCTCCATGGTCGTGTGCCCAGGGGCACGGTCTCGGTTGGTCGCACGAGCCACGTGGCTCGCACCCTGACGCCCCGGGCCGTCTCCGCCGGACAAGGTCCGGACCGAGGTGACGGCTCGTGAATGGGCGTGTGAATTCGGCCCGCTAGCGCAGGCCGTCGTACAGTCTACCCGGATCCGTCCCCGCCGATGACCGGCGACGTGACCGTGCGGCTCACGCCGTCACCGACCTATGCGCGATCGGTGGCCTCGATGACCGTCCGGTGTGTCGCCCGCCCAGAAACCAGCGCCCGAACCAGGCCCTCGAAACCGGCCTCAGGCAACCGGATCCGCGAAACCGCCAGCTCCCTCAGAACCGTCAGGCCCCTCAGACCCGGGCCGCTCAGAGCCCGGCCCCACAGAACCGGCCGACGCGGAACCTGACTCCACGGAACCGGCTGACACGGATCCTACGGGAGCGGCACCTGCGGGAGCGGAGGCCGGTACGCCGGCGCCACGTGGCGCCTGAGGAAAGAGCCGGAGCTGGAACTCCGCCAGGCGGGCCCCCGTCGGCGCGTCCTCCGCCGTACGTTCCGTGGCCCGATACGGGACGATCAGCTCGCTGATCCGCTCCGCGAGGGCCCTCAACTCCTCGGCGTCGACGAGGAGGGTGGCATGGGTCAGCCAGGTGGCCATCCGCCATTCACGCGACTCCCGGTGCGACTGCGCGAGGTAGGCGTTCAACCGCTGGGCCGCGTCGGTCAGAACCGTCTCGATCACCGCGTTCTGCGCCTCGAGCAGTTCCGGGGAGCCCTCGTCCTCGGAGGCGAATCCCCACCCCCGTTGCAGGGCCCGCCACACCCGCTCCCTGCCGTCGCCCCTTGGCGGCGCATCCTCGACGAGCCCGTGCTTCGCCAGCGTGCGCAGGTGGTAGCTGCACGCGCTCGGAGACAACCCCGTCACCTGCGCGCATTCTGTGGCCGTCGCGGGCCCCTCCGTCTGGAGCCGGGACAGGATGGCCAGCCGCGCGGGATGCGCCAGCGCACGGAGGACGCCGACATCGGTGACCTGCCGGTAATCCTCCGTCTTCGAGGTGGTCATGCCGCACACGCTACTCCGCGGCACCCCTCGGCAAAAAATGAAGTATTGCCTTCACAGTTACGAAGTATTAGTTTCATAACTATGAAGGAGATGCTTCACGACTGCCTGATCCCCCTCCGGCGCCAGCGGGACTTCCGGCTCCTCTGGTCCGCCCGTGCCGTCTCCGAGACCGGCAGCGAGGTCACCCGACTCGCGCTGCCGCTGACCGCGGCCACCGCGCTCCACGCCTCCCCCATCCAGATGGGCCTGCTCACGGCCGCCTCGACCTTCCCCTACCTGCTGGTCGGCCTGCCGTCGGGGGCGCTGGCCGACCGGGTGGGCCGGCGCAGGCCGGTGATGACGGCCTGCGAGGCGGTCTCCGGCCTCGTCATGCTCTCGGTCCCCGTGGCGTGGCTGGCCGGACTGCTGACCATTACCTGGCTGATCACGGCCGCCTTCGTCGTCGGCGTATGCACAGTGATCTTCCGCACGTTCAACACGCCCCATCTGGCCACCGTGGTCGCGGAGCCGCAGCGGACGGCGGCGCTCGCCGGCTTCCAGTCCGTCTTCTCGGTGGCCCAGATCGGAGGCCCGGGCCTCGCCGGGTTGCTCGTCGCCCTGCTCACCGCCCCCGTCGCGATCGTGGTCAACGGATTGTCCTTCCTGACGTCCGCCCTGTGCCTGCGGGCCATCCGTACGCCTGAGCGCGAGGCCGGCACCCGCGGGCCCGGGCTCGGCCGTGAGATCGCCGAGGGCCTGCGCATCCTGATCAGGCATCCGGTGCTGCGGACGCTCAGCCTCACCGGCATGACCGTCAACGCCCTCGGTGCCGCCCAACTCGCGCTCTACGTGGTCTTCGCCGTTCGCGTCCTCGGCCTTCCCGGCAGCCTGGTCGGCATCGCGGCGACCGGTTTCGGCGTCGGCGGCCTGCTGGGCGCCTTCCTCGCCCCCCGCCTGACCCGCCGGTACGGCGAGAGCCGGGTGCTGCTCGGCTCCGTGCTGTTCTTCCCGGTGGCATTCGTCGGCACGGCGGCCGCCCACGGCCCGGTCTGGCTCGTGATCGGCCAGCTCGGCCTCTCCGAGGTGATCACCGGGGTGGCCGTCGTGAGCTACAGCGTCTGCGCGGGCGCCACCACGATGCGCGAGGCCCCCGACGGCCTGCTCGGCCGGGTGAACGCCACGACCCAGTTCGCCGTCCAGGGTGTGATGGCCCTGGGCGGGCTCCTCGGCGGCGTGCTCGGCGAGTCGCTCGGCATCCGGCCCGCCCTGTGGGTGTGCACCGCGGCCTCGCTGCTCGTCATCCCGTGCCTGTGGTTGTCTCCCATCCGGCGTGATGCCCACCGGGCACGGGAGGAGCGCTCGCCCAGTACGGCTCGGCGCCCTGAATCCGTCCCGGCGGCCTCACGTACGTGAGGGCGCCGAACGCGCTGTCCACGCCGGCCAGGAGGTCGTCCACCCGAGGCTCGGGGGCGTCACCGGCGGAGCGCCCCAGGCCGTCGAGCCACGCCGCGGTCCTCGCCAGCGCGACCTCCGCAAGCCAGGAGCCGCCCTCGTCCGTACGGCGCAGCAGCCCGGCGACGGCGCCGAAGGCGGCGAGGAATCCGGTCGCGTGATCGAGTGCCTGCGCGGGAAGCGGCACGGGGCGGGAGCCGTCCCCGTTCTCGTGAGCGATGCCGGAGACCATCTGCACCAGGCTGTCGAAGCCCCGCCTGCTCGCCCAGGGGCCGCGGGAGCCGTACGCGGAGACGTCCACGCAGACGATCCCCGGCCGGAGGGCGGCGAGATCCTCCGGGCCGAACCCCCTTTCCCGTAAGGCCCCGGGCCGATAGGCCTGGATCACCACGTCGGCCCGCCTGACGAGGTCCCGCAGGACTTCGGGCTCCGATGTGAGGTCGATGTGGCACGACCTCTTGCCGAACGCCGTCTCCACGACCAGCCCCGGCACCTCGGGGAGATGGGCGGCGCCCACGCGCAGGACCTCGGCTCCGTGGGCGGCGAGAAAGCGGGCGGCCACCGGTCCCGCGATCACCCTGGTCAGATCGAGGACCCGCACGCCGCTCAGCGGTCGCGGCCCGTGCACCGGTTCCGGCGGCCCGCCGGCGGCCGCTTCGCCCCCCTCACCAGGGGCGGGCGCGGCCGACACGGTCAGGCGCGACAGCCCGACGAGCGGCAGTTCCGCGACCGCCCGCCCCTGTGGATGGGCGAGCCATTCCCGTCTGGTCCGCATCGTGGCCCCGCATCCGCCTTCGCGGGTCACGGCCTCCTCGATGTCGATGCCGGTACGGCCGGCGCAGGCGGCGGCGACGTCGTCCCTTACCGCGCCGGCGGCGAGACCCAGCGCACGGAGGGCGGCGTCGCGATGATGGTCGAAGTTGCAGTGCAGCTTGATCCAGCCGTCCGAGGTCCGGTAGTCCCCGGACAGGGGCGCCCAGAGGACGGCCGGCTTCCCGTCCATCCGGAAATGGCGCTCACTCTGGAAGGCCGCCGCCGCGTGCCGGACGTCCACACTCACATCGGGATCGACGGCTGGAGCGCCTCCGCGTCGCTTCCAGTAGGCGGCCACGGCCGCGGTCGCGGCGCCGACGGAGGCGGCCGCGGCCGTGTCGACGCGGAAGACGGAGGCGAACACGGGATCGTCGCCGGTCACCCGCACCTCCGGGAGGACGACCCCGACGTCCTCCCCCAGTTGCCTGATCAAGCTCGTGATCACAGGCACCTCTCCTCCCTCGACATCCACAAGATCCCCGGCGTCGTCCACAGCGTTCCCCGGTTACCCACAGATCTGTCCACAGCCAGATCCGTCCACAGCCGCATGTCCGTCCACGCCCCACATGGTGCCGGGATCGGTGAAGGGCAGGACATGGGCCGCCCCTTCCGGCGTCCGTACCGAGATACACGCCTGTGGACGGAGACCCGTATCCACAGAATCCGTTTCGGTTCGTCTCGGCCTGGGCTTCCTGCAGGAAGGTCTGGGGCCGGAGGTGGTCCCATTGGCCGCGAAAGATCAGCTGGGCAGGTACGGCGAACAGCTCGCCGCGGACTTTCTGGTGGCGCGGGGCATGAGCGTCCTCGCGCGCAATTGGCGCTGCCCCGAGGGAGAGATCGACATCGTCGCACGGGACGGGAACGCGATGGTCGTCGTCGAGGTGAAGACCCGTTCGAGCCGGCGCCACGGCACGGCCTTCGAGGCGGTGACCCACGACAAGCTCATGCGGCTCCGTTCGCTGGCGCGGCTGTGGCTGGCGACCCAGGCGGAGCGGTTCGACACGGTGCGGGTCGACGTGATCGCCCTGGAGCGGTTCGCGGGCGACTTCTCCCTCCGTCACGAACGCGGGGTGATCTGACATGACCGTGGCGAAGACGCGGTGCGTCGCCCTGGTGGGCGTCGCCGGGCACATCATCGAGGTCGAGGCCGACGTGGGTCCCGGAACGGTCGGCACGCACTTCATCGGGCTCCTGGACACCGCGATCAGCGAGTCTCGCGGGCGGGTCCGCTCCGCGTTGATCAACAGCCGGTTCAAATGGCCCGACGCGCGGGTGACGGTCAGCCTGTTCCCGGCGAGCCTCCCGAAGCGGGGCTCGATCTTCGATTTGGCCATCGCGATCGCGGTGCTCGGCGCGGCCGGCGCCGTACCGGCTCAGCGGGTCGCCGAGCCGGTGTTCCTCGGCGAGCTCGGACTTGACGGCCGCGTGCGGCCGGTCAGAGGCGTGCTGCCCGCCGTGCTGGCCGCGGTGGAGGCCGGAGCGCGCACCGTCGTGGTGCCCTCGCTCAACGCGGCCGAGGCGTCCCTGGTGCCCGGCCTGACGGTGGTACCGGTCGCCACCCTGTCCGAACTGGTGGGCTGGCTGCGCTCAGGCGACCTCCACAGGCTGACGGTCGTCGCCGACGCCGCCACCCTGGACGACGGCGATCCGCACGCGGGCGGCGGTCCCGAGATGTCCGGTGGAGGGGCCCGCGGAACGGCTCGCGGAAGGTCTGGAAGGGCCGGCGGGACCATCCAGACCGGCGTACACGGCGGGACGCCCTCCGGCGCACCGGAGGTCGACCTGCGTGACGTCGCGGGCCAGCCGATGGGCCGCAAGGCTCTGGAGGTGTGCGCGGCGGGAGGGCACAACCTGTGGATGCTCGGTCCGGCGGGCACCGGCAAGACGATGCTCGCGGAACGGCTGCCGACGCTCCTGCCGGCGCTCAGCCGGGATCACGCCTTGGAGGTCACCGCCATCCACTCGGTCGCGGGCACCCTCCCCCGTGGCCGCCCGCTGCTCACCCGGCCCCCCTTCATGGCGCCGCACCACACGGCGACCGTGGCGGCCGTCGTCGGCGGCGGCGCGGGCGGCCTGATACGGCCCGGCGCCGTGTCGCTCTCTCATCGCGGAGTGTTGTTTCTCGATGAAGCCCCCGAATTCGGCTCCGGCGTGCTCGACTCGCTCCGGCAGCCCCTCGAATCAGGCACGGTGACGATCTCCCGGGCGATGAACACGGTCACCTTCCCCGCTCGTTTCATGCTGGTGCTGGCCGCCAATCCCTGCCCGTGCGGGCGGAACGGCTCGCCGGAGAGGGCGTGTGACTGCACGCCGGCCATGCGACGGCGCTACCTCGCCCGGCTGTCCGGCCCCCTGCTGGACCGCGTCGACGTGAAGATCCGGGTCGGGCGGGCGACCCGGGCCGAACTGCTCGCCGATCGCAGGTTCGCCGAGTCCAGCGCCGAAGTGGCCGAGCGGGTGCTCCTCGCCCGTGAGCGTGCCGCCAAACGTCTGGCGGGCACTCCGTGGCAGACCAACGCGGAGGTGTCGTCCGCGGCGCTGCACCACGAGTTCCGGCTGCCGGGCGGCGCGCTCGCGCCCCTGCATCGCGGGCTCGACACCGGCACGCTCAGCACCCGCGGGCTGGACCGGATCCTCCGCGTCGCATGGACGCTCGCCGACCTCGAGGGCAAGGACCTTCCCGGTGAAGCCGAGACGTCGGCGGCGCTGGGCATGTGGCTGGGGGCGGAGTGATGGAGACGACACCCGGCGCCGGGACGCCGGAGGACGAGCGCACGGCCAGGGTCGCGCTCATGCGGATGGCCGAGGCGGGCGATGCGGTCATGGGCCGCCTGATCGCCTGGTGCGGGCCACGGCGAGCCCTGGAGCAGGTACGCCGAGGATCGCTGGATTCGGATTTCGCCGCGAAGGAGGCCGAGATAGCCGACCGATCGGGGCGGCGATCGGATCTGACGCGAATGGTCGCGGCCTGGGCCGCCCGCTACGCCGACCCGCATGCCGATCTGGCCACGGGACGGGAGGGCGGAGCCCGGCTGATCGTTCCCGGCGATTCCGAGTGGCCGACCCAGCTCGACGATCTCGGTGATGCCCGGCCCTTCGGACTGTGGGCGGACGGCCGGGCGAACCTGCGCTTCGCCTGCCTCCGATCGGTGGCGATCGTCGGCGCGAGGGCCGCGACGCCCTATGGCGTCCAGGTGGCCGCCCAGCTCGCGTCGGAGCTCAGCGCCCGCGGGTGGACGGTCGTGAGCGGCGGCGCCTACGGCATCGACGCGGCGGCGCATCGCGGTGCCCTCGGGGGCGGCTCACCCACGGTGGCCACGCTGGCCTGCGGGGTCGACCAGTGCTATCCCCGCGCCCACGAGGACCTCTTCCGGGTGATCCGCTTCCAGGGGGTGGTCGTCAGCGAGTGGCCGCCCGGCGCCCATCCGACGCGGCCGCGTTTCCTGGTCAGGAACCGGGTGATCGCCGCGCTGTCGCGCGGCACGGTCGTCGTGCAGGCGGCCCTGCGCAGCGGCGCGCTCAACACCGCGACCCACGCGGCCGGGCTGAACAGGCACCTGATGGCCGTGCCCGGGCCGATCACGGCCGAGACGTCCGAGGGATGCCACATGTTGATCCGTTCAGGCAAGGCGGTGTGCGTGACCTCGGCCGACGAGGTGATCGATCTCGTCGGCTCGCTGGGCGACGACCTCGCGCCGGAGCGCCGCGGGCCCGCCCGCCCCCGCGACGGGCTGAACGACGAGACCCTGCGTGTGCTCGAGGCCGTGCCCGCGCGCGGAGGCGCGGGCACCGCCGTGATCGCCGTCGAGGCCGGAGTCGACCTCACCACGGCGATCGGCTGCCTCGGCGGCCTCGCGGCGGCCGGTTTCGTCGAGCCGGTCGACCGCGGATGGCGCCTGCGGCGGCAGGACGATCTCCGCGGCCGGGGAGATCACGGTCGTTAGCATGGAGGGCATGACCGGCGACATCGTGGTCCACGGCACAGGCGAGACGGCGGAGGCCGTCCTGACCCTGTTCGAGCGTCATCTGCGCCTGGAGAGGGACCTTTCGCCGCACACGGTGCGGGCGTACATCGGTGACGTCACATCGCTTCTCGGCCACCTCCGTGCCACCGCTCATGACACTCTCGGCACCCTGGACGTCGCCGCCCTGCGGGAATGGCTCGGCGACCAGCATCAGGCGGGCCGTTCCCGCGCGACGCTCGCCCGCCGCACCGCCTGTGCCCGGGTCTTCACGGCGTTCTGCCATCGGCGCGGCTGGCTGGCCGCCGATCCCGGGCTGCTCCTGGGCACCGCGAAGTCGACCCGGTCGTTGCCGGCTGTCCTCGACCAGGCCGAGGCCGAGGCCGTGCTCGCCCTCGACGGGCCGGGCGACCCCAAGGACCTGCGCGATCGGGCGATCATGGAGGTGCTGTACGCCACGGGCGTCCGCGTGAGCGAGTTGTGCGGCCTCGACGTCGACGACGTCGACCGGGAGCGCACGACCCTGCGGGTGATGGGCAAGGGACGCAAGGAGCGCACGGTGCCGTTCGGACTCCCGGCGCTCCACGCCCTGGACGCCTGGTGCGTCCGGGGACGCCCGCTGTGGATCCGTGAAGGAACCGGCCCGGCTCTGTTCCTCGGCGTCAGAGGAGGCCGCATCGACCAGGGCACCGTCCGGCGTGTGGTGCACGCCCGCCTGAACCGGGCCGAGAGCACGGACATGGGACCGCACGGCCTCCGTCACACGGCCGCGACGCACATGCTGGAAGGCGGCGCCGACCTGCGCAGTGTCCAGGAGATGCTCGGCCACGCCTCTCTGGCCACGACCCAGGTCTACACCCACGTCTCGATCGAGCGGCTCAGGACCGCCTACCGCCAGGCGCACCCCCGGGCCTGACTCGCCCCTGCGGTCCGGCCCTCCGACGGCGCAGGGCTCGGCGCATGGCCAGGAGTCCGGTCAGGAGGGCGACCACCGCTCCGGCCGGCAGCACAGTCGGCAGGACAGTCGGCAGGACAGTCGGCAGGACAGTCGGCAGGACATCAGAATCTCGCAGATCCGACACCGCCGACATCCTCGCAACCCCCACACGGCGGCCTGGCAAGCCCGGCGGCGCTGCCGACGGAGACGAGACCGGCCATGCTGCCGACGGGGACGTCGGCCGCGGCCGCTGAGCGTCGCTCGGGCCCGCATGTCCCCAGGCTCGAAGAGCGGGCCGGAAGGGCGGGTCCTCACCCCATCTCGGCAACAGACGCACCCGGCCGGAGCCGAAAAGGACGAGCGGATCGAGGTAGATGTTCCCCCGCAGCAGCCCCCAGTGCAGGCATGCCACCCGGCAGTGACCTGGCCCGCCATCCAGGACGCCGATCACCTGGCCCGCCACGACGACGTGGCCCGGCCGCACCGTGGGCTGGATCGGCAGGTAGGTGGTCCGCAGGCCGCCCGGGTGGACGATCGTGACGGCGCCCCTGCCGCCCACCGAACCGGCGAATCCGACCGTCCCGGCCCCGGCCGCACGGACCTCGTCGCCCGGCAGCGCCGCGACGTCGATCCCCCGGTGCCCGGCGAGCCAGGGCTGAGCGGGCGGATCGAAATGCCTGATCACCGTTCGCCCGCCCGCCACCGGCCAGCGCCAGGCGGACGGGTCGGCGTCGGCGGCCGCCGGCACCGCCGAGAAGGCCACCAGCCCGACCGTCACCAGGACCAGAGCCGCGGCGGCACAAAAGGTCGGCGGATCAAGGACGCTCAGGGAGCCGGCGGATGAAGCACGACGCATGACGGAAGTCTGCGGCGAACGGCCGCGGCCGGAAGCCGCCGAACCCCGCTCTGTGGAAAACCGGCCCGAGCGGGGACGTCAGTTGGAGAAGCCCTCCTTGGGCATCTCCAGATCGGGTTTGGCCAGCTCTTCGACGTTGACGTCCTTGAAGGTGACGACCCGGACGTTCTTGACGAACCTGGCCGGGCGGTACATGTCCCAGACCCAGGCGTCCTGCATCTTCACGTCGAAGAAGACATCCCCGTTCTCAGCCGTTCGGACGTCGAGATCAACGGAGTTGGTCAGGTAGAAGCGCCGCTCGGTCTCCACGACATAGGTGAACAGCCCGACCACGTCGCGGTACTCCCGGTAGAGCTGCAACTCCATCTCGGTCTCGTATTTCTCGAGATCCTCCGCGCTCATCCCGGTCCTCCTCTTCCACTCCCCGTCGAGATCGCCCTTTCAGACGACACCGGCCCCTACCTCATTCTCGCGCATGTCCCCATCCTGCCTGGCCCATGGGCTCGCATCCCGGAGCGGCGAGCCACGAGTCACCCTCGCCACCGTCACGAACGAGAACCGATGATGCGGGGTCGGTCCGTGTACGCCCAAAGCCCGCCGATGAGCGGGGGTGACGTACCCCTTGTGCTCAGCGAAGCCGTACTCCGGGTGGACGCCGTCCAGAGCGTGCATCATGCGATCCCTGGTCACCTTGGCCACGATCGACGCCGCAGCCACACAGGCCGCGACCTGATCGCCCTTCCACACCGCGAGCGACGGGGCGGGAAGGCCGGGGACGGGGAAACCGTCGATCAGCACGTACCCGAGGTCGATCTCCAGACCGGCCACCGCCCTGCGCATTCCGGCGATGTTGCACTTGTGCAGGCCGCGTGAGTCGATCTCCTCCGGAGGTATCACCACGACGCTCACGGCCTTGGCCGAGGCGAGCACTTGATCGTACAGGCGTTCGCGTGTCGGCTCCGCCACGAGTTTGGAGTCGGTCAGGCCGTCGATCTCCCGGCCCAGCACCACGGCGGCGACCACCAGCGGCCCGGCGCAGGCCCCACGCCCGGCCTCGTCCACCCCGGCGACCGGCGTGAACCCTCGTCGGGCGAGAGCACGCTCGTAGCCGTAGAGTCCCGAATCCCGCCGTACGACACTGGGACGCGGGCGATACGCAGCTGTCATGACGACAAGCAGATTACGCTCCATTCGGGCCTCACGGTACGGCCAGAGCACACTCGATCGGAGCAGCGGCAGGTCGGCTCAGTGAATCGCCGCGAAAGTCTCGGGAGGGGACAGCAACGTCCCTCGGGACAACGGCCAGTACAGGACGAAGGCCCGGCCGATCACATCGCCCTCCGAGATCGTCCCTTGGTGGCCGTCCCGGATGAACGCCCGGGAGTCCTGGGAGTCGTCACGATGATCACCCATCAGCCAGAGGCGGCCCTCGGGCACCGTGACATCGAAGGGCCGGTCCGAGGGAGAGGCGCCGGGGTACACGTAGCCGCCCTGCTCGTCGAGCGGGGTGCCGTTGACCGTGATCCGGTTACGCGCGTCGCAGCACCGGACGGTGTCCCCGCCCTTCGCGATCACCCGCTTGATGGTGTCCTCACCCGTCCAGCCCTTGAAGACGACGATGTCGCCGCGTTCCACGTCGCCGAAGCGGTAGGCGAGCTTGTTCACCAGCACGCGGTCGTTGACGAGGAGGGTGTTCTCCATGGACTCGGACGGGATGTAGAACGACTGCAGCGCGAACATGTGGACGAGCACGGCCACGGCGACACCGCCCAGCAGGAACAGGATCGTCTCAAGCGTTCCTGAGCGTTTCGCGGCCGGAGGATCCTTCTCTTCGGCCATGACGCGCCGGCTATCGCCTGGTCATGCGACGGCGCAGCAGGACGAGCGGCACCGCTCCGACGAATCCGGCGGCCAGCGGGGCGGCGCTGACCGCGGTCTGGAGAGCGGGCTGGGAGAAGGTGTCGGGGATCGGCAGGATCTTCGCGCGGTCGAACGGCCAGACGATCACGAATGCCCGCCCGATCACCTTGTCGATGGGGATGGTCCCTCCGCCCGGGTCGCCGACGTGCGACCGGGAGTCGAGGGAGACCGACCGGTGGTCGCCCATCACCCAGAGCCGGTCCGGGGGCACCGTCACCTCGAAGTCGCTCTGGGAGGGCTGGTCGCCCGGGTAGAGGTAGCCCTGCTCGTCGATCGGGGTCCCGTTCACCGTGACGCGGCCCTTGGCGTCGCAGCACTTGACCTTGTCCCCGGGGACGCCGATCACCCGCTTGATGTAGTCCTTCTCACCGGGGACGACGCCGAACGCCGTGCCGACCCAGCGGAAGAACGCCGCCACCGGGTTCGTCGGCTCCTCCAGCTGGATCTCGGGATCCCAGGAGTCCACGCCGCTGAAGACCACGACGTCGCCGCGCTCGATGTCGCGCACGTGGTAGACGAGCTTGTTGACGAGCACCCTGTCGTTCTTGAGCAGGGTGTCCTCCATCGATTCGGACGGGATGTAGAAGGCCTGCACCACGAACGACTTGATGAGCAGCGCGAGGAGTAGCGCGACCACGACCAGAACGGGCAATTCCCGCCAGAAAGAGCCCTTCTTCCCCTCGCCGCCCTTGGCGGCCTGCTGGGTGTCTTCCGCGACCACGTCCACCCCGTCCTCGGCAGGCAGGTGCACTTCGAACCCCCGCCCCTCGTTAGTCAATGCTGCTGAGCCTAAATGATGTCCCTGGCAGTCACCGCCGGGGGACTCGGCTTCACCGGCAAAAAGAAAATGGCCCGCGCCACCGGGCACGGGCCATCGTCATCGCCTGGTCTACTTGGCGGGGAGCGCTTCGCGCTTCTCGCGGATGCGGGCGGCCTTGCCGCGCAGGTCGCGCATGTAGTACAGCTTCGCCCTGCGGACGTCACCGCGGGTGACCACGGTGATCTTCTCGATCACCGGGCTGTGCACGGGGAAGGTGCGCTCGACGCCGACGCCGTAGCTCACCTTGCGCACGGTGAACGTCTCACGGGCGCCACCGCCCTGGCGGCGCAGGACGAATCCCTTGAACACCTGGATACGGGACCGGTTGCCCTCGACGACGCGGACGTGGACCTCCAGCGTGTCACCGGGGCGGAACGCCGGTACGTCGCTCCGGAGAGCGGCCTTCTCGAGCTCCTGGATCTGCGTGTGCATGGCAGCGGTTCCTCTTGACATGGGCGCGCGGAGGTCCGCCCGGCCGATCCGGAAGGGTCGGCAGCGAGGGGGACGCGCACGCTTGGCTTGATACGTCTGACTTACTGCGTACTGATTGTGGACCGGGCCGCGCCCGGATCACACCGCCACAACGAAAATCGGCAGCAGCGACTCAGTTTGCCATATCTTCCGGCCCCGCGCGAAACGCGTCGCCGGAAGCCTTACGTTCCAGCTCATCCAGAACCCGCCTGTCGTGCTTGTCCAGGGCCTCGGGGTCGAGTCTCGCGATGAGTTCCGGCCGCTTGGCCAGGGTCCGGCGGAACGCCTCGTCGCGGCGCCACCGGGCGATCTTGCCGTGGTGGCCCGACAGAAGGATCTCCGGGACCTCGTGGCCGCGCCACACGGGCGGCTTGGTGTAGACGGGGCCTTCTAACAGGTTGGCCATCGCCCCGGGGGCGAAGGAGTCGTCCGCGACCGAGCACGCGTTGCCCAGGACCCCCGGCAGCAGGCGGCCGACGGCCTCGACGATGACGAGCACGGCCGCCTCTCCCCCCGCCAGAACATAGTCGCCGATGCTCACCTCGTCGACGCGCAGGCGGGAGCCGTACTCGGCCATGACGCGGGAGTCGATGCCCTCGTATCGGGCGGGGGCGAACAGCAGCCAGGGCTCCCTGGCGTAGTCCAGGGCCACTTCCTGGGTGAACGGCCGGCCGCTCGGCGTCGGCACGATCATCCGCGGCAGGGCGGACGTGTCGCCCTCCGACCGGCCCCGCTCGACCACGGTGTCGATCGCCTCGCCCCAGATCTCCGGCTTCATCACCATGCCGGGGCCGCCGCCGTACGGAGTGTCGTCGACGGTCTTGTGGACGTCTCGGGTCCAGTCACGGAGCTGGTGGAGCCGGATGTCCAGGATGCCGCGCTCGCGGGCCTTGCCCATGAGCGACACGTCAAGCGGTGCGAAGTACTCCGGGAAGATCGAGATGATGTCGACGCGCACGGTCCCGGCCTCCTACTCCGTCTCGCCGAGGTCCAGCAGGCCCGGCGGGGCGTCCACGACGAGCAGGCCCTTCTCGAGGTCGATCTCGGGCACGAGCGCCTTGACGAACGGCACGTATACCTCGTCCCCGCCCGGGCGGCGCACCACCAGCAGGTCCTGTCCATGATGGAGGACCTCGGCGACCTCCCCCACGCCCTCCCCGCCGGCCGTGATCACGGAGAGGCCGACCAGTTCGTGGTCGTGGAACTCGTCCGGATCATCCAGCGCGGGGATGTCGGCCGAGTCGACCACCAGCAACGTCCCGCGCAGCGACTCGGCGGCGTCCCTGTCGTGCACGCCGGCGACGGCAAGCAGCAGGATGCCCGCGTTCCAGCGAGCCCGCTCGACGACGAGCGGCCCGCGGCCCGGAGGATCGGTGGCGAGAGCCGTACCGGGGGCGAACCGCAGGTCGGGGTCGTCGGTGCGCACCTCGATCGTGACCTCGCCCCGCACTCCGTGGGGCCGGCCGATCCTGCCCACGACTAGCTGCACTTGTCGCCTTCCTCCGAACGTCTGTGGAACCCCGGCCGCGACGTCGTCACGCCCCCGGAAACGAGCCGGGGGACCCTCGTGTGAGGGTCCCCCGGCCGTGCGGTTCTACTCAGCGGGCCTCGTCCAGATCGACCAGGTCGACCCGGACGTACTTGCCGTCGGCCAGCGCTGTCACCACGGTGCGCAGCGCCTTGGCCGTACGGCCCCCGCGGCCGATGACCTTGCCGAGGTCCTCGGGATGTACCCGAACCTCGAGGACGCGCCCGGTGCGGATGCGCCGGGCTCGGACCTGGACTTCGTCGGGATGTTCGACGATGCCCTTCACCAGATGCTCGAGGGCTTCCTCGAGCACCTCAGGACCCGCCTTCCGGCTTCTCCTCGGTGGCGGCGGGCGCCTCAGCGGTCTCTTCGGACTTGGCCGGCTTCTTCGCCTTCTTCGGCGTGGTGGCGGCGCCGGCGTCGCTGGCCAGCGTCTCCTTCGCCGCCGCCTCGTAGGCGGCGTGGCGGTCGGCCTTCGGCTCGGCGACCAGGAGCGGCGCCGGAGCGGGCTCGCCCTTGAACTTCTGCCAGTCGCCGGTCAGCTTGAAGAGCTTGAGGACCGGCTCGGTCGGCTGCGCGCCGACGCCCAGCCAGTACTGCGCCCGGTCGGAGTTCACCTCGATGCGCGAGGGGTTCTCCTTCGGGTGGTACAGACCGATCTCCTCGATCGCACGGCCGTCACGCTTGGTGCGGCTGTCGGCGACGACGATGCGGTACTGCGGGTTGCGGATCATGCCGAGCCGCTTGAGCTTGATCTTGACTGCCACGGGTGTGGTCTCTCCTGCATTAGAGCGTGGGTGAGCGGTGTCTCATCGAGTGGGGCACGATGGGAGCCCGCCCGAGGGACAGACGCGACCGGCGGGGGTGAGAGGGCACCCGCCTGGTCACGATGTTCCAGCTAGACATTCTGCCAGACGCATGCGGGTGCTCGGCCAATCGTCGCCGATGTGACGTCGACGAATTCGTGATCGTTGTGCGGGCCGGCGGCCGGAACCGCCGCCGGACCCCCGCTTACTGACCGGGCAGCTTGAACTTGGACGGGTCGAACCCGGGCGGAAGCTGCAGGTTGCCGAGCGCCCCGCCCCGAGGCTGAGCCGTCTCCTCCGCCCCGGCTCCGGCTCCCGCTCCGGACTTGGGCTGACCGGCCTTGCGCGGGTCACCGCTCACGCGACGGCCCTTCTTGGCCTTCTGCGCCTTCTGCGCCTTGTTGCGACCCCCGGGAAGGCCCGGAATGCCCATGCCCTGGCTCATCCGCTTCATCATCTTCTGCGCTTCGAAGAAGCGGACGACGAGGCCGCTCACCTCGGTGACGCTCACGCCGGAGCCCTTCGCGATGCGGGCGCGGCGCGAGCCGTTGATGAGCTTCGGCTCCTGGCGCTCACCCGGGGTCATCGAGCGGATGATCGCGGCGATGCGGTCGAGATCGCGGTCGTCGACCTGGTTGAGCTGGTCCCGCATCTGCCCCATGCCGGGCATCATGCCGAGGAGGTTCTTGATGGGGCCCATCTTGCGGACCATCATCATCTGCTCGAGGAAGTCGTCGAGCGTGAAGCCGTCCCCGGCGACGAGCTTCTCCGCCATCTTGGCGGCCTGCTCTTCGTCGAACGTCTTCTGCGCCTGCTCGATCAGGGTGAGGATGTCACCCATGTCGAGGATCCGGCCCGCCATGCGGTCCGGGTGGAACGCGTCGAAGTCGGCGAGCTTCTCACCCGTCGACGCGAACATGATCGGGCGGCCGGTGACGTGCCGGACGGACAGGGCGGCGCCGCCGCGGGCGTCGCCGTCGAGCTTGGTGAGGACGACGCCGTCGAAGCCGACCCCGTCCATGAACGCCTGGGCGGTGCTGACGGCGTCCTGGCCGATCATCGCGTCGACCACGAACAGCACCTCGTCGGGGCTGATCGCGTCGCGGATGTCTGCGGCCTGCTTCATCAGCTCCTGGTCGATGCCCAGCCGGCCGGCGGTGTCGACGATGACCACGTCATGCTGCTGGCGCCGCGCGTGGTCGATCGACTGCCGGGCGACCGCGACCGGGTCGCCCACGCCGTTGCCCGGCTCGGGGGCGTAGACGGCGACCTCCGCGCGCTCGGCCACGACCGACAACTGCTGGACCGCGTTGGGACGCTGAAGGTCACACGCGACGAGCAGCGGCGCGTGCCCCTGGTCTCGCAGCCACTTGGCCAGCTTTCCCGCGAGCGTCGTCTTACCTGAGCCCTGGAGGCCGGCCAGCATGATGACGGTCGGCGGCGTCTTGGCGTAGCGGAGCCGCCGCGTCTCGCCACCGAGGATCTCGATCAGCTCGTCGTTGACGATCTTCACGACCTGCTGGGCGGGGTTCAGCGCCTGGGAGACCTCGGCTCCGCGCGCCCGTTCCTTGATCCGCGCCACGAAGTCCTTGACGACCGCCAGTGAGACGTCCGCCTCGAGCAGCGCGATGCGAATCTCGCGGCAGGTCGCGTCGATGTCGGCGTCGGAAAGCCTGCCTTTGGACCGAAGAGAGGAGAAGACCGAAGTCAGCCGGTCGGAAAGGGTCTCGAACACGTGATTGGCCAGCCTCGAAGCAAGTGAACGGTCGGTGGACTATGCGTCGCGTCCCCCAGCCTATCCGTCCGGACGGCCTGCGCGCCCGAGCCGTCGCGATCACATCGTCGGCCGGGACCGCCCGGGACGGGGACCGGCACGGTCTGACGAGGCCTCAACGGAGAGAAAATCGCGACGGCGGCGACCAGCCACGAGCAGGAGCATGCCTCCGGAATCAGCGGCCTTTTCTGACGTAAAGGGCCAGACGGGTATAGCCGAACGATCTGGACGACACCAGATTGAAGGTGCGGCGGAGCTCGACGAAACGCGGGTCCCCGATGTTCCTCGGCGTGACAGGGGGCGCGACCAGCCACACTCGATCCAGGCCTGCGGCCGCCGCCGTGAGCTGAGCAGCCGTTCGCGGCTCGTATGTCCCGGGCGCGTTCGTCAGATCGGTCAGTTTCTGGAAGGGCTCCCCGTACACGCTCACGAACAAGCGGTACCGCTGCGGGACGTACAGGACGCCGTCACCTGGCCGCTGCTCCGCACCCAGCACCGCGGACAGTGACCGCAGGTCGTCCGGGCGGCTCGCCGGTTGCCTGATCGCCACGTGAGCGCTGAAGGTCAACGCCCCGACCAGCGCGAAAGCGATGATCGGGACGGCGATGTGTCCACGGAGCGACGTGGTGACCGCATGCACGCCGATCCCTGCGAGCAGCGCGATCGCAGGGACCACGAACAGCACATAGCGCGGGTCGTAGACCGGATACACCTGCGAAATCAGGAATGACGCCAGAATCGGAGCGAACGCCCATAGGGCCACGATCGGGGTCCGGCGGGACCACCAGACACCACAAGCCGCCAGCGCCAACAGGACCACAGCCGCCGCGGCGTTTCCGGCGATCTCCTCCAGGAACGCGGTCAGGTCCTCGAAACCCGGCGGATGAAGCCAGAACAACTGCGTATCGCGCTGACCTGAGGCCACGGCCACGAGTGGCAAGAGAATGATCCCTGCCCCCGCGACGGCCAGGACCCACGGCAGGATTCGACGGGGCCGGGCCGTCCATACGGCGACAGCATGGACGCCGACCAGCAGCAGAGCATAGAGGTGGAACCATCCGAGCACGGCAACGCTCGCCGCATATGCGACATACCGCCACCTCGAAGGACTGTCCAACGCGTTGAGCAGCAGCCATGTCGCCAAAACGGCGACGAAGCTGACGATCGCGTAACTCCTGACCTCCTGGGCGTACCGGCTCGCCATGGGCAGCAGCGCGTAGAGGAGGCCGCCGTACAACCCGGCCATCGGTCCGACGAGCCTGCGGCCCAGCACCGCGATCCCGTACGCGGTGGCGACGAACGCGATCAGCGAAGGAAGGCGTAGCAGGAACTCGGATCCCCCGAAGGCGGCGAACGGTCGCAGAAGCAGGTAGTAAAGGGCGTGGACGGCGTCGATCTCTCCCATCAACTGCCGCATGTACGACAACGGCGAACGAGCGACGACCGCGCTCACGGACTCGTCTCGCCACAGGGAGGGAACGGTGATCCCCCACCCACCGATCGCAAGGGCGGCGAGGGCGGGCAGCCACACGACGGCCGCTCTCAGGCGGCGCCGACGCGACCCGTCAAGTGATGGGCCGTCCGCGCTCTCCCGCGGCGGGGTCCCGGCGGCGGGAGCGCCCGGAAGCGGGCCTCGGAGGCTTGTCATGCGGGAACAATAGCGGACAAGATCGCCCCTACCTGGACACCCCCGGAGGTGAGCGGAGACGTCGTGCCCGGGCGCGGGCTCCCTCGGCCCGGACGTCGGGTGACGGTTCGGGTGACGGTTCGGGTGACGATTACGCGCGGTTCGCGTCGGGGACGGCCACCCGCATGGTCAGCGCGTGCTCTACGAGCGTGATGAGCGTGCCCTTCACCGAGTCCCGGTCGCGGGCGTCGGTCCGGACGACCGGGATGTGCGACGACAGCGTGAGCGCCTCGCGCACCTCGTTCTCACTGTGCGGGTAATGACCGCCGAAGCCGTTGAGGCCCACGACGAACGGCAACCGGGCCTCTTCGAAGTAGTCGACCGCGGGGAAGCTGTCGGCGAGCCGCCGCGTGTCCACCAGCACCACGGCGCCGATCGCCCCACGGACCAGGTCGTCCCACATGAACCAGAATCGGTGCTGACCAGGGGTTCCGAACAAGTAAAGGATCAAATCCTGGTCCAGCGACACGCGGCCGAAGTCCATCGCCACCGTCGTCGTGGTCTTGTGCGGCGTCAGTCCGACATCGTCGATGCCCGCGGAGGCGTCCGTCATCACCGCCTCGGTCGTCAGGGGGACGATTTCCGACACCGCTCCGACGAACGTCGTCTTGCCGACACCGAAACCACCCGCAACGACGATCTTCGTCGAGGTCAGCCCCCGACTAGAGCCTGCGAAGTCCACTGAGCACCCTTTCCAGCAAGTTCAGATCCGGCTTACCCGCGTCCAGCTGCGGCTGGTGCACGTGCACCAGCCCTTCCGCCGCCATGTCCCCGACCACCACACGCACCACACCCAGCGGCATCCGTAGCAGGGCGGAGATCTCCGCCACCGACCGCACCTGACGGCAGAGCGTGCTGATCGCCTGACGCTCCGGAGTGAGGATGGACAGATCCTGGTGAATCGACGTGGCGGAGGACACGAGGGCCTCCATGGCGAGCTGGAGGCGGGGGGCCGTCCGCCCCCCGGTCACCGCGTATGGGCGCACCAGCGAACTGCGCTCCGGTGCGGGGGGCGGAGCCGATGGAACCGGGTTCGTGCCGCCGTAGTACCGGTGGGCGTCGTCCACCGGCGGATATGGCTCATTGCTCCAGCCGCCGCCTGCCACAACGTCCTCCTGACCTGTTCGCTCGGGAACTCCCTGACCCCCCTGGCCGCCTCGCTGTCAGGCCGTCTTCCGCCCTAGGCTCGACTGCTTCGAACTTCTCGTCACCGCGGATGAGACGCCTGAAGCTCGGCGCGAACCGCCGGCGTCAGCACCTGTCCAGCACGCTCGACCAGCAACGTCATCTGATAGGCCACCAAACCCATATCGGAGTCGGCCGACGCCAGCACCGCGAGACAAGAGCCGTCACTGATCGACATGATCAACAGTAGGCCCCGCTGCATCTCGACGACCGTCTGGGTCACCGGGCCGCCTTCGAAGACCCGGGAGGCTCCCTGGGTCAAACTGATCAATCCGGCGGACACCGCGGCCAGCTGATCCGCGCGGTCCTTCGGAAACCCGTCGGAGTACGCCAGGGGCAGCCCGTCCGCCGACACCACGACGGTGTGCGCCACTCCGGGCACGTTGTTGACGAAATCGGTGATCAACCAGTTGATGCCGCGCGCGGCCTGGCTCATTTCCCTCATCGGTCCTCCTTCTCAGTGCCGTGGGCACCGTTCTCGCCCAGTGGCACCGCCCCGGGGTAGCCCATTTCCTCGTTCGCGTCTTCCTTGGCGGCCGCCCGCGCCTGCCGGACTCCCTGCTGGAAGCTGGAGAGCCTGCTCCGCACCCGATCGGGCGAGAGCGTGGGCGGCGGGGAGGCCACGGGAGCCGCGGCGGCCTCGGGAGCGGAGCCGGTGGCCGAGCCGGGCACCAGGTTCGCCTTGGGCACGCGCTTGGGCAGTCCCGAAGCGGTCACCCCTCCGAGCGCCGGCTCGCTGGCCGCCTTGGCCGCCTGCCAACCGACGTCGGCCGGCGACGACCACGCCTTGGTCTCCGCCTGTTCGTCGGAGTCCGTCTTCTCGACCTGCGGGTCGACCTTCTTGAACCAGTCGGACTCGACAGCCGCGAAGATCGGCAAGAACTCCTCCTCCGCCTCCATTGGCGAGTTCCGCACCACCGGCAGCGGACCCGTGTTGTCGATGTCGCCCTCGTAGGGGCCTCGGCCGGACCGTCCCGGCCAGCCGCCGTTCTGCTGCTTCTGTCCCGGCCACGACTGACTTCCCGGCGAGGGCAGGTGCCCCGGCCACGGCGTGTCGACGGGAGCCTCGCCGATCCTGGCCTGCCCGAAGGTGTTCGGCTCGAATGAGCCCCGGTCGAATGCACCGGAATCGAGCGGGTTGCGCGAGAAGGGATCCGGCTCCGGACCACGCTGGAACGGAGCGGGGTCGAAGGGGTCGCGCGGGAGCGCGTCCTTCTGGTCGCGCTGGAACGGAGCCGGGTCGAACGGGTCGTGGGCGAAGGTCTCGAACGGCCCTCGCTCGGGGCCGCCGCTCCTGGCCGCGCTGGGCTCGTCGGCTCCGAACACCGGCGTCCGCGGCATCGCCTCGAACGGGGTGGGGCTGGCGAGCGCCGGCGCGCCGAACGATGGGGCGCCGAACTGACCGGTGCCGCCGGTGCCGCCGAGGGCGGGCATCGGGCTGGTCAGCTCGGGCTGGGGCATTCCCGGGTACGCGGGGCCCGCGCTGGCGAGCAACGACTCGGGCAGCAGGACCATGGCGGTGAGACCGCCGGACTCCTGCGAGCGCATCTGCACCCGGATGCCGTGACGCAGCGCCAGCCGGCCGACCACGAACAGGCCCATTCTGCGGGAGACCGAGACGTCCACGACCGGCGGGTTGGCGAGCCGGTGGTTCACCTGGACCAGTTCCTCGGCCGACATCCCGATGCCCACGTCGCTGACCGAGATGATCAGGCCGCCGCCGTCGATGAGGTTGCTCGATACGGTGACCTTGGTCTCGCCCGACGAGAAGGCGATCGCGTTCTCGACCAGCTCGGCCACGAGGTGGACGACGTCGTTGACGGACTGTCCGACCACGGCCACGCCGGACTGCACCTGGATGTCGACCCGCTCGTAGTTTTCGACCTCGGACAACGAGGCGCGGACCACGTCGACGACGGGGACAGGCTGGCCCCAGCGCCGTGCGGGTTCCTGACCGGCGAGGACCAGGAGGTTCTCACTGTTGCGCCGCATGCGCGTCGCCAGGTGGTCGAGCTTGAAGAGGTTGCCGAGCCGCTGTTCGTCCTGCTCGCCCTGCTCCAGGCCGTCGATCAGCGAGAGCTGCCGCTCGACCAGAGTCTGCGTGCGGCGCGACAGGTTGACGAACATCGAGTTGACGTTGCTGCGCAGACGGGCCTCGTCACCGGCCAGCCTCACGGCTTCGCGGTGGACCTCGTCGAAGGCCCGGGCGACTTCACCGATCTCGTCGCGGTTGACCACGCCGATCGGGGCGATGGCCGGGGCCTCGCTCGCCTCACCGGCCTCACGCAGCTTCTGGACCATGTCCGGCAGACGCCGTCCGGCGATCTCCAGGGCCTCCCTGCGCAGTCGGCGCAGGGGGCCGACGAGCGACCGCGCGACGCCCGTGGTGAAGAGCAGGACCGCGATCAGCAGCGCGGCCACGGCGACACCGACGATGACCGCGCGCTGCTGCTCGTCGTCGCCCAGCGTCGCGCTCCTGGCGACGATGGAGGCGGTCAGCTTGGTCTCGACGGTCCGCATGCGGTTGATGGGGTCCGACACGGCGTCGTACCACTCGCGGGTCTCGTCCTTGGTGGTGTAGTCGAGGTTGTCGAGCGGGAAACCGGCGTTGGCCCGGTCGAGCACGAGGGTGCGGAGGAACTCGGCCTGGTCGACCTTGTTACCGGTGACCGTGTTGTCGAAGTCAGCACGCTCCTGCGTCGTCGCGCTCTTGCGGAAGGCGTTCAGCTCGCTGTTCTCGGCGGACACCGCACCGAGGAAGTCCTGCAGCTGCGTCTGGTCGAACCGGTGGACCGGCAGGACGGTCGTCAGCAGGCCCCGCTGGACGGAGAGGTTCTCCTTGGCCTTGGCGAGGGCGGCCAGGGTGACCGACATCGCGGCCAGCTGGTCGTCCTGCGTGCCCTTGGCCAGCTCGTCCTGCAGCGCCAGAAGGTCGTCGATGACGAGGGTGTACTGGGTCATCACCGCGCCCGGCAGCAGGCTGCCCCGCACGGCCTGGGCGCGGAGCGGGTCGAGGCTGTCGAGCTTGCCGATGATGTGCTCGATCTCGTCGCCGGCGCGCCCTTCGACCTTGGACCGCAGACCGGTGGCGAGCTGCCTGACGGACGTCGCCGCCTGGTCGACCTTGGCGATCTGGGTGGTCACGGTCGCGGTGGACTTGTCCGTCCGGCCGATGGAGGCGTTCCACGCCGCCCGGTCCCGTTCTGACTGAAGCTCGTGGGTGAGCACGGCCACGGAGTCGACGAGCCGTGCGAGGTCGTTGACCTGCTGGTAGTCGGAGGCCGTGCTGACCGAGGTGAGCACGCGGAGGCCGCCGAGCAGGAGCGCCGCCAGAGTGGGGACCAGGATCAGGGCGACGAGGCGGGACCGCACACGCCAGTTCCTTAACCGGAAGCGGCTGCCCTCGCCAGGCTCGCGCTCAGCCGGAACTCCAGTCCTCGGGCGCTGGTCACTCCGGGGGTCTTTGGTCCTCACAGGCTTTCGAACCTCTCGCCGTATGTGCGCGCGGTGGGAAGCCTCTCCACGAGTGTGACAGACGAGACACCAGAGACTTCCCGCGGGCGAGGGTAATTGCAACACACCGACACCAGCGAGGCCAACCGAACACCCGGCCCCAAATAGCCTAAAGGGGGAGGTGTATGGCGTTAATTGGTCAAATATCAGGCTGTCTTTATTAGCAAATTGTGCCCCGTCGGCAAGGAGGTCACTCCTCCGACATTGAAAGAGGGCGGCGCCTTGTCAGGCGCCGCCCTCGAAAACCCACCGCGCCCATGGCGCGGAAATCGTCCGGAAACCGTCAGAGGGCCCGGCCGTACGCCGCACGAACTGTCAGAACGTACTCCACCAGGCTGATGAGCGTCGTCTTAACCGCATCCCGCGAACGCGCGTCCGTGCGGACGACGGGAACGTGCGGCGGAAGCGACAACGCCTCCCTGACCTCGTCCTCCGTGTGGACGAAGCTGCCGTCCCAGCCGTTCAGCGCGACCAGGAAGGGCAGCTGCGCCTCCTCGAAGTAGTCGATCGCCGGGAAGCAGTCCGCCAGCCGGCGGCTGTCCACGAGCACGACGGCCCCGATGGCACCCCGGACGAGGTCGTCCCACATGAACCAGAACCGGTGCTGGCCGGGAGTACCGAACAGGTACAGGATCAGGTCCTGGTCCAGCGAGAGGCGGCCGAAGTCCATGGCGACGGTGGTCGTCGTCTTGTTCGGTGTGAGCCCGAGGTCGTCGATTCCCGCGCTGGCGTCGGTCATCACGGCCTCGGTCGTCAGGGGAAGGATCTCCGAGACGGCCCCGACGAAGGTCGTCTTCCCCACGCCGAACCCACCCGCGACGACGATCTTCGTCGAGGTCAGACCACGGCTAGAGCCTGCGTAGTCCACTGAGCACCCTTTCGAGCAGGTTGAGGTCTGGCTGTCCCTGGCTGAGCTGCGGCATGTGCAGCCGGACCAGACCCTCGTCGGCCATGTCGGCGATGAGCACCCTGGCCACGCCGAGCGGGACCCGCAGCAACGCCGAGATCTCCGCGACCGATCGTACGGAACGGCACAACATCATGATCGATTCCTGCTCAGGGGTGAGCAGAGAATATTCGTCGCTCATCAAGGTCACCGATGATACGAGCGTTTCCATCGCCATGTGGTAGCGCGGCTCGGAACGCCCACCGGTGACGGCGTACGGACGGAACAGAGGCTCGTCCTCTGTCCCGTCAGACCCGCGCATACCCCTCTCCTGCGGTGGTCATCGGCGAGACACCTGAAGCTCGGCGCGCAGCGCCGGCGTGAGCACCTGACCGGCCCGCTCCACAAGCAGAGTCATCTGGTACGCCACCAGGCCCATGTCGCAGTCGGGGGCGGCCAGCACGGTCAGACACGAACCGTCGCTGATCGCCATGACCAACAGCAGTCCGCGCTGCATCTCCACGACGGTCTGAGTGACCGCGCCCCCCTCGAACACCCGGGAGGCGCCCATCGTGAGGCTGAGCAGACCCGCGGCGACGGCCGCCAACTGGTCGGCACGGTCAGCCGGGAAGCCGTCGGATTGTGCCAGCCGCAGACCGTCGGCCGACACCACCACCGCGTGTGCCACACCAGGTGTGGAACCGACGAACTCGGTGATCAGCCAGTCGAACCTGCGTGCTTCCACGCTGAGCTCAGTCACGAGCCCTCCTCCTCATTACCCAAGCCATCGACGGACCCGCCGGCCAGATCGGCCCGGCCCCGCCGTACACCCTGCTGCAAGCTCGACAGACGACTGCGGACCGCGTCGGCCGACACCGGGGGCCGCGGCGCGGCGGCCGGGGTTTCCCCGCCCACCGAACCCGGAACCAGGTTGGCCTTCGGCGTCCGCTTCGGCAGACCCGCCGCCGTCACCCCGCCCTGCGAGGGATCCTTCGCCACACCGGCCGCCTTTTCGAAGCCGCTGTCCGCACGGGACCACCAGGCTCCCTGGCCAGGACTCGCGCCGAGCGGATCGGGCGACCCCTGGACGGGACCCGTCTCCCTTCCGGGAGTCCCCGCGGCCGCGGGACGCGACGCGCCGGGATCCGGCACCGTCCCGTTCCCCGCCTGACCCGTCTTGTCGTTCCGGGCCGGCGGCGCGGTGCCCGCGCCGTTGGGCGCCGGACGACGGAACCAGGCCGACTCGACGGCCGCGAAGATCGGCAGGTACTCGTCACCACGCTCGAGCGGCGCGTCCTCCACGACAGGCAGAGGTCCCGTCGCCGCTCCGGACTCCATGATGGGGAACGCCCCGGAGTGCTCGGTGAACGTGGGACGCCCCGGCCGCTGGCGACCCGGCAGTCCGCCGTTGGTGTCGCCCACCGCGGGGAAGCTGGCCGTGGTCTCCTCCGGCGGCGCGCCAAAGGGTGCGAAAGCTCCCGAATCGGTGCGCGTGAAGCTTCCCGAGTCGGTACGCGCGAAGCTTCCCGAGTCGGTACGCGCGAAGCTTCCCGAGTCGCTGCTCGAGAAGCTGCCCGAGTCGGTACGGGTGAAGCTGCCCGAGTCGCTGCTCGAGAAGGCTCCCGAGTCGGAGGGTGTGAACGCGCCCGAGTCCGAGGACAGGTCGGAACCCGCTCCCCCTCGAGCCGCGAGCGGCCCGCCGTCGCGCCCGGGCGACCTGCGCGAGGGCAGGCCGTTGGAGGGCGGCGTCGGAGCGGAGGAGGTCCACGGTGCGAACGTCCCGGGGGCCTCCGGCGTCGACTGAGTCGCGCTCCACGGCTGGAAGCCGCTCGTCGACGAGCCGCCCGCCTGTGGCTGGTCGGAGAACGCCCCGACCGTGGCCGTCGCCGGCTGGGCCGCCGCGGGCTGGTCCGCGTTGGAGATCATCTCCGTGGGGAACAGCACCATGGCGATCATGCCGCCCTGCTCGCCGCGGCGCATCTGCACCCGGATGCCGTGGCGGAGCGCCAGGCGGCCGACCACGAACAGGCCCATTCGCCGGGAGACCGAAACGTCGACGGTGGGCGGCTCGGCGAGGCGGTGGTTGATGTCCGCCACCTCCTCGGGCGACATGCCGATGCCGGCGTCGCTCACGCCCAGCATCACCGCGCCGCCCTCGACGGGGTTGCTCGACACGATGACCCGGGTGTTGCGCGGCGAGAACGCGATGGCGTTCTCGACGAGCTCCGCGACCAGGTGGACGATGTCGTTCGCCGCGTGCCCGGCGATCGCGATGCTGCGGTGGACCTTGACGGTGACTCGCTCGTAGTCCTCGATCTCCGACAGGGAGGCGCGGACCACGTCCACCAGTCGGGCGGGCTGGCTTCGCTTGCGCGCGGGTTCGTGCCCGGCGAGGACCAGGAGGTTCTCACTGTTACGGCGCATGCGGGTGGCCAGGTGGTCGAGCTTGAACAGGTCGGACAGACGCTGTCCGTCCTCCTCACCTCGCTCCAGACCGTCGATCAGGGCGATCTGCCGTTCCACCAGCGTCTGCGTGCGACGTGAGAGGTTCACGAACATCGCGTTGACGTTGGCGCGCAGGCGCGACTCCTCCGCCGCCAGGCGGACGGCCTGCCGGTGGACCTCGTCGAAGGCCTGGGCGACTTCACCGATCTCGTCCTCCGTGCCGACGGAGATCGGCCGCACATGGGGCTCGCTCGTGTCGTCCGACTCGCGCATCCGCCGGACCATGTCCGGCAGGCGCAGGCCCGCGATCTCGAGGGCCTCGACGCGCAGGCGGCGCAGCGGCCGGACCATCGAGCGCGCGATGAGGACGGTGGTGGCGAGGACGAGGAGGAGCAGCGCGAGGATCAGGCCACCGGCGATCAGCACGTTGCGCTGTTCCGACGACTGCAGGTCCCGCGCCCGGTCGAGTACCGCGGCCGAGACCTGGTGCTCGACGGTGGCCATCTGGTCGATGGTCTTGGTGCTGTGCTGGAACCAGCGCTGCAGGGTCTCCGAACGGGTCGTCGCGTTGTACGTGGACAGCGGCGTGTTCCGGGTCCCGAGCTGGATCGCCCAGGCCTTGGCCAGTTCGGCGTCGACGACGTCCGGGTCGCTGAGCAGCGTCACCAGTTGCTTGGACTGCTCAGGCTGACTCTCGGTGATGAAGGTGTCGGTGTCCGACTGCTGCCGCGACTGGGAGGCGATGAAGTCCGTCAGCTCGGTGCCGACGAACCCCTGCCTGCGCTCCAGCAGTTCCCTGGTGAGGGTCCCCCGCTGTTCGGACGCCTCCTCCTTGGCGTGGGCGAGCGCGGTCAGCGCGCGCGCGTCGCCGACCACTTCAGGGTCGTCGCTGGTCTGGGCGAGTTCGTCGTGAAGTCGCAGGAGCGTGGCGATGAGAGCGGTGTATCCGTCGATCACCCTCTTTTTCCGCAGGTTGCCCAGCCCCGCCAGCCCTGTGGCGGCCTGCTCGGCGTCCTGCTCGGCGCGGACTCCGTAGCCGGCGTCGATCTCATCGAGATCGGCGTTCACCTGCTTGACCAGGCCGTCCACGACCGGTGTCTGCTGGGCGAGCGTGATGGACTTGCCCGTGCCCAGCTTGATCTTCTTCTTGGGTCCCCAAACGGAGATGTCCCGCTCTAGGCCCAGCTGCTGGATCAGGTCCCGCAGCCGGACGGAGTACTCGGCGCTCTGCCTCACCTGCTGATATCCGTTGAGGCTTTCGATCGACCCCACGACGCGGATGCCGGCGAGGAGCACGGCCACGAGTGTGGGAGCGACGATGAGGGCCGTCACGCGGGTGGGTACGCGCCAGTTACGCGGCGCGAAACGCCTCTTCCGCGCGTGTTTATCGCTTTTCGACTGCTCCGTGCTCACCGGCCCCGCCATCTTTCGGCATGTCTTCATGCGTCTGGACAGCATGAAGTTACATAGCTATACAGGCGGGGACAATTCGACCACAAGGTCAAGGGCGCCGGAGGCCGTACGCATGTCGGCTCACCCAATCGTTACCAACAGGAAAGCCGATCGTCGCTCTCCTCACCGCAGGGCGGCCAGCACGTGCTCGCGTACCTGGGCGCGTTGTCCCTCGTCAGCGATGGGTTGGCCGGTCCGGTCCACCACGTAGAAGACGTCAACGGCCTCTGCGCCGAGAGTCTCTACGCGAGCAGCCCTCACGTCAAGACCGCATTCGCCGAAGGCCCGCCCGATCTTCCACAGCAACCCCGGCCGGTCGTGCGCGCGTACTTCGACCACGGTCGCCGTGTTGGACGCGTCGTCGATGAGCGTGACGCGGGGAGGCGCAACCGGCACCCGGGGCGGCCGCATCGACCTCGTCCGCCTGGCCAGCCTCGCCTCGATGTCGAGCCGCCCGGCGAGCACCAGGCGGAGGTCCGCCTCCAGCGTCGCGGGGTCGGGGGGTGTGCCGTACTCGGGCACGACGACGAACTCGATCACCGCGGTGGACCCCGCGGACGCGGCGGACGCCGACCGCACGACCATCCGGTGCGCGGCCAGCACGCCCGCCGCCCGCCACAGCAGACCGGGCCGGTCGGGCGCGACCACGGTGACGGCGCCCTTGTTGACCCGTACGGCACCGCCGCCGTGCCGAGCGAGCGCAGCCTGTTCCGGCGACAGGACGGGCGCGGGCGTCGGCGGAGTGCCGGACAACACCGACCTGACCCGGCGGACCAGGTCGGACACGAGGGAGGCCTTCCAGGCGTTCCACGCGGCCGGGCCGGTGGCGGTCCCGTCGGCGACGGCGAGGGCCGCGAGCAGTTCGAGGACCTCACGCGATCCGACGGCCTCGGCCACCCGGGCGATGGTCACCGGATCGTCGAGGTCCCGCCGGGTCGCGGTCTCGGGCAGCAGCAGGTGGTGGCGGACGACGGTGGCCACGATCTCGACGTCGGCCGGGGGCAGGCCCATCCTGACGCCGATGTCGCGGGCGACGACCTCGCCCGTCGTCGAGTGGTCGCCCGGCCATCCCTTGCCGATGTCGTGCAGGAGCGCGGAGATCAGCAACAGGTCGGGCCGCGAGACCTCGCGGGTGAACGCCGCGGCCCCCGCCGCGGTCTCGATCAGATGCCGGTCGACCGTGTAGCGGTGCACGGGATTGCGCTGCGGGCGGTGCCGTACGCGCTCCCAGTCGGGCAGCAGGCGCACCAGGATGCCCGCCTGGTCCAGCTCCTCCCACACCGGTACGGCGGCGCGGCCCGCACCGAGCAACGCCACGAGAGCGGCACGGGCCTCCTCGGGCCACGGCACGTCGATGGGAGCCGACTGCCCGGCGAGCACGGAGACGGTGGCGGGCGCGAGGGGCAGCCCGGCCTCCGCGGCGGCGGCCGCGGCGCGGAGCACGAGCGTCGGATCCTTGCGCGGGCTCACCCCGCGGGCCAGGACGACCTCGCCGCCGTGCTCCACCACGCCGTCGGCGAGCGGACGCCGGCCGCGCGGCACGGGGCCGGAAAGCAGCCGGTCGACGGTCCGCCAGGTGGCGTCGAACGAGTGGGAGACCGTACGGCCGGCCTCGGCGAGCCGGCGCATCAGCGCCTCCGCGTCCAGCAGGCCGAGGGTCCCGGCGACGGCGTCCTGTTCCTGGAGGACCAGGCGGTCCGCGCCGCGTGCGGTGACCAGCTGCAGGCCGTGGCGGATGTCCAGCAAGAACTCGTAGGCCTCACGCACGCGCGGGCCCGGAGCGGAGGCGACCCAGGCCGCGGCGACGGCCTGCATCGCCTGCACGTCGCGCAGGCCGCCCCGGGAGTCCCGCAGGTCGGGCTCGAGGAGGAAGGCCAGTTCACCGCTCGACTCGGCGCGTTGGTCGACCGCGCTCCTGAGCTCGCCGAGCCTGCGCCGGGAGTCGGCCCGCCATTCCGCGAGGACGGCCTCGCGGGCCGCGCGCGTGAGCTCGGGATCGCCCACGATGTGGCGCGCCTGGATGAGCCCGAGCACGGCCTTGAGGTCCTCGCGTGCGACCTTCACGGCCTCGTCGACCGTGCGGACCGAATGGTCCAGCCCGATCCCGGAGTCCCAGATGGGGTACCAGATACGGTCCGCGATCCGCGCGACGTCGTCGTGGCCGTTGTGGAGCAGCACCAGGTCGAGGTCGCTGCCTGGGGCGAGTTCTCCTCGCCCCAGGCTGCCGACCGCCATGAGGGCGACGCCTCCGATCCCGTTGGGACCGGGCGTGCCTCGTTCGTCGGGGAGTCCGCCCTTGCCGCCCGAACCGGCCCGTCCCTCACGCGCGTACGGCTGCGCACCCGCAGTGCGGAACAGATCGGTGAGCCACCTGTCGATGTCCGCGGCCCGATCCTTGCGGGCCGCGGCGAACGAACGGGCTTCCCCCCTCATCATCCGGTTACAGGGCCTCTGGCCCGCGCTCCCCCGTGCGGACCCGGACGACCGTGTCCACGGGGACGGACCAGACCTTGCCGTCGCCGATCTTCCCTGTCTGCGCGGCCTTGACGATCACGTCGATGACGTCCTCGGCGTCGTCCTCCTCGGCCAGGACCTCGAGGCGCACCTTGGGCACCAGGTCGACCTGGTACTCGGCGCCGCGGTACACCTCGGTGTGGCCGCGCTGCCGGCCGTAGCCGCTGGCCTCGCTGACCGTCATGCCCTTGATGCCGAACTGCTCCAACGCCGCCTTGACGTCGTCGAGCTTGAAGGGCTTGATCACTGCCGTGATGAGTTTCATGCGTCAACCTTCTTCGCCGAAGCGGGGACGGGCCCGTTGACGGAGGCCACCCCCGAGGAGTGGACGGTGCCGAGGTCGTACCCGGTCTCGGCGTGGGTGGTGATGTCGATGCCGGTGACCTCTTCCTCCTGGTCGATGCGGAAGCCCATCGTCTTGTCGATGATCTTTCCGATGATCCACGCCATGGCGAAGGAGTACAAACCCACGACCAGAGGGCCGAGCGCCTGGACACCGAGCTGGGAGATCGGACCGCCGTACAGGAGACCCTTCTCCTGGCCGTCCGCGAACGGGTAGGCCGCGATGATGCCGAGGGAGACGGCGCCGATCGCACCGCCGACCAGGTGCACGCCCACCACGTCGAGCGAGTCGTCGAACCCGAACTTGTACTTCAGACCGACGGCGTAGGCGCAGACCGTACCGGCGATGGCGCCCAGCACTCCGGCCGCCCACGGGTCGACGAAACCACAGGCGGGGGTGATGGCGACCAGACCGGCGACGGCGCCGGACGCGACGCCCAGCGTCGTCGAGTGCCCGTCACGCAGCTTCTCCACCAGAAGCCAGGCGCCCGCGGCGACAGCGGTGGCGATCTGGGTGTTCATGAAGGCCAGACCGGCGGTGCCGTCGACCGCCAGCTCCGAGCCCGCGTTGAAGCCGAACCAGCCGAACCACAGCAGGCCGACGCCGAGGAGGACCAGGGTCAGGTTGTGCGGGCGCATGGGGTCCTTGCGCCAGCCGGTCCGCTTCCCGAGCACGAAGGCGAGTGCGAGGCCCGCGGCTCCGGCGTTCACATGGACGACGGTGCCGCCGGCGAAGTCCTCGATGCCGAGCCCGGCGAGCCAGCCGCCGCCCCACACCCAGTGCGCCACGGGGAAGTAGACCAGCGTCGCCCACGCGACGCCGAAGACGACCCACGCGCCGAACTTGGCACGGTCGGCGATGGCGCCGCTGATGAGGGCGACCGTGATGATGGCGAAGGTGAGCTGGAAGGCCGAGAACACCAGGCTCGGCATGCCGGTGCCGTCGTCCTTGGTCGCCGTGTCGACGAGGCTTTGCAGCCCGAGCGCGTCACCACCACCGATGATCTTGTTCAGGAAACCACTGCCGTCGCCGAAGGTGTCGAAAGCGAGCGAATGCCCATACAGAACCCAGGCGATTGTCACTGTGATGATGCTGACGAACGACATCATCATCATGTTCAGGACGCTCTTGGCCCTGGTCATGCCCCCGTAGAAGAACGCGAGGCCGGGAGTCATCAGCAGCACCAGGGCGGTGGCTGTGATCATCCAGGCGGTGGTGCCGGTATCGATCTTCATCGACGCGGCCCTCCTTACAAATTTGCCGTGTGGCCGGTTATCACTCCCGCAGTGGCTTCGTCCGGGGCATCATCGGCCGGCGGGCGCACTGACGTTGGCGACAGCGTGTTCTTCCGCCGTTTCAGGTCACGCCTCTTCGTGTTTCACATCTGTGAAACACAGGGAACGAGCGTTACAGGGAGGTTTCGGACAGCTCCGGCGAACGCAAAACGCGCACCCCTAAGGGTGCGCGTTCGGGGAAAAAACCTGCCCCCGTGCGTCGCGGAGGTTTCCGGCCACGGCCCGGCCGGACGTCAGGCCGCCGCGGTGGCCATCTTCCGCAGCCGCGACAGCGCGTCCCGCTCCAGCCTCCTGGCCCGGTCACGGCCGATGCCGTAGCGCTCGCCCACCTCGGTGAGGGTGTGCTCACGGCCGTCGACGAGGCCGTAACGCCAGCGGAGTATCTCGCGGGTCCGGCCTTCGAGCCCGGTCAGCCACTCCTCGAGGCGCTCCTTCTCCAGCGTCGCGAGCGCCTGCTGCTCCGGATCCGCCCACGTCTCATCGGCGATCATGTCGCCGAGCTCGGTCTCGTCCTCGTCGCCCACGCCGAGCTGGAGGGACACCGGATCCGAGGCCCACCGGCGCAGCTCCTGCACCCGCTCGATCGGCAGGTCGAGCACCGCCGCCAGATCGGCGTCCGTCGGCTCGGCGTCGAACTCGGCCAGCATGTCCCTGCGGACGCGCATCAGGCGTGTCATCTGCTCCCCGGCGTGCGTGGGGAGGCGCACCGGGCGCGCCTGCTCGTGGATCGAGCGGCCCACCGACTGCCTGATCCACCACGTGGCGTAGGTCGAGAACTTGTACCCCCGCTGGTAGTCGAACTTCTCGACCGCCCGGACCAGGCCCAGGTTCCCCTCCTGGACGAGATCGATCAGGGGCATCCCCCGCCCCGAGTACTTCCTCGCCACGGCGACCACGAGACGCAGGTTGGCCTGAATGAACTCGTCCTTGGCCCGCCTGCCGGAAATCGCTATGCGCTCAAGCTCCTCATCGGCCGCATCGGAGACCTTGGGCTCCGCCCGGCCGCCGTCGAGCAGGTGCTCCGCGAGCAGGCCGGCCTCGATGCGCTTGGCGAGCTCGACCTCCTGCTCCGCGGTCAAAAGCGGCACCCGCCCGATCTCGGCGAGATATGTCCCCAACAGATCCCGGTCGGATACCTGCTGATCCTGCGTCCGATTCCCCGTCGCCATTCGATGGCACCTCGTTCCGCCGCGCCGCAGTCTGCACCGTGTTAGAAGCCGGCCCCCGGAGCCGGTTCCCCCGCGAGTGAACACGGATTCCTCGACTTCGACGTCCTGAACCTGACAACGGTTTATGCGGGGCAAAGATTCCCTAAATTAATACGCCCGCGGAATGGTTTCGGATTCATCCCCAAGGAGGATGTGATCCCCAGAAAAAGACCGATTACCCCGGTAGAGGATGATCAAACGGCTCTGCGGCCCGACCGCCACACCTGGGCCACCAGAGGAACCCCCGGCCGGTAGGCGAGATGGACGTAGGACGGCGCGTTCAGCATCACGAGATCGGCCTGGGCGCCCTCCCGCAGCGTGCCGACGTCGTCGCGCAGCAGAGCCTGCGCCCCGCCGCGGGTGGCCGCGCGTACGGCCTCGAGCGGCGTCATCCGCATCTCCCGCACGGCCAGGGCCACGCAGAACGGCATGGACGTCGTGAAGGAGGAGCCCGGGTTGCAGTCGGTGGCGAGCGCGACGGCGACCCCGGCGTCGAGCAGCCGGCGGGCGTCCGGATAGGGCGACCGCGTGGAGAACTCCGCTCCGGGCAGCAGTGTCGCGACCACGCCGGAGTCCGCCAGGGCGGCGACGTCCGCGTCGGTCAGATGGGTGCAGTGGTCGGCCGACGCCGCTCCCATCTCGCAGGCGACCCGCACGCCCGGGCCCTCACCCAGTTGGTTGGCGTGGATCCTCGCCCGGAGGCCTGCCTTGATCCCCGCGCCCAGGATCTCCCTGCTCTGCTCCTCGTCGAACGCGCCGCGCTCGCAGAACACGTCGATCCATCGCGCGTGGGGCGCGCACGCGTCCAGCATGGGGCCGGTCACGGTGCGGACGTAGTCATCGGGCGACACCTCCGGGGGCACCACATGGGCCCCGAGGTAGGTCGTCTCCGTGGTGAACTGGCCGGCGATCTCCAGGCAGCGCCGCTCGCTCTCGACCGTCAGGCCGTAACCGCTCTTGATCTCGAAGGTCGTCGTGCCCTGCGCGGTCATCTCGGTCACCAGCAGCGCGGTGGTGGCGGCCAGTTCCGGTACGGTCGCCTCCCTGGTCGCGGCGACCGTGGTGCGGATGCCGCCGGCCGAGTAGCGCTGCCCGGCCATCCGCGCGGCGAACTCGGCGGTGCGGTCTCCGGCGAACACCAGGTGCGCGTGGCTGTCCACGAACCCGGGGATCACCGCGCGTCCCTCCGCGTCCACCCGCTCGTCGGCCGCGGGCGCGTCGGCGGACCGCCCGATCCATCGGACGACGCCGTCCTCCACCACCACCGCGGCGTCCTCGATCTCCTCGCGGGACGGGTCCGCCGTGTACAGCAGCCCGATCCCGTCGAACACCGTTGAAGTCATCGGCCTCGCTCCACGATTCCCTATCCTCGCCACCGTACGCGGGGCGCAAACCGCTGATTCCGGACGATCTACGCCCGGACCCGTGCGACGGCGTCACGCAGGAGGGCGCCGACGTCGCCGAGCACGTGCCGTCCGTCCTGCACGATCACGTGGCCGCCCGAGACCACCGAGTGGACGTCCGCCGCCGTCGCCGCGAACACCACGGACTCCGCGGCCGTCGGCCGGGTCGCCCCCGCCGTACGGACCGAGTCGAGGCGGACGGACACCAGGTCGGCCCAGGCTCCCGGGACCAGGCTGCCCGCGTCGGGGTAGCCCAGCGACGCGTGGCCCGCGGCGGTGGCGGCGTTCAGCAGGTCGGCGGCGCGCCAGTGCCCGCGCTCCATGGTGGCCAGGCGCTCGTCCAGTTCGACGGCCCTGGCCTCCTCGAACAGGTCGACCACCGCCTGGCTGTCGGAGCCCAGCGTGATCGGCGACCCGGCGTCGAACAGGCGGCGGGCCGGCCCGATGCCGTCGGCGAGGTCGCGCTCGGTCGTCGGGCACATGCACACGTGCGTGGTCGAGCCGCCGAGCAGCGCCACGTCCACGTCCGACAGGTGCGTCGCGTGCACGGCGGTCGAGCGCGGCCCGAGGACGCCGTGATCATGCAGCACCTGCACGGGAGTGGCGGAGTAGGCCTCGACACACGCCTCGTTCTCGGCGCGCTGCTCGGACACGTGGACGTGCAGCGGCCCCGAGTGCCGGTGGGTGAAGTCGACGACCACGTGCATCTGCTCCGGCGGCACCGCGCGCACGGAGTGGATCGCGGCGCCGATCTCCACGTCCTCCTGCCCCTCGTACGCCAGCGCCAGTTCCTCGGCCCGCGACGCCCAGCCGTCCGCGTCGCCGTCGCCGAAGCGCACCTGGGGGCCGGTGAGGGCGTTGCCGATTCCGCCGGTGAGATAGCACGTGTCGAGCAGCACGATCCGCAGACCGGCCTCCCGGGCCGCGCGCACCAGGACGTGGCCCATGACGTTGGGGTCGTCGTACGGCACGCCGCCGGGGCCGTGGTGCAGGTAGTGGAACTCGGCGACACAGGTGATCCCGGCCAGTGCCATCTCCGCGTAGACCGCCCTGGCCAGGTCCAGGTAGGTGTCAGGATCGAGCCGGGCCGCCACGCCGTACATCTGCTCGCGCCACGTCCAGAAGCTGCCCCTGCCGACCTGCGTGTGACCGCGCAGCGCCCGGTGGAACGCGTGCGAGTGGCCGTTGGCGAGTCCGGGAAGGGTCAGCCCGGTCAGCAGCACGGCTCCGGGCGGGGCAGGGACGCCGGCATGCACCTCGGCGACGCGCGCGCCGTCGACGATCACGGCCACGCTCTCCACGACCTCACCTGGCGGCAGCCACGCCATCTCGCACCAGTAGGTCACGCGCACAGATCCTCCAGGGCAGCGCCGCACTCGTCCGGCCCGCTACGGCCGGGGCCGGGCGGCACCCCGACACTCTAGTGAACGCGTCCGCAGGCGCGGCTCTCCTGGCGAGTCTTCTGGTGACGGGGCGCCCCGGGGTACACCCCCCGGGACGCCCCGTCTTCGGCCTTCGTCCCCGGACGCGCCCGCACGCGCGTTGGACCCGGCGACTCCGGCTGAGGTGAAGGAGAGGTTCCGCACTCCGGGAGTTCCCGATTTCCTGAGCCGCCAAGCTGTGGACCGGCGTAAAGGCTGCGTACGGCTTTGCCATCACGGTCGCCGTACGTCACCGGATCCTCCGGCCGCACAGGCGTCCACGGCCACGCGACGATGCCCGGTGTGACGACGCCCGGTGTCAGGACGACACGAGGAACTGGGTCGCCGCCAGCTCCCGGTAGAGGTCGTCGGAGTCGACGAGTTCCTCGTGCGTGCCCGTGGCGCGCACCCTGCCCGCCTCCATCACGATGATCCGGTCGGCGCCGGTCACCGTGGACAGGCGGTGGGCGATCACCAGCACCGTGGTCTCCCTGGCGACCTCGGCCACCACCTCGCGCAGCCGGAGTTCGTTGACGGCGTCGAGCTGCGAGGTGGCCTCGTCCAGGAGGAGCAGGGACGGCCGGCGGAGCAACGCCCTGGCGATGGCGACCCGCTGGCGCTCGCCGCCCGAGAGCAGCACCCCGCGATGGCCCACCATGGTCTCCACGCCTGCGGGCAGCCGCTCGACCAGGTCGTCGAGCCGGGTCCGCGCGAGGGCCCGCGCGATCTCCTCGTCCGTGGCCTCCGGGGCGCCGAAGACGAGGTTCTCCCTGAGCGTGCCGGCCAGGACCGGCGCGTCCTGCTCCACATAGCCGAGCGCGGCCCGCAGCTCGCCGAGGGGCCATTCCCTGACGTCACGCCCACCGACGAGGACCGTCCCCGCCTGCGGCTCGTAGAAGCGCTCGATCAGCCCGAAGACCGTGGACTTGCCCGCTCCGGACGGTCCCACGAGGGCCGTCATGCCGCCCGCGGCCACCTCGAAGCTGACCCGGTCGTGGACGACCGGGCGGTCCTCGCCGTATCGGAAGGCCACGCCGTCGAAGCGCACGCCGACGGGTGTGCGGTCCAGCGGCCGCGCCGCGCCGACGGAGGCCGCGGGCTCGGCGTCGAGCGCGGTCACCTCCTGGATCCGGGTGACCGCCGCCATGGCGACCTGGAGCTGGGTGAGGCTCTGGATGAGCTGCCCGATCGGGGCGACCAGATAGAACAGGTACAGCATGAACGCGATGAGCGCGGAGACCTCCATCGCCCCGCTCGCGACGCGCGCGCCGCCCACGCCGAGCACCGCGATGAACGCGAGCTGGACAGACGTCCAGGCTCCGGTGCCCGCGACGGAGGTCCACGCGGCGGCCGTGACGCCGCGGTCGCGCGCGAGCGTCGCCGCGCCGGACACCACGGCGATCTCACGTGACTCCGCGCCGTTGGCCTTCACCGTGCGGAACGCCTGCAGCGCGCGGTCGAGGACGGAGCCCATCTCCCCGAGGGCCGTCTGCGCCTCAAGGGAAGCGCGGCGGATCCTGGGCGCGACCGCCAGGCCCATGAGGCCCACCAGGGCCACCACGCCGAGGGTGACCAGGAGCAGCAGACCGTCCATGATCGCCATGAGGACCACGGCGCCCAGGAACATGAACACCGACCCCACCGTGCCTGCCAGCGCGTCGGTGTAGACGGCGCGCAGCAGCGTCGTGTCGGCGCTGACCCGCGAGAGCAGGTCTCCCGGCTTGAGCCTGTCCACGTCCGGCACCTTGAGGCGGAGGATGCGCTCGACGAGGCTCTTGCGAGTCGCCAGCACGATGCCCTCGCCCATCCGCTCCAGCACGAACCGGCCCCAGGCGGCGATCAGTGCGCCCGCCAGGACGGCCAGCGACAACCCCGCCAGCGGCCCGGCCAGGGCGGCGCCCCGGCCGAACGCGTCGATGACCGACTTGGCGAGAACGGGCATGGCCAGCCCGGCGAAGGTGCCGATCAGGCTGAGCGAGGCGCCGAGCACCAGCGCCTTCCTGTTCGGTCGCACCTGGCCGAGCAGAAGCCGCCAGGACCCCCGGTCGCGCACCATGCCTGCCGGCCGGTCCCCCGGCTCCGCGTCGTCCGTCCCCATGACACTCCCTGTGCGCGGCCACGCCGTTTCGTCGGTTCACTGCGACCGTAGGTCGCCGACGGCGGCCGTGTGCGCGCCCAGAGCGGGCAATCCGATCAGTCCAGGTCAGGGAGGTCGGGGAGGTCGGGGGACACGGCGGTCAGCCCGCCACGCCGTACAGCTGACGCATCTCCCTGGCGGTCTCGGCGACGGCGTGCCAGGTCAGGCACAACCTCGCCTCCGCCTCCTCGGTGCGTGCCTCGGCGGCGAGCAGTCCGTCGCCCGTCAGCAGGGCGGCTTCCCGTTTCAACCGCGCCGCCATTTCCTGAAATTCGAAATGCCCCTTCGATTCCATGCCGCCGACTCCCCACCCCGGAAACGACTTCGCATGGATAAATACCCGTATTTCAGTTATCTATTGATTCATGGCGGCGGGATCGGCGGTGTGACGACGGAACGTCATGGCGTCCGGAGACGAACTCCTGAAAAGCGATCTTCACGCGGATGACGGGCCTGCGCCACCGTTCCTCACGATGAACGGCTTTCGCCATCCGGCGCGGCTTGGGCCTCCTGGCGACCTCCGAGTAGTACCACCGGGCCCACGGCGATCCGGGGCGGGCGAGCCGTATGGCGCCGATGTAGACGAACGGCGGAACGAACAACCCGATGAGGCCGCTCCAGATCTTCCCCTTGAGCAGGGTGATCACGGCGAAGACGAGATTGACGACGAGGATCGCCACCGCCGTCCCTCTGCCGCCGAAGGCGCCGTCCGAGCCGCCCCAGGCGAGCGGGCGCAGCCCGAGCAGCAGCAGACCGGTCGCCGCCACGGCCACGAAGACGGCGTCGACGGAGGTGCGCCCCTCCTCCTGCCAGTAGACGTCGCGCAGGTGCAGCAGCAGGGCGAACTCGTCGAGCACGAGCGCCGCCCCGACGCCGAAGAGCGCCGCGGAGAAGGCGTACCACCCGATGGAGACGCTGGACAGGATCAGACCGGCGACCCCGCTGAGCAACATGAGCACGACGCCGAACACGACGTGGTGGATGTGCGTCTCCCCGACGCTGACGTTGCCGAACCAGCGCACCCGCGAACGGATCAGCCGGACGTTCACGCGCGTGCCCACGAAGGCGACGATCAGCGCCACGAAGAAGCAGAACAGCGGCAACCTGCGCGCACCCTCGTGGAGCGACGCGCCAGCCAGGTACCAGTCGGCCATGATGAGTCCTCGATCGGCGGAACTGCGGGTGAAGGCGGGGGGCGGGTCAGCCGAGGAAGGCGCGCAGCAGCGCGGCCGTCCCCTCCAGGTGCTCGGCCACCGCACGCCGAGCGCCCTCGGGATCGCCTTCCAGGATCGCTTCCACGATGGCCGCGTGCTGCGTCGCGGCGTGCTCGATGTTGGGCCGGAGCACCGGGATGGCGTTCAGCAGGTCGGTCACGCGCAGACGGGCGTCCGCGCACGCGGCGGCCAGCAGGGGCGATCCGGTCAGCTCGGCGATGGAGAGGTGGAAGGCGGTGTCCAGCCGCCGGTAGTCGGCCGGCGCCGCGTCGTTCACCCCGGCCAGACGGGCGGCGAGCGTCTCCCGCTGCCCGTCGGTGAGCTCCGTCCCCGCCAGGATCTGGGCCGCGCCGCACTCGACCGCCATCCGGAAGGTCAGCGCGTCCTCCAGGCCGCCCGCCCCCATCTCGTTGACGGCGCGGCGCAGGTCTCCCTTGCGCGGGCTCGGCGGCCGGTAGACGACGAACGCTCCGCCGTAACGGCCTCGCCGTACGTCGAGGAAGCCGGCCTCCTGGAGCGCGCGGATCGCCTCACGTAAGGTGACGCGGCTGATCCCGAGCTGAGCGGCGAGCTCACGCTCCGGCGGGAGCTTCTCCCCGTGGGCGACGACGCCGAGCTTGATGGCCTGCAACAGCCGTTCGACGGTCTCCTCGAACGCGTTGCCCGCCCGAACCGGCCTGAGGAGCGAGACGGCCCCTGTCGCGGACCCGTCCATGCTCCACCGTCCCTTCGCGAATCGGCCCCCGTGGGCCGAGGTTAACCCACGGAGCGTTGTTGACTCAGGGGCAGCCCTGGTGCTTGCATGCCCTTCAATGGTCTGTTTCCAGACTTTTGACAGGAGGCGCCGTGCTTGACGTTGAGCAGCTCCGCGGCGACATCGAGGCCGGTCGCGTGGACACCGTCCTGCTCGCGGTCACCGACATGCAGGGCAGGCTGCAGGGCAAGCGCCTGTCGGCGCGGTACTTCCTCGAGGAGGTACTGGGCCACGCGGCGGAGGGGTGCAACTACCTGCTCGCGGTCGACGTCGACATGAACACGGTGGACGGCTACGCCATGTCGTCGTGGGACCGCGGCTACGGCGACTTCGTGATGCGGCCCGACCTCGCGACGCTGCGCCGGGTCCCCTGGCAGGAGGGAACCGCGCTGCTGCTGGCCGACCTGGTCTGGGAGGACGGGTCCGACGTCGTCCCCTCCCCCCGGCAGATCCTGCGCCGGCAGATCGCCCGGCTGGCCGACCGGGGATGGACCGCCTTCGTCGGCACCGAGCTGGAATTCTGCGTCTACAACGACACCTACGAGGACGCGTGGCGGCGCGGCTACCGCGACCTGACGCCCGCCAACCTCTACAACGTCGACTACTCCCTGCTCGGCACCGCCAGGATCGAGCCGCTGCTGCGGAGGATCCGGCTCGCCATGGAGGGTGCCGGCCTGTACGTGGAGTCGGCCAAGGGCGAGTGCAACCTCGGCCAGCACGAGATCGCCTTCCGGTTCTCCGACGCGCTGACGACGTGCGACAACCACGTCATCTACAAGAACGGGGCCAAGGAGATCGCCGCCCAGGAGGGGAGCTCGATCACCTTCATGGCCAAGCCGAACCAGCGCGAGGGCAACTCCTGCCACATCCACATCTCCCTGCGGGACTCCGAGGGCCGGCCGGTGATGGCGGGGACGGAGCCGCACGGGCTCTCCAAGGTCGGCGAGCACTTCATCGCCGGCCAGCTCGCCGCGCTCAGGGAGCTGACCCTCTTCTACGCGCCCAACATCAACTCCTACAAGCGGTACGTCCCGGGCAGCTTCGCCCCCACCGCCGTGAAGTGGGGCATCGACAACCGGACCTGCTCGCTGCGCCTCGTCGGCCACGGGCCCTCGCTCCGGGTGGAGAACCGCGTGCCCGGCGGCGACGTGAACCCGTACCTGGCGGTGTCCGCCCTGATCGCGGCGGGCCTGCGCGGGATCGAGGAGGAACTGCCGCTGGAGGAGCCCTACGCGGGGAACGCCTACGCCGCGGGGGCGGAGACGGTGCCGGCCACGCTCCGCGACGCACTGTCCCTGTGGGAGGGGTCCGACCTCGCCGAGGCGGCCTTCGGCAAGGATGTGGTCGAGCACTACGCGAACAACGCACGGGTCGAGCTGGCCGCCTACGACGCGGCGGTCACCGACTGGGAGCTCTATCGGGGGTTCGAGAGGCTGTGAAGGTACTCAATCCGGCGACCGAGGGCGTGGTCGCCGAAGTCGGCATGGCCGACGCCGCCGAAGTCGACCGGGTGGTCGAGCGGGCGCGCCGGGCGTTCCCCGCATGGCGGTCGGTCGCCCCGGGCGAGAGGGCTCGGCTGCTGCGGCGGTTCGCCCAGGTGGTCGAGGACCACGCGGAGGAACTGGCCCAGCTCGAGATCGCGGGCGCCGGCCACACGATCGGCAACGCCCGCTGGGAGGCCGGAAACGTCCGTGACGTCCTGAACTTCTACGCGGGAGCGCCCGAGCGCGACCACGGAAGGCAGATCCCCGTCGCGGGCGGTGTGGACATCACGTTCCAGGAGCCGCTGGGTGTCGTCGGCGTCATCGTGCCGTGGAACTTCCCCATGGTCATCATGACCTGGGGGGTGGCTCCGGCCCTTGCCGCGGGGAACACCGTCGTCGTCAAGCCCGCGGAGTGGACCCCGCTGACGGCGCTGCGGCTGGCTGAGCTGGCCCTCGAGGCCGGCATTCCCGAGGGCGTGCTGCAGGTCGTCCCCGGTGCGGGCGAGGTGGCGGGCGCCCGGCTCGTCGGGCACCCGGACGTGCGCAAGATCGTGTTCACGGGTTCGACCGAGGTGGGCAAGCTGATCGCGGCCCAGGCCGCCGCCCAGGTGAAGCGGCTGACGCTGGAGCTCGGCGGCAAGAGCGCCAACATCATCTTCGCCGATTCCGACCTGGACAGGGCGGCGGCGTCCGCCCCGATGGCGGTCTTCGACAACTCCGGGCAGGACTGCTGCGCCCGGTCGCGCATCCTGGTGGAGCGTTCCGTCTACGACGACTTCCTCGGACGGCTCTCGCGGGCGGTCCGCGACGTGAAGGTCGGCGACCCGCTCGACCCCGCCACGCAGATGGGCCCGCTGATCAGCGCCGAGCACCGCGAAAGGGTGGCGTCGTTCGTGGCCGCCGAGGGCGTGCACACGACGGGGTCGTGCCCGGACGGACCCGGCTTCTGGTTCGCCCCCACCGTTCTGGCCGCGCCCGCCGGGTTCGACCCGCTGGCCGACGGATCCGGCGCCTTCCACCGGGCGTTCACCGAGGAGATCTTCGGGCCGGTCGTGTCCGTCGTCCCGTTCGACGACGAGGCCCATGCCGTTCGGATCGCCAACCACACGGCGTACGGCCTGTCCGGGTCGATCTGGACGCGGGACGTCGGGCGCGCCCTGCGGGTCGCCCGGGCGGTCGAGGCGGGCAACCTGTCGGTGAACTCCCATTCCAGCGTCCGCTACTGGACGCCGTTCGGCGGCTTCAAGCAGTCCGGCCTCGGCCGGGAGCTCGGCCCCGACGCCCTGGCCGCCTTCACCGAGACCAAGAACGTCTTCATTTCCACGGAGTAGAGACATGCAGCGTTTGCAAGACCGCGTCGCCGTCATCACGGGGGCGGGCAGCGGCATCGGCCTCGCCACCGCGCAGCGGTTCGCCCAGGAGGGCGCGAAGATCGTGGCCGTTGACCTCGACGAGGCGGCCGGGTCGAAGGTCGCCGACGAGGTCGGCGGACTGTTCGTCCGCGCCGACGTGGCCAACGAGGACGACGTCGTGCGGATGTACCAGACCGCTTTCGACACCTACGGCAGCGTCGACGTCGCCTTCAACAACGCGGGGATCTCGCCGCCGGAGGACGACTCGATCCTCGAGACCGGCATCGAGGCGTGGCGCAGGGTCCAGGAGGTCAACCTCACCAGCGTCTACCTGTGCTGCAAGCACGTCCTTCCGTACATGCGGCGGCAGGGCAAGGGCTCGATCATCAACACGGCGTCGTTCGTGGCGGTCCTGGGCTCGGCGACGTCGCAGATCTCCTACACCGCGTCCAAGGGCGGCGTGCTCGCGATGAGCCGCGAACTCGGCGTGCAGTTCGCGCGCGAGGGCATCCGGGTGAACGCGCTCTGCCCGGGGCCGGTGGACACTCCCCTGCTGCGCGAGCTGTTCGCCAAGGACCCCGAGCGGGCGCAGCGCCGGCTCGTCCACGTGCCGATCGGGCGGTTCGCCCGCGCCGAGGAGATCGCGGCCGCCGTCGCCTTCCTCGCGTCCGACGACTCGAGTTTCATCACCGCGTCGGAGTTCCTGGTCGACGGCGGCATCTCCGGGGCGTACGTCACCCCCCTGTAACCGACGGTCCCGCTCGAGGAGGTGGTCATGTCACGACCGGTCATCGGCATCACGTGTTACGTGGAGCCCGCCCAGTTCACGGTCTGGGACATGACCACCGCGCTGCTGCCGTACGCGTACGTGGAGCACGTCGCGCGGGCCGGCGGCCAGCCGGTGATCATCCCGCCCGCGGGCGATCCCGCCGAGCTGGCCGGTCGGCTCGACGGCCTGATCATCGCGGGCGGCGGCGACATCGACCCCGCCCGCTACGGCTCCACCGCGCACGAGCAAACCGGATACGTACGGAAATTTCGTGATGAGGCGGAGTTCGGATTGATGCGGGCCGCGCTGGAGGCGAACCTGCCGTTCCTCGGCATCTGCCGCGGACTCCAGGTCCTCAACGTGGCCCTGGGGGGCACGCTCCACCAGCATCTCCCCGAGGTGGTCGGCCACGCCGGCCACTCGCCCGCCCCCGGGACCTTCGGCCGCGTCCCCGTACGGCTCTCGCCCGCGCTGGCCGAGATCTACCGGGACGACCGCCTCCTCCCGGCGCACTACCACCACCAGGCGATCGATCGGCCGGGGCACGGCCTGGAGGTCACCGCCCGGTCGGAGGACGGCACGATCGAGGCCGTCGAACTAGTCGGTCATCCGTTCGCGCTGGCCGTCCAGTGGCATCCCGAGGCCGACGAGGATGGCCCCCTGTTCGACGCGCTCCTCACCGCCGCCAAGCGAGACGACTGACCTGGCGCTCGCTTCACGCGAAGAGTTCGTCCGCCGAGTTCACCGTGACCGCCCGGCGGATCCAGGTCTCCAGCACCTTCAGATCGTCGCAGCGAGTGATCCGGTCGCGCGTGTCAGAGGAGATCTCCAGGCCACGGGCATCGAGCACAGCCAAGATCGCCGCAGCCTCGCCCTCCGCTCGACCTTCCT
>NZ_BONV01000050.1 GCF_016862895.1 Planotetraspora kaengkrachanensis | reverse complement strand
TGCCTAACGATCCATTGTCCGGATTTAATACCGCGAAAGGGTGGTACCGGCAACGGGCGCTGCTCCGGCGGCGGTCGCCGGGACGCCGGCTCCGGTCGCGCAGGTCGCGCAGGTCGCTCAGGGGCCGGGAAAGCGTAAGCGCCCCGCCGCGATCGCGGCGGGGCGCTCGGCCGGCTCGGCCCGGCGGTCAGCCCTTGTAGTTGAACACCTGGTGGAGCGTGTGGCGGATCTCGACCAGGTCCTTCTGGTCCGCCATCACCCGGTCGATCGGCTTGTAGGCCTCCGGGTGCTCGTCGACCAGGGCCGCGGCCCGGCCGGCGTTCCACGTACGGCCGCGCATCGCCTCCGTCAGCGACGTCGCCGTCAGCTCGCGCTTGGCCCGGCCGCGGGACATCCTGCGGCCCGCGCCGTGCGAGCACGAGTTGTACGACGCCGCGCTGCCGCGCCCGCGCACGATGTACGACTGCGTCCCCATCGAGCCGGGGATGACGCCCTCGTCACCGGTGTCGGCCTTGATGGCCCCCTTGCGGGTGATCCACAGCCGCTTGCCGTCGTGCTCCTCCTGCTGGGTGAAGTTGTGGTGGCAGTTGATCGTGCGGACGCGCGCGCCCTTGCCGGTTACCTGGAAGAGCGCGTTGCTGAGCACCGTGTCCATCCGGGCACGCGAGGCCATGGCGTAACGCTGTGACCAGAGCATGTCCTCGATGTAGGCGGTGAACTCCGGCGTGTTCTGCACGAAGTACGCGAGGTCCGGATCCTCCAGCCCGATGGCCTGGCGCTTCATCGACTTCTTGGCGTCGGCGATGTGCCGGGTGGCGAGCTGGTTGCCGATCCCGCGCGAACCCGAGTGCAGCACGGTCCAGACCCGGTCGCGTTCGTCGAGGCAGACCTCGACGAAGTGGTTGCCGGATCCGAGCGTGCCGAACTGGACCGACACGGTCTTGTCCTGCTTGGGCGTCAGGTCGCTGTGCGGACGCCCGAGCTCGCCCAGGGCACGATCAACGGAACGGTCCTCGTGGCCCTTCCCCACGCCGGCCGGAATCCGCCGTTCCACCAGCGGCATCAGGGCGTCGAGCGTCTCCGGCAGGTCGGCGGCGGTCAGCGTCGTCTCGGTCGCGATCATTCCGCAGCCGATGTCCACGCCGACGGCGGCGGGGATGATCGCTCCCTCGGTGGGGATCACGGATCCGACCGTCGCCCCGATTCCGACGTGCGCGTCGGGCATGAGCGCCACGTGGCCCGAGACGAAGGGCAGCCGTGCGGTCCGCGCCGCCTGCTGGATGGCGCCGTCGTCGATCTCGCTGGCCCACGACAGGAGGTTGGGCGCGACCTCGCTAGGCATGATGATCTCCTCTGTTCGTGGTCCAGTTTGCACACGTAACAGGTGAGTTCCCACTGATTTTCCGGGGGCGGGGCCCTGATGGAGGCGATTCCCGATGGGAGCGGTCCGACGCCCTGTCGGCGGATATTCTGGATGAAACGGTGACGCGCGGTGGTTGACGGGAACAAAGCGTGATCAAGCCGGGTTGTCGCCAGGAAGACGCCGGGCCTTTAGGCTTGGATCTTCTCTCGCCATGGAGGTCCCCTCGTGCTGGTTGACTCTTTCGGTCGGACGGCGACTGATCTTCGGGTCTCGCTGACCGACCGGTGCAACCTGCGGTGCACCTACTGCATGCCGCCCGAGGGCCTCGACTGGCTTCCCAAGCCCGAGCTCCTGACCGCGGACGAGATCATCAGGCTGGTGCGCATCGGGGTGGAACGCCTCGGCATCACCGAGGTCCGCTTCACCGGCGGCGAGCCGCTCCTGCGGCGGGAACTGGTGGAGATCGTCACCGCGTCCGCCGCCCTGAACCCGCGCCCCCAGCTCTCCGTCACGACCAACGGCATCGGCCTGGCACGCCTCGCCGGTCCGCTCGCCGACGCCGGGCTCGACCGCGTGAACGTCTCGCTCGACACCCTCGACCGCGACACGTTCGTACGGCTCTCGCACCGCGACCGGCTCTCCGACGTCCTGGCCGGGCTGGCCGCGGCCGACGCGGCGGGGCTCAGGCCGGTGAAGGTCAACGCTGTCCTCATGCGCGGCGTCAACGAGGACGAGGCGGTGCCCCTGCTGCGCTACTGCCTCGATCAGGGATACGAGCTCCGTTTTATCGAGCAGATGCCCCTCGACGCCCAGCACGGCTGGCAGCGCGAGAACATGATCACCGCCGACGAGATCCTCGGCGCGCTCAAGGGCGCCTTCGACCTCACGGAGGACGACCCGCGCGAGCGCGGCAGCGCTCCGGCCGAGCTGTTCCTGGTCGACGGTGGTCCCCGGCGCGTGGGAGTGATCGGCTCGGTCACCCGGCCGTTCTGCGGGGCCTGCGACCGCGTCCGGATCACCGCCGACGGCCAGGTCCGCAACTGCCTTTTCGCCACCGAGGAATCGGATCTGCGCACCGCCCTGCGCGCGGGCGCGAGCGACGACGATCTCGTCGAGCGCTGGAGGGCCGCGGTCCGCGGGAAGAAGGCCGGGCACGGCATCGACGATCCCACGTTCCTGCAGCCGTCCCGGCCCATGTCCGCCATCGGCGGCTGACGCGGTCCGGCGAGACGTGATGAGCACGGCGCCGCAGAGCCCGGGCACGCGTGGCGGCTCCCTCCCATACGACGCGGTGCCGTACGACGCCGTCATCCTGGCCGGCGGACGGGCCGAACGCCTGGGCGGGCTGGACAAGCCCGGCGTCATCGTCGCCGGACGCCCGCTGATCGAGCATGTCGCCTCCGCCGTCTCCGGGGCCGCCCGTCTGGTCGTCGTGGGTCCCGCGCGCGACCTCACACGTGCGCCCGAGCCGCCGGCGGGGGAGCCGGCGGGTGAGCGCGGTGCGCCACGCGGGGAACCCGCCGCGCCCGCCACCGTGGTATTCACCAGTGAGGATCCGCCGGGAGGCGGCCCGGTCCCCGCCCTGCGCGCGGGGCTCGCGGAAGTGCGCGCACCATGGCTGGCGCTGCTCGCCGCCGACCTGCCCTTCCTCACCGCCGACCATGTCGCCGCCCTGTTCCGCGCCGCGCGCGCGGCGGACGCGACGGCGGCTGCGGGAGCCGTTCTCGTCGACGACGGAGAAAGGGAGCAGTGGCTCACCGGCGTGTGGCGGACCGGCGTCCTCGCCGACGCGCTGGACGGGTACGAAGGACGGTCGCTGCACCGGCTGCTGGGACCGCTCGGACCGGTGCGCGTTCGCCTGCCCGCCGCGGAGGACGGCCGGGCGCCGTGGTTCGATTGCGACACCATCGACGATCTCGGCGCCGCGCGCGAACGAGCACGCGGTGCGTAGAGAGCGCGAAACGCCATAACGGTTACGACGACAGTCACGAACGAGGAGTGCGCATGAACGTGCTTGAGGAGTGGACCGCGCTGGTCTGCAGGGAACTCGGCATCGACCCGTCCCGGGTGGACAGGAACGCCGTGCTCGACCTGACGAGGGACGTGGCGCACGGCGTCGCGCGGCCGGCCGCCCCGCTCACGGCGTATCTGGTCGGGCTCGCGCAGGGGGCGGGGACCGCGCCCGACGACGTCGTCGCACGGTTGTCAAGCCTCGCGCGCGACTGGGAGAAGACGGCCGGGGAAACATCCGGCGACGCCTGACGAACGCGTAGCAGAAGTCGGCGCGAAATGGCCTGAATACAGAAAGGGCGACGCCGGGTGGTTACGGGGGCAAACCACCCGGCGCCGCTTTCATCGGCGTTCCGACGGGGGCCCGGAACGCCGGCACCAGCGCTCCGACGGGGGACCAGAGCGCTTGGTTATGACTCTACACCTCTGACCCATGGGTTGCGTCAAGACTTTGTCACGACCCGATCTCGCGTCGATGGCGTGGTATCTCGTTTTGGTTAGATTCCGTCATGTCCGGGGGTGGAATGACGTCCTGACCTCGTTGATTGGCCCCGACAACGGCAAGGTATGGCAAAAGGACGGCGCCCGCCACGAGGAGTGCCTTCACGGGCCACGGAGCCGGTACGGCGACGGCGAGGATGAGGCAGACGAGCCGGATGCCCATCTTGATCAGATAGCTGATCTCGCGGCGCCTGATGTCGTCGGACAGGGAGGGCTGGGCGTCCGTCACGCTGTGCACGACGGGGGCGCCTCTGAGCCTGCGCCATGGGTTCACATTTCCACGGTAGACCCAGCCGGGCTCGGGCACGTCGCCGCAGTGGCGATACGATCGCGCCCAGACGAGAGGCGAGGAGAGCATGCGATGACGGACCGTACGTACCGGGTGACGGAGATCGTCGGCACCTCGACGGAGAGCGTCGACCAGGCCGTCCGCAACGGCGTCCGCCGGGCCGCGCAGACCCTCCGCCACCTCGACTGGTTCGAGGTGACCGAGGTGCGCGGGCAGATCGAGGACGGCGAGGTCGCCCACTTCCAGGTCGGCATGAAGGTCGGCTTCCGCCTGGAGGACGCCGGGTAGGCGCGGCCGGGGTCGCCGGCCGCGCCCGCGCCGTCAGTTCGCCTGGCTCACCGTCGACATGTTGAAGTCGGGCACGCGCATCGCCGGCATCACCGTGCGGGTGAAGTAGTCGTTCCACTCGCGGGGCAGGGTCTGTGCGCTCGCGCCGACCTCGGTCACCCGCCCGAGCAGGTCCACCGGCGACTCGTTGAACCGGAAGTTGTTGACCTCGCCGACGACCTCCCCGTTCTCCACCAGGTAGACGCCGTCTCTGGTCAGGCCGGTCAGCAGCAGCGTCTGCGGGTCGACCTCGCGGATGTACCACAGGCAGGTGAGCAGCAGCCCTCGCTCCGTCGAGGCGACCATCTCCTCCAGCGAGCGGCCGCCCTCGGGGCCGGTCATGATGAGGTTGTCGATCTGCGGGGTCGCCGCCAGGCCGGTCAGCTCGGCCGAGTGCCGGGTCTGGAGCAGGTTCCGCAGCGTGCCGTCCGCGATCCAGTCCGTCGCGCCGAGCCGCACTCCGTTGTCGAAGACCGACTGCTCACGGCTGGAGGCGTGCGCGATGACGAACGGCGAGCACTCGATGCCCGGATACGCCGGGTCGCTGTAGAGCCGCACCGGCACTGGCGACAACCGTTCGCCGACGCGGGTGCCGCCGCCGGTCCTGGAGAAGACCGTCCGGCCGTCGGCCGCGTCGCGCGCGCCGGCCGTCCAGTACAGATAGATCATCAGGTCGGCCACGGCCGTCGGCGGCAGGATCGTCTCGTACCGTCCGGCCTCGAGGTCGACGCGCCGCTTGGACCATTCGAGCCGCTGGGCGAGGCTCGCGTCGAGCGCCGCGACGTCGACGTCGACGAAGTCGCGGGTGGCCACGCCCGTCCACGCGGACCTGGACATGTCCGCGGACTTGGCGTTGAGCTCGAGCCGTCCCGTCGGCTGGTCGTGCCGCAGCCGGAGGCCGGTCGACGAGCCCACGAACGTCGAGGTCATGATGTGCTCCGCGAAGCCGTACAGCTTGCGGCCCGAGGCCTCCGCGGACGCGAACGACTCGCCGAGCGCGGGAGCGAAGTCACGGAAGACGTCGATGGAGGTCGGCTCGACCTCGCGGTCCCAGCCGTCCATGGCCGTGCCCTCGGCCAGCGGGCGGGCGTCGTCCGACGGCTGCGCGTCCCTGGCGGCGGCGTCCGCCGCCGCGACGACCTCGGCGAGCTGGTCGGGCCGCACGGCGGCACGGGACACGACGCCGACGCCCTGCCCGGACACGGAGATGACGGTCAGCTGCGACGACCTGGCGACCCCGTTGGTGGTCAGCGTGTTGCCCGCGAAGCGCAGGTTGGCGGTGGACCCCTCGTCCACGATCACGATGCAGTCGTCGGCCTCGCTCAGCGCGAGCGCCCGCTCGACCGTCTCCTGTGGCGTGCTCATCACTTTCCACCTTCCTGGACGGTGTTGAGGATCCGCACCCCGCGGAACAGGGCCGACGGCGCGCCGTGGCTGACCGGCGCCACCTGCCCCGGCTGGCCCTTGCCGCAGTTGAAGGCGCCCCCGAGGACATAGGTCTGCCGGCCGCCCACGGCCTCCATCGAGCGCCAGAAGTCGGTCGTCGTCGCCTGATAGGCGACGTCGCGCAGCTGCCCGGCCAGCCGCCCGTTCTCGATCTTGTAGAACCTCTGACCGGTGAACTGGAAGTTGTACCGCTGCATGTCGATGGACCAGCTCTTGTCGCCCAGGATGTAGATGCCGCGCTCGACCCGGGAGATGAGCTCGTCGGTCGACGGCCCGTCCTCCGCCGGCCGCAGCGACACGTTGGCCATCCGCTGGATCGGCACGTGACCGGGGGAGTCGGCGAACGCGCACCCGTTGGACCGGCCGAAGCCCTTCATCAGCGCCATGCGCCGGTCGAGTTGGTAGCCGACGAGCGTGCCGTCGCTGACGATGTCGAACGACTGGCCGGCGACGCCCTCGTCGTCCCATCCGACCGTGGCCAGGCCGTGCTCGGCCGTGCGGTCGCCGGTGACGTTCATGACGGGGGAGCCGTAGTGCAGGGCGCCCAGCTTGTCGAAGGTCGCGAAGGAGGTTCCCGCGTAGGCCGCCTCGTAGCCGAGGGCCCGGTCGAGCTCGGTCGCGTGCCCGATCGACTCGTGGATGGTCAGCCACAGGTTCGACGGGTGGACGACCAGGTCGTAGGCGCCCGCGTCGACCGACGGCGCCTTCAGCTTCTCCGCCAGCAGGTCGGGGATCTCCGCGATCTCGGCGGGGAAGTCCCAGCCGGTGCCGGTGAGGTATTCGTAGCCCCGGCCGACCGGCGGCGCGAGCGTCCGCATGTCGTCGAACCGGTCGCCGTCGGTCTTCATCGCGGTCAGCACCGGGTGGACCCTGACCCGCTGCTGCGTCGTGACGGTGCCCGCCGTGTCGGCGTAGAACTTCTGCTCCTTGACCTGCATGAGCGAGGCCGACACGTGGTCGACCGCGCCGAGCATGTTCGAGGACCACTCGCTCAGCAGCGCGACCTTGTCGCGGAGCGGCACGTCGAAGGGGTCGACGTCGTAGGCCGACACCCAGGTCACGTCGGAGTACACCGGCTCGGGAGAAAGCTCGACCGGCTCCCGGTTGATCGGCGCGCTCACGGCGGCCACCCTGACGGCCTCCTCGGCGGCGCGGGCCGCGGCCTCGGGCGTCAGCTCGATCCCCGACGCGAACCCCCAGGTCCCGTCCTTGATCACTCGTACGGCGAAGCCGAGGTCGTCGGCGTCCATGGACCCTTCCAGGCCGGCGTCGAACAGCCGCAGCGTCTCGGCGCGGACCCGTTCCAGTCGGAAGGCCGCGTGCTCGACGCCCAGGTCACGGGCGCGTTGGAGAGCCGCGTCCGCCAGGCGCCGAAGCGGCAGGGCGAGAAAATCGGGATCGATCTGGCGCATGTCCACGATCCTAACCCTGTGATCTTGTGCCTAGCGGACAAGTGGTTTACCGCCGGGTAGCCGATAGCGTCGGTCGCATGGCTCGCTCTGTACTCGTGACCGGTGGAAATCGTGGAATCGGCCTTGCGATCGCTCGTGAACTGGCCGCGGCCGGAGACGCGGTGGCCGTAACCTACCGCTCGGGAGAGCCGCCGGAGGGCCTGTTCGGGGTCCGGTGCGACGTGACCAGCTCCGAGGACGTGGACGCGGCCTTCGCGAAGGCCGAGGCCGAGCACGGCCCGGTCGAGGTCGTCGTCGCCAACGCGGGCATCACCAAGGACACCCTGCTGCCGATGATGAAGGAAGAGACCTTCACCGACGTCATCGACACCAACCTCACCGGCGCCTACCGCGTCGCGAAGAGGGCCGTCCGCCCCATGCTCCGGATGCGCCGCGGGCGGATCATCCTCGTCTCCTCGGTCGTCGCCCTCCTCGGATCGGCCGGCCAGACCAACTACGCGGCCTCCAAGGCCGGCCTGGTCGGATTCGGCCGCTCGCTCGCCCGCGAGCTGGGCTCCCGTGGCATTACGGTGAACGTCGTGGCGCCGGGCTTCGTGGAGACGGACATGACCGCCGTGCTCGACGACGCCCAGCAGGAGGCGATCCGCAAGAGCATCCCGCTCGGCCGTCAGGCGAAGGTCGAGGAAGTGGCCCGCGTGGTCAGGTTCCTGGCCGGCGAGGACGCGTCGTACATCACGGGAGCGGTCATCCCCGTGGACGGCGGCCTGGGCATGGGCCACTGAGCCGCGCATCCGCGGACCGACGAGAGACTGGAGCTGAACATGGGTTTGCTGGACGGTAAGCGACTGCTGGTCACCGGCGTCCTGACCGACTCCTCGATCGCCTTCAACGTGGCGAAGCTCGCCCAGGAGGAGGGCGCCCAGATCGTGCTGACCGGCTTCGGCCGCCTCAGCCTCGTCGAGCGCATCGCCAAGCGCCTCCCCGAGCCCGCCCCGGTGCTCGAGCTGGACGTGCAGAACACCGAGCACCTCGACACCCTGGCCGCCCGCGTCGGCGAGCACGTCGGCGGGCTCGACGGCGTCGTGCACTCCATCGGCTTCGCCCCGCAGACCGCCCTGGGCGGCAACTTCCTCAACACGTCGTGGGAGGACGTCTCCACCGCCCTCCACGTCTCGACGTACTCCTTCAAGTCGCTGGCCGTCGCCTGCCTCCCGCTCATGAAGGACGGCGGCGCGATCGTCGGCCTCGACTTCGACGCGACCAAGGCGTGGCCGGTCTACGACTGGATGGGCGTCGCGAAGGCCGGGCTCGAGTCGGCCTCGCGTTACCTGGCCCGCGACCTCGGCAAGCACGGCATCCGGGTCAACCTGGTCGCGGCCGGCCCGCTGCGGACGATGGCGGCGAAGAGCATCCCCGGCTTCGGCGAGTTCGAGGAGAGCTGGCCCGCCAAGGCTCCCCTCGGCTGGGACCTCACCGACACCGCCCCGGCGGCCAGGGCGTGCGTCGCGCTGCTGTCGGACTGGTTCCCCGCGACCACGGGCGAGATCGTGCACGTCGACGGCGGCGTGCACGCGATGGGTACCTGATCGTTCTCAGAACGCCGGTGGGACCTCGCCCGAACCTCTGACGATCAGTTCCACCGGCACGGTCACCTTCCGCACCTCGGTCGCCGGGTCGGCGATGCGTGCCCGGAGCATCTCGATCGCGGTGCTGCCGATCGCGTCGGTGTCCTGGGCGATCACGGTGAGGTCCGGCCGCAGCAGCGTGGCGAGCTCGGAGTCGTCGAAGCCGATCAGCGCCACGTCCACGGCGTCCGTGCCGAGCTGCCGGAGCACCTCCACGCTGAGCTGCGCGTTGCCCGTGACGATCGCCGTCGCGGGCGCCGGCCCGGCGAGGGCGGCCCGCACGGCCTCGCGGATGCGCCCGCTCTCCACCTGACCCGTGTGCAGCATCGTGCCGAGGGCGCCGCCGTGCGCCGCGACGCACTCGCGGAAGGCCATGGCACGTTCCCGCGCCGTGTAGATCCGCTCGTCGTCGCCGATGTAGGCGATGCGGTCGTGGCCGTGCCGTACGAGATGGCGGTAGGCCGTCTCTATGCCCGACCTGTTGTCGGACAGCACGCAGTCGACGTCGAGGCCGAGCACGGGACGGTCGACGGCGACGAGCGACAGGCCCGCCTCAAGCTCCGGGACCAGATAACCGTGGTCGTCGCCGATCGGCTCGAGGACGATGCCGTCGAACCGGCGGCGGCACATTGACTCGACGACGTGCCTTTCGAGGGTCTCGTCGTCCTCGGTCGAGGCGGCGAGGACCATCAGGTCGGCCGCCCGGGCGGCGCGTTCCACCGCGCGCAACACCGGGTTGACGTGGGACAGCTGGCGCACGGCCGCGCCGAGGGTCCCGGTGACGCCGAGGCGCAGATGCCGTGCGCGCTCGTCGGGGCGGTAGCCGAGGACGGCGATGGCCGTCCGCACCCGCTGGACGAGTTCGGGACCCACGGTGGAATCCTGATTGACGACGCGTGAGACCGTCCGGAGCGCCACGCCGGCCTCCCTGGCGACGTCGACCATGGTCGGTCTCCGGTTGCGGCGTCCGCCGCTCACCTTTCCCCCCATGAGCTCATGATCTGCATGATCGCCACTATCGGCCATTCCGGAGGGATTACGACTGTCGTGACCAACTTGTTGCAAGCCTCGCTCTTTGAAACGTCTGAGTAACACTCTACCTTTCGAGATAACGTTATCTCAGCTTGGCTTCGGGGAGCCCCTCATTGGCAAGGGAGGTCTGTGCTGTGCGCAGATCGATAGTATTTTGCCTGGTCACAACGCTTGCTGTGGCCGGATGCGGCGTCGGTGAGAAGCCGGCGGCGACCCCGGCGTCCGGCGGGAAGGTCGAGCTGTCCTTCCTGGTTTTCGAGACGCCGAACCTGAACGCGGCCTTCTGGGACGCGGCCATCGCACGGGCCTCGGCGAAGGTCCCGGGCGTCACCATCAAGAAGCTCGTCACGCCCAACGTCGACCGCACCGGCTACGCCAAGCAGCTGGACGCCTCGGGCCACCTCCCCGACATCCTGCAGTCGGTCAACCCCGCGGGCTTCGCCGAGGCCGGGAAGCTCGCCGCCTTCACCGACGACGAGCTGAAGAACTTCATCGCCCCCAAGGCGGGCGCGGTCGACGGCAAGGTCTACCAGCTGCCGTACAACACGCAGGTCATCCCGGTCGTCTACTACAACAAGGACGCCTTCGAGAAGGCCGGCATCACCGAGACGCCGAAGACCTACCAGGACCTGCTCGACGTCAGCGCCAAGCTCAAGGCGAAGGGCGTCACGCCGTTCGTCGTCGGCGGCGGCGGCGCCGACACCTGGGCCGACATGTACCCGCTGACCGGGACGGTCGCCACCGACGTCTACGCCAAGACGCCCGACTTCCTCACCCAGCGCAAGGACGGGAAGGTGAAGTTCGCCGACGCCGACTTCACCAAGGCCGCGCAGAAGGTCGCCGACCTGGCCAAGCAGGGCTACATCGACCCGGCCGGCCTGAGCCGCTCCTACGCCGACACCGAGCAGGCCTTCCGCGACGGCAAGGGCGCCATGTACCCGATGGGCTCCTGGTTCGCCACCTCGGCGGACAACAGCAAGCCGGACTTCGAGGTCGGCGCCTTCCCGTGGCCCTCCGACGACGGCACCCCGGTCACCCCCACGTTCACCGGCGGCGGCACGTCGGTCAGCGCCTCGGCCCCGAACGTGGAGCTGGCGAAGAAGTGGGCCCTCGCGTTCGACGAGGACAAGGAGAACAACGACGCCTTCGTCAAGCTCGACGGCTCCATCCCGGCGATCAAGGGCTACACCCCACCGGCCGACATGGGCCCCGTCTACCAGGCGACCGTCGCCATCTACCAGCAGGGCATGAAGGACAACTCGATCGTCAACGCCTTCTCGCAGGAGACCGGTGACGGTTCGTTGCCCCCCGGCCTCGCCGACAAGTCCGCCCTGGGCGTCCAGGACCTGATCACCGGCAAGAAGACGGCCGGCGAGTTCGCGTCCTACCTCGACGACCAGTGGACCAAGGCGACCCAGTAGGACCAGGCTCGCGTCTCATGACAGAAACCCAGCACGGCACGCGCGGCGAGGCTCGCCCCGCCGCGCCCCGTCCATCACCGGCCCCCGGGGCAGGAGGCACCGCCCGCGCACGGCGGCGCTCCTCCACCCGCATCGGGCCCAAACTCGGCCGTTTCAGCCTGTTCGCCCTCCCGGGGCTGCTGGCGTACGTGGTGTTCGTCCTGATCCCGATCGGCATGACGGGCTACTACAGCTTCACCAACCGCAACCCCTTCAACCCGCCGACGAAGTGGGTGGGGCTGCGCAACTACGGTGACCTGCTCGGCGACCAGGAGTTCCGCCAGGCCCTGGTCAACACGGTGATCATCACAGTGATCGTCGCGGTTTTCGCCAACGTGGGCGGTCTGCTCATCGCGATGCTGCTCGACCGGCCGACCAGGCTCTATGTGGCGCTGCGCGCGATCTTCTTCACGCCCGTGGTGCTCAGCGCGGTCGTCATCAGCGTCATCTGGCAGGCCGTGCTCACCGACGACGGCCTGCTGAACTCGTTGCTGCGCGGCATCGGGGTCGACGACCCACCAGGGTGGCTGTCCGATCCGGACCTCGCCCTGTACTCGATCGCGTGGATCATCACCTGGCAGATGCTCGGCTTCTGCGTCGTGGTCTACCTGGCCGGCCTCCAGGGCGTCCCGCGTGAGCTGCAGGAGGCGGCGTCGATCGACGGGGCCGGACGGTTCGCCAGGTTCCGCAACGTCACGTGGCCCATGCTGGCCCCGGCTCTGACGATCAACACGGTGATGCTCCTGATCACGGGATTCAAGGCCTACGACCAGATCCAGGTGATCACGAACGGCGGGCCCGGCGCCGGCACGACCAGCACCATGGCCTTCCAGGTCGTGCAGACCGCCTTCAACGGAAACCACATCGGCTACTCCTCGGCGATGGCGGCGGTGATGCTCGCGCTGGTCGCGACCGTCTCGGTGGTCACGCTGAGGCTGCTGCAGCGACGCGAGGTGACGCAGTGATGGACGACCGTACGCATTCGTGGCTGCGGCCGCTCGTGGCGGTCTTCGTCGGGGCCGCGTTCTTCCTGCCGCTCTACCTGGTGGTCGTCAACGTGTTCAAGCCGGGCGCGGAGATCGTGCCGCACCCGGCCGCCCTGCCGCTGCCGCCGACGCTGGACAACGTCGACGCCGTCCTGTCCAGGCCCGACAACCTCTTCACGTTCGGCCTGATCAACAGCATCGCGGTCACCGCGCTGTCGATCACCATCCTGACGGTGTTGTCGGCCATGCTCGGCCACTACCTGGCCAGGTCGAAGCGCGTGCTCGCCAAGGTCGCCATGGTGACGCTGCTGTGCGGGCTGATGATCCCGGTGCCGGTGATCCTCGAGCCCATCACCGGCGTGCTCAAGACCCTGGGCCTGATGACCACCCTGCAGGGCCTCATCCTGGTCAACGTCGGCTACTACGTGCCGTTCGGCGTGCTGCTGTTCATGGGGTTCGTCAGGTCCGTCCCCCTGGAGCTGGAGGAGGCCGCCGAACTCGACGGCGCGAGCAAGCTGCGCGTGTTCTGGCAGGTGGTCTTCCCGCTGCTGCGGCCGGCGTCGGCGAGCGTGCTGATCTTCCTCGGCGTGTGGATCTGGAACGACTTCCTGACCCCGCTCATCCTCCTCGGGCCCGACAGCGGAACCACCGTGACCGTCGGCGTCTACCGGGCCATCGGTCAGCACCAGTCGGACTTCGGCGCGGTGTTCGCCTTCATGTTCCTCGCCACGCTGCCGATCCTCGTCTTCTACCTCGCCCTGCAGAAGAACTTCGTGAAGGGCCTGACCGGCGGGGCCGTCAAGGGATAGCACCCGTTTCCGCCGCCGTTACCCGTTCCCACTCGAGCAAAGGCTCTTCATGCTGACGATCGACGCCGTCGAGTCCACCGAGCTCTTCGTCGGTCCCGACGACGCCCCCCGCCAGGTCCTGCGCGTGCGGACCTCGGCGACCTCGCCCGCGGAGCGAGTCGACCTGGCCGTCTCCGGCGGGGCCGCGGGCACGTTGTCCGGGGTGCCGGGCACGGGGACGCACGAGATCCCCGTGACCACCGCCGCCGCCCCGGGAAGCGTCGTGGAGGTGACCGTGGAGGTCACGGGCGGGGACCGCACGGCGTCGGCACGGGCCGGCCTCACCGTCGCGGAGCCGGGCTGGACGGTCTTCCTCGTCTCCCACTTCCACTACGACCCGGTCTGGTGGAACACCCAGGCCGGTTACGCCAGCGAGTGGGACGCGCTGCCGGACGCGCAGGACGTGCGGATGAGCTTCCAGTTCACCGCCTTCCAGCTCATCGACGCGCACCTGGAGCTCGCCAGGCGCGACGCCGACTACCGCTTCGTGCTCGCGGAGGTCGACTACCTCAAGCCCTACTGGGACGCCTTCCCCGAGAACCGCGAGATCCTGCGCAGGCTCGTCGCCGAGGGCCGCCTGGAGATCATGGGCGGCACCTACAACGAGCCGAACACCAACCTCACCGGCGCCGAGACCACGATCCGCAACGCGGTCTACGGCGTCGGGTTCCAGCGCGACATCCTGGGCGGGGAACCCGCCACCGCCTGGCAGCTCGACGCGTTCGGGCACGACCCGCAGTTCCCCGGCCTGATGGCCGACGCCGGCCTGACCTCCAGCGCGTGGGCGCGCGGGCCGTTCCACCAGTGGGGGCCCTCGCTGCAGATGGGCACCTACGACACCCCGCACGGCGACCCGTCCGGGATGCAGTTCCGCAGCGAGTTCGAGTGGATCTCGCCGAGCGGGCGCGGCCTGCTGACCAACTTCATGGCCGCCCACTACAGCGCCGGCTGGTCGATGGACTCGGCGCAGACGCTCGCCGACGCCGAGGAGTCGGTCCACGGGCTGTTCCTGCGGATGAAGAAGGTGGCGGCCACGCGGAACGTGCTGATCCCCGTCGGCACCGACTACAGCCCGCCCAACAAGTGGCTGACCGAGATCCACCGTGACTGGAACTCCCGCTACACCTGGCCCCGCTTCCTGTGCGCGCTGCCCCGCGACTTCTTCGGCGCCGTCACGGCCGAGCTCGCCGCGACCGGAGCGCGGCTGTCGCCGCAGACGCGGGACATGAACCCGGTCTACACCGGCAAGGACGTCTCCTACATCGACACCAAGCAGGCCCAGCGTGCCGCGGAGAACGAACTGCTCGACGCGGAGAAGTTCGCGGCGCTGGCCTGCCTGACGGGCGGCGCGGCCTACCCCGAGGCCGCCCTGGACAAGGCCTGGCGGCAGCTCGTGTACGGAGCGCACCACGACGCGATCACCGGGACCGAGTCCGACCAGGTCTACCTCGACCTGCTGGCGGGCTGGCGGGAGTCGTACGACCTGGCCGGCCGGGTGCACGACGCCGCGTTGCGCCACCTCGCCGCGCGCGTCGACACCCGCGCCGCGTCCGGGGACCGCGCCGTCGTCGTGTTCAACGCCATGGCCTGGCCGCGCACCGACGTCGTCCGCGTCACCGTGCCCGCCCCGTTCCACGGTCTGACGGACGAGGACGGCGCCGCCGTGCCCGTCGTCGTCGAGCGTGAGGACGACGACGCGGCCGACGTGGTGTTCGTCGCCGACGAGGTCCCCTCGGTGGGCTACCGCACCTATCACCTGGCGGCGTCGGGTACTCCCGAGGCCGCGGGCTGGCGGCCGCACGGCTCGCCGGTCATCGCCAACGAGCACCACCGGCTGACGGTCGACCCCGGGCGCGGGGGTGCCGTGCGCAGCCTGGTCGACCTGGCGACCGGCGACGAACTCATCACGCCAGGCGAGGTGGGCAACGAGATCGTCGTGTACGACGAGTACACCGAGCATCCCGTCTTCCGGGAGGGGCCCTGGCACCTGCTGCCCACCGGGGTGTCGGCAGGTTCGGCGTCCGCGCCGGCCCTGTCCGTCGTCGCCGAGCGTTCTGAGCTGGGCGAGCGCGTCACGGTCACCGGGTCGATCGGCGCGCTCGGCTACACCCAGGTGATCACCTTGTGGCGGGGGGTCGGCCGGGTCGACTGCAGCACCCGCCTCGACGGCTTCGACGGCGAGGACAAGCTGGTGCGGCTGCGCTGGCCGTCCCTCGTGGACGGCGCGCGGCCGGTCTCCGAGGTCGGTCACGCGGTCGTCGGGCGCTCCTTCGCGCATCCGGACGTCGACGCCGCCCTGCATCCCTGGACGCTCGACAACCCCGCCTACCAGTGGTTCGGCCTGAGCTCCATGGCCCGAGTCGTGCTGCGGCCCGACGACGGCGGGCCGGTCAGGTCGCACGCCCTCGGCGTCGCCGAGATCGTGGTGCCGCGCGAGAGCGACGCCGCCGAGCTGGGCCGCGACATGGCCGTCCGGCTCGCCCAGTCGGGCGTTACCGCGACGTGCACGCACGCGGAGGGCAACAGGTACGGCCTGCTGTCGTTCGACTCCAACCTCCCCGACGTCCGGATCGTGGTGGGCGGACCCGCCGACAACGAGTTCACCGCCGCCGTCCTCGCGGCCGCCGGTCCCCGCTATGCCCGGGAGCTCGAGCGCGCTCTCGAAGCCGAGGGCCGGGCCCTGATCTGGATCCCCGCAACCAGGCCGGTCACGGAGGTCTTCCACCCGGAGGCCGACCTCCGGGACCCCGGCGACCTGCCGGTTCTCGTGGTCGCGTCGACGAGCGACATCCGGGAGGCCGTCGCGGACCTGGTCGCCGACCTCGCCGACAGCGTGATCGAGGTGAGCCAGCCGTCCGAGCTGTTCGGCGAGGACGTCCTCGACCACCGGACCGTCGCCGTGCTGAACCGGGGCGTGCCCGGCTTCGCGGTCGACACGCGGGGACGCCTGCACCTGTCGCTCATGCGCTCGTGCACCGGCTGGCCCTCCGGCGTGTGGATCGACCCGCCGCGGCGGACCGCCCCGGACGGGAGCGGCTTCCAGCTCCAGCACTGGACCCACACCTTCGACTACGCCGTCGCGTCGGGGGCGGGGGACTGGCGGGACGCGGGCATCGTGGCCCGCGCGCACGACTTCAACCACCCGCTGCGCGCCGTCGTGGAGGAGCCGCACGAAGGGCGCCTGCCGTCCTCTGCCGCACTGCTGAACGTGGAGGGCGGCGCGGTGCTGGCCGCCTTCAAGGCCGCGGGCAACCCCACCGCGCACGGCCGGGCACGGCCCGCCGATCCGCGCGACGGCGTCACCGCCCGCCTGTACGAGCCCCACGGACGTGAGGCGTCGTTCACCCTCGGCTCTCACGTGCCGTTCACGGAGGCCGCGCTCGCCGACGTCCTCGAGGTCGAGACCGGCGAGGCCAAGACCCGCGACGGCGTCCTCCACGCCGACATCGGCCCCAGCCAGGTCGCGACGTACGTGCTGCGGACCCGGCCTGACGACGCCGCGGCGCCCGCCGGCCACGCGGACGGGGCCCTGGGCCGGCTCGGCCCGGCGGCCGAGCCGGCCCAGCCGGTCTTCTCCCGATTCTGGCTGCACAACCGGGGCTCGGCGCCGCTCGGCTACCAGCCGATGAGCGTGCACGTCCGCGCCGCCTCCGAGGACCTCCTCGCGGACGGCCCCGCAGGGCTGCGCGTGACCCTGGCGAGCGACCTGACAGACGCGGCCGGGGAGGGGGAGGTGTCCGTCGTGGTCCCCGAGGGCTGGGACGCCTCCCCCCGGGACCGGCCCGTACGGCTGGGCCCGGGCGGCTGGACGGAGTTCGACGTCGCCCTGACCCCGCCGGCGGGCGCCGGGCCCGGGCCGTGGCCCGTCGCGGTCCGGCTCGCGTACGACGGCCAGGAGCACGAGGACGTCGTCTTCGTCGACGGCGACGGCCGTCCGGCCCGGGGCGGCGACGCCGGCCTGCTCGAGGTCGAGGTGCCTGCCGACGGACTGGAGCTCACACCGGGGCGGCGAGGTTCGTGGACGGTCCGGCTGCGCAACCAGGCCGCCTTCGACATCAGGGGAGAGGCCCAGGTGATCAGCCCCTGGGGCACGTGGGACCTCGTCGGCCCCGGCGTCCACCCCGTCGCGGTGCCCGCAGGGGGCACCGCCGAGCTCGAGATCGAGGCCGGCGCGCCCCTGGACGCGCGGCCCGGCACCTGGTGGGTCCTCGTGAAGTGCATGTGGTTCGGCCGGGTGTCGTACTCGCCCGCCGTCCCGTTGCGCGTACGGGACGGCCGGTGATCGCCGCGATCGTGGCGGGCGCCCCCATCACCGTCGACGAGGTCGAGCGCCGCGTGGCGGCGCTCCGCGACGGGCGGCGCGGCGACCTGCTGCCGGCGGACGGCACGACGGAGGGGCGCCAGCTGCGCCGCTGGGTGACCCAGGTCATGGTCGCCGAGCGCGTGGTCGCGGACGAGGCCGCCCGGCGCGGCGTCGTCGCGCCCCCGGATGCTCCGCCCCTGCCGCTCGACGCGGTCGCGAGGCTGGAACTCGGCAGCGTCGTCGCGGCCGTCCTGTCGGCGGACCCGCTCGCCCAGGCGCTCTACCGCGACATGACGGCGGACGTGACGGTCCCCGAGCCGGACGTGCTCCGTTACTACGCCGAGAACCGGGACCGATACCGGACCAGGACCGCCAGGCTGGTGACCCACCGGCGGGACGGCAGACCGGTCAACGGGGGCCGGTGGTACGCCGTGTCGCCGGGCGAACTGCCCGAACCGGCGGTCCAGGCGGTGTTCTCCGCGCCCGAGGGCTCCCACGTGGGCCCGTTCGACGGCCACACCTTCACCGTCGGCCCGCTCCAGGGCCAAGAGATCAGCTTCGAAAAGGTGGCACAGGCCATCAGGGCGTCGTTGCTCGCCGCGCGGCGGCGGCGGCACTTCGCCCTGTGGGCCGACGTCCACTGTGCCCGGGCGCAGCTCATGCCCGGATTCGAACACCCCGGGGACATCGGCCACCCCGACCACACCCACCGCCACTGAGAGGCCCCCATGAGAAGACCGCGAAGAGCAGTCTTAGCCGCAACTCTCACCGCCGCCCTCACCACCTCGCTCCTGACCGCGGGACCGGCCAGGGCCGCGACCCCCACGCCCGACCAGCAGTGGGCCCAGATCCAGCAGATCGTCGGCGCGATCAAGGGACGCTGGACCGACCAGGCCTACACCGGCGCGGTCAGCCGCTCGATGCCCGACACCGCGCTGCTCGGCAACGGCGACGTCGGCGTCACCTCCGCGGGAGGCGACGGCTACAAGACCTTCTACATCTCCAAGGGCGACTTCTGGACCGGCAACCCCGGCCCGTCCTTCGTCGCGCTCGGCTCGGTGACGATCACCCCGGCCTCCGGCACGGGCGGCGGCTCCGGCAACCTCGCGCTCGGCGCGACGGCCACCGCCTCAAGCTCCCACCCGTCGTTCCCGCCGTCCAGGGCGGTCAACGGCGGATGGACGTCCGGCTACGAAGGCTGGGTGTCCGACATCGGCAAGCCGCAGACGCTCACCCTCGACCTCGGCACGGCCAAGACCTTCAACCGGTACGTGCTCAGGCACGACGGGGCGGCACGCCCGGCGGAGACGGCCAACAACTCCAAGAACTGGACCCTTCAGGTCAGCACCGACAAGTCGAACTGGTCCACCGTCGACACCGTCACCGGCAACACCGCGAACGTCACCGACAGGACCTTCGCCTCCCAGACCGTCCGCTACGTCCGCCTGAACATCACCGAGCCGACCCAGGGCACGACCACCGACTCGATCAACAACCCCCGCGGCCGCATCGGCCAGTTCGAGCTGTACAACGGGACCGGCACCTCCACCCCCTCGGGACCGTTCACCGAGGAACAGAACATCCTGAAGGGCGACGTCGAGACGTCGATGACGATCGGCGGCACACCCGTCTCGATGACGACCTGGACCGGCGCGACCGACAACATCGTCGTCACACGCATCAGGTCGCTCGGCTCCTCGACGGTGCGGCTGAAGGTGCAGACCTCGACCGGCTCGCCCGACCCCCGCTCCGGCTTCACGAGCACCTCGGGCGTCTCAGGCAACACCGTCTGGGCCACCCGCCAGACGGCCTCCGGATCGAGGTGGGTCTCGAGGGCGTCCCTCGCCACCCGGGTCGTCGGCGGCGGCCTCGTCGGCGCGCCCACGGCGAGCGGCGCGGCGGGCACGTTCACCTTCGACCTGCCCGCGGGCCAGACGGTGAACATCGTGACCGGCGTCGCCGGAGGCGGCGCCAACCCCGCCGACCCCGCCCCGGCCGCCCGCTCACTGGCCGACGCCCAGAGCGCCGGCTCGGTCGACGGCCTCTACAACGGGCACGTCGACTGGTGGAAGCAGTACTGGCTCAAGTCGTACGTCGACCTCGACGACGACACACTCGAGCGCTTCTACTACGGCTCGCTCTACCTGCTCGGCTCGGCCTCCCGGGCGGGCAAGACCGCCCCCGGCCTGTACGGCATCTGGGCGACGAGCGACTTCCCGCAGTTCAACGGGGACATGCACCTCAACTACAACTGGATGGCCAACTTCTACGGCGTCTACTCGAGCAACCGGCCCGAGCTCGCCCTGCCGTACTTCGACCTGGTGACGGCCTACCTGCCGGAGGCCAGGCGCAGGGCCCAGCAGGACCTCACCCGGGTCAAGCCCGACTACATCAGCAGGCGCTTCCCGAGCGGCGGCGTGCCGAACGGCGTGCTCTTCCCGGTCGGCATCGCCCCGTTCGGCGCCACCGCCGACGACAACTACCACCAGCAGGTGGTGAACTCGCTGTTCACCGCGACCCAGTACATCTCGTACTACGACTACACCCAGGACCGGGCGTTCCTGCAGAACACGGCCTACCCCTTCATGAAGGAGGTCGCCGCGTTCTTCCAGAACTACCTGGAGTTCGACTCCGCCGCCCAGCGGTACGTGTTGTGGTCGGGACCGCACGAGGGCACCTGGGGGAAGAACTCCAGCCCTGACGTCGGGCTGCTCAGGCACCTGCTGACCGCACTGATCAACGCCGGCGCCGACCTGAACGTCGACTCGGGGCCGCGCGCGACCTGGCAGGACATCCTGTCCAAGCTGCCGCCCACGCCGAAGACGACCTACAACGGCCAGACCGTGTACGCGCTCGCCGACCCCGGCACGATCACCGGCGGCGACACCCGCGACATCCACCCCGGCGACAACACCGTCAACCTGGAGTTCGTCCACCCGGGCGAGGTGCTCGGAATCAACGGGCCGGCCGCCGACAGGCAGACCGCCATCACCACGCTCGACGTCATGAACTCCTGGGGCCAGGACAACAGCTTCCCCAAGGTGTTCACCCAGGCCGCCCGCGTCGGCTACCCCGCACAGAGCCTCATCGACAAGCTCAAGGCCCAGATCAACGGCAAGATGGCCGCCAACCTCCGGATCAGCGACCCCTTCCACGGCCTGGAGAAGACGGGGGCGATCGAGGCGATCGACGACATGCTCCTGCAGACCGACGGCGGCGTCACGCGGGTCTTCCCCGTCTGGCCGTCGTCGAAGAACGCCTCCTTCGTCAAGCTCCGTGACAAGGGCGGCATGCTCGTCTCCAGCGCGCGCAGCGGGGGACAGGTGAGCTACGTCGACGTCACCAGCCTCGCCGGCAAGGCCGTACGCCTGCAGAACCCCTGGCCGGGACGCACGGTCAAGGTCGTCAGGACGGGCGGCACGACCGTCACGTTCACCATGTCCGACGACCGGATCAACTTCCCCACCCAGGCGGGCACGACCTACACCGTCACGCCGGCCTGACCTGCCGAGCCGCCGGCCGAGGAAGGTGATGCCTCCTCGGCCGGACCTCGCGGCGGTGTCGCGTTCAGGCGAGCCGGTGGCGCCCCGACCCCCGCGCGGCCCGCGCTCCACCCTCGAACGGGATCGACTCGCGCTGCTCCATCCGGGCGCGCCGTGCCGACACCACGCGCGTGGCGAGCACCGCCGACAGAAGCAGCGCCGCCGTAAGGGCCGTCCCCGCCGCGTCGTACGGCTGGGCCGGGCGGATCCGATCGGTCTTCGACCCGCCCTGGAGTCCGGGGATCTCCTGGTTGCCCGGCCAGAGGAGGGGGATGGCGCCGTCCTCGTCGAGGTTCACCCGCGGGTCAGGCGCGACGTCCTTGCCGCCCGCCGGAGTGAACCGCGGCAGCTCGATCGTGCGGGCCGGCTCCGATGGGAGTGTTCCCGCGGGCGTCCTGACCGGGGGCCGGTTCACGAGCCGCGGCTTCTTGGGAGTGTCAGCCGGTGGCGGCACGGCCTGCTCGCCGTCGCAGTCGCCGCCGAGGCCCAGCAACTCGATGCACGCCCCCGGGGTCGGCTCGGCACCGCCGCCGGGCGTGCCGCCGCCGCCGGATCCGCCGGAACCGGAGCCACCCGTCCCTCCGGAGCCCCCGGACCCGCCGGTCAGCGGGTCCGTGACCTTCTTGACCGTCCCGCCCACGGCGTCGACGGCCGAGTCGACGGTGTCGTCCACGGCCTCCCCGACCTCGCTGACGGCGCCGCCCGTCCCGTCCGTCACACCCCCGACCACGGCGTCGACGCCCTCCGTCACGGGTGCCGTCAGACCGCCCGTCGCGCCGTCGACAACGTCCGTCACCCCGTCGACCGTGTCGTCCACGCCGCCGAGGATCGAGCACAGGCCGCTCGTCACCGTGGAGATCAGGCCGCTCCCCGTGCAGTCGACCGCCTGCGCCGGTTGTGCCGCGACCAAGGGAATCCCACCCGTGAGAGCGAACGCCAATGCCCCGGCAGAGGCATTACGTGCGATCCCCATCTGTCCCCTTCCGTACCACTAACTTCGTCTCGCGCTACTCTTGCCACTCTTCGCCGGAGCACCAAGTTATGCAGCAGCAAGTTGCGATTCGGTATCGATGCGTGATACGTGAGGCCCTCTCTCGTTTTTATTGCGCTCGCTCCGCTCGCGCGGGCTCGGGGCGCCCTTTAGGCCGGGTCTTCCCTCGTCACGTCCTCGCTCGTTCCTCGCTGCGGGCGTTCCTCAGTCCAGATCCCGGCCGCGCCCCGAGCGTGACGGTCTCGCACCGCAGGTCAGTCTCCGTTCCCTCACGACGTCCATGGGCACGAGCAAGGACGCGGGAGCTCATGTCGACACATGAGCAACGTGGAACGCGAGGGGCGCGGCCGTGTCTGGACTGAGGAGTGAGCGGGGAGCGAGGAACGAGCGACTCCGAACGACGAGGGAAGACACGGCCTCAAGGGCGCACCGAGCACGCCGAGCCGGAGGCGAGGCAGACAAGCAGGGCGCCCCGAGCCCGCCGAGCCGGAGGCGAGGCAATCAAACACAGCGCAATTAGACGCTTACATCGTCGAGGGCGTCGCGGATTTCGCGGGGGAGTGTGAGCTGCTCGGCCTCGAGCACGCCGAGCAGTTGGGCGTGGGTGCGGGCGCCGACGATGGCCGACGACACGCCCGGGCGGTCGCGGACCCAGGCGAGGGAGACGGCGAGCGGGGAGACGCCCAGGCCTTCGGCGGCGGTGGAGACGGATTCGACGATGCTGCGGCAGCGTTCGTCGAGATAGGGGCGGACGAACTCGGCGAAGTGCGGGGTCGCCGCCCGGGAGTCGGCGGGGATCCCGGTGCGGTACTTCCCGGTGAGCACGCCGCGCCCGAGCGGCGACCAGGCCAGCACGCCCGCGCCGACGTGGTCGGCCGCCGGGAACACCTCCACCTCCGCCTCACGGGCCAGGAGGGAGTACTCGAGCTGGGCCGCCACCAGGGGTGCGCGTGACTCGCCCGAACGTTGCCGGACGGCCGCCGCCGCGAGTTGCCATCCGGCGTAGTTGCACACCCCGGCGTATGCCGTACGGCCTGTGGAGACGGCGTGGTCGACGGCGGCGAGCGTCTCGTCCAGGGGGATGCGCGGGTCGAACGCGTGCATCTGCCACAGGTCGACCTCGTCGATGCCCAGTCGGGCGAGTGAGGCGTCGAGCGCCCGGATGAGGTGGCGGCGGGAGCCGTCCGCGCCGCCCTCGGGCGTGAGGATCGCCTTGGTGGCGATCACCAGCTCGTCGCGCCGGACGACGTCGCGGATCAGCCGGCCGATCAGCCGCTCGGCGTCGCCCCCGCCGTAGACGTCGGCGGTGTCGATCAGCGTGCCCCCGGCGTCGGCGAACGCGGTGATCTGCGCCGTGGCCTCCTCGGCGGACGTGTCGCGGGCCCAGGTCATCGTGCCGAGGCCGATGCGGGACACGGTCAGACCGCTGCGCCCGACAAATCGCTGATCCATTGCCGGGTAAGACTAGCCGATAGGCTGTCCGGACCATGGACGTACTTCAGGCCACCGTTCTCGGCATCGTCCAGGGGCTCACCGAGTTCCTGCCGATCTCGAGCTCAGCGCACTTGCTCATCGTTCCCAAGCTCGCCGGCTGGTCCGACCCGGGTGCCGCCTTCACCGCGGTCATCCAACTCGGCACGATGGCGGCAGTGGTGATCTACTTCTGGCGCGACATCATCCGGATCTTCACGACCTGGTTGCGCAGCCTGTGGACGCCGGAGCTGCGTCAGGACCTCGACGCGCGGATGGGCTGGTACATCGGCCTGGGCACGATCCCGATCGGCCTGGCGGGGCTGATCTTCAAGGACGCGATCGAGGGTCCCGCGCGCAACCTCTGGCTGAACGCGGTCATGCTCATCGTCTTCGGCCTCCTCCTGCTGGTCGCCGACCAGTTCGGCCGCAAGAAGAAGGAGATCGGCGACCTCAACATGCGCGACGGCCTCATCATCGGCGCGTGGCAGATGCTGCCGCTGATCCCCGGCGCCTCGCGCTCCGGCTCGACGATGACCGGCGCCATGTTCCTCGGCTACACGCGTGAGGCGGCGGCGCGGTACTCCTTCCTCCTGTCGATCCCCGCGGTGATCCTCTCCGGGCTCTTCGAGTTCCGCCACTTCGGTGACGGCGGCGGGGTGCCCCTGGCCCCCACGGTGATCGCCACCGTCGTCTCCTTCATCGTGGGGTACGCCTCGATCGCCTGGCTTCTGCGCTACGTCTCCAAGCACTCCACCAACGTCTTCGTCATCTACCGGGTCTTCGCGGGCGCCTTCCTGCTGACCCTGCTCGGCCTGGGCGTGATCTCCTCGTGACGACCGTCCTGCTCGTACGGCACGGCCTGACGGCCATGACCGGGCCCGTGCTGACCGGGTGGACTCCCGGTGTCCATCTGAACGAGCGCGGGCGCGAGCAGGCGGAGACGCTCGGCCGGCGCCTGGCTCCCCTCGAGCTGGACGCGATCGTCTCCAGCCCGCTGGAGCGCTGCCAGGAGACGGCGGCCGCCGTCGCCGGGGGCAGGTCCGTTCCTGTGCAGACCGACGACAGGTTCGGCGAGTGCGGCTACGGCGAGTGGACGGGCCGGCCGCTGAAGGAACTGGCCGAGGAGCCGCTGTGGCGGGTCGTGCAGGCCCATCCGAGCGCGGCCGTCTTCCCGGGCGGTGAGGCGATGGCCGACGTGCAGAGCCGGGCGGTGCGGGCCGTGCGGGAGTGGAACGAGCGGCTGGGCGAGAAGGCGACCTATCTCGTCTGCAGTCACGGCGATGTGATCAAGGCGATCGTGGCGGACGCCCTCGGGTTGCACCTGGACCAGTTCCAGCGGATAACCGCGGACCCGGCGTCGCTCACCGTGATCCGCTACACCCCCTTGCGTCCCTTCCTGCTCAGATCCAATGACATCGGGGGAGATGTCGCCGATCTGATGCCTCGCGACGAGGTTGCGGGTGAGTCAGGCGGGGGAGAAAACCCCACCGGGAGTGACGCCGCTGTCGGCGGTGGACCAGGGACGACATAGGGTCGGGCTATGCCGGTCTTCGACTATGATCCGCCTGACAGGTTCGTGGCCGGTGCCGTCGGGCAACCAGGAGCACGCGCCTTCTTCCTGCAAGCCCGAGGTCAGGGCAGGGTCACGACCGTGGCGCTCGAGAAATTCCAGGTAGCCGTGCTCGCCGATCGGCTGGACGAGTTGCTTGACGAGGTGCTGCGCCGCAGCGGCGGCCGTGCGCCCGTCCCCGCCATGGCCCCGGCCGACCTGACCGACGAGGGGCCCCTCGACCTTCCCATCGACGAGGACTTCCGGGTGGGGACCATGGCGCTCGCCTGGGACCCCGACACCTCGCAGGTCGTGATCGAGGCCCAGGAGGCCACCGAGGGCGACGAGGACGAAGAGCCGTTCGTCATGGACGTCGACGACGACAGGCCCGAGCCCGCCATCCTCCGGGTCAGGATCAGCCCCGCGGCCGCCCGCGCGTTCAGCCGCCGCGCCCTCGACGTGGTGGCGGCCGGCCGGCCTCCGTGCCCGTTGTGCGGCCAGCCGCTGGACCCCGACGGTCACATCTGCGTGCGCCTCAACGGCCACCACCCCGGGGGGCTGTCGGTGTGAGCGAGATCACGAGGAGCGCCGCCCGCGGGGCGGCCGGGCAGGGAGCCGGATGACGGCCGAGGGCGAGCCGACCCCGGGCGACCTCGACGGGTCAGGGCTGGACGACGAGAGCGCCATGCGGTTGCTGCGCGACGGCACGCTGGAGGTGGCCGGCCGCCTCGTCGAGGCGACGAACATGACGTTGTACTGCTCCATCCGCAATGGCCGGCAGGTGGCCGCGTGCGTCTACAAGCCCGTGCGGGGTGAGCGCCCGCTGTGGGACTTCCCCGACGGCACCCTGGCCGCGCGCGAGGTGGCGGCCTACGAGGTGGCGGCGGCCACCGGGTGGCGGATCGTCCCGCCCACGGTCTACCGTGACGGGCCGTTCGGCCCCGGCATGGTCCAACTGTGGATCGACACTGATCCGGAGGCCGACCTGCTGGCCCTGGTCCGCAGCCGGCACCCGGCCCTGCGGCGGATGGCGGTCTTCGACGCGGTGGTCAACAACGCCGATCGCAAGGGCGGCCACCTGCTGCCGCTGGAGGACGGGCACGTCTACGGGGTCGACCACGGCGTGTGCTTCTCGGCCGACGACAAGCTGCGCACGGTGTTATGGCAGTGGCGGGGCAAGCAGTTGTCCCGGGACGCGGTGACGATGCTGACCGCCCTGGAGCGCGACCTGGAGCGCGGACGGCTGGGCAGGCGGCTGCGTGAGCTGCTCACGCCCGCCGAAGTGGAGGCCACGTGGTTGCGGGTCGAACGGTTGCTCAAGACCGGCATCCACCCGTATCCGTCAGAGGACTGGCCGGCGATTCCATGGCCGCCGATCTAGCACTTGCGCGAAATGCTCTGATTGTGCACTCTGCAGGAGTCTCTACCGATTCTGGAGGGAACGCACGTTGTGTACGGTCATTGTGAGCGTGGAGCCGGAATCCGAGGTTCCGGTGCTCCTCGTCGGGGTGCGTGACGAGTTCGTCACGCGCCCGTGGTTGTCGCCCGACCGGCACTGGCCTGATCGGCCGGGCCTGATCGGCGGCCGCGACCTTCAGGCCGGCGGCACGTGGCTCGCGGCGGCGCCCGCCGCGCGGAGGGTCGCCGTGCTGCTCAACGGCCATGGGACCCCCGCGGCCGAGGAACTGCGCCGCACACGCGGCGATCTGCCGCTCGAGGCGGCGGAGGCGGGCGAACTCCCGCCCATCGAGCTGTTCAGGTACGACCCCTTCCATCTCGTCGTCGCCGGTCTGGACGGCGTGCGGCTGTGGAGCTGGGACGGCGAGCGGCTCGCCGAGGACAAGCTGCCGCGGGGCGTCCACATGCTGGTCAACAGCGGCTGGGAACAGGGTGACGATCATCCCCGGGTCGCGGCCTTCCGCCCGGCCTTCGCGTTCGCGCAGCGCCCGCGATGGCTGAACGGAGGATCCCCGGATCGTTTCTGGGGAGAGTGGCTCGAGCTGGCGTCGGGCGCCGGGCTGGCCGCCGACGACCCCCGGGCGCTGATCTTCCGGCACCGGCTGGAGGACGGCCGGGTCTTCGCGAGCCTGTCCGTGAGCCTCGTCGCGGTGGCCGAGGAGGGCATGCGCTTCGACTTCCTGCCCACGCCGGGGGACCCCTCGTCCTGGTACCGGGTGCACACGGGTGATCCCGCCTGAGCCGAGCCCGCGGTCACGCGGATAGGCTGCACAACATGCGATCGTGGTCTGCGCCGAACATCCCCAAATTGCCCGGTTCGGGCGTTCCGCTCCGTCTGTACGACACCGCCGCCCGCGACGTGCGCGAGACCAGGCCGTCGGGACAGGCGCGGATGTACGTCTGCGGCATCACGCCGTACGACGCCACCCATCTGGGGCACGCCAACACCTATCTGGCCTTCGACCTTGTCAACCGGGCATGGCGGGACGCCGGCCACGAGGTCCACTACACCCAGAACGCCACGGACGTGGACGATCCGCTGCTCGAGCGCGCCCAGGCGACCGGCGTGGACTGGCAGGACCTGGCCGGGCGCGAGATCGACCTGTTCCGTTCCGACATGGAGGCCCTGCGGATCCTGCCGCCCCGGGATTACGTCGGGGTGACCGAGGTCGTCGACGAGATCGCCGCCCTCGTGGGCAGGCTCAGCGAGCGGGGCGCGACCTACCGGCTCGACGGCGACGTCTACTTCTCCGTGGCGGCCGCGCCCAAGTTCGGCGCGGTGTCGGGCTACTCGGAGGAGCAGATGCTCGAGCTGTTCCGCGAGCGCGGCGGCGACCCCGACCGGCCCGGCAAGCGCCATCCGCTCGACTGGCTGCTCTGGAGGGCCGAGCGGCCCGGTGAGCCGTCCTGGGCGTCGCCGTTCGGCCCCGGCCGTCCCGGCTGGCACGTCGAATGCACGGCCATCGCCCTGCGGAACCTCGGCAGCGGCTTCGACGTGGCGGGCGGCGGCTCCGACCTGATCTTCCCGCACCACGAGATGGGCGCCTGCGAGGGCCATGTGGCCACCGGGGAGTGGCCGTTCGCCCGGGCCTACGTGCACGCGGGCATGGTCGCGCTCGACGGCGAGAAGATGTCGAAGTCGAAGGGCAACCTCGTCTTCGTCTCCAGGCTCCGCCCCGTGACCGATCCCATGGCCGTACGGCTGGCGCTGCTGGCCCACCACTACCGGTCCGACTGGGAATGGACGCCGGGGCAGCTCGAGCGGGCCGAGGAGCGCCTCGCCCGGTGGAGGGCGGCGGTCGGCCGCGCGTCCGGCCCGGACGGCCTGGCGGTGCTGGCCGGGGTCAGGGAGCGGATCGCCGACGACCTCGACGCTCCGGGCGCCCTCGCCCTCATCGACGAGTGGGCCGCCGGGGAGGGCGCGGACACGACCGCCCCCGCCCTGGTGCGGGACATCGCCGACGCCCTGCTCGGCGTCGAGCTCTGAGCACCGCTCAGGGGCGCGGGCCGGCCGTCCACGGATGATCGTGGGGTCCCAGCCCAGGGCCGTGGTCGTAGGCCCTGAGCGGCCGCTGCAGATGCGCCGGTCCTTCGATGATGAGGCCGGGCGCGGCGAGCAGGGCCGGGTCCGGCGGTGAGGCGTCCGGCAGGGCGAGGCGCGCGTCGTCCGACCGGCCTCGCCCGCCGAGCTTGCGGGCCACGTCCTCGCGGAGCTGGGGGAGGTATCCGTAGAGGCGGTCACCCGGGCAGGACGTGGAGTTGAGGTCCCGGTGCCCGATGATCGCCTTGGCGGGGTCCAGCTGGTAGACCTCGCACAGCCAGGCCAGCAGGCTGGTCAGGGAGGCGAGCTGGCCCTCGGTGGGCAGGTCCTCCATGTACGTGCCCTCGGTCTCGATGCCGAGGGTGTGGCGGTTGTGGTCGGCGACCTGGGCGCCCATGACGTGCCTTCCCTCCTCGATGGCGGGCAGCGTCCTGTTGCGGCCCTCCATGATCTGGCCGCCCCGGCTGACGGTGAACTGCTCGCCGATGTCCGCCCAGTCGTTGTGGCGCATGTGGTAGCGCTGGATCGCCCGGGACAGCCGGAACGCGGCGTCCAGGCTCTGGTCGCTCGTGTTGGACGTGGCCGTGTGATGGACGACGAGCCGGTCGGGAGTCCGGTTGAGGATCACCGCCCTGGTCTTGGGCGGCGCCGCGTGCCACTCGCTGCGCGTGTAGATGCGCGGGCGAGCGGGCCCTCCGGAGAACGCCTGAGCCGACGCTCCGAGCAGCAGGCCGCCGGCCAGCCCGGTCCCGGCGAGCAGAAACGCCCGGCGGGTGACGGGCGTTTCGCGCAGCCTCAGGCCGAGCTGAGAGAACGCGGACATGACCCTCCCAAGTGAGCGGTGGACTTCGGGGGTCCACATCCGTCGGGAGGTTGCGTCGATATCCCCGGCCTCTGCGTTCGCTATTCCTCTCCGCAGCAAACCGGTCCTTTGTCAACCGATATGTCCCGGGAATATTACCGACGCCGAAGGCCTGTCGTCCTGATCGAACACTGAATACCCGGAATGGCATCCCGTGTACATGTCACATGGCCATTGTCCGTTAATGGGGTGAGCGTCGGATCGGCTCAGGGAATGGCGGCCAGGAAACGCCGCTTGTCCTCGTCGGGCAGGGCGTCGATGAACAGCACGCCGTCCAGGTGGTCGGCCTCGTGCTGCAGGACCCTGGCCAGCAGTCCGATCGCCCTCACCGTGATCGGCTTGCCGTACATGTTCCTGCCGCGGACGACCACGGAGAACGACCGGGCCCTCGGCCACCACATGCCCGGCGCGGACAGGCAGGCCTCGTCCGCGACGATCATGCGATGGGACATTTCAAGACGCGGATTGACGATGTGGCCCGCCTTGCCGTCCAGATCGAACGCGAGCACCCGGAGCGGGACTCCGATCTGGGGGGCGGCGAGCCCGGCGCGTCCCGGACCGGCTCGCATGGTGGCGGTGAGTGACCGGACGAGGTCCCTGAGGGACCGGTCGAACACGGTGACGGGTTCGGCTACGCTCCGTAGCACTGGATCTGCGAACATCCGGATCTGACGGACAGTCATGCACGCTCCCCGCGGCGAAGACGACACCACAACGAAAGTCCCCAGTTTGGCGTTGTACCAACCTTTGTTAAATCCGTATTGCATGGGTGATAGGTATATTTCGCGCGTTACGCGAGTGCGACACATGTAACGCTCGCACGGTCACAGAGAGTCAATGTGCGAAACGCGCCTCTCCTAGCTTCGTGATCCTCCCGATCCGACGCAGGAGGAATCATGAGCGTGACCGAGGCAGCGGGGACCGCCCCGGCGAAGGGGCGCTGGATCAGCGAGTGGCGTCCTGACGATCCCGGATTCTGGGTGGGCACGGGCGCCCGGGTCGCCCGGCGCAACCTCGTCCTGTCGATCCTGGCGGAGCACCTCGGCTTCACCCTTTGGACCGTCTGGAGCATCGTCGCGGTCGAACTGGGGGCGTACCGGTTCTCCACCGACCAGCTGTTCTGGATCGTCGCGCTGCCCAATCTCGTGGGGTCGGCCCTGCGCGTGCCCTACACCTTCGCCCCAGCCGTGTTCGGTGGCAGGAACTGGACGGTCGTCAGCGCGCTGCTGCTCCTGGTCCCCGCCGTCCTCCTGGCGGTGGCGGTGGGCGACCCGGGCACGCCGTACTGGGCGTTCCTCGCGATCGCGGCGACCGCGGGCCTCGGCGGGGGGAACTTCGCCTCAAGCATGGCGAACATCAGCCACTTCTATCCCCAGTCGAGACAGGGGTGGGCGCTCGGCCTCAACGCCGCGGGCGGCAACATCGGGGTCAGCTCGGTGCAGTTGCTCATGCCGATCGTGATCGGCGCCTTCGGGCTGGCCGCCGCGGGTCTGTTCTGGGTCCCGTTCATCCTCGCGGCGGCGGTCGGGGCCTTCGCGTTCATGGACAACCTGACCGTCGCGAAGACCGCTCCGAGGGAGCAACTCAAGGTCATCGGCCGAGGGCAGACATGGATCATGTCGATCCTCTACATCGGCACGTTCGGCTCGTTCATCGGCTATTCGACGGCCTTCCCGCTGCTCCTCAAGTCGCAGTTCCCCGGTGAGGCGTCGCTCGTCACGTACGCGTTCGCGGGCTCGCTCCTCGGCTCGCTCGTGCGTCCCCTCGGCGGCAGGCTGTCCGACAGGCTCGGTGGCGCACGGGTGACGTTCGTGAACTTCGCCGCGATGGCCGGCGCGCTGTTGCTGGTCCGGAGCGGGCTCGAGGCGCGCAGTCCCCACCTGTTCTTCGGCGCCTACCTGCTGCTGATCGCCGCGTCAGGCGTCGGCAACGGCTCGACCTACCGCATGATTCCGGCGATCTTCCGGGCGAAGGCACTGGAGGGGGTCGCGCCAGGCGACGAGGCCGCACGCCGGAAGGCCCTGGTGATCGGGCGCAGGGACGCCTCGGCGGCGATCGGGATCATCTCGGCGGTGGGGGCCTTCGGCGGGTTCTTCATCAACCGGGGGTTCGGCGCGTCGATCGCGTCCACGGGGGGCGCCGGAGCGGCACTCATGGCCTTCGCCGCCTTCTACGTGGGATGTCTCGCGCTGACGTGGTTCTGCTATCTGCGGACCGTGGGGCTGCGGCTCGCTCCCAGTCTCGCCGCCGCGCGCCCCTGAGCCCCGTCCGCCCCCCGGGCCTCGCCGCGGCACGCCCGGCGCGCTCACATCCGGCCGGCCGCACAGTGAGCGCGGTTAGCGGCTTGTAGCACAGCAGTAACAGAAGGGACCCAGCTGTGAAACCGCCTGAAAGCACCATCGGACCCATGCCGATCTCACTATCCCCTCCGGGGCCTGTGATGCCCCGGGATCCGGTGAGAACGGCGACCCACTGCCCGTACTGCGCGCTGCAGTGCGGCATGCAGGTCGTGGACGGACGCGGAGGAGGCGGGGGAATCGGCATCGAGGCCCGCGAGGACATCCCCGCAAACGCGGGGAACCTCTGCCAGAAGGGCTGGACCGCCGCCGCACTGCTGGATTCGCCCGAGCGCCTGACCTCGCCGCTGCTTCACGGCAGGCGGGTCGGCTGGGACGAGGCGCTGGACTTCGTGGCCCGGCGTGTCCGGGACGTCCAGGCGCGGTACGGGCCCGACGCGGTCGCCGTGTTCGGTGGCGGCGGGCTGACGAACGAGAAGGCCTACCTGCTCGGCAAGTTCGCCCGAGTGGTCCTGCGGACGAGCCAGATCGACTACAACGGCCGGTTCTGCATGTCGTCGGCGGCCGCCGCGGCCAACCGGGCCTTCGGCATGGACAGAGGGCTGCCCTTCCCGATCACCGACATCGGCCGGGCCGGCGCGGTTCTGCTCGCCGGGGTCAACGTCGCCGAGACCATGCCGCCGTTCGTCAGGCATCTGACGAGGATGCGGGACGGCGGTGGCCGGCTGGTGGTCATCGACCCGCGGACCACTCGGACGGCCAGGGTCGCCGATCTCCACCTGCGGCCCGCACCGGGGACGGACCTCGCGCTGGCCCTCGGCCTGCTCCACGTCGCGATCGCCGACGGCCACGCCGACCTGGACTACCTGGCGGGACGCACCACCGGGTTCGAGCGGGTCCGCACCTCGGTCGCCGCGTGGTGGCCCGAGCGGGCCGAGCGCGTGACCGGCGTGCCGGCCGCCGCCATGCGCGAAGCCGTACGGATCCTGGGCGACGCGGAGCGCGCGATGATCCTGACCGGGCGCGGCGCGGAGCAGCACGCCAAGGGCACCGACACCGTCACGTCGTTCGTCAACCTGGCCCTCGTGCTCGGCCTGCCGGGCAGGGAGGGCTCCGGGTACGGATGCGTCACGGGCCAGGGCAACGGCCAGGGCGGCCGTGAACACGGGCAGAAGGCCGACCAGCTTCCCGGCTACCGCAAGATCGACGATCCGGCCGCGCGGGCCCACGTCGCGTCCGTCTGGGGGGTCGATCCCGCGGACCTGCCGGGGCCGGGCAGGTCCGCGTTCGAGATGCTCGACGCGCTCGGCACCCCCGGCGGCCCGCGGGCGCTGCTCGTGTTCGGCTCCAATCCCGCGGTGTCCGCCCCGGACGCCGGGCGGGTGGCCCGCGGGCTCGGCGCGCTCGACCTGCTCGTGGTCTCCGACATCGTGACGTCCGAGACCGCCGCGCTCGCTGACGTGGTCCTCCCGACCACCCAGTGGGCCGAGGAGTCCGGCACGATCACGAACCTGGAGGGACGGGTGCTGTTGCGCCGCAGGGCGGCCGATCCGCCCGCGGGTGTGCGCAGCGACCTGTCGATCCTGTCCGGCCTCGCCGGACGGCTGGGGCATCACAAGGGCTTCCCAGCCGACCCGGGAACGGTCTTCGGTGAGCTCCGCCGGGCCTCACAGGGAGGGATCGCCGACTACTCGGGCGTCACCTACGAGCGGATAGCCGCGGAGACGGGCGTCTTCTGGCCGTGCCCCGCCGAGGCGCCCGGCGAGATCGCCCACCCGGGAACCCCGCGCCCCTTCCTCGAGCACTTCGCCACCCCGGACGGCCTGGCCAGGCTGGTGCCGGTGGATCACCGGCCGCCGGCCGAGGACGTCGACACCGACTTCCCGATCTATCTCACGACCGGCCGGGTGCTGGCGCACTACCAGTCCGGGGCCCAGACCCGCCGCATCGCCGCGCTCAACGAGGCGTCCCCGGAGGTCTTCGTCGAGCTGCACCCCGATTTGGCCGGACGGCTCGGTGTCGAGCCCGGCGGCAGGGTACGGGTCCGGAGCAGGCGCGGCGTCGTCGAGGCCATGGCCAAGGTGAGCCCGGTGGTCCTGCCGGACACCGTGTTCATGCCGTTCCATTGGGACGGCGTCAACAGGCTGACCAACGCCGCGCTCGATCCGGTGTCCGGGATGCCGGAGTTCAAGGTCTGCGCGGTCGCGGTGGAGCGTGTCGCGTGAGGCTCGTGGTGGTGGGCAACGGGATGGCGGGCGCACGCCTCGTCGGCGAGGTGCGTTCGCGGAGCCGGGACGTCCGGATCACGGTTTTCGGCGCGGAGGCGCGGCAGCCGTACAACCGGGTGCTGCTGTCCAACGTGCTGGCCGGCACGTCCACCCCCGACCAGGCCCGCCTGGTGGACCCCGCCTGGTACGGCGAGCACGACGTGACCGCGCGCCTTGGCGTCCGGGTGACCGCGATCGACCGGGATCGGAAGACGGTCCTCGCGTCCGACGGGACGCGGGAGCCGTACGACGTGCTGGTCCTGGCGACCGGCAGCGAACCGGTCGTGCCGTCGATCCCCGGGGCCGGGCGGGCGCTGCCGTTCCGGACCCTGGACGACTGCGACCGGATCAGGAAGGCGGCGACGTCCGCGCGCGGCGTGGCGGTCGTCGGCGGCGGGCTGCTCGGCATCGAGGCGGCCCGCGGCCTCGCCGGGCGGGGCGTCCCGGTGACGCTGCTGCACCTGGGCGATCACCTGATGGAGCGGCAGCTCGACGTGGAGGCGGGCCTGGTCCTGCGGCAGACTCTCGGGGCGCTCGGTGTCCGGGTGCGCACCGGAGTGACGGTGAGCGCCGTCCACGAACGGCGGGTGGACCTGTCCACAGGCGAGTCGATGGACGCCGACCTGGTCGTCCTCGCGTGTGGCGTCCGGCCGGTGGTCGGCCTCGCCCGCGACGCGGGCCTGGAGGTGGACCGAGGCGTCGTCGTGGACGACGAACTGCGCACGGACGATCCCGCGATCTTCGCGATCGGGGAGTGCGCCCAGCACGCGGGCATGGTCTACGGACTCGTCTCGCCCGCGTGGGAGCAGGCGGCCGTCGCCGCCGACGTCGTCACCGGGGCGGATCGGGCCGCGCGTTACCGCGGGTCCCGCATGGTGACGCGGCTCAAGGCCAGGAGTGTCGAGCTGGCGGCGATGGGCGAGACCCACCTGACCGACGAGCAGGCGGAGATCGTCAGCTTCAGTCACCGCCGCAACGGCACCTATCGGAAACTCGTCATCCGGGACGGCCGGCTGGTCGGGGCGATCCTGCTGGGCGAGACGCCGGCCGTCGGCACGCTGACACGGCTGTTCGACAGAGGGGGACCGCTTCCCGCCGATCGGGCCGGGCTGCTGTTCCCCGGCGTCCTGGCCGACGTCGCGGTGGCGCAGAGCCCGGTGCGGATGCCCGACTCGGCACAGGTCTGCCACTGCAACAACGTGACGAAGGGCCAGATCCGGGCCTGTTGGGAGGCCGGCGCCCGTGATCTGCCGGCCGTGACGGCCGCGACGGCGGCCACCACCGGATGCGGAGGCTGCCGCGACGCGGTGGAGGGAATCGTCGGGTGGTTGTCGGAGCAGGAAGGGGTGAGCGCATGACCTCCCGACCCGAGACCGGGACCCGGGTCGTCGTCGTGGGGTTCGGGCCCGCGGCGCACCGGCTGATCGAGAACCTTGCCCGGCGCGGATTCCCCGGGCGGATCACCGTATTCGGGGAGGAGCCGCGGCCGGCGTACGACCGGGTCGCGCTCACCTCGTACCTGCAGGGCAGGAGCGCCGAGGACCTGACCTGTCCCGTCCCCGACGGCGTCACGCTCCGGCTCGGCCGCAGGGTCGCCGGCATCGACCGGGTCAACCGAACCGTCGTCACGGACGCGGGACAGGCCGAGCCGTACGACGTCCTGGTGCTCGCCACCGGATCGGCGCCCTTCGTGCCGCCCGTGCCGGGGCGAGACCTGCCGGGATGCTTCGTGTACCGGACCATCGACGACCTGGACGCGATCAGGGAGGCGGCCGGGCGGGCAGGCTCCGGAGTGGTCGTGGGGGGAGGGCTGCTGGGCCTGGAAGCCGCGGACGCCCTGCGCGGGCTCGGGCTGGGCACCCACATCGTCGAGATGGGCGACCGGCTGATGCCCCGGCAGGTGGACGAGGGCGGCGGCGCCGTGCTCCGCGGTCACGTCGAGGCGCTCGGCCTGACCGTCCACACGGGCACCGGCGTGCGGGCGATCGAGCCGGGCCCGGACGGCAGGGCCGCGCGGCTGGTGACGTCGCAGGGCGGGGCGATCGAGGCCGGGGTCGTGGTGTTCTCCGCGGGGATCCGGCCCCGCGACGAGCTCGCCAGGCACTGCGGCCTGGACGTCGGCGAGCGGGGCGGCATCGTGGTCGACGCGGGGATGCGGACCTCCGACGAGCACGTCTACGCGGTCGGCGAGTGCGCGCTCGCGGGCGGGATCGTGTACGGCCTCGCCGGGCCGTGCTTCACCCAGGCCGAGGTCGCCGCCGACCGGATCATGGGCGGGACGGCGTCCTTCGAGGGCGCGGACGTGTCCACCAGGCTCAAGCTGCTCGGCGTCGAGGTGGCCCAGTTCGGGGCGATGTCGGGGGCGCTCGACGTGACATACCTCGACCCCGTCGCGGGCGTCTACAAGAAGCTGTTCGTCAGCGACGACGCCATGACGCTGCTCGGCGGCATCTGCGTGGGCGACGCCACGCCGTATGACACGCTGCTGCCGTTCGTCGGGAAGGCGCTGCCCGGATCCCCGAGCGACCTGCTCTTCCCCGGCGCCGGCGCGACGATCGAGGTGCCGGACGATGCGCAGGTCTGCTCGTGCAACAACGTCAGCAAGGGCCGTGTCCGGACCGCGGTCGCGGAGGCCGGGCTGACCGACGTGCAGGGGGTCAAGGATTGCACGCGCGCCGGAACCACCTGCGGCAGCTGCGTGCCGATGCTCAGGCGCATCCTGGCCGAGTCCGGAGTGGACGTCGGGAGGGGACTGTGCGAGCACTTCGCTCTCAGCCGGGCGGAGCTGTTCGAGATCGTGCTCGTACGCGGGATCACCACGTTCTCCCGGCTCGTCGCCGAGCACGGCACGGGACGCGGGTGCGACGTCTGCAAGCCCGTCGTGGCCTCGATCCTGGCGTCGCTCGGCAACGGCCACATCCTCGACGGCGAGCAGGCGGCCCTGCAGGACACCAACGACCACTTCCTGGCCAACATCCAGAAGAACGGCACCTACTCCGTCGTCCCGCGCGTCCCCGGCGGGGAGATCACGCCGGACAAGCTCATCGTCATCGGCGAGGTGGCCCGCGACTTCGGGCTGTACACGAAGATAACCGGAGGCCAGCGCATCGATCTGCTCGGCGCCCGGGTCGAACAGCTGCCGGCCGTCTGGGCGCGGCTCGTCGCGGCCGGGTTCGAGTCCGGCCACGCGTACGGGAAGGCGCTGCGCACCGTGAAGTCCTGCGTCGGCTCCACCTGGTGCAGATACGGCGTGCAGGACTCGGCGGGCCTCGCGGTGGCCCTGGAGCTGCGCTACCGGGGCCTGCGCTCCCCGCACAAGCTCAAGGCCGCCGTCTCCGGCTGCGCCCGCGAGTGCGCGGAGGCGCGGTCGAAGGACTTCGGGATCATCGCGACGGAGCGGGGCTGGAACCTCTACGTGGGCGGCAACGGCGGGTTCACGCCCCGGCACGCGGACCTGCTCGTCGCGGACCTGCCCGCCGACGAGCTGGTCAGGGTCATCGACAGGTTCCTGATGTTCTACGTCCGGACGGCCGATCGGCTCCAGCGGACCTCGGCGTGGATCGAGGGCCTCGAAGGCGGACTCGACCACCTGAGGGCGGTCGTCCTCGACGACTCGCTCGGCATCTGCGCGGACCTCGAGGCCCAGATGGAACGGCACGTCGCGTCCTACGTCGACGAGTGGCGCGCCGCAATCGAGGACCCCGACAAGCTCCGTCGCTTCGTCAGTTTCGTGAACGCCCCCGGCACCCCCGACCCCTCGATCGTGTTCGAGACCGAGCGCGACCAGATCAGGCCGGTGCCTGTCGTCCTGGAGGGAGTACGCGTATGACCACGCCCGCCGAGACCCACGCGACCGCCGAGAACGGCACCTGGACGCGGGTCTGCCGCCACGCCGACCTCACCGCCGAACGCGGCGTGGCGGCCCTGGTCGGCCGGCACCAGGTGGCGGTCTTCCTGACGTTCGACGGAGGGCTGTACGCGCTCGGGAACCGCGACCCGTACAGCGGGGCCCACGTGATGTCCCGGGGCATCGTCGGAACCAGGAACGGCGAACCCTGCGTGGCATCCCCCATGCACAAGCAGGTCTTCTCCCTCGTCACGGGTGCCTGCGTCGACGACCCCGCGGTCGTCGTCCCGACTTATCCGATTCGCGTCAACGACGAAACCGTGGAGGTGAGCGTGGCATGACCGCGCTTCTGGACGATCCCCTTGTCGCGCCTGAGACGGCGCCCGACGCGCTGGCCGGGTTCACCATCGGGGTGACCGCGACGCGGCGTCGCGAGGAGTTCTCCGCGCTGCTGGAGCGCCGCGGCGCTCGTGTGATCCAGGCGCCCGCCATCCGCCTGGTGCCCCTGGCCGAGGACACCGGCCTGCTCGCGGCCACCCGCGCCTGCCTGGAGGCTCCGGTCGACTACGTGGTGATCACCACGGGCGTCGGCCTGCGCGGATGGATGGCCGCGACCGAAGGATGGGGGCTGTCCGCCGACATCGCCCTCCATTTCGAGGCGGCCCGGCTGCTTCCCCGGGGGCCCAAGGCGCTCGGGGCGGTCCGGGCGGCCGGGCTGACCGACTTCTGGACGCCCGCCACGGAGTCCTGCGAGGAGGTGAAGGACTACCTCCTGGCCCAGGACCTCCGCGGCCGCCGCATCGCCGTGCAGTTGCACGGAGAGCCGCTGACCGGGTTCGTCGCCGCGTTGCGGGAGGCCGGCGCCGAGGTCATCGAGGTGCCCGTCTACCGATGGCTGCCCTACCGTGACACCTCGCCGCTGCGCCGCCTGGTGAGCCAGGCCGTCACGGGCTCGGTGGACGCGGTGGCGTTCACCAGCGCCCCCGCGGTGATCGCCATGCTGAACGCCGCCCGTGCCGACGGCCTGGAGGAGCCGCTGATCGCGGCCTTCAACTCGCATGTGGTCGCCGCCTGCGTGGGCTCGGTCACCTCCGCCCCGCTGGAGGCCAGGGGCGTGCGGGTCGTCCGGCCCGACCGGCCCAGGCTCGGCGCGCTCGCCCGCACCCTGGCCCGTCACCTGCCCGTGAACGGCGTCACGCGGATCGTCGCGGGCGGCCACGACCTGGAGATCCGCGGGCACGCGGTGGTCGTCGACGGCGAGCTCAAACCGCTGCCTCCGGCGCCCATGTCGGTCCTCAAGCGGCTCGCCGAGCGGCCGGGCCACGTGGTCGCCCGCGCGGAACTGCGCATGGTCCTGCCAGGCGGCCCGTCGCGCGACTCGGCCGAGCACGCGGTGGAGATGGCGATCACCCGCCTGCGCCGGGCGCTCGGCCCCTCCGGCATCGTGGAGACGGTGGTCAAGCGGGGCTACCGCCTGGCCGTCGGCCGGGACGAACGATGACGGCCACCCTCGTCCTCGCTGCGCACGGGGCCCGCGGCGAGGAGTGGGGGTCCGTCATGCGCTCCCTCGCGGAGCTGGTGCGCCGGGCCCGCCCCGGCCGGCGGGTGGAGCTCGGCTTCCTTGAGCTCAGCTCGCCCGCCCTCATCGACGTGCTGGCCGCCGTGCCCGGGCCCGTGGTGGTCGTCCCGCTGCTGCTCGCCGGGGGATACCACGTGCACATCGACCTGCCGTCCGTGATCGCGCGGACCCGGCCGGACGCGCGGGTCACCGGGCAGCTCGGGCCGCACCCGCTGCTGACCGCGGTCCTCGCCCGGCGGCTCGTGGCCGCGGGCCTGCGGTCGTGCGACGCCGTCGTCCTCGGGGCGGCCGGCTCGTCGGACCCGGCCGCGCTCGAGGACGTCAGGGCCGCCGCCCGGCTGCTCTCCGTACGGCTTTCGCGCCCGGTGACGGCGGCCTTCGCCTCGGCCGGGACCCCGACGGTGGACCAGGCACTGGAACGGATCAGATCCGGGCCCGCCCCGCGGACCGTGATCGCGTCCTACCTGCTGGCTCCGGGGCACTTCCACGAACGCCTGATCGCTTCGGGGGCCGACGCGGTCGGCGCCCCCATCGGCGTCGACGACGACGTGGCGGCACTGGTGTGGCGGAGGTTCGACCGGGCCGTCGTCGCCGGACACCCGGTGTCGCCGGTCCGGCCGGTCCGGGCCCGGCGCCTACCGAGCCTGTCCCTGACCGCGGACTTCCCGCCGCCGGGCGGCCCCGGCGTCACAGGCGCATCTGACGCGTGACGGCCGGGTGGCCAGGCGGCCGCGGCGGGCCGGTCAGCCGTCGGTGCCGCGGTCCCGGCGGCGCAGGTACCGCTCGAACTCGGCCGCGATGGCGTCGCCGCTCGCCTCGGGCAGTTCGGCCGCGTCCTTGCGCTCCTCGAGCTCCTTGACGTACTCCGCGACCTCGGAGTCCTGGGATGCCAGCTCGTCGACCCCGTGCTCCCAGGCGCGGGCCTCCTCGGCCAGCTCGCCGTACGGCATGGGGATGTCGAGCATGTCCTCGATCCGGCGCAGCAGCGCCAGCGTGGCCTTCGGGTTGGGCGGCTGGGCCACGTAGTGGGGGATCGACGCCCACAGCGACATGGCCTGCAGCCCGGCGGAGCCGAGCGAGTGCTGGAGCACGCCCACGATGCCGGTGGGCCCCTCGTACTTGGTCAGCTCCAGGTTGAGCGCCCGGGCGAGCCCGGGATCGCTCACGGACCCGACCACCGGGACCGGGCGGGTGTGCGGGGAGTCGTTGAGCAGCGCGCCGAGCAGGATCGCCAGGTCGACGCCCAGGTCGTGGCAGAGCCCGACGATCTCGGCGCAGAACGAGCGCCAGCGCATGTTGGGCTCGATGCCGCGCAGGAGCACCACGTCGCGCTTGGCGCCCGGCGGGCGGGCGAGCAGCAGACGGGTGGTCGGCCAGATGATGGACCGGGTGAGACCCTCACCGAGCTCCACGATCGGCCGGGTCACCTGGAAGTCGTAATAATCCTCCGGGTCCAGCTCGACGAGCGGGATCGCCTTCCACATCGTCTCGAGGTGGGCGATGACGCCGCTTGAGGCCTCACCTGCGTCGTTCCACCCCTCGAACGCGGCGATGAGCACCGGGTCGACGAGCTCAGGGAGCCCTTCGAACTCGATCACGCGCCGCCTCCCTAACTGGGCCACTGATTTATCGTTCAACCCAAGACTATTCGGTGAGGGTACCCGGGCGTCACCCACGAACATCACCGGGCCTTCGTTGTGCCCGGAAACACAGGGGACACGACGCCGCCAAGGGAGATCATGTGGAATTTGTCATGACACCCAGCCGATAGGCTTTGACGCATGACCAGCAGACCCTCCTTCCGCGAAGCGCTGACCGAGCGAGTCTTGGTCGCCGACGGGGCCATGGGGACGATGCTGCAGTCCTACGACCCCACCCTGGACGACTTCCAGGGCCACGAGGGCTGCAACGACGTGCTCAACGTGAGCCGTCCCGACATCGTCAGAGCCGTTCACGACGCGTATCTCGCGGTGGGCGTCGACTGCGTCGAGACCAACACGTTCAACGCCAACCAGGCGGCTCTCGGCGAGTACGGCATCGCCGACCGGATCTTCGAGCTCTCCGAGGCGGGCGCGAGGCTGGCCAGGGAGCAGGCCGACACGTGGTCGACGGCCGAACACCCCCGGTTCGTCCTCGGCTCCATGGGGCCGGGCACCAAGCTCCCCACCCTGGGCCACCTGCCGTACATGACGTTGCGCGACGCCTACCGGGAGAACGCCGCCGGCCTGATCGCGGGCGGGGCGGACGCCCTGATCATCGAGACGTGCCAGGACCTGCTCCAGGTCAAGGCGGCCGTCGTCGGCGCGAAGCGGGCGATCGCCGAAGCGGGCCGCGACGTGCCGATCATCACGCAGGTCACCATCGAGACCAACGGCGCGATGCTGCTGGGCTCGGAGATCGGCGCGGCGCTGACGGTCATCGAACCGCTGGGCGTCGACCTGATCGGCCTCAACTGCGCCACCGGGCCGGCCGAGATGAGCGAGCACCTGCGCTACCTCGCCAAGCACGCCCGCCTGCCGCTGTCGTGCATGCCGAACGCCGGCCTTCCCCAGCTCACCTCCGAGGGGGCCCACTACCCCCTCACCCCCGACGAGCTCGCCGACGCCCACGAGGGCTTCACCCGCGACTACGGCCTCGCCCTGATCGGCGGATGCTGCGGCACGACGCCCGAGCACCTGCGCAAGGTCGTCGAGCGCAACGCAGGCAAGGAACGCGCCGCCCGGCGCCCCCGCCCGGAGGCGGGGGCGGCCTCGCTGTACCAGCACGTCCCCTTCCGCCAGGACACCTCCTACCTCGCGATCGGGGAGCGGACCAACGCCAACGGCTCCAAGGCGTTCCGCGAGGCCATGCTCGCCGGGAACTACGAGGAGTGCGTCGACATCGCCAGGGCGCAGGCCCGCGACGGCGCCCACATGCTCGACCTGTGCGTCGACTACGTCGGCCGCGACGGCGTGGCGGACATGAAGGAGCTGGCGTTCCGCTTCGCCACCGCCTCGACCCTGCCGATCGTTATCGACTCGACCGAGCCCGCGGTCATCGAGGCCGGCCTGGAGATGCTCGGCGGCCGCGCTGTCGTCAACTCGGTCAACTACGAGGACGGCGACGGGCCCGACTCCCGCTTCACCAAGGTGATGCGCCTGGTCAAGGAGCACGGCGCCGCCGTGGTCGCGCTGACCATCGACGAGGAGGGCCAGGCACGCACCGCCGAGTGGAAGGTCCGCGTCGCCACCCGGATCATCGAGGACCTGGTAACGAACTGGGGGATGCAGGTCCCCGACATCATCGTCGACTGCCTGACCTTCCCCATCGCCACCGGCCAGGAGGAGACCCGCCGCGACGGCATCGAGACCATCGAGGCGATCCGCGAGCTCAAGCGGCGTTACCCCACGGTGCAGACGACGCTCGGCCTGTCGAACGTCTCCTTCGGCCTCAACCCGGCCGCGCGGATCGTGCTCAACTCGGTCTTCCTCAACGAGTGCGTCAACGCCGGCCTCGACTCGGCCATCGTGCACGCCTCCAAGATCCTCCCGATGGTGCGGATCCCCGACGAGCAGCGCCAGGTGGCGCTCGACCTCGTCTACGACAGGCGCCGCGAGGGCTACGACCCGCTGCAGCGCTTCATGGAGCTGTTCGAGGGCATGGACGCCGCCGCGCTCAAGGCCGACAAGGCCGCCGAGCTCCTCGGGCTCCCCCTGTGGGAGCGGCTCAAGCGGCGCATCATCGACGGGGAGAAGAAGGGCCTGGAGGGCGACCTCGACGAGGCGCTCACCCAGCGGCCCGCCCTTGAGATCATCAACGACGTGCTGCTCGACGGCATGAAGACCGTCGGCGAGCTGTTCGGCTCCGGTCAGATGCAGCTGCCGTTCGTGCTGCAGTCGGCCGAGGTCATGAAGACCGCGGTGGCGCAGCTCGAGCCGCACATGGACCGGGTCGACGGGGTGAGCAAGGGCCGGATCGTGCTCGCCACGGTCAAGGGCGACGTGCACGACATCGGCAAGAACCTGGTGGACATCATCCTGTCCAACAACGGCTACGAGGTCGTGAACCTCGGCATCAAGCAGCCGGTGTCGGCCATCCTCGAGGCCGCCGACGACGAGAAGGCCGACGTGATCGGCATGTCCGGACTTCTCGTGAAATCGACGGTCATCATGAAGGAGAACCTCGAGGAGATGAACTCCCGGGGCATCTCGGACAAGTATCCGGTCCTTCTGGGTGGAGCCGCCCTGACCAGGGCGTACGTCGAGCAGGACCTCGCCGATCTCTACCAGGGCGAGGTCAGGTACGCCAGGGACGCGTTCGAGGGGCTGCGGCTGATGGACGCCTTCATGGCGGTCAAGCGCGGCGTGGAGGGGGCGGAGCTGCCCGCGCTGCGGGAGCGCCGGGTGAAGACCGGCGCGGTCCTGACCCGGACCGCCGTCGAGGACCTGCCGGCCCGCTCCGACGTCGCGGCCGACAACCCCGTGCCGAAGCCGCCGTTCTTCGGCGACCGGGTGGTCAAGGGCATCCCGCTCGCCGAATACGCGGCCTTCCTGGACGAGCGGGCCACGTTCATGGGCCAGTGGGGCCTCAAGGGAGCACGCGGCGACGACGGGGCCTCTTACGAGCAACTCGTGGAGACCGAGGGCCGGCCGCGGCTGCGCATGTGGCTCGACCGGCTGCAGACGGAGAACCTCCTCGAGGCCGCCGTCGTGTACGGGTACTTCCCGTGCGTGAGCGAGGGCGACAACCTGATCATCCTCGACGAGGCGGGGAACGAGCGGACCCGGTTCACCTTCCCGCGCCAGCGGCGCGACCGGCACCTGTGCCTGTCCGACTTCTTCCGGTCGCGCGACTCCGGAGAGGTCGACGTCATCGCCTTCCAGGTGGCCACCATGGGCAGCCGGATCAGCGAGGCGGCCGCGGAGCTGTTCGCGAAGGACGCCTACCGCGACTACCTGGAGCTCCATGGTCTGTCGGTGCAGCTCACCGAGGCCCTCGCGGAGTACTGGCACGCACGGGTGCGGACCGAGCTTGGCATCGGCGGCGACGAGTCGCTCGCCGACATGCTCAAGGTCAACATCGCGGGTTGCCGCTACTCCTTCGGGTACCCGGCCTGCCCGAACCTGGAGGACCAGGTTCAGCTCATGGAGCTGCTCGATCCTTCGCGCATCGGCGTCACCCTGTCGGAGGAGTTCCAGCTCCACCCCGAGCAGGCCACGTCGGCGCTGATCACCCATCATCCCGAGGCGAAGTACTTCAACGTCTAGCCTCCGGGCTTTCGCGGAATGCGGGCCGGGGCGGCGGTGTTGACGCCTCCCCGGCCCGGGCCGTACTCCTCTCGGCTCCCCGGGGTGAGGAAGGCTCCGGGGGGACCTCTACCATGTTGGGTCCCCCCTCTTGCTCGACGAAGGCGCTCAGCCGGGGGAAGGGGTCTCGTGGACGCTGTGCTGTTCGACATGGACGGTCTGCTCGTCGACACCGAGCGGGTCTGGTTCGAGGTCGAGGAGGAGGTCGTCGGCCGCCTCGGGGGAACCTGGGGGCCGGAGCACCAGGAGCAGTTGGTCGGGGGGTCCTGGGAGCGGACCGTCGCCTACATGCTGGCCCTGACCCGGACCGACGTCGATCCGGCGATCGTCGGCGAGTGGCTGATCGAGGGCATGGAGAGGCGCCTGTCCACGGGGGTCGTCCTGATGCCGGGCGCGGGCGAACTCCTGCGCAGCCTGGGCGACCACGGGATCCGCATCGGGCTGGTCACCTCCTCCCTGCGGGTGATCGCCGACGCCGTCCTGAAGGGCGTCGGCCGCGAGCACTTCGAGGTGATCGTGACGGCGGACGACGTCTCGCGGACCAAGCCCGACCCCGAGCCCTACCTGACCGCGGCGGCGCTGCTCGGGGTGAACCCGGTGCGGTGCGCCGTCCTGGAGGACTCGCCGAACGGCGTGGCCGCGGCGACGGCGGCCGGCTGCCGGGTCGTGGCCGTGCCGAGCGTGCTCCCCATCGCGCCGGCGGAAGGCCGGCTCGTCATGCCCTCGCTGCTAGATGTGAACGTCGACCTGCTGCGGTCGCACGTCCTCTGATCACGGAGGGGCCGCTCACGGGCCGCTGATCCCGGAGCTCTGATCCCGGGAGCCGTACGTGCTCCCCGGCCGCCGGACGCATGCATGATCGCCACCGGCGGCCGACGGGTGATCACTCCCGCGCGGAGCGGCGGGCCGCGTGCCAGGATGGACAGTGATGTCCGGCCGTGACTTAGGGGACCGCCATGACCTTCGACCAGATCGCCTGGCTGCCGCTCAGCGCCGGGGTCACCGCTGTGGGGATCGCGCTGAGCTATCTGGCCTTCCGCCGCAGGGGACTCGCCGCGGGGTTGCGCGCCACCGCCTGGTCGCTGCTGCCCCTGGCGGCCTACCTCACCGGAGCGCTCAGGACGGTGTGGAACATCGGCTCCGCCGTCGTGGGCTTCGTCACCGGCCTCGTCTTCTCGCCGATGGTCTGGGCGGGCGTCGTCGTCACCGGAGTGTCGGCCCTGCTCTTCTTCGTCTCGGGCGGGATGCGGGGCAGGACCCTGTCCCGGGCGCGCGCGGCCGGCGCCGACCCGGAGGCGGCCGCGAAGCCGGGCACGCCCCGCAAGCCGGCCAAGGCGGCCGGGCCGCAGCCCGTCGAGGGGGGCGCCAAGCCCGCGCCCGCCGACGATTTCTCCGACATCGAGGACATCCTCAAGCGGCGTGGGATCAGCTGAAGATCCCACATTTGGTGACTTGTGACACTCATCGACGTTCTGTCACGGATCTGCGACACAACAGAAACGAGACCCCGACAATCCTTCCAAGATCAACACGAATGAGTTTCGCATGAATCACAGTTGAACAACAGGCGCCCTCTAGGTCCTGGTCACTGCAGCTCAGCGCATACATTGTGCGTTCCAGAGGCCCACACACCCGGGTCTCGGGAACACTGTCGTCTGCGATCCAGGGGGCCCCATACCCATGGCCGCGCGTAGCAAGGTCAGTAAGGAAGTCAGCACCTTGGTCATGGGACCGCGCAAGGAGGGTCTATGACCGCGCCGCTGGACGTGCCCGGATCGGAATTCGAGGCCACGCCAGAATCCGTCCTCGCGGGGCAGTCCGAGGCCAAGGCGATCCAGGGCCGTTCGCTCGGCCAGATCGCCTGGATGCGCCTCAAGCGCGACAAGGTCGCCCTCGCGGGCGGCATGGTGGTGATCTTCCTGATCCTGGTGGCGATCTTCGCACCGGTGATCGCCGGAATCTTCGGCCAGGACCCCACGCAGTTCAACTCCGATCTCATCGACCCGGCCACGCTGGTGCCCAAGAGCGGTACGGGCATAAGCGCCGACCACCTCTTCGGGATCGAGCCCGTCAACGGCCGCGACATCTTCAGCCGCGTCGTCTACGGCGCCCGCATCTCGCTGCTGATCGCCTTCCTCGCGACGTTGTTGTCCGTCGTCATCGGCACGCTGCTCGGCGTCACGGCGGGATATTTCGGCGGAATCGTCGACTCGATCATCAGCAAGGCGATGGACGTCTTCCTGGCCTTCCCGATCCTGGTCTTCGCCATCGCGCTCGCGGGCGTCGTCCCGGACAGCGCGTTCGGCCTGACCGGCGACACTCTGCGTGTCTCCCTGCTGATCTTCATCATCGGCTTCTTCAACTGGCCGTACATCGGCCGCATCATTCGCGGGCAGACGTTGTCGCTGCGTGAGCGTGAGTTCGTGGACGCGGCCCGGAGCCTGGGCGCCCGCGGGCCGTACATCATCTTCCGCGAGATGTTGCCCAACCTCGTCGCGCCGATCCTGATCTACGCGACGTTGCTGATCCCGACGAACGTGCTCTTCGAGGCGGCGCTGTCGTTCCTCGGCGTCGGTGTCAGGCCGCCCACCCCCACGTGGGGCGGCATGTTGTCGGACGCGGTCCGGTTCTACACGGTTCCGCACTTCATGTTCTTCCCCGGCATGGCGATCTTCATCACCGTCCTGGCGTTCAACCTGTTCGGCGATGGCCTGAGGGATGCCCTCGATCCGAAGGCTCGATGAATTCTCTCGATTTCCGGTAAGTTCCCCGGCTCTACCAATCAAGGGATCCGTAGATGCAGAAAACAACGAGACTGGGCGTGGCCGCGCTGAGCGCGGTCCTCGCTCTCGGCCTCGCCGCCTGTGGAGGCGGTTCGAGCAGCACGCCGTCGGCGTCCGGTGGGGCGACGGCGGCCGGAGCGACGGGCGAGTTCAACGGCGCCCTCACCGCGGTGGTCAACCCGTCGGACAAGAAGGGGGGCATCCTCAAGTTCGCGAACGCGGGTGACTGGGACTCCCTCGACCCGGGCGACACGTACTACGGCTACTCCTGGAACTTCATCCGGCTCTACGGCCGCTCGCTGGTGATGTTCAAGTCCGCGCCCGGCAAGGAGGGCAACGAGCTGACGCCCGACCTCGCCGAGGGCCTGGGCACGCCGAGCGACGACGCCAAGACCTGGACCTACAAGCTCAAGGCCGGCATCAAGTTCGAGGACGGCACCCCCGTCACGTCCAAGGACGTGAAGTACGGCGTCGAGCGGTCGTTCGACAAGGAGGTGTTCCCTGACGGGTACACCTACTTCAACGACTTCCTGAACTGGCCCAAGGACTACAAGGGCGCCTACAAGTCGCCGGACGCCAACACCGACAGCGCCATCGAGACGCCGGACGACCAGACGATCGTCTTCCACCTCATCAAGCCGCTGAGCAACTTCGACTACTTCGCCCAGCTTCCCGCCACCATCCCGGTCCCCAAGGCCAAGGACACCGGCGCGAAGTACAAGGAGCACGTGATCTCCACCGGGCCGTACAAGTTCGACAAGAACGAGATCGGCAAGGGCTTCACGCTCGTCCGCAACGACCAGTGGGACCCGGCGACCGACCCGAACCGCAAGGCGCTGCCCGACGGTTACGACGTCGCCACCAACGTCAACGCCGACGACATCGACAACCGGATCCTCGCCGGTGACCTCGACGTCGACATCGCGGGCACCGGTGTGCAGCCGGCCGCCCTCGGCCGCGTCCTGCCGGACCCGGCGATGAAGGCGAACACGGACAACCCGACCGGCACCCGCCTCTGGTACACGTCGATCAACGGCAACGTCCCGCCGCTCGACAACCTCGAGTGCCGCAAGGCCGTCGAGTACGCCGCCGACAAGACGGCGCTGCAGACCGCGTGGGGCGGCGAGTTCGCCGGTGGTCAGATCGCCACCAGCCTGCTGCCGCCGTCGATCCCCGGCCACGAGGACTTCAACACCTGGGTGCCGGGCGCCGACAACAAGGGCGACGTCACCAAGGCCAAGGAGGCGCTGACCGCCTGTGGCCAGCCGAACGGCTTCGAGACCAACATCTCCTACCGGGCCGAGCGTCCGAAGGAGAAGGCGGCCGCCGAGGCGCTCCAGCAGTCGCTGGGCCGCGTGGGCATCAAGCTGACCCTCAAGCCCTTCCCGCAGGCCGACTACTTCGCCCTGTACGCCGGCAAGCCGGGCTACGCCAAGGACAACAAGCTCGGCCTGGCCATGAACGGCTGGCAGTCGGACTGGCCCGACGGCTTCGGCTTCCTCCAGCAGATCGTCGACAGCCGCGTCATCCGTGACACCGGCGGTTCCTCGAACGTCAGCGTCCGCGACCCCGAGGTCGACAAGCTGATCGACCAGGCGATGGAGCAGACCGACGCCAACGCCCGCAACGCCATCTGGACCCAGATCGACAAGAAGGTCATGGATGACGCCTACATCCTGCCGAACGTCTGGGCCAAGGCTCTGCTGGTGCGCAGCAAGAACGCGACGAACGTGTTCGTCAACGACGCGTACGGCATGTACGACTACCTCGGCATGGGCGTCAAGTAACAACCCTGCACATCCGATAGATCCGCGCTACGCGTGAACGCGGCAAGGGGGCCGGCTCGTAAGGGCCGGCCCCCGGAGCCGGGGGGACAGTGGTCACATACATCATCCGGCGGCTGATCTGGTCGGTCGTGATGCTCTCCATCGTGAGCATCATCACGTTCGCCATCTTCTTCCTGGTGCCGCGCCTGGCCGGCGCGACGTCGGAGGATCTCGCCGCCCGTTACGTCGGGCGCACCGCCTCGGCGGAGCAGGTCAAGGTCGCGGCTGAGAAGCTGGGCTTCAACGATCCGCTCGTCGTGCAGTACGGGCGCTTCGCGAAGGGCATCGTGGCCGGCGCCGACTACGACTACGGCCCCGGCGTGGAGCACTGCCCGGCGCCCTGCTTCGGGTACTCCTTCCTCACCCGGCTGCCGGTCTGGCCGGACCTGCTCGACCGGCTCCCCGTCACGGTCTCCCTGGCGATCGGGGCCGCGCTGATCTGGGTCATCGCCGGAGTCGCCACCGGCGTGCTGTCCGCGCTGAGACGCGGCAGCTTCTTCGACCGGGCGGCGATGGGCATCGCCCTCGCGGGCGTGTCGCTACCCATCTTCTTCACCGGAATCGTGTCGCTCGTGGTGTTCAGCTACGGCCTGCACATCACGGCACCGGGCAACACGTATACGCCTTTCCTCGACAACCCGGCCACGTGGGCGTACAACCTGCTGTTGCCGTGGATCACGCTCGCCTTCCTGTACGCCGCCGGGTATGCCCGGCTCACCCGGGCGGGCATGCTGGAGACGATGGGCGAGGACTACATCCGGACCGCGCGGGCCAAGGGCCTGCCGGAACGGGTCGTGGTCGCCAAGCACGGCCTGCGCGGCGCGCTCACCCCCATCCTTACGATCTTCGGTCTCGACCTGGGACTGCTGCTCGGCGGCGCGGTGCTCACCGAGAGCACCTATTCCCTGCCGGGCATGGGCAAGTACGCCATCGACGCCATCGGCCACCAGGACCTTCCCCAGGTCATGGGCGTGACGCTCGTCGCCGCGTTCTTCGTGGTCTTCGCGAACCTGGTCGTCGACCTCCTGTACGCCGTGGTCGACCCGAGGGTGAGGCTCGTGTGAACGAGCGAACGAATAAGCACGGGAGCCCGCGAGTGAGGCCGACGAAGGAGGGCTCGTGAGCTTTCTTGAACTGAAGGACCTGAAGGTCCACTTCCCGACCGACGACGGCCTGGTCAAGTCCGTCGACGGGCTGTCCTTCTCGCTCGACCGCGGCAAGACCCTCGGCATCGTGGGGGAGTCCGGCTCCGGCAAGAGCGTCACCTCGCTGGGCATCCTCGGCCTGCACAAGGGCGGGCGTGCGAAGCTCGGCGGCGAGATCTGGCTGGACGGCGAGGAACTCGTCGGCGCCAGCGCCGATCACGTGCGCACGCTCCGCGGCAAGAAGATGGCGATGATCTTCCAGGATCCGCTGTCGGCGATGCACCCGTTCTACACGGTGGGCGCCCAGATCATCGAGGCGTACCGGATCCACAACGACGTCAGCAAGAAGGTCGCGCGCAAGCACGCGATCGACCTGCTCGGCCGGGTGGGCATCCCGCAGCCGGACCGGCGGGTGGACAGCTACCCGCACGAGTTCTCCGGCGGCATGCGGCAGCGGGCCATGATCGCGATGGCGCTGAGCTGCGACCCCGAACTGCTGATCGCCGATGAGCCGACAACGGCCCTCGACGTCACCGTCCAGGCGCAGATCCTCGACCTGATGCGTGACCTCCAGCGCGACTTCAACGCCGCCCTGATCATCATCACGCACGACCTGGGCGTGGTCGCCGAGCTTTCCGACGACATCCTGGTCATGTACGGCGGCAAGTGCATCGAGTACGGCACCGCCGAGGACATTTTCGAACGGCCCGAGCACCCCTACACCTGGGGTCTGCTGGGCTCCATGCCCCGGCTCGACCGCGATCGGACCGAACGGCTCCTGCCGATCAAGGGCTCGCCGCCGTCGCTGATCAACGTGCCGGCCGGGTGCGCCTTCCATCCGCGTTGCACCTTCGAGGACCGCACGGACGGCAAGGCCAAGAGCGAGGTCCCGCAGCTCGCGGAGACCGAGGGCGGTCACCTGGTGCGCTGCCACATGCCACGTGACATGCGGCGCTCCATCTGGGAGGCCGAGATCAAGCCGAGCCTGGAGGCGTCATGAGCCGGCGCGGTGAGCGAGACACGACGAACGCGGCGTCCCGCCGGAGCGGAGCGCGAGTCGTCACGCGAGGAGAGACCCATGAGTGAGCCCCTGCTGTCCGTCCAGGGGCTGGAGAAGCATTTCCCCGTGACCAAGGGGCTCCTCCAGCGCCAGGTGGCGGCGGTCAAGGCCGTCGACGGCGTCAGCTTCGACGTCGTCAAGGGCGAGACGCTCGGCCTGGTGGGCGAGTCGGGATGCGGCAAGACGACGACCGGGCGGCTGATCACCCGGCTCATCGAGCCGACCGGCGGGAAGATCGTCTTCGAGGGCAACGACATCACGCACATGTCCCAGGGCCGGATGCGCCCGCTCCGCCGGGACGTGCAGATGATCTTCCAGGACCCCTACAGCTCGCTCAACCCCCGGCACACGGTCGGCGCCATCGTCGGCGCCCCGTTCCGGATCCAGGGCATCAAGACCGAGCAGGGCACCAAGAAGGCGGTCCAGGAGATCCTGGAGCTGGTGGGCCTCAACCCGGAGCACTACAACCGTTATCCGCACGAGTTCTCCGGCGGTCAGCGGCAGCGCATCGGCATCGCGAGGACCCTGGCGCTCAAGCCGAAGCTGATCATCGCGGACGAGCCGGTCTCCGCGCTCGACGTGTCGATCCAGGCTCAGGTGGTGAACCTCCTCGAGGACCTGCAGGGCGAGCTCGACCTCACCTACGTGGTGATCGCGCACGACCTGTCGGTGGTCCGGCACATCAGCGACCGGGTCGCCGTGATGTACCTCGGCAAGATCGTCGAGCTGGCCGACCGCAAGAGCCTGTACGAGTCGCCCATGCACCCGTACACGAACGCGCTGCTGTCCGCCGTGCCGATCCCCGACCCCAAGGGACGCGGGCGGGAGCGCATCCGCCTGCAGGGCGACGTGCCGTCCCCGCTCAACCCGCCGCCCGCCTGCCGGTTCCACACCCGGTGCTGGAAGGCCCAGGAGATCTGCAAGACGGTCGAGCCGCCGCTGGAGACGCTCGCCACCGGCCACCAGGTCGCCTGCCACTTCCCGGAGAACACCCCGGCGGCCGCCGCGGAGCCCGCGGCCACCACCGCCTGACCGGACGGCGCCCCCAAGGGTTTCCACCGGTACGGCTCCCGCGTCCCCCCCGAGCGCGGGAGCCGTACCGGTGGAGTTCCTGTCACTGCGCGGCGATCGCCCGCAGCACGTCCATTCTGGCCGCCCGGCGCGCCGGCCAGGCCGCCGCGAGCACGCCGACCAGCGCCGCCGCCGCCAGGTAGGCGCCGAGCTGGGCGGCGGGCACGGACAGGACGTCGATTCCCTGGTCGGCGAGCGCACGCTGGACCGCCCAGCCGAAGCCGATGCCGACGGCGATCCCGAGCAGCGCGCCGAACACCGAGATGAGCACGGACTCGTAGCGGATCATCCTGCGCAGCTGGCGCCTGCCCATTCCGACCGCCCGGAGCAGCCCGATCTCCCGCGTCCGCTCGATGACCGAGAGCGCCAGCGTGTTGATGATGCCGAGGACCGCGATCAGGATCGAGAGCACCAGCAGGGCGCTGATCATCGTGAGGAGCTGCCCGACGCTCGCGCGGGCCTGCTCCTTGATGTCGGACCGATCCTGCAGCGTCAGGTTGGGATAGGCCGCCAGGGAGGCCTCCAGGCCCCTGCGGACGGTCGCGGCGTCGGCGCCCGGCTCCTTGACGACGAGGACGGTGGAGACCCGGGAGTCCGGGTAGTGGGCCGCGTGCGTGGCCTCTCCCAGGAGGTACGGCCCGGCCATCGGGTTGTCCGCGAAGACGCCCGCGATCCTGATCGTCGCATGGGCGCCGTCGGCGTACTGGGCCCGCACGGACGACCCCGTCGTCCAGCCGCTCGCCGCCGCCGTCCTGGCGTCGACCAGGATCTCGTCGGCATCGGCGGCGAGCGTGCCCGACTTCATCTCGAGGCCGAACGGCGCGGCCAGCTCCTCGGGGTCGCCGACGGCGGCGAACACCTGCTGGTCGCCCAGCCTGACCTGGGCGTACGTCATCGGCGTCGCGTTTTTCACACCCGGCACGGCGGCGAGGGCGGCCGACACCGACGGGTCGAACGATCCGGGCGGTCCGAAGCCGCCACCCGCCGAGACCTGGAAGTCGGCGCCGAGCGAGCCGTCGAGCGCCTTGTCGATGGAGGCCGTCATCGAGGCCGCGAGCACCGACACCGTGGCGATCAGAGCCATGCCGATCATGAGCGCCGCCGCCGTGGCGGACGTCCTGCGGGGATTGCGCTGGGCGTTGCCGCTGCCGAGCCTGGCCGTCGTGCCGAACAGCCGGACGAGGGGCGCACCCAGCAGCCGGGTGACCGGCCGCGCGAACAGAGGGCTCAGCATGGCGACCGCCAGGAACACCAGCAGCGCGCCGCCTCCGACCGGCGCAAGCGGGTCGCCGGCGTCGCCCGCGAGACCGGTCGCGAGCAGCGCGCCTCCCGCGGCGGCGAACAGCCCACCGGTCACGGCGCGGGCGCGCAGCGACCGGGCCGGGGGCGCCGTGCCGTCCCGCAACGCCGCCACCGGGGGCGTCCGGGCAGCGCGGCGGGCCGGGAAGAAGGCCGCGACCAGGGTGACGGCGACGCCGACCGCGAGGGTCCACACGACCGTCGACGGCGCGATGACCAGCGCGGTCGTCGGAAGGTCGGCGCCCATGGCGGAGAACAGACCGCGCAGCCCGACCGCCAGCCCGGCCCCCGCGAGCAGGCCGGCGATCGAGCCGAGCAGTCCCACCCCGAGCGCCTCGCCCATGACCGAGAGGGTCACCTGCCGGCGGGACGCTCCGACGGCGCGCAGCAGCGCCAGATCCCTGGTCCGCTGCGCGACCAGCATCGAGAACGTGTTGAAGATGATGAACGAGCCCACGAAGACCGAGATGACGCCGAAGGTCAGCAGGAACGTGCTGAGGAAGCCGAGGAGCTCCTTGACGTCGCCGGCCGCGTCGTCCGCGGCCTGCTCGGCCGTGATCGCCTCGAATCCCGCGGGCACGACCGCGTTCACCCGCCCGGCCAGCTCGGCCGGGGAGACCCCGTTCGCGGCCTTGGCCACGATCCCGGAGAAGGCGCCGGGCTCGGCCAGCAGCCGCTGCGCGGTGGCGGGCTCGAACGCGGTGTAGGTGACGCCGCCCGTCCGCCCGCTCGCGCCGACCTTGAAGACCCCGACCACCTCGTACGGCTCGGCCGGCCCCTTCGTGACGACCTTCACCTGGTCGCCGGTCGCGTATCCGGTCTTCTCCGCGGTGACCGAGTCGAGGGCGACCTCATGGGGAGCCGTGGGACCTCGCCCGCTGACGAGGGTGTAGTCCGACAGGGACGACGGCCAGCCGATCCCCATCTGCGGCGGGCCGTTCCCCCCGGCGACCTTCCCGTCCCTGCCGACGATCGCCGCGAATCCCGTGATCTGGCCGCGGGCCTCGGCCACGCCGTCCACGCGGCGGACCTGGTCGAGGACGGAGGCGGGAACCGGCTTCGCGGCGAGGTCGTCGGCCCCGCCTGTGAACGCCCGCGTGCCCTGCACCGTCACGTCCACCGTGTGCGTGCCCTCCGAGAACAACTCGTCGAAGGCCTTGTCCGTCGTGCTGGAGAAGATCAGCGTTCCGGCGACGAACGCCGTGCCCAGCACCACGGCGAGCGCGGTGAGGCCGAGGCGCAGCCGGTGCGCGGCGAGGTTCCGCAGGGTCAGCCGGGTGATCATCGATCCAGGCCCTTCATGCGTTCGAGCACGCCCTGAGGGGTCGGCCCGGCGAGCTGGTCGACGATGCGGCCGTCCGCGAGGAAGACGACGAGGTCGGCGTAGGACGCCGCCACGGGGTCGTGGGTCACCATGACGACCGTCTGGCCCATCTCCCGCACCGAGTTGCGCAGGAACGACAGGACCTCGGCGCCGGAACGCGAGTCGAGGTTGCCCGTGGGCTCGTCGGCGAAGATGATCTCGGGCTTGCCTGCCAGGGCACGGGCGCAGGCCACCCGCTGCTGCTGGCCGCCGGACAACTCGGACGGCCGGTGCCGCAGCCGCGGGCGCAACCCCACCGTGTCGATCACCGCGTCGAGCCAGGCCTGGTCGGGCCGCACACCCGCGATGTCCATCGGGAGCGTGATGTTCTCCAGCGCGGTCAACGTCGGGATCAGGTTGAACGACTGGAAGACGAATCCGATCCTGTCGCGGCGCAGCCGGGTCAGCCGCCTGTCGTCGAGGCGGGTCAGCTCGACGTCGCCGACGAACACCTGGCCGCCGGTCACGCCGTCCAGGCCGGCGAGGCAGTGCATCAGGGTCGACTTGCCCGATCCGGACGGGCCCATGATCGCGGTGAACCGCCCGCCGGGGATGCCCAGGGTCACTCCGTCGAGCGCGTTCACCCGGGCGTCGCCGGTGCCGTACACCTTGGTCACGCCGACGGCCCGCGCGGCCAGCGAACCGGCGGACCGGATCTCGTCATCGGTCGTGGGCGCGGTGCCGGCGTGGTCTCCGTACGCGGAGGCGGTCAGGGGGGTCGTCAGGGGGAACGTCATGCTTCGACGCTATGGGCGCCCGCACGGCGGGGGATCGGCCTGCGGGACCTACTCGGACTGCCCCCGCGGCAGGAGAACCCGGACCGGCCCCTACTACCCGAGGAGTAGGCCTGTCAGGGCAGCGCGCCCGGCGTGATCAGGCCCGTCTCGTACGCGAGGACGACGGCCTGGACCCGGTCGCGCAGGCCGAGCTTCGTGAGCACGTTGCCGACGTGGGTCTTGACGGTCGTCTCGCTGACCACCAGTTCGGCGGCGATCTCGGCGTTGGACATGCCCTTGGCGATCAGGCGGAGGACCTCGAGCTCCCGCTCGGTCAGCCGATCGACCCGGGCCGGGGTCGTCTGCTGGTGCGCGGAGGGCAGCCGCGTCGCGAAGCGGTCGAGCAGGCGGCGCGTGACGCTCGGGGCGACGATCGCGTCGCCCGCCGCGACGACCCTGATGGCCTGCACGAGCTCGTCCGGCGGGACGTCCTTGAGCAGGAAGCCGCTCGCGCCGGCCCGCAGCGCCTCCACGATGTACTCGTCGAGGTCGAACGTGGTCAGCACGAGCACCTTCGGCACATGGACGCTCGGCGCCGCCTCCCGCACGATGCGGCGGGTCGCCTCGATGCCGTCCATGCCGGGCATGCGGACGTCCATGAGGACGACGTCCGGCAGGAGGGCGCGCGACTGGTCCATGGCCGTCGCCCCGTCCCCGGCCTCCCCGACGACGGTGACGTCCTTCTCCGCCTCGAGGATGAAGCGGAAACCCGTGCGCAGCAGTGGCTGGTCGTCCACCAGCAGGACGCGGATCGTCATGATCCGTCCTTCGGTGGTGCGGGGTGCCGGAGGGAGGGGGTCACCCTGTTCGTCATGGTCTGTCCTTGAGGGGGAATCGAGCCCGGACCTCGAATCCGCCACCGTCGCGGGGGCCGATCCTCAGGACTCCACCATAGAGGGCCACCCGCTCCTTGATGCCGACGAGGCCGTGCCCCGTCCCGTTGGACGGCTGGGCGAGCTCCGCCGCCGCGCCCCTGCCGTCGTCCTCGACGTGGACCGTCAGCTCCCCGGCCTCCTGGCGTACGGTGACCCAGGCGCGGGCGGTGGGCCCGGCGTGGCGGAGGCTGTTGGTGAGCGCCTCCTGGATGAGACGGTAGGCGGCCAGGTCGAGGCCCGGGGGCAGCCCGAGCCGCTCGCCCTCGACCCAGAGCTGGGTGCGCAGGCCCGCCTCCCGCATCTGCTCGACCAGCGTGGGGAGGTCGTGCATGCCCGGCTGCGGCTCGCGCTCGGCCGGACCGTCGGTGCGCAGCACGCCGACGATGTTGCGCATCTCCGCCATCGCGGTGCGTCCCATCTCCTCGATCGCGGTGAGCGCGTCGCGCGCCACGTCGGGGTCGGAGTCGAGCATCCTGCGCGCGGCGGAGGCCTGGACGGTCATGACGCTGACGTGGTGGGCGACCACGTCGTGCAGCTCGCGCGCGATGCGCGAGCGCTCTTCGGCCCGGGCGGCACGCGTGTCGGCCTCCCGGGCCCGCTCCAGCCGGTCGGCCCGCTGGGTCAGCTCCGCCAGATAGGCACGGCGCAGCCGCACACTCCGCCCGATGACCCAGCACAGGGTCATCACCACGAAGATCACCAGCTGGTCCATCCACGTCACGGGCTGGGACCCGATGGCGACGTTGACGGCGGATGTGATGACGAAGACGGCGACCGCCGCGAGACTCAGCGCGAGGCCCCGGTAGGCCGCCACCGTGTAGAGCAGGACGAGCCCGCCGATGCCGCCGAGCCCGGCGTTGTAACCGAGCGCGTTCAGCACCGCCTCCGGCACGCCGGTCAGCACGAGCAGCACGAACGGCCACCGTCGCCGGAACGCCACCGGGAGCGTGGACAGGGCCGCGGCGAACAGGTTGAACCAGTCGGGGTCGCGCACGGGCGCGAAGGACGTGCCCTGCCAGTTCGTGAGGCCCGCGGGATTCGTCAGCAGGATGAACAGCAGCGAGGCCGCCGTCAGCACCACCGCGATGACCGAGTCGCTGATCGGAGGAAGAGCTCGGATCAAGGACCGCGGCTTCACGGGGGTGGTGCGCACGTATCAAATTTAGGTCGTGCCGGGACGGAGCAACCCTGCGCGCGGCGGATATCGGCCTCCTTCGCACGGAGGAGACGCGCATCACGGCCCGGACGGCGGGCCGCCCCGCTCCCGTCCGCCGCGGCGGACCGGCTCACAACTCGTCGGTGGCGGACCGCGCCCTGCCGCGTGCCCGCGACCTCGTGCTGGGCCGATGGTCGGGCACGGGCGGCGGAGTGCCGCCGAACTCGGGGCACAGCGCCTGGTGGTCGCACCAGTCGCACAGGCGCGAGGGACGGTGCCGCCACTCCTTGGTGCGGACGGCCCGCTCGATCGCCTCCCACAGCGCCTGCACCTTGCGCTCGGTGGCGCGCAGGTCGGCCTCGTCCGGCGTGTAGCGCAGGATCTCCCCGTTGCCGAGGTACATCAGCTGGAGCATCCTCGGCACGGTCCCGTTGAGCCGCCACAGGGCCAGCGCGTAGAACTTCATCTGGAACAGCGCCTTGGCCTCGAAGTCGCGCCGGGGCGCCGTGCCCGTCTTGTAGTCGACCACGCGGATCTCGCCGGTGGGCGCCACGTCCAGGCGGTCGATGTAGCCCCGCAGCAGCAGGCCGCTCTCGAGCACGGTCTCCACGTACATCTCACGTTCGGCGGGCTCGAGCAGCCGCGGGTCCTCGAGCGTGAAGTAGCGCTCGACCATTGTCCTGGCCTGCGCGAGCCACTGGTCGCGCTCCTCGTCGGTCTCGAACAGCGCGGCGTAATCCGGCTCCTCCGTGAGCAGGCGCTCCCACTGTGGCTCCAGGAGGTCCTGCGCGGCCGCTGTGGTCCTCGCCTCGGACGGCAGGTCGTACAGCCGCTCGAGCACCGCGTGGACGAGCGTGCCGCGCACCGCCGCGGGGGACGGCCGCTCGGGGAGCTGGTCGATCACCCTGAACCGGTAGAGCAGCGGGCAGGTCATGAAATCACCGGCACGAGAGGGGGACAGGGCGCCGATGATCGAGCGCTCTTCGGCGAGGGTCATGCCCGCACTGTAGGCCACGCGGCCGACAACCACGGAGCCCACAACCACGGAGCCGGTGAGCGGGAGCCGGGAGAGGGGTGACCGGAATCGGGCGCCGGGGAGCGCGGGGTGTGGGACCGGAGACGACGCGAGGTGCGGCACGGGTACGCGAAGCGCGCGTGAACTCATAGGCTGATCTCACCTCGGCGGCGCGTAGCATCGAGGTCGAGGAGATAAGGCGGCCAACATGAGTACACCTGCCAACCAGTCCCCGGGATTTCGGATTGGTAGCCCCTTCGGCATTCCGGTGTACGTGTCGCCGACCTGGCTGATCGTCGCGGCCTTCATCACCTACGCTTCCCAGCCGGTCTTCGCCAGGAGCCTGCCCGAGTACGGGGTCGTCGGCAGCTACGTGGTGGGTTTGGTCTTCGCCGTCCTGCTCTACGCCTCGGTCCTGCTGCACGAACTGGCCCACTGCGTCGTGGCGAAGTACTACGGCCTGCCGGTCCGACGGATCACCCTCTACATGCTCGGAGGCGTCTCGGAGATCGAGCGTGAGCCTGAGACGGCGGGGCGCGAGTTCAACATCGCGTTCGCCGGCCCCCTGCTCTCGCTGGGCCTCGCGGTGATCGGCTACGCGGTGTCCGCGGCCCTGTTCGTCGAGGGGTCGATCAACCCCCTGTACATGGCGACGCATCCACCGGACGGGCTCATCCCCGTGCTGGTCTGGCAGCTCTGGACGTCGAACCTGATCGTGGGCATCTTCAACCTGCTGCCGGGCCTGCCGCTCGACGGCGGCAGGCTGCTGCGGGCCGGAGTCTGGAAGATCACCAGGGACGCGATCCGGGGCACCGTCGCCGCCGCCTGGGTGGGCCGCACCGTGGCCGTGATCATCGTGGTCGTCCCGCTGCTGCTCTACGTGATGGCGGGGCAGCAGCCCGACCTGGGCAACACCCTGTGGTCGATCCTCCTCGCGTCCTTCATCTGGATCGGCGCGTCCCAGTCGCTCAAGGTCGCCCGGGTGCGCACCAGGCTGCCGCACCTGCGGGCGCGGGTCCTCGCGCGCAGGGCCCTGCCCGTGACCGCCGAGGTCCCGCTGTCTGAGGCGCTCCGCCGTGCGGGCGACGCCGGAGCGGGCGCGATGATCGTGGTCGACCACGACGGGCGTCCGGTCGGGATCGTCAACGAGGCGGCCATCAACGCCACCCCGGAACAGCGCAGGCCGTGGGTCAACGTGGGCTCCCTGTCGCGCACGCTCGAGCCGTCGCTGGTCCTGGGGGCCGATCTCGAGGGCGAGTCCCTGCTCGACGCCATGCGCGGCACCCCCGCGGCGGAGTATCTGCTGGTCGAGCAGGGTGGCGAGATCTACGGCGTGCTGTCCACGGCTGATGTCAACCGTGTGTTCACCGGGGTCTGACGGCCCGGGAGTGAGGTCCCGCCGTCACGGCCGACTGGCCCCCGGGTCCGTTCTGCCCACAGGTCTGGGCGGCGTAGATTCAGGAACGGCGTTCACCATTGGTTTGCTACGTTCTGGGATGATCGATCCGGTGCCATCAGCCGCCGCGTTCCGTTTCCCGTGGGTCGCCCCACGGGCCGGATGCCGCGACGACGGCCGGTGGGCCGGGCCGGGTACCGATGGTCAGGTGGCGATTCCGGGGTATCCGGGAGGGAGAGTTCTGTGACGGAACAGGGCGTGGGCTTGATCCGCCCGATGCCGGGAGATGGCGTTGTCGCCCATCTGAACGGCCTGCTGCTCGTCTGTGCCGCGGCCGAGCAGGAGGTGGGGGAGTTCCTGGCGGCGCTGCGGGAGACCGCGGCGACGGGCGGGGACGGCCGGGCCCTGGCCCGCCGGGTGGCCCAGGTCCTCGCCAGGGCGATGGACAGGTCGATCGCGGGGGAGCCGGTCCCCTGCGCAGTCGCGGGTCCCGCGGGGGGCGGCGTCGCCGTCCTCGTCAGCGGAGCCGCGACGGCCACCGTGTCCGGAGGGCCGGACGGAGACGTCTACCTTGCCGGCCGGGAGGCGCTCACGTGGACCGATCGGCTCATCGCCGGTCCGGTAGCCAAGATCGAACTCAGGCTTCCCGGCGCCGGGCAGGCCAGCCCCTTCGCCAGGCTCGACAGCGGCGTGGTGCCCGGGGCCGGCATCGAGCTGGATCTCACCCAGCGCGGCGACTCCGCGGTGGTCCCGCCGCTGCCGCAGCGGACGCCGCATCTGTCCGCCCCGCCCCCGCAGGCGCCACCCCACATGCCGCCGCCCCACCTCCAGCCGAATCCGTTCCCGCCGATCGGGCCGCCGGATCCGCTGCCCGCGCGGGAGCCCGTCGTCCCGCCGCCGCTGCCTCCCCTTCCGCCGCTGCCCCCGGGCCCTCCGTCGGGGCCGCCTCCGGAGCCTGTGCCGGGTCCGCAGGGCCAGGGGCCGTCCGGTCCGTCCGGGCCCAGCCCGCTCGACCCCCTGTCGGGTCCCTCACCGATCTCACCGGCGGCCTCGCTGCCTCCCCTTCCTCCGCTGCCAGGACCTTCACCGCTCTCCGACCAGTGGACGCCCCTCGACGGGCCGCGCGAAGAGGGACGGCACGGCCAGCGGTCCGAACTCCGGCACGACGGCCCGCCGAGCGGACCCTTCGACCTGCCCGGGCCCGAGGCCGGCCGCGAGCCGCCCAGGGAGTTCGGCCGGGACATGCCCCGGGACATGCCCCAGGGGCGGGAGGCGCCGCCTCAGGGAATGCAGGACGCCACGCAGTTCGACACCTCTCCCGATCCGGGCTCCGAACCCGGTGCGGGGCCCATGGTCCTCGGCGTCGACTGCAAGAACGACCACTTCAACGACCCGCGCGTGCCGTACTGCGCGGTCTGCGGCATCGCGATCGACCAGCGCTCGGTGATGCCGTACCAGGGGTCGAGGCCGCCGCTCGGGGTGCTCGTGCTCGATGACGGGATGACGCTGCAACTGGACTCCGACTACGTGCTCGGGCGTGATCCCGAGCGGGCCGCGGAGGTGCAGGCGGGCAAGGCCCGTCCGGCCAGGGTGACCAGCCCTGACGGTTCGGTGTCGCGCCGTCACCTGCGGGTCGCCCTGGAGGGCTGGGACGTCAACCTCATCGACCTCGGCTCGGTGAACGGCACCCAGATCCAGCCGCCCGGCGACCCGAACTTCTACGACATCCCTCCGGAGGAGGAGGTGGCGATCCACCCGGGCACGACCGTGCGGGTCGGCGTCTCCCGGACGATGCGCTACGAGGCCCATCGAGGGGCGTGACGCGGACGGCCCGGGGGCGCAGGGCGTTCCCGGGCCGAACGTGCAAGCGGAGCGGTGGGCCTGACGGCCGCGACCCGCCTTCGGGCTTCTAGGGCCGGAGCCGGTCCAGTTCGCCGAGGATGAGCCGTTCCAGGCGTTCCCCGGTGATCCTGGCCGGATAGAGCAGCCGGTGGACGCTCAGGCCGTCGACGAGCGCGAGCAGCCGTTCCGCGACGTCGTCCAGGTCTTCGTCGGTGCGGATCTGCCCGGCCTCGGCGGCCGACTGCAGCAGGCTCACCACCAGGTAGCGCAGGTCGGCGGCCTCACGGCGCTGGACCTCGAGCAGTTCGGGGCTGGTCAGACTGCGCCCCCAGAACCCGATCTCGAGACCGGTCTCCATCGCCCGCTCCTCGTCGAGCGGCACGTTGTCGACGAGGACCTCCCGCAACGCCTCGAGGCCGCCGAGGCCCGACAACTTCCGCGCGAGCCGTTCGGCGATCCGCCGATGGGAGGCCTCCAGCGCCGAGAGCAGGATGTCGTCCTTGTCGGCGAAATAGTGGGTCAGCACGCCGTTGGAGTAGCCGGCCTCCTTGGCGATGGCCCGGGTGGTGGCGGCCTCGATCCCGTCGCGCAGGATGATCCGGCGGGCCGCCGCGACCACCTCGCCGCGGCGCTCCTCATGATTGACGATCTTCGGCATGCGCCCCCCTGTTGTTTTAGTCGGTCGCCCGTCTATTATCCGCACATGTCGGTTGTCACGCTTGGCGTTCACATCGTGGACGTCCTGGCACGTCCGGTGGAGTCCATCCCGGAGGGCCAGGACACGCATCTGGTGGAGCAGATCCGCATCACCGCCGCCGGCGCAGCCGCCGGCACGGCGGTCGACCTGGCGAAGATGGGCGTCCCCGTCGCCTCCCTCGGCGCGGTGGGCGACGACGACCTGGGCGACGTCCTACTCATGATCATGAAGAGGCACGGGGTCGACGTGAGCGGCGTGGTGCGCAAGCCCGGCGAGCAGACCGCCGCCTCCATCCTGCCGATCCGCCCGGACGGAGGCCGCCCGTCGTTCCACGTTCCCGGCGCGAATCTGGGGCTGTCGGTTGCCGATCTCGACCAGGAGCGGATCGCGGGCGCCGAGATCGTGCATCTCGGCGGCATGGACGTGACGTGGGGCCTGCACGACCCGGCGTTCTTCGAGCTCCTGGACAAGATCCGGGAGAACGGGACCGTGGTCACGATGGACCTCCTGTCCAACATGCCCGACCTGATGCCGGCGGTGCGGGCCTTTCTGCCGCACGTCGACTACTTCCTGCCCAACGAGGAGCAGGCGCTCATGCTGACCGGGGCGGACACGCCGGAGGGGGCCGCGTCGGCGCTGCTCGGCGACGGGCTCACGGGCGCTCTCATCACACTGGGCGGGCAGGGCAGCCTGGTCGCCACCTCGTCCGGCCACACGAGCGTCCCCGCGCTCGATGTGCCCGTCGTCGACACCACCGGGTGCGGCGACGCGTACTGCGCGGGATTCGTGGCGGGCCTGCTCGGCGGACGCGACGTCGTCGGCTCCGCCAGGCTCGGAACGGCGGTCGCCGCCCGCGTGGCGGGCGGCCTCGGCTCCGACGCCGGTCTCGACGGGCCCGTCGAGGCGCCCTGACCCCGCCGGCGGGCCGTACGCGCCGCCGTACGCCGCAGGCGGCCTGCCGCGCCTTTCACCGTGAATCACCGCTTCGAAGAGGAGAGCCGTCCCATGAGTGAGTTGTCCCGCGACGTCGCGCCCGGCCACGCGGCCGCGGGTGACGCCTCCCTGCGCGCGCGTGCCGCGAAGGTCATCCCCGGCGGCATGTACGGCCACCTCAACGCGGCGCTGCACGGCGACAAGTACCCGCAGTTCTTCGTCAGGGGCGAAGGCGCCCGCCAGTGGGACGCGGACGGCAAGGAGTACGTCGACCTGATGTGCAGCTGGGGCCCGATGATCGTGGGGCATCGCAACCCCCGGGTCGAGGCCGCCGCCGCCGCGCAGCAGGCGTCGGGCGACTGCCTCAACGGGCCGGGCCCGGTCATGGTCGAACTGGCGGAGCTCCTCGTCGACCTCATCCCGTCGGCCGACTGGGCGATGTTCTCCAAGAATGGCACCGACGCGACGACCCAGGCCCTGATGGTGGCCAGGGCGGCCACCGGAAGGACCAAGGTGCTGGTCGCCCACGGCGCCTACCACGGGGCCGACCCCTGGTGCACGCCCGGCCTTTCCGGCGTGACCCCCAACCAGCGGGCGGACACCATCGAGTTCACCTACAACGACCTCGCGTCCGCCGAGGCCGCGGCGGCACAGGCCGAGGGCGACGTCGCCGCGATTCTCGTCACGCCGTTCAAGCACGACTCGTTCGAGGACCAGGAACCGGCGGAGGTGGAGTTCGCCCGGGGGATCCGCGCCCTCGCGGACCGCCTCGGCGCGGCCCTCGTCATCGACGACGTCCGCGCCGGGTGGCGGCTCGACCTGCGGGGCTCGTGGGAGCCGCTGGGAGTGCGCCCCGACCTGACGGCCTGGAGCAAGGCCATGGCCAACGGCTTCCCGATCGCCGCGGTCACGGGGGCCGAGGCCCTGCGCGCCCCGGCGCAGACGTTGTACTCGACCGGCTCGTTCTGGTTCTCCGCGACCGCGATGGCCGCCGCGACGGCGACGATCGAGATCCTCAGGGAGACCGACGGGGTCGCGCTGATGCACCGGGCGGGTACCCGGCTGCGCGAGGGGCTGGCGGCGCAGGCGGCGTCACACGGGTTCGTCGTGAAGCAGACGGGTCCCGTACAGGTGCCCTGGTTGTCCTTCGAAGGCGACGAGACCCTCGAGAAGGCGATGCACTGGGCCGGGGCCTGCCTGGACGAGGGCGTCTTCCTCCACGCGTGGCACAACTGGTTCCTGTCGACCGCCCACACCGACGCGGAGATCGACCGGGCGCTCCAGGGCACCGACGCCGCCTTCGCCAAGCTCAGGACGGCGTACGGCGCCGACTGACCCCCGTCGTGCGGCGGGCGCGGACCGCGGTCAGCGGGTCCGCGCCCACTGGAGGTCGTCGATCCGCGTGCCGTCGGGGCCGGGGAGCAGGCCCTCGACCAGCAGTTCGCGGGCGAATCCCGCGCGCTCGAGCACCCGGTGCGAGGCGACGTTGTCTGAGGCGGTGCCCGCGACGAGCCTGCGGATCCCCGTGTGCTCGAACGCCCAGGACGCCAGGAGGTCCACCGCCCGGGTCATCACGCCCCGCCCCTGGTACTCCGGCAGGAGGCTGTACCCCACCATGGCCTGGCCCAGCGGGGGTATCACGGCCGTGAGCTGGACATGCCCGGCGAAGGCGCCGGTCTCGGCCCAGCGGATGGCCAGCTCGACCCGGTCGCCGGACAACCACCACATCCCGGCGTACCGGCACCGCATCGCGCTGTCGGCGTAGGACGGCGGCTCCGGCGGGACGCTGAACTTGTACATCTGCGGGTCGGACTGCATGGCGTGGTAGTCGTCGGCGTCGCCGGGCAGAAGCGGCGTCAGCCGTACGACGCCGTCGGTCAGCGAACCCGAGGGGAAGCCGCCCGGGAAGAACGGCAGGAAGGGCTCGATCGGGTCGCCGGGATCGCCCGCCAGCCGGGCGAAGGCGATCGAGTCGTGCCGCACGCCGTCGCCCGTCGCGTATTCCTCGCGCAGCACTCCCTCCCGCGCGAAGCCGGACCGGTACGCCACCAGCTGGCTCGGGATGTTCTCCACGTCGGTGATCAGCCCGATGCGGGGCACGCCCTGGGCGAAGCCCCACTCGGCGAGGGCGCGGACCGCCGCCGTCGCGGCTCCCCGGCCCCGGCCCCACGGGGCCAGCAGGTAGCCGACCTCGCTGTTGCCGAAGCGGTCCGGCGGCTTGAGCAGCGTGGCCCCCAGGACCTCGCCGGTGTCCCGATCGGTGATCACGAACTGGGCGCCGCCCTCGTCCCACACGACCTGCGCCGCCGAGATCCAGTTCAGCGCGTCCTCGCGTCCGTAGTCAGGTGGGACCAGCGGAACGAACCGGACCACCTGCGGGTCGGCGTACACCCGCGCGACGGCGTCGGCGTCCTTCTCTTCGGGGATGCGGAGGACCAGGGAGCCGACCTGGATGACTTCTCGGGGCAACATGCACCATTGCTACCAGCGAGCCAGGGAAGGGGCCAACCTATATCCGGCTCGGGCTCATTCTCGGCCGCGCAGGCCGTCGGTGTGCGGCTCTATCCGCACATATAGTCGTATATCCGGCTCGCGGGCGGCAGTCGCGCCGGCAATGCCCGATAGCCTTTTCACCATGGGTTTTCGCAGGCACGGCCCGTTCCAGGCCGGAGATCAGGTTCAGCTCACCGACACCAAGAACAAGCGGCACACGGTGACGCTCAAAGAGGGCGGCGTCTTCCACACGCACAAGGGGTCGATCCCGCACGACGAGCTGATCGGCAGGCCTGAGGGCTCCGTCGTCCGGTCCTCGGGCGGCACCGACTATCTGGCGTTCCGCCATCTCCTGGCCGACTACGCCCTGTCCATGCCGCGCGGCGCCGCGGTGATCTATCCCAAGGACGCCGCGCAGATCGTCGGCATGGCCGACATCTTCCCCGGCGCCCGTGTGGTCGAGGCCGGAGTCGGCTCGGGGGCGCTGACCTGCTTCCTGCTGCGCGCCGTCGGGCCCGAGGGGTCGGTCACGTCGTACGAGCGCAGGGAGGACTTCGCGGAGGTCGCGACCAAGAACGTGGAGAAGTTCTACGGCGGCCCCGTGGACCAGTGGCGACTGGTCGTGGGCGACTTCGTCGACGCGCTCGACGAGGTGGACGTCGACCGCGTGATCCTCGACATGCTCGCCCCGTGGGAGTGCGTCGACGCCGCCGCCAAGGCCATGACTCCCGGCGGCGTTATTTGCTGTTATGTAGCGACCACTACGCAGATGTCCAGAACCGTGGAAACACTCAGAGAACACGGGAGTTTCACCGAGCCCCACGCGTGGGAGACCTTGGTTCGCGACTGGCATGTCGAGGGCCTCGCCGTACGGCCGGACCACCGCATGGTCGGCCACACCGGGTTCCTCGTAAGCGCCCGTCGCATGGCGGACGGTGTCACGCCCCCGCCACGGCGCCGGCGTCCCGCGAAGGGGGCATATGGGGAGGCTACCGATTGAGGGTGACGATTCAGCTACAAACGGGCAAAGCCCAGTGACACGGGAACATAAGGGTGTGTTCCTTATGCTGCGAGAATAAACGCTCAATTAGGTATCAAACGGCGAACACCCAATGTAACTACACGAACACTGCCCGGCCAGGTTACGTACAGCGCCAAGATAGGTAGGGTCTTGAGTAGTCGTTCTCGACGGGGAAGGAGGTGACGGGGCGTGGCAGCTCGCGACGACGCTGAGGCTCGGGCCGCGCAGCGCGAACGGGAGGTCGCGGATCTCACAACACAGGTCTCCTTCCTCCAGGAGGAGATCACCGCGTTGCGCCGGAAGCTGGCCGAGTCACCCCGGCAGGCCAGGGTCATCGAAGAGCGGCTTCATGAGGTCCAGGCCCAGGTGGCGGCCCTCACGAGCCAGAACGAGCGGCTGGTCTCCACCCTCAAGGAGGCCAGAGACCAGATCGTCGCCCTCAAGGAGGAGGTCGACCGGCTGGCCCAGCCGCCGTCCGGCTTCGGAGTGTTCCTCGAGGCCAGGGGAGACGGCACCATCGAGGTTTTCACGGGCGGCCGGAAGCTGCGGGTCAACGTCAGCCCCGCCGTCGAGGTCGAGTCGCTCAAGCGTGGCCAGGAGGTCATGCTGAACGAGGCGCTCAACGTCGTCGAGGCCCTCGGCTTCGAGGACGTCGGCGAGATCGTCATGCTCAAGGAACTCCTCGAGGACGGGCAGCGCGCGCTCGTCATCTCGCACGCCGACGAGGAGCGCGTGGTGAAGCTGGCCGAGTCCCTCCTCGACCAGCCGATCAGAGCCGGCGACTCCCTCCTGCTCGAGCCCCGTTCCAACTATGTCTACGAGCGGATCCCCAAGTCCGAGGTCGAGGAGCTCGTCCTCGAGGAGGTCCCGGACATCTCCTACGAGGAGATCGGCGGCCTCAGCAGGCAGATCGAGCAGATCAGGGACGCGATCGAGCTGCCCTACCTGCACGCCGACCTGTTCAGGGAGCACAAGCTGCGCCCGCCGAAGGGCGTCCTGCTGTACGGCCCTCCCGGGTGCGGTAAGACGCTGATCGCCAAGGCGGTCGCCAACTCCCTCGCCAAGCAGGTCGCAGAGAAGACCGGCCAGTCCGGCAAGAGCTTCTTCCTCAACATCAAGGGTCCCGAGCTTCTCAACAAGTACGTCGGCGAGACCGAGCGGCACATCCGCCTGGTCTTCCAGCGGGCCAGGGAGAAGGCCTCCGAGGGCACACCGGTGATCGTGTTCTTCGACGAGATGGACTCGATCTTCCGTACCCGCGGCTCCGGCGTCTCCTCCGATGTCGAGAACACCATCGTCCCCCAGCTGCTGTCGGAGATCGACGGCGTCGAGGGCCTGGAGAACGTCATCGTCATCGGCGCCTCCAACCGCGAGGACATGATCGACCCCGCGATCCTGCGGCCCGGCCGTCTGGACGTGAAGATCAAGATCGAGCGGCCGGACGCCGAGGCGGCCAAGGACATCTTCTCGAAGTACATCATCAGCGAGCTCCCGCTCCACGCCGACGACCTGTCCGAGCACGGCGACAGCCGTGAGGGCACGATCGCGGGCATGATCCAGCGGGTCGTCGAGCGGATGTACACCGAGAGCGAGGAGAACCGCTTCCTCGAGGTGACCTACGCCAACGGCGACAAGGAAGTCCTCTACTTCAAGGACTTCAACTCCGGGGCCATGATCCAGAACATCGTGGACCGCGGCAAGAAGATGGCGATCAAGCAGTTCCTCGAGACCGGGCAGAAGGGCCTGCGGATCGCGCATCTGCTGGCGGCCTGCGTGGACGAGTTCTCCGAGAACGAGGACCTGCCCAACACCACCAACCCCGACGACTGGGCCCGCATCTCCGGCAAGAAGGGTGAGCGGATCGTCTACATCCGCACGCTCGTCCAGGGCAAGCAGGGCACGGAGGCCGGCCGGTCGATCGACACGGTGGCCAACACCGGTCAGTACCTCTGAGCACCACCACCTCAGAGGGCGGCGCAGGCACTCGCGCACCTGCCGTCAGCCGGTGACACTCGCGGCGTCACGAGCGGCGCGGTCCCCCAGGGGCCGCGCCGTTTCGCGTCCCGGGGGCCCGGACGGCCCGCCGGTGCCGGCGCCGGACCCGACCGGGCGAAATGCGGTTTTCTCGCCCCGGCCGCTCGTTCCGGTACAAACTCCCTAGGCATCGGTGCCGTAACTGTCTGGCAGCCGGGCATAGAGAAGGGGCTAGGCTCGGGGATATAACGGCGGAACGACAGCCTGAAACAGGCGGGGTGCGCATGACGGTTCGGCGGGTGATGGGCATCGAGACCGAGTACGGCATCGCCGTACCCGGGCAGCCAGGGGCCAACGCGATGGTGACCTCCTCACAGGTCGTCAACGCGTACCTGGCGGCGTCGGCCGCGCGGGCCCGGCGCGCTCGATGGGACTTCGAGGAGGAGAACCCGCTCCGTGACGCCCGTGGGTTCGACCTGGCCCGTGAGGTGGCCGACCAGAGCCAGTTGACCGACGAGGACCTCGGCCTGGCCAACGTCATCCTCACCAACGGCGCGCGGCTCTACGTCGACCACGCCCACCCCGAGTACTCGACCCCCGAGTGCACCAACCCCCGGGCGGCGGTCATCTGGGACAAGGCGGGGGAGCGCGTCATGCACGACGCCGCGGTCCGCGCCTCGGCGATGCCGGGCAACGCCCCCATCCAGCTGTACAAGAACAACACCGACGCCAAGGGCGCCTCATACGGCTGCCACGAGAACTACCTCATGCGCCGGGCCACCCCGTTCGCCGACATCGTCCGCCATCTCACCCCGTTCTTCCTGTCCCGCCAGGTCGTCTGCGGCGCGGGAAAGGTCGGGATCGGGCAGGACTCGCGCGGCGAGGGTTTCCAGATCAGCCAGCGGGCCGACTTCTTCGAGGTGGAGGTCGGCCTCGAGACCACGCTCAAGCGGCCGATCATCAACACGCGTGACGAGCCGCACGCCGACCCGGAGAAGTACCGCCGCCTCCACGTCATCATCGGCGACGCCAATATGTCGGAAATTTCGACGTATCTGAAGCTGGGGACGACGGCCCTCGTCCTGGCGATGATCGAGGACGGCTTCCTCACCAACGACCTGTCGGCGGAGTCGCCGGTCGCGGCGCTGCGCGCCGTGTCCCACGACCCGACCTGCAAGTACGAGATCGCGCTGCGGAACGGCCGCAAGATGACCGCCGTGCAGCTCCAGATGGAGTATCTCGAGCAGGCCCGCAAGTACGTCGAGGACCGCTACGGCTCCAGCGTCGACGAGATGACCAAGGACGTGCTGAACCGCTGGGAGTCGGTGCTGACCCGGCTGGCCGAGGACCCGATGCAGCTGTCCAGAGAGCTCGACTGGGTGGCCAAGCTGGAGCTCCTCGAGGGTTACCGCACCCGCGACAACCTGCCCTGGAGCCACCCGCGCCTGCAGCTCGTCGACCTGCAGTATTCCGACATCCGGCCCGAGCGCGGCCTATACAACCGGCTCGTCGCCCGTGGCCGCATCCAGCGGCTGGTGGCCGAGGACGAGGTCGAGCGCGCGATCGAGATGCCGCCGAACGACACCCGTGCCTACTTCCGCGGCCGCTGCCTGCGCCAGTACAGCGAGTCGGTCGCCGCCGCGTCGTGGGACTCGGTGATCTTCGACATCCCCGGCAGGGAGTCGCTGCAGCGGGTGCCCACCCTGGAGCCCCTCCGCGGCACCAAGGCGCACGTGGGCGACCTGCTCGACCGGTGCAGGACGGCGGCCGACCTCGTGGCCGCGCTGACCGGCGAAGGCTGAGCCCCCGCGCGGCCGGGCCACCCCCGAACCGATGACCACGCGCCTCCTGCTGATCTGTCACGCGTTCACCGCGGCGACGGCGGCCGCGTCCTTCCCCGGGGACGAACCGGTGGAGGAGCGCCGCCTCCACGGCCATTGTGAAGGAAGCCTCGCAGCCCCTTACACGGACGGCCTCGCGCTGCGGGGCCCCGAGCTCCGGTGCGCCCAGACGGCGGACTGGCTGGGGCTTGCGGCCGAGCCCGTCCCGCAGCTGGGCGACTGCGATTTCGGCGGATGGCGTGGCCGCACGCTGGCCGATGTCCAGGCGGCCGACCCCGAGGGCGTGAGCCGCTGGCTCGGCGACCCGACGGCGGCGCCGCACGGCGGGGAGTCCGTCGTCGACGTGGTCGCCCGGGTGGGAGAGTGGCTCGCCGGCCTGGCCGCCGGCCGCGTGGTCGCCGTCACCCACCCGTCCGTGATCCGGGCCGCGGTCGTGCACACGCTCGGGACCTGGCCGGGAGCGTTCTGGCGGATCGACGTCGAGCCGCTGAGCCGGGCAGAACTGACCGGCAGGGGAGGACGCTGGAACCTGCGGCTGGCCGCCGCCGTCTGACGCTCCCCGCCCGCCGACGTCTGTCCGACGCCCCCTCCCGCCGATCATGACGCGGCACACCTGACCCGGCCCCGCGTGGCGGTACGTCGTACACTTCGGGCGGCCGGGCAGGCCCGCGGCGAGTGCCGGGCCGGAAGCCGAGCGGACCCGGCCACAGCCCTACCCGATCGGGGCGAGGACCCCGGGAATGGATCATCCGTGCCGCCGACCCTGCCATCGAGCCCGACACCGGTCAGACCGCCGAGCGGGAGCCGGCGATGAGCGGCGTGCCCCGGCTCGTGATCGCGGCGCCCGGTTCGGGGACGGGCAAGACCACGGTGGCCACCGGCTTGATGGCCGCCCTGGCCGAGCGCGGCCTGCGCGTGTCGCCGCACAAGGTCGGGCCGGACTACATCGACCCCGGCTACCACTCCCTGGCGACCGGCCGGCCGGGGCGCAACCTCGATCCCTGGCTGACCAGTGAGGACCTCGTCGGCCCTCTGTTCCGGCATGGTTCGGCCGGTTCGGACCTCGCCGTCGTCGAGGGTGTCATGGGGCTGTTCGACGGGGTCGCCGCGAGTCCTGGCGGGCCCGGCAGGCACGGCCACTTCGCCTCCACGGCCCACGTCGCCCGGCTGCTGGACGCGCCCGTCGTCCTCGTCGTGGACGCCGCGGGGCAGGGACAGTCGGTGGCCGCCCTCGTCCACGGATTCGCGTCGTACGACACCCGGATCCGGCTCGGCGGAGTCATCCTCAACCGGCTCTCCTCCGACCGGCACGAGGAGATCTGCCGCGGGGCGCTCGAAGACGCCGGAGTCCCCGTTCTCGGAGCGATCAGGAAGGCGGGGGAGATCGAGACGCCGTCCCGCCACCTGGGCCTGATCCCCGTGGCTGAGCGGCGTGCCGAGGCCGTCAGGACCGCCGGGCTGCTCGCCGCCCTGGTCGCCGGGTCCTGCGACCTCGACGCGCTCGTTCGGCTCGCCCGCTCGGCTCCGGCGTCGCCGGGACCGGTCTGGTCGCCGTCCACGGCCGTCACGGAGGGCGGGGCGGAGCCGGAAGGGGACCGGACCAGGATCGCGGTGGCGGGCGGCGCGGCGTTCACGTTCGGCTACGCCGAGAATGTGGAGCTTCTCGAGGCCGCGGGCGCCGAGGTCGTCACCTTCGACCCGTTGCACGACGAGTCGTTGCCTGAGGGGACACGGGGGATCGTCGTGCCCGGTGGTTTCCCCGAGGTGTACGCGAGCGACCTGTCGGCGAACGTGCCGTTGCGCGAACAGGTGGCCGGCTTCGAAGGGCCCATCGCCGCCGAGTGCGCCGGCCTGCTCTATCTGGGGCGGGAGCTCGACGGGCTCCCGATGTGCGGCGTCCTCGACACGACGGCGCGGATGACCTCCAGGCTCACGCTCGGCTACCGCGACGCGGTGGCCGTGACCGACACGGTGCTTACCCGGGAGGGCGAGCGCTTCCGCGGGCACGAGTTCCACCGGACGGTCTGCACCCCGCCGGACAGGCCGGCCTTCCGCTGGCGGGGCGGGGCCGACGGATACGCCAGTGGCCGGGTCCTCGCCTCGTACCTGCACCTGCACTGGGCGGGCAGCCCCCGGCTCGCGGCCCGCTTCGTCGCCGCCGCCCGGCGGGCGACGCACGCGGCGGCCGAATAAATCTACTTTGTAAAGACGGGGGGCATGGGCGACTCGGCCCGGCGGCCGGGCAACGTGGCCGCGATGCCCTCCTTCTTCAGGATCTCCACGAGGAGAGAGGTCGCCTCCTCGGCCGGCATCCGCCGTTCCGGGGCCGCCTGGAGCATGCCGACGAGGATCGGCCGCAGCGGGCCCGCATGGCGGGGCGGGTCCGGCTCGGCGCGGCCCTCGGCGGCGACGAGCGCCTCGACCGGGTAGGGGGGCCTGCCCTCCACCCCGAAGTACAGCGTGGCCCCGAACGACCACAGGTCAGACGTCTCGGCGGGGAGGGCGCCGAGGGCCCGCTCCGGCGCGGCGTACGGCGAGGCGACGGTCGCGGCCTGCGCCGGCGCGTTCTCCGGCGTCGCGAACCCGAATCCCGTCAGCACCACGCGTTCCTCGGTCAGCAGGACCCTGGACGGCCTGATGCCGTCGTGCAGGACCTCGTTCGCGTGGGCGTACCTGATCCCGGCGAGCAGCTGGAAGCCGACCCAGGCGGCCCAGTGGACCGGCAGCCTGGACAGGTGGCGCACCGTCTCCCTCAGCGTGAGGCCGCGCAGGAGCTCGGTCACCATCCAGAGCCTGCCCTGATCCTCCAGGAGGTCGTGAACGGTCACGATCGCCGGATGGGACAGGCGGGCGGCGGCGCGCGCCTCACCGAGCGCGTGGCGCCGTGCAGAGGGCAGGTCGGACTTGTCGATGCTGGCGGGCGGGCGCACCTCCTTGAGCACCACGTCGCGGCTGAGCCGCAGATCGTGAGCCCGCCACATGACGCCGCCGTCCTCCCGGTGGAAAGGCGAGACGAGTCTGTACCGATCCCCGAGCAGTTGTCCTGCTCGATCTGCTTCCATCAGTTCCCCGTCCGCGCTCCAGCCGCCCCCGTGGGCCCGAGAATCCCTGCACATTGTGGTCCGGACGGGCGCCGCCGAACGCCGGAGGACGGCGCTGAGGGCATAACGATCCGATCTACAGCAGGCCGGTGCCGAGATCATTGTGCCTGCTCCCAAGGCTTACTCGCCCCAGCAACCCCCACGTAAACGACCTTGTTCGGCCCGGAGCGCGGGCCGGAGGAGAAAGATCGTGGGGGCTGGCGCGCGAATGTCGTGCGGTTCGGGGAAAATAGAGGAAGAGGGACATCCCCGAGTAGCGGAGGTAGCACCCATGGCGACCAAGGACACCGGCGGTCAGAAGCAGACCGGCCGCCAGGAGAGCGACGTCGAGGAAGTCGAGGCGCAGGCGGCCCCGGACGTCCAGGAGCGTCAGGAGAAGCTCACCGACGACGTCGACGCCATCCTCGACGAGATCGACGAGGTCCTCGAGGAGAACGCGGAGGAGTTCGTGCGGAGCTACGTCCAGAAGGGCGGGGAGTAGAAGCGGGTCCCGTGACGGGCGCCCGCCGGACGATCCAGCGGGGGTCCGCCTACCGGCACGACACCTGAACGGTCGCTATCTCGAAGGGGCGGAGCGGAAGCCGTACCGATCCTTCTGCGACATCCAGCGGGGCGGCGGGGGAGCCGAGCGCGTCGGCGAGACGCGCGCCGGCGAACCCCCCGTGGATCACGGCCTCGGTGGCCACCGGATGCTCGGCCACCAGGCGGATCTCCAGCCATCCGTCCCTCTCACGCAGCGCCGCCATCGTCACCCCGTCACCGGTGATCATGAGTCGCCCCCGCGCGGACGCGGCGGCTGACCGCCCGGAGCCGGGGACGGCGAGCAACTCGAGCCGGAACTCCTCGGCGAGACGCGGCAGCTCCGCCCCGTGCCAGGTCCCCGAATAGGGCAGGACCGCGAAGCGGGTCGAGAACGGGCCCGGACACTGGGCCGCGGGAGTCGCCACCTGCGGCCCAGCGGGTTCGTCCCGGTTGGGATTGCGGTTGCCGGACAGCAGGCCCACCGACCTGACCAGCGTCAACGCCAACTCCTCCGCGACCTGCGGGACCCGCCCGCCGACCAGTTCGTACTCGCTGACGTGGTCGAGCAGCACCGCGAGGCCACCGGCGGCCACGAACGACTCCGCGGGAAAGGTGGGCACGGGCTCCTCGCCGCCTCCGCCCTCGGCCGTCAGACCACGCCGGACCACGGCGAACTGCCCCGCCGCGAACGACTCGCCGGTCGCCGCCGGCAGCGGGGCGTGCCACCTGATCCGGTGGTCGCGGCACCCGACGTCGAAGGACACCTCGCACCGCACGTACGGCTCGCCCGCCCGCAACTCGACCCTGGTCCGCACGTCGGTGGTCACCTGGGAGGCCGCTCGGCCGTCCGCCGGCCACTCGTAGGTCCGGACGATCTCGAGTACCGAGACGAGCGGCCCGGCGTGCACCTCCTCGACGGACACGTGGACCGGGACGTCGTGGACGCGGTCGCACGACGGAGGGGCGTAGTTGTACGTGTCGCCCACGTCACCGCCGTGGGCGATCCGTCCGACCCCGTGGACCTCGACCCCCTCGGCGCCGCGCAGCGACAGCGTGCCGTCGGCGGCGACCCGGACGCGCAGCAGCCCGTTGTCCATCGTGGCGCCGTCCTGCTCCTGATCGAGGAGCCCGCCCGCGGGGAGCCCCGCGCGGGGGCCGCCGAAGACCGGCGCGCTGGAGGTCAGCACGGCACGCCCGAGCGGCGGCACGGTGACGTGGGCGGCGACGGTGACGACCGGTTCCGCCAGCGTCCGGACGGTCCAGGGCCCCGGCCCGGCATGGAGGATGGCCTGGCGCAGGTCCTCATAGGCGTACGTCCCCGAGGCGTGACGACTGACCGTGACGGTGAACACGCCGCCCTCGCCCTCACGCGGCCGCTCCACGGCCCAGGAGACGATCTCGTGGCCGAACAGCTCCCGTTCGTGCACCCGCCCGAGCAGGCGGCTCAGGTCGTCCATGACGGTCTCGTCCACGAGCGTGGGGGCGTGCTCCAGGCGCTGGACGGGCACGGCCCGGCCGTCGGCGTCCACGAGCACGGCGGTGCGCTCGGGTAGGTCGGCGAGCACCAGGCCGGCCCGCTCGAACGGTGAGGGATTGACGACCACGACCGCGTCCCTGCCCGCGGAGGCGGCGAGGGATGATCCGACGAGGTCGACGACCGCCTGGCCGATCTGCTCGGCCTCGGCGATCCTGGCGGCCACCTGCTGCGCCGTCTCGTCTGCGCCGCAGCCGGTCACGGAGTCGTGCCCGCTGCACGCGATGACGCGCCGCCACGCGAGGTCGATCAGCCGGGCGGAGGCCGTGCGGTCGGCGAGCCACAGCGCCGACAACGGCTCCGCGTACCGCGTGACGACCCGCTCGGCTCGGGCCATGGCCTGCTTGAGAGCCACGCGGGCGGAGATCACGCCGGGCAGGATGTTGGCCCGTGCGTGGGATCGCAGCTCCCCGGTGACCTGTGGCAGCTCGCCGGCGTGCGTTCCCGCGGCCGCGTCCATGAACTCGCCGAGCGTGGCGACGCGCAGGCCCGCCCGGGTGATCTCCCTGGACGGGGCGGAGTGGTCGGCCCCGTACATCGCGAGCAGCGGGCCGCCCGAGCGCCAGCCGTCCATGGAGGAGGCGAAGGCGGCGACGCGGTCGGGCAGGCCCTCCGGCGGGCCGCTGAGGAGCGCGACGGCGTTGCCATATCCTCCGGGCAGGTATCTGGCCGTCACCGCGGTCCCGTCGGCACCCGTCCAGACGAACGTGTCGCGGTCGACGTGGGCGGGCACCCCGCGCCACACGCAGGCCGTGCGCAGCCCGGCCAGCGCCAGGATCTGCGGCATCTGAGCGCAGTGCCCGAACTGGTCGGGGAGGTGGCCGACGCGCATCGCGCCCCCGAGGGCCGCCGATCCGCGCATGCCGTACTCGAGGTTGCGGACGAGGGTCTCACCCGAGCAGAGGAACTCGTCGGACAGGATCAGCCACGGGCCGACGGCGAACCGGCCCTCGGCGACGAAGCGGGCGACGTCGCCGCGGCGGTCCGGCCGCACCTCGAGGTAGTCCTCCACGGCGGCGAGCTGGCCGTCCATGGTGAACCGGTAGGCCGGGTCCTCGTCCATCGCGGACAGGACGTCGTCGAGCATGCGGACCAGGCCCATCCGGAACCGCTGGAACGGCAGGTACCACTCGCGGTCCCAGTGGGTGTGGGGGACGACGACGATCTCGGGACGGTCAGCCGAGGGGTCGTCCGAGGGGTTCGGTAAGGGGTTCACGCGTTCGCTCGCTCTTCCTGACGCATTCGCCGCTGACGGGGATGCCGGCCCATTCGGCGTAGCGGCGGATGATCCGCTGGGCGATGACGATGTCCTCCATGGCGGCTTCGAGGCCGGTGAGAGGGGGCTCCTCCTGGGTGACGAACCGGTGGAAGGCGACGAGCTGCCGTTCGAACGGCTCCGCCACGTCACGGTAGACGGTCCGGCGCTCCGTCGTGCCGACCCGCGACAGGCAGGACAGGGCGGTGGGGGCGTTCAGGAGGTACGGGGAGGGGTAGTGCAGCTCCAGCGAGCCGTGGTCGTGGTGCACCCGCACGGTCTCGTGGTAGGCGGGATAGCTCGGCAGGTGATGCAGGCGGATGCCGTACCTGGCGGAACCGCCGCCGCGCAACGTGCCGCTCACCTCGATCGAGGGCGGGAAGGCGTCGACGGGCCACACGGCGACGTGGTCGACCGTGTCGGGCGGGACGGTGAACATCCGCATGAGCGACAGTTCGTGGCAGACGCTGCCCAGCACGACCCGGGCGTACAGGCGCCGCAGCCGCTCCGAGGCCGTCCCGACCGCGGCGGTGAGCGCCAGCTCGTCGGCCTCCGCGTACGGCGCGAGCCGGTCCGCAGGTGGCCTGGTCACGCGGGCCCTGGCGAACAGCAGTTGCGACTCCTCCGAGGGCTGCAGCACGGTCACGTCGAGATGGCGGATCGCGGCCGGCCCGCCCACCTCGTGCAGCGCCTCGAGCATGCGGTGCGCGGCCGGGTCGTACTGCTTCATGTAGGCCACCATGAGCCGGGCGTCGGTGGGGACGCCCTCCAGCTCGGCCAGGCTGTAGGCCAGGGGATTCTCGGTGAGCACCCAGTACCCGCGGTCGAGGGCCGGTTTCACGATCGGCCCGTGGGACCCGCGGGTCAAGACGATCAGCGCGTCGAACCCGCCGCCGTCCAACATGGCGACCGGGTCGTCGAACGCCGTGGCGCCGAGCTCGCGTCCCACCGTCTCCGCGTGCTCGCGATCGAGGTCGCAGACGGCGCTGACCTGGAAGATGTCGCGTCGCCGCGCCAGCAGCGGCAGATAGACGACCTGGGCGGTCACCCCGAGGCCCACGACGGCCACCCTCACCACGTCCACGCCTGTCACCGTCCCCCCGGCGTCACGGGCGTCTTGTCCCGGTTGCCACGTGACGTTCCCACGATGCCGGTGTGATCACGCCTGCGTTCCCGCAAAGGCCGTGCCACGCGCGGGGCGGGTCAGGTGCACAGGGCCATCACCTCGTTGACCGGCGTCTCGAGCCGGTGGACACCCGGTCGCGCGGGCACGAGCACGCGGTCGCCGCGGATGACCCGCCGCGTGTCCGGCCCCCACAACACGAGCCCGTCGGCGCCGTCGACGAGGAACTCCTCCCCGTGCCGGAGCAGCAGGGGCCCGTCGGGAGACGCCGACACCGCGGTACGGCCGTCGGCGATCGCCCGCACGACCTTCTCTGATCCCTCACACGCGGGGTCGGCGAGCACCCACGTCGTCGGAGCCCCCGGGGGATGGCCGTCCTCCGGCCGGTGGAAGTCCCCGCCGCCCACGACGACCAGGTCGTCCGTCCAGGCCTGGCCCCAGGCGAGCGGCGCGCCCCAGGTGCGGTCCCACCAGCTCCAGTGCCACAGCTCCGCCGTCCTCGGCCGGGTGCAGAAAGGCTGCCGCCACGCGCAGTCGGCCGCGAGGGGATGGTTGACCGACAACACCCCGCCCCGGTCCTCCGCGGTGCGGGCCCACTCGTCCGGCGGGCGCCGGAAGTCGACCCAGCCGATGTCGCCCCACGCGTTGGCGTGGCCGAGGTCGGTGGTGATCTCCTGACCGGGGACGAGCAGAATGCCGGCCAGGGCCGAGGCCGAGGCCAGCTCGGCGTGGTGGCTGACGGTGTTGTGGTCGGTGACGGCGAGGTAGTCGAGCCCGCGGTCGGCGGCGACGCACGCCAGTTCGTAGACGCTGAGCGTGCCGTCCGAGTGGTGCGTGTGGGCGTGGAGGTCCCCGGCCAGCCAGGTGAACCCGTCGAGCGAGGGCAGGCCGCGCCGGTCGGTCGCGGGCAGCCGGTGCGGCTCGCGCGGGGCGCGCCTGGACCGCCTGGAGTGGTCGCGCGGCGCGACCGGCGGCCGCGGGTGGGCGATCACCGTGATCTCGTACGGCAGGCCCTCGAGGGGGATGCGGTGGAGGCCGAACAGGACCCGCCACATACCGGGCTCGATGTCGCCGGGAAGGTAGCCGGGGGTCGCCCACAGGGGGCCGATCGTGTACTCGGTGCGGGCCCCGCCCGACCAGCCGCGGAAGCCGTCCGGTCCCGAGCAGCCGAGGTCGATCACCCCGGACGAGCGGTCGTGGCCGAGCCGCACCGTGAGGGCGGCGGTGCCGGCCGGGATCTCGAACGCCACCTCCTTGACCGGTCCGGAGATCCGGTCGTCGAGCGTCCACGTCCCCCGGATCGTCTCCCCGGGCGCTCCCGTGATCCAGGCCATGCTCAGGCCACCGTGAGGAGTCGGTCGTCGCGGTAGAGAAGGGCGCGGCCGGTACGGGGGACGGCCCAGGCGGGGGCCCCGACGGCCGGCTCATCTCCCTCCGGCACGACGACCTGGATCAGCAGGTCTCCCGAGTCGAGCGTGACCAGGTGGGCGGCGCCGAGATTCTCCACGACGGCTACCTTCCCCGAGAAGACGTCCCGCCTCCCGGTTGGCGCGGATTGTGATAGATCCGCATATTCAGGGCGCAGGCCGTACACGAGCGGGCCGTCCGCGATGTCGCCCGGCAGGGGGAGCACGGCGCCGGCGACGTGCAGCCGGCCCCCCTCCGCTGAGGCCGGCAGCAGGTTCATGGGCGTCGAGCCGATGAACCCGGCCACGAAGGTGCCAATGGGACGGTGGAAGACCTCCGACGGCGTGCCGACCTGCATGATCCGGCCCGCGTTCATCACCGCGATCCGGTCGGCCAGCGCGAGCGCCTCACCCTGGTCGTGCGTCACGAAGACGGTCGTCACCGCGAGCTCACGCTGGAGGCGCTTGAGGAACGTGCGGGCCTCCAGTCGCAGGCGGGCGTCGAGGTTGGACAGGGGCTCGTCGAACAGGAACACCTGGGGGTGACTGGCGATGGCCCTGGCCAGCGCGACCCGCTGCTGCTGCCCGCCGGACAGCTGGCCCGGCCGCCGCGCCAGCAGTTCGGACAGGCTGAGGCGGGAGGCCGTCTCGGCCGCCCTGGCCTCGCGCCTCGACCGGGAGACCTTCTTGATCCGGAGGGGATAGGCGATGTTGGATGTGACGTCCATGTGGGGGAACAGCGCGTAGTCCTGGAAGACCATCGCGACGTTCCGCCGTCCGGGTGGCAACGCCGTCACGTCGTTACCACTGATCCGGATTTTTCCGGATGTTGGGGTCTCCAGGCCGGCGATCGAGCGGAGCAACGTCGTCTTGCCGCACCCGGACGGGCCGAGCAGGGCGAAGAACTCGCCGTCGCCGATCTCGAGATCGAGGGAGTCGACCGCCCGGACGCCTCCGGGGAACTCCTTGGTCAGGCCGCTGAGCGAGATCACCTCTTGATCCCTCCGTGGAATCGGAAGCCGTACCTGCGGCTGACGAAGACGTACATCACGACCACCGGGAGCGAGTAGAGGAGCGAGAACGTCGAGATCAGGTCGAGGCGCGGCGCCCCTCCCTCGGTGTACAGGGTGTAGAGGATCACCGCGCCGGGCGCCTTGTCGGGGTCGCGCAGAAGGATGAAGGGCTGCAGGAAGCTGCCCCACACGTTGGCGACCGCCCACACCGCGATCGTGGCCAGGCCGGGCCGGACCAGCGGGATCACGATGTGCCGCAGGATCTGCAGCGGCGACGCACCGAAGACCCGGGCCGACTCCTCGTACGACGTCGGCGTGCCGTCCATGAAGTCCTTGAGAATGAAGATCGCCGCGGGGAGCAGGCCGCCCGACAGCGTGAGGACCACGCCCAGATGGGTGTCGATCAGGTTCAGCCGCGTGGCGAGCTCGAAGAGCGGCACCATCGCCGCGGTGCCCGTGACCACGGACGACAAAAGCAGCAGCACGTACAGCAGCGCGTCCCTGCCGGGCACCCGGACCCGGGACAGCGCGTACGCCGCGAGGGCCGCGAGCACCACCACGAGCACCGCGCTGCCGGCCGCCTGCAGGAGCGAGTTGCGCAGAGAGCTCACGACGTACGGGTTGTCGAGCAGGGAACGGAAGTTGCCGAACGTGAACTCGGGCAGCGACGTCGTGATCGACGGGTGCGCGTCGAACGGCGCGGAGGCCAGCCAGAGCAGCGGCAGGGAGAAGAATCCCAGCACGACCGCGAGGAACGTGGCGCGGCCGATCGTCCCGAGCACGTGGCGTGTCATGGCCGTGCCCCCGGCACGACCGGCCGGGGGTTCCACGCGGCGGTGCCGTCCCTCGTCGCGCTTCGGCCGCCTCGTTTCCGCGCTCTCCTCAGGCTCCCCGCGGGTCATGGGACGACCACCTTCCTGCGGTCGCGCAGCAGGCGCAGGTAGACGAAGGCGAAGACGAGGTTGATCAGCAGGACGAGGAACGAGATCGCGGCCCCGAATCCCAGTTGGCCGCCGCTGAGCGCGACGTTGTAGATGTACACAGGGAGGATCTCCGACCTGCCCTCGGGCCCGCCCGCGGTGAGCTGGAACGACGTGAAGTCGTTGAAGGTCCACAGGCTGATCAGCAGCAGGTTGGTCAGCACGTGACCCTTGATCCTCGGGAAGACGACGTCTCTGAGCTGCTGGAGGGTCGACGCGCCGGCGAGCCTGGCCGTCTCCAGGTGGGACGGCGGCACGTTCTCCAGCGCCGCGCCGTACAACATCATCGAGAAGGCCGTGCCCCGCCAGACGTTGAACACGATGATCGACAACATGGGGTAGTCGAGCAGCCACGCGAAGCCCGGTGTGTGCAGCAGCGTGTTCAGCGTGCCGTCGTCGCGGTCGAGCAGCGCGATCCAGAGGAACGCGACCACCGACGACGGGAGGATCCAGGCGAGCAGCACGAGGCCCTCGGTGATCCGCTTGACCGGCCCGGGGCGATTGCGCAACACCCACGCGATCGCGAACCCGAGCACGGCCTGGCCGATCACCGCGGACCCGAGCACGTACTGCAGGGTCAGCCACAGTGAGTTGCGGAACCGTTCGTCCCCCAGCGCCGTGGTGTAGTTGTCCACGCCGACGACCTGCGGGTCCGCCGCGGCGAGCCCGGTCAGGCGGTAGTCGGTCAGGCCGAGGTAGATGGTCCACAACGCAGGGAAGACCAGGAAGACCCCGATCAGCACCAGGCCTGGGAGCACGAACCCGACGGCCCGTGCGCGGCCCAGGCCCGATGGGTCAGCTTGTGACATTGGCGGCGCCGCCGACCAGCGACTCCACCTTCTGCTGGTAGGCGGCGGCCGCCTCGTCGACCGTCTTGCCCGCGACGACGTCGGCCGTGGCCTCCTGCAGGGCGACCGACACCTGCGGATACACGGCCAGCGGAGGCCGGTAGGCCGTGATCGGCAGCACCTCGTCCGACACGAACTTCAGCATCGGGTCGACCCCGAGCACCTGGTCGTTCACGTCCGAACGCGAGGTGATCCTGGCCGCTCCCGCGAGCTGCGAGGTGGTGGCCTTGGCCGAGTGCATGAACGACAGCAGTTCCCAGGCCAGCTTCGGGTTCTTCGAGTTCGGGTTCAGGACCCGTACGGCGCCGCCCGACATGCTGACGAAGTCCTGCCCGCGGATGCCGGAGCCCGGCTGCTCGGAGGGGATGAGGGCGTACCCGACGGCGGAGTCCCGGTTCTGCATCGGGGCGACGCCGGCGTCGGGCTCGACGACGGCCCGCCAGAAGTAGTCGCCCTCCGCCAGGATGCCGATCTTGCCTTCGGCGAACTGGGCGAACGACTTGTCCCTGCCCTGTGCCTCCTGCTGCAGCTTCGGATCGCCGAGACCCGTCGTGTAGATCTGGCGGTAGAAGCCCAGCACGTCCTTGAGCGCCTGGGATCCGCCCGTCCACTTGCCGTCGGCGTAGATCTGCGCCCCGGCGCCGGCGAGGAGCGGCAACGCGCCCTGCATCGTCGTGGCCTCGCCCATCGCGGTGCCCGCGTTGAGCTGGATCGGCACCGGCACCCCGGCGGCCTTCAGCGCGTTGCCGGCGTCGATGATCTCCTGCCAGCTCTTGGGCTGCCAGTCGGCCGGCAGCCCGGCCTTCTCGAACAGGTCCTTGTTGAAGTAGAGGACGCGGCCGTCGGTGCCCTGGGGCAGGCCGTACTTCTTGCCCTCGAAGATCCCCAGGCCCTGGACCGCCTCCGGGATCTGGCTCCAGCCCTCCCAGGAGTCGACCTCGGGACCGGCGACCTCGGCCAGCGGCTTGACGTAGCCGGCCTGGGCGAACTCGCCCACCCAGATGCCGTCGAGGTCGATCACGTCGGCGCCGGCGTGCGACTTGAGGTCGAGAGCGATCTTCGTCTTGTACTGCTCGTCGTCCACCCCGCTCGGCTGGAACAGCACGTGGACCTGACGGCCCTTCGCCTTCTGCTCCGCCTCGAACTGCGGGATGACCCACCGTGTGGTCCAGTCGGCCGTCTCGGCGTTCTTTCCGCCGGAGATCGCGTTCGCCGTGATGATGAGGGTGACGCTGCCGTCCGAGGATCCGCTCCCCGTGCCGCAGGCCGCCAGGACCAGTACGGCTCCCGCCACCGCCGCGAGTACAGGTCTCATGAAGACCTCCCCGTCAAAGTCATGACGTGCAGACAAATCGACAGTCGCACGGGACAACTGACGAGTAAAGAAACGGTTTGGTGAAGCGGTGAAGGAGGAGCGCGGCCCCGCCGGGCGCCCGCGGCGAACGACGATCAAGAAACGAGGTTCGCGCTGAGCTGATCGGGAAGAGTGCAACCAGTGCGGTGACATGAGTAGGGTCGGGCGTAACAACGCACGCTTGGAGGGAGTCGCGTGGCATCTCAGCAGGCCGGGATGAACAACCTCTTCACATACACGGGGTCCTCGTCTTTCACCGAGTTTCTCGGCGCGTACGCGCCGGATCTACTGCCGTCCCGGATGCAGGCGCCGGCCGTGCCGGTCGGTGATCAGATTCCCCACGCGACCACGATCGTCGCGGCGACCTGCGCCGGGGGAGTGGTGATGGCCGGCGACCGCCGCGCCACCTCGGGGAACATCATCTCCCAGCGGGACATAGAGAAGGTCTTCCGCACCGACGACTACTCCTGCATGGGCATCGCGGGCACCGCGAGTACGGGCATCGAGATGGCCCGGCTGTACCGGGTGGAGCTCGAGCACTACGAGAAGACGGAGGGCCGCTCGCTCTCGACCGAGGGCAAGGCCAACCGGCTCGCGACGATGATCCGCGGCAACCTCGCCATGGCGATGCAGGGCCTCGTGGTCGTGCCGCTGTTCGCGGCCTACGACCCGGCCATCGACGGCGGGCGGATCTTCGGCTACGACGTGGGCGGTGGGCCGTACGAGCAGCGGAACTACCATTCGATCGGCTCCGGTTCGATCTTCGCCCGCGGTTCGCTGAAGAAGCTGTACCGCGAGGGCGCCTCGCCCGAGGACACCGTCCTGGCCTGCCTCAACGCGCTGTACGACGCGGCCGACGACGACTCGGCGACCGGCGGGCCCGACGTGACGCGGAAGATCTGGCCGGTGATGGCCGTGATCACCGCGGACGGCTTCCGCCGCCTGCCCGAGGAGGAGGTCTCGGAGCTCGTCCAGACCATGCTCGCCGGGCGGATGGAAGACCCCGACGGACCGACCGCCCCGCTGCGCTAACTCGAAGAGAGGAACACCCCCGGTGTCCATGCCCTTTGGATATGCCTCACCCGAGCAGATCATGCGGGACAGGGCGGAGTATGCGCGAAAGGGCATCGCGCGAGGCCGCAGCGTGGTCGTCATGCAGTATGCCGACGGCATCCTGTTCGTGGCGCCCAACCCGTCCAAGGCTCTCCACAAGATCAGCGAAATCTACGACCGCATCGGGTTCGCCGCGGTCGGGCGGTACAACGAGTTCGAGTCGCTGCGCCTGGCCGGCATCCGCTATGCGGACATCAACGGCTACACCTTCAACCGCAACGACGTCACCGGCCGCGGTCTCGCCAACCTGTACGCCCAGCAGCTCGGCATGATCTTCACCGAGTCGATCAAGTCCCTGGAGGTGGAGATCGTCGTCGCGGAGGTCGGCGACTCCCAGGCCGAGGACCAGATCTACCGGCTGACCTTCGACGGGTCGGTGTTCGACGAGCAGGGCATGGCGGTCATCGGCGGCCAGGCCGAGGCCGTCGCGGGCCGCCTCAAGGAGCGCTACAAGGACAACATGCCGCTTCCTGAGGCGCTCGAGGCCGCCCTGGTCGCGCTGACCGAGCCGGGAGGCGAGCGCCCGCCCGCCACCCAGCTCGAGGTGGCGGTCCTCGACCGCGGCCGCGAGCACCGCAAGTTCCTGCGCCTCACCGGTCCCCGTCTCGAGCGGCTGCTCAAGACGGTCAAGTCCGAGACGAAACCGGATAAGCCTGCCGAAGACGTGTCGCTGCCGGAGCCGCCGACCGCTCCGGACGGAGACATCGACACCGGCTCGGCCGAGTAGAGACCAAGGCCGGTCCCGGCGATTACCAGGTGATCCCTATCCGGTTGTCACATTCGGGGAATAGGGTTAGGTGATGGATCGACGCATCTTCGGGCTGGAGAACGAGTACGGCGTCACCTGCACGTTCCGCGGGCAGCGCAGGCTGTCACCGGACGAGGTGGCGCGGTACCTGTTCCGGCGAGTGGTGTCCTGGGGCCGATCGAGCAACGTCTTCCTGCGCAACGGCGCGCGTCTGTACCTGGACGTGGGCAGCCATCCCGAGTACGCCACCCCTGAATGCGACAACGTCGTGGAGCTGGTGACCCACGACAAGGCGGGGGAGCGGATCCTCGAAGGTCTCCTCGTGGACGCCGAGAAGCGGCTGCGCGAAGAGGGCATCGCAGGAGACATCTACCTGTTCAAGAACAACACGGACTCCGCCGGGAACTCCTACGGCTGCCACGAGAACTACCTCGTCGGGCGGCACGGGGAGTTCGGGCGCCTGGCCGACGTACTGATCCCCTATCTCGTCACCCGGCAGATCATCTGCGGGGCGGGCAAGGTGCTGCAGACGCCTCGGGGCGCGGTCTACTGCGTGTCCCAGCGTGCCGAGCACATCTGGGAGGGCGTCTCCTCGGCCACCACCCGCTCGCGTCCGATCATCAACACGCGTGACGAGCCGCACGCCGACGCGGAGCGCTTCCGCCGGCTGCACGTCATCGTGGGCGATTCGAACATGAGCGAGACGACCATGCTGCTCAAGGTCGGCGCGACCGACCTCGTCCTGCGCATGATCGAAGCCGGCGTCGTGATGCGGGACCTGTCGCTCGAGAACCCGATAAGGGCGATCCGCGAGGTCTCGCATGACATGACCGGCCGGCGGAGGGTGCGGCTGGCCAACGGGCGCGAGGCCTCGTCCCTGGAGATCCAGCAGGAGTACCTGACCAAGGCGAAGGACTTCGTCGACCGGCGCGGCGGCGACGAGACCAGCAAGCGGGTCCTGGAGTTGTGGGAGCGGACGCTCCGGGCGGTCGACACCGGCGACCTCGACCTCGTTTCGCGGGAGATCGACTGGGTCACCAAGTACCAGATGATCGAGCGTTACCGGCAGAAGTACGACCTTCCGCTCTCTTCGCCGCGAGTCGCTCAACTCGATCTCGCCTACCACGATGTCCACCGCAAGCGCGGCCTGTTCTACCTGCTGCAGAAGCGCGGCGCGGTCGAGCGGGTGGCGAGCGACGTCAAGATCTTCGAGGCGAAGTCGGTGCCCCCGCAGACCACGCGGGCCAGGCTCCGCGGGGAGTTCATCCGCAAGGCACAGGAGAAGCGGCGCGACTTCACCGTCGACTGGGTCCACCTCAAGCTCAACGACCAGGCCCAGCGGACCGTGCTCTGTAAGGACCCGTTCCGCAGCGTCGATGAAAGGGTTGACAAGCTCATCGCCGGGATGTGATCTCCTTACGTCTTTCCGACAGCGGGTTCGGGTAGTGTTACCCGAGCCTTGCTGTCTGTCTGAGGGAATTCACATGCGCCGCCGTACGGCAGTAGTCGCCGCCGCCTTGCCTTTGTTGCTCGCCGCGGCCTGTGGGACCGCGGAGAAGAGCGCGTCCCCCAGCGCGGGCGGGGGGACGACCGCCGCCGCCGCGGACCTGAAAGTGGCGGGCGAGGCGGGCAAGAAGCCGACGGTGACGTTCCCGGCCGGCCAGCCTCCGCTCACGTCGTCGTCCCTGAAGGTCCTGGACGGCTCCGGCGTGGCGGCCAAGGACGGCGACGTCCTCACGGCCAAGGTGACCGTCTTCAACTGGGACGGCAAGGAGAACAAGTCGTCGGGCTCCGACTACGACCAGGGGCACTCCGAATTCGTCACGGTCAGTCCCCAGCTGCCGAAGTCCCTGCATGAGGCCCTCGTCGGCGCCAAGCCGGGCGGCCGGGTCGTCGCGGTCGTCGCGAAGGACAGCCTGTCGCCCGACCAGATCACCCAGGCGAAGGACCAGGGCACCGACTTCAACACCACCTCGCAGGTGCTGGTGGTCGACGTCGAGTCCGCCGCGCCGAAGGCGGCCCAGGGCTCCGCGGTGGACCCCGGCGTGGAGGGGGTCAAGCTTGAGAACCCGGGTGGCGACAAGGCCCCGACGCTGACCACCAAGACCGACGCCAAGGCGCCGAAGGACCTCGTGGTCAAGACCGTGATCAAGGGTGCCGGGCCGCAGATCAAGGCCGACCAGATGGTCCTCGCGCACTACACCGGCAAGATCTGGGGGACGGACAAGGAGTTCGACTCCAGCTGGCAGCGCGGCGAGCCGGCCACGTTCGCTCTCAACCAGGTCGTGAAGGGCTGGTCGCAGGGGCTCACCGGAGTCCCGGTCGGCAGCCGCGTCCTGATCTCCATCCCGCCGGACCTCGGGTACGGCAAGGAGGGGAACGCCCAGGGAGGTATCAAGGGCACCGACACCCTGGTCTTCGTGGTGGACGTCCTCGGCGCGGTCTGACGCTCCCGTAGCACTCAGAAAAGGCTCTTCCCCGGATGACGGGGAAGAGCCTTTTTCTTGAGCCCCTTCATGAGGCCCGGTCTTCTTGGGCCGGTTCTCTTGGGCTCAGCTGTTGATGCTGAAGCTGTCGCCGTAGACCTTCCACTTCAGCGGCGGGGTGAGGTCGAGGTTGCCCGCCTTGAGGAAGACCCGCTGCGCGGTGTCGACCCTGCTCGTGTCGCTGTGCGCCTCTTCGGTCTTCATCGCCGCCTTGCGGGCGTCGAGGAACGCGTTGAGGTAGGCGACCTCGTCGCCGCCCTGGGCCGGGGTCTTGGCCTTCTTCATGGCGGTCTTGCGGATGCCGCCGAAGCTGACGAGATCGCTGCCCGGGCCGTGCATCACCATCGCGTCGTAGTAGGTGAACTGGCCCAGCGCGCGCAGGCCGTCCGACTTCGCCTGCTTAACCGCAGGATTGAAGTAGACACGGTCGCGCTCGTCGTTCTGCGCCTGCTGGAAGGCCGGGTCGGCCGCCGCCTTGCGCCAGTCCTTGGTGAAGTTAGGGTCGAGGCCCTTGTGGGAGTCGGTGCCGTTCACCTTGCGCAGCGGGGGCAGGTACGGCGCGAGCACGTTGCCGGGCTTGCGCTGGGCGTAGAGCTCGACGAGTTCCAGCATGTCGCCCGTTCCGGAGCAGAACCCGATGATGCCCGCCGTGTAGCCCCGGCCGTCGTCGATGTCCTCGATGTACTTGTACTGGGCCTTCCAGTCGAGCGAGGAGTTCTCCGCGCTGGAGACGAGCTCCATCGCGATCTCCTTCTTCTTCGGATCGGTCAGGTCGGCGGAGGCGGCCTTGGCCTTGTTCGTGCTCTTGGATTCGCCCGCGGATTTCTTCGGGGTCTTGCTGGTCGACTTGTTGGTCGACGCGGGAGTGGAGGCGGGCTTGGGCTTGGTGCTCGGCGTGCCGCTTCCGTCGCTCGCTTTGGTGCCGGCGGGCGCGGTGGGCTCGGTCGGCGTCTCCGTCACGCTGCCGGCGTCCTCGGCGGCGGGGACGGCCGCGTCTGGCGAGTCCGGTGCGGGGGCGAGCGCGGCGACCTTCGCGGGGTCCACCTTGGCCGGGGTGGCGTCGGCCGCCGCGCATCCGGCCGCCGACGCCACCGGGAGTACGGCGACGCTGACGGCGAGGAGGAGTGCGCCTCGCCGGGGGGTACGCCTGCTCGTCGGCAGGGGTGTCACTGTGTCTCTCCGTTTCTCCGCCGATCTCGCCGGCGTCCAACGGCGGTGTGGGGAGCACGTTGCGACGTTGGGGAAGCGCGCGGCCGAGAGGGGGTGGCGGCTGCTGGGGGAGGAACCCTGGCAGGTTAGTTAGTAAGGTTTCCTAATGAAACCAGGGGCTGGTGATGCTGTCAATGTCCAGTTTTACTGGAGTGATGACAGCTATCTGCTGTGATTTAACTTATGTAAGGGTTAAGGGTGACTTAAGGGGTTGTGCCTGCCGGGAGTCGCGGGCGCGTTTGGGACAGTCCGGGCGCCTGTGTTCTCCTGGGCTATTTACGCGGATGGGTTCGGCGGAAATATTTCTTATCGGCATTGGTGTCGATCGAGCGGGTCCGAACCTCGTGGTGCTAAATGTCGTATATGCGCTGGTTGATTGGATGTTTCGGTCAATTCAAACAAGTGCCGCGTCGGCATATTGGCCCGTCTGGCCTGCGGTGATCCCCGGTTCGGCAGTTTTCCGCGGTGACCCTGTCTTGCCCCGATTCGTGGCTTGATCTGAACTAGTCGACCATTCCAACAAATGGAAGAGGCGGCTTATCGCGGACGCCTTGATTACTCGTCGGTATTAGTTGCCAGGCGCCCATTCCCATGAAATGATTCGTACGGGAGTTCGAATTTCTTCGCTTCGGGGGTGGGGTGGG
>NZ_BONV01000049.1 GCF_016862895.1 Planotetraspora kaengkrachanensis | reverse complement strand
GGTCTCGGACGCAGATCGATGATGTGGGCGTTGCCGTCAGCACTCGCCGCCCAGGGAACCCACAGCGGATGCCACCACGGCTCGTCCTCCCAAGGCGGCACCACAAAACCATCATTGTTCGACGCAGTCTCCATGCAGATCCGCCAGTGCTCCGCGATACCCGACGCGGACAGCGGTGACGACTCCGGCAACAAGCTGGTCCAATCGCTCAGTCCGTCATTGCACTTCAACGACTCACTCAGCTCAACGGGGAACCGCATGCCCACCACCTGCTGCGCAGACTCCAACGCTTCTGCGGTCACCGGAGGATTGAGCAGCTCTAAAGTGGCCGGCGCATGCGCTTCCAGCCAGTCGTCAATTCGGCGCCACGACAACGACACTGAACGCAAGGTGCCCTCACCCATGCGGACATGTTGGCCTACACCTCAGACACGGCCAAACGCTCCCCGAACACCGCGTGATTGCCGTGCCAGATGCGTGCCAGATTGAACGGCGATCAGCGGGGACTCACGGGAAGTCACGGAGACTCAACCAGCGCTGAGCTGCACCCCCTGTTTCCCAGCTCAGAGAGGGTAAATCACTAGCCGATTCCCAAGCTGACAGCGCGGGTTCGATTCCCGTCACCCGCTCCAAGCGAGAAGGCCCTGGTCAGAGGATGATTCCCGACCCGGGCCTTGATCTTTGTTGGGCTTGTTCCTCACTCGCGTGCCAGATAAGTTGATCTTGGTTCCAATGAGTGGCGGATCATCGTCGTCGTCCTCCGCGCCGAGTCCCTGCTTGACGATCTCACCCGTTGCGTCAGCGATGGCACGATCTCTGTCCTTGGCGGCGTGCAGATAGACGGTGGCCGCTTTCGTGCTGGAGTAGGGCGACCAGCACGCATGGAAGGTCACCGGGATAGCCCCGTGCCCGCCAGCAGGTGGTCCCCTCGCCTACATCTCGCCTCCGCTGTTCTCGATCAATCCAGCGCGACAGCGCTCGACCTCTGTACCTCCACCAACCCGTGACCAGTCAGCCGTTCCGGATGTCGTGTTTCCTGAGCGGGGATCTGTCGCCGACAAGCCACAGATGGCCGAACGGGTCGATGAAGCCGCCCTGCCGGTGAACGCCCCATGGCGCCTCGTGGTCGCGAATCTCGTCAACACTGCCGTCCGCTCCGGCCGCAACGGCGCGCTCGATGAAGCTGTCGGGATCATCCACGAAGACCTCGACGCGTACCGTTCTGGAGCCGAGGACGGCAGGGGTGTCCCATTTGTTGTTCGTAGGTTCACCGAGAAAGAATGGGGCGCCCTCGACGGTCAGTCCCACCACGCCGCCAAGGTTCCACAACTCGTTGGCCCCGAGCGCCTGGGCATACCATCGCGCCGCGGCTGAGGCGTCAGGCACGGCGAGCATCAGCGAAATCACGGGAGGGTGGTCGTCGGCTGCCATCGGGTGTCCTGCCTTGTCTGTAAGGCGCCCTGATCACGCCAGTTGAGTCTGACACGATTCGATCCACCCGTGCACAAGGATGCCGAGTCCGACGAGCCGGCCACGACCGCACCCGCAGACGCCGTACTACTCTTCGACGGCGTCTTCGTGCTCGGCACACGAGAAGCGTTCGGCGTGCCCGTTGCGTGCCCGTACGGTCGGCAAGCAGCGGGGACTCACGGTCACTCGACCGGCATACGCGCAGGTCACCGTTTCCCCAGGTCAACCGGCATGATGTCGAAAGACTTCCCAAGCTGACAGCGCGGGTTCGATTCCCGTCACCCGCTCCAACGACGAAGGCCCAGGTCAGAGGATGATTCCCGGTCCGGGCCTTGATCTTTTTCGGCGCCATTTCGATCTTCCGTGCCCGATCCGCTCTCCCGTTTTGCGTCGAAGCGACTCTGGGGCACGCGTCTCAGGCAGTTCAGTTACAACCCCCGAAAGATTGGGTTCTCTTGCTTGTTCCTTGTCGGGGCGTCACTGGAGACAGCACAGTGATGGTCAATGTCAGCTTGGTGCGTCGGCCGTTTTCAGACGTGAAGAACGTTCAGGAGCGATTGAACGCGCGTGCGGCTGCGGCGGCGTGGTGACCAGGACCCAGGGCTGCCCGTCGCGGGGCCCGGGGCCGGGGGGCCCGGGGGCATATCCGTTTTTTCCCGTCTCCCGGTAGGTGCGGCGGTGCCAGGCGCGCGTGATCCGCGTCACGGCTCTCCCCTGAAGCGGTCCATCGATTTGCCTACAGGGTTTAGGTAGACGCATACTTCGTGTAGGGAAATCGATAGTAGGTGATGGTTGTGGTTCGGGCTGGACTGAGCCCGGAGCGGCTGACGCTCGCCGGTGCGGAACTTGCCGATGAAGCCGGTTTCGACCAAGTGACTCTGTCGGCGCTCGCCCGGCGCTTCGACGTGAAGGTTGCGAGCCTGTACTCGCACCTGAAGAACTCCCAGGAGCTCAAAACCCGGATCGCGCTGCTTGCACTGGAGGAACTCGCCGACCAGGTCGCCCATGCCGTGGCCGGACGTGCGGGCAAAGACGCCCTGATGGCCTTCGCGAACGCCTACCGGGACTACGCCCGCGCGCACCCCGGCCGGTACGAAGCAGCCCGGTTCCGGCTCGACCCGCAGACGGCCGCAGCCAGTGCCGGCGTCCGGCACGCGCAGATGACACGGGCGATTTTGCGCGGCTACAACCTCACGGAGCCGGACCAGACGCACGCGGTCCGCATGCTCGGCAGCGTCTTCCATGGTTACGCCAACCTGGAGGCAGCCGGTGGCTTCAGCCACACGGACGTCGCCTCACAGGAATCCTGGGTGTGGACCCTGGACTCCCTCGACGCCGCATTGCGGAACCGGGCCACCCCCTGACCAGCGGCACGCACCCTTCGAACGGTCCCCGCGTACTGACCCGATTCCCCCACCCACCCAGAACCAAAGGCTTGAGGCAATGAGCACCGATCACAACTGGATCACCACCCCCATCACCGCCGACTTCCTGCGCGGGCACCTCGAGGTGGAAGAAACCGCGCACGGTCTGCTGCCGCACCGGCTGCCCGCCTGGGCGCGCCGCCAGATCCCCGACGACCGGCTGGCCGTGGCCGAGGCCCAGCCCTCCGGCGTCCGACTGGCTTTCCGCACCCGCGCCACCACCATCGAACTGGACACGCTGCCCACCAAGCGGGTCTACCTGGGCTTCCCGCCTCCGCCGGACGGCGTGTACGACCTCCTGGTCGACGGCCGGCTCACCGCCCAGGCCACCGTGGACGGCGGAAACCTCAGCACGATCATTGACATGCAGACCCAGACCGCGGAGTTCACCGAGGGACCGGCGGGCACCGCCCACTTCACCGACCTCCCCGAGGGCGAGAAGAACATCGAGATCTGGCTTCCGCACGCGGAGATCACCGAGGTGATCGCCCTGCACACCGACGCCCCCGTCGAGCCGGCCCCGGACAACGGACGCCGGGTGTGGCTGCACCACGGCAGCTCCATCAGCCACGGCTCGAACGCCGCCTTCCCGAGCACCATCTGGCCCGCCCTGGCCGCGGCCGCGGGCGGCGTGGAACTGATCAACCTCGGATTCGGCGGCAGCGCACTGGTGGACCCGTTCACCGCGCGTGCGATGCGCGACACCCCCGCCGACCTGATCAGCGTCAAGCTCGGCATCAACGTCGTCAACAGCGACGCCATGCGCCTGCGCGCCTTCGCCCCCGCCGTCCACGGCTTCCTCGACACCATCCGCGAGGGCCACCCGACGACACCCCTGCTCCTCGTGTCGCCGGTCCTGTGCCCGACCCACGAAAACACCCCCGGCCCCCTGATGCCGGACCTCGAAAGCGGAACCCTCCAGTTCAAGGCCACCGGCGATCCGGCCGAAACCGCCGCCGGACGGCTGACGCTCACGATCATCCGTGAGGTACTCGCCAACGTCGTCAAGCAGCGAGCCACCGAGGACCCGAACCTCCACTACCTTGACGGACTCGACCTCTACGGCGAGAGCGACCACGCCAAGTTCCCGCTGCCGGACGGGATCCACCCCAGCCCCGAAGGGCATCGCCGCATCGGCGAGAACTTCGCCAAGCTCGTGTTCGCGAACAACGGCCCCTTCACCACCAAGACCGGCTGACCCCGTACAGCCCCGGCCGACGAGGAGACCGTGCCCGTCGGCTCCCCCCACATCGGCGAGCATGGCGGAGAGGTCGAACACCGGCTGCGCCTCGCGTTCGACAGCGACGACCTCGAAGTTCACTCGCGGCTTCGAAGCTGGCGGATCTGGGAGCGGCTCGAGCGCGACCGCTACGTGCACCAGTCCGCCGCACACGCCACCGACGCCGAGATGCTCATCCGCATGGCCGAGACGTTCGGCTTGCCGTTCCGCAGGGCGTCCCGTAGGGCGGCCGCAGGAGCCGAGTTCAACGCGCCGCTTGTCGAAGTGGTCTCGGAAGTCGGACCACTCCTCGGCGGTGGGTTCGCGGTATTCCTCCACCGGGCACATGGACCGGCGCTGTGCGAGGAACTGCTGGTAGCGGGTGATGACGTCTTCTTCGAAGACGGCGACGTAGCCGCGGGTGGTCCGGATATCGAGGTGCCCGAGCACAGCGGCACCGATGTGGATCGGCAGACCATTGTTGACCAGCTCGGTGGCGAAGAGTCGACGGGAGTCGCGGGGTGCGAACTTCACGTTCTCGAACTCGGGTCGAGTGGCCGCGAGTTCCTCGCAGGCGCGGCGGATGACACGCCAGACAGTGGTCGAGGACAGGGTGCTCGTCGGGGACGAACTATCCCACTCTCATACGACCGTACGGCCACCGTTCACATCGAGCACGGCACCGGTAATGAAGCGGGCCTGATCGCTGACGAGGAACGCGATGGCCGCGGCGATGTCTTCCGGATCCGCAACGAATCCCAGCGGGGCCTGCGCCGCGAGCTGCTCCAGCGCCTCCCCCAAGGCCTCGGATCCCGGGGTACGGGTTGGGCCGGGGCTCACGGAGTTCACGCGCACCCCGGCGGGACCGAACTCAGCCGCCCAGCTCTTGGTCAGCAGGTCCAAGGCCGCCTTGCTCGCTCCGTACACCGACAGCCCCGGAAGCGCGACTTCGGCGGCGAGCGTGGACACATTGACGATCGCGCCCCCGCCACGTGCCGCCATCGCCGGTGCGATGTTCGCGACCAAATAGAACGGGACCTTCAGGTTAGTGGCCAGCACCGCATCGAAAGTCGACTCCTCGGTGCCCGCCGTAGGCCCACCGGATCCGATCGCCGCGTTGTTCACCAGAATGTTTAGGACGCCACCAGCAGACTCGGCGACCTTGGTCGCCTTGGCCGCGAGTTCCGCCGCGGACTGGGCATCACGTAGCTCGGCACCGACGAACTCGGCCCCTCCTCCTTCGGCGCGGATCCGCTTCACAACTTCCATGCCTCGGTCAGCGTCGCGGCCGGAAACCACGACGCGGACGCCGTCACGGGCGAGCTTGAGCGCAGTGGCACGACCGATTCCACTTGTCGAGCCGGTAATGAGGGCAGTCTTGGTCTCCATCGGATATCTCCTCAGATGAATGAGTTCAGGCGGGGCGGATGGGGTTCGGCTGAGTTGACGCGGTTGTGTGCAGGGGGTGGGGCCGCGTCGCCAGCTCCGATCACAAGCTCTGCAGGAAGGCGACACGATCGGCGAACGCATGTCGTGCCAGCCCGGAGCCGGGCGCGAACTGGTCGAAGCCGTGGATCGCGCCGGGGCGGACTGACAGATGTACGGCCACGCCGTGTTCCATGAGCCGCTCGGCGTAGGTCACGGTCTCTGCGCAGAAGAGATCCAACTGCCCAACCTCGAGGTAGGCCGACGGCATGTCATGGAGCGAGTCCGCACGAGCGACCGAAGCCGAAGCAGGCACCTCGTCCGTGCCGTACCTCTCGCCGAGATATGCCTGCCAGCCGGTGATGTTGTCGGCGACCGACCAGGCGAGGAACGGCTCAATAGCTGAGTCGGCGATCGCCGTGCGGTCGTCGAGCATCGGGTACACGAGGATTTGCGCGGCCAAAGGGCCGATCTGACGGTCGCGGCATACCAGCGCCGTTGCGGCCGCAAGGCCGCCCCCGGCGGAGTCACCCATGATTGCGACGCGCGCTCCGGGCGCATGTTCCGCAGCATGCCTGATCGCCCACTCGACCGCTGCGACGCAGTCGTCGACGGCTCCCGGGAACGGTGATTCGGGCGCGAGACGGTAGTCGACTGCGATCAACGCCACCCCGGCCTCTGATGCGTATCGGCGGCAGACGTGGTCGTATCCGTCGAGGCTTCCCGCGATGAGGCCACCGCCGTGCACGTAGACGACAAGGGCATTCGGCGCATGCGTCGGCTTGTACATGCGCAGCGGGACGGCGTGCCCTCCGGATGACGGCACAGTGAAGTCGGCCGCTTCGATGCGGTCGTCCCGTGCTGCGGCGGCGGCCAGCGCGCCATAGACGGAATCGATGGTCGCCCGCCGCGTCTGCCAGTCCCCGATGGCCGCCGGCATCTGCGGAGTGGCGGCTGCGATCGCGCCGACCACCTCGAGAAGTTCGTTGTCGATGCTGAGCACTGTGATCCTCCATGTTGTGGTGAGAGTTGTTCCGGGGTCGCCCGCGGCCACAGCCGCGTGAGCGGGTCTCCGGCAGCGGCGGGCGTCGTTGTTCAGCGAGCGGCAGCTGATCGATGGCATCCGCTGACGGGCCGGGCCGGTGTGCCTGGCTTTCAGCGACGGGGCCAGCTGTGGATCCGAAGCGCAAACCGGCCTAATGATTCGAACGTCGAACAGGCCTAGGACTGGCCCATTGCCCCCGGAGACGAACAGTTCGGTGCCGCTGACGCCCGTGGAGCTTGCCTGACATGCACTTCTCCTTCTTTACGGGGCCGGTTGGCCGTCCGGCGCGGGCGACGTACCTGCGTCACGGGTTGCCGGGCGAGTACTCATGCCCCTAGCCGGGTTGCATCGGCACACTATCTGATGCGTGCGCAGGCACCTAAACCTGGGGGCATGTAGACGCTGATAGTATGGATTTCGTGAAGGCGCCCCGAACAACGTCCGCGGTCATCTCCCAGCCGGAACAGGACGGCTGGTTCGGGCTGATCTACGCCCAGGCGGCCATGCGGTCACGGATCGAGGCCGTACTGATGGAACGCCACCGGCTCTCGTTCAGTGCCTTCGAGATCCTCTGCCGCCTCAAGGATTTCGAACCCCAGCCAGTCCGCTCCCTGGCGAGTGAGCTGGTGACCGTCAGTCCTACCCGAGCGTCCCGGCTCGTGCAGGATCTGATCGACGCTGGCCATCTCGTACGCGGCGCTAACCAAGCTGATGGCCGGATTTCTTTGATCAGCCTGACCGAGGAGGGGCGCCGCTACATCCAGATCGTGGCGCGGACCTTCGAAGAATCAATTAAGCAGTTCTTCGTCGACGTCCTCGATGCGGACGACATTGCCGCGCTGGCGCGGATCTGGCGGAAGCTGGAAACAGCTGAGAACTCACCGGAAAGTCACAGAAAAGACCTCCACTCGTCCGATGTCGACAGGTCGTGACTCGCACTCATCCGCTGAGCGCCCTCGGCAGGGTCGCACCGTAGGTGTCCGCACTACGAGGGAGCTTCAGAACGACACAGCTCTGGGCGTAAAGCAGGCGTAGGTCAGCCCTAGGCTCCAAGAAGCCGGGTCAGGAACTGCTCCCGGCTGAGCGCCTCACCGGGGAGCGGACTCGGCGCATCCGCCCGCAGCCCGTCGAGCAGGATCGGCACGAAGCGGCGCCACAGTTGCGGGTCGGCCTCGCCAAAGGTCTCGATCAGGTGGGTCATCACAGACATCAGCACGCCGATGTCTGTCGCTGCAAGATCGGCGCGGATCACCCGCTGCTCGCGGCCACGCTGCAAAAGCAGCTCGATACAGCGTTCGACTCGGCTCTGCACATCGTTGGCGTCGGGCTCTGAGGTTTGCGTGCTCCTCAGAAGTTCCCCAAGAGCGCGCTTGCTCGCCTGAGGCTCGAGCACGGCCTCGAAGAAGGCCGTGAGTCCAGCGGCCGCATCCTCCATCCTCGCCGCCCTCTCCGCGGCGTCAAGCATCGCTTCCATCGTCTCGGCCAGCACTGCCTGCGCCAGAACGTACTTGTTGGGGAAGTGGCGATAGGCGGTCCCCACGCCCACGCCGGCTCGTCGCGCCACATCGTCCAGCGTCGGCATCATGCCGGCCGCGTCGAACAGCTCGGCACCGGCCGCGATCAATGCCGCACGGTTCCGCGTCGCGTCCTTGCGCCGTGCCCGCTGATCAGCCGACTGGTTCGTCGCGTTCTCATCCATGCGGCTCCTCACCTCACAGCATCAGACCGGAATCGGAGATCGGTCTCCGCTATGCTAGCTTCCACGTACCGGAGATACATCTCCGGTACAGACGTTCGCTTTGCTTTGAGGAGGATCGCCGTGCCTGTTGAACGGATCATCTTCGGCACCATGACGCTCGGCCATCACGGGCGCGGCGCGCGTGTTCGCGATGCGTCCACAGCTCGCTCGATGCTCGATCTGTTTCATGATCGCGCCTACCGCGAGGTCGACACCTGCTACGTGTACGGCGACGGATCCTGCGAGCAGATGCTCGGCGATCTGGATGCCCCCGACACGTTCGAGATCGCCGTCAGATACGACCCCCTCGCCACCGAACGAGGACACGAGCCGGACGTGCTCCGCGCCTGCCTGCGGGCGAGCCTTGACCGGCTTCGGGCAGAGCGCGCCGACCTGCTCTACCTCAATGTGCGCGCACAGGACACGCCATGGGAGAACACGTTGCGCACCGTTCATGAGCTCCATGACGAAGGCGCCATCGCCGAGTTCGGACTGAGCAACGTCGCCGCTGACGACATCGAGGAGACGATGGCCATCGTCGAGGACAACGGCTGGCTCCGCCCCACGGTCTACCAGGGTCTCTACAACGCCGCGACCCGTGCGGCGGAGACCGAACTGATGCCGGTCCTTCGGCGGCACGGGCTTCGTTTCCATGCCTACAACCCGCTCGCGGGCGGGGCCTTCGCTCCGTCCTTCGGCGACGAAGCCGCCGTGGACTCCGGATCGCGGTTCGACGGAAGTCATGCCCAAGGCGCGCAGTACCGCCGCCGTTACTGGAACGAGCCGTACCTGCAGGCGATGCGCACATTCAAGGCCAGTTGCGAATCGTCTGGGATCTCGCCGACCGATGCGGCCCTGCGCTGGCTCGTGCATCACTCGCACCTCGACGGCGTACACGGCGACGGGATCATCCTCGGCGCATCCCGCCTCGAACACCTCGCCCAGAACCTCGATGCGGTGCAGGACGCGCCACTGCCTCCCGAGCTACTCAGAGCGATCGACGAAGCGAGCGAGACCGCTCGCTTGGCCTGGCCGTCAGTGCGTCCAGCCTGACTCTCACAGACAACGAAAAGACACGAAGGAGATCACTGATATGTCGAACACACCAAAGACCTGGTTCATCACCGGAGCATCGCGAGGCTTGGGAGCCCAGTGGGCGGAAGCCGCGCTCTCTCGCGGCGATCGTGTTGCCGCGGCCGCCCGCTCCGCCGGCACGCTGGACTCACTCGCTGAGAACTACGGCGACCTGGCCCTTCCCCTGGAGCTCGACGTCACGGACGAGGCCGCAGTACATCGGGCGGTCGCGGCTGCCGAAGAGCGGTTCGGCGGGATCGACATCCTCGTCAACAACGCGGGGCAGGCCGTGATGGGAGCGGTAGAAGAAGTCACGGCCGCCCAGGCCCGTGAGCAGATGGAGGTCAACTACTTCGGCGCCTTCTACACGTCGCAGGCAGTCGTGCCGCACATGAGGAACCGTCGCAGCGGTCGGATCATCCAGATCTCCTCAATGGGCGGGGTCGTGGCGCTCCCAACTATGGGGACGTACCACGCGACTAAGTGGGCACTGGAGGCGTTGAGCCAAGCGTTGGCGGCGGAGGTCGCGGAGTACGGCGTGCATGTCACGCTCGTCGAGCCGCTCATGTTCCCGAGCGAGCTCGGGAACATGGCGCCACAGATGCCCGAATACGACCACGCACGCGCGCTGGTGATGGCCGGGTTCGAGGACACGGGAATCGCCCCAGGAGACCCTGCGGCGGCTGGGCGAGCAATGCTTACCCTCGCCGATGACCCCAATCCTCCGCTGAGGACTCTGTTCGGCGCGAACGGGCTTCCACTCATCCGCCCGGAGTACGCCCGCCGGATTGCCCTCTGGGAGGAGTGGGACCACCTCGCACAGCTCGCACAGGGGACCTCGCCAGCCTGAAATCCGCGAGGCCTCGAGCACCATACAGAGTCGGTGTCGAGCATCCACAGGGATGCTCGACACCGACTTGCAACCGTCCACCATCTCACCGGGCGACGGTCACAACCGCACCGAGTTTCGTGGACACTCTGATGTTCACCGGCTTTCGTAGATCCTCAGGAGAGGTCAGCATGCCGAGGAGCTAAGCCCCCCGAGTTCCGTCGTAAGGTTCTGGACCTGCTCCAGGGTGGCCGGACCGTTCAGCAGTTGGCCGCGGACCTGCAGACCAGTGACCAGACGATCTACAACTGGCGCAAGCAGGACCGCATCGACGCAGGGCTCGACCCCGGCATTACGTCTTCAGATCAGGTCGAACTGGTCGCCGCCCGGCGACGGATCGCCGAGCTGGAGGCCGAACTGGCGCGGCACGGTTCACAGCGGAGAGCGGGGCCTCCTGGCTGGCCAGCAGAATCCGCAACGGCGTCGATGGGCTGCACTCGTAACCTTTGCGGGCGGTGTCGGCGGACACCTGGATCGGTTGCGCCATCTTTCTGTCTTCGCCTGGGCACTCAGCGCCGCCGCCTGGTTGGCGCCGGCCTCTTCCGCACACAACGCCGCGGCGATGCCGTGCGTGATCGCTGCGCTGTCGTTGTGGAGATCGCCGAGGAGGATGTGAGTGGGCCATGAGATCGGCCTGGATGCGAAACAGTTCGCGCGTCTGGTGAAGCGAGCGATCCTGATCTTCTCGTGGATCAGCGTCAGGCGCGTGGCCAGGGCGGTGAGGGCCTGATTGGTCTGCGTTTCCGGATACCAAGCTGACGGGTGACCATCCGCCTCATTTCCGAGCGCCGTCGAAGCGTCGCGCGCTTGCGGTCGAGGTGTAGCGGTTACCGAATGGGTAGGCCAGGGGGAAGCCGGATCTCAAGGGGCTTACGGCCCAGGTCAGAGACATCCTGGCCGCTCCATGGATGGACACGTCTCCGCAGATCGAAGGCACCGCACAGGATGTCGGCACTGAGGTCCTTCAAGGCCCGATTTGCGACGTCGTACCAAGGGGCTCTTGTGAAGACTGAGCACACTGCGAAACCGAAACTCGTCACCCAGCATGCCGACGCCATACCCGGTTACACCCATGGCGCGGCGGAGGCTGCCGCCTCCGCCGCTGACCATGCAGGACCTGGACCGGCTCAAGGAGGTGGTGGGGCTCACCGAGGAGGACCACATACTCGATGACGACCACCCTGTCCGGCCTCTGGGAGGGCTACTTCACCCTGGGGCAGGGGCTGCTCAAGATGGTCGGCGAGATCCACGGCGTTCAGGTCTCCGACGACGACGTGGAGGAGATCAGACAGGCCATGCTGACCATGCCCGCCCATCCCGACGTGGAGCCGGGTCTGACCAAGCTCAAGAACCCGGGCTTCCGCCTGGTCACGCTGACCAACTCCCCGGCCAACCCCGGCGGGCAGAGCCCGCTGGAGCACTCCGACCTAGCGCCGTTCTTCGAGCGGCAATTCACCGTCGAGACCGTTCGCGCTTACAAGCCCGCCCCGCAGGTCTATCACCTGGTCGCCCAGGAACTGGCGGTGCCGCCATCGACGTGTTTCATGGTCGCCTGCCATGTCTGGGACACCGTGGGCGCTCAAAGCGCCGGCTACACCGCGGGCCTGATCACCCGGCCGGGCAACGCACCTCTGCCTATCGCCTCGTTGCCCCAGCCCAACCTTGTCGCACCGGACCTACCCGGCCTGGCCGACCAGCTCATCCGGCGATGGCGCTCGTAGGCCACGCACGGATGCGCTGGGACCACGTGCCCGTCGCCGGCGGCGAGCCCGGGAGACGGCCTGTCAGCAGTTGCCCTGGCCTCGCATCGCAGAATTTAGTGATCACATAGGCCAGTGAGTCGCCCGAAACCCATTGCGAAGGGGGATCGCAGCATGGGACCACGAGACACCACAATCCAGAACCTGCAAACCGCGGGAGCCGCGACGCTCCGATTCGGACTGGTCCTCAACCTGCTCTTGATCGGACGGCTCAAATTCGAGGACTACGAGGTGGACAACATCCGCCCCATGATCGTATCCAGCCCACCATTCGCGCGCCTTGCCACCAGGTACGGCGAGCGGCGGCTGGCCCGGCTCATCGGCATCAGCGAAATCCTGTTCGGATCCCTGATCGCGGCTAGGCCGTTCGCCCCCAGAGCCTCCGCCTTCGGCAGTCTGGCCGCTGCGGGGATGTTCGCCGTCACGCTCAGCTTCCTGGCCACCACACCAGAGGCGTGGCAGGAAAAGCGCAGGGAACCGAAGCTGTCTCTTGTCGGCCAGTTCCTGGTCAAGGACATCGTGTTGCTGGGCGCCGCCGTGGTCACGGCAGCAGAGGCGTTGCGGGAGGGCTGGCGCTCGTAAGCCAACGTTCAGTCGTGAGGGTCATTCAACGCGGCCAGCAGGCCCTCGAGGTCTTCCGCGCATGGGCCGCATGCACGCAGGTGTGCCGCCACGCCCGGATATCGCGCCTCAGGATCAGCGCCGGCCTGCACCAGGTCGGCGTACACGTGCATGATTTCCATCGCCTCGCCGCATCCCACGTCCTCAGGATCGGTCTGCAGGAAACGTTCGAGTTGTGACCACTCGCTCATGAACGCCTCGCGTAGTGATTCAGATACCCCCGGGCGGCCAGAGAGGCGGCCAGTTTGCGCCGGGCGTCGAAGAGGGTCTTGTAGATGGCGTTGCGGTTGGAGTCCATCTCGGCCACCAGGGCGTCGAGAGGGATTCCGTTGAGCACGATCGCGATGAACACTCGCCGTTGGTGAGGGGTCAGGTCGTCGTCCACCGCACGGTGCAGGGCGACGATCAGATCGTGCCACTCCGCCTGGTGGGCCGGATCGAACCCCATCCGGTCAGGCAGCCGCTCCCAGTCTTCGGTGTCCAGCCGCACGTCCGGTTTACGCCAATAATGGCGGCCGATCTTGCCGGACACCTCGAAGATCACGAATTTGTACGCCCAGGTGGTGAAGCGGCTTTCCCCGCGGAACTGCTCAAGTTTGCCGGTCAGAGCCATCATGGCGTCGGCGGCGGCTTGATGGGCCAGGTCGTCGAGTTCAGGGCCGCTGATGCTCAGCCGGGGTGCCCGCCTGCTCACCTCGCCACGTGCGACGCGAAGCAACATCTCGTGCAACCGCAGGAGCGCGCGCTCGCGCCCCGCACCCCCGCCAGCGAGCGCCCTCACCCATTCGGCGGATTCAGGATCGAGTGTCGCCGTCGTGTCGCCGTGAGCGGCGGGTTCGACAGATCCCATTCCTAAAACCTATCAAGGGGCCAGTTGACCGCCCTGGGGCGGTGACGATCGCCGACCGGCGCGGACGAGCCCGCGCACGATCGACCGGGAGCTATGACGGGGTGGCCGTGGCGGACGCCCGACTCAGCAACGGGCGCCCACCACGGGGTTGGTGAGGCATTCTCGAGGGTCGTGGTCACGTTCCGCGAGTGTGCCTGATCACTGGAGCGACGCCGTTCAGAGTGCCACGATCCCCTCGCCGCCGATGGCTCCTGGCACGGTCACGGTGCCGACCCGGGTGAGGGAACCGCCGGAGTTCACGCGGAAGGCGTCGACGTTCCCGTCCTTGCCGGTCTGCACGTAGAGGTAGCGGCCGTTGGAGGAGGCGGCGGCGTCCACGGTGCCCGCGTCGGTCGCGGTGGTGCCGAGCGCCTTCACCGAACCCGTGCCGGTGTCCCGGTACCCGGAGAGGGTGCCGCTGCCCGCGTTGGAGACGTACAGCCACGGGCCGGTCTTCACGATCCAGCAGGTCGCCGCCTGACCGGTGAGGAGCTGCTGGATCCGGGTCGCGTTGCCCGTGCGGCCGATCGTGTAGGTCGCGACGGCATTGGGCCCCGCCTGGGCGACGACCATCCGGCCGCCGTCGTCGAAGGTGAAGGCGAACGGGGCGGTCCCGTTCTCGGTCGTGGTGACCGGCTTGGGGGAGGGGACGCCGAGGGGGTTCACGCCGAACACCTTGATGGCGTCGCCGTTGGCCTTGGTGACGACCACGACGCGGTCGCCGCCAGGAGTGAAACCGACCTGGCCGGGGGTTCCGGCGGCCGGATCGAGGCCGAGCCCGCGGTTCCAGGAGGGAACCCGCACCACACGGTCGCCGACGCGCCGGTAGCCCTGGATCGATCCGCCGCCCAGGGCGTTCAGCACGTAGACGAGGTCTCCGTGCACGGCGACGCTGACGGGGAACCTTCCGCCCGAGGACACGACCTGGGTGCGGGTGAGCCGGTCGCCGTGGACGGCGAAGACGGTGATGGTGTCGCTGCCCGCGTTGACCGCGTACAGCAGGCCGTGACGCCGGTCGTAGGTCAAGGAGCCCTGGGAGGCAAGGTGGTCGACGACGGTGCCGTCGAGTACGCCGCCGAGGCCGCCGGTCGCGAAGGCTCCCGCGCGGGTGAGAGAGCCGTCAGATCTGCGGTCGTACGCGACGACCGTGTTGCCCTGCGGGTTGTCGGTCTGCACGAACACCGGGTGGGCGGACTCGTTGCCGGACCGGGCCGATGCGAAGGCCGGAGAGGTGATCGCGGCGGCCGCGGTGACGGCGACGCCGGCCAGGCTGAGGACACGGACGGTGGTCTTCATGGTCTCCTCATTCAAGGAAGGGTAAAGACGAACGGTCCGTTAGCGGCCCCGTGGCCCGAGAGGCTTACCGGCGAGGCGCCGAATCAACGACGTGTTCTCCGGTTCGTAAGATTTGCCCGCCGGTGCTCGCGGCGCGACGCCCTGCGCACCCGCACGGCATAGGACAGCGCCGAACCCGCGAACAACACGCCGGTCACCAGCAGCCAGTGGCCCAGGTAGGGAGAGGTGTCGAGCCCTACCGCCTTCCGGTATTCGTGCTGGGAGCCACGCAGGATCAACGGGAACCAGACGAGCAACAGCAGCCCCGACAACCCCAGAGGCACACGCACGTAATTGGTCCACCGCGGCCATCCGGCGCCGCCCGCCGGCAAGCGGCGGGAGACCGAGCGCGTGGCCACGTCGGCGACGGCGTAGAGCGGGAGCAGCACGAGGTCATGGAAGATCGCGGCACCGACGAACCAGATGAGGAAACCGACCCAGACGCCTGCGACCACGACCCGGCTCGCCGCGTATCCGGCCAGCGCGAAGCAGGCGATCAGCGCGAGCAGGTGCAACGGGTCGGCGCCGTAGTGCGCGGCCGCCCACCGGTGGAGATCACGCCACATCCGTCCTCCCCTCACGCCGTCACCGGGCCGAACTCGAGCATGCGGACCCACTTGGTGTTGTGGACGCCGGGCGCGTTCGGGACGATGATCCGCGCCGGGTATCCGTGGTCGAGGGACAGGTCGGCCCCGCCCACACGGAGAGCCAGCAGCGAGCGGGGATCGGCAACCTGCCTCGCGCTGAGCGTGACCCGGCTGAACACCCCGCCCCTCTGCAATGATCGGACGACGACCTGTGTGTCACCGGGAGCCGCCCCGGCCATTCGGGCCAGGTCGGCCAGGCGCACACCGGTCCATTCCCGCTGGGTGGACCAGCCCTCGACGCACGCGATGGGCAGGGCGTAGGTGTACAGCGGCATCGCCAGCAGGTCGGCTCGCGACAGCCGTACCGGGTGCGGGCCCATGACCTCCAAACGCCAGGCGTCGCCGGTCTGCGCCGTGACGATGCCGACGGAGGCCGCGGTCTTGTTGACCTGGAAGTCGTTCGGGCCTGTGCCGTAGACCCGGCCGTGGGGAGCCAGCAGGGCGGTGCGGCGGAGCCATCCGTCGATGCTCTGCCCGACCGACAGCGCGAAGACCGTGAGCGCTCCGCCGCCGGCGAAGGCGAGCAGGCCGCGCCGCGAGATGGTCGGCGGCGCGGGGGCGGGACTGACCAGCCCGCTCGTGTCGGGCGGCTCGGGCCGCGTGTCCGCAAGGTTGGTGCGCAGGTCGCGCAGGCCGCGCGTGCGTAGCGTGCTCACGACGCGGGGCATCTTGAGGGCGACGTGGACGGCCAGTGCCCCGAGGAAGATCCATGCGCCGTAGAGATGGGCCGGATAGAACGAGAAGGGAAAGACGTAGAACAGCTGGATGTTGAGGATGCCGGTGACGAACTCGAACACCGCGCCCCCGACGAGCAGCAGCAGGCTGGCGCGCTCCAGCGCCTGGGCGGCGGACCGCACGGGCGGCCAGGCGAAGAGCTTGGGGATGACCGACCACAACTTCGCCAGCAGCACCGGAAAGAGCGTCAGCCCCAGGACGACGTGAGTGCCCTGGGTCAGCCGATAGAGCCATGGCGGGTTCGTGGGCCAGTCGAACAGGTAGAAGCCCAGCAGCCCCTTGCCTGGAGTCAGGTCGTTGAGCGGCAACCAGGGGTTGTATGCGGCGTACGACAGTAGCCCGGTGATCGCCACAATGGGCACGCCTACCAGCAAGATCAGCCCGAGCACTGACGTGAGCCAGGGACCGCGGATCGGGCTGCGCCAGAACTCCGGCCGGAAAGGACCGGGCGGTGGGTCTTCCGGCAGGGTCGGAATGCGCGGACGCCACGACCGGGATCGCCGTCCCTCAGTGGGTGCGTTCTCGCGTGTCATCTTTCAACTCCTGACCCAATATGTCATTGGAAGCGTAAGTAATGCTCATAAATGCTTTTAAGGTAATTAATGTGCATTTCTGCGAAGCCTAGGGCGGCGCCGTGAATCTGGGAACGCATGTCACCGGCTCGTAAGGAAGTCATTCCCTGCGCCGTCCTACGGTCGGGACCATGGACATCGATGTGGTGCTGCCTTGCCTCGACGAAGAGGCCGCCCTGCCGTGGGTGCTGGAGCGCATGCCAGACGGGTTTCACCCGATCGTCGTCGACAACGGCTCGACGGACCGGACCCCCGAGGTCGCGGCCTCGTTCGGGGCCCGTGTCGTGCATGAACCGCGGCGCGGGTTCGGCGCCGCCTGCCACGCAGGGCTGACGGCCGCGAGCTCCGACCTCGTGTGCTTCATGGACGGCGACGCCTCGCTGGATCCCCGGCAGCTGCCCCGGGTCGCCGACCCCGTCATGGCCGGTGAGGCCGACCTTGTGCTGGGCCGCCGCGTGGCCCGGTCCCACTCGGCCTGGCCCCTGCACGCCCGGCTCGGCAACGCGGTGCTGGCCGGGCGCCTGCGCCGCCGTACGGGAGCGCCGTTGCGGGACCTCGGACCAATGCGGGCGGCCCGCCGCCTCGACCTGCTCGCGCTGCACCTCGCCGACCGCCGGTTCGGCTATCCGCTGGAAATGGTCCTGCGCGCCGCCGCCTCCGGATGGCGCATCGCCGAGACCGACGTGGACTACCTACCGCGCACGGGGCGATCGAAGGTAACCGGGACGGTGCGCGGCACCATACGGGCCGCCGGGGACATGCGCCGGGTCATGGCGGAACAGAACCGGATGGCGGCCGACCGCTCGTGACCCCAGCCGCCGCGGGGTCGCGTGCCCGCGGCGGCGGAGACGAGTCGGGCAGCGTCAGTGCTCGCGTACGTAGCGGATGAGGCCGATGACGTCTTCGGGCACGAGTCGGCCGATGGCACCGCTCGAATACACGCTGACGATCACCTTGCCGTCGGGGTCGAGCACGAACCCCGTCGACTGGAGGAATTCCGGATCGGGGTTGACGAAGGCCCCCACGGCCTCCGCCACCTTCCGGGCGTCGGCGCCGTACCCGACGGGGAACGTGAGGTGGTGCTTGTCGATGGTCGCCTGCGTGGTGGCCTCGTCGTCGACGGAGAAGGCCACCACACGCGCCCCGACCTCGGTGAGCGCGTCCAGGTTGCGCTGGAACGCCCGCAGCTGGCCGTTGCAGTAGGGGCACCACGAACCCCGGTAGACCAGAACTACGCCGAAGTCGCCGGACAGGGCATCGGGCACGGTGATCTCGCCGCCTCCGGGCAGGGAGACGGTCAGCGCCGGGAAACGGTCGCCGGGGTTCAGGACGGTCATCAGGACTCCTCATGGTCATGCCACACGCGATCGAGACACCCGCATGGCAAGGAAACGGGCTACGAGGGGCTCCAGCTCTGGCTGCAGCTCCTACATGCTTGGCGACCGCTGAGCCTGGGTTCTTACCTTGATCACGCCAAGGGACGGCTGCGAAGGTCTTACGTGACGCGAACACCGCGTCCGGACGCGCCGTCACAGGCGGATGACGGATCTACGGTGGGCGAGTGAAGGTCCTGCTCACCGGCTCGGCCGGATTCATCGGAAGCCACGTGTCCGAGACGCTCGCCGCGGCCGGTCACGAAGTCATCGGGTTCGACGCGCGGGCGGGTGACGATGTGCGTGATCAGTCGGCGCTCGACCGGGTGCTGCCAGGAACGGAGGCGGTGGTCCACCAGGCGGCCAAGGTCGGGCTGGGGGTCGACGTGGCCGATCTGCCGGACTACAGCTCGATCAACGTGTACGGCACGGCCGTGCTCCTCGCCGCGATGGCCAGGCACGGTGTCGGCCGTCTCGTGCTGGCCTCCTCGATGGTGGTGTACGGCGAAGGCGCCTACTCCTGCCCTGAACATGGGGCCGTCCGCCCCGGGCCCCGCCTCGAAGCCGACCTGGTGCGAGGGCTCTTCGAGCCGCGCTGCCCGCTGTGCGGGTCACCGCTCGCGCCCGAGACCATCGGTGAGGACGCGCCCACGGATCCGCGCAACGCCTATGCCACGACCAAGCTGGCGCAGGAGCACCTGTCCGCCAACTGGGCGAGGGAGACCGGCGGGACCGCCGTCGCCCTGCGCTACCACAACGTCTACGGCCCGCGGATGCCCAAGGACACGCCGTACGCCGGGGTAGCGGCCATCTTCCGGTCGGCCCTGGAGGCGGGGCGCGCTCCTCGCGTCTTCGAAGACGGCGGGCAGCGGCGCGACTTCGTGCACGTCCGCGACGTCGCCGTGGCCAACCTCGCCGCCCTCGAGGCGACCGGCGGGCGGGCGGGAACCCTGACCGCCTACAACATCGCCAGCGGCCGCCCCCACACCGTTGGGGAGATGGCCGCCGAGCTGGCGGGACAGCGGGGCGGCCCCGCTCCGGTCGTCACCGGTGAGTACCGCCTCGGCGACGTACGGCACATCGTCGCCTCACCGGCCAGAGCGGCCGCGGAGCTCGGATTCCGGGCGGCGATCACGTTCGCCGACGGGATGAAGGAGTTCGCCACCGCCCCGTTGGGGTGACCCGGCCGACGGGCGTGATCACCAGGGGGAGGCGACCAGGCCCTGCAGGAGCAGGCCGGTGACCACCTGCGCCGCCAGCCACCGCCGGTCCCCTGCATGACCGCCTGCACGGCCGCCCGCGAAGCCGCCCGCGACGGACACCCACACCGCGAACGGCACCCAGATCCGCTCGACCTCGCCCCTGGTGACGCCGCTGACGTCCAGCGCGGCCACCGCCACCAGGGTCGCGGCCACGACGGTCCGGACCCGCGCAGGAATCGGCCCCACCAGACCCGCCGTCGCGGCGGGACCCGTCACCAGTGCGAGCACGGCGATGTTCGCGAACAGGAAATACAGGTACGGCCGGGCGGCACCGGGGTCCGCGGCCCACTGGGCATGCGTGGCGAGCACGCCGTCCGGCCAGAAGAACCCGCCCGCGGCGAACGCGGCGGTCACGGACCCTGCCCCCGCGAGGATCGCCGCTACGGTGAGCCGCGAAGGCCGGACCATTACGGCCACCACGACCGGGATGAGCAGATAGGGCACCAGCCCATAGCTCAGGTATGGCAGTGAACCGAGCAGAACGCCGGCTCCCGCCCCGCTCAGGAGACGGCTCCAGCGCTTTCGCCCGAGCACGAGCAGGGCCACCCCCCAGGCCCCGACTCCGGCGAAGAAGGCATCCATGCTGGTGGCGATCCAGACGGACGCGGGCGTGAGAGCCAGATAGGGGAGTGCTCGGCGGGCCGCGTCCTCCCCGCCCAGCCGGCGAACGGTCAGCGTTATCGCCACCGCCGCCGAACAGCCGACCAGCACGACCAGCAGGGCGGCCCACAGCGGTCCGGGCAGCCCGAGCGCCTGCAACGCCCACACCACCAGGACGGGCAGCGGAGGATGCCCGCGCACGTGCGTCGGATATCCCGGCAGATGCTCGGTGAAACCGGCCAGCCACCCCGAAGGGTCGTCGCCGACGGCCGGCAGCACGGCCAGGTACTCCTCCTTGTGGGTGAACGGCGCGGCCAGCCCGTCGCCCGAGACGGCGAGCAGCACCGTCCAGGCGAGAGCCGTGCCGTACCCGAGGGCGATGGCCCTGCCGAAACGCAGCCTCGCGAGCGCACCGGGCAGCATCCATGCAGCGGCCAGGCCGAACACGGCAGCAGGGAGCAGACGGAAAGTCGGCACCCGGAAGTGCGCGTGCAACGGGGGAAGGTGATCGATCCGGAGGATGCCCAGGTGGTGGAGCAGACCACCTACTGCGAAGGACAAGGCGATGAGCACCGCCCATCCGATGAGTGCCCGCCGCACGCGTTCGCGGCGCGAGGAGTCACCGGCCCCCTGGCCCCCGGGCCCTCCCGGAGCGTCCCCAACTGCCCAATCTCGGGTGATCACCCCCCCACAGTAGGCTTGAACTGCGGGTATGCCCGGTTCACATCAGCACTTCGTAAGGTTTTCGCGGCGGCCGCGCCCCTAATGTCGGAGCCATGAAGATCGTGGCTGCGACAGGTCCCCGGGCCGCCGGGCCGACCGGAACAGGCGGGGCCGGCATGATCGACGCACAGATCGTGGTCATCGCGAAGGAGCCGGTGGCGGGCCGGGCCAAGACGCGTCTGACACCGCCGTACAGCCCCGCGCAGGCGGCGCAGTTGGCGGCCTCGGCGCTGGAGGACACGCTTCGCGCCGTCGCCCAGGTCCCGGTGCGGCATCGGGTGCTCGCCCTCGACGGGCTGCCCGGCTCATGGCTGCCGCCAGGCTTCGTAGTGATCTCCCAGCGCCACGGTGGGCTGGACGAGCGGATCGCCGGGGCGATGGCCGACGCCCACCGGCTCCACCCCGTCCCCGTGATGCTCATCGGCATGGACACGCCACAGGTGACTCCCGAACTGCTGACATCGTCGATGGAGACCCTCGCCGAGCACGATGCGGTCTACGGCCCGGCGGCCGACGGCGGCTTCTGGCTGTACGGCCGGCGCGTCCCCGATCCGGCCACCATGCTCGGCGTGCCCATGTCCCGTCCCGACACCGGAACCGTGCTCCTGCATCGGCTCAGGCGAGAGTGCCGGAGCGTCGGTCTCGCGCCCGAACTCGTGGATGTGGACACCGCCGCGGACGCCGCGCTCGTGGCCGCCGAAGCACCATGGTCCAGGTTCGCCGCCATGCTTGAGGCCATGGCCCTGCCGGCCACGGCGGGCGCCGAGCGATGATCGGCGAGCTCTACACCGAATCACTCGCCGGCGCAGCCGTCGAGATCGAGCACGTCGACGGCACTCGTGCGCCGCTGGAGGCCACCCGGTGGCGGGAACCGATCGCCGGTGACGAGGAACTCCTCACCCGATGCGCCGGGCCGACGCTGGATGTCGGCTCGGGCCCAGGACGGCTCACCGTTGCGCTCACCCGCAGGGGCGTGCCTGCGCTGGGAATCGACATCACCCCCCACGCCGTGCACCTGACCCGGAGAGCAGGTGCGCAGGCGCTGGTCCGCGACGTTTTCGGCCACGTACCGGGAAGCGGAAGGTGGGCGACCGTCCTCCTGGCAGACGGCAATATCGGCATCGGCGGCGACCCTCTGACCCTGCTCAAGCGGGTGCGGGAACTGCTGCGCCCGGGAGGCTGGGTCCTTGCCGACGTCGCTCCGCCCGGCACGGCCAGCAAGGTCGACCGAGTACGGCTGCGCCACGGCGACGAACTGGGCGAATGGTTCGGCTGGGCCACAGTGTCGGCGGCCGACATCGCCAGGCTGGGGGTGTCGGCCGGCTTCACGTGTGTGGACCACTGGACGCGGTCGGGACGGTGGTTCGCGCGACTGCGATGACCCGTGGGCTGGCGCGCCCCGGACCCTGCCACAGGAGGCTGTCTCAGCCGTGGTCCACGTGGGGGTTCTCCTGTTCGTAGAGGCGCCGGTAAACGGCATTCCTGCGGCGCAGCAGCAGAGCGGCCAGTACAGCCGAGATCAAAGAGGCGATGAGGACGGCAGCTTTGACGTGGTCGCCGGTTTCTCCGTCGGCAAAGGCGAGTTCGCCGATGAGGAGCGCGACGGTGAAGCCGATGCCGGCCAGGGTGGCAACGCCGAAGACGTCGCCCCACGCGAGATCAGGATTCAAGTGCGCGCGGGTGAAGCGGGCGGTCAAATAGGCGCCCAGGAAGATTCCGACGGTCTTCCCGATCACCAGGCCGAGGACCACGCCGAGCGGTTCGGGTTGGGTGAACACCTTGCTCAGGGCGTCGCCGGAGATGCCGACCCCGGCGGCGAACAGAGCGAACATCGGCACGGCGATGCCGGCGGATATCGGGCGCAGCACATCCTCGGTGCGTTCGCCGGGCGAGTGGGTTTCGTCATCGTCGCGAGTGGTGCGCAGGAGCAGGCCCATGGCGACGCCGGCGACGGTGGCGTGGACGCCTCCGATCGCGGTCAGCGCCCAGATCACCAGGCCCAGCGGCAGGTACCACCACCAGCCCCGCACCCGAGCGCGCTGGAGGACATAGAAGAGGACGAGCCCGGAGAGGGCTCCGCCCAATGCCCACAGGTTCAGGGCGGAGGTGAAGAAGATCGCGATGATCAGGATCGCGCCGAGATCGTCGACGACCGCCAGGGTGAGCAGGAAGGCCCGCAGAGCGGTCGGCAGGTGAGTGGAGATCACGGCCAGGACCGCGAGGGCGAAGGCGATGTCGGTGGCCATCGGCACGGCCCAGCCATCCAGCTCGCCTCCGCCGAGCTGGGCGGTGAGGAGATACAGGGCGGCCGGGACGGCCATCCCGCACACGGCCGCCACAACCGGCAGGACGGCCGTGGCCGGTCGGCGCAACTCCCCGACGAGCAGCTCGCGCTTCAGCTCGATCCCCGCCACGAGGAAGAACACAGTGAGCAACCCGTCTGCGGTCCAGTGGCCGATCGACCAGTCCAGGCCGAGGGCGGGAACGCCGAAGTGGAAGTCGCGTATCGCTTCGTAGGCCCCGCGCAGTGGGCTGTTCGCCCACACGAGTGCCACCACCGCGGCGATGAGGAGGATGAGGCCGCCCACTGTCTCGGTGCGCAGGGCGTCGGCGACGGCTCGCCGCTCGGGCAGCGGCAGCAGGCCAAGGAAGACGGAGCCGGGACGCGAAACAACCATGAAGGAATCTCCGAGATCGACGAACGGGCACGTAGCCCCTGACACGCCGACCAGGCTTCCCGGCACACCTCGCGTCACTTTGACGCTTTATTGACACCCTAATCGAGGGCCGCTCTGGGCGCGCATGTCGCCGGGGAGGGTGTGAACCGGCTGTGGCCTGCTGCGGTGCATCGGACCGGGTAGCGCAGCCGAGCGACATGCACCACGGGTCTTGATACGTTGGCTACGGCGTGCCGGGGGTCCTGTCGAGGTCGATCATCTGGAGGCGCGGATGCGATCGTTTTCCAGGCACCATCATTCGTGATCATGAGCGGCTCGCCGACCGATCATTGGCCACTCCGGATCGCCCTGTGCCTGATGGTGACGATCGGTGGCATCGTGGGCCAGTTCGTCCATCTGGACCTGGTCGCGCGGGTGGAGCGAGAGAGTGCGGAGCGTCTCCTCACACAGGTCACGTTGATCGAGGAATTGCCGTCGGAGGTCCGTGGTTCGCGAGAACGGGTTTTCCACGCACGGTGGATCATGAGGGACGGCACCGAACGTCGGGGTCCTGTTTCGGCGCCTGATGACGCGACACCCGGTTCCACGGTTGACGTGTGGGTGCATCGGGAGAGCGGTGCGATCGTCGCGGCACCCATGACCCGGCATGAGGCGCTTACCCGAGCAGGTGTTGCCGTACTGCTGACCCTGGTCGGCTGTGGATCCGTCATCGTCGTGGCGCGACGCCTATGGGTGCTCTGGGCTAGCCGCCACCATGTGCGGACGTTGGAATCCGACTGGCGGCGTGTCGAATCCGACTGGAGGCGGCGCTACCGCTCAGATTGAAGAGCCTCGAGCGTGCCCTTGAGTGCCTGGGCGGCGGCTTCGCTCATCAGAGGAGATAGCGAAGCCAGAGATATGGGGTCACCAGTGCGATCGTGACGGGAGTGACGATCAGCCCGTACTTGGTGAACTCCCAGAAGCTGATCGGCTGGCGGTTGCGCGCGGCGATGCCGAGAATGACGACGTTCGCGGCGGCGCCGATGGCGGTGGCGTTGCCGCCCAGGTCGGCGCCGTAGGCCAGTGCCCACCACAGGACTTGGGCGTGCTCGTTGCCGCCATGGGCCTGAACCAGGTCGGCGGTGATCGGGCTCATCGTCGCCACGTATGGAATGTTGTCCACGATGGCCGACAGCCCGGCTGAGGCCCACAGCAGCGCCATGGTGGCGAGGCCGAGCTCTCCTCGGGTGGCGTCGACGGCCATTTGGGAGACCTGGCCGATGACGCCGGTCTCGACCAATGCGCCGACCATGATGAACAGGCCGGCGAAGAACACGAGGGTCGGCCATTCGACCTCGGCGATCGCCTGCTCGGTGGTCACCTTCGTGAGCGCGACGAGGATGCCTGCTCCCAGGATCGCCACGACGGAGGGCTCGTAGTGCAGCACGGGATGCAGGACGAAGGCAGCCAGGACCAGCCCCAGTACGGCCAGGCTCTGCCAGAGCAACCGCCGGTCGGCGATGGCTTCCCTTTCGTTGAGCTGCATGATCTCCGCCGCACGTTTCGGGTCGTAGTGGAACGACTTGCGGAACATGATCCGGCAGAGGCCGAGGAAGACCACGAGTATGAGGACGATCATCGGCGCCATGTGGACGAGGAAGTCGTTGAACGTCAGTCCGCCCCGGCTGGCGATGATGATGTTCGGCGGATCGCCGACGAGGGTCGCCGCACCGCCGATGTTGGACGCCATGGCCTCCGCGATCACGTACGGCGCCACGGGGAGCGCCAGACGGGAGCACACGAGGAATGTGACAGGGGCGATGAGCAGGACCGTTGTGACGTTGTCCAGCAGCGCAGACGCGCCGGCGGTGATGACGATCAATAGGACCATCAGCCGATACGGTTTCCCCCGCGCCCGTTTGGCCGCCCAGATCGCCAGATATTCGAACACGCCGGTCTGCTTCAGCACCCCGACGATGATCATCATGCCGAGGAGCAGGAAGACGACGTTCCAGTCGATGCCGGTGTGGTCGGAGAAGAACGCGGCCTTGCTGTCGGTGGCCTGGATCAGCAGCATGATCGCCGCTCCGCCGAGCGCAGCCGCGACGCGGTGGATCCGCTCTGAGGCGATCAGAGCGTAGGCACCGAGGAAGACGACCAGGGAGAGCCAGGCCAGAGCGGTCACGGGCCGGTGACCCGGTCCATCAGCACTGCGAGGGTGACGGCCCCGAGGAAGCGTCCGTCGTCGACGACGGCGACCAGCGGACTACGGGTGCGGGCCATCAGTGCCGCCACTTCCAGAATCGTCGCGTCGGGATCGGTCACCGGTAGTTCTCGTGGACTCGGTGGCAGCGCCTCTCGGACGGTGCGGTCGCCCAGTTCGTCGAGGAATCGATCAGCGTGCGCCTCGTCAACGACTCGTGCCAGTGCGGGGTCGTCCTGGCAGTATCCGGGGACCGCCAGGCGTAGCACCTGCGTGCCCGGGAGAACGCTGCACGGCAGGCCGTCGCCGTTCAACACGATCAGGCCGGCCAGGTCCCGCTCCGCCATGAGGCGCGCTGCCTCACGCACAGGCGTGTCCAAGGTAACGGTGGGGAACTCGGTGAGGATGTCGCGAGCGCGCATGACCCGGCCCTTCATGATCGACGACAGACTTGCCGACCAGACTTCCCGGCGCACCGCTGCTCACTTTACAACGATCTGTTTCGGTTCTGATCGGATGCTAGGTGGCGAGGAAGTCGCGGATCTTGTCAGTGATCGAGGGGTAGTCGTCTGAGAACCAGATGAAATGGCTCAAGGCCTGGCTCTCGACGAGTTCGGCGCCTGTGAGGTTGTCGCGCAGGGATTCGGCGTGAGCAAAGGGGCACTGCTCCGTCGTTGCGACTTGCGATGACCAAGGCAGGCTGGGTGACGTGCGAGGACAGGTCCGGTGTGTCAAGCAGGTCGTTGAGAAAGCCCCGCCCGGAACGCATATGAGAGAACAGCGCGATCAACGCCGTACGGTCTGCTGTGTGTAGGGCGGCCAGGACCTGACTGACCGGTCTCGTCGACAAATCGCGCAGCAACAACCGGAGGCCGGTCGACGGAGTGGCGCGCATAAGCGTCCGTACCAGGCCCCAGGTCATTCTTTCGGTGGCAGCGGTGAAGATCACGCCGGCGCCAATGCGTGTACGGCGGTCGGGCCAAGGAAGAAAACTCACAGCGCTTTCCAGAATGAGCCGACGCACCAGTTCGGGATGCCGAGCGGCCATGGTGACGGCACTGCGTCCCCCCGCCGAGATGCCCACCACCGCGGCGACCTGGTCAATGCCCAGGTGCCGGCATAACTCGTGAGTGAGGTCGGCGAACGAGCTCATGGATGTGGCCGTGCGCAGCGGTGTTCGGCCGTACCCCGGGCGCGACGGCACCAGCACGCTGTATCCGAGATCGGCGAAGACGTCCTCACCGATCGCCAGTCCGGCGCGCATGTGCCCACCGTGGAAAACGACGACCGCCGGGCCGTCCCGCCGCTCCAGCCGATACTCCACCGGCCCCGCTGTCAGTTCGGCGAGCGCCGTCGGCCGGTTCACGGCCACCACCGATGATGATCCTGGCATCTCGTCCGCTCCGTCGAAGGAGTACACGGCTGATCGCATTCTCGATGGCTCTGAGCATTCACGCCACGGCCAGTCGCCTGAGTACGCGGTGTCGCCCGCCATGGATGCGTTGAAGAGATGTTCTACGCCGGAAGATCACATGGTCGTCAGATGGGGGGTTCGGGCGACGCCGAGCACGTGGTTCACCCCGTGGAAGGAGAGCTGGGACACATGGTCGACGACGAAGCCGGCACTTTCGATGGCGGTCAGTGTGTCACGGCCCGGGTGGCAGCCGCCGCGCATCTGTGACCAAAGGGGCGCCACGAGGCGTTCGGCCGCTGCGGCGAGCACGTTGGTCGACCGCACATGCTCGTAGAAGCGTAGTTCGCCGCCCGGCTTGAGGACCCGCCTGAGCTCCGCCAGGGATTTCTCGAGGTCAGGTGAGGTGCACAGGACCAGCGAGCAAACGACCGCGTCATACGCGCCGTTCGGCGAGGGGATGCGGGTGAGGTCGCCCGCGACCGTGCGTACGGGGACCGGCCCCTTCTTGCAGGCCATCAGGACTGTTTGGAGAAGGAACGGATCGGTCTCCGCGACGGCGATCTCGTGGACTGAGTCCGGGTAACAGGTGAACTTGACGCCGTCGCCTGCCCCCACCTCCAGCACTGACCCGCTAAGACGATCTGTCAGCCGCCGGCGCACTTCCGTGGGGCGGACAGACGACCCACGGGCCATGCAGACGGGACGCGGGTGATGGAACTGTTCCATGCCGCGACCGCACCACTGTCGGGCATCACCGGCCTGCTGCACCGAAATCTGCGTCATGAGGCAAATATGAGCCGGTCGCTCATCGATCGCCGGTTCCTTGATGTGATCCTGACGGCAGTACCCGGTATCAGTACGGGCCATTGATACGGGAGGCCGCATGTCTACGAACGGCCCGCCGCAGTGCCAGAAATCTAGTCCTCGCGCCCGGCGGAGACCGCGGCGTGGGCGCGGGCCTCGGTCAGGAGATCGCTCCAGAGTCGCGTGTCGGGATCGGTAAGGGCGACCCACTCGCGAAAGACCTTGCCGGCTGGGGCGAAGGGGCGGCCGATGCCGTCTCGAAGGAGTTGGGCGACGCGCTGCTCAGACAGTTTGACGATCAGCGCTTGGTTGCGCCGGTCGACTGAGGCGAAGAAGCGGCCATCGCGGCGCAGACAGGGCAGTCCCATCATGGTCGAGCGGACGATCGCGGGATCCGTGAGCATCGGCTCGGCCAGGTCCCAGAACAGCTCTTCAGCCGACATCGAAGCTCCTTCGGCCAGCGGTGGGCGACACCCCCTTAGATACGTGCTGGAGAGTGAATTCATCGATCCATGTCGGCGCGGGTGGTTAGGCTCGCCGTCGTGAGCACGCTGGAGGACACCGGCGCCGAGCACGCGCGTCTGCTGGCCGCCGCACAGGGCGGTGATCACGCCGCCTTCGAGGCACTGATCGCGCCGCATCGGCGAGCGCTTCACCTGCACTGTTACCGCATGCTGGGTTCGCTCGACCAAGCCGAGGACGCGGTGCAGGAGGCGCTGCTGCGGGCCTGGCGCGGGCTGGGCGGCTATGAGGGCCGGGCACCGCTGTCGCACTGGCTGCACAAGATCGCGACGATGGCGTGCCTGCGGGCCGTCGAGCGCCGCGAGCGCCTCCCGATCACGGTCGCGGAGGTCGCTCACTTGCAGCCCTATCCCGACGCGATGCTCGACGAACTCGATCCCGCCCTGCTCGCCGAGCGGCGCGAGGAGGTCGCGCTGGCGTTCATCGCGGCGTTGCAGCTGCTGCCGCCCACGCAGCGGGCCGTGGTCATCCTGCGCGAGGTGTTGTGCTGGAGCGCCTCCGAGGTCGCCACGCTGCTGGAGCTCAGCGTCCCGGCCGTCAACAGCTCGCTCCAACGCGGCCGGGCCGCTCTGCGCGCACAGACCGGCCGGCCGGAGCGACCCCTGATCGACTACGAGCAGCAGTTGCTACGCAGGTTCGTCCAGTCCTGGCAGCGGCGCGACCTCGACGCTTTGGCCGCCCTCCTGCGCGAGGACGTGATCCTCCGGATGCCGCCGGAGCAGGTCGAGATCATCGGCCGGGCGGCGGCGCTTGAGTTCTTCGCCACGCAGCCCGCCGGCGGGCGGCTGGACCTCATCCGGCTGATCGAGGTCGCGTCCAACGGCCAGCCCGCGCTGGCGGCGTACCTGCCGGACCGCACCGGTGTCTGCCTCGGCTACGGGATCATGGTGATGTCCTTGACCTGCCAGGGGGTGGCGGAGATCGTCGGGTTCCCCGATTCGGGCCTGTTCCGCTGGTTCGACCTGCCACTGGAGACGGGCGAGCGCTGAGCCTGTGCGACTCGCACTGTCTCGTTGTGCCGCGGCGATGAGTAGGGGCGGTGGCCCGGATCTGTCAGGGGTGAACGGTCGCGCCGCGACCCGCATTCAGGAGAACCCCGTGGATCCTCGCACCATCGCCACGCTCTACTACCAGGCTTGGCAGCATCGGGCCGGAGACATGAGTCAGGTGCCGCTCGCCGACGATTTCGCCTTCACCGGCCCCGTTGCCAGCTTCACCGACAGCGCCGGCTATCGCGTCATGGCCCGCCAGGCCGGCGCCGCGGTACGCGATTTCCGGGTCCGGCACCAGTTCACCGACGGCGATCTGGTCTGTTCCATCATCGACTGGGAGATGGACCCGCTGACCGGCACCCTGACCGCCGCCGAACTCCTCCGCATCCGCGACGGAAAGATCATCTCTGGCGAGCTCATTTACGACGCCGAAGACCTGCGCCGCGCCATGGCTACCGTTCGGTCACCTGCCATCGCGACCCTGCTGGAACGCAGTTACACCCATGTCGCCCACGTACTGGGCCTGATCGGCCCACAAGGCTGGACGGCGGCCAGTACCTGCGAGAAATGGAGCGTTCGCCAGACGGCCAACCACCTTGCCGGTGCCCTGGTGCTGCTCACCCGCACTGCCGAAGGCGAACAGGTGGACTCGGCCGAACTCGACGCCCAGCGCCAAGCCGACACCGACCACCTCGGCGCCGACCCCACCAAAGCCTTCCGCGCAATCGCCGACCGGTCGGTGGCGGCCTTCACCGCCCACGACACGCTGGAACGCACTTACGCCTTCATGGGAACCACCGTGCCCGGCTCCGTCCTTGCTTCAATCAGCCTGCACGAGTCGCTGATCCACGGCTGGGACATCGCCACCGGTGCCCACCTGCCCTATCCGGTCGACGACGACATCGTGGACAGGGTGTGGCAGTACGCCGAAGCCGGCGTCACTGACGCCCAGCGTCGCGCCGGCCAGTTCGCCGACGCGATCCCTGTACTGGCCGCGGCCCCGCCGCTGGTCCGGTTGCTGGCCCATGTCGGACGGCACGCACAGCCCTGACGCTCGGTATCGCTATGTGATCTCCAGCGGGGCGGGTTCATGCTGGGAGATCGGCTGCGCCTGGGCCGCCTGGTCACCAACCTTCTGGACAACGCCGATGGGCATGCCGAGGGCATGATCACGATCAAGGTATGACAGGGAGAGCGCGAGGGCCCTCGTTTCCCGCACGGCGTCGCCGTCCTGGAGGTGGTCGACGACGGATCGGGCATCGAGCCGGACAAGCGCGAGTTGGTGTTCCAGCGGTTCGCCCGGCTGGACGCCGCCCGTCGCAGGGACGCCGGGGGCACGGGGTTGGGCCTGCCGATCGCCCGCCAGATCGCCGAGGCGTGCGGAGGTACGCTGCGGATCGAAGACAGTGGCCGCGGCGCCTGCTTCGTCCTACGCCTGCCGCGCTACCACGAGGACCCTCTCGCAAACAGTGACCAGTGCTAGACGTGCGACGAGGTGTTGCTCGCAAGCCTTGGCCAGCCCGCCTCGATCGAATCCCCCAGGGTCCAGAGTGCGACTCCTATCAGCACCAAGTCCTTGAGGAGGAACTCTCCCGGCTGAGCCGACAATACCGGGAATCCGTGGACGAAATCGGCGATCACTCCGGGGGTGGTGAATAGGAAACTGATGGTTCCCAGGAACAGCGCAATCGCGAGGGTGCTTCCCAGAGCGGAGATCCTCGGCCAGAGCGGGTGGATCGCAATGAGGATCGCGGCGATGATTTCCGTGGTGCCCAGCGCGTTCGCGACGTCTTGGAGCTGAGGAACTCGTAAGGCCAGCTCAGTAGTGGGCTGTGTTGGATCAGCACCCTGCTTTCCATCTTGACGTACTTGCCCGCACCGATCCATGCCAGGACGACCACGAGGCCGTATCGGCTCACCAGGTGGCCAACCTCGTGATCCGGCCCCCGTCGAGGGTTGTCTCTGTGGTTCTCGTCATTTGCCGGCCGCTCATTTCCCCTCCATCAGCGGCCGGCCGGAGTACGAACCTGGGCGCCGCAGGCTGAGTCCTCGATGCGCAGAGTTCCCCGGTGGGCGTGGGCGATGTCGCGGGAGACCGCAAGCCGAGTCCGCTGCCGGACGTCGCGGCACGGGCACCACCTGACGGCCGCGTAGCCCTATCCCGCGCAGCCTCGCGCTCGCGCCTGATCGCCGCACGGCGATATTGGACGATTCGGTCCACTTAAGCTATGTTTGTCGAAGTTTGTCAAGTCGGGATGTCAAGCACGAGGAGCTGCTGAAGCACGCGGCGAGGGGGCGGTTGAAATGTCCACTGCTTACGACGTCAGAGACGAGCTGTTTCGAGCGTTCAACGACCACGACCTGGGTCAGCTGAGCCAGTACTACAGTCCAAGCGCCGTCCTGGTCGGCCCAGAAGGCGTGGCGGAAGGACTAGAGCAGATCGTCACCGTCTACGAACACCTGCTCACGGCACTCCCCGACGCCCGCCTGACACCCTGGTACAAGGCGACTTTCAGCGATCCCGCGGTCACCGAATGGATGCTCACCGGCACCCATATGGGGCCCCTACTTCTCCCCTGTGGGCGTTACCTGGAAGGGTCCCGCCGTCATATCGCCGTCCGCGGTTGCTGCGTGGCTCACGTCGAGGACGACAAGGTCATCACGCACCAGCAGTATTACGATCAGCTGGAGTTATGCAGCCAGGTTGGCTTCCCGCGCGTATCGAAGTGATCTACGCGGGAAAAGCCAGACCGCCAGGCTCCACATCCTTCCGGTCGACCCCAAGGGGTTGCCATTCAAACCAGACGGAACAGGCGTTGAGGAGCTGACGGAGAACATTGAGAGGTGTATGGCCTGGTCAGGGCCGGGCCGGAGTGGCTCATGCGGGTCATCAGCTGCTTAAGGGGCGCCGTTGTCGCCGCGAGTGTGTTATCTGGTTCATGCTCGTACCCGGATGATGAGTAGACGCCACCGCTGGATCATTCAGGTGTGCTGGAACTGAAGATCATGCGGTGGCCGCTATGGCCGGAATGACGATTCTGGGCCAAAGTACTCTGTTGTTGATCTAGAACGTGGTGGCGACGTCAGGACGGGGGCGACGATGAGCGCCGATGACCGGATCGAACGGGCCAGGACGCTCTATGAACAGGCAGTGTTCGGCGGCGACTCCAGCGTGCTGACCAACGCAGAACGGGGCCTGGACGCGGTGGAGGCCGATGTCGCGTTGGCCCGTGGGCGGATCCTGCATGCGCGGTTTCTCAACGAGCGCGTCGGCGTCGGCTCGTCACCCGTCGAGGACCCGGCTGAACTGCCGCTGTTCGAGCGCGCGATCGAGCTGTACCGGGCGCTGGGCGACGCGCGCGGCGAGGCCGAGGCATTGTTCTGGATCGGCTGCCTCCATCAGGTCATCCGGCGTGACAACGAGACCGCGGTTCCGGAACTGGAGCAGTCCTGTCGGCTGGCGGCGTAGGTCGGCGACAAGCCGACCCGGTCCGAGGCCCTGCGGCACTTGGGCATCGCAGCACACATGGCCGGTCGGCTGGATGAAGCGCGCGAGCGACTGGAGGAGTCCTCACGGCTGCGCCGTGAGGTCGGGGCCCTGCCGGGTGTGGCCGCCAACATGGTCGGGCTGGCCTACATCGCCGCTGCCCAGGACCGCCGGGCGGACGCGCTCGCGACACTCGACGAGGCGCACGCCATCGCACAGGCGCACGGCGCCCATGCCATCGTGCGGCAAATCGAGCAGGCGAGAACGGAGATCTGAGCGCGCGATCACGCCAGGCGCCTCGATCACCAAGGCGAGCCGATCCTGGCCGTCGATGTAGGACGTATCCAAGTCGCTATATCGCTTAGCTGTCATCGGCCCAGTTCGAGACAACCATGAGCATGCGCGATGCGACGTACTCCGTGGTTTCGCCCATGCCTCCGGCTGCGACTGCAGTGATCCGTTCGGCGCTTGTCGGCCAGTCGGCCAGGGCGGAAGACCCGCCCGCGGTGGCCCACGTCAGGCTGGAACAGACCATGTCACGGCATCCGACAGGGCCGGCGGGTCGGTCACCCAGACGATCGAGCGGGCCGTCCAGCCGTAGCGCGCGTGGTTCTGATGGCTCGAGGAGGAGTTCCCGACCCTGCCGTGGCCACCGCGCCCGCGCTGCAGCGAGCCGATCGTCGTCGAGGCCAAACTCGCCGAGCGGCCGGGCAAGCTCGTGCCTTGCCCAGTCGACGACATCCTGCCGCTGCCCGCGATGTGGCCCGTACGGCTGTCGCCGACAGCTGGCACGAGCTCGCGCTCTTTCCATCACGCTGACCGCCGCTGAACGGCGGCGTCCACGTTCGCTCCACGTAACAAGACCACGCACCCTCGCCTAGGCCATCGACGTTCATTCGCCCCAGAACACGTGGGTGACAGCGGAGATCGCGACATACCTCCGAACCTATTCACTCGGCAGCAGGTACCGCCACGACAGCACGAACACGCCCGACTGCGTCTTGAAGATCGGGAGCCCGCCGTCCGGGATCGGCGGCGCGGCCTTGACCAGCGCCGGGACTTCCGCGCCCGATAGGTCCTTCTGCCACACGGGGTCGACCTGCCCCGACGGCTCCGGCACGCCCGCCGGCCAGGGCGTCTTCTTGCCCTCGGCGGTCGGCACCGACTCGGCGGCCAGGCGGACTCGGTCGGCGGTGTACTTCTCGTTCTTCTTGGTCGCCTTGACCGCCAGATCGTCGAGCAGATTCTTGGCGTCGACGAGTCCATGGGGGTAGAAGTCGGCAACCTGTTCGAGTGCCTCGGCGCGGACCTCGATCATCTTGCCGTCGTCACCGGCCACGCTCAGCACGGTCGCCGGGATGTCGGTCACCATCGGCGCGCCCGGCTTCGGCGAAGCGGTGGGCGGCTGGCCGGTCAGAAACTTCTTCATCGCGTCGACGGTCTGCGTGACCTCGGCCTTGGTGATGGTCATCTGGTACGCCGCGTCGGCGATCACCAAGCCGTCGCTGTACACGACGACCCGCGGGGCACGCAGCACGTTCATGCTGGCGGTGACGAACCCGCCTTCCGCCCGGAGGACCGCGACCGGCGTGGCCGCGGCGTTCCGCTCCGGTTCAGCCGTCGTCGCGGTCGCCTCGCCGCGGCCACAGGCCGTGGCCAGTGACAACAGGGCCACCAGCAGGGTGGTTCTCAGTCTCATGCCCCAGAGACGTAGGGCCGGTCGCGATGGTTCAGGAAGGGGCTGACGTCGCAGGATTCAGGTCTGATCACGGACACGGCCCGGGCGTGGCCCGAGCCGATAAAGCGCAGGAATCCGATGTGCCATGCGAGCAGGATAGGCAACCAAGACGCGATGGGGGCCTGCGGGAAGCCTGGAAGTCGCGGGAGCCGGCCTGATATCGCTCACGCAGTTTGCATTGCTTTGACGCCCTATTTCTTACCCTTCGGGGTATGGGCAGTCACTTGGGTGAGTTTCTTCGCGCTCGGCGCCAACTCACGACTCCTGACCAGGTGGGGTTGATGCAGGTCGACGACCGGCGCCGAACACCAGGGTTGCGCCGACATGAGGTTGCGATCATGGCGGCCGTGAGTGTCGACTACTACGTCAGGCTCGAACAGGGCCGGGAGCTTCGGCCGTCGAGTCAGGTGCTTGACGCGCTGGCTAAGGTCTTTCAACTGGATCCCGAGGCTACTGAGCATCTTCACCATCTCGCGCACATGGGAACAGGTGGGCGCGGATGTCCTGAGCCGACAGAGCGGGTTCATCCGAACGTGTTGCGACTCCTGAACAGCTGGGGCGATAAACCGGCTTTGGTGATGAATCACCTCATGGATGTTCTCGCTCAGAACTCGTTGTACGCCGCCCTCCACGAGGGTTTGGAGCACACCGACAACATCATGCGCCTTGCCTTCCTCGACCCTGCAGTGCGTGAGTTATGGGTCGACTGGGAAGCACAAGCCAGACTCAGGGTGGCTCATCTGCGCGCCGCGTCAGGAGCGAACTGCCCAGAATTACTCGATCTGGTGGACGAACTAGCGGGTGTAAGTGAGGACTTTCGGCGAATGTGGGCCCATTGCGACGTCCATACGGATGGTGATGATTCCATACGTGTCCACCATCCCACGGTGGGAGATCTGACCCTGCGCTATCAGGGGTTAAGCCTCGAATGCGCTCCCGGCCAGAGACTTGTCGTGTTCCAAGCCGATCCTGACAGCCCGTCGGAACGGGCGCTGGGCAGGCTGCGTTACGCGATGCCGGGTGACGGGTCCAGTGAGCGGATCGCCTGCGGTGCTACTTCGCGGCCCCCAAGGGTTAGCTGGAAGTCGGCACCGGCCTGGACGAGGACGTAGATCACGATGATGACGACCGCGATCACGCCACCCTGGCGAACACGGCCATTGGGCCTGGGATTCGGGCAACTAACAAAGGAACCTCCAAGGTTCAACGCGAAATGACCGCCGAACCTGCTGCAGGAGAGCTGTGAACAGGGCTCCGAGGTCGCCGCAGAGGACCTCGCCCTCGAGGTGGTCGCAGCGCTGCAGGGCGGATATCTGCTCGCCGAGACCAGGCAGGACGAACAGCCCTTCGTGCTCGCCCTCGACATGGCGCTGGGCTGGGTCGAGGCTCACGCGATGGCGGACCGCTAGAAACGATCAGCGACAGGTCGTCCGGGTCAAGGGAATCCCGATGTCTTCGCGGCGCGATGAGATCGACCCGATCTCTCGACGGCCGCGTTATGACGGCCCACGTCCAGCCTGCCGGGGCAGTCAGTCGACCAGCGGGTGATCCCCCATCTCCTGCTCGCGGTGCTCTGGAGTCGGGTGCCCGAGGCGACCCTGTCTCACGAGACCGCACGGGACGCCTACGGCATCAGCGACGTCAACCCCAACCGCATCCGGGTCACCGTCGGCAGGCAGCGACGGTTCCGACGTACTGGCGGCGACGACTATGTCATCCACTACGAAGACCTCGAACCAGCCCAGATCGGATGGTGCAGGAGATCCCAACCGTCACCCCGCCACGGCGATCACCCAGTGCCTCGCCTACGGCACCCCGACCTGCCTGCTGCGCCAGGCCATCGAGCGCGGCCACGCACAGGGCTAACTGAAGACCGCCGAGCACTCGGCGCTCTTCGACCGCACAGGTCTGAGACGGCCCCGTTGGACTCGCCGTCTTGGGCCGCCCATTACGTCAGGGCCGCTCGCACGCACTGACGCAGCTGGGGGAGGACCTCTGCCTCATACCAGGGGTTCTTCGCCAGCCATCGAAAGTTGAGCGGGGACGGATGCACCAACGGCAGGACTGCCGGGAGATAGTCCGCGAACCGTCGAACTGTCGCCGTGAGCGACTCGCGAGTGCCTAGGTAGTGCTGTTGCGCATAGCTGCCGATGAGCAGTGTCAGCTGAATGTGGGGCATCGCCTGGAGGATCCGCGGGTGCCATCGGGCTGCGAAGCCTTGGCGGGGAGGAAGGTCACCGTGTGGCCCCTTGCCGGGGTAGTAGAAGTCCATCGGCACGAGAGCGAAGCGTGATGGGTCGCGGAACGTTGACTCGTCGACTCCGAGCCAGTCGATGAGACGGGCTCCACTTGCGTCGTTCCACGGGATGCCCGACTCCTGTGCCTTGCGTCCGGGCGCCTGTCCCACAATCGCTATGCGCGCCGCGGCGTCGGCAACGTATATCGGCTGGTAGTTCGCCGCTGCAGCCCAGGCATTGTCGGGATCCGCGGTGATCTCGGAGCGAAGACGCTCAAGGTCCGATGCTGTTCCCGACATGTTCCTCCTCGGGTCGGATGGTGCTTTGCTCGCTCAGACGATCTGCATCTGGAGAGCAAGGCCGGGTGCGTGTGGCTGCGCTTCTGACGGGAGGGGGCCGCCCCCGGCGTCGCCGCCAGATGGGCTCTCACCGGGGCACACCCTGCGCCGTTGACTCGGCACCATGCAGGTACTCGTCGAGACGGCCACGGACGCGTGCCAAGGCGGCCGTTGCCGAAAGCTCGTCGAGTCCGAGTGCCTGCGCGGACCCGGCCAGAGCGTAGCCCTGTAGATCGACGAGCGCGAGAAGCTCGCCGAGTGGCTCGGGCAGTTCGCCGAGTGCCTTGTCGAGCAGGTCGTATACCTCTCCGGTCTCGTCGACTTCCTCCGGGCCCAGGATCTGTGCGCCGCCGCCCCACTGGTTCGGGCTGTCGACCCACCCGTCGATCCTGTCTTCGCCTGGGTAGAGATCTGGGTAGAAGAGCTCGGGCTCATCGGCGTTTGCGGGGTCAAGCAGTTCGGCACGTGTGAGGAGAGCACTTCGCAAGGCTTCAGCGCCCGTCGCCGGGGACTCTTCTGCCACCGGCATCGCGTCGTCGGCCAGGTCGTTCTGGACGCCGCCACGACCAGAGTGCCGTTTAAGGAGCTCGCGGGTCGTGTCGATCTGTGAGACATACGACGCGCAGTCCCGGCAGTTAGCCAGATGGGCGGCCAACGAATCCTGAAGGTGTTCAGGTGCCAGTCCGAGATCGCCGCCGAATCGCACCACGTCGGAACATCTGCCATCAGCCATGGAGGTCACCTTCCCGGTTCGCCTGGTCGCACCAGAAAAGGTCGGTCAGGGCGTTGATCGACGGCCCGTTCCTCTCGGCCACCTCGGCGGAGTCTGGTCTATATAGTCCAAGGTCCGCAATTCCAGCACGCTCGCGCGGTGCGCGCGACGGGCTGGTGTGCTTTGACACCGATTACAGCGGAACCCTAAGTTGGACGAAATGGTCCACCGCACGGTCGCTGCCGCCATCGACCCGACCGTGAGAGGAGACGCCCACCACTAGAGACCGCTGGGTCTGGAAGAGAGCGCAGGGTGACAATCTCGCGTGGCTTCTTCGGCCATCACGACCCGCGTGCCGTCGATCTGCCGCCCGGCCAGCATCTGACCCACGGATTCCCCGTGCTGACGGCTGGGCCGACGCAGCTGATCTCGACGGAGAAATGGAGCTTCACAATCACGCCTGAGAGCGGCAAGCCGAGGCGGTGGAGTTGGGACGAGATGATGGCGTTGCCCTCCGAGGAGATCAACGTCGATATCCACTGCGTGACCCGGTGGACGAAACTCGGGACCCAGTGGCGGGGCATCGCGCTCGACACCTTCTTCGAGGACATCGAGACCTACGACGAATACGCGATGGTGCATTCGTACGGGGGCTACACCACGAATCTCCCGTTGGAGGACCTGGTCGGGGGCAAGGCCTGGATCGTGTACGAGTACGAGGGAGAGCCGCTTCACGTCGAGCACGGTGGTCCGGCCAGGCTACTGGTGCCGCATCTCTACTTCTGGAAGTCCGCGAAGTGGGTGAACGGCATCACGATGCAGCGCTTCGACGAGCCGGGCTTCTGGGAAAGCTTCGGCTATCACAACTACGGGGACCCGTGGCGCGAGGAGCGGCACGCCGGTGACTGACACAAACACGACCGAGGGACCGGCCGACAGCTCAGTAGAAGCCACTCCGCCAGCAGGGAATCACTGGCGCAAGGCAACGCTCGTCGGTCTGCACTCGCAGTCCTGGCATTCCCGGACACTTGCTCTACGCGTCCCCGGCTGGACGGGACATCTGCCCGGTCAGCACGTAGACGTACGTCTCACAGCCGCGGACGGCTACTCGGCCCAACGGAGCTACTCGTTGGCTGAGCCTGCCACGCCCGACTGCGTCGCGGTCACCGTCGACCTCCTACCCCACGGCGAGGTCTCGCCGTACCTGGTGGAGATCATGGAGATCGGTGACGAGCTCGACGTGCGCGGGCCCATCGGTGGATGGTTCGTCTGGGAGCCGGGTGACCCATCCATCGGGGACGGCCCGGTACTCCTGATCGCCGGCGGATCAGGGGTGGTGCCGCTGGTCACCATGCTGCGAGCCCGGAAGCGAGCGGGGGACTCGACGCCGACGATGCTCGTGTATTCGCTTCGCGGGCCTCGCGACCTCATGTACGGGCCTGAACTGGAAGAGATGTCGGCCGATCTGTTCGCGCCAGGGTCCGCCGAAGTGCGCCTCGTCTACACGCGCAAGGTCCCCGACGGGCACCCCCGCCCCGCCTCACACCTCGCGGTCGAGGACATCCAACCTCCGTCCGCGTGGCGGAAGCCTTTGGCGGCCCGGGTCTACGTGTGCGGCTCATCTGGCTTCGTTGACCACGCCACACGCCTGCTCCGCGAGGCGGGATACCCCGACGATCGCATACGCACGGAACGATTTGGACCAACAGGAGTTGATCGATGACCTCGGATCTCTCGTTCCCGGCCGCGCCCGACGGCGGCGCCGAGTCAGGCGCGGTTTTGGACGGCAACGCCGCTGCCGGCGAGTTTGCCGGGATCCTCGCAAGCGACCCGACCACCGTCACTGTCCGCTGCGGTAGCTGCGGCGTCGCACAAGCATTTGGACAGCTGCAGGCCTACATGGGCGGACCGGGAACTGTGCTGCGCTGTCGCGAGTGTGAGGCGATGGTCGCCCGAGTGGCCCGGACACCACGGGGCACGTGGCTCGACATCTCGGGCTCCAGCTCGTGGTTGCTTCTGCCCACCCCAGGTCCCGCCTAACCGCGACCGCCGGCTGGCCAACGCGATCCGACCATCCAACGACAGATGCGACAGACGAACTTCCAAGATCTCGCCCAGGGGACCTCGCGCCGCCTGCGAAGGCCGCGATCTTCTTGACCGTGACGGTCAACGGTGGCTGCGAAGAAGAACGCCACGGGTCGAAAGACCGTCCAAGCCCGCAGTACCACTAGGCGTGTGACGCGGATCCCGGTGCCACCCTCGAACGGCAGGTGTCGTCTCGGTGAGACCCGGCCGGGTCGAGGTTCTGCGCACCGCAGATTTCCAAGGCCAAAACGGAGGCGAGACCAAGATGGAAACTCAGGCGATCACGGTGACCGACGACTCGTTCGAGACGTTGGTGCTGGCGGCAGATTCCCCTGTCGTCGTCGACTTCTGGGCTGTGTGGTGCGGTCCGTGCCGGATGGTCTCGCCGATTCTCGATGAGATCGCCGCGGAGCATGCGGACAAGCTCACTGTCGCCAAGCTCAACGTCGACGAGAACCCCAAGACCGCGGCACGCTACAAGCGTCATGGCCATCCCAACCATCGCCGTATTCCACAATGGCAGCCTCGCGAAGACAATCGTCGGCGCCCACCCAAAGGCCGAGCTCGAGCGTCAGCTCGCCGACTACATCAGCGGCTCCTAGATGTACTTGGCCAGCGGGTTGGTGACACGTCGTAGTTGATGGTTGATCAATAAGAAGCCCTCCAAGGAACTGGGCATCTCCCGTCAATGCGCGCACCGGTGGGTGCGCCGTTATGACGAGCAAGGCTGGCCGGGTCTGCGCGAGCGTTCCTCACGCCCGCATCGGGTGGCCAACCGCACTCCCGCCCTGGTTGAGGCCCGTGTGCCGGCCTCGACCTGCGTGGTAAGACGTCGAGATCGGGAGGCACCAACACCGGTGAACCGAAAATGTCATACCGGCGAGGATTGGATACAGGGAGGTGCTGAATGAAGGCGATTGTGGTGACGGACCGGGCCGCGGGGACGGCGGGGATGAAGCTGGTGGAGCGGCCCGATCCGGATGTGCCGAGGCTCGCCAGTCTTGAGGGCGCGAACTACGGCGATGTCGTTGTGGAGGTTCATGCGTCGGGATTTACCGGGAATGAGTTGGAGTGGCCCTCGACCTGGATCGATCGCCTTGGCCGTGACCGGACGCCTTCGATTCCCGGACACGAGGTGGCCGGAGTGGTCACCGCCCTCAGCTATGGAGCGGCGGGGCTGTCGGTGGGGGAGCGGGTGTTCGGCCTCACGGACTGGACTCGCGATGGCACGCTCGCGGAGTATGTCGTCGTCGAGGCACGCAACCTCGCGCCGTTGCCGGGCGACGTTGACTTCACGGTGGGCGCGGGTGTCGCGATGACGGGCCTGACCGCGTGGCAAGGCCTGTTCGAGCATGGCCGCCTCCGAGCCGGGCAGAGCGTCCTCGTGCACGGTGCGGCCGGCGCAGTCGGTTCGATGGCGACGCAGCTCGCACGCGAGGCGGGCGCCTACGTCATCGGTACCGGACGCGCTGCTCACCGTCAGACGGCGTTCGACTTCGGGGCGCAGGAGTTCGTCGACCTCGAGAACGGCGCCCTGGAAGGCGTCGGCAGAGTCGATCTGGTTTTCGATGTCTTCGGCGGCGACATCGGAAGGCGGTCCGCGGGTCTTGTTCGAGCCGGAGGAACACTGGTGACCGTCGCCGGCCCGCCCGAGGCACGGCCGGCCGACGGCCTGGCGATCGACTTCGTTGTCGTGTCCGATCGTGCCCAATTGGGGGAGATCGCCCAGCGGGTGCGTGACGGACGACTGCGGACGAACATCGGCCAAGTCGCGACCCTCGACGATGCCGTCGCCGCCTTCAACCCGACCGAGCGGATCCAGGGAAAGACGGTCATCCGCGTTCGTCCGTGAGGTCGCCGCGGTGACCTCCCAGGAAGCTGCGGAGGAACTCCAGCCGCGCGACCATATCGTGAAGCCGCAATCTTCCGAGGGATCTCCTGATGGGTGAATGGTCTCAGCCACGGGTCTTCGCGCGCGCCGACTCGGCGGACGCACGATCGGAGTAGCCGGGGTGTCGCGCGTCGAGATCGGCATAGGTAGTCGTTCGCGAGAGGTAGTCGAGTACGAAGGGGCAGATTGCGGTGATCGTGCCCTCGCGGGCGCGGATCTCGTCGAGTACTCGCCGTCACAGCGAGCCAGTGACAGCAGACGAAAGAGATGCGGCCCCCCGGGCACTAATCGAAAGAGTGCCAGGGGCACACATGATCTGGGCCAGCCGACAGCTAGGCCCAGAGCGGTCGAGCACTACGTCGGAGGTGAGGGCGAGGCCGATGAGCGCGGTACCACACACGTGGTGTCGAACGCCCCCGCAAGATCGGCCAGCTGAGGTCTCGCCGCCGACGCTGATCACCAATCGTCACCACCAGGGAGTTTCAGATGGACCCAGCCCGCGCACATGAGTTGATCGAGGGTGAACGTGAACGCATCAAGGAACTTCTCACGTACTCAGCCGCTGAGCGGGCGGCTGACCTGGAGGCGGCCGCTGATGCGAGGACCTCGGTCTCCGATTCAGCGAGCCCGCTCGCCCAAGAGCTTCTTGACGATGCTGTAGCCGAGCAACTCAGCGCACGGTTGGCTGCACTCGATCGGGCCAGCGAGCGCCTGCGGGCCGGTATCTACGGGGTTTCGTTGCGCAGCGGTCGGCCGATCCCCGACGAGCGGCTTGAGGCTGACCCTGCGGCCGAGCTTCTCGTTGATGAGGTTGGGTAGGACGGCGTCGCTGAGAGGTGCCGGTCTTGACCTCGTGCAGTGCAAACCCACCAACCGCCCCCCAGGCTACTCAGCGTAGGGCTCGTGAAAGGAGCGTATCTATGCCTGAGGCACTTCAAGAACTACGGGTCGGCAACGACGAGGTCGTCGACGCTGATCACATGTCCGCTGCACTGACTGCCGGGACGCTTGTGTTCGGCGAGGGTGCAACCCAGGTCTTCACCTCGGACGGGCACACTACCTACAGGCCTGTGGTTCCCTGAGATTGGTGGTTGTGGCAGGAGAGGACTAGCCGCGTGGACCCAGTGATGGTGGAAGCGTTCGGGCTTGACCGTTCGGTCGTGCACCTGAACCACGGCGCCTTCGGTCTCGCACCAACAGTGGTCCGAGCAGCAGCCACCGCCTGGCGCGAGCACGCCGAGCGCAACCCGCACCGCTTCAACCGGGTCGAGGTCCCGAGCCTCATCGCCGAAGCTCGCACCCAGGCAGCTGACTATCTCGGCGTCGCGCCCAGTGAGGTGGGCTGGGTCCGTAACGTCTCAGAGGGTGTGTCGGCAGTGCTTGGTTCGATCGACCTCGCGCCGGGTGACGAGCTGGTGATGAGCCGACACGGCTACGGCGCGGTGCGCATGGCGCTGGAGCACTGGGCCCAACGACGCGGCGCCAGCGTGCGCGAGGCGGTCTTTCCGGTGGGGGCCACGGACAATGAGGTCGTCGAGGCATATGTTGCCGCATGCTCAGCGCGCACCAGGCTCGTCGTCGTCGACCAGATCACTTCTCCAACGGCGAGCGTCCTTCCGGTCGCGATGGTTGTGGCAGCCGTCGACCCCCCGGTTCTCGTCGATGCTGCCCACGTACCGGGGTCGCTGCCCACCAAGGTGGGCGATCTCGGTGCGACCTGGTGGGTGGGGAACCTGCACAAATGGGCATACACCCCGCGCGGTGCTGGTCTCCTGTGGCGCTCCGCCTTGGCGCCCGCGACGTGGCCAAGCGTGCTCTCCTGGCAGGTCGAAGACGGCTATGCGGAGTCGTTCGATTACCCCGGGACGTGGGACTACGCAGCTTGGTTAGCCGTCCCCGATGGCCTGGCCTTCTGGAAACAACTTGGCGGCTGGGAGCAGGTCAGCAGGCTCACCTCCCTCGTGACCGAAGGTCAACGTCATCTCGCCAGCGCGCTCGGCACCTCCCTTGAAGACCTGCCGGCCACTCCGGCACCGACCATGAGACTCGTGCGACTGCCCGAGGGCCTCCTTCAGGGGCCAGAAGACGCGAAACGCCTCTACGAACGGCTCAGCGTGGAACACCGAATCGAGGTGGGGCCGATTCTCTTCGAGGAGGTCGGCTATCTCCGCGTGGCGGCAGCGCCGTACAACACGAGGGATGACTACGACAGACTCGCTGACGCCCTCCGGACGATATGAACCAGCACGTTCACGACGCAGACCGTCTATCAGGGACCGGCCCGAGTGTCAGCGCGGCCCATCCCATCGCAGCGAAGAGGTCGCGCCGCGTGGTGGCCCGCCGTCTGGCCATCCGCCCGCTCCCCAGAACGCTCGAATTGCGCCGGAGGCGGCCGGAAGCCGAGGAAGAGGCTGCTCTCCTCCTCGAGGTCTCCCCGGCTCGGCCCGTAGGCCGAGGTGGCCAGCTCCACAGCGAGTCCCAGGATGATCGGGTCGACCCCGCTCTCGAGCAGGCCGACCCAGGCGACCGCGGGGAGCAGCACCGGCACGAGCACAGGGCTTGACCCAACCGCCGGACCACGATCACGGCGGCCAGCGCGACGAGGGCGAAGAACAGCAGGCGGAGGTTCACGTGGTCGGCGTACGCGAGGGTGACGACCAGCAGCGGAACCGCATCGTCGACGACGAAGACGGTCACCAGGAAGACGCGGAGGCTGTCCGGGTAGGCCGCCGCCGACCAGGCTGAGCAGCCCCAGGGCGAGGGCGGTGTCGTCGAGGTGACCACGCCCCAGGCGCCGGCACCGTCGTGACCTCGAAGGATCACCAGACACAGCAGCGCGGGCACGAGCATGCCCGCCAGGCCCGCGGCGCGAGGCGTAGCCGACTCGCCCTTAGCGAGGGGGCGCCCTTCGTTTGCCCTCGTTCGTGTCAGTCTTTCCCCGCGTCGTGGGCATTGGGGACGGGCCAGCTCCCGTGCTTGGAGTCGGCAAACTAGGCGCATGACTACCTCGCTGACGTACTCCGACTCCATCTTCATCACTGCGACACCTGAAGACGTGTATGCGGTCGTCTCCGACGTCACGCGTACCGGCGAGTGGTCGCCGATCTGCCAGGAGTGTTGGTGGGACGAGGGCGACGGGCCGCGAGCCGGCGCCCAATTTACCGGGCGCAACGTCACACCTGACCGGACGTGGGAGGCCCGGTGCGAGGTCATCTCGGCCGTGGAGGGAGCCGAGTTCGGCTGGTCTGTGAACGGTGGCAAGGTGAAGTGGCTCTACTCCATGAGGGACGTTGAGGGTGGGACAGAGCTGACGGAGTCTTGGGAGTTCACGCCAGCCGGGCAGGCGTTCTTCGTCGAGAAGTACGGCGACGACGCGCCGACTGAGATCGCCACTCGCGCCGAGGCAGCCCATGTGGGCATTCCTGCCACGCTGGCTGCCATCAAACGGATCATCGAACAGGGCTGAAGCCGTGCCCAGCCTGGGATAGGACGCCGCCGCCTGGTATTGGCGGCGGAACGGGGTGCGGGCGCGCTCATCGCTTCAGCGGTGAGCGCGCCCTCGGCGTAGCGCAGTCAGCTAGAGGTCGCAGCGCGCCTGGGCAGCACCCAGTCTGGGCGCGGGAAGTGGCACGTGTACCCGTTCGGGTAGGTGATGAGGTAGTCCTGGTGCTCGGGTTCGGCCTCCCAGAACGGTCCGGCCGGCTCGATCGTCGTCACTGCCTTACCCGGCCACAGCCCCGACGCATCGACGTCCGCGATCGTGTCCCGTGCGACCTGCTGCTGCTCGGGCGTCAAGGGGAAGATCGCCGAGCGGTAGCTCGTGCCGCGGTCGTTGCCCTGACGGTTCAACGTCGACGGGTCGTGGATCTGGAAGAAGAACGCCAGGATGTCACGGTAGGTCGTCTGCGTCGGGTCGAAGACGACCTCGACGGCCTCGGCGTGGCCGGGGTGGTTGCGGTACGTGGCGTGATCGTTTTCGCCACCGGTGTATCCGACCCGCGTGTCCAGCACGCCGGACTGCCGGCGGATGAGGTCCTCCATGCCCCAGAAGCACCCGCCGGCCAGGACGGCAGTTTCGGTGCCCGGGGTGCGGGTGATCTGTCCGGTGTCGTGGATCCCGCTAGTCATGATGTGCGCTCCTCTGTGCTGGTGGTGTCGGTCGTCTCGAACAGGGAGCGGTACTCGTTGCGGAACGCAGGCTCCGTCCCGTCCTCCTGAGTGACGCGGAACTGGCTGTCGGTGAGGCGGCTCAGCGCCTCCGGGGTCTTGCTGTACTCGTGCGACACGATTTCTCCTCCTTCGGCACCGCTGGCTGTGGCGCCGCTGGAGACAACACCGCACAGAACCGATTTGGTCCCGGGGTTCATGACGGTGCGTTGTAGCGGCGATCTCAGGTGATGATCGTGGCGGATCAAAGCCACCGATCGGGGGGCGTTGGCCGGCTTGGATGGGTCGGGCCAAAGCTCGTATAGGCCGCAAAAACGAGAGCGGCTCGTTATCGCGCTCGTTCCTCGACGCCCGCGCGCAACGCGATCAGAGTGGTAAGACGCCGAAGTCTGGTGTACTAACGCGGAAGCGGAGCTAGTACGACCCTGCCACCGGCAGGTTCATCAGCGTCGACCCGATCATCGACCCGCATGATCCCCAGCAGATGAACGGCTACGCCTGCGCCAACAACAACCCGGGCACCTTCACCGACCCCGATGGCAAGTTCTGCGGCAGCCTGCTGGGAATCATTCTTGCGATCGTGCGCGCCGTCACCGCACTGCTGAACCAAGGCGGCGGTGACACCGTGGTGGCGGTGGCGGCCACGGCGACGTCTTCGCCACCTTCGCGGACGGCGCGCTGACGCAATGGAACAGCGACAAGGGCAAGGACCGACACCGGCGAAAAGGTCGTGCGTACGGGCATCCGCGGAGCGGCCATCGCTGGTGGAGCATATGTGGTCGGCTTGGCTTTCGCGCCCGCCTGTAGCCCGGGCGTAGCACTCGCCGCATTATGCGGCGCCGCCGGCACGTACGTTGGCGGTATGGTCGGCGGCGTCGTGGGAGACACGGCAATTCAGGTCTATGGCCGTGCGCGCGAACCGGTGGTGAACGTCGTCAAAGTCGATCGGCTCGGACATCAAGAAGGGATGGAACAGTATCTTTGGGTGAGATGAGCGGTTACACACACGCGCCAGTATGGGCGGTACTCGTCTGCGCCGTCGTCGCAATCATCGGCTTCTTCAACCACACCCGGTTCATTCGCGCCGGCGCACACAGCTTCTGGGCAGAAAGGTACTTCAACAAGAACCTCCCCAAAGAGATACGCAACATGCCGTTCGCCCAGCTCCCCGGGGCCATCGCCATGACGTTGGCGACGGTGATGCTCTGCTACACCTGGATTTCCGGCAACGAGGTCTTGGATCTGCTCGTAGCCCCTGTCGCGATCGGGATGTTCGTTTTCCTGGGAGTCGCCGTCAAACGGACCTACTGGCCTCCGCAGAAGGCTAAGCCACAGTGGCTCTGCGACGAAGAGGAACGCTTGTCCGAGCGGAAATGATGAGGGCTCGGGCCATTCCCCTATTTGGCGCTCAGGTGCCAAGGGGTTGATTGGCACCGGATTGCCCGTCGACGAATCGAGCCGCGTGCGGCGAACCTTCCGGTAGATCTCTCCGTTAATGCGCTGGACCAGCGCGGCAGGTGGGCAGGCATCGCATTGCGGGAACGGATCCTTGTGTTTAGACCAGCCGCTCTTCGGGTTGTCCTCGATCCACAGGTGCGCCCCACAAGTCGTCGTCGCGACGTTGCCACTCGTTGATGTAGGAATGGTGGCCATCGCGAGCTAGGCTGATCATTGCTGAGCGTAGCCGTACGCAGTGGGGCAAGGCGCGGGAGCAGCGGCCTTCCACATTGAGGCGAGGTGCGGAGTCGGCGACCGCATGACGTGACCCCGCACTCATCTTCGGGTATAACGGGCGATTCTTGCCCATGCCTGTCGCGTGCCCGTCAGTGCGGTGACTGACGGCGAGCCACGACAAGCCTGAGCGAGACGATTAGGCGCGTGACCAGCGTCGCAGCAGGCTAGACGATCGCATACCGAAACCTCCCAAACTGGCTGCCTGGCTGGGCATACATGCTCGATGTGGCTTCTACAGGCGGCCGGCTCGTATGAAGTCTAGACATTCGTCCTGCGCGATACCGTGGTTCACCCATCGGCTTCAGACCGCTCCGATGCGTTCTTCCGGTATGGCCAACGCATCAAGCGCTATAGTGCGATCGAAATTCATTTGACAGGGAGTGACTAGTCGATGATTCCTCCTCCAGGAGATCGTCCCATAATCGAACGGTACGTATTGCTCGCCGGCAGCCTTATCCTCCGATACGGACTCGTGGTGGTCGTCGCTTGGATCGGCGCCCTGAAATACACTGAATCAGAGGCTGTGCGTATTCAACAGTACATTACACACAGTCCGTTCATGAGCTGGATTGCCGACGCCCTCAACGTCCGGGCATTGTCCAATGTCCTGGGTACCGTTGAGATCATCGCGGCTCTTCTGGTCGCCCTCGGGCCATGGCTTCCGCATTTCTCCGCTGTAGGCAGCGCCCTGGCTTCTTTGCTGTTCCTCGCCACATTGAGTTTCCTGTTCACCACCCCTGGCGTTGGCGATCCAACCGCCGGAGGGTTTCCGGCACTTTCGCCTTTGGGACAATTTCTGCTCAAGGACTTGGTGCTGCTAGGTGCGTCCCTATGGACGTTGGGCGAATCTATTGCTGCGGCCCGACTGGGAAGATCGGCACGGGCACCTGGGCGGCCCGCTTGACCTACGCGGAGCGTTCCCGGGTTGACTATGGCTAACCCCGCGCCTTCGCGCCGTGTGAGGGTGATCTGATCGTTTACATGAAGACGAGCGATGCGCTGGCATCGCGCATGCTGAGCAACCGTGCAGGGTTCACACCGAAAAGTCTCCCTGCTGGCTGGCGCGGTCAGGGAAGCCCTTACGGGCAGACCACGGGCACAGGCGCGCAGCAGTATGAAAATGACCAGGCCAGTACGCTGCGTGCTGCACACTTTCCCACAAGTAGGCGTTCTTGCAGTGCTGGCAGCGACACTTGCCCGCGGAGTAGGCGCTGAGTGTGCCGTGCCGATAACGCCGCCCGGCCGCGTTTGGCTCGGTGAGGCCGAGGTGCTCCACTGGCTCCGGCTTCGCCTGCGGCGCGGGCTCCTCCGTCTGGTAGATGAAAAGGAGGTCGTCGCGCTCCAGCTGGCTGTCCTCGATGTGCTGCTTGAGTTTCGCGGCGATCTGCGGGCTGAGCTTGAAGCGGCGGTATTCCTTGTCCTTGGGGTACTCCTTGATCAGGAACCGCTTGCCCTCCGGGTGATGCTTGGCGTTGATCTCGACGACCGTACGGCTCACAGTGACGATGCGGCTGATGAGTTCGAGGTCCTTGACACGGAGTTCGGTGAGTTCGGGTCAGGGGGTCGCAGGTTCAAATCCTGTCGTCCCGACTCTGTTTCGGCAGGTCGGAAGCCTGATCATCTTCTAGATGATCGGGCTTTTTCGCTTGTCTGACCGTCATCTGACCGTGAGCCGGAGCCTGCCGGACCGTTCTGACCGCTACCCCTCAATGCTGGACGCGACCAGGCGATTCGCGCTCTGCGGTGCATTGGAAGCGTAGATGTTCAAATGAGTTTCCAGATCAGAGGTCCAATATTGCGAATCTACAACGTAAAGGGCGGTGCCGATCACGGTGGGTAGGAGAGCCGCCAGCGTCCGATCAAGGCTGAGGATCTTGTGGAGGATACTGAGGTTGTAGGCCCGGAGGGTCTGTGCCGACGTCTTGGGTGTGTAGTTGATGTAGTCGAGGGCGAGCACGACTGGGCCACGCTGGATGCTGCTGATGCCGCTCGGCCTCACCCCCGCCGTCGACCCGGATCCCGAGTTCAAGCGGACGAAGGTCATCCCGGCCGCGTCCTGTAGGACGGCGCGCCGGGCGCACCCCCAACGCGTTGCTCTGTTTGATCCGGTCTTGCCCAGGTTGACGGTGTCCGTTGATGCGGATGCGGGGATCTGCGTGACGAGCGCGCGCCATTCCGGGGGGAGGCGGGCGCTCCTAGGAAGGAAAGGCTGCAGAACGGCCCCGCCCTCATCAAGGGCAGCGCGGGGGCCGACGCATGACGCCCGCTCACCCTTATGGGTGGGCGGGCGTCTTCTTCGTTTTGGGCGGGCGCGGCACCTTTACCCTCCCTGCTGGACAAATCGGGCATTCTCAACTCATGGTCATCTTGGAGCAGAAAAGCGACCACATGTGGGCGAGTCGGAGCATTCGGCAAAAATGGCAGGGTATCGCTGGTGAGGTAGCTGGTTACGTCAAGAAAGGTCAGCGATGCGAAACCTCACGCGCATGGGCGCCGTTGCCGTCGCGGCGGCGTTCCTATCAATTGCAGCGCAGTCCGCTGCTTCCGCCCAGAACGAGCCCCCCGCGAAAAAGCCCATGAAGCGGGCGGCTCAGTTCTTCCCGAATGAGGATAGGAACTTCGCGCAGCGAACCAAGCGGGACGTTACTTCGCTCACAGTTGTGGCGCCCAACGCGGGGAACCGGACTGTTCCCACGCTCAGAGGGGTCCCTTTCCTGCCTCAGTCGTTCCCGTTCCCGCAGAACATTGGTTCACAAATCCAAGGGAACGACGCGGTACCGTCGTTCCAGTTCCCGCAGAACATTGCTTCACAAATCCAAGGCGGGTTCTAGCACCACCTGCCCTTGCGGTGCCGCGTGCGGTCGTGGCCGCGTTCAGCTCGTCGCTCTGAGCCGAGTTGTTTACAACACCGCCGCCCGCCCATCCTTCGTGGATGGGCGGGCGTTTTCGTCATGTCCGGGGTCAGGCCGGCGGCCGGACGCCGTGCGCGACCACCGACGCTGCGCGGTCCGGTCTGCTTCTACGCCAGATGTAGGTGCCCGCGTCGGGGGGCTTGATGTTCCGGAGCGCCGCCTGGGATGGCGACGCGGAAGCACGATCCGCCGAGGCTCTGACTCCGATCCTTGAAGCGGCCCAGGTGGCCACGCGCACAGCAACCGGCCGGGACGGCCTTCTTGCGCACGAGCGATGGATCCCGCATGTCACGGTGGCATACAGCACTGCCGTGCAGCCAGCCGCCGAGATCATCGAGGCGCTGGGCCGTCACCTTCCGGAACGCGAAGTCACCATCAACAGCGTCAGCCTGGTCGTACAAGATGGCCCGGAAAACCTATGGGATTGGCGCACAGTGGCGGAGATCCCGCTCGGGGCCGGGATCGGCGAATCGTAAGAACCAGGTCCCATGCAAACGGGCCAGTACATGCGTGCGAGGACGTCCGCGTCTGGCAGTAGCAGGTGCACGACCACGGGTGGGACATCGTGGTCGACGGGAAGTTCGGCAAGCAGTTCGAGGGCGTGTGCAAGCTCGCCGGGCGCTAGCGGGCGAAGCACACTAACCTTCGACCGCGCTAATCCAATGGCCCTCTGCTGTCTGGATCAATCTCATGGGGAACTAGTCTAAACGTATGGTACGCGCCTGGGGCACTCCGGAGAGTGCCCCAGGCGCACGGAAAGTCGAGTCCCGCATGATACAAATTGGTGTGCTTGGCAGGATCGTGGAAGTCGATGAGGCTGGGAGGTTTGTCTTCATCAAGGAACTGCCCGATGAGCCTCCGAGCTATCTGGTTCTTACGGCTGCTGATGAAGAATTTAAAGTGCCGGGCGGAGACGAATGGGTAGAAGACTATGCATCGCTGATTGCCTTCTTCCAAGAGGGTCGGTGGGTAGTGGAGTGGCGATGATTTAGATGATGGAAAGGTTCAACGTCGACCGTGCGATGTGGCTGAATATTCGGCAATTCAGACGCCCTCAGGCGACGCTTGCAGAAACTGCAGCAGATCGTGCGCCGAGGGAGGTGCTCGGGCGGTAGTTCGGCCCATTGCATTGCTACATCGAGACCACTATGCGGCCGAGGCTCCTTCTGATTCGAGATCATTCGGCAGCTCCACCGCCTCCGTGTAGTACTGGGTTTGGCTCGGCACGGGCCGACTGGTCTCGGCCACCCGCTGGCCTGCCCGCCGCAGCCCTGGGCCTGCACCTCCACCCCAGACCTCGCCAAGGAATCCCAAGGTGGGATCTGACGCCTGACCAGCATGTCTTTAGGCCGGGCCGTCTCTCCGACACCGCCTTAACCTCACCGCGGAACTTGTTCGCTTTCGCGGCCTCACCCTGGGCGAGGACCTGAGTGATGTCATGGGCGACGGCCTGTGCTGGACAGTGCTCGGAAGGATTCCGGCAGGACACAAGCCGTCGCAGTCATGAGCAGCCCTTGATCAAGCCGCGCCGCGGGCGGCGTCGAAGCGGGCGATGATGTCGTTCCAGTTGATCAGGCTCCACAACTGCTCGACGTAGTCCGGCCGCAGGTCGTTGCGCACACCTGGCTGCACATGTTCAGTGCTCCGGAGGGCATGCGAGTGATTCGGATGGAGGGATCGCCTCAAGTGCCCAAGATCGGCCTGGTGGTCGCCGAGCGAGCCGCAGAGCAATCGACCCAGCCGGGACCGTCAGGTCCGAGCATGCGCTCGCGGCGTGATCACCAGCGCGAAGCGCCACTCCTCGGCATGGCGGGTAGGTTTGCTCGGAATTGCACGTATTTGATCTATCGGTGGAGATATGCCGGATATGGCGTCGTCGTTGCTGGTTGGCCGGTATCAACTCGGTGAGCTGATTGGCCGCGGCGGGATGGGTGAGGTGTGGCAGGGCCGGGACCTGCGGTCCGGCCGACCGGTGGCAGTCAAGATGTTGACGCCGCAGGTGGCCCAGATGATGGAGGCGCGTGAGCGGTTCGCCCGCGAGATGCGGGCTGCCGCCCGCATCGTGCACCCCAACGTGGTGACCGTTCTGGACGTGGGCGAGCATGAGGGGCAGCCGTTCCTCGTGATGGAGTTGCTCAGCGGTCGCAGCCTGGCCGCTGATCTGGCCGAGCGGGGCCGGTACGGCATCGTCGAAGCGTGCCATCTGCTGGGCCAGGCGGCGGCGGGCTTGGACGCCGCCCATCGTGCGGGTGTGGTTCACCGCGACGTCAAACCGGCGAATCTGCACCGGACCGGGCAGGGTGTGCTCAAGGTGGTCGACTTCGGGGTGGCGCACTTGGCGACCGAGGCGGCCCGGCTGACCGCTGTCGGCACCGTGGTAGGCACTGCGGCGTATCTGTCACCTGAGCAGATCGTTGGCCATGGCGGGCAGCCGGCCTCCGACCTGTACGCACTCGGCTGCGTCGGCTACGAGCTGTTGTGCGGGCACCCGCCTTTCGTCGGATCGGCGCCGCAACTGGTGTACAAGCACCTCCATGAGCCACCTGTATCACCCAGTCGTTATCGGGAGGACGTCCCCGCAGAGTTGGAAGGCCTGATCCTGGCCTTGCTGGCCAAGGATCCCGCCGCCAGGCCTGCCGGTGCCGGAGCCGCCCTACAGATCTTGAGCGCGTTCACCCAGCCGCCAGCACGCACCGCCTGGCCCACAGGCTCACCGGTGCCACCTGTCCTGCGGCCGGGAGGCGCCCGCGCCGGGGATACCGCGCTGCTCAATACGCCAGACAGTGGGCCACGCCAAGCACCGTCAGAAGGACGACGCCTGGTCGTACCGGTCGCCGCGGCGCTGACGGCGATCACCGCTGCCGTGGTCGGTGTGTCGTTGCTCGCGAACTCAGGACAGCCGTCCGCCGGGCCTGCACCATCAGGGATGTCGTCCATAGCCGCCTCCGAGGAGCCCACGACGACTCCGTCCACAGCGACCAGCGCGATGCTCACTCCTTCGCCACTTCCGGCCCAGAGCGGAGCCGACGGCTGGCTCGCCGATTTCGATCGCGCCTTGCTGGCCCAACAGGCGCAGGGCGGTATCGACCCCGACCTGGCCCGGAAAGTCCACGAGCAGATCACCAAGATGGCGGGCAACCTCTCGGAAGACAAGGGCAGGGGGAAGGGCAAGGGCAACCAGGCGCAGAAGCAGATGCGGGGGCTGGTCCGTGATCTGTTTGAGGCGCAGCGGCAGGGGAAGCTCGCCGCCGATGGCCCGTTGAGTACGTTCCTGGATCGCTCCGGCCTCAGCGACGAGCATGACAACTAGTGGCTCGCCGACTCCTGGACCTGCTCGACAGTCATGGTGGAATGGGTCGGTCTTCTCAAGAAAGAACCTCGGCGCACGAGCGCGAACGTACACGGGCTCAGGGCGCCTTCTTCCGGAAGCCGGGCAGATGGTCGGCCAGCTTGGCGACGCGTTCGAACTTGGACCGGGCGGCCGTCCGCGTAGGTGTAGGAGAACGAGCGCCCTCGGCGACGCCGGAGGATTCCGGGTTCGGCGGGATCGCTGGGTCGCAGTTCACTCATGTCAGCCCGGGAGCGTCTCCGCCGCCGATGGGGGCCAGCACCTCGCCCGTGTAGTACGACGAGAGCCGCTCGGAGGCGAAGAACACGTACGACGGAGCGATCTCATCCGGGTCGGCGGCGCCTCATCGGCACCTGTTTGCCGAACTGTTCGACCTTCTCTGCCGGGAAGGTGGCCGGGATGAGCGGCGTCCACACCGGCCCCGGGCGCTTCATATGTGAGCGATGAGTTTGGGCGGGGGATCGGGTCTACCCTGACATGACTCAAATCATCGTGGACATCTCGGTCTCCCTCGACGGCTTCGTGACCGGGCCTGACCCCGGCCCAGACAACGGTCTGGGCGTCGGCGGTACCAGCTGGTGATGCGAAAGGAGCTCGAGATGCGGATCAACGTCAACAAGGCCGAACTTTGCGTCGAGACCTTCGGTGACCCGGGCGACCCGCCGGTGCTGCTCATCGGCGTCACCATGCTGAGCTGGCCGGACGAGCTGTGCGCGGCGTTGGCCGGGCGCCATGTGGTGCGTTATGACCTGCGAGATGCCGGCCAGTCGACGTTCGTCGATCCGGACGCGCCCGCGTACGACCTGCGTGATCTGGTCACCGACGCGGCGGAGCTGCTGGTGGCGCTGGAGCTGGCGGGGACGCACGTGGTCGGGCTCGGCGTCGGCGGCTTCGTCGCGCAACTGCTCGCGCTGGACCATCCTGACCAGGTCACGTCGCTGACGCTGATCTCCACCCGGCCGGTCGCTCCTGGTCCGGTGGATCCCGACCTGCCCGACCACGCGCCGGAGATGATGGCGGAGCTGTTCGGCCGTCCGGAGCCGGACTGGACCGATCGCGACAGCGTCATCGACTACATGACCGCCAGCGCTAGGCTGATGTCCGGCTCGCGAGGATTCGACGAGACGGACGCACGTACGAGTGCCGGGTTGGTCTTCGACAGGGCGGGGCGGACGGCGAAGGCGCAGCGTGCCAGCCACCTGGGCAGCATGTTCACCGCCATCGACTGCCAGCCGCGGTGGCGTGAGCGGTTGGGCAAGATTGCCGTGCCAACGCTGGTGGTGCATGGCGACGAGGATCCGTTCTTCCCGCACGGGAACGGCGTGGCGCTGGCCGAGGAGGTCCCCGGCGCCGCACTGCTCACGCTGCGCGGCATCGGCCAGGGTCTGCCGCGGACAACCTGGCCGGTGGTGGTGGATGCACTCCTGCGCCACACATCCTGATAGGTACAGGATGTAAGCCCCAAATCCATGCCTCCGGCGGGGGCACTCCGGCCTCCAGGATGATCGCCATTCTCCTCGGCTCGCCGTGTTAACCGCGTCAACCTCCGCCGCGAGTTCTTCCACACCACACACCCGCAGAAGTGCGAACACTTCTGGAGAAGATCGCCGGTCAGCACCTGCTGGAGTACCGCGACATACCGGAGGCGTTGGAATGGCGCCAATCGTTGCACGGCGCTTCATCTCCAGCCTGACGTGCCTCAGAGCGGAGCTGCGACTGCGGTTCCTAGAGCACCGGTCACCGGGCTATAAGATCCCCCTCCAAAGGCTGACGAAGGGTGCGTCGACATCTCCTGTTATCACTCATCTGGCTCGCCGATCACTGAGGATGGCGCTCGGTGAGCGGAGGGGTGGCCTTGCAGGCGTTCCTGAGCGGATTGGCCCTGGGTACGGCCTACGGCTTGATTGCGATGGGGTTCAGCCTCGTCTACCGGCTCACCGGCGTGATCTCTTTCGCGCACGGCGATCTCGTGGTGGGCGGCGTGTTCATCGGTGTGCTGGTGGTGCTCGGGTCCATACCGGTGGCGGCGGCCCTGGACGTCGTGCACTCCGTCGGGCTGGCGGTGCTGATCGTCGCCGCGGGAGCGGCACTGTCGGCGGGCGTCTACCTCGTCGCCGTACGGCCCTTCCTGCCGGGAGTCGGGCACCGGTCCACCCGCGGGGACGTCTTGGGCTGGGTGGCGAGTGGCCTGGCCGCCGGCCTGCTGATCCGGGAGGTTCTCGGGCTGGTGCTCACGCAGGACGCCTACGCGGTCCCGGATCCGTTGCGCCTGGGCAGCCTGACGCCTTCAGGGGTGCTGCAACTGCCCGGGGGAGGGACGGTGGCGGTGCGCACTCTCGGGGTCATAGGGATCGGGTTGGCCGTGGGGATCCTGGTCGAGCGGCTGCTCGTGCTAACCCCTGTCGGCACGGCGATGAAGGCGGTCAGTGAGGACCCCACCGCCGCCGCGCTGCTCGGGCTCCCGGTGCGGCGGCTGGTGCTCGTCGCTTTCGTGGTAGCCGGCGCGCTGGCGGGTCTGGCCGGGCTTCTGATCTCCCCAGACCGTTCGCTCGGTGTCGACGACGGCGTCGTCCTCGGCCTCAAGGCGATGGCGGCCGCACTGGTGGGCGGCCTGGGATCGGTGCGTGGCGCGCTGGCCGGAGGGCTGGCGCTCGGCGTGATCGAGTCGTTCGTCGTCGCATCGAGCGTTCTCGGCCCCCACTACGCCGACGTGGTACCGCTGGCCATCCTGCTGATCGTGCTCGCCCTCGGACGGCGGGGCCTGCGATCGCCGCTGCGTGAGGACCCGGAATGACGGTCGAGCTGGCACACCATCTGTACCTGTTGATCGCGGTGCTGGGGCTCGCGCTGTCCGTCTCGTACGGAGGGCAACCCGTCCTGTGCCAAGGCGCGTTCCTGGCCGTGGGCGGTTTCGGTGTTGTGCATCTGGAACGCGCCGGATTGCCACTCGCAGCGGCCACGTTCGCCGCCGCCGCGATCGCGGCGTGCGCCGGCTACCTGGTCGGCCTGCTCACGGCTCGTCTGCGCGGCGCGGCGGTCGCGTTGTCGACATGGGCGTTCGCCTGGCTCGTGTACGCGTTGCTCGATGCGTTTCCCGCGGTGTCCGGTGGGAGCCAGGGGCTGGTTCGCCCGACACCGGCCCGCCTGAACTCACCGTTCTTCGGCGTGACCGTCACTCTCACCCCGTGGGCGCACGTCGCCGTGGCGGGAACGCTGTGCCTGCTGTCGCTGGCCGCTGTGGCCCGGCTGACCCGGGGGCCGGCCGGCCTGGACTGGGCGGCCCTTCGCGAGGCTCCCGCGCTGGCCACGTCCCTCGGGGTGCCGGTGCTTCGCCGCAGGGCTGCTCTATTCGCCACGACCGCGGCTCTCGCGGCGGTGTCCGGCGCAGGCATCACCGTGCTGCTCGGGGTAGCGGCCCCATCCGACGTCTCGCCATTGCTGTCCCTCCAGTTGTTCGTGGCGGCGCTGATCGGGGGTACGGCACGGCTGTGGGGGCCGGTGCTCGGCCTGCTCGTGATCGCCATGATTCCACCGCTGGGCGACGCACTTGCCGGCGCGGTGGGTCTGCCGGCCGAGGCGTCCGGTGGCGTCCTCACCGCCCTGGCGCTGGTCGCGGTTCCGTTCCTCCGCGAGCCGATCGAACGGCTGGCGGCCCAGTGGCCCGAGCGGGCGGAGCGCCCGCGTGAACCGGCGGAACATTCCGGGGAATCCGCCACCCCCACCGCTTCCCGGGAGGGGGTGATGTTGTCCGCCCAGGGGCTGGATGTCGGTATCGGGGAGACGGACATCCTCACGGGAGTGGACTTGGAGGTGCGAGCCGGAGAGGTCCACGCGCTTATCGGCCCCAACGGCAGCGGCAAGACGACGGCCTTACGCGCCCTCGCAGGCGCTCTGCGTCCCAAGGGCGGCCGGATTCTGCTGGAGGAGACCGACGTCACCGGGGCCGGCCAGTTCGAGATGGTCAGGAGGGGAGTGACCCGGACGTTCCAGCGCACCGTCGGTCTGGAGCGGCTCTCTCCTCACCGTCAGGTGCTGCTCGGGGTGCGCGGAGGAACGCCGGTACCGTTCGCCGCCGTCCGGCACCTTTTCGGAAGTGCGTCGATGCAGGACCACGCAGCCATCGCCGACCGCGAGGCATGGAGGGCGCTGCATGTCACGGAACTCGCCCAGCGCGCGTTCGACCGCCCGGGGACGCTCGGCGCCGGCGAACAGCGTCTCCTGCAGGTGGCCCGGGCCGTCGCGACCGGGGCGCACGTACTCCTGCTCGACGAACCGGCCGTCGGCATGACCGGGCCGGAACGAGCCGCCCTGGCCCGTGTCCTGCGTCGCCTCGCGGCAGGCGGCGTGGCCGTCCTGCTGGTCGAACATGACCTGGCGCTGGTGTACGGCGTCGCCGACAGGATCACCGTCCTGGACCGCGGCCGGGTGCTGGCGAGCGGAACCCCCGAGTCGACGGCCGCCGATCCCGCGGTACGCCGGATCTACCTCGGCGATGCCGATCCGTCGTCCACCCACGCCTGACGTGCTGAGAGGAGACCGCGTGGCGCTGCTCGACGTTCGCGGACTGTGCGCCCGCCACGGCGCTGTACCGGTGCTGGACGACGTGTGCTTTCACGTCGAGCGCGGCGAGATCGTCGCGTTGCTCGGCGGCAACGGCGCGGGTAAGACGACCGTCGCCCGTGCGGTGTCGGGCCTGCATCGGCCGAGTTCGGGCGAGGTGATGTTCGACGGCCGGGACATCACCAGGTGTGACCCTCGGCGGATCGTCCAGGGGGGACTGAGTCACGTGCCCGACGGCAGACGCGTCTTCCCCAGTCTCACCGTCGAGGAGAACCTGACCCTCGGCGCATATCTCGACAGCCGCAGGAAGAACGTCGTAGCCGAGCGCCGAGAGGACGTCTATCGGACCTTTCCGCGGCTGGCAGAGCGGCGCGCGCAGCGCGCCGGCAGCCTGTCCGGCGGAGAGCAGCAGATGCTCGTCATCGGCCGCGGCCTCATGTCGGACCCCTCGCTGCTGGTCCTCGACGAACCGTCGGCTGGTCTGGCTCCTGCGTCGATCGCCGCGCTCGCCGAGGACATCGCCGCCATCCGGGCCGCGGGCACAGCCGTTCTGCTCATCGAGCAACACCTTCAGCTGGCTTTGCGTCTCGCCGATCGGCTCGTCGTGCTGCAGGAAGGTCACGTGGTCCTCAGCGGGTCCACCGCGGCGGTCGCGGCCGACCCGCGGATCGGCCGGATGTACTTCGGCGACGGCAACCCCCTGCAATGAGCCGCTCCCGCTTTCCCGGAGGCCCCGATATGCGTTCCTGGGGTGACCGGCGTCAGTCCTGCAACTGGTTCACCGAGGGAATGGTGTCGGAGAGCGGGTCGTCGCCGACGGGTTCGAAGACGAAGCCGTGGAACCGGGCGAAGTACATGTCGCTGGGGTTCACCCCCTCGTGCTGGTCGGCCGCGTAGCCGCGGTAGTCGCCGTTGGCGCCGGTGATGCTGATCTTGTTCAGGGCCTCCATGAGCGGCTCGCCCGGCGCGCCGCTCTCGCTGAGCGATGCGGCGACCAGGTGAACCGCGTCGTAGGAGAACATCGGCCAGTCCGGCGGCTGCACGACCTGCTTGCCGTTTTGGCGGACACCGACCAAATCGACGCCCATCTTCGCCTCGTAGCCTGCGCGGAACTGCTCGAACGGCCCCGGCCCGACCTCGCTGGTCATCCGGAACGAGACGAAGGTGATCTGGTCGAGCCATTCCGGATGCTCGGCGAAGCGCTGGCGGACCAGCGGGTCCTCACCGGTGGGCCCGGTGTAGACGGGCACCTTCCAGCCCAGCGCGTGTACGGCCTGGATGGCCGCGATCACGTCGCTCGCGCTCGCCCACACCACGAGCTTGTCGGCGCCCGCCTGCCGCGCGGCAAGCACCTGCGTCGTCAGGTCGGGGGAGCGTGCCGGCGCCCTCTGATCCGCCGCCACCTCCACCTCGTCGATCTTGAAGGCCTGTAGCAGCGCCTCCCGGCCCTGTTCTCCGTACGTCGAGTCGTCACTGATCACGCCGACCTTGGGGCGGCTGTTCGCGATGTAGTCGGCGAGCCGGCGAGCCATCGGCTTGTTGGCCGGCGCCATGCGGAAAAGGCTCGGCCGGTGGGACGGGTCGATCAGCGCCTCGCCGCCTTCGAAGCAGATGAAGACCGGCAGATGCGCGGCATCGGTGATCGGCGCGACGGAGGCCGCGCCGGTCCCGTCAGTGAGCAGAACGGCCGCGTGGTCGTCGACCGCCTTGCGGGCGTTCGCCGCGGCCTTGGCCGGCGACCCGGCGTTGTCGAGCACAGTCAGCCTGACCCGGCGTGATCCGGACGAGGTGGTGACCCCGCCGTGCGCGTTGAGCTCGTCGATCGCGAGCCGCGCCCCTCGTTCGATGAAGGCGCCGATCCACGGCTCTGTGGACATCGGCGCGCTGACCACCACCAATAGGTCGTCGGTGGACGCCGCCCGCGACCCTCCGCCCGAGCAGGCGGAGATCAGCACAATGAGCACGGCGAGCCACATCGGCACCATCCGTGGCCTGTGGCCACGCCGGCGAACCTGGTAGCGTCGCCGCCCACGGGCGCATCCGCCCGTTTTGAGGGATTCCTGCCCGATCATGCGCAGGACCTTATCTCACCTCCCAAGGAACCATTTCATGAACATCACACGACTGATCGCTGCGGCGAGCATCGCCGTCGCCGCTGCGGCGTCACTCGCCGGTTGCGGGGACACTTCTTCGAACGCGGCCGCGCAGGAAAGCCCCGTGAGCGCGACTTCGGCGGCGGCGAGCCCTGAGGCGGCGGGCAACGGCATCCCCTGCTCGCAGGCCGGCGACCTGACCGGCAAGCCGGACCGGCAGCCGCCCGCGGACCTGCCGATGCTGCCCGGCGGGCAGGTCTACATGTCCAAGGGGCCTTTCGGCAAGACCGAGCTGTTCTTCGTCGCGAAGGACGCGGATCCCACCAACCTCGACAGTGTTCGCGACGAGGCCGCGGACGTGCTCGCCAAGGCCGGGTACAAGATCGAGCGCAAGGACCAGGAAGAAGGCTCGGAGGCCGAAGCGCACCTGTCTGGACCTCACGACGTGGCCATCCAGGTGATCCAGCTGTGCGAAGGAAAGGTCCGGGTCAAGTACACGCTGTCGTAGCAGACGAAAACGCCGGCCCGTGGCTTCCTACATTTGTCGCACGAGACCCTGACGACTCCGCCAACGGATACGTGCTGCTGGAGGCGGTGCACGGGCCGGCCTCCGTACGACGTCGACGCGTGGTACGGCACCGAGAGGGCACGCCCGCAACGTCCTGGAAGTAGTTAACCTTCGACAAACGTCTATTGACGCAATACTTCCGCTCTCTTTACCTTTTGCCCCAGTTGTCCGACTGTGGACGGGTTATTGGGAGACGGAATGATCAAGAGACGTAGGGGCCGGATGAGGCGGGCCCTGCCCGCGATCGGTACGGCAGGCGTGCTCGCGCTCGCCGTGTCGGCCTTGACATTCCAGGGGCCCGCGTTCTCGGGTCAGGCGGCCCTGTCCGCGGGAAGCCAGACGAGCGCCTCTCTGCAGCTTCCCGGCGAGGAGGAGGACGGTGGTCCCGCCGAACCGGCGGACTACCTGACGCAGAAGTTCACCTCCGGCAAGAAGGTGACGGACGCGCAGATCAAGCAGGCGGTCCAGCAGGCCAAGGCGCTCAAACCCGGTTCCGGCGCCTGGGATCTCGTCGGCCCGTCGAACATCGGAGGCCGTGTCACCGACCTGGCCGTCGACCCCGCCCATTCCGACACGTTGTATGTCGCGGCATCGGGCGGCGGCGTTTGGAAGAGCACGGACGCCGGTTCCACCTTCGAGACGGCCTGGCCGGACGACTACACGCAGACGGTGGGCGCGCTGGCGATGGGCCCCGACGGCACTCTGTGGGCCGGCACCGGCGAGGCCAACCCGTCCGGCGGCGGTCTGACCTACTTCGGCGACGGCGTCTACCGGTCGACCGACGGCGGCAAGCACTGGCAGCAGTGGGGCCTTACCGGGAGCGCGGCGGTCGGCAGGATCGCCGTCGACCCCACCAACCCGCAGACGGTCTTCGTCGCCGCCGCGGGAAACCTGTCCGGGTCCGCGAGTGAGCGCGGCATCTACCGGCTGACGAACCACGGCAAGGACTGGCAGCTCGTCCTGCCGACGCCGAACGCCACCACCGGCGGCGTCGACCTGGCGATCGACCCGACGAACCCCAAGCGGATCTTCGCATCGTTGTGGGACCACCAGCGCAACAGCGGCGCACGCCTCTACGGCGGTGTCGGCTCCGGTCTGTACCGGTCCGACGACGGCGGGGACACCTGGAAGCGGCTGGAGAACGTGACCGGCACGCATGTCTCGGACACCTCGGGCACCGGCCTGACGAGCGACGCGAGCCTCGGCCGCATCGGAGTCGCCATCGCGCCGAACGACCCGAACCGGGTGTACGTGATCTCCGGGAACACCTACGGTCCTGACAAGGGCTTCTACGTCTCGAACGACGGCGGCGACTCATTCGTGCCGGGCGGCCGTGCAGGCGGTTCGAGCGGCTTCGAGTGGTGGTTCGGGCGCCTGTGGGTCGACCCGAAGGACGAGAACCACCTGTTCAACGCCGATGTGAACCTGCGCGAGTCCAAGGACGGCGGCGCGACGTGGGCCACCTCCAGCGGACCCCACTCCGACCAGCACATCGTGCAGTGGGACCCCAACGTCCCGAACCGGGTCTACCTCGGGGACGACGGCGGCGTCTACCGCTCCGACGCCAACGGCGCCACCCGCTCGTGGATCCACGCGACGTACGAGCCGTTCAACCAGTCGTACCACCTCGCGGTGGCCATGGACGACCCGAGCCGGCTCGCGTCCGGCCTGCAGGACAACGGCAGCAACCGTACCTGGACCGCCGCCGCCGGGCCTTCGGACCTGACGCAGTGGAACTCCTACGGCGGCGGTGACGGCCACTTCGTCGTGATCGACCCGAGCGACCACAACATCTACTACGAGTGCTCCCAGGTCGGAAACTGCACCCGGCACGAGGACACGAACGGCACCACTCGCAACATCCGGTTCGGAACGCGGCACTCCGCGCGGATCACGACGGACGCCCCGGTCGTCCTCGACCCGAGCGACCCCTCGATCGTGTACTTCGGCGGCAATGTTCTCGACCGGTCGACCGACCGGGGAACGACCTGGACGCAGATCAGCCCGCCCGGGGACTACCTGACCGGCCCGGTTCCGCCGGAACAGGACGATCAGGGTTCCTACGGCGGCCTCTACTCCACGATCACCACGGTCGGTGTGGCGAAGACCGACGGCAACACGATCTACGTCGGTACCGACACCGGCCGGCTCTGGAAGACGACCGACCTCGGCGCCAACTGGACCGAGTTCACCGGCAAGGGCCTGCCCGTCCGGTGGGTGAACTCGATCGTGGTCGACCCGGCCAACGCCGACCATGTGTTCGTGGCCTACTCGGGCTACCGGGAGGGCGACTACGCGGCGAACGTCTGGGAGACGACCAACGGCGGAGCGAGCTGGAAGAACATCAGCGGAAAACTGCCGAACGCGCCGGTCGAGATGCTCGCCTACGACCAGCCGAACGACCAGCTCTACGCGGCGACCGACTTCGGCGTCTTCTACGACAAGAACGGTAAGAAGAACTGGAAGCGGGTCGGCGACGGCCTGCCCAACACGCCGGTGCTCGACATCAAGATCACCGGTGACGGCAAGACGCTCTACGCGGCGACGTTCGGCCGCAGCGTCTGGAAGATCGCGCTTCCGCAGCAGTAGCGAGTCACCCACCGACGGTCGGGGAGGGCGGGCGCATAACGGGCCCGCCCTCCCTGCGTTTGGTCGTCCAGGTCATTTCCGAAATCGGCCTGGTGCCGCGGCCAACTCGATACGGACATGCGCGTCACGAACCCTGCGGGTACCGAATAATCATCCGCAATCAACGGGGAATGGCGGGGAGCCACAGGGAACTCCCTCAGTGCGCTGATCTGCCTATTCGCTGGTCGAGAAAGATCGGCATCCGTCTTTGCAAGGAGGACGTCACGGGCGCGTGTGAGTCGACGGACTCGATGCGCGTACTCCTGTTCGGTGACGGCTGGCGTGTGGTCGTCCTCGCTCCGCCGCCCCTACCCGACGCCGCATAGTTGCTGAAGCATGCGTCGCTACCACCAACCGGCCGAGGTCGAGTTCGGCGAGGACGACCAGTAGGTGAGATTCACGGCTTGGATCCGAACCTACGCGGTGGCCGAGGAGATCGATTATTGGGAGGAACTCCTGCCCTGGTGAACGAACCAGAACCTCGGTAAGGAGCTGGAGGAGCTCACCGTTCGGCACTTCTGGGTAAGGGCCAACGGTCCTCAACGCTCCGCGGTGGTGGAGTTGGTGCAACGTGCCGGTAGATGGTTCGTCGATGGTGTCGAGGACTAGCAGCCGTGCCGTCCCGCCCTCACTGGCCGTCGGTCGCCTCATCAACCTCTCGCGCCCGTGCAGGCGTGGCAATGCCAGTTAGCCGGCAGAGGGCTGTGAATCCATTCTCCGTGCCGGGCCAGTGCTGTCGCACGGCGGGCAGACCGGCGCGACGGACGACACTGCGAAGGACGGCCGTAACGATGATCGCGTCGTCGGCGTAGCCCAGGACGGGGATGAAGTCGGGGACGAGGTCGAACGGGGTAGCCAGGTAGACCATCAACAGGGCTAGCCGGATCCGAACGCCGCGAGGCAGGCTTTTGTCTGCTGCCAGGCGGCGCAGAAGCCGCAACAGGTCCGGCAGGATTCGCAGCGCGTCCTTGAGCAGACCTGCGTCAGGTCGAATGATGACCAGTGCCGCGATCAGCAGGAGCCAACTGAACAGCAACGCGATGAGGATGCCGAGGAGGATGTCCCACCACATATGTCACTCCTTGTTCGTCGCGCCGTTGTCGACGTCCGGTGATGGGCCGGGAGTCGGGGGTTCGAACCGAGCAGCGTCAGCGTGAAGGGCAGCGGTCTCGAAGTCGGCCAATACATCCCTGCACCGCTGAACCGCCGCACGTGCCGCGGCTCCGCCGGGGGCGTCGAAGTAGTCGCGAGCCGCGATCGCCGCCAACCACTTTTCGAAGCGCTCCAGGTCGGCCTCGGATTCTTCGACCTCGGCGTATGTGGCCCGACCGCGAGTGGTCTCCATTTCGATTTCCGCCAGGAATGCCGGTGCGCGTTCGAGCACCTCGGCATACTCCACATCACGGTCGGCCCGCTGTTCATCCACCAGAGCCCCATGCTCCTGCGGATCGGTCAACCTCACGCGCAGCGCCCGCGCTTGCCCGCCTTGGTCACGAACGCGCGCGACGAGCCTGGCGATGGTTTTGGCGACATCAGGGCGGTCTGGGAGGAGACAGACCGACTGCTGCAGATACAGGGCGCCGAGCTTGCGCAACTGCCGCCACACATACACCCGCAGCGAAGCCACCTGGCCTGTAGAGACCGTGACAAGCAGCCAGTTCGGTTCTGCGCCCGCGTCACCTGTCATGTAACGAACGTAACATCATACGGTTACGTGTGCTTCTCCAATGCCGATCGCATGCTTGATGGGCCCACTGAAAGTAACGGCACGCCAAGCCGGGCGGCTTGGCGCAGGATCAAATCCGTGCCGACAAAATGCGCGAATGTCTATCCTGTGACGGTGCGTGCGGGTTCTGCGGTGGACGCGGCTACGGCGGTGATCTTCGCCACGTTCATGGCTCTGATGTCGCAATTCGCTCGGGTGACCCAGCCAGAGGCACGTCCCCCAACCGCCTTCGGGCTTGCACTCCTGGTGGTGTGCGGGTTGGCGCTTGCTCTGCGGCGACGCAATCCGCTGTTCACCTTCACGCTGGCCGTGGGTACAGCGGTGGCCTACCTGGGATGGCGATTCGCCGGCTGGCCTATCTACCTAGGCGCGTTCGCGGGTCTGCTGGCGCTGGTTTCCGGGGTTACCGCGGTGCGCGTGTGGGTTCCGTTCGCCACGGTCGGCGGGGTGGCGATGGCGGTCGCCACGGGCCCGCCGGAAGGCTGGCAGCCCGCTCCGATGATCACCATCGCGGTCGTATGGGCGGCGGTCACGGTCCTGGCCGCCCGGGCCACGCAGGTTCGCCGGAAGCTTGCCGAGGAGGAGGCCGCAGGCAGGGTGGTCGAGGAGCGGCTCAGGATCGCCCGAGAGTTGCATGACGTGCTCTCCCACAGTCTGGCCACGATCAGCCTGCAAGCCGGCGTCGGACTGCACCTGGTGGACGATCGGCCGGAACAGGCTCGTGAGGCGCTGCAGGCGATCCGTCAGGTCAGCAACGACGCGCTGGCACAAGCACGTGCTGCGTTGTCCGTTGTGCGAGGGCCGAGTGAGGAGTCGCGGCAGGCCCCGCCCGCCCTGGCAGACCTGGGGGCGCTGGTGACGTCGGTACGTGGGGCCGGCTTGGGCGTGGATTTGGCCGTCGACCTGGGGAGCCGCGCGATTCCGGACGTGATCTCTGCCACCGCTTATCGAATCGTTCAGGAGGCGTTGACCAACGTGATGCGCCACGCCGGACCCGGCGCGCGTGCTCGGACCCATGTCGGAACCGTCGACGGATGGCTGGAGATCGATGTCACGGACGACGGCATCGGCGCGGCCGTACCGGGGCGGAGCCCCGGCCATGGTTTGCATGGGCTGGCGGAACGGGCCAGGGCGGTCGGTGGCGAGTTGCAGGCCGGCCCGGCGTCCGGCGGCGGCTTCACCCTCCATGCCCGTCTACCGCTGGGGGCGGAACGGTGAGCGTGCTACGGGTGGTGCTTGCCGACGACCAGGTCATGATCCGTTCCGGGTTACGGGCGCTCTTGACGGCCGAACCCGGCCTGGAGGTCGTCGCCGAGGCAGGCGACGGACAGCAGGCGCTCGCCGCCGCTCGTGCTCATCGTCCCGATGTGATCGTGATGGACATCCGGATGCCGGTGTTGGACGGGCTGGCGGCCACCCGGGCGATCGCCGCCGATCCAGAACTGTCCGATGTACGGGTGCTGATGCTGACGACGTTCGACGAGGACGCACTCGTCTTCGAGGCGATTCGCGCGGGCGCGGCCGGGTTCCTGCTTAAAGACGCCGAGCCCGCAGAGCTGCTGCGTGGCATCCGGGTGGCCGCTGCCGGTGACGCGTTGCTCTCCCCGCAGGCCGCGCGCCGGCTGGTCGCGGCGTTCGCCGCCGCTCCCACACCGGCCGGGCCTACCGCGCGGGCGCTGGATTTGCTCACCACGCGGGAACGGGAGGTCGTCGCTCTGGTGGCCCGAGGGTTGTCCAACGAGGAGATCGCCGATCGGCTGACCATCAGCCCCGCAACCTCCCGTACCCACGTCTCACGGGCAATGATCAAACTCGCTGCCCGCGATCGCGCGCAACTTGTCGTCTTCGCCTACGAATCCGGCCTGGTCCACCCGGGCCGTACCAGCTGACCTGCGCGGCCTCTTCCCAGATACGTTCAGCGACGTACGCCGGGATCCCCGGATACCGGGGTCTACGCAGGTGAAGTGCCGCCGGGCAACCGACGACGTGCCCCATGGCCGAGCGGAAAGCTACTGGCAACACCGCAACGCCGAGTTCTCACAAACTCGTCGTTGCCACGTCGGCTGTTTCCCGGGAGGCACCAGCAATGATTCTTTCCGCGTTCGGGCGCTCGTCCCGCCCTGCGGCCATGAATGAGCACACCCTCGATTCGCCCGCCCAGGGCGAGAAGTCGTGCGAGAAAGTGCCGGGATATGAGCGGTTATGGCGGCTTGTCCTGGCGGCGGCGATCGTCGGCGGACCTCTCGGCTACGCCGTCGGCAGCATCCTCATCCCGGCCGTCCACGAAGACGGAGCGACGAGCATCGCGGCGAACGCCACCGCGGATCCGATCATCAACGCCGTACACCTGGTCGCGTACGTGATCGCCTCCTTCCTGCTCCCTCTCGGAGCGACCGGGCTCGCGTATCTCGCCTATGCCCGAGCACCGTGGCTCGCCACGATCGGGGGACTGCTCGCGGTGGTGGGCTGGCTACCGTTTTCGGCCCTGACCGCCCTGGACGACCTCACCATGGCCATGGCTGCCCTACCCGACAGCAGTTCGTACGCCATGCTGTTGGACCAGTTCGCGAACGACGCGGTGATGGGCGGCTACCTGCTCGTCTATATCGTCGGACATCTGGTGGCCTACGTGGTGCTCGCCATCGCGCTGCGCCGAGCCGGAGTCATCCCAAGATGGGCGGCCTGGTCGATGATCGCCAGCAGCCCGCTGACAGTCGCCGTCTTTGTGTTGCCGGGCCGTCCCCTTGTTCTGGGTGATGTCGCACTGACCCTGCTCATGATCGGCAGCATCCCCGCGGCCCGAGCCATGGCCACTCGCAACCGTCTCTCCAACCCATGACAGCGAACGTGCGCGCGACTCCGCGCACTCAACAAAACTGCGCCTGGACCATCCCAGGCGCGGCCCGGTCTGTCCGCTCCAAGGCCCCGGCCGGCGGCAGCTCGGGCCGCCGACTACTCAGGCCCGCCAGATCCACTACGGCACAATTGCCCGGTGGCCGAACTCTCTGCACACGAGCCGGACAGCCCCGAGCAACGATGGATGAGCCCCGGAGTTGCCGGAATCGGATCGGCCAGCTTTCTCGCCGATGTCGGCCACGAAGTGCCCACGGCATTGCTGCCCAGCTTGCTCACCTCCACCCTGGGAGCGCCCGCCGCAGCACTCGGTCTCATCGAAGGCATCGCTGATGGACTCGCAGGGGTCGGCAGACTAGCCGGCGGAGCACTCGCTGACGACCCGCAACGACGCCGATCTGTGGCTGTCGGCGGATATACCACCACCGCGGTTCTGTCCGCCCTGCTGGGAGTGGCCGCCAATGTTTGGCAAGCCGGAGCCCTACGCGCCGGGGCGTGGTTCGCCCGAGGTCTGCGTGTCCCCGCCCGCAACGCCCTGCTAGCCGACCTCGTACCTGCCAATGCGTACGGCCGGGCCTACGGATTCGAGCGGGCGATGGACAACCTTGGCGCCATCGGCGGACCCATGCTCGCCCTGGGCCTGGTCGCCATCTTCAGCGTCCGGACCGCGATCCTCATCTCCGTCATCCCCGGCATCCTCGCCGCGCTGGCCATCGTCTACGCCATCCGACGAGCCGCCCAGCCGGCCGTACGCGAACGCATCCCCATCCGGTTACAGATCCGTCCCGTCCTTCAGGGAGACCTGGGCCGTCTGGTCGGAGCAATCACCGCGTTCGAAGTCGGCAACGTCGCTGCGACTCTGCTCATCCTGCGTGCCACCCAACAGCTCACCCCCGCCCACGGAACGCAGACAGCAACCAGCATCGCCCTGGGCCTGTACATCGCCTACAACGTCGCGGCGACCCTGGCATCTGTTCCCGCCGGCCACACCTCCGACCGCCTCGGCGCGCGCGGCCCCATACTGGTCATGGCCGCAGGTGTCGCCCTGTTCGGCATCGCTTATGCCGCCCTGGCTTTCGACACCACCAGCTACTTGCTGTTGGCTCTGCCGTTCCTCGCCGCAGGACTGGCCATTGGCTGCGTCGAGACCGCCGAACATGCAGCCGTCGCAGCCCTAGCCCCCGCCGCTCTGCGCGGGTCAGCCTTCGGGTTGCTGGCCGCCGTTCAATCCCTGGGCAACTTCGCCGCCAGCGCGATTGCGGGTCTGTTGTGGACCTTCATCTCGCCCAACGCCGCATGGACCTACTTGGCAGCCTGGATGGCCGTTGCCCTGCTCGGCATGCTGCTCACCGGCAGACGTGCTAACCGCGTGGCGCGTACATGATGACCAGGACGCCGAGTACGCAGATAACCGCGCCGATGACGTCCCACCGGTCCGGCTGGAACTTGTCGAACACCATGCCCCACACCAGTGAGCCCGCGACGAATACGCCCCCGTAGGCCGCAAGAATGCGGCCGAAGTTGGGATCAGGTTGGAAGGTGGCGACGAACCCATACAGGCCGAGCGCGATGATCCCCGCTCCGACCCACAACAGCCCGCGGTGTTCCCTCACTCCCTGCCAAACAAGCCATGCTCCGCCGATCTCAGCTATTGCGGCTAGCACGAACAGCAGAAGTGAACGCGCAACAGTCACGGCTGCGACTGTAGAGGACGACTGTTGTCATGCTGCTCGGCACCCTTCTGACAGCCGCGGCTAGCCCCGCCACCACAAGCTGTGGCCGGCTTTCGGGTACGCAACACCCACGCCAGTCCCCAAGCGAGCACGGCCAGTCCGGCGAGCACCGCAGCCACGATCGGCATGATGCTTGTGACTGCGACAGCCCCAGCGCCTCCGAGGATCGGCGGTGAGTTGGGCTTATCGGATGCGGGAGGCGCTCGCTGTGCTCTCCTACCGCCTTTGACTATATTCAGCATGTACGCTGAATATTGACAACCTGAACATTCAGCGAGATGGGTGGGAGATGGTCGACGAGTCCGGCCGCGACGAGGATGCGTATGAGGCGGTGTTCAGTGCGCTGGCACACCCGGCGCGCCGACGGGTGCTGCTCACCATCTACTTCAACGGCGGATCGATGGCCGCCGGCGAGATCGCCGCGGTGTTCTCACACGCCTGGCAGACGACCACCCGCCACCTGCAGATCCTCGAGGCCGCCGGCCTGCTCAGCAGCGCACGCGACGGCCGCATGCGCATCTACCACCTCGAACGCAAGCGCCTGGACCTCGTACGCGACTGGCTTGCGCATTTCTCCATCACGCCCGACCCCGCGAAGGAGACCCCCTGACATGGCAGCCGCCACCACACCGGTTAACCGGCCCGACACTCCTCGGCTCTTCCGCCTCAGCGTCGAGGTCGGCGACCTCGACCGGGCCATCGCCTTCTACAGCGAACTGTTCGGCATCGAAGGCCACCGGCAGGCCGGAGCCCGCTCCTACTTCGACTGCGGGCACGTCACCCTGTCAGTCATGGACGTCTCGGCCAATGGGACGCCGCACACCGCGGCAAAGGCCCTGTACTTCACCGTCGAGGATCTCGAAGCCGTCTTCGCCCGCGCCAAGGTCCTCGGCTGCCTGTCCACGGAACTCGTACACGACCAGAGCGCCGGGGCCATCGTCGTCCGTCCGTGGGGCGAGCGGTCGTTCTACGCCGATGATCCCTGGGGCAACCCGCTGTGCTTCGTCGAGCGCGGCACCGTATACGCGGGCTGACTTCCGCGGCCATCTCCTTCGAGCGTCCGCCCATGGGTAGCGACACGTAGAGACGGACAACACGATGGCCAAGAGTTTGATGATCATGAAGTTGTCTGCACTCTGTGCTCATCGGGAGGGACTCGCTCAGTCGGCAACCTCCAGCCATTTGGCGACCCTCAAAGAGGGTGGCGTGCTGACCTCGCGCCGCGAATGGAAGACCGTGTACTACCGGGCAGATCCGACGGGCATCGGCCGAGCCTTGGACGAGTTGCAGGGCTGCCTGCGCTCATGTTGCCCGCCCCAGGCGTCCAGCGACTAGGCGATCGGTGGGCCTACCTCATGCGAGGTCATTGCGCTCAGCCCTCGCCGGTTACTACAGGAACCTGCGCCCTCATGGACAGTCCGGCGCCCACTGATTAGATGCGCATCTAATTTGACATTTCCCTAATCAATCAAGGAGACTGCTGACGGCTACTTCGATAAACGTCTATTCAGGGTTGTGTGGTGGCGGGCTCTGTCCCTCCGCCAGCCTCTGAAGACCAACGCACCAGTAGGAGATGACCCATGAGCGGTGCATGCTGCGGCCCGGCTGACGTCGAGATCGAGCAGTTCGCGTCCCAGGCGGACGCGAGTGCCTTTCCCGTGGTGGTGATCGGAGCCGGTCCCGTCGGACTGGCCGCCGCCGCACATCTGGCCGAGCGCGGGCTGGACTTCCTCGTCCTTGAAGCTGGGTCCCAGGTGGGCGCGTCAGTCGCGCAGTGGGCTCACGTACGGGTCTTCAGTCCATGGCGGTACAACATCGACGACGCGGCTCGCCGGCTGCTGGAAGTCCAAGGTTGGTCCGCGCCGGATCCCGACTGGCTGCCGACGGGCGCCGAGCTGATTGAGGACTACCTGTCCCCGCTGGCCAAGGTGCTCGGCCCTCGGGTACGTGTTGGCGCGAGGGTGACCGCGATCAGCCGTCTGGGCTATGACCGCGTCCGCACCACAGGCCGGGAGAACGTGCCCTTCCTGATTCGCCTCGACAGTGGCGAGGAGGTGCAGGCGCGGGCGATCGTCGATGCCTCCGGCACGTATATGACCCCGAACGTGCTCGGCGCCAGTGGTCTGCCCGCATACGGGGAGGACGACGCGATCGTCGACCACGCGCTGCCCGATGTGCTCGGCACAGACCGTGATCGTTACGCGGGCAAGCACACCATGGTCGTGGGCGCCGGCCACTCCGCCGCGACGACGCTGCTCGGCCTGGCGAAGCTGACCGAAGAAGCCCCGGGCACCCGTATCACCTGGGCGATCCGTGCGGGCAATGCCACGCGCACCTACGGCGGCGGCGCTGCGGACGCGCTGCCGGCACGCGGCGCGCTCGGCACCCATCTGCGCCTACTCGTGGAGGACGGCACCATCGAATTGCTGACCGGCTTCTACACCCACCGCGTCAACGTCACCGGCGAAGCGGTCGAGGTGATCAGCAGAGATCCCTACGGTGCCGAGCAGGCCGTGACCGTGGATCGGATCGTGGCCGCCACCGGTTATCGCCCCGACCATTCCATCGCGTCCGAACTGCGCCTGGACCTCGACCCGATCCTGGGATCCACCCGGCAGCTCGCCCCGCTGATCGACCCGAACCAGCATTCCTGCGGCACCGTGCCCGCTCACGGCGTCGACGAACTGTCCCACCCGGAAAGCGGCTACTACGCCGTCGGCGTCAAGAGCTACGGCCGTGCGCCGACGTTCCTGATGGCCGCGGGTTATGAGCAGGTCCGCTCCGTGGTCGCCGCGCTGGCCGGCGATTGGGCGGCGGCTCGCGAGGTGCAACTCGATCTGCCGGAGACCGGAGTCTGTTCCTCCGACCTCGCGGAAGCGCAGGAGAGGCGGGTCGGGCTGGCCACCGGCATCAGTGGGGGTCTCCTGGCCACGCCGCTGCCTCTGGTCAGTGTCGATGCCGGTGGCAGCTGCTGCGGCTGACTCGTACCACTCGAAGGGACCTTGCGATGTCGGAGGGATATCCCACCGCCGCGCAGAAGGAGGCATTGCGCCTCATCTGCCGGCACGGACAACTCGACACTGAGCACTTGGGTGAACGCCTGGTCGCTGCCAGGCGATCGAGCACCAACCCAGGTTTCACTGCGGCGATGCACCGCATGGCGGGATCGCTGGCCTGGCGTCTTCGCGCTCAGGGATTCATCGCCGAAGCGGAGCACGGCAGCGGATCGACCACCACGCAGGATGGTCGCAAGCTCATCGCCTGCACCGGTGAACGCGGGTGAACTCCACCACCCAGGCCGCCGTCCCCACTGTGCGGGGCGGCGGTCAGCCCCGTTTCAGCCGAGGACGTGAGATCGTCGCCGCCCTGGCCGTCACCCAGACCATCGGGTACGGCGTGCTCTACTACGCCTTCTCGGTGTTCCTTGCCCCAATGCAACGTGACCTTCAGGCGGGCGGCACCCAGGTGGCGGCGGCATTCACCCTCGCCGTCCTGACCACCGCACTGTGCGCTCCGCTGGCCGGACGGTGGCTCGATGCGCGCGGTGGCCGGGGACTGATGACGGCGGGATCGATACTGGGCACCCTCGCCGTCCTGGCCTGGTCGCGAGTGGACAACCTGCCACAGCTGTATGCGGTCTTCGCGGCGATCGGCGTCGCCTCGGCGATGGTGTTGTACGAGCCGGCCTTCGCCGTCCTGGTCAGCTGGTTCGACGGCCGCAGCAGGGCGAACGCGCTATTGGCGCTCACCATAGTCGCGGGGTTCGCCTCCGCGATTTTCCTCCCGTTGACCGGTCTGCTGGTCGACCGGTACGGCTGGCGCCACGCCTTGGTCCTCCTCGCCCTCTTGTACGGCATCACGGCAATTCCGCTCCACGCCACGGTGCTTCGGCGCCGCACTCAGGCATCGGGGAATGTCGCGGAATCAGCGACCGGCAGAACACAACTCGCGCGTGCGGCGTTCCGTGAGCGGCCTTTCTGGCTGTTGGCGATCACCTTTACCGCCCATGAAGCCGCCGTTGCCATAATGGCCGTCCTCTTGATCACCTATCTCGTCCATCTGGGCCACGCCCCGGCCCTCGCTGCCACGGTGGCCGGACTTCTCGGCGTGCTATCGGTGACCGGGCGGCTGGTCACGACAGGCCTCCAGCGACTGCTACCCGCCGCCGTCATAGCCGCGGCCATCTTCGTTCTGCAGGGACTCGCCGTGCTGCTCCTGCCGCTGCTCGGGCGTAGTGTCCCGGGAGCGGTCGGATGCGTGCTGCTGTTCGGCCTGGGTTTCGGCGTGGGGACCATCACGCAGCCGCACCTGCTCGCCGCCCGCTACGGCACCTCCGCTTACGCCACACTGGCCGGGCGCATCGCCTTGTTCTCCATCGCCGCCAGTGCGACCGCCCCACTCGGCGCAGTAGCTCTAGCCCACGTTGCCGGATACGGCTGGGTCATGGTTGCAGTCGCGGCGACCTGCGTACTGGCCGCATTCGCACTGCTCGCCTACCATCGCGTATCGTTTAGACAGGCATCGAATTAGGGAGACTTCGCCATGACCGCCCTCACAGGCCAGTGCTGCGCGCCCATCGCACGCGAGCCGTTATCAGAGGGCGACGCCGCTGAGTTGGCAGTGCTCCTCAAGGCGGTCGCCGACCCGGTACGGCTGCGCCTGCTGTCCATGATCGGCTCCCACGCCGGCGGCGAGGCGTGCGTGTGCGACCTGACAGACGGTTTCGACCTGACGGCCCCGACGATCTCCCACCACCTGAAGGTGCTGCGCACCGCCGGGCTCATCGGCTCCGAGCGGCGCGGCACGTGGGTCTACTACTGGGTGATCCCGTCGGCAGTGGCACGGCTCGGCGAGCTGTTCACCCCGTTGGCCGAACCCGTCAGCGCCTGATGTCGGCGGCGGACGCAGCCCCCCGCCCGGAAGGGACGTGGTGACCGCACACCAGCGGGCCCACGTAGTGGTCATCGGCGGAGGGCAGGCCGGCCTCGCGGCAGGCTTCTACCTGCGCAGGGCCGGAGCTGACTTTGTCATCCTCGACGCCCAGGACAAGCCTGGCGGCGCGTGGCGACATGCCTGGCCGTCCCTGCGGTTGTTCTCCCCGGCCCAGTACAGTTCGCTGCCCGGCTGGATGATGCCGCCCACTCCTCACGGGGGTTACCCGACCGCTGCCGACGCGGTCGGCTACCTGACCGACTACGAACAGCGTTACGACCTGCCAGTGATCCGCCCAGTGACCGTGCGTGCCGTGCGCCGGGAAGACGACGGCTTGCTCGTTGAGACTGACACCGGTACCTGGCACGGGCGATACGTGATCAGCACGACGGGCACCTGGTGGCGCCCCTACATCCCCCATTACCCCGGCAGAGGTGACATCGGCGGGCAACAACTCCACACCGCGGACTACAGCGGGCCAGAGCCTTTCCAGGGCCAAAACGTGATCATCGTCGGTGGAGGCAATTCCGCCGCCCAGATCCTCGCCGAACTGTCCACCGTCGCCAACACGACCTGGGTCACCCGGCGACCTCCCCGGCTGCTTCCCGACGCCATTGACGGAAAAGCCCTGTTCGACCTCGCCACTCGTCGCCAACATGCCCTGGCCGTCGGTGAAACCGGCACATCGATCAGCGACCTGGGGGACATCGTCGCCGTTCCCTCAGTCCGCGACGCCCGCGACCGAGGTGCGCTCAAGGCCGAGCCGATGTTCGCCCGAATCACGCGCACCGGTGTTGCCTGGCGCGATGGAACCGAACAGTCGTGCGACGCCATCTTGTGGTGCACCGGCTTCCGGCCCGCCCTCCTTCACCTGTCTCCGCTCCGCCTCCGCCGCCACAACGGCCTGGTGGCCACCGAGGGAACACGGGCACTCACCGAGCCGCGCCTCCACCTGCTGGGCTACGGCGACTGGACCGGGCCGGCCTCAGCAACCTTGATCGGAGCCAGCCGCACCGCCAGAGCAACCGTGGCCGAGATCATGGGGCATCCAACGAGATCTACAACGCGGACGACGGACGGCCCTCGCGCGGGTTGACGTGTCGTGTGGGCGACCGTACGGCTCGTGTCCACGCCTGGGTGGCGAGTTGTACCGCGTCGTAGGGGCTGCCGAGCGGTGGGGTGTAGGACAGATCGAGGTCACCGACGTCCGCGACGCTCGCCACGTAGGTGATCGCGGTTGCGAAGGTGTCGACGCGCTTGGAGATCTCCGCCCCGAGACGTCCCACCAACTGTGCGCCCAAGAGCCGGCCCGTCTTGCGATCGCCGGTGATGGCGACGTGCACGGGGGTCGAACCCGGATAGTACGCCTTGTGATCATCGAAGACGCCGGCGACGGTGAGCGGTGCGAACCCGGCGTCGCGAGCCGCGCTGTCGCGGAATCCGGTCGCGGCGACGACGGTGTCGAAGACCTTGACGACCTGGGTGGAGCAGACACCGGCGAAGGCCGCGTCACCGCCGATGGCGTTCTCTCCGGCGACGCGCCCCTGCTTGTGCGCGGTCGTGCCCAGAGGGAGGTAGACCGGGGAGTCGAGCAATCGATGATGCGTGTGCACGCAGTCGCCCGCGGCGTACACGTCCGGAACGCTCGTCCGCATGCGCTCATCGACGATGATGGCCCCGCGCACGCCCAGTCCGGCGCCGGAGGCAGCGGCAAGCGAGGTCTCGGGGCGGACGCCTGTCACCACGAGCACCACATCAGCACGCCGCGTCGAACTGTCCGAGCATGACAGGAGCACACCGCCAGGGACGTAGTCGCGGACGACTGAGCCGACTGACACGCCCGTCAGCACTTCGACGCCGTGGCCGACCAGTTCGGTTTCCACCAGCTTGGCAAGCGCTGGATCCAGCGTGTTCGGCAGGACTTGGGAGAACTGCTCGAACACGGTGACACGTAGGCCTCGGGCGGACAGCGCTTCTGCCATCTCCACCCCGATGTAGCCCGCTCCGATGATCGCCGCAGTGGCCGGACGGCGTTTGTCCAGGTCATCGGTGAGAGCGAAGGTGTCGTCCATGGAGTGCAGTACGTGCACGCCGTCAGCGGCACCCAACTGGTCGAGGCCCTGAATGGGCGGCCGGACGGGGACCGCGCCAGTGGCGATGATCAGCTTGTCGTAGCCGATCTGCCGCAGGTCGCCGTCGCTGCTTCGTGTTTGTACGACGTGGGCGGCCGGGTCTATGGAGACCGCGGTCTCGTTCAGCCGCAGACGCATACCCGTGGCCTCCAGGTCCGCCCGTGTTCGATGGGCGAGGGACCGCCAATCGGGCACGTCTCCCGAGACGTGGTACGGGATGCCGCAGATGGAGTAATTCGGGTATTCGTCGGCCACGACCACCGTGACCTCCACGTCGGGAGCCAGCTCCCGCGCGCGGAGGGCGGCCGTGACGCCGGCGTCGCTTCCCCCGATGACCAGCAGGTCCACGCGGTCAGTTCCCAGCCAGTTCCGCGATCAGCTTCTGCACGCGGTCCTGGATCTCGTCGCGAATCGGGCGCACTGCTTCGATGCCCTGACCGGCCGGGTCCTCGAGCACCCAGTCCTCATAGCGCTTGCCCGGGAAGATGGGGCAGGCGTCGCCGCAGCCCATGGTGATCACAACGTCGGATGCCTCCACGGCCTCGGTTGTGAGGATCTTCGGGGTCTCCGCGGTGATGTCGATCCCGACCTCTTTCATCGCCTCGACGGCGACGGGGTTGACGCTCTCGGCCGGGGCCGAGCCCGCGGATCGGACTTCGATGCGATCGCCGGCCAGGTGGGTGAGCCATCCGGCGGCCATTTGGGATCGTCCCGCGTTGTGGACGCAGACGAACAGGACGCTGGGCTTGTCGGTCATGGAAGTCCCTTTTCAGTGGTGCGTATGTTCAGCGGGTCGTGGAGAGGGTGAGCTCGTCCAGCAACTCGCGTACGTGGGCGTCGACCTGGTCGCGGATCGCGCGGACCTCGTCGAGCGGTTTGCCGTGCGGGTCAGGCAGGGTCCAGTCCAGGTACCGCTTACCAGGATGGATAGGGCAGGCGTCTCCGCAGCCCATGGTGACGATGACGTCGGCGGCGCGGATCACGTCGTCGGTCAGAGGCTTGGGGAACTCCGCGGAGGCGTCCAGGCCGATTTCGGCCAGCGCCTCCACCACGGTCGGTTCGATGTCGGAGGCGGGCTCAGAGCCGGCCGTCCGGACGCCGACCTTCCCGTTGGCGTGGTGCTCCAGCAGCGCGGCGGCCATCTGCGAGCGCCCGGCGTTGTGCGTGCACACGAACAGCACCTCGGGTACGGCCTTGGGGATGAACCCTTGCGCCTGTGCCAGGGCAGTCAGCCGGTCGTTCGCGAATCTCTCGGCGAGCACATGAAGGTGTGACTTCACCCTCGCAGTCCGGTAGAGCGCCACGTAGGACTCACGCAGATACCGGATGATCGTCTCCGTCGAGAAGTTGCCGACGAAACGCACGGCCAGTCGCTCGGCTACGCGTTCGAGCACCTTGTCGGTCTCGGGGGAGTAGACGTTGTCCGGCTCGTCCATGGGGGGTTCCTCTCAGGTGAGGCTGTGGTCGGTGATCTGGCCATTTGCCGAGGTTTCCGGCGACGAGCTTTGTGCGGATGGTGGCTGTTGCGTGGCGGGTGTCTGGCCCATGAGCCCGGCGACCAGCAGCAGGCCCACGATGCCTCCGACCAGTTGGGCGGCCAGGAAACCTGGCACGGAGGAGGGTGCGATGCCCGCGAAGGAGTCGGAGAAGATCCGGCCGATCGTGACTGCGGGGTTGGCGAAGCTGGTGGAGGAGGTGAACCAGTAGGCCGCTCCGATGTAGGAGGCCACCACGACCGGCGCGTACGCGGCACGACCTGCCCGCACCAGACAGAAGATGACCACAATCAGGCCGGCTGTCGCGACGATCTCGCCTATCCAAAGATGCGGTGCGGAACGATCGGTGGTTGCCCAGGAGACCGCGGGCTTGGCGAACATGGCGTTGGCGAGGATCGATCCGCCGATGCCCCCGGCTACCTGGGCGACGATGTAGATCGCCACGTTCTTCGGCGGGAGACCAGAGGCATCTCGCCTGCCGTGCCACCAGTCGGCTAGAGACACCACGGGGTTGAAATGGGCACCCGAGATCGGGCCAAGCACGGCGATCAGCACACCCAGCCCGAAGACTGTCGCGGTCGAGTTCTCCAGCAACTGCAGACCGATGTTCCCGGGGGACAGGGTCTGGGCCATGATTCCGGAACCGACGACGATGGCCACCAGGAGCGCGGTGCCGAGGAATTCGGCGAGCGCGCGACGCGGAAGGTTCATCGGCCCACCTGGGAAGCGGCAGGCTGGGTGGGCTGTCGGTCGGCTGACAGACCGTGGCGAACACGGGGCCGGGGCACGGCTTACTCCTTCGGGAGGTGGACTGCGGGGGCGAGCCGGTCGATCCGGTCGGCGATGTCGGCGAAGGCCCGTTCAAAGGCGTCGTCGGTTCCGCTGCGGACCGGGTCAGGGACCGACCAGTGCAAATGGTCGCCGCCGCCCAGGTCCTCGTGCGCGGAGTCGCAGACCGCGACGACCAGGTCGTCCGGTCGTACGACCGCGTCCAGATGAGCGGTGTGTGCCTTGTCCAGCGTCAGACCGTGATGGCGGGCGACGCCGACCGCTTGCGGGTGGACGCGTTCAGCCGGCTGTGTGCCGGCCGAGGCGACAGGAACTGAGCTCTTGCGGACCCAGAGCGCGGCGGCGAGCTGGGATCGGGCGGAGTTGTGGGTACAGACGAACACCACGCGCGGAGCCTGCCGGTAAGTCGAGGGCAGCAGTTCAGCCAGGGTCCTCGGAACCAGCCGAAGGTAGGTGCGCCGCCGGTCACCCTCCGACCGCTGGCGCTCCACCACCCCGGCCTCCTGAAGGATCTTCACGTGGTGGGCGAGCAGATTGGTCGGCAAGCCCAGGAGCCGGCCGATCTCTCCCGGAGAAGCGTCCCCAAGAGCCAGTCTGTCCACGATCGACAACCGGCTCGGGTCGCCGAGCGCCGCATGCACTCGCGCCCTGGCATCCAGATTGCATACCGAGTCAGTGTTCATTGACTCAATATTCGTGGAGCTATGGGTTCGCGTCAATGGCTGGGAGGTTGCCGGCGGATGAAGGGTTTGTGCGTGAGTGCGTCTGGCCGACGAGCGCGAACTGTGGCCAGCGGTGTGCGCTGTGCCTAGTTGTGCCATCTCATGACATTGGTTCCTCGCTGTCAGGCTTGGCGGGCGTGGGACGCGAGGCGTTGGGCGAGCGCGATGACGAGGTTGCGCAGTTCATCGGGGCGCTCGATGACGAACGGACGGTCGAGTGAGGCGAGTAGCGGAGGCAACCAGTCGAGCCGCTCCGCCCGTAGCTGGACGCGCAGCCAACGCTCGGTCGCCCGGTCCTTGTCTGCCGTGGGCGCGTGCTCCTCCAGGCTCGCGACGCTGGCGGGGAGGTGGGCGCGGATCTGCTCAACTGTCCCGTGGATCCGCAAAGTCACCTCGTGCCGGTACTCAGCCGTGGCGAACCCTGACAACACGCGCTGTGCCGGATCGGGACCCACGGGCGCCTCGAATGAGCCGGGCAGGGTCCGTGCGTCTGTGATGCGATCGAGCCGGAAGGTTCGGTCCTCGCCGATCTCGGGGTCCGTGCCCGTGACGTACCACCGGCCCGAATGGGCGACGATCCCGTACGCGTGCAGCGTGCGTTCGCTGCGCCGGCCGTCCCGGTCGGTGTATCTGATCGAGACCGGTCGGCGGTGGTGTACCGCATCGGCGATGGTGAGCAGGACCCCGGCGTCCGGGGTGGCGAACTCGCCGGCCTGATCCGTGAAGGCGAGGGATTCCAGGAGCGTGTCGAGCCGGCGGGCGATGTGCTTGGGCAGCACCCGCCGGATCTTGGCCGAGGCCGTCTCGCTCGCGGTGTGACCTGCCGTTATTACCCCTGCTCGCCGGCCGGCGACCAGGCCGAGCATCACGGCCAGCGCCTCGTCGTCGCTGAGCATGAGCGGAGGCAAACGGTACCCGGGGGCGAGCCGGTACCCGCCGTAGCGGCCGCGCACCGACTCCACGGGTACGTCAAGGTCGATCAGTTGGTCCACATACCGCCGCACGGTGCGCCCATCAACGGCGAGTCGGTCGGCGAGTTCGGCCACCGTCCGAGTGCCGCCCGACTGCAGCAACTCCAGGAGTGTCAGCACGCGGCCGGTAGGTCGAGGCATGTGCACAACCTACGCGAATACAGGACCGATTCTGTCCACTATTTCTCCTAGTCTGCGACGTGCAGCGATTCCATCTGCCAAGGAGATCACCATGGACTTCGTCTCGATCCGCATCATTACCAGCGACGTTGCACGTCTCGTCGAGTTCTACGAGCGAGCCACAGGCGTGCAGGCGATGTGGGCCACCGAGGATTTCGCCGAACTCAAGACCCCCAACGCCACCCTCGCGATCGCTGGTACCCGCACCATCCCGCTGTTCGCCCCGGGCTCTGCCCGTCCAGCGGACAACCAGAGCGTGATCACTGAGTTCCTCGTCGACGACGTGGACCGCATTCACCAGAACCTGACCGGCTTCGTCACCGACTTCGTCACCGAGCCCACCACGATGCCCTGGGGCAACCGGTCGCTGCTGTTCCGTGACCCCGACGGCAACCTCGTCAACTTCTTCACCCCCGTCACCCCGGCAGCCATCGAAAAGTTCGCACGTTGACGCCACGCACAGCTGCTCACGCGGGAGCCCTGAGATCCCAGGGCTCCCGATGAACGCGTCCGGCAAGTCCAGGAGAGCCGACAGCAGGGGGCACTCGACACCTTCCCTCAGCAGCTGACCATCGAGGACCTCGTGGAACCAATGTCCTGAGACACCACACCTAGGTCGCGGACCCGTGGAGGGAGGTCATGCGTCACACCTCACCGCTATCCACTCGAACGGGCGTTCTAATCGGTATGAAGAGCTGGGGCCGCAAGCTCATCCTTTGCGACTGCGGGGGTTTGGGACCCGCATGTCCAGGAAGGGGTTACAGGAATCCAAGGCCGTACCTGGAACGATACGTATCACTTGAACCGAAGCTCCAACTCGTTAGAGGAGGAGTCATGACCGAGCCCACACCGCGCGCTCGCAAGCCGAGGGTGGCGAGGAGCGGGAAGCGCGAGCCCGAGAAGCAGAAGGCCGGAGGACCGGTCGTGAAGCACGACGGTCAAAGGCGCGGCCTCACGCTGGACCTGCCGATGCTCCACTTCAATGTCCACCCGCCGAACCGTCAGCAGGTCGGAAATGTGGTCGGCACCGTGGCGGGCACCGTGGCGGGCACCACCCGGTGGGTTCTGCAACCGGATCACCTCGTTTACTGCGGCGCTCTCGGTGCTCTGGCCGCGTTCGAGGTGATCGAATGGCCGGTGGCGGCAGCCATGGGGGTCAGCCTGATCATTGCTGAGCGTAGCCGTACGCAGTGGGGCAAGGCACGGGAGCGCCGGCCTTCCTCATTAAGGCGAGGTGCGGAGCCGGTGACCGCGTGATGTGACCCCGTACCGACACCTGTCGCCGCCGAGTGAGTGTCAAACTGGGTGACTTCCGGGGATGCCTAGCCTCGCTCTTCGGTGCACGTTTGCGCCATCATCGCCAAGGTCGCAAGTGTCAGAACCATGGATGCGGGACCTCGTCCAAGGTGGTGACGAGGAGCGCCCTGTCTCACCACGCTGCTCCCTGTGGGTATTTGATCACTTCGATGTTCCGATCAGCTCGGCCAGGCCGAACCCATGACGCGCTCGACCATGCTGACGTGACGGAAACCGGGAATGAAGTGCACCAATACGTCCGCGCTTATGGTGCCGTAGGTGGTGTCCGGGCGGTCTCTGGTTCCCTCGAGAAGGGCTTGCAGGAACCCGTTCTTGAAGTCGCCGTGCGGATGAACAGCGGTGATCTCGTCCACCAGGCCACGATCCAGCTTGTCCAAGCCCACGCCCTGCACGTCGGTCAGCACGCCGTGGTGCGTGGCGGCGATCTCCGGGCCCATCCGGCTGGGAATCCCCGGCGTGCTGTGCAGCGCGATCGCCTCCCAGACCACGTCGGCGGCCGTGGCCGGAAAACCGCGGTCGAGCAGGAACTTGCGTGCGTGGTCGGCGCCATCGAGTTCGAAGCGCTGCTCCACGTCGGAGAAGGGCGTCAGCAGGCCGAGGTCGTGGAAAATGGCGGACAGGTAGAGCAGCTCCGGGTCCGGCCGCAGACCGACCTCGCGAGCGTGAAGCGCGGCGAAGAAGAAGACGCGCCGGGAGTGATGGAAGATGAGGGGGCTGGTCATCTCCCGGATGTGGCGGGTGGCCTCGGCGACCGCCGCCGTCTCGGGAACCTCCACCCCTGCGATGATTTCGGTCATGAGTTCGCCCGCCTGTTCTCCGAGCCCTGATAGGCCTCAGGTCGTGGATTCGACTCGGATGGGGTGGGCCAGCACCGGGTGGTAGCAGTAGCCCAGGTCATTCCATGGGACGGTGTCAGGCTGGGTATGGCCCTGGTCGTCGGTGGCGCGTACCCGGATGGTGTGATCGCCGGGTTCGGGATCCCAACTGAACTGCCAGCGTACCCACGCGCCCGGTATCTTCGGCGGAGCCAGGGACGCCTCCTGCCAGGAACCCTCGTCGATGCGGTATTCGACCGCCGTGACCTGATTCTCTCCCGCGAACGCACGCCCCCGGATGACTTGCGGTACCGGCCGCAGCCGTGCCGGCCAGGACAGTTCCACCAGGCTCGCCACCGGTATGCCGGTGATCGGCATACCGAGTGAGGGCGCCTGCGGAGGGTAGTCCGGACCGATCAGTACGTAGTCTTCGGTGTTCCACGGAACGTACAGCGGATGTTCGGAGACTTCGATCCGGCCCACCCACTTGATGCTGGCGGCACCGAGCCATCCGGACACCACGACCCGAGCCGGGTACCCATGATCGAGCGGCAGCGTCTCGCCGTTCATGGCCAGCGCGAGCAGGGTGTCGTCGGCAAGCGCCTTGGTCAGCGGCATGGGCCGGCGGGCCTGGATCTCGTCGAGCGCTTCCGGCATGACCTCGCGGGCTCTTGGGGTGATCCCCGCCGGTTCGAGCAGGTCGCGCAACCGGATGCCGGTCCATTCGGCAGTGCTGATCGCGCCGCGGCCCCACTGGGTTCCCTCGAACTTGCGTCCGTACTCCTCGCCGAACAGCACACGGCGGTTACCGGCGCACTCGATCGTTCGGACCATTGAGATAAGCGGAAAGTGATCCCACAAATCGGCGTAGGTGTAGGTGATCGGCTCGCGTACCCCACTTCCTTCGATCCGGAGCGACCAGCTCGCCGCGTCCAGATGGGGGGTCGGTGCGTGGCTGCGAAGGAAGAAGCGGTCGATCGGGGTGATGTAGCCAGGCGTGCGGTCCGGCCGAATCCCGTAGTCCAGACCGGTCCCGGCGTCCTCCATGAGCTCGGGGGGAGTCGGCTTGACGACTTTTCGTTCTCTGACCCCGTCCGGTGAGGGATGATCAGGCTCGCTTCCGCGTAGGGGACCACTCAAGGTGCATCGCCTCCCACGACTGGCTTGAGCCTCTTCCCGAGGCCCCCACCTGGCATGACCTCTTGTATCATCGTGCCCTAGCGGATTACGGCTTGCCCTGAACGGGTCGCAAAGAGGGCCCAATCGGTCGGACGGGGAGTGCCTAACCGGTGAACGAGTCGTCCATCTCAGCCGGCGATCTCCGGGTTCGCGAGCACTTGGCCAACGAGCGCACTTACCTCGCCTGGATGCGGACGTGCTTGGCCATGATGGCCTTCGGTCTGGGAGCGGCGAAGTTCGGCTCACACAACGAGGTCTACGCATTTGCCGCAGGCGGTGTGCTCGTATGCGCGGCAATCGCTGGCTTTGGCTACGCCACCATCCGCTACCGTGCGTTGAATCAGGAAATCACGCGGGGCCGCGTCATCATCGGAGCCAGCACTCACGGGCCAGTCGCTGCAGCCATGGTCCTCGTGCTCGCAGCCTTCATCGCACTGGTACTGCTCGTTCGCTGATACATCATCCAGCACTGTCTGCGACGGTCCGTTTCGACGGCGTGGATGACGGCAACGCTGACGGCAACGTCCACCAACGCAGCCACACGTTGGGCACCGTCGGCACCCCTCCACTCACAACTCCGGCGGGTGAGCAGGGCGAACGCTACGCCAGAAAGGCGGACGGTCGGGGCGCTAACGACGTTGCGGCTTTCCGTCTCGATCAGGCGACCGAAACGGTCAATGTGGCGCTGCTTGATCAGCGCCGGGAGCGTGAGCGGGTTCGGGCGAGAGCGTCGAGGGCGGTGTCGTCGGCGTCGGGGAGGGTGTGAAGGTATTTCTCTGTCGTGGAGATGCTGCCGTGGCCGAGGCGTTCTTTGAGGACTTGGAGGTCGGCGCCGCCAGCCAGCAGCCAGGAGGCGTGTGCGTGGCGAAGATCGTGCATTTTGACCTTGAATTCCAGGCCTGAGGCGGGGCGCGCACCCAGGCAGGGCGACGGTCACCCGCTGGTCGATGCCGATCCGCCCTCCGGGCCGAGGAACCGCTGCTGCCCCATGACGAACTGGCGCCCCCGCCTGCCGGCGGTGGTCGGCAGGCAGCACAGGACGGCGTTGTAGACGGTGACGGCGTCGACCCGCGGGACCCGGGCCGCCGCCTCAAACTCCTCACACGACGGCGGGCACCCCCGCTCGTCGACCGTGGGGGCGCACCGCAGCGGCGTCACCACCAACTCCGCCGCGGTCGTCGACACCTGCGGGCAGCCCCGCAGACCACGGACCGTCTGGTCTTTGGTCGGGAACGTCGACGACGGATACATGCGGGCCACCGACACGGTGAGCTGCCCGCCCGCGGCGTCGTTCGAGCACGGGTCGCTGCAGCCGTCCCACGCCACGGCGCCGGCGACGACGCAGGACCTGTATGGACACCCCGGCTGCCCCTCCACCTCCTCGGCGGTCACTTCGAGGGCGTGGCAGACGCACGCCAGCAACGACATGGTCAGGTCGTGCAGCGGGCAGCGGATTCAGGGCCATATCTGCACCCGCGGCCTCCGGAAGTCGGGGCTGTACACGCGGGACGGCGAATGCAGCCGATCCGGATCCACGGTCTGCAGCCACAGGTCGACGACGGGAAGCCCGGTCCGCCCCTCCGCGAAGATCGTCGTCGGGTCGGCCATCTCGACCCGCACCCGCTGGCGGATGACCTTCGTGACGTTGCCGGGCAGGCGGCAGGTGTCGCAGCCCTTCGTCCCGGGCGGCAGGCACGCCAGCACCAGCTGGCACGTCAGCTCACTTACGGCGGCCAGGGCGGCTTCGTCCAGGGGCAGGCCGTACCGGTAGGTGGCGGCGAACGTGCCCGGCTGCCCGACCGGTGCGGCCACGTCCTGGCACGTCGGCCAGCACTCCCCATCGGTCCGCACAAGCGTGCCGGGACGTCGACCCGGTACGCCTCCGGCACCAGCGCCGTCCCGTCCACGGTGACCTCGACGATGTCGTGCACCGGCCCGGGCAGGTAGACCTGCACAGCTCGCCGCACGAGCGTCCGACAGGCACCCGCAGATCGAGGCGTTGCGCCACGCCCCGTCGGCGCCGATGTGCGGGACCCACGGCCCCGCGCTGCCCGAGTTGACGTAGTTGAGCGGCGCCGAGTCCAGGCAGGCCCGCCGGCATGGCCGGACGGTGATCGGGCACGAGGGCCCCGGCGCCGCCCGGACAGCGCCCACAGCACCTGGGTGGCGACCTTCCGCCAGCGTTCGATGACGGCGGGGTCGAGGTCGTCGGCCAGGGTGCAACAGAGGTCGACCGGCCACGGCTCACACGGGGAGACCTGCAACGACATCACGGCCTCCCGTTCTTCTCGTACCGGCAGGGGCGGGGGAAGCGGCGGCGGATGAACGTCCCGACCTGCCCCTTGGCGAACGAGTCCGGCATGGTCGACAGGAACACCGACGTGCGCGGGAACCTGGGCCCCCGGTTCAGGACCTCCCCGAGCGCGTACACCAGGTCGGGGGTATGGGAGGTGCGGCCGGTCGCGGGTGCACCAGCGCGGTCAGAAACGCCAGCGCGGAGCGCGAACATTTTGCAGCCACCCCTGCCTGGCGTGCTGCTGTACAACAGCGGTATGAAGCGTTCTCTCGTCCTGGTTTTGGCCGCTGCGCTGTTAACCCCTGGTTGCGCCGACGGCGGCTGTGATCTGTCCAAGCCCTCCCCGGAGCCATCGGCGATCGCAGGGAAGGAACGGCCCATCAAGATTCAGCCCGGTCGATTTGCCGGGCTGTCTGGGGATGAGATCAATGCGGCCGTGCCGGTCCCTGGTGGCCATCCCTCCTACACCGAACAGGTGCTTGTCGGCCTGCGTCACAAGACGCTGGCCATGGCGGGCGCTATAGGCGAGACCGATGCCGGCCGGTGCGACGAAGACGTCGTCGGGCGCGTCGGGTTCACCACCCGCTGCACCGTGACCTACGAGGGGGTCGAGGTCCCGTGGGTTGTGGAGATCACGGGCACCGAACAGGCGGTAATGCCCGGCGGCCTGGATTACACGTACACCTCGCAGCCGCTGGCAAGCGTGCATACGGCCCGTTCGGTCTACGAGGGGTTCGCCTTCCAGTTGGCGGGAATGCGGGACAAGTATGAGGGGCGATGCGACCAGATCCCGGCCCTCTTCACTGCCAAGCCCGGCCAGGACACTGAGTACCGTTGCCAGCTGATCAATGCGTTTTGCGAGAACGACGGTTACGGGTTCGAATGGGTCGACAGGCGCGTCCACATCGACGAAAAGGGTGGCGTGACCTTCGCGGGTGTGTGAGTGGCCCGTTTGTTGTTAGAACATGCGTTCGAGCGGGTACGGGTCGGGCATGGCGCACGACCTCCCCCCGCAGGTACGCGATCTGGCCCGGGAAGCTCTGTCGTCCTCGTCGTTCATCTTGCATGGATAGCGACGACGAGGAGGCCCGAGATCCTGCTGAAGCGGGCCGATGACAACGACGTGCTCAACAGCTGGGAGCTGGCGGCGGACAACGCCAACGGCCTCGGAGCTGCGTGGGAGCTGACGGACCTCAGGCGGGCGGTCAAGGTTGGATCGCGTCGATGGGATTCGATCGACTTCCGGGGCGGGGTGGCTGGTAGGGGATGTGCGGGAAGGCCTGTCCTGTTGACAGCCGTTCGATGAGGGTTCGTACGGCCGCGTTCCCACCGTTCGTGCTCGCCCAGCGACTCACCTGGCAGGCGGCTTCGGCGTACAGCCGGGGATCCCCTGACGCCGCGCGCAGCCAGTCCTCGATCGTGGCCGGGAGGGGGCGGTGGGAGTCGGCCAGGCAGCGGTCGCCGGTCGGCGCGAGGTAGCGGGGATCTTCGCTGACCAGGACGGCCAGACCTTCGTCGAACCACTGCGGGACGTCGGCACCGTCGAGGCGGGCGTGCAGTTCCACGTGGGTCAGTTCGTGCGCGGCGATCACGGGATCGGCACCGCGCGGCGACAGCATCACCGCTCGGTCCAGTACGGCGACGCCGCGTTCGTGGCCTCCGCCGATCCTGCGGTAGCAGTTTTCGGACAGGCACACGAGGATGTCCGGAGAGCTTTCCCGTCCTCCAAAGAAGGTGCGTATCCGCTGGTCGGCCTGCGCGACCGTCGCGATCACGTGCCGGCGTCGCGCTGGTGACAGGCCCGGTTCGGCGTACAGGCCGGGCTGCAGCCGCTGCAGGCCGTAGCAGCCAGGGCAGGTGGTGGCCGCGATGGACGGGAAGGCGATCGCTGTCAGCACCGCGGCGGCGGTGAGGAGGATCGCGGCGACGGCGACCGCGATCCACCGGCGTCTCCCTTGCCGTCGGATCAAGGGCACGTGTTCCTCCCAGGTGGTAGTCGGCGGTCGGATGACACGGGGCTGCCATCGGGCCGGAGAACGGTTGGCGGCTAGCTTTCTGCGCGTACGAAAACTGTCCAAGCGGCGGCGACCGACGCGGCCGCCCAGGCAGCCAACACGAGTAACCCGGCGCGCGGGCCCAGTGCTGTGGCAGGATCGACGGGTAGCTTGAGCAGGCTCAAGGCTGCCTCGTGCGGCAGGAACCGCACCACCTGCGGCAGGATGCTCCGCAAGGCCGGTGAGATGAGAAACGGTGCGATGAAGAGCACGGCTAGGGGAGTGATGGCCGACTTCGCGATGACCGCGAAACCATGGCCGATGAGGCTGAGCAGGAGATAAGCGGCTATGAGCGCCAGGAAACCCACGAAGGCTCCCCGCTCCCAGGCGTGAACCGCCGCGGAGTGCTGCAGGACGTAGCCCGGCAGGACGGCTGGTATCGACGCGACAAGGCTGAGCGTGGCGCTGACGGTGAGTTTGGCGGCGAACAGGCGGTTGCGGTCGGGGGCGGCGGCGAGGCTGACGCGCAGTTGACCGCCGCGGTACTCGCTTCCGGCCGCGAAGACCGCGATCGAGACGAACGCGTAGGCCGGTGCGAGCAGGAGGGTGCCGAGCCGGGCGACGGGGATGGGACCGCCTGGCCCGGCGATACGGACGGCATCGGTGGCCGCGATGATTCCGAGCAGGGTGCCGGCGCCGGACGCGACGGCCATGGCGAACCAGGCGGCGGGGAGAGTGATGATCTTTATGCGTTCGGCGGCCAGGATGTCGCCGAATCGGACGGCCGCCACCGGCCGGGGCTTGCGAGTGGGTGCCGGAGCGCTCATCGCACGTCCCTCTTGCCGAGCGTGATCTCCGCGGCGACGGCGGTCGCGACGGCCCATCCGACAAGGACGAGCAGGCCGTGTTCCCGGCCGGCCGTAAGTTCGTTTAGTCCGGGATCGAGTATGAGGTTCCTGGCCGCGCTGAGCGGGAACAGCGCGTCCAGATCCGGCGCGGACCCGGCCAGGACCTGCGTCATCGTGACGGCGATCAGTGCCACGGTGACGATGATGCCGGTCAGGGTGTGACGCGCGACCGTCGTGATGGCGGACCCGGTGAGGCAGAACAGGACCGCGAAGGCGATGAACCGGATATGCACGAGGAGGGCCTCGCCGCTGACGAGCAGTCCGGGGTTCCAGCCTTTGACGGCGACGTACATGAACGCGGTGCTGATCCCCGCGATGAGGATCGCGACGACGAGCACGTACAGCGCCGTGGCGAGCAGCTTCGCGGTCAGCAGGCGAACGGTGCGCGGCATGGCGAGCACGGTCACGCCGAGCTGTCGCGAGCGGAACTCCTGACCCGCGATCACGGCGGCGAGCACGGGCAGAAACAGGCCCATCTGCAGCGAACCTCCGGCCAGGAGACCGAGGATCGCCTCATTCGCCGGCTGGGGCTCCCCGATGAAGACCTCGATGATGCCATCGGGGGTGATGTTCGCCACCGCATCGGCGAAGAGCCCGGTGGTCTGGAGCTGCACCAGCACGTGCAGGGCGAGGATGGCGCCGGTGACGATCAACGCCCCGGGCAGTGTGCGGATCTTGGTCAGTTCCGCCCGGGTCGCGTTCACCATCGCGGTCCGATCCGGTCGCCGGTGAGGGCGAAGAACGCGGTCTCCAGCGTGGCATGGCCGGCCGTGACCTCGGCCAGCGAGCCCTGGCTGACGACACGACCGCGGTTGATGATCACCACAGCATCGGCGGTGCCGGCCATTTCCGTCATGAGATGACTCGACAACAGCACAGTACGGCCTGCGGCCGCGTAATCCCGGAGAAAGGTACGGACCCAGCGGATGCCGTCCGGGTCCAGTCCGTTCACGGGTTCGTCAAGGATGAGGACCTCCGGCTCGCCGAGCAACGCCGCCGCGATCCCCAGCCGCTGCTTCATGCCGAGCGAGTACTTCTTCACCCGTCTCCTCGCCGCCTCTCCCAGGCCGACGAGGTCGAGTACCTCCCGCACCCGTCCGCGGGAGATACGGTTCGACTGAGCGATCCACGACAGGTGATCGATCGCGCGGCGCTCGGGCACCGGCCCCGCGCCGTCGAGCAAGGCGCCGACCGTGCGCAGCGGATGCCGCAAGTCTCGGTAGCGCTTCCCGCCGATCAGCGCCTGCCCGCTGGTGGCAGCGTCCAGGCCGAGCAGGATGCGCAGCGTGCTGGACTTACCGGCCCCGTTCGGGCCGAGGAACCCCGTGACGTGCCCGGGTTCCGCGGTGAACGTGATGTCGTCGACCGCCCTGTTGTTCCGATAGTGCTTACTGAGCCCTTTGATCTCGATCACCAGGCACCCTGTCCGTCTCGCTGAAGATTTCCTCCAGCCTGCGGTGCCGAGGCGCCGGGCCGCGTCCCCCGAAAGTGGACACCTCAGCGGGACTCGTACAGCAGTCCTGCTTCATGGGCGAGGACGGCCAGTTGGGTGCGGTCGTTCACGTCGAGCTTGGCGAACGTGCGCTTGAGATAGGTGCGTACGGTCTCCAGGCTCAGGAAGAGTTCGTCGGCGATCTCTTGGTTCGAATGCCCACGCGCGACCAGCCGGATCACCTGCACCTCCCGCTCGGAGAGCCGTACGTCCGCGAACGCGTGCCGATGCCGCGATCGCCTCGGGGCGAACTGGCGCATCAACCTCGCGGTGACCTCGGGCGCGAGCATGGCATTGCCGACGTGGACCGCGCGAACCGCGTGGAGCACCTCCTGCGGCGACGCGTTCTTCAGCAGGAACCCCGAAGCGCCCAAGGTCAGGGCCTCGTGAACGTACTCGTCGAGGTCGAAAGTGGTCAGCACGATCACCCGGGTGTCCGTCGCCTCCCCGAGGACGCGACGGGCCACCTCCAGCCCGCTGCCGCCCGGCATCTGCACATCGAGCAAGGCCACGTCGGGCTCCAGCGCGCGGATCAGCCGCAGCGCCTCCTCGCCGTCACCCGCCTCCCCTGCGACGCGGAAACCCTCGGTGCGGTCGAACAGCTTCCGATACACGGCACGGAACCGGCCGTCATCGTCGGCCAGGAACACGCTGACAGGCGTCGTCATCCCGCACGTCCCAGCGGCAGGCGGGCCTCCACCTCGAAGCCTCGGCGGGGCATGTTCCGCCAGGCCACGGTGCCGCCGGCCAGCCGCGCCCGCTCCCGCATCCCCCTCAACCCGAACCCGGACACGCCCTCCTCCTCCGTCCCGGGGCCGTCGTCGCGCACACGCACGACGAGCATCTCGCCGTCCGGATGGAGTTCCACGGTGCAGGCGGCACCCGCCGCGTGCCGTACCACGTTGCTCAACGCCTCCTGAACGATTCGGAACGCCACCACTGCCACGGCCTCGTCCACCTGACTGGGCGCCGCGATCCGCGCATCGACGCGCACTCCCGCGGCACGCATGGCGCCGACCAGCGCGGGCAGCTGCGAGATGCCCGGCTCAAGCGCGGCTGTGTCCGCGCGGTCCGCCCGGAGCGAGCAGACAAGTGACTGTACGTCCTCCAACGCCGACCTCGCGTGCCCCTCGATGCCGGCGAGCGCGTCACGCAGCTCCTGCTCGCGGGCGTTCGACAGGCCCCGCGTCACCCCGGCCTCGGCGCTGATCAGCGCGAGCGCGTGCCCCACGACGTCATGCACGTCCCGGGCGACATCGAGTTGCACGCGGACGGCGTGCTCGGCCGCCCGGGCACGTTCGGTCTCCGCGACGGACTCGAGCTGCCTCCCAACGGCGACTCCCAGCAACCACGACCCGCTCAACGCGGCGGCCGCGATCACCAGACGCTGCCCGGAGCCGCCCAGGCTCCCTTGCGGGACGCCTGTCACGGCTGCCAGGACCGCGACGGTACCGGCGACGACGAGCATGAACCATCGAACCCGCGACGCGTGCGTCAGTGCTAGCGCGTACGAGCACCAGGCGGTGGCGAGCATCGGATCCTGGCACACCCCCAGCAGGCTCGCCGCCACGGTCGCGGCGCCGGCGGCCGGCGCCGCGAACACCGGTAACCGCCAGCGCAGCAGCACCGCCGCCGCCGTGACCGCGGCCAGGACCAGTCCGGCGGCCGAGCGCCACGTGCCGGCCACATCGGTGATCGGAGGAAGCCAGAACACCCCGACGTTCACCGACGCCGCCGCCGCATCCACGAGCAGCCGCCGTAGCCCCACCGCCGTGCCTCCCTCGCCGGAAGCTCGCCCCATCAACCCATCCCTTCCAGGGCGACCAGCACGTCAGCCGGCTCACGACAGGGCGTCGTAGTGGTGCTCGTCGAGTCGCGGCCGCAGGTTCTGATCACGGGTGGAAACCGGCGGCAGGCCATGACGCCTAGCAGCCACACCTGTGCTCCCGTCCGGTAACGCGTACCATCCTGGACAGACTAGCGAGCAGGCGTGTCCGGACGGCGAAGCAACCCAAGACCCAGCTGCATGCGGATCACGCGTGCTTCATGCTGATCTGCTTGAGCACGGGCTGCGGACCTGTCGCAGCAATCAGTGACCTCGTTCCCGGCCGAGGAAGCACGACAGGAGTCGCACGAAGTCGTGCGGATGCTCGAGCGCCGGCACGTGCCCGCATCGGCCGAGCACGTGCAGACGGACATCGGCCAGGTGTTCGAGCAGGGGCAGGGCTGCCGTCCCGAGCGGGGTGACTCGGTCCTCGGCGCCGTGGACGAGCAGCACGGGCGCGCGGACCCCTGCCAGCGTTTGCGCCGAGAGGGTGAGCTCGTCGGCCCAACGTGCCCTAGGCGGAGGGAACAACGATGCGAATGCGGCCGCCCCCGCTCGCATCGCAGCTGCACGGGCAGCGACGGCCGACTCGGTCACGAGCGCTTGGTCGAGGACGAGGCGACTCAACATGTCTCGTGCCCCGAGCGGGCCGGCGGGGGCGGCCCAGACCGCGTCGAGCTCGGCGGACAGCGGCGCCCCGGGGGCGCCCATCGTCGAGACCGCCACGACACGGGTGACCTGCTGGGGACGCGCGGCCGCCAACGCCAGCGCCACGGCACCGCCCATGGAGTGGCCCACCACGGCGTAGTGCTCGACACCGAGAGCATCCATCAGGCCCGCGGCCTGCTCCGTCCACAGCCGGAGCCCACCCCTGGAGCCCGCCGGG
>NZ_BONV01000048.1 GCF_016862895.1 Planotetraspora kaengkrachanensis | reverse complement strand
CCGCTGATCCAGGCGGGCGGACCAGGCGGCATCCGGGCCAGCACGGCCTGAGGCGTCGGCCGGTCACGCAGCCCGGGCGCGCGCGGGCAGGTCTCAGGTGATCCCGAACGTCACCCGGTAGTTGCAACGGCCCTTGCAGGGCATGGTCGCTGAGTCGTCGAAGGCATACGAATACGCGTACGGCGCGGCCTTCTTGAACACCTGGGTGTAGTCCGTGGGCCATTTCGACGGGATGCAGTTCTCCCGCCCGGCCCACTTGCCGCGGCAGCAGTACGTGTCGCCGCCGAAGGCCGTGCACGGGTTCTTGCACGCCACCATCTGGCCGCCGACCTTGAGTTGCATCTTGCCCGGGCAGCTCACGGCCTTGGTGCAGGCGCCCTTGTAACAGCCCGACGGGCTGACCGGGTCCTTGGTGCCGCCCCCCGAGACGTTGATGTACATCGGCAGGTTGTAGCCGTCGACCATGCTGACGTCGTAGAAGTCCATTCCGCCCCAGGCCGCCAGCGAGAACTCGCCCAGAGTGGTCGGAGATCCCGTGCTGCCGACGCACTGGAACACGCCTCCGCAGTCACCGGTCCGGCAGCGCCCCCGGCCGGTCGAGTCGAAGGAACAGCCGGTGCGGCCCCAGAAGCGGCCGCCCCACTTGTTCGGCACCTGCACCGAGACCGTCTGGCCCGGTCGGAGCACCCAGCCGGTCGCCGCGAGCGGATACTTGTCGCTCTTGTTGGAGGCGAGCCAGACCGTCTGGTCCAGCCTGTTGACGAACGTGAACACCCGCTTGCCCGCCTCGCCCTTCACCGTGGCGCCGGACGGCGGGGTCTTCTTCGCCCGGGCGGAGCGCGAGGCCGACGGCAGGGGTGAGCCGGTCGGCGTACGGCCGGGACGGGCGGTGCGCGACGGAGAGGCCGAAGGGTTCGCGCTCCCGTCCGCCGGGGCGGCCGCCGGTGCGGACGTCAGGCCGGCCGCCGACGCGGCCGTGTCGCTCCCTCGCGGCGAGGAGGGCCAGACCAGGACCACGACCGCCGCCGCCACCACCGCAAGGACCAGGGCGTACGGCTGCCATGCGCGGCCCGGCCCCCGTCTCCTCCTCGTCGTCATGGTCACGCGCCTCCATCCGTGCCCGCCGACGAGGCCGGGAGCCCTGCCTCTGAACAGGAGACGGGGGGCTAAGAGCCCGACAACGGAAACCGGCGAACGGATGCGGCGAATTTTCGTTATCCGCCGCCCGCTCGCCGGTCTCCGGTATAGAGACAATGTCCTGGCTGTAGTGGATTGTCCCGGCCCGACGCCCACGGGTGGTCCGGAGACGACGACTGAGAGCGGAGAGCGATGCCCGGAACCGGCAGGGGCGGACCCGACGCGGCGATGGTGGAGGCCGCGCGCGACGGAGACCAGCGGGCGCTCGACGCCCTGGTGGCCGACTCCCTTCCGCTCGTCTACAACATCGTCGGCCGCGCGCTCAACGGGCACAACGACGTCGACGACGTCGTCCAGGAGACCCTGCTGCGGGTCGTCCGCGGGCTGCCCACCCTTCGCGACCCGGAGGCGTTCCGGTCATGGCTGGTGGCCATCGCCGTACGGCAGGTGCGCGACCGCGAGCAGGACCGGTCGGCCACGCAGAGGCGCCGGGCGGACCTCGACACAGCGGAGGAGATGCCGGATCCGGCCTCCGACTTCGCGGCCCTCACCATCCTCAGGCTCGGCCTCACCGACCAGCGCCGCGAGGTCGCCGAGGCGACGCGATGGCTGGACGCCGACGACCGGGGACTGCTCGCCCTGTGGTGGCTGGAGGAGACCGGCGAGCTGCGGCGCACCGACCTCGCGGGCGCACTCGGCCTGTCCGGCCGTCACGCGGCCGTCCGCGTCCAGCGCATGAAGGAGCAGATGCAGCTCGCCCGGACCATCGTGCGGGCGCTGGGCTCCGCCGCCAGGTGCGCCGAGTTGCTCACCATGACGTGGAACTGGGACGGCGTGCCCAGCCCGCTCTGGCGCAAACGCTTCGCCCGGCACGTGCGGGGCTGCGCCGACTGCGGGCGAAGCGGTCAGGGCATGCTGCCCATCGACCGCCTGCTCGCCGGGATTCCGATGGTGCCGATCCCCGCCGGCTTCGTCCTGCAGCACTTCCAGACCATCCCCCCTGCCGCCACTGAGGCGGCCGCGCACGCCGCTTCGCACCTTCCCCTCGGGCGGAGCGGCGTGCACCGGGCGGCCCGCGCCGCCCAGGAGCGGCCGCGAGGTGTCCTGTCCGTCCTGTCGCACGGTCCCGTCGCCGGCACGGCCGCCGTCGGACTGGCCGCGGTCGTCGTGGTGGGCGTGCTGGTGGCCGCCAACCGCCCTCCGCAGGAGCCGTCGGCCCAGGGCGTGGCGCCCCAGGCGGCCGCGACGGCGATCCCGCCCACCTCGCCGGCGCCTTCCGCGTCCGTCAAGGCGTCGCGCAAGCCGTCCCCCAAGCCCAGCAGGAAGGCCTCGCCGAAGGCGACCAAGCCGGCTCCGCCTCCTCCGGTCGTGGTGGCGAAGTCCGCGAAGAAGGGCGTGGGCGTGTGGGGCATGCCCGGTGTGAGCGCTGCTCTCACGAAATCAGGCGCGAGCTGGTACTACACCTGGGCCACGACCCATGACGGGATCGCGACCCCCAAGTCCGGGACGTTCGTGCCGATGATCTGGGGAGCCGACAGCGTCACCAGCGCGAACCTCGCCAAGGCGAAGGCCGCCGGGCCGTACCTGCTGGGGTTCAACGAGCCCGACATGGGCTCGCAGTCGAACATGACGCCGGAGAAGGCGCTGTCCCTCTGGCCGAAGCTCATGTCCGCCGGCAAGGTGCTCGGCAGCCCCGCCGTGGCGTACGGCGGGGACCGTGCGGGCGGCTGGCTCGACAAGTTCATGTCGGGGGCGAAGGCGAAGGGTTACCGCGTCGACTTCATCACGCTGCACTGGTACGGCGGGGACTTCAACACCGCGAACGCCACCAACCAGCTCAGGTCGTACATCCAGGCGGTGTACAAGCGCTACCACAAGCCGATCTGGCTGACCGAGTTCGCGCTGATCGACTTCTCGAACGGCACCCGTTTCCCCACGGACGCGCAGCAGGCGGCCTTCGTCACCTCGTCGACGAAGATGCTGGCCGGCCTGCCGTACGTGCAGCGCTACGCGTGGTTCGGCCTGCCGGCGGACAAGAAGCCCGGCACCGGGCTGTTCACGACCACGGGCGCGGCCACGCCGGCCGGCCGCGCGTTCCAGGCGGCCCGCTGACGCCGTCGCCCCACGAACAGGCGTGACCCGGATTCCGATCGAGGTTTCCGGGTCACGCCGGGGCGATCCGCTCCGGTGCCGCAACGGCCTGCTCCGGTGCGGTCAGGCGAAGTCCCCGGGGGTGAACGCCTTCGGCTCGACCAGGACCAGCCAGTTGCCCGTGTTGTCGCGCATGACCGCCTCGACGCCGTACGGCCGGTCGGACGGCTCCTGGAGGAACGTCACCCCCTTGGCGCTGAGCTCCTCGTAGGTCTTGCGGCAGTCGTCCACGGTCAGGCCGACGGCGTGCATCTGCCCCTTGCCGAGCTCTCCCCGGACGAAGTCGGCGGCCTCCGGGTCGAGGGGAGGGCCGGGGAGCATCAGGGTGATCTCGAGTTCGGGCTGGTTGGGATGCCCGATGGTGACCCAGCGGAAGCCCTCGCCCATGGTGATGTCGGTGCGGGGCTCGAAGCCGAGGTTGTCGACATAGAAGTCGCGCGTCTCGTCCTGGTCGAGGCAGTAGATCGTGATGAGTGAGATGTTCGTGACCATGTGCTCAACGTAGACGTCGCAGGTCACCCGGGGCTTCTCTCAAATTGCACGATCCGGCCCTTCGCCGGGGGAGCCCGCGGTGCCGCGGAGGTCCATGGGGCCGCGCATGAACAGGAAGCATCCGGGGATGCGCGCCCCGCCCCTGGCCGCCCACCGGTCGCGGTACGCCGTGGGGCTCTCCCCGACGAGCTGACTGAACCTGGAGGAGAAGGAGCCGAGGCTGGCGAAGCCCACCATCATGCACACCTCGGTCACCGTCAGGTTGGCCGAGCGCAGCAGGTCCTGGGCCCGCTCGATGCGGCGGCGGGTGAGGTAGCGGATCGGGGTCTCGCCGTAGGCGGCCTCGAAGCAGCGGACCAGATGGAACTTCGACATCCCCGCAACCCGGGCGAGCACGTCGAGGTCGAGAGGCGCCTGGTAGTGCCGGTCCATGTGATCGCGGGCCCGGCGGAGGTGCGGCAGCAGGTCCCTGCTCGGTCTCCCGGTCCTGGTCCTGCCCGCGCCTGTCACGTTCACGAGCGTATGCGACCCCGGTTGCGGCCGCCGGGCCGTCGGGCCCACCGCGGGCACGCGGTCGTATGGTTGGAGTTCCAGCCGTCTCGGGAAGGGAAAGGGGTCATGGGAGAGCTCTCCGTCTGGCACTGGCTGATCGTCGCCCTCGTGTTCGTGATGTTGTTCGGCGCCAAGAGGCTTCCGGACACCGCCCGATCACTCGGCCAGGCCCTGCGCGTGTTCAAGCAGGAGACGAGCCGGATGGGGGACGACCACGACACGCAGACGGCGGCCGGGCCCCGCCTGACGCCGTCCGCGCCCCTGGACGCGCCGAATCACGCCGCGGACGCGCCACACGATGATCCGCGACCCGGGTACGGCGCCGCCGAGCCGTCGTCGGCCGCCGAACGGGCGGCCCGGCCGCGGCCGGGAGACGCCGGCTGACGGCACCCCCTCCGCCGGGCCTTTCGAGGACCCCGTAACGACATCTTCACCTGCGTGTTCCCGGCCTGTCCGCGGGCGCGGGCCCGCCCGTCACCGTGTCAGCGCAGGTCGGTGGTGACCGCGTCCGGGTCGTCGGCGATCCCCAACGAATCAGGACAGACGACATAAGCAAACCCTGATATTTCATGATCTGTCAGATTTCGCGACCTTCCGTCTGTCGAGCGGCTTCGTCCGCGCCCAGGAACCCCCCTCCTGGCCGGAGCCGCAGGCAGAGAGGCCGGGCTCGTGAAACGAGTCTTCGCCGGCATCGCCGCCGTCCTGTCCCTCATCGTCCTCAGCGTCACCCTCACCGCGGGGCCCGCGAGCGCCACCCCGCCCAACATCCCGTCCGCGAGCACGGCCGCCACCCGGCTGGCCGCGCTCACCGTCGCCGCCGAGTCCCACCAGTCGACCTACAACCGCGACCTGTTCCCGCACTGGATCACCGTGTCCGGGGCGTGCAACACCCGTGAGCAGGTGCTCAAGCGCGACGGCACCGGTGTGGTCACCGACTCCAGCTGCGCGGCCACCTCCGGCAGCTGGTACAGCCCGTACGACGGCGCCACCTGGCACGCGGCGTCCGACGTGGACATCGACCACATGGTCCCGCTCGCCGAGGCGTGGCGGTCGGGCGCCTGGGTGTGGAGCACCGCCCAGCGGCAGGCGTACGCCAACGACCTGGGCGGTCCCGAGTTGTGGGCCGTCACGGACAACGTCAACCAGGCGAAGGGCGACCAGGACCCCACCACCTGGAAGCCGTCGCGCACCGCGTTCTGGTGCACCTACGCGCGCGCCTGGATCCAGGTGAAGTGGTACTACAACCTGACTCTGCAGAGCGCGGAGAAGACCGCCCTGACGAGCATGCTCGGCTCCTGCTGATCCTCCCGGCCCCGGCTCGTACGGCTCTCGTGTGACGGTGCCGTACGGGCCCCGGAGGGGCTCGGGCACGCCGAGGTCTGCAGTCCGGCGTCCGGGGAAAGCGGTGGTCGTTTGGCCGGAATCATCGGCCACATCGCAAAGGAATCGGTCCGTCAACGTTTGGGCCGGTCCTTACCAAGGTGCCGGTAGCGTAGCTGCTGTTGCGAGAAAGGGGGCCTCGCGATGTCGGAGGCCTGTGACGTCGTGCACCGCCTGGTCGCCGCGATCAATGATCACGACCTTGACGCGGTGTTGCGCTGTTACAGCCCCACGGCCGCCGCCGTGGGGCCGCAGGGTGTGGCGGACGGCTCCGAGGAGATCGGGTTCTATCACACGCACATCTGGGAGGGCTTTCCCGATCTCCGGCTCATCGTCTGGGAAACCGTCCAGTTCGGGGACCTGGTGATGCTCGAGTCGACGGTCACCGGCACGAACACGGGGTTGTTCATCCTCCCGGGAGGCGATGTGGCCGACCGGACCGGGAAGTCGATCAGCGTCCGATATTGCTGGGTCTTCACCGTCGAGTCCGCCGAGATCGTGGCGCAGCGCGTCTATTACGACCAACTGGAGATGTACGCGCAGCTCGGCGCACGCCTCGTCCTGGACGACCCGCCCTCGCAGGGTTCGGCGTGACCTCCTCTGTGACCTCATCCGTGATCCCCGAACGACCTCCCCATCTCCGCCGCACCCCCTGATTCGCACCCCCGCCGCGCCGTGTGACGGATGTCCTCGGCAGCGACATCAGCGGACGAAAGTGACGATAGGGCCGGGGGTGTCGCAGTAACATCGGCCGATGCGACTCAGGCAGGGCGCCGTTCTCCTCGTCACGCTCGTCCTCGTGATCGGTGTATGGGGCTGGGTGGCGTTGAAGCCGGGCCCGTCCGCGGCGACCCAGGCGGTCGCGGCCGGCGGCCCGAGTCCGGAGCCGGGCGCGAGCCAGAGCCCCGCCCCGACCCCCGAGGCGTACCGGGATCCACGGTCGTCCCTGACCCGGGTGAAGCCCCGCCGGCCGCCGTTCACGGCCGGCAACCCCAGCGGGCGGGCCGCCGTTCCGGCGGAGGCGAGGCCGGTGGACACCTCGCGTCCGACGCGGGTCGTCGGGACCGGCACACCGGGGAGCTGCACGTCGAAGGCCGTCGTCGCGGCTGTCGCCGCAGGAGGCGTGATCACCTTCTCCTGCGGGCCCGATCCCGTGACGATCGCCATGAGCGCCACCGCGAAGGTCCGCAACTCCAGCGCCCGGGTGGTCATCGACGGAGGCGGGCTGGTGACGCTGAGCGGCGGGGGCAAGAGGCGGATCCTCTACATGAACACCTGTGACCAGGCGCAGCAGTGGACGACGTCGCACTGCGACGACCAGGAGCAACCGCAGCTGACCGTCCAGAACCTGACGCTCGCCGACGGCAACGCCACGGGGGAGACCGTCGACGGGGGAGGCGGCGGCGCGATGTTCGTGCGCGGCGGCCGGGTCAAGGTGGTGAACTCCCGGTTCGTCCGCAACCGGTGTGACGCCACGGGACCCGACCTCGGGGGCGCCGCCATCCGGGTGCTCGACCAGTCGCGCGATCTGCCGGTCTACATCGTGAGCAGCACGTTCGGCGGAGCCCCCGGCCAGGGCGGGGTGTGCTCCAACGGGGGCGCGCTGAGCAGCATCGGGGTCTCGTGGGTCGTGCTGAACAGCGTGATGACCTACAACCGGGCGATCGGCAACGGCGCCAACCCCGCGCGCGGGGGGACTCCGGGCGGGGGGAGCGGCGGAGCCGTCTACACCGACGGCAACCGTTTCACCGTGCGGATCGCGGGCTCGATCGTGACGGACAACCAGGCGAAGGAGGGCGGCGGGGCCGTCTTCTTCGTCAGCAACGACCGCACCGGCACGATGAGCATCGAGGGCTCGACCCTGCGTCGCAATCCCAGTGCGGGGTTCGAAACCGCGGGCTTTCCCGGCATCTTCTTCCTCGGCGCCCGCAAGCCGTCCGTGTCGTCCTCCACCCTCACATGATCATGATGTTTTGTCGTTTCATAGGCGGCTTGACCATATAAAGGCGGATCCGTCGTTCTGGAGTATCGATCCCCATGTTTGACGGGACATTGATCTCCGGTGTGCGATGACCCCGAGGGGTGGCATCTAGCGTCGACCTCGAACCGTCCATGACCTCGGGGGAGACAAATGCCGATCTGTACTGCCGTCCTCGCCGCCGCGCTCCTGGCCGGACCCGCGGCCTCGCCCGCTGACCCGGTGCCCGCGGCGCACAAGAGCCTCGCGAACAAGACCACCAAGCAGCAGACGCCCGACAAGATCGAAGACAGGGACGCGATCCGCCGCGCGGCGCACAAGGCCGTGACTCCGGCGACGCGGGCCGACGACGACGACCCCCGCCAGGAGTCGAGCGCCTCGTCCGACTCATCCGACTCGTCCGACCCGACCGGCACGGGTGACTCGGACTCCGGGCACGAGGAGGCGTCCTTCCAGAAGTCCGAGTCCTGGTCGAGCGATCCGCACGCCGGAGGCGACTCGCAGGTGCGGGCCACACAGAAGGCCCGCAAGGCCGGGAATCGCCACCACGGGAAGAACAGCAGGAAGGTGTCGGCGCCGAGGGGCGAGGAGGCGCCTGGAACGAAGGGCGCCGCTCACGCGCCCGCGGCGCCGGCCGCCGGGCCCGCGCACGCCCCGGTGATCGAGCCCGCCGTCGCATCGGCGGCCAAGCCCGCTGTGGTTCCCGCCGTGAAGCAGGCCCCGGTGGGCAAGCAGGCTTCCACGGTGAAGCATGCCCCTGCGGGGAAGCAGGCGCCCCTCGTGAAGCATGCCCTGGTGAAGGAGCTGGCGCCCCTCGTGAGGCATGCCCCGGTGAAGGAGCTGGCGCCCCTGGTTAAGCAGGCTCCGGTGGGCAAGCAGGCGCCCGCGGTCAAGCACGCTCCGGAGCCGAGGCCGGCGCTCGCGCCGGCCGTCGAGGTGCCCAAGATCGCGGCTGAGGCGCCGCTCGCGAAGAAGGCCAAGGTGGCCGAGCCCACGACGGCCGCCATGCAGAAGATCCCGGCACCGAAGGACGCCGACGAGATCCGGGCCACTCGGGACTTCGACTCCACGGAGGCCGCCGAGCTCGACGAGTTCAACGCCGCACCGGAGGCCGTCGCGCTCCCGGAGGGCGCCGCCGGAACCGACCCGAGGGACGTCATGATCAACCCGTCGGGGATGGCCATTCCCAAGAACCCGTACATCCTCCCGGCCATGCCGGGCCTGCAGCGGTCGATCGCCAAGTCGCACTTCGACCACGGCCGCCACACGCTGCGTCACCCGCACCACCAGCGGGGCCACGCCGAGGCGTGATCGTCGTGCCGAGGGGGTGGGCCGGGCTCCGGCTCACCCCCTTCGCGTGTCCGGCCAGCGGTGCAGCCGGGTCGTGGAGACCACCTCCGCCCGGTCTCCGGGAAGGACGGTCTCCGCGACCTCCACCACCCGGCCCGTGGTGTCGATCGAGGTCTTGCGGACCACCAGCAGCGCGGTTCCCGGCGCCAGGTCGAACAGGATCCGCTCCGCGCGGCTCGGCCGGCGTACCGTGACCTCGTCTACGACCTGATCGATCTCCACCCCGATCGTGGACAGCTGGTGGTGGGTGCCCCCCGGCCAGGGTTCGTTGTCCGCGGACAGCAACGCGGGATTGGCGGCCACGAGGTCGTAGCGCAGCCAGGAGCGGACCAGGCTGAGCGGCGCGGTCTCACCCCTGCGCCACGTCCGATAGGTCCGGCGCAGGAGCTTGGTGCCCTCCCCGACGCCCAGACGCCCCGCCAGTTCGGCGGTCGCGCGGGTGGTGCTGAACCGGATCTGGAACTCTAGGTCTTCCCTCGTCAGGCCGGTGTCGTGTTCGGTCGCGCCGCTGCCGCGCCGCTCCTCCTCGGGCAGGAGGGCGCGATCCTTCTCCCACTGGTATCGGTCCGATACCCGCCGGAGCCGTTGGCGAGATTCCCCCATAAGCCATCTTTTCCCCGCATATCTCCGCACATGTACGGCTCAAGGCCGTCGGCGGCCGGGGCCCGATCCGCTGAACGCTGCACTTAAGGGTAAAAGTGATAAATAGCCCTAAATCGGCTTATCGGGGGGCGGGGTCATGGATGGATGGTCGTTCCATGGGCAGCCGACGGCGATCGGCTCCGGAGACATGACGCTGGTCGCGGGCGGCTCGTTCTCGGTGTCCATGCGCAACGGCGACATCATCCCCGGCGGGGTGCAGGGCGTCTACTACTCCGACACCCGGCTGCTGTCCCGGTGGGAGCTGCGCATCGACGACGCCCCGGTGGAGGAACTGCGGGTCCTGCCCGTGGAGCCGCACCACGCGACCTTCATCGGGCGGGCCACGCCGCGCCCGGGGCAGGTCGAGAGCACCCTCCTCGTGATCAGGGACCGGTACGTCGGCGGGGGCCTGTGCGAGGACATCGTCGTGCGCAACCTGTCCGACGAGCCCGCGGGGTGCGTCGTGTCCCTCAACCTGCACTCCGACGTCTGCGACCTGTTCGAGGTCAAGACCAACCGCGTGCGGTACCCGGGCGACGTCGAGACGACGCTGGGGGACCGGGGCCTGCGCATCCTGTCCGTCAGCAAGGGGCGGGGCGTCCGCGTGGAGGCCGGAGAGTGTGACGACTCGACACCCGTCATCCCCGCTCCCGGCATGCTGATCTTCCGCGTCGTCGTACCGGCCAGGGATGAGACCCGCCTGACCGTGCAGGTGAGCCCGATCATCGACGGCGTGGAGTCGGAGCCCTGGTTCTCGGCGACATGCATGCCGGAGCAGGCGGAACAGGCCCGGCTGCTGTCGGAGTACGAGATGAACATCCCGGTCGTGCGCGCCTCCAACGCGTCCCTCGCCGACATCCTCGACCGGTCGCGGACCGACTTGGGCTCGCTCCGGCTGTTCGAGTTGGAACGGCCGGAGGAGCCGCCGAGCATCGCCGCCGGCGCGCCCTGGTTCATGACCCTGTTCGGGCGGGATTCGCTGCTCACGTCGTGGCTCGCCCTGCCGCTCGATCCCAATCTCGCTCTGGGCACGCTGCACCGCCTGGCCAGGCTCCAGGGCGTGAAGAGCGATCCGCTCACCGAGGAGGAGCCGGGCAAGATCATGCATGAGCTGCGGTACGGCGTGCGCACCGCGGCGTCGGAACCGGGGGCGCAGGCCTACTACGGCTCCGTCGACGCCACCCCGCTGTTCGTCGGCCTGCTGGGTGAGCTGCGCCGCTGGGGCGTGCACCACGACGCGGTGGAGGGTCTGCTCCCGCACGCCGACGCCGCGCTCCGCTGGATCGAGCGGTACGGCATGCGCGACGGCTTCCTGTGGTACCAGCGCAAGACCGACCAGGGCCTGGTCAACCAGGGCTGGAAGGACTCCTTCGACGGGATCAACTTCGCCGACGGGGCGCTCGCGCGTCCGCCCATAGCGCTGGCCGAGGTGCAGGGGTACGTCTACTCCGCCTACGTCGCCCGTCACCATTTCGCGAGGGAGGCGGGCGACGACGAGACCGCCGACCGGTGCATGGCCAGCGCCCTCGAGTTGCGTGAGGCGTTCAACCGGACGTTCTGGCTGGCCGACAAGGGCTACTTCGCCATCGGGCTCGACCGCGACGGCCGTCCCATCGACGGGCTCGCCTCCAACATGGGCCACTGCCTGTGGTCCGGCATCGTCGACCTGGACAAGGCCGTCTCCGTGGCCGCCCACCTGATGTCGGACCGGATGTTCACCGGATTCGGCATCAGGACGCTCGCCTCCGGCATGGGCGCCTACAACCCGATGAGCTACCACAACGGCTCGGTGTGGCCCCATGACAACGCCCTCATCACCGTGGGGCTCATGCGGTACGGCTTCGTCGAGGAGGCCCAGCGGGTGGCCGCCGGCATGCTCGACGCGGCACGACTGTTCGGCGGACGGCTGCCTGAGCTGTTCTGCGGGTTCGACCGGGCCGAGTTCCCCGTGCCCGTGCCGTACCCGACGTCGTGCTCGCCGCAGGCGTGGGCCTCGGCCGCGCCGATCCAGCTCACGCGTGCCCTGCTGCGGCTGGACCCGCGCGCCTCGCACGGCAAGCTCTGGCTCTCGCCCGTCCTGCCCGAGGGCTTCGGATGGCTGCGGATCTCCGGCATTCCGTTCGCGGGCGGCCGGATCACCGTGGAGGCGGCGGAGGGCAACACCACGCCGATCGTGACCGGGCTTCCTGAGGGCACGGAGCTGATCGTCGGCTCACGCCCGACGCTCGCGGCGTTCGTCGCGTCAGCCCATCACCCCTGACAACCCCCGCGCCTGGCCGACCCCTCCCCGTGATCATGCACAGGTTCGTGCATCACCCGTGCGACCTGCCCGGTCCCTTCCCGTGATCATGCACAGCTTCGTACGTCACCCGTGCGACCTGCCCGGACCCTTCCCGTGATCATGCACAGCTTCGTACGTCACCCGTGCGACCTGCCCAGACTCTCTCCGTGATCATGCACAGGTTCGCCTGGGCGGCTCTTGAAAAGGGAAAACGACGCACATGATCATGCAGACTCGGAGTCGGCATCGCCGCTTGCCGACTGCGTTCCACTCACGCGATTGCTTGATCACGGATGACATCAGGCCAGCTCAAGGCCTTCCTCTCCGAAAGTGTGCATGATCACGGGGAGAGACCGTGCAGGTCGCACGGACGATCCCCGAACCCGTGCATGATCACGAACCATTGGGGGGTGTGGATCCGGGGTTGGCCGTTCCGCGGGCAAATGAGGGGGTATGAGCCAATCATCCTGGTTTGCGAACTTAGCGGGACGGGTGCGGCATCTCGCCCGATCGCGCCGGCGACGCGGAGCGGTTCGGCCGCCGACTGAGACGAGGAGAGTGGATGACCGACGTCGAGGTGAGCGTCACGATCCCGGCCGGAGGCGTCGTCCTGGAGGCCGACGTCGTCGTCCCCGCATCCGCGCACGCCGTGGTGCTGTTCGTCCACGGCAGCGGCAGCAGCAGGCTCAGCCCGCGCAACCGCCACGTGGCACGGGAACTGCAGCGCGCGGGACTCGCCACCGTCCTCGCCGACCTGCTCACCCCCGAGGAGGACCGGGTTGACGCCGCCACCGGCCGCATGAGATTCGACATCGGCCTGCTGTCCGAGCGCGTGTCCGCGCTGGTCGACCGGATCGGGAAGGACGAGCCGACCAGAGGTCTCGACATCGGCCTGTTCGGCGCGAGCACCGGGGCGGCGGCGGCGCTCGTCGCGGCGGGGGACCGCCCGGAGACCGTCAAAGCGGTCGTGTCCCGGGGCGGGCGGCCGGATCTCGCCGGTGACCCCCTCCGTCTGGTCCACCAGCCGGTTCTGCTGATCGTGGGCGAACGGGACCCGATCGTCATCGAGCTCAACCGCGAGGCGATGGACAAGGTCGTCGGCGAGACGCGGCTGGAGATCGTCCCGGGCGCCTCGCATCTGTTCGAGGAGCCTGGAGCGCTGGAGACCGTGGCCGAACTGGCCCGCGACTGGTTCCTGCGCCACCTCGCGGGAGCCCCCGCGGGCTGAGGCGGTTGGCTGGGGTGGCCAGGGTCGCCGGTCGCCTTCCTGGCCGGCACGACTACGATCGGACGCCATGGAACAGCGGTTAATGAGCAGGTTCGGGCGGCAGGTGGGCGTCGTCGGCTTGGGGGCGTGGCAGCTCGGAGCCGACTGGGGCGACGTCAGCGAGGCGGACGCCCTGGCGACGCTGAACGCCGCGGTCGACTCCGGCGTGAACTTCATCGACACGGCCGACGTGTACGGCGACGGGCGCAGTGAGACCATCGTCGGTCGCCTGATCAAGGAGCGGCCCGGTCTCACCGTGGCCACGAAGATGGGCCGCCGGGTGCCCCAGACGCCCGAGGCCTACACCATGGAGAACTTCCGGGCCTGGAACGACCGTTCGCGGGCCAACCTGGGCGTGGACCGGATCGACCTGGTCCAGCTGCACTGCCCGCCCACTCCCGTCTACTCCGACGACCGGGTCTTCGACGCGCTCGACACCCTCGTCGCTGAGGGCCGGATCGGGGCGTACGGCGTCAGCGTCGAGACCGTCGGCGAGGCGCTCACCGCCATCGAGCGGCCCGGCGTGGCCAGCGTGCAGATCATCCTCAACGCGTTCCGGCTCAAGCCGCTCGACGAGGTCCTGCCCGCAGCCGAGAAGGCCGGCGTCGGCATCATCGCCCGCGTGCCTCTGGCCAGCGGCCTGCTGTCCGGCAAGTACGGCCCCGGCACCGTCTTCGCCGAGGACGACCACCGGAACTACAACCGGCAGGGTGAGGCCTTCGACGTCGGGGAGACGTTCTCCGGCGTCGAGTACGGCGTGGGCCTCCAGGCCGTCGAGAGGCTCAGGGAACTGGTGCCTGACGGCGCCACCCTCGCCCAGTTCGCACTGCGGTGGATCCTCGACCAGCCCGGCGTGAGCGTCGTGATCCCCGGCGCCCGCAACTCCGCCCAGGCGAGGGCGAACACGGAGGCCGCGAGCCTGCCGTCCCTCTCCGCGGACGTGCACGCGGCCGTCAGGGAGGTCTACGACAGCCTGATCCGGCCCCAGGTGCACCACCGCTGGTAGGAGCCGTCCGACGGGCGCCGGGCCGTGCGATTCGAACGCGCGGACCGGCGCCCGTCCGCGTTCCGTGGCCCGCGTGCGTCGAGCCGTACGGCCGGGGCGGACGCCTCGGGAGGAGCCGCTCCGCTCATGTGATTGCATCCGGCGGGGACCCGGGCCGCGAAGGACCGGGGTAGAGGCCACTGGCACGCTGGGTGGCATGGCGGGCGCGCAGCGGAGGACGACAGGGCCGGTGCACGCTGACGGACGAGGGCGCCGCGATGGATGAGGGCACGCCGGAGGCCGGTGGGACGCCGATCGCCGGAGAGGAACCGGGCTACGGGATCGGAGCCGTCGCCCGGCGGCTGGGCGTGCCCGCGCCCACGCTCCGCACCTGGAACCTGCGCTACGGCATCGGCCCCAGTCGCAGGAGTCCCGGCGGCCACAGGCGTTACGACGCGGCGGACCTGCGGTGCCTGGAGGAGATGAACCGGCTCATCCATGCCGGCGTCGCACCGGCCGACGCCGCGCGGCAGGCGTTCAGGGTGCGGAGACCCGCCGCCGGCGCGCGCGCCGAAGCCGCGATCGACGACCCGGTCCCCGAGCCGCCGGCGGCCCCGCCGGACGGGGGGATCCTCTCCCCGGCCATGCTCGCCCGTGCGGCGATCGCCCTGGACGCGAGGACGGTCGGCGACGCGGTGGAGGCGGCGCTGGACCGGCACGGCGTCGTCCGGACGTGGGAAGGGCTGGTGCTGCCCACCTTCGAACTGATCACCCGGAGGCAGGAGGACACCGGCCTCGGCATCGAGGTCGAGCATCTGTTCTCCGACCGCCTGATGGGCGCGCTCAACCTGATCACGGGACGGCTGTCGATCCCCGTCCATCCGCGGCCGGTGCTTGTGGCCTGCGCGGAAGAGGAGCAGCACAGCCTGCCGGCCTACGCTCTGGCGGCCGCCCTCGCCGAGCGCCGGGTGGAGACGCGGGTGCTGGGAGCGCGGACGCCCTACTCCGCCCTCGCCGAGGCCATGCGCAGGCTGGGCCCCGCGGTGGTGTTCGTCTGGTCGCAGCAGGCGGAGACCGGAGATCCCGATCCGCTGGGAAGGCTGCCGAGGCTGCGGCCCGCCAGCAGGATCCTGGTGGGCGGCCCGGGCTGGCGGGACGGGCTCCCGCCCAAGGCCTCGCTGGTCACATCCCTGCCCGGCGCGATCTCGGCGGTCATGTCGGCCCTCAGGTGAGCCTTTGTGAAACCTCGTCACTGACAAGGTTGCGTCTCTTACGCACGAGCGACTACGAATAGGTTTTGAAGAAGTTTCTCGGGCAAGGGACATCTCATGGACGACAGGCTCGAGTTCCGCCTCGCAGCCGGGGACGCCGGGGCGGTCGGTGAGTGCTACCGCGCCCACGGCCCCGCGGTCCGGTCGTTCCTGCGGCGGCTGGTCCCGCACGAGGACGTCGACGACGTGCTCCAGGTCGTGTTCACCGAGGTTTGGCGGTCGCGGCACAGGTTCGACCCGTCGAGGAGCCTGCCCGCCTGGCTGTACGGGATCGCACGGAAGCGGGCGGTGGACCATCTGCGGGCCCGCAGGCCCCAGACGCTGCCGCTGGACGCCGTGGCCGACCCGGCGGGCCCGGACGGGCGCGTGGCGGGGGAGGAACTGGCCGACCGCGACCGGATCCGCAGGGCGCTGGAAGAGCTCCCGGCGGTTCAGCGCCAGGCCATCGAACTGGCCTACTACGGCGACCTCACCCAGCGGGAGATCGCCGACAGGCTGAGGGTGCCGCTCGGCACGGTCAAGGCGCGCACGGCGCGCGGGCTCCATCGGCTGGCCGCGCTGCTCCCGCGTGCGGCGGCGTGAGCCGTACCGGAAGTGCCGGGCACGGCGGCTCGGGCCGTACCGCGCGGGTGTGAGCCGCCGCGGCGGCCTGACCCGGGGAGACGCGGAACAGGGGGTGTGATCATGGGTGACGTCAGACCGCGCGTCGCGGTCTCCAGCTGCCTGCTGGGCGAGCCGGTGCGGTTCAACGGAGGGCACAGCCGCGACCGGTTCCTGACCGGCGCGCTGTCCGAACACGTGGACTGGGTGCCGATCTGCCCGGAGATGGAGATCGGCCTCGGCACCCCGCGGGAGACTATCCGCCTCGAGCGGTCGGCCGGCGGGCCGCGCCTGATGACCCGCACGTCCCGCGTCGATCTCACCGACCGCATGGCCTCCTTCGCGGAGTCCCGCGCCGCCGGCCTCGACGTGGACGGCTACGTCTTCAAGTCCAAGAGCCCCAGTTGCGGCCTCCATGGCATCCCGATCCACGCGGGCGGAGCCGGCACTCCGGACGCGGGGGGCGCGAGAGTGGGCGCCGACCGGCGAAACCGCGGCCTGTACGCGGGCATCGTGGTCGGCGTCCACCCGTTGCTCGCGGCCGAGGACGAAGGCCGGCTGCACGACGCCGTGCTCCGGGAGGCGTTCGTCGAGCGGATCTTCGCGGTGGCGCGCCTCCGCGAGCTCCTGTCCGGCGAATGGCGGGCGCGCGACCTGGTGGCCTTCCACGCCGCGCACAAGATGCAGCTCCTCGCGCACGCGCCCGAGACCTACCGCGGGCTCGGCCGGCTGGTCGCCGCGGCGGGCTCGCGGCCGCGCGACGCTCTCGCGGCCGAGTACGGCCACACGTTCCGTACGGCTCTCGCGGCCAGGGCGTCCGTCGGCCGCAACGCCAACGTCCTGGAGCACTGCCTCGGGATGGTCGGCGCCCATCTGGGCCGGGTCCGCCGCGCGGACGTGCTCGAGGTGATCGGCGCCTACCGGGCAGGGAAGGTCGCCCTGAACGTGCCCGTCACCCTGCTCCGCCACCACGCGAAGGGCGAGGGGGTCACGTACGTGTGCGGCCAGACCTACTTCCGGCCCTATCCGGACGATCTCGGGCTGCGCAACCACATCGCCGCCTGACACGGCCGGCGGAGTCGGGCCGGGCTACTCCGGCGCGGACGTGCCGGGCTCCTCCGCCGTGGGCGTGCCGGATTCCTCGGCCGCCTCGAGGCCGGACAGGATCGTGGCCAGGATGTCGTGGAACTGCCGTATCTGCTCCCGGGAGAGCGGATCGAAGACCCTGCGCCGCACTTCGTCGACGTGACCCGGAGCGGCCCTCTCCAGTGCGGAGAAGCCCTCATCGGTGAGCTTCGCCATCGTGGTGCGCCGGTCCTCCTCGTGCTTGATCCGCCGCACCCAGCCCTTCTCCTCCAGCCGCGCCATGGCGTGCGAGAGCCGGCTGGCGGAGAACTGGGTCACCGAGGCGAGCTGCGTCATGGTCATCGTGCGGTCGGGCGACTCCGACAGGCACACCAGCATGATGTAGTACGCGTGGGGGATCCCCGAGTCCTGCTGAAGCTGCCGTTCGAGGGCCTCCCACAGCAGATGGTTGGTCCAGATGTAGGCGCGCCAGGTCCCCTGCTCCTCGTCGTCGAGCCAACGCGTCTCCGGCATGGGGCCAAGCGTACCGACGCGGTTGAGATTTCAACCGACTTACGATGATCCGGTTCACGGGCTTTTCCGCCCCCGCGGGCGACCGGGGCATGGCCGGGCGGTTTGAATCCGTCACGCGAGGAAGTTTCGAAGCATGGACGCACTCGCGAACGTCGACGCCTACTGGCGAGCCGCCAACTACCTGTCCGTGGGCCAGATCTACCTCATGGACAACCCGCTGCTCGCCGAGCCGCTCCGGCCCGAGCAGGTCAAGCCCCGCCTCCTCGGCCACTGGGGGACCACGCCGGGCCTGAACCTCTGCTTCGCGCACCTCAACCGGATCATCCGGGAGCGCGACCAGAACATGATCTACATCTGCGGGCCGGGGCACGGAGGCCCGGCCGCGGTCGCGCACGCCTGGCTGGAGGGCTCCTACAGCGAGCGGTACCCCGACGTATCGCGTGACGAGGAGGGCATGCGGCGGCTGTTCCGGCGGTTCTCCTTCCCCGGCGGCGTCCCCAGCCACGTGGCGCCGGAGACGCCGGGTTCTATCCACGAGGGCGGTGAGCTGGGCTACTCGCTCGCCCACGCGTACGGCGCCGCCTTCGACAACCCCGATCTCGTCGTCGCGTGCGTCATCGGCGACGGAGAGGCGGAGACGGGTCCCTTGGCCGCCAGCTGGCACTCCAACAAGTTCCTCGATCGGGACAGGGACGGCGCCGTGCTGCCGATCCTGCACCTCAACGGATACAAGATCGCCAATCCTGCCGTGCTCGCGAGGATCCCCGAGACCGACCTGATCAAGCTCCTCGAGGGGTACGGCCACCGACCCCACGTCGTGTCGGGGGACGATCCCGCGACGGTCCACGAGGCGATGGCCCGGACCATGGACACGGTCTTCGACCAACTGGCCGACGGCGGGCGGCCGCCCATGATCGTCCTCCGTACGCCGAAGGGCTGGACCGGGCCGCGCGAGGTCGACGGGCTGCCCGTGGAGGGCACCTGGAGGGCCCACCAGGTGCCGCTGGAGGGGGTGCGGGAGCGGCCGGAACGGCTCGCGATGCTCGAGGAGTGGATGCGCTCCTACCGGCCGCGTGAGCTGTTCGACGCCGGAGGGGCGCCGGTCGCGGAGATCCTTGGCACGGTTCCCGAGGGCCCGCGCAGGATGAGCGCGAACCCGCACGCGAACGGCGGAGAACTCCTGAGGCCGCTGGTGCTGCCCGACTTCCGCGACTACGCGGTCGAGGTGAAGTCGCACGCGGCCGCGCCCACCGAGCCGACCCGGGTCCTCGGCGGCTTCCTGCGCGACGTGATCACAGAGAACCCGGCGAACTTCCGGCTGACGGGCCCGGACGAGACGGCGTCGAACCGCCTGTCCGCGGTGTTCGAGGCCACGCCCAAGGCGTGGAGCGCTGAGATCCTCCCCACCGACGAGCACCTGGCCCCTGACGGGCGCGTGATGGAGGTGCTGAGCGAGCACCTGTGCCAGGGGTGGCTGGAGGGATACCTGCTGACCGGCAGGCACGGCCTGTTCAACTGCTACGAGGCGTTCGTCCACATCGTCGACGCGATGTTCAACCAGCACGCCAAGTGGCTGGAGTCGGCCAGGAAGATCGAGTGGCGGCGCCCGGTGGCCTCGCTGAACTACCTGCTCTCGTCGCACGTCTGGCGGCAGGACCACAACGGCTTCAGCCACCAGGATCCCGGCTTCCTCGACGTGGTGATGAACAAGAAGTCGTCCGTCGTGCGGGTCTACCTGCCGCCGGACGCCAACACTCTGCTGTCGGTCGCCGACCACTGCCTGCGCTCGCGGGACTACGTCAACGTGGTCGTCGCCGGAAAGCACCCCGTGCTCGATCTCATGAGCATGGACGAGGCCGTCAGCCACTGCACCCGCGGCGTGGGCGTCCTCGACTGGGCCAGCAACGACGACGGGGTGGAGCCCGACGTCGTGCTGGCCTGCGCGGGCGACGTGCCGACCCTGGAGACGCTCGCCGCCGCGGCCCTGCTCCGCGCCCACCTGCCCGACCTCCGGGTCCGGGTCGTCAACGTGGTCGACCTCATGCGACTGCAGCCGCCGTCCGAGCATCCGCACGGGATGAGCGACGCCGAGTTCGACACGGTCTTCACCGCCGACAGGCCCGTCATCTTCAACTTCCACGGGTATCCGTGGCTGATCCACCGGCTCACCTACCGGCGCAACGGCCACGACAACCTCCACGTCCGGGGTTACCGGGAGGAAGGCACCACCACGACGCCGTTCGACATGGCCATGATGAACGACATCGACCGCTACCACCTGGTGATGGACGTCATCGACCGGCTTCCTGGGCTCGGCGGACGGCAGGCGCATCTGCGCCAGCACATGGCCGACCTGCGTCTCCACTGCAGGCTCCACACAAGGGAGCACGGAGAGGACCCCGTCGAGATCCGCGAGTGGACGTGGCCCTACTGAACCCCGGGAGAGCGCGTGGTTTCCGGGAAAGGACTCGCGGCCCGATCACCGCGTCAATAGGGTCATATGGTGATCGAGGGCATCGACGTGTCCGAGTGGCGGCCGTCCGTGACGTGGGACGGCGCCCTGTTCGGCTTCGCCCGGGCCACCGAGGGCGACCACGGCGTCGACACGGCCTACGCGGGCCACCGGGCCGCCATGGACGCGGCGGGCGTGCTGACGGGCGCCTACCACGTGGCCCGGCCGCAGGGTGATCCCCTCGCCCAGGCCGCCCATTTCGTCGGCCACACGGGAGCCGGCCCGCTCGCGGTCGACCTGCGCGTCTCCGACGGGCTCGCGCCCGCCGAGGTGGCCGCCTTCGCCCGGCGGCTGTGCGACGAGGTGCGCCGCCTGGCGGGCGTCCGGCCGATCATCCGCACGCTGCGTCACTTCGCCGCCGCGGGCAACTGCGAGGGCCTGGGGGAGTGGCCGCTGTGGATCGTCGCCCCCGACCGGCCGATCGGGCGGCCCGTGGTCCCGGCGCCCTGGACGAACTGGACTTTGCACCAGTACGCCAACAGCCCGGTCAACCGAGACGCCTTCGCCGGATCACTCGAGGAACTCGCGACCCTCGCCACGCGGGAGTAACCAAGCGAAATCGGGGTGGGGGCACCGGTAGCATCGGATGCGGGAGGCACCCCGCCCGGCCGTCGAGGCACGGCCGGTCCCGCGGCGCCTCCATCCCATCAGTTCCGCAGCATTCGTACGCAAGGAGCCACCGTGTCTGCCGTCCTCGAAATACGCATCACCCTCGCCGGAGCCGAGCGTGTGGTGGCGGCGGGGACGACGGCGGGCGAGGCCCTGGGCGCCGACGGCAGAACCGTGATCGCGGCGAGGATCAACGGCGACCTGCGCGACCTGGCGGCCGAGGTGTCGGAGGGCGACGTCGTCGAGCCGGTCGCGATCGACAGCGCCGACGGCCGCGCGATCCTGCGTCACTCCACCGCCCACGTGATGGCCCAGGCCGTACAGGAGATCTTCCCGGAGGCCCGGCTCGGCATCGGCCCGCCCGTGGAGAACGGCTTCTACTACGACTTCGACGTCAAGGACCCGTTCACCCCCGACGACCTCAAGCGCATCGAGAAGCGCATGCGCGAGATCGTCAAGCAGGGGCAGACCTTCAGCAGGAGGCCGGTCTCCGACTACGACGCCCGCCAGGAGCTGGCGGCCGAGCCGTACAAGCTGGAGCTCATCGGGCTCAAGGGCGGCGCGGCCGGCTCCGACGACGGCGCCGACGTCGAGGTGGGCGGCGGGGAGCTGACCATCTACGACAACCTCGACCCCAAGTCGGGCGAGTTGCGCTGGAAGGACCTGTGCCGGGGCCCGCACCTGCCCACCACCCGGGTCATCCCGGCGTTCAAGCTCATGCGGTCGGGCGGCGCCTACTGGCGGGGCAGCGAGAAGAACCCGCAGCTCCAGCGCATCTACGGCACCGCGTGGGAGTCCCGCGAGAAGCAGGACGAGTACCTGCGCCTGCTGGAGGAGGCCGAGAAGCGCGACCACCGCAAGCTGGGCGCCGAGCTCGACCTGTTCTCCTTCCCGGACGAGCTGGGCTCCGGCCTGCCGGTCTTCCACCCCAAGGGCGGCGTGATCCGCCGGATCATGGAGGACTACTCGCGCCGCAGGCACGAGGAGTCCGGCTACTCCTTCGTGAACACGCCGCACATCACCAAGGAGCACCTCTACAAGGTCTCGGGCCACCTGGACTGGTACGCCGACGGCATGTTCCCGCCCATGGAGCTCGAGGGCGCGCGGTACTACCTGAAGCCGATGAACTGCCCGATGCACAACCTGATCTTCCGTGCGCGCGGGCGGTCCTACCGTGAGCTGCCGCTACGGCTGTTCGAGTTCGGCACCGTGTACCGCTACGAGAAGTCCGGCGTGATCCACGGGCTCACCCGGGTGCGCGGCCTCACCCAGGACGACGCGCACATCTACTGCACCCGCGACCAGATGCGCGACGAACTGAAGTCGCTGCTGCGCTTCGTGCTCGACCTGCTCCGCGACTACGGGCTCGAGGACTTCTACCTCGAGCTGTCCACCAAGGACCCGGTGAAGTTCGTCGGCTCCGACGAGGCGTGGGACGAGGCCACCGAGACCCTGCGCGAGGTGGCCGAGTCGGAGAACCTCGAGCTGGTGCTCGACCCGGGCGGCGCCGCCTTCTACGGGCCCAAGATCTCGGTTCAGGCGCGCGACGCCATCGGTCGTACCTGGCAGATGTCGACCATCCAGCTCGACTTCAACCTGCCCGAGCTGTTCGAGCTCGAGTACCAGTCGGCGGACGGCTCACGCCAGCAGCCGGTGATGATCCACCGGGCGCTGTTCGGATCGGTCGAGCGGTTCTTCGGCGTCCTGGTGGAGCACTACGCGGGCGCCTTCCCTCCCTGGCTCGCCCCGGTGCAGGTCGTCGGCATCCCGATCGCCGACGCCCACGCGCCGTACCTGCAGGACGTGGCCAAGCGGCTGCGGGAGCGGGGGATCCGGGTGGAGGTCGACGTGGCCGACGACCGGATGCAGAAGAAGATCCGCAACGCGCAGAAGGCGAAGGTGCCGTTCATGCTGCTCGCCGGTGACGAGGACGTCGCCGCGGGCGCGGTGTCCTTCCGCTACCGCAACGGCGAGCAGAAGAACGGGGTGCCGATCGAGGAGGCCATCGGCGAGATCGTCGACGCGGTCGAGCGGCGCGTCCAGGTCTGACGGAAACGACACAGCGGCCTGCGTCCCATCAGGTGGGGCGCAGGCCGCTGTCGTGTCAGAAGACCCTCGGCGGGTTCTCCTAGAAGCTCTGGTCCTCGGGCTCGGCGGGCTTGTCGCTGCCCTCGCCGGGCAGGCGCACGTCGTCCACGGTCACGTTGACCTCGGTGACCCGCATGCCGAGCATGTGGCTGACCGACCTGGCCACGTTGGCCCGCACGTCGGTGGCGACCTCCATCACGATGTAGCCGTACTCGATCACGATGGTGATGTCGACGGTCACCTGCTGGTTGATGATCTGGGCCCGGACACCCTGGTTGGCGCGCTTGGCGCCCAGTCCGATGCGGTCACGGACGCTCTCGAAGGCGCGCTCGAGGTCGCCTCCGAGGTCCGCCACGCCGGCGATCTCCAAAGCGGCGAGCGCCGCGACCTTCTCGACGACCTCGTCCGCCACCTTGATCCTGCCCTGGACGGCCACGTTGAAGCCGTCGGAGATCCCGGAGACGCTCCCCGGCTCCGGCAGGGTGAAACCGCCACCCTGGCTGGGGGCCTCGGCGGGCGTGGCCTCCGCCGCCTCCTCGCCCTCGTGGCCGAACTCGTCGTGCTGATCGTCGGCGTGATCCTGGCCCTGCTCGACTGCGACGTCGGTCATTGTCCAACTCCTCGATTACGGCCCCGCGTGCTCCGCGCAGCACGTGAATTCTGCCCGAAGATCGATTGGTTTGTCCCGAACAATGCCGAGCCCGCGTAGGAGAGATCCGCAGGAGTCATATGCTGCTTCACATGCGGCAGGCACGGAGGAACGAGGGGAGTGGGCGGCTGTGAGTTCAGAGCCCATCGAGCAGGCCGGCGCAGGGTCTCCGGACAACTTCCAGCGCCTCTGGACCCCGCATCGCATGGCGTACATCAAGGGCGAGAACAAGCCGAGCGGGTCGGGTGAGGACGACGGATGCCCGTTCTGCGAGATCCCCAAGCTGTCTGACGAGGACGGCCTGATCGTCGCGCGTGGTTCCGCCGTCTACGCCGTACTCAACCTGTACCCGTACAACTCCGGCCACCTGATGGTCGTGCCATACCGCCACGTGGCCGACTACGCCGACCTGGACGAGCCGGAGACCGCCGAACTGGCCGAGTTCACCAAGCGATCGACGCTCGCGCTGCGGAAGGCGAGCGGAGCCCAGGGATTCAACATCGGCATCAACCTCGGCGGGGTCGCCGGCGCGGGCATCGCCGCCCACCTCCACCAGCACGTGGTGCCCCGGTGGGGCGGCGACACCAACTTCATGCCCGTGGTCGGGCACACCAAGGTGCTGCCGCAGCTCCTGCGGGACACCCGCGCGCTGCTCGCGGACGCCTGGCCCGTGTCCTAGGGCGTTCCCGACCGGCCCGGGCGGGAACGCCCCGCTCCGGCCTAGGCGGGCTGGCCCGCGGGATCGTGCTCGACCCTCGGGGCGGGGACCGGCCCCGGCTCGCCGTCCGGCTCCAGCGCGCGGATGCCCGCGCTGAGGACGAGCGGGACGGCGAGCGCGAGCGCCATCGACAGGACGGCGGCGCCCGAGTCGTTGACCAGCATGCCCACCACGCCGCTGACGAGGGCGCCGAGCAGGCCGGCCCTGAGTGTGGGTGCCCGCTCGAACGCCAGCGGCAGCACGCCCGCGCTCGCCTTGCCGGGGCGCAGCAGCGCGAAGACGAGGAACGCGAACGCGGCGATCACCACGGGCATCAGGTTCGGGTTGATCAGCGTGTGCAACATCGCGCCGAGCTTGCGTGAGATCACGGGAAGGAAGGTGCCGTCGAAGACCTGCCCGACGAACCGCCCGAGGTGCGTCTGGTCGGCGGGCGGGCGGAGATAGTCGAGGTAGGCGATGCCCATGACGAGCACACCGCCCGCGACGCAGAAGGCGCCGAGCTTGACGATCGACACGCGCTTGCCCGCCACGATCAGCGCCGCCACCGCGATGCCCGGCACGAACGCGATGACGCCGCCGAAGTCGCTGCCGACGCCCGGCCAGCCGTCCAGCAACATCGCGAAACCGCCCAGACCGGCGACCAGGCCGACGGCGAGCGTCCTGCGGCCCGAGCGGACCAGCCTGTCGGCGACCGCCGTCGTGACGAGCAGGACGGCCGTCGCGAGCAGGGCGAACGGGATGTTCCCGAGGCCGTAGTAGCGGGCCCCGACCACCCCGGTGTAGCCCATCATGCCGTTGAGCTGCAGGGTCGTCCCGGTCAGCAGGTCGCCGAGCAGCACCACCGCCGTCACCCCCGCGATCACGGTCGGCGGTCCGAGCAGGGTGCGGCGCCACGGTCCCAGGAGGGCGACCGCGCTCAGGACGACCGCCGCCACCACGATCGCGCAGAACAGCGTGAGCGTCGGCAGCGGGGCACGGGCCCAGGGGAAGAGGTTGACCAGGTAGGTCGAGACGGGGATCGAGGCGAGCGTGATGGCCGCGATCCGAACGCCGCGCAGACCGTCCCGGCGGCGCATCAGCAGGAACGCCGTGATGTAGAAGACCACCTGCAGCACGGCCAGCGCGGTGAAGAACACCCCGGTGTTGTTCCTGATCGTCTGCCCGGCCACGTCGCCCACCTTCAGGGCGTCGGCCTGCTCGGCGACCGATCCCGATCCGGCGGCGTGAGCCTCCATCGCCGTCCCCACGATGGTGGCCGGAGGCGCGTCGGTGACGTGCGCGAGGATCGTGGAGGTGAAGTCCGGAAGGATCACCATGTCGTCCCGGTGGGTCGACCGGCTGCCGAGATCGAAGGAGGCCTGCGGGCCCTTGGGACCCGGCGTGAACATCATGGCCGCCCGCAGATGGGGAACCGGCCCGTGGTCGGAGAGCCCGGCCACCAGGACGGTGCTGGTGGCGAGGTGAAGGAGCGCGGGCGCCAGCTTCGCGTCCGCCGCCCGCACCGCCGCGCGGCGGGCCTCCGGGCTCAGCTTCTCGACCGCCGTGGTGACCTTGTCGTTCTCGATGTACGGCGTGATCAGATCGCCGGCGTCGATCGCGACGACCCGGCAGCGGGTCCAGTCGGCCACCTGCGCCGGGGTGTCGGCGTACACGTCGACCTTGCCCTGCCGGTCGGCGAGGGCGAGCGCGGCTCCGGGGCCGACCGCCATCGTGCACTGCCGCGCGTCGTGGACGGCCTGGCCGAGGGTGCCCGCGTTCTGCTGGTCGCGTACGTCCCACAACCAGTTGAACTCGGGTACGACGGCGCCTTCGCCCTGACGCTCCGGGGTGGGCGGCATGCCGCATCTGGCCCCGACGGCCGACCGGACTCCGGCCGAAACCGTGAGCCAGCCGTCGTACGGGCAGGTGATGTTGCCGACGGTCCGTACGGAAAGGGAGCCGAGGGCGCTCGATCCGGCCAGCTTCCAGAGGTTCGGAGTGTCGTCAGGGTTGACGTCGCTCCACATCAGGCCGGGGACGCCGATCAGGACCACCTGACCGTCCTGTGGGGCCTGGACTTGAGCCATGGCCGCACCTGTGGGAGCGAAGACGCAGAACAGCGCCCCCACAACTATCGCGATCAGCCGACGCCTCACGGTCGACCCCTCCTCGGGAGTGATCATGCACACATTCGCGCTTACGCTATCGGACCAGCCCACCCCTCGGGCGTGATCATGCTCAAGTTCACATGAAGGCGATCTGGCCTGCGCCACCGCTGGTGGTGATCATGCACAGATTCGGGCAGTGTGCCCGCCACCTGCCCCGATTCTGGCCGTGATCATGCACAGGTTCGGGGATCACTCGTTCGACCAGCGGAGACCCTCGCCGTGATCATGCGCATTCTCGGAGAGGGGCGCCTTGAGCTGCTCCGATGCCATCCGTGATCATGCAATCGCGGCGGCTGGTGTGACTGGTGAGCGGCGCTAGCGAGTCGGATTCTGCATGATCACAGGCGGCGTTTTCCCTGTTCGCAGGGCCTCTGGGCGAATCCACGCATGATCACGAATGGTGGTTGGGCAGGTCGGAGGGGCATTCCGCGACGTTGTGCATGATCACACCCAGAGGGGGGCGAGGTCGGGCGGGGGGTGCACGAAACTGTGCATGATCACGCGGGGGGTGTACGCGGGAGGGGGTGTACGCGGGAGGGGGGGCACGCGGGAGGGGTTAACGGACGGTGAGGCGGGTGGGGAGGCTTTCGTTGCCGAGGCGGTCGAGGGCGGTCACGTAGTACGTCCCGGTGAGCTTGCCCGCGTACTTGGGCGCGGACGTGGCCGGCACGACGGCGACGAGGTTGCGGCCGTCCGCCGTGGCGCAGGCGCCGGCGGCGGCCGCCCGGTACACGCCGTAGGCGCGGGCGCCGGACTGGGCGGCCCACGCGAGCGTCCCGCCGCCGTACTTCAGCCCGCTCGGGGCGGTGGGCGCCTTGGCGGGCATCCCCTTGATCAGGGGAACCAGGGCCGGCCTCGTGTAGTAGTTCGCCGCGATGCGGTCCATGACGGACAGGGGGTTCGCGCGGAGCTTGGACGCGTTGAAGAACACGTCACCCTTGACCTCGGGATACTTCTGGTTGACGGCCAGGTGCGAGGGCAGTTCGCCGGGCTTGGACCAGGCCGGGATCGTCTTGGTGCCCACCTGGTAGAGCGCCTGGCCGATGTAGAGGTCGACGCCGGTGCCCTTCACGGCGTTCGCCCACCAGGGCACCAGGACGTTGTAGTCGGCGATCGCATATCCCCGCGGCCAGTAGATCTGCGGGATCAGGTAGTCCACCGAACGCGCCTTGATCCACGCCTTGGCATCCGCATAAATCTGGCTATATGCGGACATGCCCTTTGTGTTGGAGCCGGACGCGACTTCGGATTTGTTCCGCCAGATGCCGAATGGGCTGACGCCGAATTTCACGTACGGCTTGTCCGTGTGAACGGCCTTCGACACCTGGGCGATCAGCCTGTTCACGTTGTCCCGCCGCCAGTCGGCCAGTTTCATGCCCTTGCCGTACTTCTTGAAGGCGGCGGAGTCGGCGAACGGCGTCCCCTGGCCCGGATACGGATAGAAGTAGTCGTCGAAGTGGATGCCGTCCACGTCGTAGCGGTGGGTCACGTCCTTCACGACCTTGGTGACCCAGTCGCGGACCTGGGGGAGCCCGGGGTTGTAGTACAGCTTGCCCTCGTGCTTGACCACCCAGTCGGGGTGCAGGCGCGCCGGGTGGTTGGCCGGAAGCTTCGACAGGTCGGTGGTGTCACCGGCGCGGTAGGGGTTGAACCACGCGTGGAACTCCATCCCGCGCTTGTGCGCCTCCTGGATGAGGAAGGGCAGCGGATCCCAGCCGGGGTTCTTGCCCGCGGTTCCGGTCAGGTACTGGGACCACGGCTCGAGCGACGACTTGTACAGGGCGTCCGACGCCGGCCGTACCTGCAGGAAGACGGCGTTGAACCGGAGCCCGGCCGCGAGATCGAGGAGCTTGACGTACTCGGCCCGCTGCTGGGCGGGGGTCAGACCGGCGCGGGAGGGCCAGTCGAGATTGTGCACCGAGGCGATCCAGATGCCGCGCAGTTGCCTCTTGGCGTAGCGGGCGCTGGTCGTGCAGGAGGCGGTCGTCGCGGGCGCGGCCATCGTCTCTCCGGATCCCGCCGCGGTGGAGCGGGGAGTCGCGGAGCGTGACACGGTGCGCGCGGCATCGTCCCGCGCCGTCAGCTGCGTCCGCATGGCAGCCGCCTGCTCGACCCGCTCGGCCCGGGCACCCGGTCCGAAGGCGTACGCGACTCCCATGGCTGCGGCCGCGGCGACCACGCCGGCGATCAACGGCCGGCTGACCCGTCTCCGCTCAGTCACGAGATGACCTCCCCGATTCCCGATGCATACCGCCTTCAGTCTGGCATCGGCAAATCGATGGTTTCTCCGAAGAAAAGAAAGTCATCTCAAGTTGCTGATGTGATAAAGCAAGACGCACGTCAGGGAGTTCCCCGGGCGCCGGCCATGCGAAACTCCGGCTCCCGGGGAAACACCCGGTGATCGTCGGCCCGTGTCCGACGAATCAAGACTCGCTCCGTTCGGATCCGGAAGGCCCGGACTCCGCCGCTAGGCGGAGTCCGCCGTGACCTTCTGGGCGAGGTGCGAGGGGAGGGGCTCGTACCGCAGGAAGCCGCGGTGGAACGTCCCGGTGCCGTGCGACATGGACCGCAGGTCGATGGCGTACCGGGTGATCTCCAGTTCCGGCACCTCCGCCTTGACCAGGGTGCGCCCGGTGCCCACGGGCTCGGTGCCGAGCACCCTGCCGCGCCGCGACGACAGGTCCGACATGACGGCCCCGACGAACTCGTCGGGCACCAGGATGGACACCTGGTCGACCGGCTCGAGCAGCAGCGTCGGCACCTTCGCCGCGGCCTCCTTCAGGGCCAGTTGCGCCGCGATCTGGAAGGCCATGTCGGAGGAGTCGACCGAGTGCGCCTTGCCGTCGTAGAGGGTGACGCGGATGTCGACCATCGGGTACCCGGCGACGACCCCGCGCTCCATCTGTGCCCGCACGCCCTTCTCCACCGACGGGATGAACTGGCGCGGCACCACACCGCCCACGATCTTGTCGACGAACTCGAGCCCGCCGCCCGACGGCAGCGGTTCGATCTCGAGGTGGCAGATGGCGTACTGCCCGTGGCCTCCGGTCTGCTTGACGTTGCGCCCGGTGGCCTGGACCTTCCCGCCGAACGTCTCCCGCAGCGGGACCCGCAGTTCGACCTTCTCCACCTCGACGCCGTGCCGCTTGGCCAGCCGGTCGAGGAGGACGTCGGCATGGGCCTCACCCATGCACCAGAGCACGAGCTGGCGGGTCTCGGCGTTGTTCTCCAGCCGCAGCGTCGGGTCCTCGGCCACGAGACGGGCGAGCGCCTGGCTCAGCTTGTCCTCGTCCGCCTTCGACCTGGCCCGGATCGCGACGGGCAGCAACGGGTCGGGCATGGCCCACGCGGTCATGAGCAGCGGGTCGTCCTTGTCCGACAGCGTGTCGCCGGTCTCCGCGCGCGACAGCTTCGCGATCGCGCAGATGTCGCCGGCCACGCACTTGCCGAGCGGGCGCTGGTTCTTGCCGAGAGGCGAGGAGAGGCTGCCGATCCGCTCGTCCACGTCATGGTCCTCGTGTCCCCGGTCCGCCATTCCGTGCCCGGACACGTGGACGACCATGTCGGGGTGGAGGGTCCCGGAGAAGACCCGCACCAGGCTGATCCGCCCCACGTACGGGTCGCTCGTCGTCTTGACGACCTCGGCCACCAGGGGCCCGTCGGGATCGGCCGTCACGTGCGTCACCGGTTTCCCGCCGGTCGTCGTGACCTCCGGAAGCGGGTGCTCGAGCGGCGAGGGGAAGCCCTGGGTGACGATCTCCAGGATCTCCTGCATGCCGACGCCCGGCGCCGCGGCCAGCACCGGGTGGAAGCTCGCCCGCGCGACGGCCTTCTCCAGGTCGTCGATGAGGACCTTGGTGTCGATCTCCTCACCGGAGAGGTAACGGTCCATCAGGGACTCGTCCTCGCTCTCCTGGATGATCCCCTCGATGAGGTCGCCCCGGTACTGCTCGATCAGCTCGAGCTGGCCGGGGTCCGGTTCCCGCTCCGTACGGCCGTCGGCGCCGTATTCGAAGAACCGCTGGGACAGCAGCCCGAGCAGGCCGATGCCGTCCACGGGAAGATAGAGGGGGGCGACGCCGTCGCCGAAGGCCTCCTGACAGCTCGTGAGGACCTCGTCGAAGTCGGCACGCGGGTGGTCGATCTTCGTGATGACCACCGCGCGGGGCATGCCGACCAGCCCGCACTCCTCCCAGAGCATCCGGGTGAGGCCGTCGACGCCTTCCGCGGCCGAGACGACGAACAGCGCCGCGTCCGCCGCGCGCAGGCCCGCGCGCAGGTCGCCGACGAAGTCCGCGTAACCGGGGGTGTCCAGGAAGTTGATCTTGATTCCGTTGTACACGACGGGAGCGACGCACAGGTTGACGGAGCGCTGCTGGCGCACCTCCACCTCGTCGAAGTCGCAGACCGTGGTGCCGTCCTCGACCCTGCCGGTGCGCGGGACCGTGCCCGTCGCCAGGAGCAGTGCCTCGATCAGGGTGGTCTTGCCGGCTCCAGAGTGGCCGACCAACACGACATTGCGCACCATGTCCGGCCGATCGGCCGCGGGTGCTCTGCCCGCGGCTCCTGTTGTAGCGCCGGTAGATCTTTCGGCCACATCGCCTCCCGCGTCTCAGAGCGGTCGGGATGGGCGCGTCGCACGCTCCCCGCGCCGGCCGCTCGTGCCGTCGCTGTCCGCGCCGATGGCCCCGCCCTCGCGGGGCGCGCGGGGGAGCCGACGTGATGTTTCACCGCACGTCATCTCCTCGCGGCCTCTCAGGCGCGTGTTCTTCACCCTTTACCCATGTGGGGAGGATCACAAGACTTTTCGGCGGAATGTCCTCGCGAGCTCGCCGAGGTGTTCATGGCCTACGATCGGACGGCCATGTTGAGCATCCTGCGCCCCGCCGTCACCCGCGTCATGACCCCGCTGGGCAGAACCCTCGCCCGGGTGGGCATCTCGCCCGACACCATCACTCTGGTCGGAACCTTCGGCGTGGTGGCCTCGGCGCTGTTCTTCTTCCCCCGGGGGCAGCTGTTCCTGGGCACCGTCGTGATCACCGTCTTCGTGTTCGCGGACGCGCTGGACGGCGTGCTCGCCAGGATGACGGGCAAGGGCAGCGTGTGGGGTGCCTTCCTGGACTCCACGCTCGACCGTCTCGCTGACGCCTCCGTCTTCTCCGGTCTCATCCTCTACTTCGTCCTCAAGGACGATCCGGAGATCGTCCTCGCGGGTGTCGCGCTGTTCTGCCTCGTCGCGGGAGCATTGGTGTCCTACGCCAAGGCGAGGGCAGAGGGCCTGGGGATGACCGCGAACGTGGGCATCGCCGAGCGGACGGAGCGACTGGTGGTCGCGCTGGTCGGAGCCGGACTGTCCGGGCTTGGCGTGCCGTACGTCCTGGCGATCGGGCTCTGGCTGCTCGCGGCGGCGAGCGCCTTCACGGTCGTCCAGCGCATGATCCACGTGTACCGACAGGCGGTGGTCAGATGAAGGACGCGGCCGGCACCCCACCCGATCGGGTGCCGCTGGGGGACCGTCTCGTGGCGGCGGCCTACTCGGTGGGCTGGGTCATCGTCCGCCGGGTGCCCGAGAGGGTCGCCGCGTGGTTCTTCCGCGTGCTGGCCGACCACCTGTGGCGCAGGCAGGGCACGTCGGTACGCCGCCTGGAGTCCAACCTGGCCCGGGTCGTGGGCGGCGCCGCCTCCGATCCGGCCGTCCGCGAGCTGAGCCGCGCCGGGATGCGGTCGTACTTCCGGTACTGGATGGAGGCGTTCCGCCTTCCCTCGATGGACCGGGACCGGATCCTCTCCGAGACGCGGGACGTCGACGGGCATTTCATCTTCGACAACGTCGACAAGGGCCGCGGGGCGGTGATCGCCCTGCCCCACATGGGGAACTGGGATCTCGCCGGCGCGTGGCTGGCGCACAAGGGATATCCCTTCACCACCGTCATGGAGCGACTGCGGCCCGAGTCGCTCTACGAACGGTTCTTCGCCTACCGGCAGAGCCTCGGCATGGAGGTCCTGCCCCTCACGAGCAAGGGCGGCGGCAGCGCGATGGCCTTCGGGACGCTGGCCAAACGACTGCGCGAAGGCCGCGCCGTGTGCCTGCCCGCCGAGCGCGACCTGACCGCCTCAGGGGTGGAGGTCGACTTCTTCGGTGCGAGGACCCGCATGGTCGCCGGGCCGGCGCTCCTCGCGGTCCAGACGGGGGCCGCGTTGCTGCCCGCCGTTCTGTGGTTCGAGGGCAAGGGCTGGGGCATCCGCATATATGAGGAGATCCCGGTGCCGGTTGAGGGGAGCAGGCAGGAGAAGGTCGTCGCGATGACGCAGAGCCTCGCGTCGGTCTTCGAGAAGGGCATCGCCGAGCACCCCGAGGACTGGCACATGCTCCAGCGTCTCTGGCTCGACGACCTGGAGCCCCGGCCTGTGGGAGCGCCGTGAAGATCGGCATCGTCTGTCCGTACACCTGGGACGTCCCGGGAGGCGTCCAGGCGCACATCCGCGATCTCGCCGAGGCGCTCATCGCCGACGGTCACGACGTGTCCGTGATCACTCCTGCGGCCGACGACGCTCCGCTGCCGTCGTACGTCACCTCCGCCGGCCGTGCCGTGCCCGTGCCGTACAACGGGTCGGTGGCCCGGCTGGCCTTCGGCTTCCTGTCGGCCAACCGGGTGCGCAAGTGGATCAGAGAGGGCGGGTTCGACGTGCTGCACGTGCACGAGCCCGCCGTACCGTCCCTCGGGGTGCTGGCCTGCTGGGTGGCCCGCGGGCCGATGGTGGCCACGTTCCACGCGTCGTACGAACGCTCGCGGGCCATGTCGGTGGCCGCGCCGATGTTGCAGAGCGCCCTGGAGAAGATCAACGCCAGGATCGCCGTCTCCGACGCGGCCCGCAGGACCCTCGTGGAGCATCTCGGCGGTGACGCCGTGCTGATCCCCAACGGGGTCACCGTGAGCAGGTACGCCGAGGCGACCCCGCTTCCCGGCTGGGGGCCCGACGGCCAGGTGATCGGATTCCTCGGCCGGATGGACGAGCCGCGCAAGGGCCTGCCGGTGTTGCTCGAGGCGTTCTCGCTGCTCGCCCCGGAACGGCCGGGGCTGCGGCTGTTGATCGCCGGGCCCGGTGACCACGACGACGTGCTCGACCGGGTGCCCAGGCAGTACCGGGACCGCGTCGGGCTGCTCGGCATGGTGAGCGAGGCGGACAAGGTCCGCGCCTACCACTCGGTCGACATCTTCTGCGCTCCCAACCTGGGCGGTGAGAGCTTCGGCATCGTCCTGACCGAGGCCATGTCCGCCGGAGCGCCGATTCTGGCCAGCGACATCCCCGCGTTCCGCCGGGTGCTCGGCGGCGGGCAGGCGGGGGCGCTGTTCACCACGGGTGACGCCACGGCGCTCGCCGAGGAGGCGGCGCGTCTCCTCGACGACCCAGGCCGCCGGGCCAAACTCTCCGACGAGGCCCGTCACGCCGTCCGCAAGTACGACTGGTCCACCGTCGCCCGGGACGTCCTGCGCGTCTACGAGACCGTCGCGGCGGACGCGGGGGTCGTGGAGGACGTGGCGTGACGATCACACTGATCCTCGTCATCGGGGTGCTCGTGGTCCTGGCCAGCGTCTACGTCTCGTGGCGGGCGGGCCGGCTCGACCGCCTGCACATCAGGCTGGAGGCCGCGCAGGCCGCGCTCGACGCCGCGCTGCTGCGCCGCGCCGCCGTCGGCCTCGAGCTCGCCGGCTCGCGGATCCTCGACCCCGCGACCTCGCTGGTGCTCGCCGCGGCCGCCCACGAGGCCCGTACGTCAGGACCGGAGGAGCGCGAACACGCCGAGAGCGACCTGTCCAGGACCCTCAGGGCGGTCGTCGACCAGGACCGGTTCGGCGAGAAGCTCGGCGAGCACCCGGAAGGCCCCGCGCTGATGAAGGAGCTCGACACGGCGGTGGCGAAGGTCGTCTACTCCCGCCGCTTCTTCAACAACGCCGTCGCGGTCACCCGTACGGCACAGCGCCGCTGGCTGGCGCGCACGCTCAGGCTCGCGGGGCACACGGACTACCCCCAGTTCTTCGAGATCGACGACGCTCCGCCGGAGTCACTGGCCGCTGAGTAGTCCGTTTTGACCTTATGTATGGGGACATTAGGCCGCCCGCCGGTAAGCTCATGCCGTTTCATGGCATGAGGGCCGCGTGAGGTGGGCATGTTCTGCCTGCTCACGGGGTCCCCACGGGAGGTGCTGAACAATGCGGGCAGTGACGGGCTTCACCCTTGCCCTGGGGGTAGTACTGGCGGGAGCGGGGTGTTCGTCGGACGACGAGCCCGCCAAACAGCCGCTGGCGGCGACCTCGTCGCCGTCTCCGTCTCCATCCCCCACGCCGCCGTCCGAGCATCCGTTCACCGGGCGTGAAGGCTCCGCGCTCAAGCCGGTGCTCGCGGTGAAGATCGAGAACACGCCTGCGGGGAAGCCGCAGATGGGGCTGCGCAGCGCCGACATCGTCTACGTCGAGCAGGTGGAGGGCGGCCTGACCCGGCTGATGGCGATCTTCTCGTCGAAGCTTCCCGCGCAGGTGGGCCCGGTCCGCAGCGCACGCATCTCCGACCTGCACATCCTGCCGATGTTCGGCAAGCCCGCGCTCGGCTACTCCGGCGTGCAGACCAGGATGATCCCCTTCGTCCAGCAGGCGTCGCTCTACGACGTCTCCGACAGCGCCGTGCCCTCGGCCTACTCGCGCGTGTCGGGCCGGGTCGCGCCGTACAACCTCTTCGCGAGCCCGAAGAAGCTGCTGGCCAAGGCGTCGAAGGCGAGCAAGGCGCAGGATGTCGGCTTCACGTTCTCCGACGAGGCCCCCGAGGGGGGGACCGCCAAGAAGTCCTTCAGCGTGAAGTATCCGGCGGCCCGGTTCACGTTCACCTGGTCGGCGTCGCAGAAGCGGTGGCTCATCGCGCAGGACGGGGCCAAGGACATGGCGGCGGAGGGCGGCCAGCAGGGCGCGCCCACGATCGTGGTCCAGTGGGTCAAGACCGACCGCTCGCAGTTCCACGACTTCCACGGCAGCTACACGCCCCTCGTTCACACGGTGGGCAAGGGCAAGGGCGTCGTGTTGCGGGACGGCAAGGCGTACGACGTGTCGTGGTCGCGGTCCTCGGAGGAGGGGGGCACCACCTACACGACGGCCGACGGCGAGCCGATGCCGTTCTCCCGGGGGCAGGTGTGGGTCGTGCTGGCGTCGAAGAAGCCGGTCTCCCCGTGATCGTGCAACTGGTACAAAGTTCGCGATCAAACCTGACAGAGTGGAACGTAAGGGGATGGACCGGCCAGGACCTACGATGGAGGTGACAATCGTAGGCCCGCCGACGTGAGGTAGCACCGTGTCCAGCAGCACCCCCGAAGTCAACGAGTCCGCCGTCGGTACCGCCCGCGTGAAGCGCGGAATGGCGGAGATGCTCAAGGGCGGGGTCATCATGGATGTCGTCACCCCCGAGCAGGCCAAGATCGCTGAGGACGCCGGAGCGGTGGCGGTCATGGCGCTCGAGCGCGTGCCCGCCGACATCCGCGCCCAGGGCGGCGTGTCGCGGATGAGCGACCCCGACATGATCGAGGGCATCATCGGCGCGGTGTCGATCCCGGTGATGGCCAAGGCGCGGATCGGCCACTTCGTCGAGGCCCAGGTGCTCCAGGCGCTCGGGGTCGACTACGTCGACGAGTCCGAGGTCCTGACGCCCGCCGACTACACCAACCACATCGACAAGTGGCAGTTCACGGTGCCCTTCGTGTGTGGCGCGACGAACCTCGGAGAGGCCCTGCGCCGCATCACCGAGGGTGCCGCGATGATCCGGTCCAAGGGTGAGGCGGGCACCGGCGACGTCTCCAACGCGACCACCCACATGCGGCAGATCCGCGGCGAGCTCAAGCGGCTGAGCTCCCTGCCCGAGGACGAGCTCTACGTCGCGGCCAAGGAGCTGCAGGCGCCGTACGAGCTGGTCGCCGAGGTGGCCAAGGCCGGCAAGCTGCCGGTCGTGCTGTTCACCGCCGGCGGGATCGCGACGCCGGCGGACGCCGCGATGATGATGCAGCTCGGCGCGGAGGGCGTCTTCGTCGGCTCCGGCATCTTCAAGTCGGGCGACCCGGCCAAGCGGGCGGCGGCGATCGTGAAGGCCACCACGTTCTTCGACGACCCCGATGTCATCGCGAAGGTCTCGCGGGGCCTCGGCGAGCCCATGGTGGGCATCAACGTGGACGACATCCCCGTCCCGCACCGCCTGGCCGAGCGCGGCTGGTGAACGCACCCTGGGTGTGATCATGCACGGATCTCCCGTGCATGATCACCGCAGGGCCGCGTGATCACCGCTGAGGTGGGGGAGCTGGGCTAGGGTCTGGGGTGTGACGACGGACGACACGGGACAGTTGGCGGGGAGCCTGTCGCGCGAGTTGCGTCACCTCGTGATGCTGCTCCGCCGCACGACGGCGGGACAGCCGGTGACCGCCCAGCAGTACTCCGTCCTCGGTTCCCTCGAAGGCCCTCCACGGCGCATGTCCGAGCTGGCCGAGGAGCACGGCGTGCAGCTGCCCACCATGACCGTCCAGATCAACCGGCTCGAGGACGCGGGCCTGGTCGCCCGGGGCACGGACGCCTCCGACGCCCGCGTCCGCACGGTCGAGCTGACCAGCGAGGGCCGGTCCCGCCTGCATGCCGTACGGCACGCGAGGATCGCCTACCTGACCCGGCAGCTGGACCGGCTCAACGCGGACGAGCGTCGCGCCATCAGCGCGGCCCTGCCCGCGCTGGCCAAGCTCGGCCGCGGCTGACGACCCGCGAAAGTCGCCGGTTTGGGGCGCGACCCCGCGTGGTCATACGCTGAATCGGCCACAGAATGAAGGGAATGCCGTGACCTCTGCGCCGAAGATCGGTGTGCTCGCCCTCCAGGGCGACGTGCGTGAGCACGTCCGCGCGTTGGAGGCGTCGGGCGCCGGCGCGACGCCCGTCCGCCGCCAGGAAGAGCTCGACGCGGTGGACGCGCTGGTCATACCGGGTGGAGAGTCCACGACGATGTGGAAGCTCGCGACCGCCTTCGAGCTCCTCGAGCCGCTCCGGTTGCGGATCAAGGAGGGCATGCCCGCCTACGGCTCCTGCGCCGGCATGATCATGCTGGCCGACCGCATCGAGGGCGGGATCGAGGGGCAGCAGACTTTGGGCGGCATCGACATGGTCGTCCGGCGCAACGCGTTCGGCCGCCAGGTCGACTCCTTCGAGGCCGATCTGGACTTCGCCGCGCGGGGTCCGATGCGAGCCGTTTTCATCCGCGCGCCCTGGGTCGAGTCCGTCGGCCCGGAGGTCGACGTGCTGGGCCGCGCTCGACCAGGGGATGCGGTGAGCGAAGCTGGGGATAGGATCGTCGCGGTCCGACAGGGACCTCTGCTCGCGACGTCCTTCCACCCGGAGCTGACCGGAGATGCGCGGGTTCATTCGTATTTTGTCGAAATGGTGAGGGAGCTCTAGGCGATGTCCGGCCACTCCAAATGGGCGACGACGAAGCACAAGAAGGCGGCGCTCGACTCCAAGCGCGGCAAGCTCTTCGCCAAGCTCATCAAGAACATCGAGGTCGCGGCCAGGACCGGCGGTCCCGATCCGGACGGCAACCCGACCCTGTACGACGCGATCACCAAGGCGCGGAAGAACTCCGTCCCCATCGACAACATCGAGCGCGCGCGTAAGCGCGGCGGTGGTCTCGAGGCGGGCGGAGCCGACTGGCAGACCATCATGTACGAGGGCTACGCCCCCGGCGGCGTCGCCATCCTGATCGAGTGTCTGACCGACAACCGCAACCGCGCGGCGTCGGAGGTCCGGGTGGCCCTCACCCGCAACGGCGGCTCCCTCGCGGACCCCGGCTCCGTCTCGTACATGTTCAACCGCAAGGGCGTCGTAATCGTCCCGCGGGCCTCGCTGACCGAGGACGACGTGCTCATGGCCGTCCTGGACGCGGGGGCGGAGGAGGTCAACGACCTCGGCGACAACTTCGAGGTCGTCTCCGAGGCGACCGACCTCATCCCGGTCCGCAAGGCCCTGCAGGACGCCGGGATCGACTATGAGTCGGCCGAGGCGAGCTTCGTGCCCACGATGAACGTCCCGCTCGACGAGGAGGGCGCCCGCAAGGTCTTCCGCCTCATCGACGCGCTCGAGGACAGCGACGACGTCCAGAACGTCTGGGGCAACTTCGACGTCAGCGACGAGATCATGGAGAAGCTGGACGAGGACTAGCGCCGGGCGGAAAACAGGTCGCGTGTGCGGCCGCGGGCGGCCTAGTTTTGTCGTTCGTGGACATTCGCGACCTGACGGCCGATGATCTCGACGCCGTGCTCGACAACCGTAAGCGCGCCTTCGGCCCGCTCTCCCCGGGAGACGTGGAGACGTGGCGCAAACGCTTCGAGATCCTGCCCGAAGGGTCCTACCTGGGCTCCTTCGAAGGCTCCCGGCTGACCGGCACGGCGCGGATCAACCGCTTCACCCAGTGGTGGCACGGGCGGGCGCTGTCCATGGGGGGCATCGCCGGCGTGACCGTCGCTCCGGAGGACCGAGGACGCGGCGTGGGCCGCACGCTCATGTCGGCGGTGATCGACCGGTGCGGCGAACTCGGGCACGTCACGTCCGCGCTCTATCCGGCCACCACGCCGATCTACCGGAGCCTGGGCTGGGAGCACGCGGGGGCGCTGCTGACGGCCGTCCTGCCCGCTGAGGCGCTGCGCGGCCTCGGGGACGGCGCTTCGAAGGCCGTGAAGTTGCGCCGCATGGGCGCGGACGACGCGCCGGAACTCATGGCGGTGCTGGAGCGCGTCTACGCCTCCACCCGCGCCAGCGGCCCGCTCGGCTGGGACGAGCCCACGTGGCGCCTGTGGCTCGGCGACGATGACGACTTCTGCTACCTGGCCGACGACGGGTACGTGATCTACCGCTGGGACTCCGGGGACATCGAGGTCGACAACCTCGTCGCAGGCTCCGAGGCCACGGCGCGCGCCCTGTGGTCGCTCGTCGGCACCGCCTCGTCCATCGCCACGTCGGTCAAGGCCCCCGTGGCGCCCCACGACCCGGTTCTGTGGATGCTCCGCGAGCGGCAGTCCGACGAGGTCAGGCAGGCGCGCTGGATGCACCGCCTCATCGATCTGCCCGCCGCCGTCGGACAGCGCGGCTTCCCCGCAGGGGTGACGGTAGACGTGGCGATCGAGGTCGACGACCCGCAGCGTCCCGCCAACTCGGGCACCTGGCGCCTGGAGGTCGCCTCCGGATCCGGTACGGCTTCCGCCGGGTCCGCCGCGGGTTCGGGCACGGTGCCCCGATTCACGATCGGCGGCATGTCGGCCCTGTTCGCCGGCGTCCCCACGGCCACCCTCCGGCGTACGGGCCTACTCTCCGGAGGGACTCCCGAGACCGACGACGCGCTGGACGCCGCGTTCAACTGCGCCGCGTACATGATCGACTACTTCTGACGCGAGCGAAGTCGAGCCGATCACGGTAGAGTTCGGTGCCGAACAGATGTTCGGCGGTTCCCTGGGCGCCGCTGGGCGAGCGGACCAGGGAGGCCTGCCGGTGCGGATGCCAGAGCTGCGCGTGCTGGGGGTCGACCCCGGGCTGACGCGATGCGGCGTCGGCGCGGTGCGCGGCCGCCCCGGCGCCCCTCTCGATCTCATCGGGGTCGGGGTGGTGCGCACCCCCGCCGAGGACGACATCGGCTCCCGCCTGGTGGCGATCGAGGCCGGGCTCGAGCGGTGGCTCGACGAGATCAAGCCCGACGCGGTGGCCGTCGAGAGGGTGTTCGCCCAGCACAACGTCCGCACCGTCATGGGCACAGCCCAGGCCTCCGCCGTCGCCATCGTGTGCGCCGCCCGCAGGGGGCTTCCGGTCGCCCTGCACACCCCCAGCGAGGTCAAGGCCGCCATCACGGGGAACGGCAACGCCGACAAGAAGCAGGTGGGCGCGATGGTCACCCGGCTCCTGCGGCTCGACGCGATGCCGAAGCCCGCGGACGCCGCCGACGCCCTCGCGCTGGCCATCTGCCACGTGTGGCGAGGCGGAGTCCAGAACCGGCTGGCCGAGGCGCTCGCCCGGTCGCGCGGCACCACCGCGGTCGCGCTGGCCGCGGGCTACCGGCATTCGCCCGCCGGCCGTACCGGCGAAGGGACCGGACCGTGAGCGTCCGATCCGCGGTGGGGGCGGCACTCTGTCTGCGGGCTCTGATAGGACTGGGTGCGGCTCGCGGACGTGGCCTGCCGGGGCTTCCGCAGCGGAGATCGCGTTCCAGGCGGGTGGCAGGCGGTGACGTTCACGCCGGCGGGCCGGCGGCACGGCGTCGTGACCGTTCCGTCAGGAACGGGGAGGGGACGGGCGAATGATCGCATCCGTGGCGGGGGAGGTGACCGCCGTCGCGCCGGACGCCGCCGTCATCGAGGTCGGCGGGGTGGGCGTCCTGGTGCACTGCACACCCGGCACGCTCGCCACCCTGCGCGTGGGCGAGACCGCCAGGCTCGCGACGGCCCTCGTCGTGCGGGAGGAGTCGCTCACGCTGTACGGCTTCGCCACCGACGACGAGCGGGTCGTGTTCGAACTGCTGCAGACGGCCAGCGGCGTGGGGCCGCGCATCGCTCTCGCGATGCTGGCCGTGCACACCCCGAACGCGCTGCGGGTAGCCGTGGCCGGCGCCGACCTCAAGGCGCTGACGATGGTCCCCGGCATCGGGCAGAAGGGCGCCCAGCGCATCGTGCTGGAGCTGAAGGACAAGCTCGGCACCCCCGACGAGACGGTCGCCGCCGCCCTGAATGGCAAGGCCAGGCAGCCGGCGTGGCGCGAGCAGGTCCACTCCGGCCTGGTCGGGCTGGGCTACTCGGCCAAGGACGCGGACGAGGCGGTCGCCGTCGTCGGCGCAGAGGCGGACGCGGAGGTGGCGGCGGGCCGCACGCCGCAGGTCGCGGTGCTGCTCAAGGCGGCGCTGCGCGCGCTGAGCGTCCGATGAGGCCGGCCATGAGACTCGCGACCCGGGGGCGTGGATGAGCTTCGAACGTGATCTCGTGTCACCCGAGCCGGACAACGACGAGCAGTCGCTGGAGGCCGCGCTGCGGCCCAAGCGTCTCGACGAGTTCATCGGCCAGGCGCGGGTCCGCGAGCAGCTGTCGCTCGTGCTGGAAAGCGCCGTTCGCCGCAATCGCCCGCCTGACCACGTGCTGATGAGCGGGGGGCCCGGCCTCGGGAAGACCACGCTCGCGATGATCATCGCGGCGGAGCTCGGCGCGCCGCTCCGGGTGACCTCCGGTCCCGCGCTCGAGCGCGCGGGCGATCTCGCCGCGATCCTGTCGACCCTGTCCGAGGGCGAGGTCCTGTTCATCGACGAGATCCACCGGATGGCCAGGCCCGCGGAGGAGATGCTCTACCTCGCCATGGAGGACTTCCGGGTCGACATCGTGGTCGGCAAGGGGCCGGGGGCGACCTCGATCCCGCTGGACATCGCGCCGTTCACACTCGTGGGGGCGACGACCCGCGCGGGCCTGCTGCCGGCCCCGCTGCGCGACCGGTTCGGGTTCACCGCGCACATGGACTTCTACGACGCGAGCGAGCTTGAGCAGGTCCTCCACCGGTCGGCGCGCCTGTTGTCGGTGGGCCTGCCGGAGGAGGGCGCCCATGAGATCGCCCGGCGGTCCCGGGGCACGCCTCGGATCGCGAACCGGCTGCTCAGAAGGGTCAGGGACTTCTCGGAGGTGCGCGCCGAGGGTGTCGTCACCCGAGAGATAGCCTCCGCCGCACTGAATCTTTACGAGGTCGACGCGGAAGGGCTGGACCGGCTCGACCGGGCGGTTCTCGGCGTGCTGCTCAGGAAGTTCGGGGGCGGACCCGTGGGCCTGTCGACCCTCGCCGTCGCGGTGGGGGAGGAGCCCGAGACCGTCGAGGTCGTGGCCGAGCCCTTCCTGGTACGGCAGGGCCTGATCGCCCGCACTCCGCGAGGCCGAGTCGCGACGGCGTCGGCCTGGGCTCACCTCGGTCTGACTCCTCCTCCTGACGCTTTCGGCGCGTCCGTCTTTTCCGGACTGTTCGACGAGGCGTAGACGCCCCGGCGCGGGGGTGGCGTGAGCCGTACGCGAAGGAAAATGAAAGGAAAAACTTCGGGGAAAAGTCGCACAACTGTGACGTGTGGGGTGAGTGCGATTACGAATCGGTTTCGAAGGCTATGAAACAGGAACTTTCCCGCGAGCCGGAACGTGTGCTCGTTGCCGGGTCAAGAACGGCTCGCATACACTGCGTGGCTTGACTGGCCGCTTACGCCGACCCGTGTAGCGTCGCGGCGGCCACGTGGCAATGCGCATCAAACCTCCGGCGTCAGGCCGGTTAATCACGTAAGGAAGGGTGGCTCCGTGGGTAGCAACCCGCTTGGGACGTTTCTGCCGCTGATCTTGCTGGTAGTGGTCTTCTACTTCCTGCTGATCCGTCCGCAGCGAAAGCGGCAGCAGGAGCAGGTCCAGATGCAGAACAACCTGGTCCCCGGCAGCCGCGTCATGACGACGACCGGGCTGTTCGGCACCGTGTCGGCGCTCAAGGACGACGATGTCATCCTGGAGATCGCGCCCGGTGTCGAGACCCGGTGGGTCAAGGCGGCGATCGGCCGTGTCGTCCCGCCCGCGGAGGGAACCTCTGAGGAGGAGACGGGCTCAGTCGACGACACCCCCGACACGACGGCGGGCGACGATGATTCGAGTAGCAAGCAGTCCTGAGTAGGCTGATCGCACACCCTATTGACGAAAGAACTGACCACCAGTGGCCCCACCGACCAGTAGCCAGATCAAGCCGGGACGCACGCTCCTGGTACTTCTGGCGATCATTCTCGCCATGGGCGCGACGATCGCCCTGCAGAAGGCGTTCGTCCCCAAGTTCGGCCTCGACCTGGCCGGTGGGACCACGGTGACGTTGTCGCCGGTGACCCTCGATGGGAAGCCGCCGCCATCGGAGAGCATCGACCAGGCCGTCAACATCATCCGGGCGCGCGTGAACGGCAACGGCATCGCCGATGCCCAGGTCGCGAGGGCGAACGACAACATCGTGATCCAGATCCCGGGAGTCGGCCAGCAGGAGGCGCTCGGGCTCGTGTCCACGACCGCCGAGCTGCGGATGCGCCAGGTGCTCGCGGTGGCCGCGGCGACGAACCAGCCGGTTCAGATGCCGACGGCGGCTCCCACACCCAGCGGCTCGGGCGCTCCGAGCGCCACGCCCAGCGGCGGCGCGACGCCGACTCCCAACGCCAGCGGGACTCCCGCGGGCAGGGCGTTGTCCTCGGCCCTCGCCGCTCCCTCGCCGTCCGCCTCCGCTGATCCCAAGGGCGGGGCGAAGGCCGACAAGGCCAAGGGCGACGACAAGGCGAAGAGCGGGGCGAAGGCCGAAGCCACGCCGACGCCGCCTCCGCCGAGCCCGGGTGCCACCGAGGATCCGCTGGCCGGGCAGGACACCAGCGGCATCGACCCGGCGCTGTTGACGCAGTTCCGCGACATCGACTGCACCGCCAAGAACAAGGGCCAGGGCGTTCAGGACGACCCGAACAAGCAGATCGTCGCCTGCAGCGACGACGGCTCGGCGCGCTACATCCTGGACAAGGCGGCCGTGCAGGGCACCGAGGTCAGCGGCGCCCAGGCGGGCACCGACTCCACGACCGGCGAGTGGATCGTCAACATCACGTTCAAGTCCAAGGGCGCGTCGCAGTTCGCCGACATCACCCGGCGGATCACCACTCTCACGCCGCCGCGCAACCAGCTGGCGAACGTGCTCGACGGTGTCGTGATCGTGGCACCGACGATCGAAGAGGCGATCCCCGGTGGAAGCGCCCGGATCTCCGGCAACTTCACCCAGGTGAGCTCCACCGCTCTCGCCGACCAGCTCAAGTACGGCGCGCTACCGCTGAAGTTCAAGCAGAGCCAGGTCGTGTCGGTCTCCTCGACACTGGGACAGGACCAGCTGCGCGGCGGCCTGATCTCGGGCGGCATCGGACTGCTCGTGGTCGTGCTCTACCTGCTGCTCTACTACCGCGGCCTCGGCCTGATCGGTGTGGCCAGCCTCGCGGTGGCCACGGCGGTCACCTACTCCACGGTGGTGCTGCTGAGTCACAACGCGGGATTCCGCCTGTCGCTGCCGCACATCATCGGCTTGGTGGTCTCGATCGGTATCACGGCGGACTCGTTCATCGTCTACTTCGAACGAATACGTGACGAGATCAAGGAGGGCCACCGCACTCTGCGCTCGGCCGTCGAGGTCGCCTGGCGGCGCGCCCGGCGCACGATCCTGGTGGCGGACGCGGTCATGTTCATCGCCGCGATCGTGCTCTTCGCCCTCGCGGTGGGCGACGTCGCCGGATTCGCGTTCGCGATGGGGCTGACCACGCTGATCGACGTCGTGGTCGTCTTCCTCTTCACGAAGCCGCTGATGTCGCTGGCGGCCCGGATGCGGTTCTTCGCCAAGGGCCACAAACTGTCCGGACTCGACGCGGAGCGTATGGGCCGTACGAGCCCTGCCGAGCAGACCCTGCAGGAGGCGTGATGCCGGGTGTTATCAGTCGCCTCTACCGAGGCGACATCAACATCGACTTCGTCGGCAAGCGCAGGATCTGGTACGGGCTGTCGGCCTTCCTTCTGATCTTCTCGATCGTCGGGCTCATCATCCACGGCCTCAATCTCGGAGTCGAGTTCAAGGGCGGGTCGGTCTTCGACTTCGCCCGGACGCCGGGGTCGACCGTGGAGCAGGTCCGGGACAGCGTCGAGGGCGCCGGTCCGCACCAGGTGATCGTCCAGCAGGCCGGGGACAAGAACTGGCGGGTCACCACGGAGAGCCTTGACGGCGCCGAGGTGACGAAGGTCCAGCAGGCGGTGTCCAAGCAGTTCGGCGTGCCGGAGGACCAGGTCAGCTCCCAGGTCATCGGAGCGACCTGGGGTGGTGAGGTCTCCCAGAAGGCGTGGATCGGCCTCGTGGTCTTCATGGGCCTGATCATGTTGTACCTCTCGATCGCCTTCGAGTGGCGCATGGCGCTGGCCGCCATCGTGGCCCTCGTGCACGACCTCGTGATCACGGCCGGCATCTACGCGTGGTCCGGCTTCGAGGTGACCCCGGCGACGATGCTGGGCTTCCTGACGATCCTCGGTTATTCGCTGTACGACGCGGTCGTGGTCTTCGACATGATCAAGGAGGTGACGGGCAAGATCGGGACGTCGGCCAAGATGACCTACACGCAGGCGGCGAACAACGCCCTCAGCCACACCCTGATCCGGTCGCTGAACACCTCGCTCGTCGCGATCCTGCCCGTGGCGGCGATCCTGTTCATCGGGACCACGCTGCTCGGTGCCGGCACGCTGAAGGACCTGTCGCTGGCCCTGTTCGTCGGAATGCTCGTCGGCACCTACTCCTCGCTGTGCGTCGCCACACCGATCCTGGTGACGCTCAAGGAGCGGGAACCGCAGTGGCAGGCGCTCGCCCGGCGCGTTGCGGCCCGGCAGGTGTCGGCCGCCAAGGCCGCCGCGGCCACCGCCGGCGCCGCGGGCGGGAGCCGGTCGGGCAAGGAACCCGTCGTGGCGGGATCTCAGAACGGCGCGGGCGCTCAGAGCGGGCAGGGAGCTCAGAACGGCGCCGTGTCCGGCAAGCAGCGCAAGAAGCGCTAGTCGTCCGAACGCTGACGCGCCCCCGCCGCCCACCCGGGCGGCGGGGGCGCGGCTGTTTCCAGCGGGTCGCGGTGGGCTCGGCGGACGCGGATCAGCCGCCGGATGTGCTCTAGGGTGGGCGTCGTGACTGACTGGAGCGCCCTGATCAGGGACATTCCTGACTACCCGAAGCCGGGGATCGTGTTCAAGGACATCACCCCGCTCTTGGCCGACCACACGGCGTTCACGCAGGTCGTGGACGAGCTGGCGGACGGCCTCGCCTTCGACAAGGTGGTCGGCATCGAGGCGCGGGGGTTCATCCTCGCCGCGCCGGTCGCCTACCGGAGCGGCGCCGGGTTCGTCCCCGTACGGAAGAAGGGCAAGCTGCCGGCCGCGACACTCGAGGCCTCCTACGACCTCGAGTACGGCTCGGCGGTCATCGAGGTGCACGCCGACGCCTTCGCCCCCGGTGAGCGGGTCCTGATCGTCGACGACGTGCTGGCCACGGGGGGAACGGCCGAGGCGACCGTGGAACTCGTCAGGCGGGCGGGCGCCGAGGTGGCCGCGGTCTCGTTCCTGATGGAGTTGTCGTTCCTGTCCGGACGGGACCGGCTGCCCGGCATCGAGGTACGTGCGCTGCTGAGCGTGTGAGCACGGTGCGGGGCCGCCGGGTCGCGGGCGTGGGATGGCCCGTGGGTCGATGCCGGCGCCCGCCGGGTCGCCGGGGCGCGGACGGCGGGTTTCCGCCTCGCGTGGCGATCGAGCGGCCGGTCGACGACGCCCGTGAGAAGGCCGCGGACCACAGCCGAGGAAAGGCTGCGGATCATGGCCGTGAACAGGCGGCGAAGAGTGCTGTGGCGGCACGGATACACTGAGGGATCTGGACTCGACGTGAGGAGTCTGTGTGCCCCGTGATGTGGTCGTGCCTGACAGCGCGCGGGCTGGACGCGGAACCGACCCGCGCACCGCCCCCGAGCCGGCTGACGTGCCCGCTGACGCGGTGCCCGACGCATCGGGGGGCGCTGAAGAGAGACCGGCACCTGCCGTACGACGGCGGCTGACCCGGTTCGGGGGGCAATGGGGTGCTATGAATCCGGTGCTGGAGCCGCTGTTCAAGACGGTCCGGGCGACCCATCCCAAGTCCGACCTGCGCCTGATCGAGCGTGCCTACGACATGGCCGCCTACCACCACCGCGACCAGAAGCGGAAGAGCGGCGACCCGTACATCACCCACCCGCTGGCCGTGGCGAGCATCCTGGCCGAGCTGGGGACCGACGACGAGACCCTGTGCGCCGCCCTGCTGCACGACACCGTCGAGGACACCGCGTACGGCCTCGACGAGTTACGAGCCGACTTCGGCGACAACATCGCGCTGCTCGTCGACGGCGTGACCAAGCTGGACAAGGTCAAGTTCGGTGACGCCGCGCAGGCCGAGACCGTCAGGAAGATGGTCGTCGCGATGTCGCGCGACATCCGGGTCCTGGTCATCAAGCTCGCCGACCGGCTGCACAACATGCGCACCATGCGGTACATGCCGGAGCACAAGCGGCAGCAGAAGTCGCGGGAGACGCTCGAGATCTTCGCGCCGCTGGCTCACCGGCTCGGCATGAACACCATCAAGTGGGAGCTGGAGGACCTCGCGTTCGCCATGCTCTATCCGAAGCGGTACGACGAGATCGCCCGGATGGTGTCGGAGCGGGCGCCGAGGCGTGACCTGTTCCTGCAGGAGGTCATCGAGAAGGTCTCCGCGGAACTGCGCGAAGCCAAGATCAAGGCGACCGTGCGCGGGCGGCCGAAGCACTACTACTCGATCTACCAGAAGATGATCGCCAAGGACGTGGCGTTCGACGACATCTACGACCTGGTCGGCATCAGGGTGCTCGTCGACACCGTCCGCGACTGCTACGCGGCACTCGGCACGATCCACGCGCAGTGGCGGCCCGTGCCCGGGCGGTTCAAGGACTACATCGCCATGCCCAAGTTCAACATGTACCAGTCGTTGCACACGACGGTCATGGGGCCAGAAGGCAAGACGATCGAGCTGCAGATCCGCACGCGGGCGATGCACAACCGCGCCGAGTACGGCGTGGCCGCGCACTGGAAGTACAAGGAGGAGACGAACGGCTCGGGGCCGGCCAAGGCCAAGCAGGTCAACGACATGGCCTGGCTGCGGCAGCTGCTCGACTGGCAGAAGGAGACCTCCGACCCGGGCGAGTTCCTCGAGTCGCTGCGCTTCGACCTGTCGGTGTCCGAGGTGTTCGTCTTCACACCACGGGGGCAGGTGATCGCCCTTCCCGAGGGCGCCACGCCCGTGGACTTCGCGTACGCCGTGCACACGGAGGTCGGCCACCGCTGCATCGGCGCCCGCGTGAACGGGCGGCTGGTGCCGCTGGAGTCCCGGCTCGGCAACGGGGACACCGTCGAGATCTTCACCTCGAAGTCGCCGGACGCCGGGCCGTCCCGCGACTGGCTGAAGTTCGTCAAGAGCGGCCGGGCTCGGAACAAGATCCGTCAGTGGTTCTCCAAGGAGCGCAGAGAGACCGCGATCGAGGCCGGCAAGGAGGCCATCGGGCGGGCGATGCGCAAGCAGGGCCTGCCGCTCCAGCGCCTCATGTCCGGCGAGGCACTGCTCGCCCTCGCCCGTGATCTGCGCTACCCCGACGTGTCGGCGCTGTACGCGGCCGTGGGTGAGGGCCACGTCGCGGCCCAGTCCGTCGTTCAGAAGCTCGTACAGGCGCTCGGAGGGGTCGAGGGGGCCGAGGAGGACCTGGCGGAGGCTGCGGTCCCCACGAGGCTCAAGGGACGTCCCAGGGGCAATTCGAACGCCGGCGTCATGGTCGCGGGCGATCCGGACGTCTGGGTGCGGCTGTCCCGATGTTGCATGCCGGTACCCGGCGACGACATCGTCGGATTTGTCACGCGAGGGCATGGAGTTTCGGTACATCGGACGAATTGTCCGAACGTGGAGCAGTTGAGTGCCCAGGCGGATCGCCTGGTGCAGGTGTCGTGGTCGCCGCAGGACGATTCGCTGTTCCTGGTCGCGATCCAGGTGGAGGCCCTGGACCGGCCCCGCCTGCTGTCCGACGTCACCCGGACGTTGTCGGACCACCACGTGAACATCCTGTCGGCGTCGGTGGCGACCTCCCGGGACCGGGTGGCCGTCAGCAAGTTCACCTTCGAGATGGGCGATCCCAAGCACCTCGGCCACGTACTCAAGGCCGTACGCACGATCCAAGGCGTCTACGACGTCTACCGCGTCACCAATTGAGTCTCCATTGATGATCATGCACAGGCTCGCGGAATGGCCCCGCGGCCTGCCCCAACCCGTGTGGTGATCATGCACATCTTCGGGGAAACCACGGATGACCAGCGGTTCCATCTCCCGTGATCATGCACGGATTCGCGCCGAACATCCCTGAACAGGCCTGATCTGGTCCGTGATCATGCACCCTGGACGTCGTCCATGGTCCGCGGATGCGGTCAGTCGAAGGTGATGACCGACCGCCGCCCGGCCTGGCCCTTGGCCATTGCCTCGAGCGCCGCGTTGGCGTCGCGCAGGCCGACCGGGGTGAACTCGGGCAGGATGTCGTGTGCCGCAGAAAAGGCGAGGGCGTCGCGGGTGTCGTGCGGTGAGCCGGACGGGTTGATCATGACGCGCAGCCGGTTGAGGACCATCGGCTGGGTGGGCAGGACCAGCGGCTCGGGGCCGTACCCGCACAGCACCAGCATGCCGTCGGGCGCCAGGCCGGTGAGCGTCGCCGCGGCAGCCGAGGTGGACGGGGAGGCGTTGAGGATCAGGTTCGCACCGCCGTCCCAGGCTCTGAGGGCCTCGGCCGGGTCGGAGTCCCGGGCGGCGATGAACCGCTCGGCGCCCATCTCCCTCACCGCCGCCTCGGCCCGGTTCGACCGGCCGATGACGGCCACGCGGGCGCCCATGGCGACGGCGTAGCGGATCGCCAGCGCGCCGACACCGCCGGCGCCGATGACCGCGACGCGCGAGCCGGCGGTGATCCCGCCCCGCCGAAGGCTGTTGAAGGCGGTCACGCCCGCGCACATGAGCGGTGCCGCGGCGACCGGATCGAGCCCCTCCGGCAGCGGGGTCACGAAGTCGGCCTTGAGGACCGCGTATTCGGCGTAGCCGCCGTCAATGACGATGCCCGTGATGCGCTTGCCTGGACAGAGGATCTGCTCGCCGCGCACGCAGTAGTCGCAGTGGCGGCAGGAGTCGCCGAGGAACTGGGCGCCCACGGAAGCGCCGACCTCCGGCCACGACACGCCGGGACCGGTGGCGACCACCACGCCGGTGATCTCGTGGCCGGGGACGACCGGGAAACGGGCGATGGGCCAGTGACCCTGGAGCAGGTCCAGGTCCGTGTAGCAGATCCCGCACGCGGTGATTTCGACCAGGACCTCGCCCTGGCCGGGTTCGGGAACCTCGCGTTCGGTGAACGTGAGCGGCTCATTGATCGCGGTGGCAATGGCCGTAAGCATGAGCAGGCCTCGATTCTGTTACTTGTTGATCGTTGTTGGGGACTCCGGCCGGAAGGACACCCTCTCCGTCGGTCTCCGAGAAACGGCCCCGGGCGGTTTTCATGGGGCGGCATTCAGGCTGCTCCGGCCGTACGGCGTTGCCCAGACCACCGCCTCGCCTACGTCCCGCGTGACTACCACCGGCAGGGTCAGGCTGCCGGGCCCCGCCGGCGGATACCTGGCGCGATACTGAGGGCATGGCCACCCACCCCGACCTGCGCACCGACCCGGCAGCCGTGCCGGGCCCAGGCTCGGGACCCGGCCCTGAGCGGCACCTCGACCCGCGTACGGAGCTGAGCGAGTTCCTGCGCACGCGCAGGGCCCGGCTGAAGCCGGCCGACGTGGGGCTGGCCGGGTACGGCCGGCGCCGGGTGCCGGGTCTGAGGCGGGAGGAGCTGGCGCAGCTCGCCGGGGTCTCTGTGGCGTACTACACCCGTCTCGAGCAGGGCAACGGCCACAACGTCTCGATCGAGGTGCTGGACGCGATCTCCGGTGCGCTCAAACTCTCCGAGACGGAACGCGCCCATCTGCTGCACCTCGCCAAGCCGAAGCCGAAGCAGCGGCACGCGCTGCGGCGTCAGCAGGTGCGACCCGCGCTGATGGACCTGCTGACGGCGATGGAGGGCGTGCCCGCGTACGTGTGGGGCCGCCGCACCGATGTGCTGGCGTGGAACCGCACGGCCTCCGCGCTATTCGGCGACTGGGCGGCGCGTGCCCCGCAGGAGCGGAACTGGGCCAGGATCACCTTCCTCGACCCGGCGGCCCGGCGGTTCTTCGTCGACTGGGAGTCCAAGGCTTACGACGTGGTGGGCCATCTGAGGCTGGACGCCGGTCTGCACACGGAGGATCCGCTGCTCGCGGCGCTGATCGGGGAGCTCTCCATGAAGAGCGAGAATTTCCGGACGCTGTGGGCGGCCCACGACGTCAAGAAGAAGACGCACGGCAGCATGCGAGTGATGCACCCGCTGGCGGGTGAAATGGCACTCCGCTACGAGACCTTCACGCTCCCTGACGATCAGGAGCAGTCGCTGGCGATCTACCATGCCGAGCCCGGTTCCGCGTCGGAGGATGCGTTGCGCCTGCTGGCGAGCTGGGGCACGGACGCCTCCCGGGACTGGTCGGCCGCCGTGCGGGACCAAGCCTGACCTCGGCTTCTTCACCGCAGCCCCCTGCAGACCGCCGCGGATCACTTCTGATCGTTTCGGCTTACAGGGAGCCCGGGGCGAGGGTCCGGCTACGTCCGGTGTGCTCCCAGGGTGCCTTGCGGGCGTCCCCGTGCATGATCACGAACCGTGTACGGCCTACTCAGGCGGGGGATCCGCGAATTCGTGCATGATCACAAAAGACGAAACCGCTGCTCGGCAGCGGTTTCGTCGAATGTGTGCATGATCACGAACGGGGTGAGGGCAGGTGGCCGGCTCTTTCCGCGAACCCGTGCATGATCACGCCCAAGGTCGGGGCAGGTCGGCGAGACCTTCTCCGAACCTGTGCATGATCACGCGCGGGGGGAGCGTCAGGAGAACTCGGCCAGGGTGCGCTCGGCTTCCTCGAGCCAGGAACGGCGGGCGGCCAGAGCCTCCTCGGCCTCCTTGACGTCCTTGTCCCTGCCGCCGGCCCGCGCCTTCGACAGGCGCGCCTCGAGCTGCTCGATCGAGCGGCGGAGCTGGTTGACCGTGTCCTGGGCGCGGGCGCGGGCCTCGGGGTTCGAGCGCTTCCACTCGTTCTCCTCGGCCTTGCGGACGGCGTCCTCGACGCGGCGCAGGCCGCCCTCGAGCTTGTCCCGCATCTCCCTGGGCACCGGTCCGGCGGCCTCCCAGCGCTCCAGCAGGCTCCTGAACGCGCTGCGCGCCGCACGGGAGTCCGTGACGGGCAGGAGCCGCTCGGCCTCGACCAGCAGGGTCTCCTTGATCTCCGCATTGGCCGCGAACGACGCGTCACGCTCGGCGAAGACCGCCGACCTGGCCTGGAAGAACTGGTCCTGGGCGCCCTTGAACCGGCCCCACAGCTCGTCCTCGGCCTCGCGGGAGGCGCGCCCCGCGGACTTCCACTGCCGCATGAGCTCGCGGTAGGCCGCCGCCGTCGCGTTCCAGTCGGTCGAGGACGCCAGGGCCTCGGCCTCCGTGACGATCCGCTCCTTGGAGCTCCGGATGGCGTCGCGCTGCTCGTCCAGGGACGAGAAGTAGGCCTTACGACGCTTCGCGAAAGCCGTACGAGCGGTGGACAGACGCTTCCACAGGGTGGCCTCGGTCGCCCGGTCGATGCGCTCGGCGGCCTTCCACTCGTCGATGAGCTGCCGCAGCCGCTCGCCGCCGGACTTCCAGTGCGTGGCGTCCTCGGCGATGCGCTCGGCCTCGGCGACGATCCGCTCCTTGGTCTCCCGGGCCTGGACGCGAGCCTGGTCGCGGGCGGCCTTGACCTCCTCCCGGCGCTTGCCGACGATGTCGGTGAGCGCCGAGAGGCGGTCCTGGAGGGACGCGAGGTCGCCGATGGCGTGCGCCTCGGCGACCGCCTCCCGCAGCTTCGCGATGTTCGACTCGGCCTGAGCGGGCGCCAGGTCGGTGCCCTTCACCCGCTGCTCCAGGAGCTGGACCTGCCCGGCCAGCTCGTCGAACTTTCGGCGGTAGTAGGCCAGGGCCTCTTCAGGCTCGCCCGCCTGCCAGGACCCGACGGCCCGTTCTCCCTCAGCCGTACGCACGTAGACGGTGCCGTCAGCGTCTACCCGGCCCCACGGGTCGGTGGTCACCGCGTCCTCCCGCACTTGAATCAGCCCTCCAGGGCCCGAAATGCCCTTGGTTGTATTACGTCAGCTCTTGCCCGTGATTGTCACGTCTTTGATTTCCACGGGCTGCTTGGGAGCGCCCGTGCCGTCACCCGTACCGCCGGGAAGTATGCCCTGCTTGGCGACCTTATCGAGGATTTCTAGTCCTTTTGTTACGGTACCGAAGGGTGTGTAGGCGGCGTTGAGCCCCGTGTCGCCGAACACGATGAAGAACTGGCTCCCGTTCGTGTTGGGGCCGCTGTTGGCCATGGCCAGCACGCCACGCGTGTACTTGGCGCCTTCGAGGTTCTCGTCGACGAACCGGTAGCCGGGGCCGCCCTGGCCGTCCGTCGGGTTCTTGCCGTCCGCCTTGGCGAGCGGGTCGCCGCACTGCAGGATCGGGAAGTCCGTCCCCAGCCGGTGGCACTTGGTGTCCTTGAAGTAGTTCTTGGAGGCCAGGTAGCGGAACGAACCCACCGTGCACGGCGCCTTGGCCGCGTCCAGCTTGGCGACGATGTCGCCGAGGTTGGTCTTGATGGTCATCGTGGCCGCGGCGGTGCTGACCTTGGCCGGCGGCAGGCCGACGTCCTTGATCTGACCGCTGCCCGGGTCGGCGACGTAGCCGCACGTTCCGGTCGCCGGGTCGTACGCCTTGGGCTCGGCCGCGGCGGCGGCGTCGGTGGCGGGAGCGCTCGCGGTCGGCGCCGCGGACGCGGTGGCCACATCACCGTCGGTCCCGCCTAGCAGCGCGATCGCGGCCACGATGCCACCGATCACGACCACGACGGCCGTGCTGGTCCCCAAGATCGCGACCCGACGCGCCCGTTGCTGACGCTCGACCCGCGTCTGCATCTGCCGCTGGTAGTGCTCGCGGGCCAGCTGCCTCTGACGGTCCTTGCCGGTGACCACTGCGTCCTCCCGAACTGCCTGGTTCCGTTTGTCGCCTCGTCGGATGCCGCTCCGCCCGGGAGCGCCGCCGTACGCGGTGACGGAAGATCTCCGCGAACGGCGCGTCGCTCTATGGCATCCGGCTCGACTGCTCCAAGAATGACTATTGAGGTGGGCGAATCGTATCGGCACACGGGTATTGGTTCGCAGCCCGCCGACCCGCACCGGTACCCTTCGGTTACATTCGCTCGCGTAATCCTTGATACATCGTCACGAGACGTAGAGGCGCTTCCGTGCTCGTCGCCGGGTTTCCCGCAGGGTCCTTCCAGGCCAACTGCTATGTCGTCGCTCCCGCCCCAGGCGAGGAGTGCGTCGTCGTCGATCCTGGTCAGGACGCGGTGGACGGCCTCGACGAACTGGTCAGGGAGCACCGGCTGAAGCCCGTGGCCGTACTGCTCACCCACGGGCACCTCGACCACGTCTGGTCGGTCGCGCCGGTCTGCGGCGCGCGTGACGTTCCCGCGTGGATCCATCCGGAGGACCGCGAGCTGCTGTCGGACCCCGGCAAGGGATTCTCGGCTCAGGCGGGTCAGATTTTCGGCGGGTTGCAGTTCAGCGAGCCTGACGACGTCAGGGAGCTGTCCGACGGAGCCACCCTGCGGCTCGCCGGTCTGGACATCACGGTCGACCACGCACCCGGCCATACGAGGGGGTCGGTGACGTTCAGGACGCCCCTGACGGGTACGGATTCCGCGGAGGACGCGGATGTCCTGTTCTCGGGAGACCTGCTGTTCGCCGGCTCCATCGGCCGCACCGATCTCCCGGGCGGCGACTACGCGACGATCCTCGGCAGCCTCGCGAAAACGCTGACGCTGCCGGACGAGACGCTGGTCCTGCCCGGTCACGGACCACAGACGACGATCGGCCGCGAGCGGGCCACCAACCCCTTTCTCAGGGAAGTGGTGCCGCCCAGCGGCCCTAGCAGGGGACTGTAATGAGCTTTCAGGCGCCCAAGGGCACCTTCGACTGGATGCCGCCGCGCTCGGAGTGGGCGCTCATCGTGCGCGACGCGCTCAGCGCGCCCGCCCGCCGCGCGGGCTACGGGTACGTCGAGACGCCGGCCTTCGAGGACACCGGCCTGTTCGCGCGGGGGGTCGGCGAGTCGACCGACATCGTGACCAAGGAGATGTACACCTTCCAGAGCAGGGGCGGGCAGTCCCTGACGTTGCGCCCCGAGGGCACGGCCGGCGTCGTGCGCGCCGTCCTCGAGCACGGCCTGTACGGCGGGGCCCTTCCGATCAAGCTCTGGTACTCCGGCAGCTACTTCCGTTATGAGAAGGCGCAGGCCGGCCGTTACCGGCACTTCTCGCAGGTGGGCGCGGAGGCGCTCGGTGCGGAGGACCCGGCGCTCGACGCGGAGCTGATCGTGCTGGCCTGCGACGGATACGCCTCTCTCGGCCTCAAGAACGTGCGGCTGCTGATCAACTCGCTCGGCTGCAAGGAGTGCCGGCCCGCCTACCGGGCCGCGCTGCAGGACTTCCTGCGCGGGCTCGATCTCGACGAGGCCACCCGGCAGCGCATCGAGATCAATCCGTTGCGGGTCCTCGACGACAAGCGTCCGGAGGTCCAGGCGCAACTGGTGGACGCGCCCCTCGTGACCGACCACCTGTGCGGGGCCTGCAAGGCGTACCACGAGGAGGTCCGCAGCCTGCTCACCGCCGCCGGCCTCACCTACGCCGACGATCCGCGGCTGGTCCGCGGGCTCGACTACTACACGCGGACGACCTTCGAGTTCGTGCACGACGGGCTCGGCGCGCAGTCCGCGGTCGGCGGGGGCGGCCGCTACGACGGCCTCAGCGAGATGGTCGGCGGCCCCGCGCTGCCGAGCGTCGGCTGGGCACTCGGCGTCGACCGCACGGTCCTCGCGATGGAGGCGGAAGGGCTGATCTCCGAGCGTCCCGGGCACGTCGAGGTCTTCGCCGTCCCCCTGGGCGAGGAGGCCAGGCGCCGGATCTTCTCGCTGGTCGCGCAGCTGCGCAGGGACGGCGTGGCGGTGGACATGTCCTTCGGCGGCCGGGGCGTCAAGGGCGCCATGAAGGCCGCCGACCGCAGCGGCGCCCGCTTCGCTCTGATCCTGGGCGAGCGGGACATCGAGGCGGAAGCCGTACAAGTGAAAGACCTGACCACAGGTGAGCAGACCGCGGTGCCGTTGGCCGAGGTCGTCGACGTTTTGAAGGGGAAACTCGCGTGATCCGCACTCACGAAGCAGGGACGCTTCGTAAGGAGCATGAAGGCCAGCAGGTGACGCTGGCGGGGTGGGTGGCGCGCCGGCGCGACCACGGCGGCGTGGTGTTCATCGACGTGCGTGACGCGTCGGGCTCCGCCCAGGTCGTCTTCCGCGAGGAGGATCACGCCCACGACCTGCGCTCGGAGTACTGCGTCAAGGTCACGGGCGAGGTCCGCGTCCGTCCCGAGGGGAACGAGAACCCCGAACTGCCGACGGGTCAGATCGAGGTCGTCGCCTCCGAGGTCGAGGTGCTGAGCGAGGCGGCCCCCCTGCCGTTCCCCATCGAGGGCAACACGGAGGTGTCGGAGGAGGCGCGGCTGAAGTACCGCTACCTCGACATCAGGCGGCAGCAGATCGCCCAGTCGCTGCGGATCCGGTCCCAGGCCACCTATCTGGCCAACGAGGTCATGCGCGAGCGCGGCTTCGTCTACGTGGAGACGCCGAACCTCACGCGTTCCACGCCTGAGGGCGCCCGCGACTTCCTGGTGCCCGTGCGGCTCCAGCCGGGCAACTGGTACGCACTGCCCCAGTCGCCCCAGCTGTTCAAGCAGCTCCTGATGGTCTCCGGCCTGGAGCGCTACTACCAGCTCGCCCGGTGTTTCCGCGACGAGGACCTGCGCGCCGACCGGCAGCCCGAGTTCACCCAGATCGACATCGAGATGTCGTTCGTCGACCAGGACGACGTGATCGAGCTGGGTGAGGCGCTGATCGGGCGCATCTGGAAGGAGACACTCGGCTACGAGCTGCCGACCCCGCTGCCGCGGATGACCTACGCGGACGCCATGGCGCGGTACGGCTCGGACAAGCCGGACCTCCGCTTCGGCGTCGAGCTCGTCGACCTCACGGAGTACTTCTCCGGCACCACGTTCCGGGTCTTCCAGGCGCCGTACATCGGGGCGGTCGTCATGCCGGGCGGCGCGTCCCAGACCCGCAAGGAGCTCGACGGCTGGCAGGACTGGGCCAAGGCCCGCGGCGCCCGCGGCCTGGCGTACGTCCTGGTCCAGGAGGACGGCCTCGGCGGCCCCGTCGCCAAGAACCTCTCCGAGACGGAGATCGCCGGGCTGGCCGAGGCGACCGGCGCGAAGCCGGGCGACGCGATCTTCTTCGCCGCGGGTGCGGCCGGGCCCTCGCGTGACCTGCTCGGTGCCGCCCGGTTGGAGATCGGCCGCAGGTGTGACCTGATCGACGAGTCCCAGTGGTCGTTCCTGTGGGTCGTCGACGCCCCGATGTTCGAGCCCGTCTTCGACGAGGTCGGCCGTGAGACCGGCTGGACCGCGGTCCACCACCCCTTCACCGGGCCGAAGCCCGAGTGGGCGGACAACTTCCAGGACCACCCCGGCGAGGCGCTCGCCTACGCGTACGACATGGTCTGCAACGGCATGGAGATCGGCGGCGGCTCGATCCGTATCCACCGGGCCGAGATGCAGCAGCGGGTCTTCGACGTGCTCGGCATCTCCAAGGAGGAGGCCGAGAGCAAGTTCGGCTTCCTGCTGGAGGCGTTCAAGTACGGCCCGCCGCCGCACGGAGGCATCGCCTACGGCTGGGACCGGGTCTGCATGCTGCTCGCGGGCGGAGAGTCGATCCGGGACGTGATCGCCTTCCCGAAGACCGCGTCCGGCTTCGACCCGCTGACCGGCGCACCCACGCCGATCACAGGTGCACAGCGCAAGGAGGCCGGCGTGGACGCCAAGCAGAAGGAAGCCAAGCCGGCCACGTGACCCCCCACCGGGGGGGTGACCCCAACCTGGGGGTGTGACCCCCACCTGGGGGTGTGATCGTGCACAGGCTCGTGGATGTGTGTGCTGACGTGCGTCGACGTCAGGTGTGATCATGCACGGATTCGTGAGCATGGCCGCTGACATGGGCCGACGTTCGGTGTGATCATGCACAGGTTCGCGGATCTCCTCCCTGACCTGCGGCGATGCCGTACGTGATCTGGCAACGACACGCTGATTGCCAGATCACGTACGGCGAAGCCGCAGGTGAGGGGTCATTTCTCCGAAGGCGTGCATGATCACGAACGGGGAAAGGGCAGGTGGGAGCCGCTTTTCCCGAAGGTCTGCATGATCACGCCCAGTGGGGGAGTGGGGGAATCTGCGAAATTCGGGATGAACTTGGGTTCTTGGGAGAACCACTTGCCGCTGGAATCCGTATGAGAGTGAAGCCACGCTTGGATCCAGTTCAGGAGCGATGCACATGTTCGACGAGATACTCGGTCTCCCCGCCCACCCTCTGATCATCCACGCAGCGGTGGTCTTCACTCCACTGCTCGTGCTGCTGGGTATCGCCTACGTCGTCCTTCCACGCTTCCGCGGGAAGCTCGACTGGGCCCTCGTCGTCGTCGCCGTGGCCGCCCCGCTGGCGGTCTTCTCCGCCAGGCAGAGCGGGGAGGCGCTCGAGGCGCGCCTGTTCAAGGGCCAGATCCCCCCGCCCGTCCTCGAGCACTCGAGCTTCGCCAACCCCCTGCTGTTCTCCACGATCGGGCTCGGCGTCGTCGCGCTGGTGCTCGTCTTCCTGACGCGTCCCCACCGTGAGCCCGGGACCGCTCCGGTCGGCTCGGCCAGGGCCGTCAGCCTCGTCCTGTCCGTCGCCACGGTCGTGCTGGCGCTCGTCGTCGCCTACTACGTGTTCCGCGCCGGAGACAGCGGTGCGAGGGCGGTCTGGGCGTACTGACGGTAGTCTCGGCGTTGTGGATAGCCTGTTCGATTCGGCGGCCGAAGAGGCCCACAAGAGCCAGGAGCCGCTGGCCGTTCGCATGAGGCCACGAGGTCTCGACGAGGTGATCGGCCAGCGGCATCTCCTCGGATCGGGCACGCCGCTGCGGCGGCTGGTCGAGAGCGAGGCCCCGATGTCGCTGTTCCTGTGGGGGCCGCCGGGGACGGGCAAGACGACACTCGCCTACGTCGTCTCCAACGCCACCAAGCGGCGGTTCGTCGAGGTCTCCGCGGTGTCGGCGGGCGTCAAGGACGTCCGTGCGGCCATCGACCAGGCCCGTCGCGAGCTGGGGATGACCGGCAGGCAGACGGTCCTGTTCGTCGACGAGGTGCACCGGTTCAACAAGGCCCAGCAGGACGCGCTGCTCCCCGCCGTGGAGAACCGCTGGGTCACGTTCATCGGGGCGACGACGGAGAACCCGTTCTTCTCGGTGATCTCCCCGCTGCTGTCCCGGTCGCTGCTGCTGACCCTTGAGCCGCTGTCCGACGACGACATCCGGGCCGTCCTGGAGCGCGCCGTCGCCGACCCGCGCGGCCTCGCCGGCCGGGCGACCCTGCGGGCCGACGCCCTCGACCACCTCGTACGGCTGGCGGGGGGCGACGCCCGCCGGTCGCTGACGTACCTGGAGGCCGCAGCGCTGCTCGCGGACGACGTCACCGTCGAGGTGGTGGAGAAGGCGGCCGACAAGGCCGCGGTCCGCTACGACCGCCAGGGCGACCAGCACTACGACGTGATCAGCGCCTTCATCAAGAGCATGCGCGGGTCGGACGCCGACGCGGCCGTGCACTATCTGGCGCGGATGGTCGAGGCGGGGGAGGACCCCCGTTTCATCGCCCGCCGCATCGTGATCTTCGCGTCCGAGGACGTGGGCATGGCCGACCCCACCTGCCTCCAGGTCGCGGTGGCCGCCGCCCAGGCCGTCGAGTTCATCGGGCTTCCCGAGGGTCGCATCAACCTGACCCAGGCGGTGATCCACTGCGCTCTGGCGCCCAAGTCCAACGCCGTCGTCAAGGCCATCGGCGCCGCCTCCGACGACGTACGGCGCGGCCTGATCGGGCAGGTGCCCGGTCATCTGCGCGACGCCCACTATCCGGGGGCCGCGAAGCTCGGCCACGGAAAGGGCTACAAGTACCCGCACGACTTCGAGCACGGCCTGGTCAGGCAGGAGTACGCGCCGCAGGAGCTCAGGGAACGCCGCTACTACGAGCCGACGGGCCACGGGGCCGAGGCCCGTTTCGCCGAGAGATGGACGAAGATCCGCGCTTTCCTCCGGGGCGAGAGCGACCCGGCGGGAACGTGAGGCATCGCCGGGCGGGCGTGTAGTGCGCGTCGGCGGGCAGGGCGTTCGCGATAGGGTCTTGCCATTCCAGCTCCGGTGATCTAGGGAGATCGGCAATGCTTACCGCGGGAGAGCTCGCGGGCCTTATCGTCGCGACCTTCTGGGCGATTCTGGTCTGCTTCATGGCCGTCGTGCTGGTCAAGCTGGCCCGGCTGCTGGTCGAGACGACCAAGATGGTGTCGGAGCTGAGCGATCGGGTGGTGCCGCTCCTCGAGGACGTGAGCCGGACGGTCGCCGAGACCAACCGCCAGCTCGTCGCCGTCGAGGCGATCACCGACAACGTCAAGGACGTCAGCGGCAACATGGTGAAGATCACCGGGGTCGCGTCCACGCTTCTCGCCGGGCCTGTGATCAAAATCTCCGCGCTGGGTCACGGCATCCGTGCCGCGCTGGCAAGACGCGGCGGCCGGGCGGCGGACGAGCGCGTCCCCGGCCCGCGCCGAGCCCTCGACGCCCAGGTGTCGCGGGGTGAGAGCGGATCGCGCGGCCTGACGGGGAGGCGAAGCGGATGATCCGGCGGCTCTTCTACATGGCCCTGGGCGCGTACCTCGCGCTCTGGGCTATGCGTAAGCTTCAGGCATTGCGGCCCGACCATGTGGCCAGGCGCACGGCCGACCGGATGGCGGGCTACGCCGGGCAGGCCGGTGAGTTCGCCGGCGACGTGTTCCGCCTGGCGGCGCGCAGGGAAACCGAGTTGCGGGCCACATTCGGGCTCGACACTGTTGAGACAAGACCCACCAGATTCGACGACGTAAAGGATGGCCGCTGAAATGGAGTCGGCAGAGATCGTACGCCGCTTCCTGCGCTTCTTCGAGGAGCGCGGACACACCGTCGTTCCCTCGGCCAGCCTGGTCGCCGAAGATCCGACGCTGCTGCTCGTCAACGCGGGCATGGTCCCGTTCAAGCCCTACTTCCTCGGGCAGCGCAAGCCGCCGTACCCGCGGGCGACGAGCGCGCAGAAGGTCATCAGGACCAACGACATCGACGAGGTCGGCAAGACGACCCGGCACGCGAGCTTCTTCCAGATGCTGGGCAACTTCTCGTTCGGTGACTACTTCAAGGAAGACGCGATCCCGTTCGCGTGGGAGTTGCTGACCAAGCCCCAGTCCGAGGGCGGTTTCGGCTTCGCGGAAGACCGGCTGTGGGCGACCGTCTACCTCGACGACGACGAGGCGCTGGACATTTGGCACAAGAAGGCCGGCGTGCCGCTCGAGCGCATCCAGCGGCGCGGCCTCGAGGACAACTACTGGCACATGGGCGTGCCCGGTCCCGGCGGCCCGTGCTCCGAGATCTACTACGACCGCGGCCCCGACTACGGCAGGGAAGGCGGCCCGGTCGCCGACGAGACCCGTTATCTCGAGGTCTGGAACAACGTCTTCATGCAGTTCCAGCTCGGTGCGGTCCGCAGCAAGGTGGACTTCGACATCGTCGGCGAGCTGCCCGCCAAGAGCGTCGACACCGGCATGGGCCTGGAGCGCATGGCGGCGATCCTGCAGGGCGTCGACAACATCTACGAGATCGACACCACCTACAAGATCCTCACCAGGGCGGCCGAGCTCACCCGCACCCGGTACGGCCGCAACCACCGCTCTGACGTCTCGCTCCGGGTGGTCGCGGACCACATGCGCGCCGGCGTGATGCTGGTCGGCGACGGCGTGCTGCCCTCCAACGAGGGCCGCGGCTACGTGCTGCGCCGCATGCTCCGCCGGGCGATCCGCAACCTCCGCCTGCTCGGCGCGGGCGAGGAGCGGTACATGCACGAGCTGACCGACGTGACCATCGACGTGATGGGCCAGCAGTACCCCGACCTGAAGGCGGACGCGCCCAACATCCACACGGTCATCGACGCCGAGGAGGTGTCGTTCCTCGGCACGCTCCGCACCGGTACGGCGATCTTCGACGTCGCGGTCGAGGAGAGCAAGCGCAAGGGGTCGACCGAGCTCAGCGGCGCGCAGGCGTTCCAGTTGCACGACACCTTCGGCTTCCCCATCGACCTCACGCTGGAGATGGCGGCCGAGCAGGGCCTCCAGGTCGACGAGGACGGCTTCCGGCGCCTCATGTCGGAACAGCGGGCCATGGCCAAGGCGGACGCGGCGGCGAAGAAGACCGGCAACGCCGACATCTCGGTGTTCGGCGACATCCTGGAGAAGTCCGGCAAGGTCGACTTCCTGGCGTACGACCACACGACGGCCGAGGCGACCGTCGTCGGTCTCCTCGTCGAGGGCGCCAACGTGCCGGCGGTCGGCGCGGGATCCACGGTGGAGATCGTGCTCGACCGCACCCCGTTCTACGCCGAGGGTGGCGGTCAGCTCGCCGACCAGGGTGTGATCCGGACCGACGGCGCGGAAGTCGAGATCGTCGACGTCCAGACCCCGGTGGCCGGGCTCATCGTCCACCGCGGGAAGGTCAGGCACGGCGAGGTCCGGGTGGGAGACCACGCCCACGCCGAGATCGACATCGAGCGCCGCCGGGCGATCTCCCGCAGCCACACCGCGACGCACCTGGTCCATCGGGGCTTCCGCAACGCGCTCGGCGAGTCCGCCGCGCAGGCGGGCTCGGAGAACTCGCCCGGGCGTTTCCGCTTCGACTTCACCGCGGCGGGAGCGGTCTCACCGACGGTGCTGCGCGACGTCGAGGACGAGGTCAACGCGGTCCTGATCAACGACCTCAAGGTCAACGCGTTCTACACCTCGCAGGAGGAGGCGCGCGCCATGGGCGCGCTCGCGCTCTTCGGCGAGAAGTACGGCAACGAGGTACGCGTCGTCGAAGTCGGCGAGTACTCCCGTGAGCTGTGCGGCGGCACCCATGTCGCGAGCTCGGGTCAGCTCGGCCTCGTCAAGGTGCTGGGCGAGGGCTCGATCGGCGCCGGCGTGCGCCGCGTCGAGGCGCTCGTCGGCATCGACGCCTTCCGCTTCCTGGCCAGGGAGAGCGTGCTGGTCAACCAGCTGAGCGAGCAGCTCAAGGCTCCCAAGGAGGAGCTGCCCGAGCGGATCGACGGCATCGTCTCCCGCCTGCGCGCGGCCGAGAAGGAGCTGGAGCGGCTCAAGTCGGCCCAGGTCCTCGCCGTCGCGGGCGAGCTCGTTGCGCAGGCGCGCGACCTCGGCGGAGTGTCCGTGGTGACCCACCGCGCGCCTGATGGCACCTCCGCCGATGATCTGCGTAAGCTCGCCCTTGATGTGCGCGGCCGGTTCCCGAGCGACCGCGGTGCGGTCGTCGTCGTTGCCGGGGTGCCCTCAGACCGCCCGGTCGTCGTCGCCGTGGTGAACGAGGCGGGACGTGAGCGCGGTCTGAAGGCCGGTCGGCTCGTCGGCGTCGCCGCCAAGACGCTTGGGGGTGGCGGTGGCGGCAAGGACGATGTGGCGCAGGGCGGAGGATCGCGTCCTGAGGCGATCGGAGACGCGTTGCGCGCGGTCGAGGAGACGATCTCCTCTTCTCTCGCCTGACGGGTCCCGCGCGCGTGGAGATCTGTTCATGAGGCGGGGCGTGAGGCTCGGCGTCGACGTCGGGTCGGTCAGAATCGGCGTGGCCCGCAGCGACCCTTCCGGGCTGCTGGCCACGCCCGTCGAGACCGTACGGCGAGGCCGGGGCGATCTCGGCAGGATCGCCGAGATCGCCGTCGAACATGAGGCGATCGAGGTCGTCGTCGGGCTGCCGACGTCGCTGTCGGGGCGGGAGAGTCACGCCGCCTCCGCGGCGCGGGCCTTCGCCGCCGAACTCGCCGTGAGGCTGGCTCCGACGCCGATCCGCCTTTACGACGAGCGGCTGACCACCGTGACGGCGCAGCAGGGGCTGCGCTCGAGCGGGGTGAAGGCGAAGAACCAGCGCGACGTCATCGATCAGGCGGCGGCCGTGGTGCTGCTGCAGGCCGCGCTCGATTTCGAAAGCACGACCGGCAGACCGCCGGGCCGTCCCCTCGAGCCGCCGGGCGGGCAACCCGGCGAGGAAGCGAGCGGCGGGACCGCCAGGTGAGGCGGTCGACGGGCGTCGTGCTCGGTGGCGCCGTCCTGGTCGCGGCCGCCATCGCGTTCGGCGTCCAGTCGGTCGTGCGGACGGCGCCCGGCGCCGAGGACTTCGAGGGCGCCGGGACCGGTTCGGTCACGGTGGAGATCACTCCAGGGGCGAGCGCGGGCGAGATCGCCGAGACGCTCAAGCACGCGGGGGTGGTCGCCAGCACCCAGTCGTTCGTCGACGAGGTGGTGCGGCGATCGAAGGAGGCGAGCCTCCACCCCGGCCAGTACCGGATGAAGCGGCGCATGGCGGCCGCCGCGGCCCTGGATCTGCTGCTCACACCCGCGTCCCGGGTGATCCGGAAGGTGACCGTGCCGGAGGGCATGCGGCTGGCGGACGTACTCGCCGCGCTCGCCAAGGGGTCCGGGCTACCGCTCTCCGACTTCACCAAGGCCGTCGCGGAACCCGACAAGCTGCGGCTTCCCGCGTACGCCAAGGGGCAGGTCGAGGGATTCCTGTTCCCGGCCACGTATGAGGTCGAGCCGACGGCCACTGCTGCGGACCTGCTGCGCAAAATGATCGTCCGGTTCCGCGCGGCCGCGCGGCACGTCGACCTGGAACGGCTCGCGGCCGAGCGGAAGCTGACCCCGCTCCAGGCCGTCACGATGGCGAGCATCGTCCAGGCCGAGGGCGGGCAGGACGCGGACTATCCGAAGATCGCTAGAGTGATCTTTAACCGGCTCGACCGTGGCGCGAAACTCGAGATGGACAGCACGGTCAACTACGTCCTGCGCAGGCACACGCTGAAGGTGTCGATGCAGGACACCAAGGTCGCCTCTCCGTACAACACGTACGCGCGCGAGGGCCTCCCGCCGGGGCCGATCGGCAACCCCGGGGAGAAGGCGCTGCGGGCGGTGCTTCATCCTGCTTCAGGCGATTGGTACTGGTTCGTGACCACCGATCCAGGCCGTAGAATCACCAAATTCACTGACAAAGAGGCCGAGTTCCTGAAATATCGGGAGGAGCTGAACAAGAACCTGGGGACGAACTAGCCGATGAGGTCGGTCGTCCTCACGAGGTTTCACATATCGGGTGTCCCTGCCCCGTGTAACGTCGAGCACGACACGGGACGAGCGACCGCCCACCCCACCTGCCGGAACCCCCCTCGGTTTGGCACACTCGCTTGACGCGGAGCCGGTCGTACCGAGAGATTGGCCGACGCAACTATGAACGATCTGGGCATGGACTTCCTGCTAGGCGACGAGGACGAGGAGCGTCCCGGCCGCCGGACTCGTGGCAGCCGCAGCCAGCAGCGGCGCAGTCGCAAGCGGAGGAAGCGGCAGCGTCGCAAGGGTGCGGCCGCCAGTGTGTTCGCCGTTTTGGTGATCCTGCTGATCCTCGCCGGCGTGGGGTATTTCGGGTACACCTGGGTCCGCGACGTGGTCACCGTGAAGGATTTCCCAGGCCCGGGCACGGGGGAGGTCGTCGTCCAGATCGACGAGGGTGCCACCGCCTCCGACGTCGCCGTCGACCTGGAGAAGCAGGGCGTCGTGGCCAGTGCGCGTGCGTTCGTCAACGCGATCGGCGACGCGGGCAAGGGGGCGTCGCTGCAGCCCGGCCAGTACAAGTTGCGCAAGGGGATGTCCGCGGCCGGCGCCGTCGAACTGCTCGATCCGAAGAACCGCATCCGCGACGACCTGACCTTCCAGGAGGGGCTGCGGCTCAGCAAGATCTACGAGCAGCTCGCCAAGGCCACCGGCAAGTCCGTCAACGAGTTCAAGAAGGCGGCCAAGGGCGACATCGGCCTGCCCAAGTACGCCAACAAGCAGCTCGAGGGCTTCGCGTTCCCGGCCACGTATGAGATCAACGACAAGATGAGCCCGTCGGAGATCCTCACCGCGATGGTCGACAGGTTCACCCAGACCGCCGAAAAGGTCGACCTCGAGAGCCAGGCCGAGGCGATCGGTTACAGCCCCCGCGACATCATGATCGTTGCGAGCATCGTGCAGGCCGAGTCGGGCAGCGTGGACGACATGCCGAAGGTGGCCCGGGTCATCTACAACCGGCTCCAGCTCAACCCGCCGATGAAGCTCCAGATGGACAGCACGACCATGTACGGCCTCAACAAGTACGGCATCGCCGCGACGGAGGCCGAGACCCAGAGCAAGTCCCGGTACAACACCTACCGGTATGAGGGACTGCCGCCGGGACCGATCTCCAACCCCGGCGACCACGCGATCGAGGCCGCCCTCCACCCGGCCGACGGCGCCTGGTTGTGGTTCGTGACCACCGACCCGAAGAAGGGCATCACCAAGTTCACGGACAAGGAGTCGGAGTTCTGGCAGCTCCGCGACGAGTTCAACCGGAACTACGGATGACGACGGGCCACCGGGCCGCGGTCCTCGGCTCTCCGATCGGGCACTCGCTGTCCCCGGTCCTGCACCGGACGGCGTACGCCGCGATGGGGTTGCGGGACTGGAGATACGACGCGTTCGAGTGCACCGAGGACGGGCTGCCCGCGCTGGTGGAGACGATGGGCGCGGAGTGGGCCGGCCTGTCGCTGACGATGCCGTTGAAGCGTGCGGTCCTCCCGCTCCTCGAGACGGTCTCTGAGCTGGCGGTCCGGGTGGGTGCCGCGAACACCGTGGTCTTCAGGGACGGCGCGCGCCACGGGGAGAACACCGACGTGCATGGGATCGTCCAGGCGCTGGCGGAGACGGGGGTGTCGGCCCCCTCGGCCGTCACGGTCCTCGGAGGCGGCGCGACGGCCGCCTCCGCGATCGCGGCCGTCAGGGAGATGGGCCTGCCGCGGGCGACCCTCGTCGTCAGGGACGCCGGCCGCGCGGCCGAGACCCTGGAGGTCGCGGAGCGGCTCGGCGTCGCGCTGACCGTGCGGACCTTCGCCACGTTCGACAGGACCGCCGTGGACGCGGATCTGATCGTCTCCACCCTGCCCTCCGGCGTGGCGGACGGTTTCGCCGACGAGATCGCGAGGGGCCTGCCCGAGAAGGGCGCCCTGCTCGACGTGGTCTACTCGCCCTGGCCCACCGCGCTGGCGAGAGCCGTACAGGGGCGCGGGGGGACCGTGGTGAGCGGCTTTTCGATGTTGCTGCACCAGGCGGCCAGGCAGGTCGAGCTCATGACCGGTTACGGCGACGTACCCGTGGAGGCCATGCGCGCCGCCGGCGAGGCGGAGATCGCCCGGCGCGCGACCTGACCCTGACGATCCTGACCCTGACGATGAGGAAGGGTGCCGGGCCCGTATCGCCGGGGGAATAGTTCGGCGATCGGGCGTGCTTGTGGTAACGTAAAACATCGATCGGTCCGGCATGCCAGCTGGACGCGCAAGCGGAGGTCCTCCTCCCACCTGATCCGCCGAAAGGCAGACGGGTCAAGGATCACACCGGAGTTTTCGGCAGGAGAGCTCAGTGACCCCGCATGCGTGACGTGCGGGGTTTTTTGCTTTTGCCCTGCACGGTCGAGCACCAAGCGGAAGCCTTTTGGAGGTCCCATCAGCACCGAGCCCCGCATCAACGATCGTATTCGTGTGCCGGAGGTCCGCCTCGTCGGCCCGAACGGCGAGCAGGTCGGCATCGTCTCCATCGGGGATGCGCTGAAGCTGGCCCAGGAAAGCGATCTCGACCTCGTCGAGGTCGCCGCGACGGCCCGCCCGCCTGTCTGCAAGCTCATGGACTACGGCAAGTTCAAGTACGAGTCGGCCATGAAGGCGCGCGAGGCCCGCCGTAACCAGGCACACACGATCATCAAGGAGATCAAGCTCCGGCCGAAGATCGATCCGCACGACTACGAGACCAAGAAGGGTCACGTCGTGCGCTTCCTCAAGGCGGGGGACAAGGTCAAGGTCACGATCATGTTCCGGGGTCGCGAGCAGTCCCGGCCTGAGCTGGGTTTCCGGCTGCTGCAGCGGCTCGCTGAGGACGTCACGGAGCTCGGGTTCGTCGAGTCGCAGCCCAAGCAGGACGGCCGCAACATGATCATGGTGATCGGGCCCCACAAGAAGAAGGCCGAGGCCAAGGCCGAGCGCGCCGCGGCGCGGGCACAGCGCGGAGCGGACGCCCCGGTGGACTTGCCTGACGAGGCGGTCGCGCCCGTCGAGTGACCCCGCGCAAGCGGAGTGATCCCGACGGAGCGGACGGCCGTGACGCGGGTGGAGCGATCTCACACAGGCGGAGTGACGAGCTCTTTCTGACCATCAGACGGAGCGCGGAAAGCCGAGACCGAGACGGTCTCGAGGAGTGCAGCATGCCGTCGGCCGGGGCACCAGCCCTGGACCGGCGGTACTGACAACGAGGGAGAGACGGCTGAGATGCCGAAGATGAAGACGCACAGCGGTGCGAAGAAGCGGTTCCGGCTCACCGGTTCCGGCAAGATCGTTCGCCGTCGTGCCAACCGGCAGCACCTTTTCGAGTACAAGCCGTCCACCCGTACGCGCCGTCTCGAGGGTGTCGTCGTCATGTCTGACGCCGACACGAAGAAGATCAAGAAGTTGCTCGCCAAGTAACGACCCCGGGGAGATAGTCAAATGGCACGCGTGAAGCGGGCGCTCAACGCCAAGAAGAAGCGCAGGGTCGTCCTCGAGCGGGCGAGTGGTTACCGGGGGCAGCGGTCGCGTCTGTACCGCAAGGCCAAGGAGCAGATGCTCCACTCGATGACCTATGCGTACCGGGACCGCAAGGACAAGAAGGGCACCTTCCGCCGCCTGTGGATCCAGCGCATCAACGCCGCGGTCCGGGCGAACGGCATGACCTACAACCGGTTCATCCAGGGTCTGCGCCTCGCGGGCATCGAGGTGGACCGCAAGATCCTCGCCGATCTCGCGGTCAACGACGCCCCGACCTTCGCCGCGCTGGTCGAGTCCGCCAAGAAGGCGCTCCCGGCCGACGTGAACGCGCCGGTCGCCGGATAGCACTGCTCAAGTGAGGGCCCGCCGTGATCCGGCGGGCCCTCACTCACGTCAAGGGAGGTCGGGGTCAGGGATGGCGGAGCTCACCAACATCAGGTCGCCGCGCGTGAAGGCGGCCCGGCGGCTGACCAAGCGCGCCTTCCGCGACCGGGACAAGGCGTTCCTGGCCGAAGGGCCACAGGCGGTTCGCGAGGCCCTCACGATCGAGGGCGTCACCGTCGAGTTGTTCACCACGGCCGAGGCCGAGTCGCGCCACCCGGACATCATCGCGGCCGCCGCCGCGACGGGCGTTCCGGTCCACCGCGCCAGCGGTGAGGTGATGGCCGACCTGACCCAGACGATCACGCCGCAGGGGATCCTGGCCGTCTGCCGGTTCGTCCACGTCCCCCTCGGGCAGGCCGTACCCACGGGAGCCCGACTGGTCGCCCTGCTGGCCCATGTGCGCGACCCGGGGAACGCCGGCACGGTCCTGCGCACGGCCGACGCGGCGGGAGCCGACGCGGTCGTGTTCACCGACGCCTCGGTCGACCCCTACAACGGCAAGTGCGTCCGGGCCAGCGCGGGCAGCCTCTTCCACCTGCCGGTGGCGACCGGCGCCCCCGTCGCCGACGCCGTACGGCAGGCGAAGGACGCGGGGCTGCGGGTGTTCGCCGCCGACGGCGCGGGCACGTCGACGCTCGACGAGGTCGATCTGAGCCACCCCACCGCGTGGCTGTTCGGCAACGAGGCCTGGGGATTGCCGCCCGAACTTCTCGCACTGGCCGACGAGGTCGTCCGGGTGCCGATCTACGGACGGGCGGAGAGCCTCAATCTGGCCACCGCCGCAGCGGTGTGCCTGTACTCTTCCGCCCGCGCGCAACGGCAGAACTTACATTCTGTGGAACATCCCACCACCTCGCCCCGCTGAGGCTGCTGACGGTGCCGGGAAACCCGCTATTGTCGGCGGTGGAGTCGCGCTGAGTCAGGCGGCGTGGTTCCGTCCCGCGAGGCTCCCGAGGGCTGAGGAGGCGGTCTCGTGCGAGGTGGCGACACCCCCAGCGGTTCCCTTCACGGGGTTTCCGATGGGAGTGCGTACATCTGCGTAGACGAGCTGCCCGATGGACTGGTCGTGGCCGACCACGGAGGCCGGGTCCTCGTCGTCAACCGGGCGGCCGAGCGACTGACCGGCGTCGACCGGCAAAGAGTGGTCGGCAGGAACGTCGTCGACGTCCTGCCCTTCCGCGACCTCGAAGGCCGCGACTGGTGGAAATGGCTCGACCCGCGCGGAGGCCTGAGGACCCGCAGCCGGCAGCCGGAGCGTCCGCTCAGCCTCCCCGGCCGCCAGGAGTTACTCGTGGCCGCCCGGTTCGTCCGTGCACCCGAGCGGGGCGGCCCCGTCATCCGAGTTGTGATCACGATCAGGGACGCGTCCGCCCGGGCCCGGGTCGAGCGGAGCAGGGCCGACCTCGTCTCCACCGTCGCCCATGAGCTCAGGTCCCCGCTGACCAGCGTTAAGGGGTTCACCGCGACGCTCCTCGCCAAGTGGGAGCGGTTCACCGACGCCCAGAAGCTGGTCATGCTGGAGACGGTCAACGCCGACGCCGACCGCGTCACCCGGCTGATCACCGAGCTGCTCGACGTGTCCAGGATCGAATCGGGCCGGCTGCAGGTGCACCGGCAGGTCGTGGACATCCCCGCCCGGGCCAGGAAAATCATCGCCGGCCGGGTGGCCGCGGGGGAGCCCGAGGACCGTTTCCGTATCGAGGTCCGCGGGGATCTCCCCGAGACCTGGTTCGACCAGGACAAGATCGACCAGATTCTGGCCAACCTGCTGGAGAACGGCGTACGGCACGGACGGGGTACGGTGTCCGTAGTGGTCGAGCCAGTCGAATGGGGAGTAGCCGTGTCCGTGCGTGACCAGGGTGAGGGCGTCGCGCCCGAGCTGGTCGGGCGCGTCTTCCGCCAGTTCTGGCGGGGCAACGGGCGCCGCAGGGGCGGCACGGGGCTCGGCCTGTTCATCGTCAAAGGCCTGATCGAGGCGCACGGCGGCACGATCAACGTGCAGCGCGCCCCCGAGGGCGGCGCGGAGTTCCGATTTATCTTGCCCACCGGGGCTCCTGACTTCGCCTGAGCTGCGCCGTTCCGCGCGGCACGCGCGGCGCGGATGACGGCCCGGTGGGCTGATCCCACTAAACTCGACCATGCTGGGCGCCCGGCGCTCGCACGCCCTGGATACGGAGCTCTCTCTTGTCGAACACCTATGACCCGGTCGAGGTGACGCCGTTGCACGCCGACGAAGTCGGGCGGGCACAGGCCGACGCCCTCGCCGCGATCGCCGCGGCGCGTGACCTCGAAGATCTGAAGAAGGCGCGCCTCGCGCACGCAGGCGACCGTTCGCCGATCGCGCTGGCCAACCGGGAGATCGGCGCCCTGCCGCCCGCGGCCCGCGCGGAGGCGGGCAAGCGGATCGGCACGGCCCGCAAGGCCATCGGCGAGGCGCTCGCCGCGCGCCAGGCCGAGCTCGAGGCCGAGCGCGACGCGCGCGTCCTCGTCGAGGAGACCGTCGACGTCTCGCTGCCGTGGGACCGTGCTCCTCGCGGCGCCCGTCACCCGCTCACCACGCTGCAGGAACGTATCGCGGACGCGTTCGTCGCGATGGGCTACGAGGTGGCCGAGGGGCCCGAGCTCGAGGCCGAATGGTTCAATTTCGACGCGCTGAACATCGCTCCCGATCACCCCGCCCGCTCCGACCACGACACGTTCTTCGTGGAGAGCACCGAGTCGGGGAAGGTGCTGCGGACCCAGACCTCGCCCGTCCAGATCCGCGCGCTGCTGGCGCGGCCCCTGCCCGTCTACGTGGTCTCGCCGGGGAAGACCTTCAGGACCGACGAGCTCGACGCCACCCACACCCCGGTCTTCCACCAGGTCGAGGGCTTGGCGATCGACAAGGGCCTGACGATGGCGCACCTCAAGGGCACCCTCGACCGGTTCGCCGAGGTGATGTTCGGTGAGGGCATCCGCACCCGTTTCCGGCCGAACTACTTCCCCTTCACCGAGCCGTCGGCCGAGATGGACCTGCTCTGCTTCGTCTGCCGCGGGTCGTCGGCCGTGCCGGGCAACCCGGCGTGCCGTACGTGCAAGTCCGAGGGCTGGATCGAGTGGGGCGGCTGCGGCATGGTCAACCCGCGGGTCCTCATCGCCTGCGGCGTCGACCCCTCGGTCTACTCCGGGTTCGCGTTCGGCATGGGCATCGAGCGCACGCTGATGTTCCGCCACAACGCCGAGGACATGCGCGACATGGTCGAAGGCGACGTCCGGTTCACCCTGCCGTTCGGGATGGAGGTCTGATGAAGGTCCCGCTTTCATGGCTGCGGGAGTATGTCGATCTCCCCGCCGTCACGGCCCACGAGGTCGCCGACAAGCTCACCGCCGGGGGCTTGAAGCTCGAGTCGATCACCGCGCACGGTCACGAGATCAAGAACGTGGTCGTCGGCCGCGTCCTCGCGATCGAGGAACTGGCCGGTTTCAAGAAGCCGATCCGGCACTGCCGGGTCGAGGTGGGGGAGGCGGCTCCCCGCGAGATCGTCTGCGGCGCCGTCAACTTCGTCGAAGGTGACGTCGTGCCGGTGGCCCTGCCCGGTGCCGTGCTCCCCGGCGGTTTCGAGATCGCCTCCCGCAAGACGTACGGCAGGCTGTCCGACGGGATGATCTGCTCGGAGGCCGAGCTCGGCATCGCCGAGTCGTCCCCGGGCATCCTCCTGCTGCCGCAGGACACCCCCATCGGCGCGGACGTCGTCGAGTTGCTGGGCCTGCGCGACGACGTGCTCGAGCTGGAGATCACCCCCGACAGGGGCTACGCGCTGTCGATCCGCGGCGTCGCGCGCGAGGCGGCCATCGCCTTCGGCGTGCCGTTCCGCGACCCCGGCACCGTCGAGCCTCCCGTCGTGGAGGGCGAGTCGTGGCCGGCGTCGATCGGCGACCCCACGGCCTGCGACCGCTTCGTGCTGCGCTCGGTCTCCGGGTTCGACCCGGCGGCCGAGAGCCCGCTCTGGATGCGGCTGCGGCTCGTGCGCGCGGGCATGCGTCCGGTCTCCCTGGCCGTGGACGTGACGAACTACATCATGCTCGAGCTCGGGCAGCCGCTCCACGCGTTCGACCGCTCCCGCCTGTCCGGCGGCATCGTCGTGCGGCGGGCGCGCGCGGGCGAGACGCTGGAGACGCTCGACCACGTCGTCCGCAAGCTCAACGAGGACGACATCCTGATCACCGACGACTCGGGCCCGATCTCGATGGCCGGCACGATGGGCGGCCTGCACACCGAGATCTCCGGAACGTCGGGCGACATCGTGATCGAGGCCGCGCACTTCTCCGCGACGGGGATCGCGCGGGAGTCCCGCAGGCACAATCTGGTGAGCGAGGCGTCCAAGCGGTTCGAGCGCGGCGTCGACCGGGAGCTTCCGCTGATCGCGTCGTGGCGGGCCGTACAGCTCCTCGTCGAGTTGGGCGGCGCCACGGCCGAGCCGGGCGTCACCCACGCCCAGGTCGAGGCGGATCCCGTCACGATCACCATCCCGGCCGGTCACCCCGGTCGCGTCGCCGGCCTGCCGTACACACGGGAGACCGTGGTCCGGCGGCTCGAGCAGGTGGGCTGCACGGTGGCCGACGGTGGCGTCGCGGGAGTCCGCGGCGGCCAGGGTGTCGCCGCGACCGGCGTTGTCACCAGCGGCGACCTGGCCGACAAGCTCGCCGTCCAGGGGGACGACCTGATCACGGTGACGCCGCCGACGTGGCGTCCTGACCTGACCGACCCCAACGACCTGGCGGAAGAGGTCATCAGGCTCGAGGGGTACGAGCACCTGCCGTCCGTGCTGCCCGCCGCGCCGGCGGGGGCGGGGCTGACGGAAGGGCAGCGCCGCCGCCGCAGGACTGGGCGCGCGCTGGCCGCGGCGGGATACGTCGAGGTGCTGTCGTATCCGTTCATCGGCGAGCGTGACCTCGACGCCCTGCAGTTGCCCGAGGGCGACGCGCGCAGGCGGGTGACCCGGCTGGTCAACCCGCTGAGCGAGGACGAGCCGTTCATGCGGACCACGCTTCTGCCGGGGCTGCTGAAGACGCTCGTCCGCAATGTGGGCCGCGGGTTCGGCGACGTCGCGCTGTTCGAGATCGGGCTGGTCTACCGGCCGGAGGCGGACGCTCCTGCGGCCGCCCCGGTGCTCGCGGTCGATCGCAGGCCGACCTCCGCGGAGCTCGCCGAGATCGAGCAGGCGCTCCCGCGACAGCCGCTGCGGGTCGCCGTGGTCCTGGCAGGGGAGTTCGAGCGGTCCGGCTGGTGGGGTGCGGGTCGGCAGGCGTCCTGGGCGGACGCCGTCGAGGCCGCGCGCACGCTGGCCCGGGCGGCCGGCGTCGAGCTCGGCGTCGGGCAGGACCAGCACGAGCCGTGGCACCCAGGTCGTTGCGCCGTCCTGACCGTGACCGACGCCGCCACCGGTGAGCAGGTGACGGTCGGCCACGCGGGCGAGCTGCACCCGCGGGTCATCGAGGCGTACGGCCTGCCTCCGCGTACGGCGGCGATGGAGCTGGAGTTGTCGGCGCTCTCGCTGCCGGGTCCGGTGCAGACGCCCGCCGTGTCCGCCTATCCGGTGGCCACGCAGGACGTCGCGCTGACCGTCCCGGTGGACACGCCGGTCGCCGAGGTCGAGAGCGCGCTGCGTGCGGGGGCCGGGGAACTGCTCGAGTCGATCCGGCTGTTCGACGTGTACACGGGTGAGCAGGTGGGTGAGGGCAACAAGTCGCTGGCCTACAGCCTGCGGTTCCGAGCCGCGGACCGCACGCTCACGGTGGAGGAGACGACGGCGGCTCGTGACGCCGCCGTGGCCCGCGCCGCCGAGCGGACCGGAGCCCAACTCCGCGGCGCCTGAATCACCCCCACCGGGTGTGACACTCACCCCAGGGTGTGATCCTCGCTCAGGGGTGTGACACTCACCCCGGGGTGTGATCATGCACAAGGTCGGTGGCAGGCCTGTTGACCTGCCCCGACCTTGTTTGTGATCATGCACGGATTCGCCCGTACGACCGCTGACCAGGCGCGATGCATTTCGTGATCATGCGCAGATTCGGCCACGCATGCGCTGTGCAGGTCTTTTGCACGTGGTGATCATGCAAACCCGTTGGATTTGCATGATCACCACGCATGTCATGCCAGCTCGCGGAGGGTTTTCCGAAGGTGTGCATGATTACGGCGGGGGAAACGGCAGCTCAGGGCGGCTGTCGCCGAATCTGTGCATGATCACGCTGAGGGGATGGGCCGGTCAGACCGGCCGTCCCCGAGGGTGTGCATGATCACGCGGGGTTGTTTGTCACGCGAGGTTGTTTGTCACGCGGGGTTGTTTGTCAGGCGGGGTTGTTTGTCACGCGGGACTGGTCGGTCATTTGGCGTAGAGCTCCAGGTCCCAGAGGGAGTAGCCGTAGGTGGTGCCGCGTTTGACGCCTTGCATCCGGACGTATCTGGCGTCGACCGGAGTGAACGACACGTTGTCGGTGCCGCCGTTCCCGCTGGTCGTCGAGTAGGCCGGGGTCCAGGTGGCGCCGTCGGTCGACGTCTCGATCCGGTAGGACGAGGCGTAGGCAGTCTCCCAGCGGAGGATCGCCCTTCCCACGCTCTTGACGGAGCCGAGATCCACCTGGATGTACTGGTTGTCCACCCACTCACTCGCCCATCGGGTGGACGGGTCGCCGTCGATGGCCTTCGCCGGCGTGTTCGGGCTCTGGGTGCCGTTCGCGGTGGCCGTCGCGCCCGCCGCCAGGTTGGCGACCGAGTCCCCGCGGTGAGCGGGGAACGAGACCACCTGCTGGTAGGTCGGCCGGTTCTGCCACGTGATCAGCGGGTGCTTCACTCCGCCCAGCGGCGACTGCTGGATGGCGTCGGCGCACCACTGGTTGCCCGCGGCGCAGGACGCGTCTCCGGGGTAGGTGGTGGTCGCCCGCTCGGCCAGCGCCGCGGTCAGGCTGTTCAGCAGGACCGTACGGCAGGCCGCCACCGTGTCGCCGCAGAACTTGGCCGGCAGGGGACCGGCCACCGGGTCGCCGAGCACGTTGCGCAGGTCCTTGTCGACGTAGCCCCACCAGCCGTACTGGAACGAGGAGCCCTTGTGGGGCTGCGCCTCGTTGGCCGAGCCGGGCAACGAGGAGACGTCACCCTGTTGCAGTCCGGACGGCGACTCGTTGATCTGCAGCGCGTTGACGAGGGACTGGTAGAGACCGTCGCCCAGGCCCGGCTTGAACTGGGCCCGCACGAGCTTCGGCCACCACGCGTCGAAGATGCGGATGGCGTCCGCGTTCGCGTAGGTCTTGCTGCCGGGGGAGGTCTCCACCCGCTTGGCCCCTGCGGACGCCCACGACGACAGCTTCGACACCGCCGACGCGAGCGTCGGGTCGGTCACCGCTGAACTCTTCAGTACGCGGAGCAGGTTGGGCAGGACATTGAGGCCGCGCAGATCGGTGGTCGCGGCGGAGGCCATGATCTTCACGGTGCCGCTGCGGTCGAGGGTCCCGGACGACAGGGCGGCCTTCACCGGGGCGTCCAGCAGGTCCCCGCGGTGGACGGACCCGAAGCTGAAGTTGCCGTCCGCTGAGCCGTAGTCCTTGGCCTGCTTGTTGTTCCAGCTGACGAAGTAGTCCTGGTTGACCGCCTGGGGGTGGGTGCTCGGCGGCGCGTAGGCGGCGGCGTTCGTGGCGGAATCGAACCCTTCCCATTCATGTGCGGCGTCGGCCGTCATGGGCAGGTTGGGGTCGGACACGGCCGACCTCACCGGGTTGTTCCCGGACATGAAGTACGCGGTGTCGTTCGAGTTCACATAGAACCAGTTGAACGCGAAGCCGATCGACGACGCGGAATTGTGGAAGGCGGCGGGCGATCCCATCTCGTCGGGATCGTTGAACATCTGGAAGCCGATCGCGGAGTCGGCCTCGTGCTGGTAGGTCGAGCGCAGCGTCGTGAAGGCCGTGGGCACGCCGCCCACCGTGCCGCGCCAGCTCACCAGGCCGTACTTGGTCCGTTTGATCACGAGGTCGTAGGAGCCCGCCTCGGTGGCGTCGGCCGTGCTCGGCTTCCAGGAGTTCGTCTTCTTCAGCGTCTCCATGGCCGTGCAGGTGCCGTGGTAGAGGTAGTGGTCCGACGACGTCGTGGGGGTCCCGCCGTTCGGGTCGCACAGCGTGACGGCGTAGGTGTCGGTGATGTCCTGCAGGCTCGAGGTGGCGCTCCACGCGTAGTCGGTGCCGCGGCCGAGCAGGACGTAGAGGCTCAGTCCGGAGAAGGCGGCGCCGCGTGCCCGGATGCCGGGGCCGGACAGTTCCTCCAGCATGAGCAGTTGCGGTGCGAAGTAACCGGTCTGCGGGCCGAAGACGGCGATCGGGTGGCCGTTCGCCGACTTGTCCGCCGAGACGACGACGGCGTTCGACATGCTCGGCTTGCTGTTGTCGACGGTCAGGCCGGTGAGGGCGCTCTTCGCGGCCGTGGTGGACGAGGTGGCCGTGCCCTTCTCGTTTTCGGTGATGTCGACGGGCGCGGTCGTGGCGTCGGGCAGCACGACCCCGGGCGCCCCGGCGGGGGCGGCTCCGGACGGGAAGCTCTGCCCGTCGTGCAGGGTCAGGACGGTCTCCGGGTCGTTCTGCTCGCGGAAGGCCTGCCAGGCCTGGTCGCCGGCGGCCGTGCCGTACTTGGCCCGGGCCGCGACCCGCACCAGGGCCGACTGCATCTCGGCCCCGCCGCCCCCGCCGAACAGCCCGCCGATCACACCCGCGATCGCGACCAGGTCGGTCATCTTGAAGTCGACGGGCCCGCCCGCGTTCGTGATCGCGTCGAGGTGGCCGGTCACCACGTACTCACCGGGGCAGTTCCTGTTGGCCATGCAGTAGTCGATGTACGCGTTGATCCCGGCGATGTAGCTCTGGACGTCGGTGTAGAGCTGCGCGCCCCGGGGGCCCTCGCTCCTGAGCCTGTCGACCTGCGCCTCGAGGTCGGCCTCCGTATACGGGGAGTTGCGCCAGACGCTCTGCTCAAGGTCCCTGTTGCCCGCCGCGCCGCCGGCGAAGGGGGTCAGCTCTCCCCGGCCGACGTGGCGCATCAGGTCCATCAGCCACAGGCGGTCCTGGGCGCCGGCGTAGCCTGCGCCGAACATCGTGCCCGCCCGGGTCGTGCCGGTGATGTGCGGGACACCGGTCGCCTTGTCCCGGACGATCGTGACGTCGGACCGCGGGCTGATCGTGCTCTCCACCTGACCGGCGGGCACGCCGAACGAGCTGTCGTTGAAGAAGTTCGTGATCTGGTCGTCGGTCAGCCCGGTGTAGCCGGAGATCAGGCCGGCGTACTTGTTCAGCTGGTCGGTGCTGTGGGTGGGGAAGGTGCCGAAGCCCTGGTTGCCGATGATCTCGATGAGGGTGGCGTTGCCGTTCTGGCCGGGAGGCAGGATGTCGGCGCACTGGCCGAGGCAGTAGTCGTCCGGGGGAAACGTCGGGGCCGCCGAGGCTGGGAGGGCCGGGAGGCCGACGGCGAGCAGGGCGAACGCGGCGGCGGCCGTGATCGCCCGTCGAAGGCGCGCGTGCATGCGGGAACTACCCTTCGCGTGGTCGGGGGGTGAAGGGACGTCAGGGGACATCTGGCGACATCTTGGCGACACTGTTCACGCGCGCGAACATGAGCTGGGCTCACTTCGGGACGATACTCGGTGGTAACCAATGGGGCAATGGGGTAGTGAAGGGCGTCTGTGACTGATGGCAGGCAGGAAACCCGACCGCCGTGGTTGCGGTCGTAGTGTCACGAAGACCTTTCCGATCGGACACATATCGCGGCACGGCTGAACCCGGCGGGAGGCCACGGCGTGTTGGGTGCATGAGGCTATTCGTGCTCCTCGGCGTCGCGCTCGTCCTGACTGCGTGCGGGCAGGTGGAACCGCCCTCCCGCGCCGTCCCGCAGACGCCCGCGCGCTCCGCGACGGAATCGACCGGGGCGGCGCCCGCCGCACCGAAGCCGTGCCCGAAACGATGGGGTGGGCAGATCGGGGGCTGGGTGCCCGCGCCCCCGGGCGTCGCCGGAGCGGGCGAATCGCTCGTGCCGGGCGCTCCCGTCGAGGCCATGATCTGCGCGTATCCCGGAAACAACACGAACCCGGGCGGCGAGCAACTGGCCGGGACGCGGACGCTGACGGAAACGGCCGGCCAATTGGGCCGAGACCTCGGGTACCTGCCGGTCGGCTCGTCGGACGGCGCGTGCACGGCCATGGGCGGACCCATGACGAACTACCTCATCCGGTTCACCTACGCCGACGGACGGTCGCTCTGGGTGGGCACCGCCGAAGAGGTCAACCACTGCGTGACGACGACGAACGGCACCGCCAGCAGCCGCTCGTATGTGGGCGACCGCATCACCGCCGCCTACCGTCAGGGAACCCCGCAGGCCGACGGCAAGGACCTGTGCGAGTCGTGGATGGGACGCCGGGGGCAGAACGAGCGAATGGTCCCCGACGAGCCCACATCGGTCGTGGTCTGCCGGCTCGACCCGCAGGGGGGACAGGCGCTCCGGACCGAGTACGGAACCGACGTCGCCGGGCCGTTGGCGAGCAAGTTGAACGACCTGGACGCCCGCCCGAGCGACAACAGCTGCCAGCAGACCAAGGGCGACGATCCCGGCGTCATCCTCCGTCTCGTGTTCGGCTACGCCGACGGGCCTCCGGCGGCCGTCATGGTCCAGGAATTCTGCAGGCCCTCCGTGAACAACGGGCTGCTTCAGGCGGACGGCGACGATCGCCTGAACCAGGAGGCCACGCGGCTCGCTCCCCGCTGACCCCGGGGCCGATCCCGTACGGCTCCCGCAGCGGGGGCGGGAGCCGTACGAGGAGGGTCAACGGGGTGGTGCGCCGACAGGGGTGTTCATGTCGGCCTGGATCTGCTCCGCGGTGAGGGGGGTGCTGTAGATGCGGATCTCGTCGATCAGGCCCTTGTAGTGCTGCCCGAATTGCTCGTTGCGGCCGATCGTGAGCGGGCCCGTCTCCTGGACGAAGGAGGTCGGCAGGTCGCCTTCCTGCGCGACCTCGACGCCGTTCACGTAGATCCGGACGGTGCCGTCGGCGAATGTCGCCGCCACATGACTCCAGGCGTTCGCGGGGAGGGCCGTCGGGGAGACGATGATCCGGTAATCGTTGAAGCGCACGGACGGGCCTGTCGGAACCTCGTCGTTGCCGATGTCAGAGGCGGACAGTCCGTAGGAGGATCTCTGCTGGTCTCCCTTGAACACGATCGAGTGCTCCGACGTGATCTCTGTCGGATAGACCCATGCCTCCAGGGTCATGCCCGTGTCGAGGCGCACCGTCGGTGAGTCCGGCACGACCGCGTCGGCGGTGTCCGCCGAGAAGGACAGCGCCTTGCCGAACCTGCCGTCGGCCCACGTGGTGCCGGTCGTCGTGCCGTCGTTCCCGGAGCCGGAGCCGTCGGCGAAGGTCGTGCCTGCGCCCTCGTCGAAGCCATAGGCGGCGACCAGGCAGGCAGCGGGCGGGCACTGCGTCACCTCGGCGAACCCCACGTTCGACATCTCTCCCGGCTGGCCGGCAGTGTCCACCGCCTCGACCGAGTAGGAGTACCTGCCGGCGGAAAGGCCGATGTCGACGTAGGTGCGCGCCGTCACCGTGCCGAGCAGTTCGATTCCCCGCCAGACCCGGTAGGCGGTAACCCCGTCGTCATCCGACGCCGCCGTCCAGGAGAGCTCCGCTCTGCCCGCGCCTGCCTGAACGGTGAGCGTCGGAGCGGTGGGCGGCTGGTCGGGCACTCTGGCCGAGGCCTCGTTCGACGGCTGACCGACCTGCCCGGCGTAGTCCACGGGGATGATCCGGTAGTAGTAGACCCCGTCGGCGAGTCCGTAGTCCTCGTAGACCAAGGGATTGATGTCCGCGATCCGGGTCCGCGGAGACGGAGTGAATCCCGGGGTCGTCGAGCGGTGCAACTGGTAGTGGCTGATGCCCCATGCGGCGGTGGCGGGGCCGTACGTGAGCCGAGCCCAGTCGGACCGACCGCCCGCTGTGAGCGTGCCGGGAGCGGACGGGGGGTCGCCGGGCGTTTCGACCGTGGCCGACACCTCGTTCGACGGCGGGCCGACCGGGGAGCCGCCTTCGAGGGCGACGACCCGGTAGTAGTAGACGCCGGCAGGCTGGCCCTCGTCGCGGAAGCGGGTCGCGTACGGGATCGTGGTGGTGCCGATCCAGGTGTCGTCGGACGGGGTGAATCCCGGGGTCGCCGAGCGATGGATCTCATAACTCGAGGCGTCGCCACCGAAGATCGGGGGTTGCCAGTCGAGCGAGACGAAGGAGTAGTGCACCGTCGCCTCTAGCCCGGAGGGGCCGGAGGGCGGCCGGCTCGGGTTGATCGGGGTGTTCATGTCGGTCTGGATCTGGGCCGCGGTCAGAGCCTTGTTGTAGATCCGCACTTCGTCGAGAGTCCCCTCGAAGGAGCCTCCGCCCCAGACGCTCGTGCCGCCGATCGTGAGATCACCGCCGCGGGATCGGATGTCGCCGGTGACAGACGTCTGCCGAGACAGCACGCCGTTGATGTACAGCCGGAGTCTCTTGCCGTCGTAGGTCGAGGCGAGGTGGGTCCAGCCACCCTCGCCGAGGAAGCCGGTCGATCTCACCTCCCGGTAGCTTCCCGTGCGCAAGCCGGCGGCGGGAACGCCGCTGTCATCGCTGGAGAACAGCCCGTAGGCGATGCCCCGGTCCTGCTCCTTCAGCAGCACCGTGCGCCACCCGCTCGTCGTGGCCGGGTTGACCCAGGCCTCCAGAGTCATCTCCGACGACAACCGGAGGCTCGCCGAGTCCTTCACGCGGACCGAGCTTGAGCCGTCGAACGACAGACCGGCCCCGTACTTGCCCCGCACCCAGGTCGTCGTGGTCGCCCGGCCGTCGTTGCGTTTCGGCGACGCGTCGCCGACCTTGGTGCCTTGGGCCTCGTCCATGCCGAACGCGGCGACGAGACCGGACTTCGCGGCGGACGCGTGCGCCGTCGCGGGAATCGTGAGTAGCGGACAGACGATCAGGAGGCCGGTGATGGCGGCCATGGCACGATGTGACACGTTCAACTGACGCCCCCATAGGCAGACGAACCTGCTTCGACGGTCGTGCCGTCTTTGATTGGACTCGGCCTCGCGGCGGAAGGTTGGGGGTGTCCGGTGTCCTGATCCGGTCAGGCGACGCACTCAGCCGGGGACGACGCCCCTTCAGGCGATCAGGCGGTGGCGGGTTCGTCGGCGCCGGGCCCGTTCGGCGAGCGCGTACTCGTCGGTGCGCGCGTCGTAGGCGCGGAACTTCGGCAGGAGGGTCGCCATCAGCGCGACCGCGCCCACGCAGAGGACTCCGCCGGCTCCCAGCGAGAAGCGCGTGCCGCCCAACTGGGCCATGAAGCCGGCCCGGGCGTCGCCGAGCATCGGTCCCGACGAGTAGGAGAGCACCTCGATGCCGGCCAGTCGCCCGCGGTACTCGTCGGGGATGGTCTGGTTCCAGATCGTGTGACGGAAGAGCCCGCTGACCATGTCGGCGCCGCCGGCGATCGCCAGGAACAGGAAGACCAGCCAGACGTTCGGCATGAAGGCCGCGACCACCACCGCGGCGCCCCAGCCCGTCGCGGCCATGATGACCGCGCGGCCGTGCCGGTGGACGTGGCTGGTCCAGCCCGAGGTGAGCGACGCGACCACCGAGCCCACGCCGCCGGCCGCGTACAGCAGGCCGAGAGCCTTCGGCGCGCGCAGATCGTCCGCCAGGAAGGGGTACAGCGCGTTGGAGCTCGCGAACGCCATGGCGGCGATGTCGACGAGATAGGTGCCCATCAGGTCGGCCCGCTTCAGCGCGTACCGCACTCCCTCGACCATCGATCGGAGCGAGGCCGGGGTGGCCTCGTCCAGGCGGCTGACCGGGCGCACCCGGACGAGCAGCACCAGTGAAAGCACGAACGTCACCACGTCGATGGCGTACGACGTGGCGGGCCCGAACGATGAGACGATCAGGCCGCCCGCCGCGGGGCCCGCGATCATCGCCGTGTTTCCGATCACCCCCTGGATCGCGAATCCCGCACTCATCTGGTCGAGCCGGAGCACCCGGTTGATGAGCGCCTGCTCGCTGGGCTCCCGCACGCTGCCGAATCCGGCCGCGAGGGCGCCGACCACGTAGAGGACCCACGCCTGCGGCGCGGGCAGCAGCGCGTTGACCAGCAAAAGAACGGAGGTCAGGCAGAGCCCGACCTCCGAGACGATCACGATCTTGCGCCGATCCAGTGCGTCGGCGATGGCCCCGCCCCACAGTCCGCAGATCACCATGGGGACGAACTCGGCCAGGCTCACCAGCCCCACCGCGAGATAAGAGCCGGTGAGCTCCTTCATCTGGAACGGCACGGCCACCATCGTGATGAGCGTGCCGATCTGGGTGACCAGGTTGGCCCCGAGGAGCAGGCGGAAGTCCCTGGAGTCCCGGAGCGGGCTCAGATCCAGGCGCATCCGGCGGGCGAGGGCTCTGAGCGACCGTTCAGGTGTTTCCGACACGATCGTCCATTTTGGCGACGTGGAAAGCGAGGGGCAAACCAGGCCGCCTGTGCCCGGCCGTGACGTCAGGCGGTGGCGGGCGCCCCCGCGCGCCGGGCCCGTTCGGCGAGGGCGTGCTCGTCGGTGCGCGCGTCGTAGCCGCGGAATCTCGGCAAGGCCGTGGCCATCAGGGCGACTACGCCCACGCAGAGCAGCCCGCCCGCACCGAGCGAGAAGCGCGTCCCGCCGAGCTGGGCCATGAAGCCCGCCCTGGCGTCGCCGAGCATCGGCCCCGTCGAGTACGACAGCAGCTCGATCCCGGCCAGCCGCCCGCGATAGGCGTCAGGGATCGTCTGGTTCCAGATCGTGCCCCGGAACAGGCCGCTCACCATGTCGGCCCCGCCGGCGATCGCGAGGAAGAGGAAGACCAGCCACACGTTGGGCATCACGGACGCGATCGCCACCGCCACGCCCCATGCGGTGGCGGAGAGAATGACGGCGAGGCCGTGCCGGTGCACGTGGTTGGTCCAGCCGGAGGTCAGCGAGGCCACGACGGAGCCCACGCCGCCCGCCGCGTACAGCAGGCCGAGGGCCTTCGGAGCGTTGAGGTCGTCGACGAGGAAGGGGAAGAGCGCGTTCGAGAAGGCGAAGGCCATCGCGCCGATGTCGACGAGGTAGGTGCCCATCAGGTCGGGACGGCGCAGCGCGTACCGGACGCCCTCGGCCATCGAGCGCAGCGACGCGGGGGTTGCCTCGCCGGACCTGGCGACGGTGCGGACCCTGACCAGCAGGACCAGGGAGATCAGGAAGGTCACGACGTCGATGCCGTACGACGTGGCGGGACCGAACGAGGCCACCACGATCCCGCCCGCGGCGGGCCCGGCGATCATCGCGGTGTTCCGGACCAGGCCCTGGATGGCGAAAGCGGCGGTCATCTGGTCGAGTGGGAGCACCCGGTTGATGAGGGCCTGCTCGCTGGGGCCTCTGACGCTGGCGAACCCGGCGGCGAGGGCTCCCACGACATAGAGCACCCATGCCTGCGGCTCGGGCAGTAGCGCGTTGACCAGAAGCAGAACGGAGGTCAGGCAGAGCCCGACCTCCGAGGAGATGACGATTCTGCGCCGATCGAGCGCGTCGGCGATCGCGCCGCCCCACAGCCCGCACACCACCATGGGGACGAACTCGGCGAGGCCGACCAGTCCGACCGCGACGTAGGACCCGGTGAGCTGCTTCATCTGGTACGGCACGGCCACCATCGTGACGACCGAGCCGATCATCGTGATCAGGCTGGACCCGAGCAGGAGACGGAAGTCCCGTGACCCCCGGAGCGGAGTCAGGTCCAGTCGCAGGCGGCGGGCGAGGGCCCTGAGCGTTCGTGGAGGAGGTTCCGGCACGAACGCTCATTGTGATCGACGCCCCAGGTCAGGGGCAAACAGGTTTCCCGCCGCGTCGCCGCACGTCAGGCGGGGACCTTGTCGAGGAACCCGTGCACGTTGCTGATCCTGCCGTCGTCGGCGATCACGATCACGTCGAAGCCGGTCACGACCGGCTCGGCAGCATCCTGAGGGCCGAGATGCCAGGTGAACCTGGCGATGTCGTGGTGGCCGTCCACCTTGCCGCCGAGCGTGAACACGAAGCCGGGGAACATCTGCTGCGCACCGGCGATCACGGCGTCGATGCCGTCGTGCCCGGTGACGGTGGTCAGCGGGTCGGTGAGGACGGCGTCCTCGGTCCACAGGCCGGCGACCGCCTTGGCGCGGGCGTCGGCGTCCGTCTCGTTCCAGGCCGCGATGTACCGCTCGGCCACGGCGTTGAAGTCGGTCATTTTGGGGCTCCTTCATCCGTTGTCCAGGTGCGACAACGGAAATGTGACATGAGCCCGCGAAGGCGGTCGATTACGCCGCAGGTAATGGCTCCTCCGCGCGCCGGTCACGCCCGCCGTGGGGGCGCCCGGCGGTGGCCCTGGCCTGCCGGGGCCACCCGCGGTCGAGCGGACGTCAGAGCCCGAGCGTCTCCCTGCGGAGGTGGGTCTTGAGGATCTTGCCTCCCGGGTTGCGCGGGAGCTCGGTCTCGCGGAACCAGATCCGCACGGGCACCTTGAACTTCGCGATCCGATCGGTCAGGAACGACTGCAGCTCCTCGGCCGAGGCGGAGGCGCCCGGCTTGAGCCGCACCACCGCGCCGACCTGCTCGCCGAGCTCGTCGTCGGGAATGCCGATCACGGCGGCGTCGTCGATGGCGGGATGCTCGAACATGGCGGCCTCGACCTCGGCGCAGTACACGTTCTCGCCGCCCCGGATGACCATGTCCTTGGCCCGGTCGACGATGTAGACGAAGCCCTCATCGTCGAGGCGGGCGAGGTCGCCCGTGTGGAGCCAGCCGTTCACGAACGTCTCGGCGGTGGCGTCCGGCCGGTTCCAGTAGCCCATGATCACGATGGGTCCGCGGATGCACAGCTCCCCGACCTCGCCGACCGGCACCTCCGTGCCCTGCGGGTCGCAGACCTTGATGTCGATGACCGCGGCGGGCAGGCCGATGCTCTCCGGCTTGGCCACGTAGTTGCGGCCGCTGTTGTAGACCGCGAGCGCCGTCGTCTCGGTCATGCCGTACCCGTTGCCCGGCGTGCGGTTGGGGAGCAGCTCGGTGATGCGCTCCAGCAGCTTGGGGGGCGCGGGCGCGCCGCCGTACGAGATCGCGGTGAGCGAGGAGATGTCGTGCTTGCCGAAGTCGGGGTGGGACAGGAGCTGCCAGGCGTTCGTCGGCACGCCGCTCATGGTGGTGATCTTCTCGCGCTCGATCAGCTCGAGGGCGCGCTTCGGGTCCCACTTGTACATGAGCGCCAGCTGACCGCCGGTGAAGAACGTCGGCATGAGTACGGCGAAGCAGCCGGTCGTGTGGAACAGCGGGACGGTGAGGAGCGTGACGCGGCGCACCGCGGCGGCCTCGGCCGGGTCCTTGCCCGCGAGGGCGACGCTGCTCATGAGCGCGTAGGCGACGGTCATCGGGGCCTGGCCCAGGTTCCGGTGGCTGCCCAGGGCGCCCTTGGACCTGCCCGTGGTCCCCGAGGTGTAGAAGATGGTGGCCGGGTCGTCCGGGCCGACCTCGACGTCGGGGAGCGTCACGCCGGGGGAGACCTCGCCGATCACCTTCGCCCAGTTCGCGTCGTCGGCGCGGGCGACGATCGTCGGCAGTTCGCAGCCGGACAGGCGTTCGGCGCGCTCGCCGTCGGCGATCAGCAGCTTCGCCCCGGAGTCGCTGAGGCCGTATTCCAGTTCCGGCCGGGTCCACCAGGCGTTCAGCGGCACGGCGACGGCGCCCGCCGCGAGCGTGGCGGAGAAGGCGACGATCCACTCGGGGTAGTTGCGCATGGCGATGGCGACCCGGTCGCCCTTGCGGATGCCGTAGTCGTCCACGAGCCGGTTCGCCAGCGTCGCGGCCAGGCGGAAGTGCTCCTCGAAGGTCAGCCGGTCGTCCTCGTAGACGACGAAGGTCTGCTCCCCGTGGAAGCGGCTCGTCTCCAGCAGCGCGCGGAAGGTGGCCGGTGCATGCTTCCACGCACGGATCGTGTTTCCGGCGACCTGGATCTCTTCCATCTCGAAGAGCTGGCCCGGCGCCGTGAGCTGTGCCTGGACCTGTTCAATCGCTGTCATGCTGGCGCGCTCCCGGGGGGTGTAGTTAACCGGAATGTCACAATACCGACCGGCCGGTACGGGGGCCAGGGCCGAAACCGTCCATACTCTGGAACTCGACTTGCATGCTCATTCCCTTCGATGCATACTCGCTAACAGGCAAGAACATGAGCTAGTTCGCATAGTCATGCAGGGGGAGCGGATGAGGGCGGCGATCGCCGGAGCGAGCGGATACGCGGGGGGCGAGCTGCTCCGCCTGCTTCTCGGGCATCCTCTGGAGATCGGGGCGCTGACCGCGGCGTCGAGCGCGGGGGACCGCCTCGGACGGCATCAGCCCCACCTGCCCGCTCTCGCGGACCGGGTCATCGAGCCCACCACGACCGAGGTGCTCAGCGGCCACGACGTGGTCTTCCTGGCCCTCCCGCACGGGCAGTCGGCGGCCGTCGCCGCCGAGCTCGGCGACAACACGCTGGTGGTCGACTGCGGCGCGGACTTCCGGCTCGCCCGCGCGGCCGACTGGGCCGAGTTCTACGGCGGAACGCACGCCGGCACCTGGCCCTACGGCCTGCCCGAACTGCCGGGGCAGCGAGAACTGCTGCGTGGCGCACGCAGGATCGCCGTCCCCGGCTGCTACCCCACCGCCGTCTCGCTCGCGCTGTTCCCGGCGTTCGCCGCGGGGCTGGCCGAGCCCGACGTCGTCGTGGTCGCCGCGAGCGGAACGTCCGGCGCGGGCCGCTCGCCCAAGGTCCACCTGCTGGCCAGTGAGGTGGCGGGATCGGTGAGCGCGTACGGCGTCGGCGGCGTCCACCGGCACACGCCCGAGATGGAGCAGAACCTGTCCGCGGTCGCGGGCCGGCCGGTGCGGGTGTCCTTCACGCCCACGCTCGCGCCGATGAGCCGCGGCATCCTGGCCACCTGTACGGCTCCCGCCACGCCCGGCCTCACGGCCGCCGCGCTCCGGGAGGCGTACGAGGCGGCGGTGAAGGACGAGCCGTTCCTGCGCCTGCTTCCCGAGGGGGTCTGGCCCGCCACCGCGATGACGGTGGGAGCCAACACGGCCGCACTGCAGGTCACCCTCGACGAGCGGGCGGGGCGGGTGATCGCCGTCGTCGCCATCGACAACCTCACCAAGGGCACGGCGGGAGGCGCGATCCAGAGCGTCAACCTCGCCCTCGGCCTGGCGGAAGAAGTCGGTCTACCCCTTAACGGAGTCGCCCCATGATCGCCATGCACCCCATGAGCTCGATCCATGAAGGAGGAGAGCCCGCGTGAGCGTCACCGCGCCTCTCGGCTTCCGCGCCGCGGGAGTCGACGCCGGCATCAAGCGCGGCGACGACCGCGACCTGGCCCTGGTGGTCAACGACGGCCCGTCGCGGGCGGCGGCGGGCGTATTCACCCGCAACCGTGTCAAGGCCGCGCCGGTGCTCTGGTCGGCGCAGGTCCTGAGCGGCGGCCGGGTCGGAGCGGTGGTGCTGAACTCCGGAGGAGCCAACGCGTGCACCGGGCCGCTCGGTTTCCAGGACACCCACGCGACGGCGGAGAAGGTGGCCGAGGTCATCGGCGACTCCGCGGCCGAGGTGGCCGTGTGCTCCACCGGCCTGATCGGTGAGCGGCTGCCCATGGACGCGCTGCTGTCCGGGGTCGACGCCGCGGCGGACCAGCTCTCCCGCGACGGAGGCCTGGCCGCGGCCGACGCCATCAGGACCACCGACACCGTCAGCAAGATCGCCTTCCGTCGCGGGGACGGCGGCTACATGGTCGGCGGCATGGCCAAGGGCGCGGGCATGCTCGCGCCCGCGCTGGCCACCATGCTCTGCGTGCTGACCACCGACGCCGACATCGCTTCCGAGGACCTCGACAGGGTCCTGCGCGCCGCCACCACGGTGACCTTCGACCGCCTCGACTCCGACGGATGCATGTCGACCAACGACACCGTGCTGCTGCTGGCCAGCGGCGCCTCCGGCGTCCGGCCCGACTTGGCGGGCTTCGAGAAGGTGGTCACCACGGTCTGCGCCGACCTCGCCCGTCAGCTCCTGGTCGACGCCGAGGGTGCGAGCAAGGCCATCGCGATCGAGGTGGTGGGCGCGGAGTCCGAGGAGGACGCCGTGACCGTCGGCCGCGCGGTCTCCCGGTCGAACCTGCTCAAGTGCGCGATCCACGGCGAGGACCCCAACTGGGGCCGGGTCGTCAGCGCCGTCGGGACCACGGACGCGGCGTTCGACCCCGACCGGCTCAACGTGGCGATCAACGGCATCTGGATCTGCCGCGGCGGCGCGGCCGGCGACGACCGGTCCAAGGTCGACCTGCGTCCGCGCGACGTGACGATCACCGTCGACCTGTCCGCCGGGCCGCACTCGGCGACCGTCCACACCACGGACCTCACGGCGGCGTACGTCCACGAGAACTCGGCGTACTCGTCATGAACGTGAGAACCAACGGGGCCCTGGACAAGGCGCACACGCTGATCGAGGCGCTGCCCTGGCTGGCGCGCTTCCACGGCGCGACCGTCGTCATCAAGTACGGCGGGAACGCGATGACCGAGGAGCACCTGCGGGCGAAGTTCGCCGACGACGTCGTGTTCCTGAAGTACGCCGGGCTGCGGCCCGTCATCGTCCACGGCGGCGGCCCCCAGATCCAGGCGCAGCTCGACCTGCAGGGCATCGACAGTCACTTCGTCTCCGGGCTGCGGGTCACCACCCCCGAGGCCATGCAGGTCGTCAGGATGGTCCTCGTCGGGCAGGTCAACCGGGACGTGGTCGGCCTGATCAACAGGCATGGCCCGTTCGCCGTCGGCATGTCGGGGGAGGACGCGCACCTGTTCACCGCCGAGCGCAAGCACGCCGTCGTCGACGGAGTGAAGATCGACATCGGCCAGGTGGGCGAGATCGTCGAAGTCGACGCGGGAGCCGTACAGGCGCTGCTCGACGACGGGCGCATCCCGGTCGTGTCGTCGATCGCCCGCGGTGACGACGGTCCCGACGGCACCGGCGTCTACAACGTGAACGCCGACACGGCCGCCGCCGCCCTCGCCGTCGCGCTGAAGGCGTGCAAGCTGATCGTGCTGACCGACGTCGAGGGGCTGTACGCCGACTGGCGGCCGGACGCTCCCGCGCACGAGGTGATCAGCCGGATCAAGGCGGCCGACCTGGCCGAGCTCCTCCCGACGTTGTCGAGCGGCATGGTGCCCAAGATGGAGGCGTGCCTCACGGCCGTCGAGGGCGGCGTCCCCCAGGCCCACGTGCTCGACGGGCGCGTGCCGCACGCACTGCTGCTGGAGATCTTCACGGACGAGGGCATCGGTACCATGGTCGTCCCCGACTCCGACGCCGGCCCGGGAGCGCTCGACGCGCTCGAGGGGAGGGATTCGCGGTGAGCCACTCCGACGCGCTGCGCAAGCGCTTCGAATCGGTCTTCATGCCCAACTACGGTGTGCCTCCCGTCGCCATCGCGCGCGGCGAGGGCAGTGTGGTGTGGGACGTGGACGGCAGGCGCTACCTCGATCTGATCGGCGGCATCGCGGTCAGCTCGCTCGGCCACGGACACCCCGCCCTCGTCGAGGCGGTGTCGCGGCAGGTGGCGACGCTGGCGCACACGTCGAACCTGTTCCTGCACGAGCCCGAGGTCCAGCTCGCGGAACGACTGGCCGCCCTGTTGCGCGCGCCCGCCCGCGTGTTCCTGGCCAACTCCGGCACCGAGGCCAACGAGGCGGCGCTGAAGCTCGCCATCAAGTACGGCAAGGCCCACGGGAAGAGCTACTTCGTCGCCGCCGAGATGGGCTTCCACGGCCGGACCATGGGCGCGCTGTCGCTGACCGGCAAGCCGGCGATCCGCGACCAGTTCGGCCCGTTCCCCGTCGACGTCAGGTTCGTGCCGTACGGCGACGCGGACGCGCTCAAGAACGCGGTCACCGGGGAGTGCGCCGCGGTCTTCCTCGAGCCCACGCAGGGTGAGGCCGGGGTGGTGCCGCCCCCGGACGGCTACCTCCGCGCGGCCCGGGAGATCTGCTCGGCGACCGGGGCACTGCTGGTCGCCGACGAGATCCAGTCGGCCATCGGGCGCACCGGGCACTGGTTCGCCCATCAGGCGGACGGCGTCATCCCCGACGTCCTGACTCTCGCCAAGGGCCTCGGCGGCGGCATGCCGATCGGGGCGTGCGTCGGGATCGGCCCGGCCGGAACGATCTTCGACAAGGGCGACCACGGGTCGACGTTCGGTGGCAATCCTGTGTCGTGCGCGGCGGCGCTCGCGGTGCTCGCGACGATCGAAAGGGACGGCCTGCTGGAGCACGTCACGACCGTCGGCCGCAGGCTCGCGGAGGGCATCGCCGCCGTCGACCATCCGCTCCTCGCGGGGGTGCGTGGCCGCGGGTTGTGGCTGGCGGCCGTGCTGACCGCCGACCGCTCGGCTACGGTCCAGGCGGCGGCGCAGGAGGCCGGCTTCCTGGTCAACGCCCTGCAGCCCGACGCCGTACGGCTCGCGCCACCACTCGTGATCACCATGGCGGAGGTCGAGTCCTTCCTGGACGCGCTCCCGGGCATTCTGGAGGCCGCCCGATGAACAGCCAGGCAAGGCCCAGGCACTTCCTGCGGGACGACGACCTGTCGCCCGCGGAGCAGGCCGAGGTGCTCGACCTCGCAGAGGCGATGAAGAAGGACAGGTACGGCCACCGTCCGTTCGAGGGACCGGCGACGGTGGCGGTGCTGTTCGACAAGCCGTCGACGCGGACCCGCGTCTCGTTCGCGGTCGGCATCGGCGAACTGGGCGGCATCCCGCTGATCATCGATGGCGGCTCGTCGCAGATGGGCAGGGGCGAGCCGATCGAGGACACCGCCCGGGTGCTGTCGCGCCAGGTGGCGGCCATCGTCTGGCGCACCTCGGGCCAGGAGCGCATCGAGGAGATGGCCTCGGCCTCGGCCGTCCCGGTGGTCAACGCGCTGACCGACGAGTTCCACCCGTGCCAGATCCTCGCCGACCTGCAGACGATCCGGGAGCACCGGGGCGCGCTGCGCGGGGTCACTCTCGCCTACCTGGGCGACGGGGCCAACAACATGGCCCACTCCTACCTGCTCGGCGGGGCGACCGCCGGGATGCACGTGCGGATCGGGGCGCCGCCCGGTTACCTGCCCGACGCGCTGATCCTCGACCGGGCCGCCGAGATCGCCGCGTCGACGGGCGGCTCGGTCACCGCGGTGAGCGACCCGGCGGCGGCCGTCGACGGCGTCCACGTGGTCGCGACCGACACCTGGGTGTCCATGGGCCAGGACGGCAAGGAGGAGCGGATCGCGGCGTTCGGCCCGTTCCAGGTCGGCTCCGCGCTGCTGGCGGGGGCGGCGCCGGACGCGATCGTGCTGCACTGCCTGCCGGCCTACCGGGGCCTGGAGATCACCGCCGAGGTGATCGACGGCCCGCGGAGCGTGGTGTGGGACCAGGCGGAGAACCGGCTGCACGCGCAGAAGGCGCTCCTGCAGTGGCTGGTGTCGCGGAGCGGGGCGTCGTCGTGACCATTCCGCTGACCAAGGCCGCGCGCCACGCCCGCATCGTCGACCTGCTCACCCGGCACAAGGTCCGCTCGCAGCCGGAGCTGGCCAAGCTCCTGGCGGAGAGCGGGGTGGAGGTGACCCAGGCGACGTTGTCGCGCGACCTCGACGAACTGGGGGCGCTCAAGCTGCGGGCCGACGACGGGACGCTGGTCTACGCCCTGCCGGGGGAGGGAGGCAGCCGGATCCCGCGCTACCGGGCGGGCAACGTGAACGGCTCGGCGGAGAACCCGGACGCCAGGCTGAGAAGGATCGCGGAGGAACTCCTGGTGTCGGCGGAGGCGTCCGCCAACCTGGTGATCCTCCGTACGCCGCCGGGTGCGGCGCAGTTCCTCGCGTCGGCCATCGACCATGCGGGCTGGGAGTCGATCCTCGGCACGGTGGCGGGCGACGACACGATCCTGGTGATCAGCAGGGACCCCTTAGGCGGTGACGCCCTGGCCGGCTCCCTGCTGAGCCTGACCACCCGCCGCCTGAACGGATGATCACCCCCCGCGCCGCCCCGCCCCGCCCTGCCTGCCCCGCCCCCCATGGGTGTGATCATGCACAGATTCGTGAAAATGCCCGCTGACCTGGAACTTCCCGGTCGGTGATCATGCACGGTCGCATTACCCGGCAAGATCGCCGACGCGCGGGAAGCCCGAGCGGACTGAGACTTTCCGGCACGCCCCTGATCTCGTGTGGGACGGGGGCATACGTCGGCTAAGGTCGCGGATGAGCCGACGTGGCCTGACGCGCCACGACGCCGCACGACGCGTCACTATCGGCAGGTACGGCACGCGAAGGCGCCCGTGCACGCCGCAGTGATCGGCCCGCGGCGATACCGGGACCGCAATGCCCGTACGGCATGCGGGTCCCTCACAGCAGGATGGAATCGAGGAGGACCACGGTGGCGGACAACAAGCCGATGCGGCTCTGGGGCGGCAGGTTCGAGGGGGGACCCGCGGACGCGCTCACGCGCCTGTCGGTGAGTGTGCAGTTCGACTGGCGGCTCGCGCCGTACGACCTGCTGGCCTCGCGCGCGCACGCCCGCGTCCTGAACCGTGCCGGGCTGCTGACCGCGGAGGAGCTCGAGCGCATGCTCGGTGCGCTCGACGAGCTGGAGAGCGCCTGCAAGCGGGGCGAGTTCCGTCCGACCGTCGCCGACGAGGACGTGCACACGGCTCTGGAGCGCGGGCTGCTCGAGCGTCTCGGCTCGCTCGGCGGCAAGCTGCGCGCCGGTCGCAGCCGCAACGACCAGGTCGCCACCGACCTGCGGCTTTACCTGCGCGACCATGTCCGGACCATCGTGTCGCGGCTGGTCGAGCTGGAGACCGCGCTGATGAGCCAGGCCGAGGAGCACGCGGCGACCGCGGCGCCCGGCATGACGCACCTGCAGCACGCGCAGCCGGTGTCCTTCGGCCACCAGTTGCTCGCCCACGTGCACGCCCTGACCCGGGACGTCGACCGCCTGAGGGACTGGGACCGGCGGGCGGCCGTTTCGCCCCTCGGCTCCGGCGCGCTGGCGGGCTCGTCCCTGCCTCTCGACCCCGCGGCGGTCGCGGCCGAGCTCGGCTTCGACGCCCCCGCGCCGAACTCGATGGACGCGGTCGCCGACCGCGACTTCGCGGCCGAGTTCCTCTTCTGCGCGGCCATGATCGGCGTGCACCTCTCGCGCCTCGGCGAGGAGATCGTGCTGTGGGCGTCCCAGGAGTTCAGGTGGATCGAGGTGGACGACGCCTACTCCACCGGCTCGTCGATCATGCCGCAGAAGAAGAACCCGGACGTCGCGGAGCTGGCCAGAGGCAAGAGCGGCCGGCTGATCGGGTCGCTGATGTCGCTGCTCACGACCTTGAAGGGCCTGCCGCTCACCTATAACCGCGACCTGCAGGAGGACAAGGAGCCCGTGTTCGACGCCGTCGACACCCTGCTCCTCGTGCTCCCCGCGGTGTCGGGCATGGTGTCGACGATGCGGGTGAACACGGCCAAGCTCGCGGCCAGCGCCCCGGAGGGATTCGCGCTCGCGACCGACCTCGCCGAGCTGCTCGTACGGCGCGGCGTCGCCTTCCGGGACGCGCACGAGGCGGTCGGCCACCTGGTGGTGTGGTGCCAGGTCAACGACAAGGATCTCGGCGATCTCACCGACGAGGAGCTCGCCAAGGTGTCGCCGCACTTCGCCGCGGAGCCCGCCGGTTCGGCCGACGGGACGCCAGGTGTTCGTGACGTGCTCAACGTCCAGGGCGCCCTCGCCGCGCGCAGCGCGTTCGGCGGCACGGCCCCCGACCGGGTGCGCGACCAGCTCGTCAGCCTGCGAGAGATCGTCGACGGCCAGGCGGCATGGGCGAGCGGCAGCTGACCGGGCCGTCGTCTTCGCTCGCCGGGACGGCGCTCGACCGCGACTTCTTCGACCGCCCGTCCGAGCAGGTGGCGCCCGACCTGCTCGGACGTGTGATCGTCCATGGTCCCGTGGCAGTTCGGCTGACCGAGGTCGAGGCGTACGGCGAGCCCGGCCAGGACCCTCCGGCGCACACCTATCGGGGGCTCACCCCCAGGAACGCCGTCATGTTCGGCCCGCCCGGGCATGTCTACGTCTACTTCACGTACGGCATGCATTTCTGCGCCAATCTCGTGTGCCGGCCCGAAGGCGTCGGTTCCGCCGTGCTGATGCGGGCGGGCGAGGTGGTCGCCGGAGCGGAGGTCGCCCGGGCCAGGCGCTTCCCCCCGGGTACGGCCGCCGCCGGCGGATCCGGCGGCGGGACGAAGCGGATCTCGGACCGGGACCTCGCCCGCGGACCGGCGAGGCTCGCCGTGGCCCTGGGGCTGGAACGGGAGCACAACGGCCTCGACTGCTGCTCCGGGGGGACGATCGGCGTGCTGGCCGGCGAACCCCCGGATCCCGCGCTCATCCTCGCCGGGCCGCGTACGGGTGTGTCCACCGGAGCCGAGACCCCGTGGCGATTCTGGATCGAGGGTGACCCGACCGTGTCGCCCTATCGGCCGCACGCGCCGCGCAGGCGAACGCGGCCGCCGGGCTAGGTAATGAGTGGCGATAGGGTTTCGCCTCGTGCAGGCTTGTACGAGCGGAGCCGTACATCAAAGGCAGCCAGTGCGGCGCCGTGCCGTACATCCATCGATGAGCGAGAGCCAGGAACGTGACCGCATCTTCGGGCAATCTCATCCCGACATCTGAGATCGCCGACATCCTCGACGAGCTGGAATGGCGCGAGATCATCGCGCAGACCACCGATGCCGACGCGCTGCGCGCGTCGCTGTCCGAGGGGCCGATCACGGTCTATGCGGGCTTCGACCCGACGGCGCCGTCGCTGCACGTGGGCAACCTCGCCACACTGCTGATCCTCACCCGGTTCCAGCGGGCGGGTCATCGGCCGATCGGCCTGGTCGGCGGGGCGACGGGGCTCATCGGCGACCCGAGCGGGCGAAGCACAGAACGCACGCTCAACTCGACGGAGATCGTCGCCGAGTGGTTGTCCCGGATCCGCGTCCAGGTCGAGAGATTCCTCTCATTCGAGGAGGGGCCGACGGCGGCGACGCTGGTGAGCAACCTCGACTGGACCGGCGAGCTGTCGGCGATCGAGTTCCTCCGCGACGTGGGCAAACATTTCCCGGTCAACCGCATGCTGGCCAGGGAGTCCGTGTCCGCGCGGCTGGGCGGTGAAGGGCTCAGCTACACCGAGTTCAGCTACCAGATCCTCCAGGCCAACGACTACCTGGAGCTGTACCGACGGCACGGGTGCTCGCTGCAGCTCGGTGGCAGCGACCAGTGGGGCAACATCACGGCGGGCGTGGACCTGATCCGCCGGGTCGAAGGGGCCCACGTCCACGCGCTGACCGGCAAGCTGATCACGAAGGCCGACGGCACGAAGTTCGGCAAGACGGCGGGCGGGGCCGTGTGGCTCGATCCGGCGCTGACCTCGCCGTACGCCTTCTACCAGTACTGGCTGAACTCCGACGACCGCGATGTGGTGCGCTTCCTCAAGGTGTTCACCTTCCGGTCGCGTGAAGAGATCGCTGAGCTCGAGCAGTCAGCGAAGGAGCGGCCGGCCGCACGTGAGGCCCAGCGCGCGCTGGCCGAGGATCTGACGACCCTCGTACACGGCGCCGACGAACTCGCGCGGGTCGTCGCGGCGTCACGGGCGCTCTTCGGCCAGGGATCGTTGTCCGACCTCGACGAGAAGACGCTGGAATCCGCGCTCGCGGAGGTCCCGAAGGCGTCCGTCACCTCGCTGGGCGCGCCTTTCGTCGAGTTGCTGGGGGAAAGCGGCCTGGTCGAGTCCAAGTCGGCGGCCCGCAGAGCGGTCAAGGAGGGTGGCGCGTACCTCAACAACGTGAAGATCACGGATGAGGAGTACGTGCCGTCGGCCGATGACCTGCTTCACGGCCGTTACCTCGTGCTGCGCCGTGGCAAGAGGACCGTCGGCGGCGTCGAAGTCGTCTGAACCGCGGGCCAGGTGTCGCCCCGGGGCCGACCGGCCCCGGGGCGACACCTTTTTCGCGGTCAAGAATCCTCTTGGCAGGGGTAACAGTCTGATGGCCATCCGGGTGTCGCGGGTCGAAATCACGCTCCTGACCTGCGACAACATGCCATCCGCCCGTGATTTGACGGAAGCCTGGGAGTTGCCTAATGTTTCCTTCGCCCCAAGGGACACGGGACGCCGACAAGGCGGCTCGTACCTCGAGAGGGCAAGCCACTCAGACAAGCAACCGGGTGCGGATTGATCGCCAAGCTCGGGTTGATCGTAATGCGGCGGAACCTCCGGGTTTTGACAAGTTGCGGGAGACGCTGTAAGTTTGAATGGTTGCCCCGGAAGCGGGGCGGTCCTCCTTGAGAGGGTGCCGAAGTACGGCGAGACCGAGTAGGTCACCGTCGAGCCAGGCTCTTCGAGGATGGGACAAGCGGAA
>NZ_BONV01000047.1 GCF_016862895.1 Planotetraspora kaengkrachanensis | reverse complement strand
AACCGCACATGAAGACGTTCGCCGACGTCATCGCACTCCTGCGCTGACCGCCCTGCCGTACGGCCTGGCCTGGCGCCTGAGCCGGCCGGGCCGTACGGCTACGCGGCCTCGCCGGTGGCGGCCTTGAGCTCCTCGAGCAGGCCGACCGCTTCCTTGACGTCGCCGGGCGCCGCGACGTTGGCGATGATCAGATGGTCCACGCCGGTGCCGTCGAGGCGGGTGATGTCGTCGGCGATCTGGCGTGGAGAGCCGCCGAGGAACGGCCGCCCGTCACCGATCGGTTCCCTGACCAGCGGCACGTTGGCGCGGGCGACCACGGTCAGCGTCGAGGGGTCGCGCCCCGCCTCGCGCGCGGCGTCGTGAAAGGCGGAGACGAGGCCGCGCACGACCTCCGGCGACACGGCGATCGGGTTCAGCCCGTCCGCGATCCGCCCGGCCCGCCGAACGCCGGCGGGTGTCATGGCTCCCAGCAGGATGGGGAGGCGCTTCTGGACCGGCTTGGGGTTCACCTCCGACGCCGCGATCCGGTAGAAGCGCCCTTGGAACTCCACCGGGTCGGGGCCCCAGCACGCGCGCATCGCCGCGACGGCCTCGTCCATGCCGGCGCCCTTGCGCCGCATCGGCACGTTGGCCGTATCGAACTCCTGCGGCATCCACCCCTGTCCCAGACCGGCGATCACGCGCCCGCCGCTGAACTGGTCCAGGGTCGCGAAGCGGCGGGCCAGGACCACCGGCGGGTGCAGCAGGGCGTCGACCACGCTGGTCCCCAGCTTGATCTGCTTGGTCAGGGCGGCCACGTAGCTGAGCGTCTCCAGGGGCTCGAAAGTCAGCCGGTAGACCTCCGGGACCCGTGCCGTCGAGCCGTCGGGCTGCGGCAGTTCCGCGTACGGGCGCAGGAGTCGTTCGTAGGTCCACAGCGAGTCGTAACCGATCCGCTCCGCCTCCTGCGCGACGTGGGCGATGTTGGCGGGCGCGGCGAGCCGCCCGGATGTCGGAAGCGCGATGCCGAGTTCCATGTGAATCCTCAGAAGTAGGAACGTAAAGGATCTCCGGACTGCAGCTTGCTTGATCAGGTTAACCCGGACCGGCTGCGAAGATCGGCGGAGAATCCGAGCACGGCGTCGGTCAAAGCTGACGATTATGTGGTAGAAACCGCTGATTTTCCGTCATGTCAGCTCGTTTGCGGCATACCGTCTGGACGGGTTCGCACACGTGCACGGCGGGCGGAGTCAGGGGGAGACGATGGCGACGTTGGTCGGACTGACCTGCTACCCGATCAAGGGTTGTGCCGGAACGTCCCTTCCGGACGCGGACATGACGCGAGCGGGCCTCGCGCACGACCGGGCGTTCATGGTGATCGACGAGGACGGCGTGTTCCGCAGCCAGCGGCGTGATCCCCGGCTCGCGCGCGTCCGTCCCGCGATCGAGGCGGGCGGAGAGCGGCTCACCCTCCGCGCGGACGGCATGGACACGGCGCGGGTCGAGGTGGACGTCACCTCCGCCAGGCGCGACGTGGAGATGTTCGGCGTTCGATACACGGGGATCGACCAGGGGGACACGGCGGCGCAGTGGCTGTCGGAGATGCTCGGCCGCCCGAGCCGGCTCGTACGGGTGCCTCCGGAGCACGATCGCGTCACCGACGGGCTGACGCCGGGCACCTGTGGATACGCCGACAGCGGCGCCGTCCTCGTCGCCACGGTGAGCTCGCTGGCCGGGTTGAACGCCCGGATCGAGGCGCGAGGCGCCGAACCGGTGCCGATGAGCCGCTTCCGGCCGAACATCGTGATCGACGGCTGGGACGCGGCGCACACCGAGGACCGGGTGCGCCGCCTCGGGGTGGGAGACGCCGAGCTGGCCTACGGCAAGCTCGCCATCCGGTGCGCCGTCACGACCGTCGACCAGGAGTCGGGCGAGAAGGCAGGGCCGGAACCGCTCCGAACCCTCGCCGACTACCGTCGGGCGACACGGGGTGTGGCCTTCGGCGCCAAGTTCGCCGTGCTCCAGGAGGGCAAGCTGTCCGTCGGCGACGAGGTGACCGTCACCTCGTGGGGCGACTCCGAACTGTGAGAGGCCGCCGCGATCCCCGAACCTTCATCTCGCGTTGGTTGTCCGGGGGGACGTCGGCTGCCCACGATGGCGGTCATGACCGACCCCGAGACGCAACCTCAGCACCACCACGGCCCTCTCCACGGCCTGTCCGAGATGATCAGTGAGCATCACGACCGCGCCGTGCGCCGCCACGAGGAGGAGGCGCTGGCCGACGCGGCGGAGCAGGCGGGGTTCGACCTCGAGACCGACATCGGGCACCCGACGGCACACCAGTCCGCGGTCGGCTACGACGTGGAGACCGACCTCGGCGTCGACGACCAGCCGCGCCTGTAGCCCTCCCTCTCGACGGGCTCAGGGACCGCGTTCTCCCACGACCTGTCCTGGGTGACGCGGCACCCGTGCCCATCCGGGCAGCGGTTCGGTCTCCAGCGACCACGCGGCCGGCAGTCGCTCGAGGCCGAGCCGGGCCCCCAGGATTCCGCCGACGATCGCACAGGTGGTGTCGACGTCGCCGCCCGCCGACGCCGTGGCCCAGAAGGCCGCCTCGAAATCGTCGAGGTGGCGGGCCGCCGCCCACAGGGTGAAAGGGACGGTGTCGTGGGCGGACACGTTGCGCCCGTTGCCCAGTGTCCGGCCGGCGAGGAGAGGGTCGCCGATGGTCAGCAGCGCTCGCGCCTCGGCGATGCCGTCGCGGACCATGCCCCGCGGTGTGTGATCGAGCACGCCGTCCAGGAACCTGTCGGGAGAAAGGCCGCCCTGGGTGGCCGTCGCCGTGGCGACGGCGACCGCCACGGCGCCGGCGATCGCTTCGGGGTGGGTGTGGGTGACGGTGGCGGACAGTTCCGCCTGCCGTACGGTCTCGTCGAGATCGTCGGCGAACCAGGCGCCGACGGGCGCGACCCGCATGGCGGCGCCGTTGCCCCAGGAACCCCTGCCGTCGAATTGTTCGGCGGCCAGCGCACGCCAGTCGCCGCCTTCACGGACGAGGCGGAGCATGCGCCCGGTGGCCGGGCCGTAGCCGCGGTCGAAGTCGTGGTGGGCGGCGAAACCGGCCGCGAGCGCGTCCTGGTCGACGGTGCCGTGGTCGGCGAGGACGCGATGGACCGAGCAGGCCATCTCCGTGTCGTCGGTCCACTGCCAGGGGCCGGGCGGTGGGGTGTGCGCGGTGAGATGCGTGCGGTTGGCGGGAACGAAGAACTGGGATCCGAGCGCGTCGCCCAGGGCCAGGCCGTACAGCGAGGCGGTCGCGCGCGTCAGGGAATCTGCTGACATCGCCGCCCATTGTGCCGCTGATCGCGGCGATCTCGCAGCCGAGCTCACTCGGCGGCCGTCTCCCGCATGACGGGGGTGATCGGCAGAGCCGTGCCGTACGGGAGCCGTGCTAGCGTCGCCGCTCGTGGCGGAGAACCTGACGCGGAACCTGGCGCGGAATCCGGCGGAGAACCCGGAGTTGAAGAACGTGTACGTGGGCCGCGCGGACGTCGACGCGGCGGGTGACCGCGGCTGGCTGCTGGGGCATTTCAAGCCACTGGGCGACGTACGGCACAGCGAGGACGTCGAGATCAAGTGGGGCGTGCATCCGCGCGGGGACGAGCGCGCGCAGTGGGTGACCGGTGAGCACCGCACGGCGCTGCTGATACTGATCAGTGGCCGGTTCCGGGTCGAACTGCCGGGACGCAGCGTGGTGCTCGCCGAGCAGGGCGACTACATCGTCTGGGGCCATGGTGTCGATCACTCGTGGCACGCCGAGGAGGAGTCGGTGGTGCTCACCGTACGCTGGCCGTCGGTGGCGGGGTACGCGGTTCCGGCGCCCGGCGACGGGTCCGCGGTTCCTGGACGCGGGGCGGAGAACGGCTCAGCTGAGGACGGCCGGCCCGCCTTCTCGTAAGACGGGCCGGACCCCAGGTCAGCCGCAGTGCACCTGGTAGGCGTGACCGGCGAACCGCTCGCCGCCGTAGTCGAAGTAACCGCCGACGTCGACGCACTCACCACGGGCGGGGATGTAGATCGGGCCCGCCCACTGGTGGTAGTTCGCGTTGAGGCCGTCGTCGACGAACCCGGGGTAGGAGTTCGTCGTCAGCTGCACGTCGAGATGGTTGACCAGGCCCGACCAGGAGCTGATCGGCTTGGCGATGGCGCAGTTCTTGCCCGTCGAGCTGTTGTAGTACAGCGAGACGTAGCCCCCGGTGCGGTTGGTGTCCAGCCCTCTGATCGCATACGAGTCCAGGAACGCGTATCCGGATCCGCAGCTCGCCGTGGCGGCGGAGGCGGGGGTGGCGATCAGCGCGGGAGTCATGGACAGGGCGAGCGCCGCGGCGGCCCCTGTGACGGCGCGGCGGAACGGCATCCAGTTCGACATCGTGTGATCCCTTTCGTTTCGGCGGCGCCGCCTCACGGCGGCGGCCGTCGGTCAGCGTGCCGGGGACCGCTGCACTCTCCCTGTACGGCCGGGTCTGACAGCGAAGTCACAGGTCAGGGACCACCTGTACGTCGAAGAAGACGCCCCTCAACTGCGGCAGGTAAGGGATGCCGTGATCGTCCACCATCTTCCAGTAGACCTTGCAGCGCACCCGTACACCGGGGGCCACGACGGGGACCCGGACGAGCACCGACTGGCCCGGCCGGGTGTCCGGGATCCGCACGCGGCGCGGGGACCGGCACACGTCGTCCCCGTCCCACGGCAGTTGCCGGTCGAGGTAGCGGTCGTGCCAGAACACGGTGCCGTCGTTGGTCAGCTGCCACACCTTCTCGAACCGTGCGCCCTCCCGCACCTTCGTCCCGTCCGGATAGGTGACGTCAGCGTCCAGCCGGGAGCTGTCGCCCGGGATCGGCCGCAGAACGTCGGGCATGACCACGACGGGAGGCTCGGACAGCCGGGTCACGACCGCCCCGCAGACTCCCGCCGTGACGGCCAGGCCGGCCGCCGCCAGCACCAGCGTCCGCCGTGACGGGCCGCGGGCCTTCTTCCGGGCATCCTCCACCTCGGGTTCGTCCTGCTCGCCGTCCACCGGCGGAGGGGACACGCCGCCGGGCACGCCGGGCGGTGTGGGCGGCGCGGGAGCGGCGAGGGACGTGGAACGCGCAGACCCCGTTGAAACTGTGGATTCCGTTGAGGCCGGGGGAGCCGTGGACGCGGCCGGTGCCCTCGACGCCGCGGCGAGGATCTCGTGGTGGAGGCGGCGCAGGTCGGGATGGGGGTCGGTGCCGAGTTCCTCGGCGAGGGTGGCGCGCAGGGTGTCGTAGACGGCCAGGGCCTCGGCCGGTCTGCCCGACAGGTGGAGCGCGCGCATCAGGCGATGGTGAAGCGGCTCGCGCAGCGGACTGCGCGTGGCCTGCTCGGCCAGATCGGCCACGAGCGAGGCGGGCGGAGGTCCCGCGACGAGACAGAGGTCCGCGTAGGCCTCGACCGCGCTCAGGCGCAACTCCTCCGATCGGGCGGCCTGCACACGCACGCACGGAGTGGACGGCACATCCGCGAAGGGCGCCCCGCGCCAGAGCGCCAGCCCGTCAGCAAGGAGAGTGGCCGCCGCGACGGGCCGGTCCTCCGCCTGGCATACCGCCGCCTCGAAACAGGCCAGGTCGGTGGCCGACCGGTCGAGATCAAGCGCGTACCCGCCCGACTGCGTCCTCAGGACGCCGCCCCCGTCCTCCTGACCGGTCAACGATCGCAGCGTCGCCCGCAGCCGCGAGGCCCGGACCTGTACGGCGTTCGCCGGGTCGGCGGGCAGGCGGTCCGGCCAGAGGGCGTCGGCGAGGTGGTCGGTGGAGACGAACCGCCCAGGGTGGGCGAGCAGTTCTCCGAGGAACGCGCGGTCCTTGGCGGCGGAAGGAGCGACGGTACGCCCGTTGTGCATGATTTCGAGAGGACCAAGCACGCGGAATTCCACGCGCCGTAGTCTGACAGACGACATCAACAGATGATCAAGAGGATGCGGAGGCCGTGAGCGGCTCAGCCGGGCCATCGAGGCGAGGTGCTGAAGTCGCACGGCATGGGACCGAAGGCGATGGCCGCCCTTCGCTCCGCTCTCGAGGAGCAGGGACCGCGCTTGCGCGACCGGTGTCCTCCGGACGTTTCGTCCGCGCGGCGCACGGGAAATCCGGCCCTCGTTCGGGCCCGGACATAGATCCGAATGACGTATCCCGTCAGTAGGGCCGGGGCAATCACGCGCTCTGTTACTTCGGTGTGCGGGAAAACACATCCTCACGTGCCGGAATGGAATGCCGGTTTCTTCTCCTCGGTGTGGGTCAACCCATCTAGACGCGCTCTGACCTCGCCGCCAACGATGGATGGACATCGCATTCGCCTCGCGCGAATGCGAATCCGAGAGGAGACGCTTATGCTCGGCAAGCGACTTACGCTCCCGCTCGGCGCCGCACTCCTGGCCGGCCTGGCCTTCGGGCCCGGGCAGGTGGCCCAAGCGTCAACCGCGCAGCAGGCCCCGGCGGTGGTCAGCACCGTCCAGGGCATGACGTCCTCGACCCCGAACCTGGTGAAGGCTCAGCCGGAACCCGACCGCCGCCGTCACCACCGCCACCACCGTGAGGGCCGCCACCACCGCCACGAGAGGGAGCGTCACCACCGCTACGGCCACAGGCACGAGCGTCACCACCGCGAGCACATGCGCGAGGGCCGCCGTGAGCACATGCGCCACGGCCACATGCGTGAGCGCCACATGGGGTGATCCGCTGCTGACCTAGCGGGTCGTCTCGTCGGGGCCCCGTATCGCGGAGTGATCCGCGATGCGGGGCCCTTTGACATCTGTCGTAGATCTTTTGTCCGATTTGTGTCATATCAGGGCCTAGACGCTTACAGTTCCTAAATGCGCTTTGTCCCCTTTGTGGTGATTCTTGCCGCCCTGATGACTGTCATCGCCTCACCCGCGTGGGCGATCACCAACGGCTCGGCCGACGGGGCCGGCCACCCCGAGGTGGGCGCCATGCTCGCGGCCAAGGCCCACGGCGACGGCACCTGGGCCGACTGCACCGGCACGCTCATCTCCCCGACCGTCTTCCTCACCGCCGCCCACTGCGGGGAGAAGGGCCAGAAGACGGCGCGAGTCACGTTCTCCAGCCACTATCGGCAGGGCGACCAGGTCTACACCGGTCGTTTCGAGCCCGATCCGCGGTTCGACGTCAAGGCCGACCCGTTCGACATGGCCGTCGTGGTCTTCGACGCGCCAGTCCCCGGCATCAAGCCCGCCGTCCTGCCGGAAGCCGGTCTGCTCGATCGGCTCAAGACCGACGGCAGCCTCGCCGCCACGCGGTTCACCCCGGTCGGGTACGGCTCGCTGAACCCGAACAGCGGTAAGCACGGGAGTCGGTACACCTACACCGACACGCGCAACCTGGCGTCCATCTCCTTCAAGAAGCTCACCGGGAGGTGGCTCCAGTTGTCGCTGAAGTCGTCGGCCGACGGCAGTACGTGCTTCGGCGACTCCGGCGGGCCGAACTTCCTGGGCGGCGCCACCTCCCACCTGCTCGTGGCGACGACGATCAGCGGTGACGACGACGCGTGCAAGTCGACCAACTTCGACTATCGCCTGGACTCGGCGTCGGCCCGGGAATTCCTCGGGAAATACGTCACGCTTCCCTGAATTGCGGCCTGTTCTACCGGCCGGTCGGAGAAATGACCGCCCGGCCGGTAGATCTACGCCGAATTCCAGGTGGATTCGTGATGGCATGACCGGCCCGGGGAATGTGCGGGCGGCGGGAATTCCACACTCACGGCCTCGTCGGTTTCTCTCCCTTTTCGCGCCGGGACGCTCACGGTCCGACCGCGCCCGCGGAGCCCTCGGTTTCCGTGACCTTCTTGCCGAAGGCCCCGACATGCGCGTGAAAGACGCCCATGAGGAGGACGCCGAGCGATGCGGCGACGAAGGACGGCGCGGGATGGGCCGTCACATCGGCCTGGACGACGAGCAGTGCGGTGACGACGTACAGGATCCAGCCTCCGATCAGGTTGATCAGAGGCGCGGAGCCGAACACGGTCGGGAAGCGCTCCCCGGTGATGCCCTTCACGAAGTGCGGGGTCGCGTTGGCGCCGAGCGCTCCGGCGAGGAAGGCGAGAACGGTCGTCTGCAGCATGTCCACTCCTTGGGGGTGATCACCCGTTCGCGCGAGGACGGGTGGTGAGACCTCTGACCGTCAGGTCGATCATCTGGCGCAGGCGGGTGCTCAGAACGGACAGGTCCCGCTTCTCCTGGAAGATCCCGGCCAGGGTGTCGATCAGCAGGGCGGCCGCGTCGCGGGTGGGGATCGCCACGTCGAGGAGGTCGAGTTCGTCGCGGGAGGCGTGCAGGACGGCCTCGACGACCTCGAGGTAGCGCTTCTCGAACGAGGTCAGCACGTCTTCGGCGATCACTTTCGCCTCTGCGAACATCTCGGCGCGGAACTCGGCCTCGATCGTTCCCGCGAACAACTCGAGCTTGATCGACAGCACGTTGTACAGGCGTTCCGCTACAGAGCCCGGGCGTTCCCGAGCCTGCTGCGCCGCCGACGTCACGTCGTCCACGATCTTCTGTGCGACCGCCCTGAAGACGTCCTCCTTCCCGGTGAAGACCTGGTAGAGGGCGGGACGGGACATGCCCGCGGCCTGGGCGATGAGTTCCATCGACGTACGGCGGTAGCCGTACCGGCCGAAGACGGCGAGGGCGGCGGACACGATCGAGTCGCGCTTCGCCACGGCGGCTTCTGACATGCTGACAATCTATGCAATTTATGTCACGCCGTCCATGGGGGCCCTTGATCAGGGCGCACACCACGCGGCGACCGCCACAAGGAAGCGGCCCGCCGCCCGGAGATCCGTCCGGCGACCGGCGTCCATCGCCTAAAGTCGGGCGGGTGGCCTCGACCTCTTCCCGGACGGTCCGGCCGAACCGGACCGTCCAGCACGACCGGCCGGGCCGGCTGGCCTGGCTTGACGCTCTGCGCGGACCCGCCGCGCTGGCCGTCGCGCTGCACCACTCGGCCTGGACCTTCGCGCCCGGCATCTGGGCGCACGTGGACGGCAGGATCGACGTGGGCACCTGGGGCGTGTTCGTCTTCTTCCTGGTCAGCGGTTACATCATCCCGGCGTCCCTGGAGCGCCGGGGCGACCTTCGCGCCTTCTGGATCGGCCGGGCCTTCCGGCTGCTCCCGCTGTTGCTCACCGCGATGTGCCTGGCCTTCCTGCTGGCGTACCTCGGTGCGTACACCCTTCGGCCCACGCTGAGCACACGGCCTCTGCCGCTGGAGGCCCTGGGCAACCTGACGATGCTGCAGGAACTGCTCGGCGTCACCCCGGTGATCGACGTGATGTGGACGCTCTCGTACGAGATGGCGTTCTACCTGCTGACGGTCGGGCTGTTCACCGTGCGGCAGTCGCACCGGTCGGCGCCGATCGCGATCGGCCTGGCGCTGCTGGCCGTCCCCCTCGGATTCCTGCTCCCCGGCCCGGCGATCAGCGCCCACGCCGACCTGGTCGCCGCGCTGTTCGCTGTGGCGGTCGTCGCCGCCGTCATCGTGTCGGTGGTCGCGCGCGGTACGACGCGTACGGTCGCCGCGGTGGCGGGCGGCCTCCTCGGCCTGGCGTTGGTGATCTTCGGCAGCCGGATCGGCGCCTGGCAGGGCCTGACCATCCTGGGCATGATGTTCGCTGGCACGGCCGTCTACCGGGCCGAGCAGGGCACGATCAGCCGGCGTACGGCCGCCGCCGCCGTCCTGACGGTCCTGGCCTGTGGCGTGTTCGCCAAGCACGACCCCGGCTGGGCGCCCGCGATCGTGCTGGCCGCGGGCTTCTTCGCGGCCGTGTTCGCGCTGCGGCGCAGGCGGTTCCCCCGATGGCTCGCCCACATCGGGGTGATCAGCTTTTCGCTGTATCTGCTGCACCCGCTGCTGCTGCGGCTGAGCCCGAACCTGCCGGTGTTCTTCCTCATCCTGCTGTCGCTCGGCTACCTCACCCACCGGTTCATCGAGGCTCCGGCCCAGCGTCTCGGCAGGCGGAAGACCCGGCCTCCGGCGCCGGAGCCGCCTCGCGACCGCGAGACGCCGTACGCGCTGACGCCCGAGGGCTGAACGCCCGGGAACCGACCGCCCGGGAACCGAACGCCCAGGAACCGAAGGCGCTTACCCCATGCCGAGCGGATCACGCGGTGGACGCCGGCGACGGCGGCCCGTCGTCCGCGGCGGTGGAACGGGCGTAGCGCGCTGTGAGCCGGCGCATGTGGTCGACGAGTTCCGGGGGCTCGGTGACCTCGAAGTCCAGGTCGAGCAGGCCGAGGTACACCGCGATCGTGTTCAGGCTGTCCGCGCCGGTGTGCAGCACACAGGTGTGACCGTCCAGGGCCTCGACCACGCCGACGGCGGGGTTGATGCGCTCGGTCACGACCTCGGCGGACGCGTGGACGAGCACTCGGGACCGGTATCGCCAGGCCGCCGCCGAGACCCCCTGGGCCACGTACGCGGCCGCACCGCCCTCGGGCGGATCGCGCGGCGGGAAACGCGGACCGGTGGGAGTCCGCGGTTCGACACGGTCGGCCCGGAAGGTGCGCCAGTCCTGGCGGTCGACGTCCCACGCGACGAGGTACCAGCGGCGCCCCCACGACACAAGCCGGTACGGTTCGACGATCCGGACGCTCGCCGATCCGTCGTGGGTGCGGTAGTCGAACCGCAGCCGCTCCTGGTCGCGGCAGGCCGCGGCGAGCGCGGTCAGCACGCCCGGGTCGACCGTGGGGCCGGGACGGTCGGCGGGCACGGGCTCGGTGTACGTCTGCAGTGCGTTGACCCGGTACCGCAGCCTGGACGGCAGCACCTGTTCCAGTTTGGCGAGGGCGCGCACCGAGGTCTCCTCGATGCCGGCGACGCCGCCGCCGGCGGATGTGCGCAGCCCGACCGCCACGGCCACGGCCTCGTCGTCGTCAAGGAGGAGGGGCGGCATGACGGTGCCGGCGCCCAGGCGGTAGCCGCCGTCGGTGCCCCGGGTCGCGTTCACCGGATATCCGAGATCGCGCAGTCGCTCGACGTCGCGGCGCACGGTCCGCTCGCTCACGTGCAGCCGCTCCGCGAGTGCCGCGCCCGGCCAGTCCCGCCTGGCCTGCAACAACGACAGCAGGCGCAGCAGTCGCGCCGAGGTCTCCAACATGTCCTCAAGACTGCCAGGACTTCAGGACAGAAGCTGACCGGAAGGGTCCGTAGCGTGACTGTCATGAGCGAGAACACCGAGATCAAGCCCTTCCGCATCGACATTCCGCAGGCCCGGCTCGACGACCTGAACAGCCGGCTCGACCGCACCCTGTGGCCCGACGAGATCCCGGGCGCCGGCTGGGACTACGGCGTTCCCGTGACGTACGTCCGCGAGCTCGCCGAGTACTGGCGCAACGGGTACGACTGGCGCGCCCACGAGGCCGAGATCAACCGGTATCCGCAGTTCACCACCGAGATCGACGGGCAGAACATCCACTTCCTGCACGTCCGCTCGCGGCACGAGAGCGCCCTGCCGCTGATCCTCACGCACGGCTGGCCGGGCTCGATCGTGGAGTACCTGAAAGTCATCGAGTTTCTCACCGACCCCGAGGACCCGGCGCAGGCGTTCCACGTGGTGATCCCGTCACTGCCCGGCTTCGGCTTCTCCGGTCCGACCAAGGAGAAGGGGTGGAACCGCTACCGCACCGCCAGGGCGTGGGCGGAGCTGATGCGGCGGCTGGGCTACGACCGCTACGGCGCCGTCGGCAACGACGGCGGCTCGTTCGTCTCACCCGAGGTCGGGCGGTTCGATCCCGAGCACGTCGTCGGAGTGCACGTCACCCAGCTCTTCTCGTTCCCGTCGGGCGATCCGGCCGAGTTCGAGAAGATCACGCCGGAGGACCGGAAGGCGCTGGAAGTGCTGCAGTGGTTCTACGACAACAAGATGTCGTTCAACACCCTGCACTCGCAGCAGCCGCAGACGCTGTCGTACGGGATCTTCGATTCGCCGGTCGGGCTGCTGGGCTGGAACGCCCAGCTCTTCGGCGACACCGTCGACGTCGACGCCGACTTCGTGCTGACCAACACGATGCTCTACTGGCTGACCGGCACCGCGACGTCGGCCACCCGCTTCTACTACGAGGACGCGCACGCCGAGCACCCGGAAGGGCCGACCACCGTACCCACGGGCCTGGCGATGTTCGGCGGAGACTTCGTCTCCATGCGGACGTTCGCCGAGCGCGACCACCAGAACATCGTGCACTGGAATTCGTACGACCGGGGCGGCCACTACGCCGCGCACATCGTGCCCGACGTGCTCGTCGACGACCTGCGCACCTTCTACGGCGGACTGCGCTGACCGGTCCCCGAGGCAGAGACGCTCTGCGGCGCCCCCACCTGTGAGCCCGGTGCGCGCGCTGTCAGCCGACGGTGCTGGACCTGTCAGCGCGTACGGCCACGCTGCCGTTCATGGAGAACACAGACGCGGTCCGGCTGGAGGCCGTACACAAGATCTATGGCAGGGGCGGCGGATCGGTCGAGGCGCTGGCGGGAGTCACGATCGGCTTTCCGAAGGGGACGATGACCGCGGTCATGGGCCCGTCGGGATCGGGGAAGACGACGTTCCTCCACTGCGCGGCCGGCCTGGACCGGCCCACTTCGGGATCGGTCACCCTTGACGGGCGCGAGATCACCGGAATGCGGGAGAAGGCGCTCACCCGGTTGCGCAGGGAGCGGGTCGGCTTCGTGTTCCAGGGGTTCAACCTGCTCCCCGCGCTCACTGTCCTGCAGAACATCACGCTGCCGCTCCGGCTGGGCGGCCACCGGGCCGACGACGCCCTCGTCGCGTCGGTGATCGAGCGGGTGGGGCTGGCCGGGCGGGTGGGCCACCGGCCGGCCGAACTGTCCGGCGGGCAGCAGCAGCGCGTCGCCATCGCCCGCGCGCTCGTCACCCGCCCTGCCGTGATCTTCGCGGACGAGCCCACCGGCGCCCTGGACACCCGCACGGCGCTGGAGGTGCTCGGCCTGCTGCGCGAGGTCGTCCGCACGGGTGGGCAGACGATCGTGATGGTCACCCACGACCCCGTCGCCGCGTCGCACGCCGACCAGGTCGTCTTCCTCGCGGACGGCACGCTCGTGGACCGGCTCGACCGGCCCGAGGCGGACACGGTGGCCAAGCGGATGACCAACCTCGGCGCCTGGGGGCGGTCCTGATGTGGCGGCTGGCTGTGAGCACACTCCGGTTCCGGCTGAGCGCCTTCACCGCGACCTTCGTCGCGATGCTCGTCGGGGCCGCGATCGTCGCGGCCTGCGGCGGACTGATGGAGACGGGGATCAGACTCGACGTGCCGCCGCACCGGCTCGCCGCGTCGCCGGTCGTCGTCACCGGCGACCAGACCTACGACCTGCCCAAGGCGGACCCGGCCGACGACGAGGAGGACGTCGAGTCGGCGATCCTGCCCGAGCGCGTGCGACTTGGTGCCGACACGCTCTCCCGGATCGCCGCGGTCCCCGGCGTGCGGGGCGCCGCGGCCGACGGCGAGAGCGGAGCCGTCGCGGTGCGGACCGCGCCGGAGGCCGACCCCGCCGCCGTGGCCGCGCGGATCGAGCAGACGGTCCCCGGGACGGTCGCGCTGACCGGGGACGAGCGCGGCCTCGCGGAGCACCCGGAGGCGTTGCCCAGCCGGGAGAACCTGATCGTCCTGGCCGCGGTGTTCGGCGCGATGGCGGTCATGGTGGCGCTGTTCGTCGTGGCGACCACCCTCGGCCTCTCCGTCCAGCAGCGCCGCCGGGAGACGGCCCTGCTCCGGGCGGTCGGCGCCACACCGGCACAGGTCCGCAGGATGGTCCTGGGCGAGACGCTGATGGTGTCCGCCACGGCCACCGCTCTCGGCTGCCTGGCGGCGCCCTTCCTCGGCCGTTGGCTGTTCGGCCGGTTGGCCGACGGCGGCGTGGTCCCGGCCGTGGTCGAGTTCCATCAGGGGCTGCTCCCGGCCGCCGTCGCCGTCCTGGTCTCCGCGTTGACCGCGCTGATCGCTGTACGGTCGACCGTGCGGAGCGCCACGATCGCGCGGCCGTCCGAGGCGCTCGCCGGCGCGGCCCTGCCCGTCAGCCGCATCGGCGCGGTGCGGCGGACGCTTGCGGCCGTCTGCTTCGCGGGCGGGATCGCGCTGGCCCTGGTGAGCGTTCTGATCATGCCGCCGTCGCTGGTGAGCAGCACGGCCGGCCCGGCGGTGCTCGTCTGGGCCGTCGGCCTCGCGCTCGTCGGGCCCGCCCTCGTCGCCTGGATCACCAGGAGGCTGCCCTGGCCGTTCCGCGGGCCGTCGGGCTACCTGGCCATCGTGAACTCCCGGGCCCGCGCGGTCACGCTGGCCGCGGCCGTCACCCCCGTCATGCTGGCGACCGGGATGGCCACGGCCAACCTCTACATGCAGACCACCCAGGTCGACGCCGCGGCGGCCTCGTTCACGCAGAGCCTGCGAGCCGACGCGGTGCTGTCGCCCGTCACACCCGGTCTCCTCGAACGTGTCCGTGCGGTCCCCGGCGTCAGCGGAGCGTCCGAGCACGTCACCAGCACGGGATTCGTCGAGCGGCCGCATGACGGCTGGCAGCGTGAGGAGGGCTGGCCGCTCCGCGGCGTCACCGCGGACGGTGTGGGGCAGACGATGGCGTTCGACGTCGCCGCCGGGTCGCTCGCCGACCTGAACGGGAACACCGTCGCGCTGACCACCGAGCACGCCCGCAACATCGGCGACGGTGTGGGCCTGGGCGACACGATCACCCTGAGGCTCGGCGACCGTTCGGCCGTCGATCTGCGGGTGGTCGCGCTGCTCAAGGTGGAGACGGGCGCCGAACTGTTCGTGTTGCCCGCCGGGCTGCTCGCCCCGCACACCACGGCGGGCGTGCCCGACGAGATCCTGGTGCGGGCCGCGCAGGGAACCGACCTGAGCGGCCTCGGCGTCCAGGTGCGGGACCGCGCCGCACTTGCGGCGACGCACGACGACCAGCAGAGCACCCAGGCCTGGGTGAACTACCTCCTGATCGCGATGATCCTCGCCTACACCACGATCTCCCTGGTCAACACCCAGGTCATGGCTACCGCGCAGCGGCGGGGCGAGTTCGCCCTGCAGCGGCTCACCGGATCGACCCGTGCCCAGGTGATGCGGATGACCGGGCTGGAGGCCCTGCTCGTCGCGGGCGTCGGCGTGGTGCTCGGCACGGTCGCCAGTGTCATCAGCCTGGTCCCCTTCGCCCTGGCGGTCGCAGGGACGCCGGCGCCGTCGGGACCGATCGGGATCTACGTGTCCATCGTGGCCGCGGCAGTGGTCCTCGTGCTGGCCGCCACCTGGGCGCCCGCGTGGACGGTGACGCGCGTCCGGGCGGCCGAGGCCGTGGCCGCGGCATAGGCCGCGGGATGCCGGGCCCGCGGGACGATGCGACGTCGACCGGAGGTCACCGCCTGAACCCAGGCGACAGCGGGATGCCGAATCGCGATAATTCAGGGCATGCGGTTCGGCATCCTGGGCGCGACGGAGATCTGGCCCGGAGCCGGCCGACCTCCCATCACCGTCGGCGGGCCGCGTGTGCGCGCCTTCCTCGCGCTGCTTCTGCTCTCCCCGGGCCGCCTGGTCACCACCGAACATCTCATCGACGGCGTGTACGGCGACGATCCACCGAACGGCGCGGGCAACGCCGTCCAGTCCCAGATCGCCAGGCTCAGGCGCATGATCGGTGACGACGGCCTCATCCGGTCTCGATCCGGCGGCTATCTCATCGAGGCCGACCCCGGCGACATCGACGCGCACCGCTTCGAAAGCCTGGCCGCGGAAGGCCGCCGCGCGCTGGCCGAAGGCGACCATCGGCGGGCCGCAGGCATGCTGGACGAGGCACTCGCGCTCTGGCGCGGCCCGGCCCTCGCCGACATCGGCTCCGCGCCCTTCGCCGCGGCCCAGGTCACGAGGCTCGAGGAGTCGCGGCTCGCCGCCACCGAAGACCGGATGGAGGCGGGGCTGGCTCTGGGGGAGCACCGCGACCTGGTTCCCCGGCTGGAGCAGCTCGTGGCGGCGCACCCCGTACGCGAGCGGCTCCGTGCCCAGCTCATGCGTGCCCTGGCCGCCTCGGGGCGGCAGGCGGACGCCCTGGAGTCCTATGCGGACATCCGCCGCACACTGGCCGACGAGCTGGGCGCCGACCCGTCACCCGAACTGTCCGAGGCGCACCTCACCGTCTTGCGCGGGGAGCCGGCGCCGCGGACGGGCGGCAGGGTCGGTCTTCCCGCACACCTCACCGACCTCGTCGGACGGGCCGACGACGTGGAACGGGTCGCTCGGCTCCTCGAGGGGCACCGCCTCGTCACCCTCAGCGGGCCGGGAGGCATGGGGAAGACCCGGCTGGCGGCCGAGGCTGCGACCCGGGAGCCCGGCGACGTGTGCTTCGTCGAACTCGCCGCGCACTCGACCGTCCTCCCCGCGATCCTCGACGCTCTCGACCTTCGCGAGAGCGGCCTGCGGGCGCAGGAACCCACGCCGGACCCCTTCCAGCGCCTGGTCGCCGCACTCACCGGCCGTCCGGTCCTGCTCGTGCTGGACAACTGCGAGCACCTCGTGGACGACGCCGCCGCGGTCGCCCAGCGGCTCCTGGGGCGCTGCCCCGCGCTGCGGATCCTCACCACCAGCCGCGAGGTGCTGGCCGTAACCGGCGAGGTCGTCTTCCCGGTCCGGCCGCTCTCACGCGTCGCGGCCACCCGGCTCTTCGTCGAACGCGCGACGGCCGTGCGGCCGTCGTTCGTCGAGGACGGCCCCGCGCTGGAGCGCATCTGTGATCTGCTCGACCGGCTGCCGCTGGCGATCGAGCTGGCCGCGGCGCGCCTGCGCACGCTGCCGCTCGCCGAGATCGAGGCCCGGCTTGACGACCGGTTCGCGCTGCTGTCGCGCGGGAGCCGTACGGCCCAGGCCCGGCATCGGACCCTGCGCGACGTCGTGGAGTGGAGCTGGAACCTGCTGGAGGACGTCGAGCAGGTCACGGCCCGGCGGCTCGCCGTCTTCGCGGGCGGCGCGACCAGGGAGGCCGCGGAGCGCGTCTGCGGCGCCAACGCGGCCGAGGCGCTGTCGTCGCTGGTGGACAAGTCGCTGGTCGCCTTCGACGGAGAGCGCTACAGCATGCTCGCCACGATCCGCGCCTACTGCTCCGACGGGTCGGCCGAGGCCGGGCAGGCCCACCTCGACTACTTCCTCCACCTGGCCGAGACCGCCGAGCCGTGGTCGCGGCGGGCCGAGCAGGTCGACTGGCTGGCCAGGCTCTCGTCCGACCTGACCAACCTCAACGCCGCGTTGCGCTGGGCCATGGACTCGGGAGACCTGGCAACCGCCGTCCGGATGGTGGCGGCGCTGTCGCCGTACTGGATGCTCAGCGGCAGGCGCGGGGAGGCGGGCCGCGCGGCCGCCGAGCTGCTCGACCTGATCTCCGCCCGGTCGGACCACGACGTCGTCGAGGGACTCGAGGAGGAGTACGTCCTGTGCGTGCTCGACGCCGCGGCGGTCGGGTCGGCTCCGGACGCCCACGTGACCAGGGCCAGGACCGTCATGGCGGGCCGCACCGCGTCGCGCCCGTTCCTGACCTTCCTCTGGGGCAGTTTCTCCGGCATCGCCGACGGCCCGGCCGACCTGCGGGGCGCGAAGGATCCGTGGACGTTGTCGCTGCTCCACTTCGGGATCGGCCTGCGCTCGTGGTGGGTCGACTCGGACCGGGCCGAGGCGGAACGCGAGTTCACCCTCGCGCTGCGGGGGTTCCGGGCGCTGGGCGAGCGCTGGGGGATGGCCACCACACTCGCCGAGCTCGCCCTGCTGGCCGAGCAGCGCGGTGACACCGCTGCGTCTGCGGCGATGACCGACGAGGCGCTGGACCTCGCCGGGCAACTCGGCGCGACCGAGGACATGGCGAACCTGCTGTGCCGCCGCGGCGACGCGGTTCTCGCCGGGGACCGGCTCGCGGAAGCGAGTGAGCACTACGAACGCGCGGCCGTCCTCGGCAGGCGGGCCGGGTCACCGGGGTCGCTCGCCATGGCCCAGCACGGCCTGGCCAGGGTGGCCCGCGCCCGCGGAGACGCCGCACAGGCACGGCGGCTGTGCCACGAGGCGCTCGCCTCCTGTCCTGACGGCTGGGTCACGGTTGAGGAGACCCGCGCGAGGATCCACGTCACGCTCGGCGAGATCGCCCGCTCGGAGGGGAACCTCGGCGAGGCCAGGTCGTGGCTGCGCCGGGCGCTCGGATCCCAGAACCTCGAGATCACCTCCGCCGCGGCGGCCGTCCTCGAGACCATCGCGGACCCGCCGGGACGCGCCGTACAGGCGCGGGACTCACGTCCGTCGACGATGTGACGGCCGCCGTGTGGGGCGCGTACGCCCGGACGGCGCGCCGTCGCTACAGGAGCACGGCGCACCCGTGGTGCCGGAGAGAGTCGATCCAGCCGGGAAGCCGGTGCAGCTTGGTCCACCGCAGATCGAGTTTCTCCAGGGCGGGCAGCGCCCCCACGCCGTCGGGCAGCTCTGTCAGCCGGGAGGCGCGCAGGTCGAGATGGGTGAGGCGGCTCAGCCGTCCGATCGACGCGGGCAGCCGGTCCAGCGGGTTGTCGCGGAGGTCGAGGTGGCGCAGCTCGCCCAGGTCCCCGATGGAGTGGGGCAGCGTGGCCAGCCGGTTGCCCCTCAAATGCAACTCCCGCAGCCGAGAGAGCCGGCCGAACGTGTCAGGCAGCGCGGTGAGCCGGTTGTCGTAGAGGCGGAGCTCGCGCAGCGCCGCCATGTCTCCCATGGACGACGGCAGCGAGGTGATGCGGTTGCCTGCGAGGTTGAGGTAGTCGAGCACGTTCAGCCGTCCCAGCGACGCGGGCACGGTGGTCAGGCCGTTGTCGCTGAGATAAAGGCAGCCGGTGAGCTGCGGCAGGTCCCCGATCGCGTCGGGAAGGCGACCGAGCCGGTTGTGGCCGAGGTCCAGCATCGACAGCTCGGCGAGGTTCGCCACGGCGTCCGGGATCTCGGCCAGCTCGTTCTCCGCGAGATTGAGCGTCCGCAGGCCCGTGAGGTCCCAGATGGTCGCGGGCAGCGCCGTCAGTCTGTTTCTGCCGAGACTCAGATCACGGAGTGACGTGAGTCTGCCGAGCTCCCCGGGGACCTCCGTAAGACGGTTGTCGTAGAGCAGCAGGGTTCTCAGACGGGACAACTCCGCGATGGAGGCCGGAAGGCGGGTCAGCTCGTTGCCGTCCAGGTCGATGTGGCGGAGCGTCGTCAGAGCGGCGATCGACGCGGGCAGCTCCCGGAGGCCGGCGTTCGGCGCGGTCAGGGCGACCACCGTCCCGTCGGCGTGGCGGAAGGCCGTGTCCGGCAGCGGCCCCGGCAGTGGGTCCGGCAGCAGGTCCGGCGGCGTGTCTGGCAGTGTGCCGGGCGGACGGCGGGGTTCGAGCCCGCGTCCTGGAGGGAGTTCGGCCACGGAGGGCAGCCTAGGCGATGCCGTTCCGAGCGAGGAGGGACGTTCTGTCGGACCCGGATGCCACCATCGGCGCATGAGCGGACCGTTGAAAGGAAAGATCGCGCTGGTCGCCGGGGCGACGCGCGGTGCCGGCCGCGGAGTCGCGGTGGAGCTGGGCGCCGCGGGAGCCACCGTCTACGTGACCGGGCGCAGCACGCGCGAGCAGCGCTCGGAGATCGACAGGCCGGAGACCATCGAGGAGACGGCCGAGCTGGTCACCGCCGCCGGAGGCGAGGGGATCGCCGTACGGGTCGACCATCTGGAGGCCGACCAGGTGAAGGCGCTCGTCGAGCGCATCGACGCCGAGCAGGGCCGCCTCGACGTGCTGGTCAACGACATCTGGGGTGGCGAGTCGCTGTTCAGCTGGGATCAGAAGCTGTGGGAGCACTCGCTCGACACAGGGCTTCGCATCCTCCGGCTGGCGATCGATACCCACATCATCACCAGCCACCACGCGCTGCCCCTGCTGATCAGAAATCCCGGCGGCCTGGTCGTCGAGATGACCGACGGCACCGCGCAGTACAACGCGGACAACTACCGGATCTCCTTCTTCTACGACCTCGCCAAGACCTCGGTGAACCGCATGGCGTTCGCCCAGGCCAAGGAGCTTGCTCCGCACGGCGGGACAGCCGTGTCGGTCACGCCGGGATGGATGCGCTCGGAGCTGATGCTGGACGCCTACCGCGTCACCGAGGCCAACTGGCGTGACGCGCTGGCGATACAACCGCACTTCGCCATCTCGGAGACCCCCGCCTACGTCGGCCGCGCGGTCGCGGCGCTCGCCGCGGATCCCGAGGTCGCCCGCTGGAACGGGAAGTCACTGTCGAGCGGCGGGCTCGCACAGGTCTACGGGTTCACCGACGTCGACGGCAGCCGGCCCGACGCGTGGCGGTACATGGTGGAGGTACAGGACGCGGGCCGACCCGCGGACGTGACCGGCTACCGCTGACAGGGGCGGAACTGTCGGTGCCCGATGGAAGACTCGCTCACATGAGCGAGGACGTGCGGCTTCGGAACGTCGACGAAGCAGATCTGGTTCTTTTCTTCGAGCACGAGCACGATCCCGAGACGGTCTGGAGGTCGAAGTTCCCTCCCAGGGAACGGGAGGCCTTCATGAACCACTGGACCACCCGGGTCCTCGGGGACCCGACCGTCTTCGTGCAGACGGTCACCGTGGACGGCGTGCCGGCGGGCAACATCGTGGCCTGGTGGGAGCAGGAGAGGCGCTTCATCGGATACGTCTTCGGCCGCGACTTCTGGGGCCGGGGCGTCGGCACCAGGGCGCTGACGCTCTTCCTCGAGCAGGAGAAGGCCCGGCCCCTCTACGCCGATCCCTACCAGGGCAACGCGGGATCGGTCCGGCTGCTGGCCAGGTGCGGCTTCCGGGCCGCAGGCACGGTCACGCACGGGGAGCACGAGCACGTCATGTTCGTGCTTGACGACAACGTCAGCGGCTGAACATCCGGCGTCCGGCCATCGGACCGTACGCCCTGGACCGCGAGATCGAGGCGCTCATCGCCGAGGCAGGTGGATCGGCGCACCTCTATGGGATCTCGTCGGGCGGCGACCTCGTGCTGGAGGCCGCGGAGCCAGGCCGTGCCTCTCCGGGGCTTCGCGGTCACCGGCAGCCGGTTCAGAGGTCCACGCCTCTGCCTGCCTTGTACGGCACGAGCCAGGCGAAGGCGACGCTGGAGAAGTTCACCAGCATCGTGTGGGGAGCGCGGGTTCCGGTCTCGGAGATGTGGAGCCGGATCACCGAACCCTCTTTCATCCACGCCGCGACATCGTCTTCGGTCGGCTTGTCGCCGTGCAGTCGCAGGGTGACGTCGTGTGGCTGACCGGCCATCCGGAGGTGGAGCTCGCACGTGGGCTCGCTGTTGGCCATGATCCCCGTCCACGTCGCGATTGCGCGGATTGCCCGATATCACGATGAGCGTACCCGGGCTGGCTGTATGTCACTGATTTGCTCGGCAGGTAGATGCCCGGCCTTTGTCGGGGATCTTGTGAACCGCTTACCTCCCGAGGTCGACCGCTGGATCCGGGCCGGTCGGCCGAGCATTCGATTACGTGTGACGGCGATGGCGATTCGTCCGGAATATCATTCTTCATTTGGGTGCGATATGTCCCAGTGGTGGCTCCCGCCGCCTTTGGAAGGCCATCTGAAGGGGTCGCCACCTGCGACGGAGGCGCTGCCTGAGGGGGTAGATTAGGCGTCACCGCGGAAATTTCGTGCGTTGGCATCCGGGTCGGCGTCGCCCGAGGCGAAAAACAACTTCGGTTTCTCTATGTGACCGAGACGGGTCAGTCGATCATGGCGCCGACATACATCTGCCGCATCGCATCACCCCTCCCCAGCTTCGCCGGCTCCCGGGGGCCTCTGATCGGAGCCCCTGTCGCCACCATCATCGAACTGGATGGGGAGATCGATATCTTCACCAGTTCCGCTATGCGTGAAGGCCTGCTCCGCACCATGCGACGCAGCACGAGCCTGCTCATCTGCGACCTGTCCCGGGTGTCGTTCTGTGATGTCACTGGGTTGGCCGTCCTGGTCGGCATCCAACGACGTGCCAGAGCGATGGGCATCACCATGGGCCTGGCCGCACCTCGTCACCGTGTGGTCGAACTGCTGCGCCTCACCGGCCTCGACCGCGGCTTCACGATGTACGAGAACGTCTCAGCTGGGCAGCCCGGGCAGCGCACGGGGACGGAGACCTGGATGCGCCGCGCCTCCTGAGCACGCCCCGGGAAGCGAAAGCAGTTACTGCTTTTCCTGTGCCTCGCCGGCTCGGGTTCGTCGCCACGTGCGACCCACTGCCGGACCCACTGCCGGACCCACTGCCGGACCCACTGCCGGACCCACTGCCCGGCCTGGGGTCCTGAACGCCGGCCTCTTTGCCGACAGCGTTCCGAACCTCCCGGGCGCTCTCCCATCTGACAAATCGCCATTGATCGCAGCCCATCGGGCGGGAAAGATGATCGAACTCGGACGTATGTGTTCGAGAGGTGGAAAGCGGCAGGCAACCCGGTTGCAAGCGGGCTCCGAAGAATGGTTGACATGGCAAAGAACTCCTCAGTGCGTCTCGCGCCGGCTCGGTATTGCGCGCTCCTCGTCCTTTCGCTGACGGTCGTCACCGGATGCGGTCTCGCCAGTGGCCAGGTCAAGAGCGTCGACGTACCCCCGGTACAGATCACCAGCAGTGTGAGCGCCGAGCCTGTCGAGAGCTTGCCCGCTCCGGCGGAGAGCGCACCCGCTTCGGCGGAGAACCAGGCGGAGAGCGCGCCGAGCCCGGCCCCGGCCGAGAACGGCGGCGCGCAGACCTCCTCGTCGGCCGTCGAGCCCGGCGGGACTCTGGTCGACGGCAGCACCGTCTCGGCCGAGCTGACCCGCGCCGGGCAGAGGGACAAGTTCACGCTGGATCTGGGTGACGCCAGGGAGTTCCACGTCGCCGACATGGAAGGCGACGGCATCCAGTTCCAGGTGTTCTCAAATGTCGACGACCAACCTGTCGGCTTCTCCAGCACCAGTCTCACCGCCGGCACCTCGCTCAGCGTCAAGCTGACCAAGGCGGGCGGATACCGGCTGGAGGTCTGGGGCGACCCCAACGTGATCGGGCCGTACAGCTTCCGGATCGCCACGGTGAAGGTCCGCACTTTCCCCGCGGCGATCGGCCTGAAGATCGGCGAGGGCAGCCCCGCGGGAGCGGGACAGCTGGACGTTCCCGGCCGGATCGACCGGTTCGAGTTCGACGCCGACGGCGCCAAGGCCATCCAGGTCATCGGAGACGCGTGCACCGGCATCGACATCGAGCTCTACAGCGCGGCGGAGAAGAGCATCGCGGACCCGCGGCAGCCGTCCCCGCTGTGCGGCAACCAGATCAACCTGACGCTCACCGGTGGAAGCGAGCGCTACGCCCTGGTCGTCAGATCGCCGGAGGCGAAGACCGGGACGTACTCCTTCCAGATCGTGCGCGCCGGCTGAGCAGGTCAGGAACGGTGCAGGCTCCCGCGATACGTCAGGGAGCCCGCGCCCTCTTGGCCCTCGTATTCGAGCGTGCCGGAATCCTTCAGGGTCAGGGACACGTCTCCGCCCACGCACAGACCCTTTTGCGCGACTGCCATCTCGAGTTCGGTGTCGCTCCTGACCTGGGTGAGCGCGGCCGGCTGCTCGCAGCCCTCTCGTGTGACCGTCCCGTTTGAACGCCCCTCGGGCAGAGTGATCCTGATGTCGACGGTCTTCTTGCGGTCGTCCTGAGATTCGACCTGTCCCGTCCAGGTGCCCGCGAACGCCGTGGTGATTCCCTCAGCCGAAGGCGCGGACCGCCCCGAGGAGGGGACACCCGACGTGCCCGTGGATGTGTCCGTGTCCGTGTAGGTGTCCGTGCCCGTGGATGTGCCCGTCTCCGTGGGCGAGGTGGGCGAGGTGGGGGAGGTCGCCGAGTCCGGCTCGGAGACGGATGCCGGGTCGTCGCCAGTCACGGGCCCCGCCTCCACGCGTGGGCGGTCCCCCGTGGTCGAGTCGGCGATCAGCCCTTTCGCGTAGAGCACGCCGGCCACCGCGAGAGCGGCGACCACGACGCCGGCCACCGGCACGACCAACCGCCTCGTCCTCCGGCCGGGACGTTCGCCGTACGGCGTGGTCGAGGGCGCGGTGTCGCCGACGCCGAGATCACGGCGTGTAGGCGCGGGCAGGTCGGCGGGGAGCTGTTTCGTCGCGGCGGGGCCGGACGCGATCGGGCTCTCGGCGGTCGGGTCCTGAACGGCGGTGGCGGGCACGGCCGAACTGGGCTGGGACCAGCCGGAGGGGACGTACGCGGTGGGCACCGGACCGACGTCGGGGACCGAGACCGTGGCGGCTCCGGGGTCGACCAGCCTGACCATGAGCGAGCGGGCGGACGGGCGTGCCCGCGGATCCTTCGCGAGGCAGGCGGCCAGTACGCCGCGCAGGCCCTCGGGCAGGCCGGTGAGGTCGGGTTCCTCCGTGAGGATGCGGTTGAAGACCGCCGCCACGGTGTCCGCGCCGAACGGCGAATGGCCGGTCGCGGCGTAGACCATGGTCGAGGCCCAGGAGAACACGTCGGCGGCGGGCGACCCGTGCACCCCCTTGAGCTGCTCGGGGGTCATGTAGGGAGGCGTGCCCGACAACGACGTGGGCGCCGTCTCCGCGTCGAGCGGGCGGGCGATGCCGAAGTCGACGACGCGCGGCCCGTCGGGGCCGATCAGCACGTTGGCCGGCTTGAAGTCCCGATGCACGACTCCGGCGCCGTGGATCGCCGCAAGAGCGGAAGCCGTCCCGACGGCCAGCCGGTCGAGGTCGCCCTCCCGCAGCGGCCCGAGTTCGCGGACCCGCTCGTGCAGCGAGGGGCCCGCGACGTACTCGCTCACCACGAAGGGGTCGGGACGGTCGAGATCGGCGGCCAGCACCCGGGCGGTGCAGAAGGGCGCCACCCGGCGGGCCGACTCCAGCTCCCTGGCGAGCCGCCGGCGGGTGTCGGGATCCGCGCCGCCCTTGAGGACCTTGACCGCCACTCGTTCACCGGACGCGGACCGTCCCTCGTAGACGATCCCCTGCCCTCCCTCGCCCAGGCGGGCCACGATCTGGAACGCTCCCAGAGTTTGTGGATCTCCCGGCAACAGCGGGCCTGCGGCCATGAACTCCTCCATACGCGTGGTGCGGGGCCTCGGGGTGGGGCAACGCGGACTCCGGTCTCGGCCGACGGGTCGGCGCCCAGGGGAAAGATCCTCAGGTCGTGGGCGGCGGGGGACGTCGAGGTGACGTCACCGGCGGTGCTTCGCGGCGGGTGTGCCGCGTGCTCGCACCGATCATCCACATGTCCACGACGGCACGCACTCTGCGCTCACGCCACGACTCTAGACGTTCGGCATCGAAATACGGAGATATCGGGATCATCGGAATGGTGAACGTCTGAACGATTGTGATTCGGCGCCGAGGCCTCGGACGGCCAGGCCATGATGAAGGTGTCAGGGATCATTCCGGAGGGCGTGAACCGTGATACCAACCATGATCCTTTTCGGTCTGGTCTTCGGGCGCTGGTGGCGATCGGCACTGCTCGCCGCCGGCGTCGTCTGGCCGGCCGTGCTCCTGGCGGGCGACGTGACGAGACCCGGCTGGGCCCTGTTGGGCGCGGCCGGACTGGCGGTGGTCAACGCCCTCGTCGGCGTGGTGGTCCATCAGGCGGCCCTCCGGATCGTCCGGAGCATGCGTCGTCCTCCCGCGGGACGGCGCCCCGGCGGAACCGGGACGGACTACCCGGTGGATCGTCCGCCGATGGCAGGCGGCTGATCGGCTTCGCGGGGACCCGGAATGTGCGTCGCCTGTGAAATCGACATGCCGTGGTCCGCGGTGGACGCCGGTTCCGACGGCGTGGCCGCGGCGTCGTCCGGCTGCTCGACCTCGGAGGGTGTCAGCCTTTCCAGGAACCTGAGCAGCTCCACGGGGAAGGGCAGCACGAGCGTCGAGTTCTTCTCGGCGGCGACCTCGACCACGGTTTGGAGCAGGCGCAGTTGCAGCGCCGCCGGGTGCTCTGCCATCGTCTCCGCGGCCTGACTCAACCTCGCTGAGGCCTGCAGTTCGCCGTCGGCGGTGATGATGCGGGCCCGCCGCTCCCGTTCGGCCTCGGCCTGGCGCGACATCGACCGTTTCATCGACTCCGGCAACGCCACATCCTTGATCTCGACGCGGTCGATGTGCACGCCCCAGCCCGCCGCCGGACTGTCGATCATCAGTTCCAGGCCCTGGTTGAGTTGCTCCCGGTTGGACAGCAGGTCGTCGAGGTCGCTCTTGCCGATGATCGAGCGCAGCGAGGTCTGCGCCACCTGGCCGATGGCGGACATGTAGTCCTGCACGTCGACGGTCACGCGTACTGGATCGATGACTCTGAAATAGACGACGGCGTCCACGCGGACCGTCACGTTGTCGCGGGTGATGCCGTCCTGGGCGGGCACCGGCATCGTGATGATCTGCATGTTGACCTTGTGCAGGCGGTCGGCGACCGGCACGAGCATCGTGAGCCCCGGTCCGCGGATCGCGGATGTCACGCGCCCGAACCGGAAGACGACTCCCCGTTCGAACTGTTCGACGATGCGGATGCACGCCGCCAGCCATGCCATGCCGGCGCCGACGACCGCGAGCATCGCGTAAATGGCGGTCATCTCGTCCCCCTGTGTCCGCCCGCGGTCTCGTCGACCCGTGTCCCGACGATCCACAGGCCCGCTGTCGGCCGGTTCCCGCTGAGACCACCGCTACGGACCCGGCCGGCTCACCGAGAGGCTTTCTCCCGGTCCTATTGACAAGCTATGACGCGGCCGAGTGACCAATGCAGTCAGGTCGCCGATCGGCGGAGGAGGCGGACGGCCTGCCCACCTGGAGAGGCCGGCCCTACTGTCCGTACGAGAAGCGGAGTTGCGCGTTGATGAGGAAGTTGAGCCGGTGACGCAGGTGCCCGACGACGTTCTGTGCCGGAGCCTCTTCCGGTGTCAGCAGCGTCCAACGCAGCCGGGTTCCGTTGTTCCCGGGCCGGATGTCGAAGCGGATCTCGTCATGCGGCCTCGAGGGCCACAATGACGACCAGACGACGAGTTCCGGCTTCACCGCCCGGAGGATGTGCGGCTCGACCTCGTCGGCGCGGAGATCAAGCCACTGCCGTCCACCGGCCCGCCGCGGGTCGGTCAGGCTCTCCCAGACGATCGCGGGAGGTGGCGGTTGGCTGCGCTCCCGCGACCCGAGCTCGATCACGTCGACAGCCTAGGTCCTCGGCCAGCTTGGTTCGTTTCAGACGCCGGCCGTACGCACGTGGTGCCGGCCGATCGGGAGGACCAGCGGGGTGCGGGAGACCTCGTCGACGACGACCCGGCAGTCCATGGCGAAGATCTCCTGGACGGCGTCCTCGGTGATCACCTCGGCGGGTGGTCCCTCCGCGGCGATCCGGCCGTCTTTCGTCGCGATCAGATGGTCGCCGTAGCGGGCCGCCTGGTCCGGCCGCGCTTCGGGCCCGCAGACGGCGGATTCCTGATCGGGTGGTGGCCTTTGGCCCGCGGGGCTAGTGGCCGCCGCCCGCCAGGTTGAGACCGACGACGCCGGCGAGGATGAGAAGGATCGAAGCGATCTTGATGAGAGAGGTGTCCTCTCCCAGGAAGATCATGCCGAGGGCGGCGGTGCCGACGGCGCCGATGCCCGTCCAGACGGCGTAAGCCGTACCGACGTCGAGCGTCTTCAAAGAGAATGTGAGCAGGCCGAAGCTGAGCAGGGCGAATACGACGAACCCCGCGCTCGCCAGCGGTACGGAGAACCCGTTGCTGAGCTTGAGCGTGTAGGCCATCGCGATCTCGAACAGACCGGCGGCGACAAGCATGAACCAGGCCATGACGGCTCCCTCCCTACGGGGAGCGTCGTCTTTGCGGACCGGGTACGGCGCGTCTCGTCCGGACGGGTCCCGGCACGGGACCTGTAATGCCAAGAACGGCCGTAGTCGCATGAGGATTCCCTCAAGCCGATTCTCATGAGAAGCGCGTCGAGCGGCACGAGGGCCGGACCGCCGGGCGAAGCCAGCCGGGTCAGCACGTGGAGTGGAACAGGCCCCCCACCAGGGTCGTCTCAGCCAATGCGTTGTAGCGCTCGACCGCGGCCCTCGTCTCCTCTACGAAGACCTCGACGCCCTTCTGCTTCAGCAGGTCCAGGGTTTCCGGGCACGTCTGAAGGACCAGGTCCATCCCTCGGGAGAGGACGACCACCTCGCTGCCGTTGTCGAGCAGCTCATGAACGTCGGCGGGCTGGATGCCCGGCGTGTGACGGGTGCCCGTCTCGTTCCAGTCCCAGGCTCGACCACCACCTGGGTACAGCTTGAAGTCCTTTCCTTCACCCACCCCGTCGACGACCATGCGGCCCCAGGAGATGTGAGTGATCAGCGGAGATCGCTTCATAACCATGAGGCTAGCGCCGCGAGCGCACTCGGGTCGTGGCCGTTGACGCGATAGGCGCTCGACTCGTTGGGCACGGCCGGGACACTTGAGCAGCGAGGAGGGCGGTTTTAGTCGTCAGGCAGACCTACTCCGGCGCCAGTCATCGAGGGCTGCCATGGCGCGGGTCGTTTCTCGAGGGAATCGCCGTGCCTTCGCGAGCATCCAGAGCGTGCCCTGCAATCTTCGGGCACGTAGTAGCGGCTGAAGGCGCGGATCGTCCGGATCGGCACCGTACTCCCGTGCGGCATGTCGTCCTTGGAAGTTTCCTGAGCGGAGCAGGCAGGCCAGGTCCCATCCCGTTGGTCCGGAGCAGGTCTCCTCGAAGTCGTTCCACAGCAGTCCATCGGGGGCGGCGAGGAGGTTCCCGGCGTGCGCGTCCCATGAACGGCTTGCGTGGGACCGGCCCAGCGATTCAATTCGGCGCCCAGCAGGTCGAGTTCCTCGCGTAACTCGACGAGTGTCCCCTTGTCCGAACGAGCCGGTGAGTCCAATTGGTCGAATAGACAGGCGGTCTCCTCCAGCGCCGGCCCGAGATACGGCAACTCTCCTGGATAGTCGCGAAGAACCGCGTGGAGATCCGCCAAAGCCCGACCCACGTCCGCGGGCTTCACCTGCTCGACTCGGTCGTGCTCTACGAAGGTCCAGAAGGTGACCGCATAACCGTCCCGTTCGAAGGGTCCCGGAGGCAACAGGTCGCTTACCGGAACAACCGGCGCCCCGCGCTCGGCCAAGAAGGAAACGACGGCCACCTCGCGCGCCAGCGCGTCGGCGGGACGAGGTCGGCCGAGCGTGGTCACTGTGGGGATACGGGCCACGATCGGCGCCGGGCGAAGGCGCACGCGTATGTTGAACGAGTCCTTCAGAATCACCGGATCGGTGACGCACACGCCATAGTCGGCAGCGATTGAGACAGCGGCGGAGACGGGCGCATCGGGGCTCACGGAGACATTCTGACTTGGTAGGCCGGGCTGAAATGGCGGTGAGCGCCCTTCCGACCGGTCATCGAGTGGTGTGTGGATGCATGGCTGTCACTGATGACGGCGGCCGATGTCGCCCTCATGGGGTGGTTTCCCGGGCGATGCGGTGTCGCGGTCCGGGTCGGAACTGATCGCCTTCTTTCGTTCTTCGGTCAGCTCGGCCCGGCACTCGGCGAGCTCCTTCTCCATGTACTTCCGTCTGAACCGCTCGGTGTGCGCCCACCCGATCGCGGCAACGAGCATGAGGGCGGTGAAGATCAGGATGGATCCGAGGACTTCGACCATCAGCTCGTCGGTCATTGGGCTTCCCTGCCTGCTCGTTGATGAGGTTGAGCACCTTGGCTGCGTGTCGACCGCAAATCGCGATCGTGTTCTCATCGGGGGTTCTGACAGCGGTGACCCAGGTCGACGACTGATGCGGCGAGCGTGGCCGGCGACGGGATCGTCATGCTGTTCCTTCCTGATCTCTGTATACGCGTGAATCAGTCGCGGTGTAACCAACTGCCGCGGCCGGCCGACCTTGACGACTCGCCAGCCGATGTCGATCGGTCCTCGGCAGATCGACACACACGCGCCCGCGTGCGTGACGCCTGGCACACGGCCACGACGCTTCTCCTGGAGCAGGGCGTTGACATGAGAGTCGTTCAAGTGATCTTGGGTCACTCCCAGCTCACCACAACGAAGCGCTACACCCACGTCACGGAGAATCTGGCCGGTGACGCGGCGGCGAGGATGGGCCGCGCACTGTGGGACAACTGAACAATTGCCACCAGAAATGCAACCGGGCAGGCTTCCAAATGATCATTATTTGGGAGTCTGCCCAGTTCATTAGGGGTGGGGCGCCAGGGACTCGAACCCTGAACCTACGGATTAAAAGTCCGCAGCTCTGCCATTGAGCTAGCACCCCTCGCTAGATGCAGGGTACAGAGAGTACCGCGACTTCTGCGACGCGCTTTACCGGGCGATCACGATAGCCCGTCACCGCCGAACACGACACCGCGTGGCGGTCACCGATACGCGGGCAGGCCGGTCAGGGCTTCGCCGAGCACCAGTGTGTGGATCTCCTGAGTGCCTTCGTAGGTGAGCACCGACTCCAAGTTGTTCATGTGTCTGATGACCGGATACTCCAGCGTCACACCGTTCGCGCCGAGCACCGAACGGGCCTGGCGGGCGATGTCCAGGGCCGCCCGGACGTTGGCGAGCTTGCCGAAGCTGACCTGCTGCGGCCTCAGTTTTCCCGCCTCTTTCAGCCGCCCCAGGTGGAGGGCGGTGAGCCCGGCCTGGCCCAGCGACACGGCCATCCAGGCCAGTTTCTCCTGGGTGAGCTGGAACGCCCCGATCGGCTTGCCGAACTGCACCCGGGTCGTCGCGTAGTCCACCGCGGCCTCGAGGCAGGCCCGCGCCGCGCCGACGACGCCCCAGACGATCCCGAAGCGAGCCTCGGAGAGGCAGGAAAGCGGCCCCTTCAGGCCGGTAACACCCGGCAGGGCGGCCGACGCGGGCAGGCGCACGTCGTCGAAGTAGAGCGAGGCGGTGACCGACGCCCGCAGCGACAGCTTGCGGTGGATCTCCTGGGCGGAGAAGCCCGGGGTCGAGGTCGGGACGACGAAGCCCCGGATGCCCGAATCGGTCTGCGCCCACACCACGGCCACGTCGGCGATCGAGCCGTTGGTGATCCACATCTTGGAGCCGTTGAGGATCCAGTCGCCCGACGGATCCTGCTTGGCGTGGGTGCGCATCCCGGCCGGGTCGGAGCCGTGATCGGGTTCGGTCAGGCCGAAGCATCCGATGGCCTCACCGGCCGCCATCTTCGGAAGCCACTCCTCCTTCTGCTCAGGCGAGCCGTACTTCCAGATGGGGAACATGGCGAGGGAGCCCTGCACGGAGACGAACGACCGCAGTCCCGAGTCGCCGGCCTCCAGTTCGCGGCAGGCCACGCCGTACGAGATGGAGTCGAGCCCGGCGCAGCCGTAGCCCTCCAGGTGCATCCCCAGCATGCCGAGCCCTCCCAGGGTGGGAGCGAGCTCACGTGCGGGGAAGACGCCGTCCTCGAACCAGCCGCCGACATGCGGAAGGACCTGGTCGGAGACGAATTCTTTTGCGGCGTCCCTGACCATTCGCTGCTCGGGCGCCAATTGGTCGTCGAGATTCAGGAGGTCGTCCATGAACGCCAGAGTATCCGGGCATCGTCGGGGTTGGGCCAGGGGGAATCCCGATGTGCGGAAGCCTCTGCAAAGGGCAATCTGATGGCATGAACGAGATGAACACCAACGGTTCGGTCAAACAACTCCGCCGCACAAGGAATGGAAAGGTCATCGCGGGGGTGTGCTCCGGAGTCGGCGAGTACATCGGCGTCGACCCGAACATCCTCCGCGTGGTCCTCGCCGTCGCCAGCTTCTTCGGCGGCCTCGGAGTCGGCGTCTACGCGGTGGCGTGGATCCTGGTTCCCGAAGAGGGCAGGGAGGGGTCCATCGCCCAGGACCTCATCAACAAGAACAAGGACACGCGCGTCTGGCAGGACGCCAAGGTCAAGTGGGACCAGGGCTGGTCGCAGGCCGGTTGGAACCGCCCCGCGCCGCAGCAGCCGCAGTCGCCGTACCAGCCGACCACGGGTTACGAGCAGCACCCGTACGGCCGGCCCGACGCCCCCACGTCCGCCCCGGCCCCCGCTCCCGCGTCGGCTCCGGCTCCCACGGCGGCTCCGGCTCCCGCGTCGGCTCCGGCTCCCACGGCGGCTCCGGCTCAGCCCCCCGCTCCCGCTCCGGCTCCGGCCGCTGACGCGGCGCCCGCCGCTGCCCGGCCCGCCACCGCGACGGAGGCCGAGCCCGCGGCCCCGGCATCGGAGGACCCGCCCGCCCCCAAGCCTGAGGACCCGGCGCAGGCCTGATCTCAGGTGGCGGCGCGAACCTTGGCGATGATCTCCGTACGAGTTTCGGTCCAGAGCATGCTGAGCATGGCCGCGACGGCGAAGCCGCACCCGCCGGCCAGTGCGACCACCGGCTCTGGACCGAACTGCTGAGCGAGCACTCCTCCGGCGAGGATGCCGATCCCCTGGGCGGCCAGCAGCCCGGACTGGACGAGCCCGAAGGCCTGCCCGCGCTCCGCGGGCGGTACGCACTGAACGAACGCCGCGTTCGCGGCGAGTTGGTAGGCCCCGCCGATCCCGGACAGCGCCCACAGGGCCAGCACGGCTTCCAGGGGCGGCCGCATCAGGCACACGACGAGCGGGGCACAGGTGAGCATGGCCATCCACCCCATCGCCCGCAGGCGGCCGGACGGGGTGACGAACCGGCCGAAAAGAAACGCCCCGACCACGGTCCCCATCGGCATCGCCGCCATCAGAAGCCCCGTGATCACCGGAACCGGGAGTCTGCCGTCGTCCAGCGACGCGGCGTACGGCACGGCGATCCCCTCTGGCAGCACGTAGAACCCGCACAACCAGGCGAACATGACCAGCGTGCGCAACCTGCGGTCGCCGAAGACCAGACGCGCTCCCGACATCGTCATGTTCCACATCGACAACTTCCCGCCCTCCTCACGCCGTGACGAGGGGCGGCGCCGTACGCCGGCGACGATCACCAGCGCGGAGCCGAGGAAGGTGGCCGAGTCCAGCGCGAGCGCGCGGTACGGCCCGAGGACGGCGATGAGCGCCCCGCCGGCCGCGAAGCCGAGCATCTGCACCGCCTGGTTGGTCACGTTCTGGATGGCCGAGCCGACGACGTAGCGGTCGCCCTCCAGGACCTCGGGCAGCAGCGCCGCCCGGGCGGCGGAGAACGGGGCGCTGAGCAGCACCACGCAGAACACGAGCACGCACAGAACGGCGAACGGCATGCCCGGCACGGCCATGGTCGCGAGCATCCCGGCACGGAGCAGGTCGCACATGAGCATGACCCGCCTGCGCGGATAGCGGTCGGCCAACCCGGCGAGCAGCGGCCCGCCGATGATGGGCGGCAGGTAGGTCAGGGCGTAGACGGCGGCCGTGGCGAGCGCCGACTGGGTGCGGCTGTAGACCAGGACGGCCAGGGCCACCTGCGCGAGCTGATCTCCGAGCAACGACAGCCCCTGGCCGAACCACAGGGCGCGGAACTCCCTGATGGCGACGACCTCGCCGTAGGTGATGCGAGTCTCGGGCGGGCGGCGGTGCCTTCCGGAAAGTCTGCCGGGCTTGGTGGCCGCCAATGTCACTCCGCTGAGCTCCGGGGATGCCGCACGTGCCATACCGGGCCCTCGCCGTACGGCACGTGTGCCGTGCTTGCCGGGCCGTCGCCGCCCTGTACGGCACGGGCACCACTCGCGTGGGCCCGCACCTGACAGACCGTGGTCAACATGTTACCTACGGTGCCCGGGTGTTTCGACCCTTTGCGACCTCCCGATTACCAACCGAGTTGGTGGAGCCTCTCATCGTCGATGCCGAAATGATGGGCGATCTCGTGAACCACGGTTATCTGCACCTCTTCGACCACGTCTTCTTCGGTCTCGCAGATCTCCAGGGTCGGGTTGCGGTAGATCTCGATCCGGTCCGGCAGAACGCCGGAATACCACTCGCCGCGTTCCGTCAGGGGGATGCCGGTGTAGAGCCCGAGGAGCCCGGGCTCGGGTGGGTCGTCCACGACGACGACCACGACGTTGTCCATGACCTTGGCCAGATCGGGCGGAACCGTGTCCAGCGCCTCGGCCACGAGCTCCTCGAACCTGCTGAGCGGGACGTCGATCACCTCACCATCGTGTCATCGGGACGTCGCCGTGCGGTATCGCCGCACGGCGAGTGGCACGAAGACCGTAAGGATCAGCACGGACCAGCAGATCGTCGCCGTCACCGGATGCCGCAGCGGCCACGACGCGGCGGCGGAGCCCGGATTGCCGAACATCAGGCGAGCGGCCGAGACGACCGCGCTCATCGGGTTCCAGTCCGCGATCGGACGCAGCCAGGAGGGCAGCCCCTCCAGGGGTACGAAGGCGTTGGCCAGGAACGTCAGGGGGAACAGCCAGCCGAACGTCGCCGCGTCGGCCTGCGCTCCGTTCTTCACGAAGAGCCCGATGTAGGTGCCGATCCAGATCATCGCGTACGCGAAGAGGGCGAGCAGGCCGAACCCGGCGAGGGTCTCCAGCGGCGACCCGTGGGGACGCCATCCCGCGATCAGCACGCCGCACAGCGCCATCATGGCGACGGACAGCAGGTGAATCGACAGGTCGGCGACGCTTCGCCCGGCCAGTACGGCGCTGCGGGCGATCGGCTGCGCCCGGAAGCGGTCGATGAGCCCGAGGGCCATGTCCTCGCTCACCGAGGTGGCCGCCGAGACCGCGGTCAACGCGGCGACCTGCATGAAGATGCCCGGCATCAGGTAACTGCGGTAGTCGCCCCCGCCGGGAAGCGTGATCGCGCTGCCGAAGACGTAGCCGAACAAGACGGTCATGATGATCGGGAAGACCAGGAAGCCGGCGAGCTCGCCCGGCTGGGCGCGCAGGCGGGAGTAGGTCCTGCCCGCGATGGTGAGGCTGTCGATCACGGCCCAGCCGAGCCTGCCGGCCCTCGTGGCGGGGGGTTCGAGCATGGTCATGCCGCGGTCACCTCGCTCGCCTCGGTCAGCTGGAGGAACACCTCGTCGAGCGTCGGGCGGCGCAGGCCGAGGTCGTCGACGCCGATCCCCGCCGCGTCGAGGGCCGCGGCCACCTTGATGAGGGAGGCGGCGCCGTCCTCGACGGGCACGGTGAGCCGCCGCTCGGCCCGGTCGACCTCCGGCTCGCCGGGGAGGACGCCGCGGACCACCTCGATGCCGGTGGACAGGTCGCCGGCCGCGCGGAAGGAGATGCTCACCCGCCCGTCGCCGACCTTGCTCTTGAGCGCGGACGGGGAGCCGGACGCGGCCACCCTGCCGGAGTCGACCACGACGATCTGGTCGGCCAGGTGGTCGGCCTCGTCGAGGTACTGCGTGGTGAGCAGCACGGTGGTGCCGTCCGAGACGAGCTCCCGGAGCAGGTCCCACAGGGCGAGGCGGCTTCGCGGGTCGAGTCCCGTCGTCGGTTCGTCGAGGAAGAGCACCGGAGGGGCGACGATCAGGCTCGCGGCCAGGTCGAGCCTGCGGCGCATGCCACCGGAGTAGGTCTTCACGGGCCTGCTCGCCGCCTCCGCCAGGCCGAACCGCTCGAGCAGTTCGTCCGCCCGGCGTCGCGCCGTACGGCGGGGCAGGTGGTAGAGGCGGCCGAACAGGACGAGGTTGCGGCGCCCGGTGAGCAGTTCGTCGACGGCGGCGTGCTGACCGGCGAGCCCGATGCGATGGCGGAGGCGGTCGGCGTCCGCTACCACGTCGCAGCCGGCCACGCGGGCCGTGCCGCCGTCGGGCCGCAGCAGTGTGGTGAGGACGCGGACGACGGTCGTCTTGCCCGCGCCGTTCGGTCCCAGCAGCCCGCAGACGGTCCCCTGTGGCACGTCGAGGTCGACCCCTTTCAAGGCGTCGACCTCGCCATACCGTTTGCGCAGTCCTTCCGCGTGAATCACGGAGAGCCTCCTTAACGCCGTTAAATCTAACAACGTTAAGGATGCATTGAACGTTGTTAAGCTGTCAACCGTGGCACTCGAACGGGACAAGATCGTCGTGACGGCGCTCCGGCTGCTCGATGAGGTGGGGCTGGAGAAGCTGACGCTGCGGAGGCTCGCGGCCGAGCTGGGCGTGCAGGCTCCGGCGCTCTACTGGCACTTCAGGAACAAGCAGGAGTTGCTGGACGAGATGACGGAGGTCATCACCGTCCGCGAGGGCCCGCGGCTCGGGCCGCTGCCCGAGGGGGAGTCCTGGGAGACGTGGCTGGCGGAGTGGGTGCGCGAGCAACGCCGGGTGCTGAACTCCCATCGCGACTCCGCGCGGCTGACGGCGGGAACACACCCAGGTCAGGGGATGTTGTCCACGGTCGAGATGATCCTGGGATCGCTCATCCGGGTGGGTTTCGCCGTCGAGGACGCGATGTGGGGCGTGACGGCCCTGTCGAGCTTCCTCGGCGGCTTCGTGCTTGAGGAGCAGGCCGACAGGGAACGGGGAAGCGGTGATTGGTCGCAGTTCGAGGAGGCTCTGGAGAGCCTCGCCCCGTATCCCCACCTCCGTGAAGCGATGATCCGGATCGGCGGTCCTCAGAGCCAGGACGCGTTCGAGCACGGCATGGCCCTGATCATCGAGGGCATGCGTGCGCGTCTGGCGGCGAGTTCGGATAGGCAGGAAGGACATGGAGATCTCGAAGTGGAGGGAGACCGCCCAGCGGCTGGGTAAGGGCCGCACGGCGCGGATCCTGGCGATCATCCTGGCCGCGGTGGCCGGGGGATGGCTGGGCCTGGCCGTCGGCGCGTCCGTGGACACGCCGGTGGGCCCCGCCGACATCGGGATGTCCCTGCGTCCCTCCTGGAGCGGCGAGACCGTCGTCGACGTCCGTCCGCTCGGCACGCTGAGCTTCGACACCCACAACAGTCCGGTACGGCTGAGCCTGACCATCGACGCGGTCCACCCGGAGGCGGCCCAGGAGATCCTGAACAACCCGCGATGGGCCGACCGGCTGCCGACGATCATCGGGCAGGACGTGACCGACGGGCTCCGCCGCCTGGTCATCCGCGGGTTGCTCTTCGCCGCCGCCGCCGGATTCCTCACCGGCCTGGTGGTCTTCCGGCGCATTTCCCGGGCCGCCTGGACCGGGGCGGGCTCGCTCGTCATGGTCGTCGTCATGGGCGGGGTCGCCGCCCTGACGTTCAACCCCAGGTCCATCTCCGAGCCCCGCTACACGGGCCTTCTGACGGGCGTTCCGTCCCTCGTGGGCAGCGCCCAGTCGATCGTGACCCGGTTCTCGGAGTACCGCGGCCAGCTCGCGAAGCTGGTGACCAATGTCTCCCAGCTCTACGAGGCCGGCTCGACTCTGCCGATCTACGACCCGGACCCCAGCACGATCCGGGTCCTGCACGTCTCGGACCTGCACATCAATCCGATCGCCTGGAACGTCATCGAATCGCTGAAGGACCAGTTCAAGGTCAATTTGGTCATCGACACCGGCGACATCAGCGACCACGGAACGAGCGCCGAGGACAAGTTCGTCGAGGAGATCGGCCGCCTGGGCGTGCCGTACGTCTATGTGCGCGGCAACCACGACGCGATGAGCACGCAGCGGGCGGTCGCCAAACAGAAGAACGCGATCGTGCTGGACGGCAACGCGGCGACCGTCGGCGGGCTGCGCATCTTCGGCATCGGCGATCCCCGGTTCACGCCGGACAAGTCGGTGCAGCAGTCTGACGACACCAGTCAGGCGCTCATCGATCTCGGCCGCGCGCAGGCCGCGAAGATCGCACCCCCGGAGACGCCGAGATCGGCGTCGACCTCGAGCCCGGACAGGATCCCCGCCGACATCGTGGCGGTCCATGACCCGACGGTGGGGAGAGGGGTGTCCGGCCAGGTCGCCCTGGTGCTGGCCGGCCACGTGCACCAGCGGTCCACTGAGATGCTGCCGACGGGCACGCGGCTGATGATCCAGGGCTCGACCGGCGGCGCGGGCCTGCGCGGCCTGGAAGGGGACGAGCCGACCCCGTTGATGGCCTCGGTGCTCTATTTCAACAAGAGCACGCACCGGCTCCAGGCCTGGGATGACATCACCATCGGCGGCTTCGGAGAGCAGCGGGTCCAGGTCGAGCGTCATATCGAGCCGGACCCTGGTCGTAGAATTCTTCCCGAGTCTTCTTCCGAGTCGACGACGCCCCCGCAGCCATCGGGGACGATCACCGGCTCTCCGTCGCCTATCGCTTTGGCATCGGGGGCATACGTCCCCTATGCTTCAGAGGTCTCCGACGGAAGGCGTCGCGGAAACAGGGCAACGCCCTGAGCCCCCATCGTCTAGCGGCCTAGGACACCGCCCTTTCAAGGCGGCGGCACGGGTTCGAATCCCGTTGGGGGCACGCGCGCTCACCGAGCGAGGCAGTGAAACGGAAGGTCGATGACCTTCCTGGAGCTGCTAAGCTAGGCGAGCCGAACAAGACGGAAGAGATCTTCCGGACAATAGAGGTCCTGTAGAGCAGTTTGGAGTGCTCGCCACCCTGTCAAGGTGGAGGTCGCGGGTTCAAGTCCCGTCAGGACCGCGTACGGCGGCAGCCGCCGAGGTCAGGTAGCTCAGTTGGTACGAGCGTCCGCCTGAAAAGCGGAAGGTCGGCAGTTCGACCCTGCCCCTGACCACACTCTCTGAGCAGCAAGAACGCCCCGAGCCGATCATGGCCCGGGGCTTTTTGATCTCTTGTGACAGCAACGCTGACAGCAACGTCTACCGGGTTGGGGCGTGCGTGAGTGCAGGCTTTGGGCGTGTCTGGCGAATCTTCGTCCGGCTATGCGGCGTCCAGGTGCGCGGACGCCGCGAACAAGATCCACAGGACATGCCCTGGTTTTCACTCCACTACGATGCCCGGATGATCTGGCGAACGAAGAGGGATCTTCCTGGCATCTGCCGCGAGTTGGTCTCGGCTTCGGAGAAGCAGGAGTGGGCGGCAGTCGCTCGGCTGTCCGGGCTTGCGGTCAATCGGGCCAGGGCGGCGGACGGCATTGAGTGCAGTGCGGCCGTCGAGGTGCTCGGGGAGGCGCTGGGGAGGGTTCGACTCGCCTCGGGGCGTGATCTCGCCATGCTCGCTGGGCAGTTGATCGAGGTCGGGGCCTCGCCGGGAGATGCGCTCGGGGCGCTCTCTGTGCGGATCGCGGAGGGTCTCGAGCTCGCCACTCGCTTTCCGGCTTTGTGGGGAGAGGCCGAGCTGCCTGATCCCAACGAAGAGGATCAGGCCGGTCAGGTCATGGAGCGGCTCGTCGACGATCAGCCGGTCGTCGAGGCGTGGTTCACCGTCGGGGAGTGGGTGCAGGGGCTGCTCCTGCCGATGCAACGCAAGGATGTGCGGCTCGCGTTGCCGTTCCGGGAACGGCTCGGAGCCGCCTTGGCGGCCACGCCGGAGCAGATCGACCGTGCTTATTGGCTGCACGGGCTGCTCCAGGTCGTTGATGATGAGCCGCTGCTCGTGCTCGATCGTCTAGGGGAACGCGGGTACGAGGTGACGATCAGCGGGATCGGCGACAACTTCCAGCTACACACCCTGCTCGCCGCAGCGCTCATCGGTGACCCGGCCGCAGGGCTCATCCCGGGCGAGCGGCCAGCCCCCACGTGGATCGCCGCGGCGACCACTGGCGAGATGCAGCCAGCCGGCGGGATCTCGGGCCAGTTCAACCTGGTAGACGCGACGGGCGAGTGGATCTGGAACGAGGGTCGTCCCGCCGACATCCCGTTCGCCGAGGGCCGGCGCGTGGTCGTCCTCGATCCGCCGCCCTACCCGCGCAGTTGGAACGCTGGGCGAGCGTACCCGCTGATGGAGCCCGCCCTTACCGTCGACCGCATCCTTTCCCCGGACGAGGCCGCCCACCATCTGGCCCGCGTCGCCCCTGACCAGAGGGCGCGCTAGGCCTGTGACAAGACCCCAGAGCATGATTGCTCCAGGGTCTTCTTGGCGTCGGCATGTTTCAGCCCAGGGCGTCGCCTAGCTTGCGGAGGGCGCGGCGCTTGTCGTCGAGGGAGGCGTGGGCGTAGATGGTCATCGTCACTTCGATGTCGCTATGACCGACGATGTCGCGGACGACTTGGGGAGGGACGCCTAGGTTGAGCAGCAGGGTCACGCAGGTGTGGCGGAGATCGTGAAACCGCATGTCGCGAGGCCGGCGGCTTGCGGATCGCTCCCCAACTTCGCCAGCACATCTGCCCCGCCGTTTGCCTCGACGGTGGCGCGCGTCCGCCGTGTCCTCCCAGGCCCCGTCATCATTCGCGGCTCAGTCGTCGGACAGTGCCCTGGCGGGAACCGCGTTCCGGGAGCCGGCCTCCGAACTGGAGGCCTTCTTCGCCGCCTCTTCGCCGCGCTTGCCGTACCAGGCGCTCCATGCTCCGAGCAGGCCGATGGTCGCCACCAGGAGGATCGACGACAGCCCGGCCATGACATCGGTCGGCAGCCAGTGGACCAGGGGGAGGCGGACGGCCGACTCGACCAGAAGCGCGATTCCCCAGACGAGGGTCATCACCAGGTAGGTCCGGCGGAACATCGGCTCCGCCGCGTACAGGACGTCCCAGCGCCGCGCGGTGTCCGCGTCTTCGGCGCCGAAGCGCTTCGCCACGGCGAAGGCCGCGGGACGGCCTGCGACGCAGGAACACAGGAAGATCAGGCCCGCGACCGCGGTGGTGACGGACTTGATGGCCAGGAGGAACTTCGCGTCCCCCGTCAGCAAGGAGAGGATCATTCCCACGCCGAAGACGACGCCCATGAAGGCGGCGAATCCATCGAAGCGACGCTGCCGGACGGCGACGTAGGCGACCCGCAGGAATCCGACGCTCGCCGCCGTCAGCATGGCGGCGTACTCGCTCACGCTCAGCGCGCGGCACACATAGTAGGTGCCGATCACCGGCACCACGTCCCACAGCACGACCGAAACGATCTGGTTGTTACCTGAACGGCTCATTTCTCACTCCTGAAGGTCTCGTCGAGCCAGTCACTGATGCGGGCCATGGCCAGTCGCTGGGCGCCTGATTGGCAATGGGCGTCGGCACCCTCCTCGGCGGTGAACTCGAGGAAGGTTCTCGGGCAGGTCAGGTGATCGTGGAGCGCCTCGGGCTGGCCTTGGAAGGCGAAGTCGCCGGGGGCCGAGCAGACCAGGGTGGGGCACCTGATCCGCTCGGCGATGCCGTCACGAAGGTGATAGTCGAGTATCTTGGCCGCGTACCCGCGCGGTGACTGGGCGCCGGTGACCCACATGCCGTGGGTGAAGGCCCACCGCATGACGGGGTCGTTCGCCATGAGGCCTTGAATGATCTCGTCGACCTCGGGCGCGGACTCGGCGCCCAGTACGGCCCGCGCCTGATCGCGGTCCTCGCCGAAGTGGCCCGCGACGATCGCCCCCATGTCGTAGACGCCGTCGAAGGCGATGAGCGCGTTGATCCGCGGTTCGAAGGCGGCGGCGCGTGGCGCCAGCAGTCCTCCCATGCTGGCGCCCAGCAGCGCGACCCGCTCAGGATCGACCTCGGGCAGCGCGAGCAGGTAGTCGAGCACCGGGCCGACCACCTTCTCCCAGTCCGGCCGGAACACCAGCCCTTCGCGGTGCATCGGCCCAGGCTGCCCGGGGCCGTCGAAGGTGAGGACGTGGTAGCCGCGTTCGGCGAACGCCGCCGCGCCGAAGAAGTGCATTTCCTCTGCGCTGCCGTCGAAGCCGTTGTGCATCACGATGGTGGGCCGGGGTGTACGGCTGTCGCCCGCCCGGTAGAGGTAGCCGGTGAGAGCGGTGTGCGCGTACGGGATCAGCACCGGTTCGATCCTGATGTCCGACAGCCGGGCCGCCGCGCGAAACGACTCCACGCCGAGCGCGTAGGACTGGTCGACGCGCGGGTCGGACGGGTCGCCGTGCAGGAAGAACTCGGCAGAGCGGTAGTAGGTGGACGCCCGCAGCAACCCGTCACGCGCGCTGACCTCGTGGCCGGCCGCCAGGCTCCGCCGAGCTTCGCCGGCGACGCGGTCGGCCGTCGCCCGCCACTCCTTGTGCCAGCTGTCGTAGTCACTCTCGGTGATCCGCTGTGCGGTGGTGATCACTTCACCGAAGTCCGCGCCGCCGTAGGCGATGTGGCCGAGCAAGCGCAGCGTCTCGTACCAGAACATGACGTCCTTCTCAAAGATCAGCGCATCCACGCCCGCCTCCTTAATGCGAAATTATTCGCTTCAAGGGGAACTTAGCGCGGTGACACGCTTAAAGCAAGACTATTCGCGTTAAGATGTCGGCCATGGCAGCACAGGAACCCGTACGCCGGCCCGGGGGGCGTAACGCCCGCGTCCGCACGGCCGTATGCGAGGCCGTCCTCGACCTGCTCCACGAGGCGGACTGGGACGATCTGAGCATCGCGCAGGTGGCGGAGCGATCCGGAGTCCACCAGGCCACGATCTACCGGCGCTGGGGCACGTTGGGCGCGTTGGTCGACGACGTGGTGACCGAGCAGCTCACGCGCTCGTCCCCGGTTCCCGACACCGGGACGCTCCGTGGGGACCTGGAGGCCTACGCGGTCCAGGTGGCCGAGGACGTGGCCGGTCCCCTCGGTCCCGTCTTCCTCCGTGCCGCCCTGGTGGGTACGCGCCCGGAGGGAGAGCCTTCCAAGCAGGTCTATCTTCTGGAGCGAGGCACGCAGCTCCAGAAGATGCTCGACCGCGCCAGGGATCGCGGGGAGAACCCCCCCACGTTGCTGGAGCTGCTGGAGGTCATCCTCGCACCGCTGTACTTCCACGCGATGTTCTTCGAACGGCCGACCAACGCGCACCACGCCCGGACACTGGTGGACAGGCTGCTCGCCCTCAGCGAGAAGAAATGAAACGCCGTCGTTCTAGCCCGTGGCAGAGTTCACTGCCCCGGGAACGTCCCTGTACGAGCAGCGAGGCCGCGTGTCTGGGAAGACACGCGGCCTCGCTTGCTCAGGTGGGCGTTCGTGGCGGCCTTGAATGTCGCACGCGCCTGGGGACGTCACCAACGGTGTCGCCTACGCCGGTTCGCCGGGGGTTAGGACGATGCGCCCGTTGAGCGACCGGCTTGCCATCCGTTGGTGAGCGGTTACAGCCTCGCTGAACGAGAGCACGTCAACCTCGGTCTGGCCGAGTCCGGCGGCGACAGCCTGGACGGCTGCTTCGAGGGCGGGCCGCACGGTGTCCGGGTGTGTGGGCAGGTAGGCGCCGGCGTTGAAGCCCATGACCGCGACGCTTCCGAACCAGAGCCGATTGGTCTCGACCGAGTGACCCCAGTCCCCGCTGGCATTGCCGGCGGCGATGAGCCGACCGCCGGGGCGCATCAGATCGAGGCTCTGGCTGCGCACCTCTCCGCCGACAGGGTCGATGACGACGTCGAAGCGTTCCTCGCCGAGCGCAGCTGGGAGCTCCGCCGAGTCGACGATCTTGTCGTACGGGAGCTTCGTGGTGGCGGCGGCTTGGAGCTTGCTCGCGCGAACCGTGCCGACGACCCGGCCGGCGCCCAGCTGCTTCGCCATCCCGGGGAACGCCGCGGAGAATCCGCCGAGCGCTCCGTGGATCAGCACGCTCTCGCCCTCGACCAGATGGGCGACGCGCGTCAGCGCGACGTGCGCCATCGCGGCATTTGGCACGACAGAGACCGCGAGAGCGGGGTCGATGTCGTGGCCCTCAAGGGACACCGCGTGAGGTGCTTGCGCGATGAAGACCGATGCGTAACCGCCGACGCCGCCGTTGGACATCGAAACAACCTTCTCGCCGATCTCGAACCCGCGCACTCCATCACCGAGCGCCCGCACCGTTCCGGCGACCTCGAGACCCGGGATGAACGGCGGCTGCGGCATCCCGGGCCGGTCCTTGAAGCGACCTTCGCGGAAGAAGAGGTCGATGAGGCCGACAGCGGCATGGGTGACGTCAATGGCGATTTCACCCGGCCTCGGCGCTGGATCGGGCAGCTCGATGACCTCAAGAACGGCCGGTTCTCCGAAGCGGGTGGCTTGCACAGCCTTCATGGCTTGCTCTCCTCGCGTTAGCGCACTACGTGATGCGTTATGCATGACAGTACCATGCATAGCGCATCATGCCGTGCGTTATTGTTGCGGGATGCGGGAGAGGGCGAGATCGGCCGAGGACAAGGCGCAGCGTTCGGAGGACCTGCTTGCTGCCGCAGAGGCGCTCGCGCTTGAGCTCGGCGGCGTTCGGTTCGTGACCGTCGCGGCGGTGACCGAGCGCGCCGGCCTCCACCGCACCGGCGTGCGGCGTTACTACGCGAGCAAGGAAGAGCTCCTGCTGGAGCTCGCCGAGCGCGGCTGGGGCCACTGGCGCGACACGATCGGCGCCCGAGTGGCCGGGCCGGTCCGCCTGCAGCCGGTGGACGTCGCTGACGTGCTCACGGAGACGATCGCGTCGCTACCGGTCTTCTGCGATCTCCTTGCACATGTCCCGATGGACTTGGAAGGCGACGTCGACATCGAGCGGGCCCGCCGCTATAAGACGAACGCGTTCGTGGCGCACGACGAGATCATCGACATGCTGAAGCGTGTGAGCACGATGTCGGCGAGCCAGTTGCAGTCGATGATCGCGGCCACGCTTCCGCTCGCCAGCGGGTTCTGGCAGGTCTCCCATCCGACGCCAACCCTGGCCAAGCTGTACGAGCAGGTTCCCTCCTGGGGGCACATCGCGCTCGACTTCGAACCCCGCCTCAAGCTCCTGCTCCGCGCGATGGCCGTGGGGCTCGCCGAAACGCTGCCCGTTTCCGACGCTGATTGAGCGGAAGACCCGGATCTCCTTCCGAACGGCCCTCGGCTTGCCACTGGATAGCCGCGCGGAGGTGACGGCAACAGTGACGGCAACGTCGGCCACCATAGGCACACGCTGGGCACCGTGGAGCACTGGAGTGCGGCTTCGCCTTCGCCCAGTAGGCGGTTCTGGAGAACGGAGCAAGCTCATACTGACGCTTGATGAGGGTTTGCCGTGACCCGCCATAGCCTGAAAAGAGGTAGATCTGCCCCGACCGCGATCGAGGTGGACCACTGAGGCGCCAGATAACCGGACTTGGACGTCCGGCATGGAGGATGACGCATCTTCGCGGTGGGCGATACCCGTGCGGTCTTTGCCAAAAGGGGGCGCATGATGGGGGAGCGCGGGCGGGCCGTGACGATGCGGCCGGGACGTCAGGAGGACGTGCTGGCGCTGGTGACACCAGGCGCCGACCTCATCGTGCCCTCGTATAGCGGTGAGCCGCAGACGGTGATCGACACTCTGGAAACGCACGCGAGCGATCTCGAAGGCGTACGGGTGCATCAGATGGATGCGCCGCGCCGGCGCCGCTACATCGACGGGGCCTATCCGGGCCGGCTGGAGCACGTCAGCTACTTCCTCGGACCGGGATCGCGTGACGGGTACGCGGCCGGCACGGTCGAGCTGGTCCCCGCGCACTTCAGCGAGGTGCCACTGCTGCTACGCCAGACGACCAAGCACGTGATCGTCCTAGCTGCGGCCAGCCCACCTGACCAGCACGGATACTTCAGCCTCGGCACAAACGCCGACTACGTCGCCTCGTTCATCGGTGAAGTCCCGTTCTTCCTCGAAGCGAACCCCCAGATGCCGCGCACCTACGGCGGCAACCAGGTGCACATCTCCCAGGTCGCCGGCTGGTGCACGGCGGACTACCCGCTGCCCGAGGTGAGATCGGCCGCCCCAGACGAACGAGACCGGCGGATCGCCGAGTTCATCGCCGAGCGGGTCCCCGACGGGGCCTGCCTGCAGATCGGAATCGGCAGCGTTCCCAACGCCCTGCTGCCCACGCTGCGCGACCATCGTCATCTCGGCGTCCACAGCGAACTGCTAGTCGACGGGATGGTGGATCTCGCGGAGGCGGGCGTGCTGACCGGTGGACACAAGCACCGGCGGGCTCGTAACAAGCACGTGGCCACACTCTGCCTGGGGACACGTCGCCTGTTCGACTGGATCGACGGCAACCTGTCCGTGGCGCTGCTGCCGGTCGAATGGGTCAACGACCCGCGCGTCATCGCCGGGGAGCCCAACATGATCTCGATCAGCGCCACCAGTGAGGTGGATCTGATGGGGCAGGCGGCGAGCGAGACGATCGCCGGGCGGTACTGGTCGGGGTCCGGCGGCCAGGCCGACTTCGCACGCGGCGCGCTGTATTCCGAAGGCGGCATGGGCTTCCTGGTGACGCACGCGAGCACCAGCAGCGGTGTCAGCCGGATCACCGCCACCCTCACTCCGGGCAGCGCGGTGACCAGCCTGAAGAACACCGTCGACCACGTCGTCACCGAGTACGGCGTGGCCTGCCTGCGAGGACGCAGCCTCTCCCAGCGCGCCGATGCGCTGATCCGGATCGCCCATCCCGACCACCGCGACCGTCTCCGCTGTGACGCCCGCTCCGCCGGGTTCCTGCACTGAGGAGCGACACACGGGAAGGAGGCCGATATGCCTGATCTGTCAGTGGATTACCTCGATCTCGACAGCCTGCTATCGGCGGAGGAGCTCAAGCTGCGAGACCACGTCCGCGAATTCGTACGCGCCCGGATCACGCCGAACATCGCGCGCTGGTATGAAGACGCGTACTTCCCGAAGGAGATCGCGCCCGACATGGGCGCGCTCGGCCTGCTCGGCATGCACCTGACCGGCTACGGCTGCCCCGGGCACAGCGCCGTCGAGTACGGCCTGGCCTGCATGGAGCTGGAAGCCGGCGACTCCGGCATGCGCACGTTCTCCAGCGTCCAGGGGTCGCTCACCATGACGGCGATCCACATGTTCGGCTCGGAGGAGCAGAAGCAGCGGTGGCTGCCCGGCATGGCCGCCGGTGACCTGATCGGCTGCTTCGGCCTCACCGAACCGACTGCGGGCAGCGACCCCGCCGAGATGCGCACCACGGCCGTACGGGACGGCGACGGCTGGGTGCTCAACGGCGGCAAACGGTGGATCGGGCTGGCCACGATCGCCGACGTCGCGGTCATCTGGGCCAAGACCGCCGACGGAATCAGCGGCTTCCTCGTTCCCACCGGCACCGCCGGGTTCACCGCAACGCCGATCCAGCCTAAGTTGGGCATGCGCGCCTCGATCCAGGCTGACATCACCCTGACCGGCGTACTCGTTGGCAACGAGGCCGTCCTGCCGGACGCCCACGGCCTTCGAGCCCCCTTCACCTGCCTCAACGAGGCGCGATACGGGATCATGTGGGGGGCGATGGGCGCGGCCCGCGACGCGTACGAGGCGGCGCTCAAGTACGCCTTGGAACGCCACCAGTTCGGCGCGCCGATCGCCGCGTACCAGCTCACCCAGCAGAAGCTCGTCGACATGGTGCTGGAGATCCAGAAAGGGACGCTGGTGGCGTTGCACACCGGCCGCTTGAAGGACGCCGGCATGCTGCGGCATGAGCAGGTCTCGTTCGGCAAGTTGAACAACGTCCGGCAGGCCATCGAGATCTGCAGGCAGGCCCGCACGATCTTCGGCGGCAACGGCATCACGCTCGACCACTCACCGCTGCGGCACGCGAACAATCTTGAGGCCGTACGGACGTACGAAGGCACCGACGAGATCCACGCCCTCATCATGGGCCAGGCGATCACCGGGCTGCCCGCGTTCGTCACCGCGCCCTGCCAGTCTGCAACCACATGAACACCGGCTGTTGTTGAGTTTGGAGCCTGCTGACGAAGGCCACTCCAAAGCTCTGCCGATCCCTGAGCAGAGCTGTTGCGCATCGGCCAGGTCGAACCGCCTCGTCACCCCTAACGGTGACCACGAGGTCTCCGGTGTTCGGTTTGTCTCGGTCGACCAACCACACCGGAGACCTCGCTCATTGTCGATCTATGACACGTCCGTAACCATCAGGCCGACCACTCACGCGCACGGACGCGAACTTCGATATCGGCCCTAACTGACGACGAGCCGCTCGACTCCGAGCACCGCATTAGCGTCTCGGCATCCGCAGCTCTCGTCAGTTCGTGGGCGGGATGTTGTGGTTGATCCGGAACAGGTTCGCTGGGTCGTACCGTCGCTTGATGTCGCGGAGCCGCGGGTAGGCCTCCTCCGACCAGCCCAGCGCCGCGGTCTGCGGTTCCGCGTCGCCCGCGAACATGAAGTTCAGATACCGGCGGCCGGTCGACCACGGTGCCAGGGCGTCGATCAGCGTCTGCTCGTAGGCGCGCAGGGCTTTGGCGTCGGGCGGGCCGCCCGCCGCCACGAGGAAGACGTTGTAGAGCGTCGCGTCGCGGTTGCCGACCGCGTTCGGCACCGCCGGCGGCCGGGCCAGCGCACCGCCCATGTGACGGATCTCGGCCAGGACCAGCGGCGAGGCCGCGTCCGGGCCGGCCAGCCGGAGGAACTCGTCCACCGCCTTGGCCGGCAACTCGCTCAGGAGGGCACCATGCTCGAACAACGGCAGCGGGTCGACCGGGTCGTTGTGTACCGCCGCGACCGCCGAGTACGGCATCTCTCCGACCGCGTCGATGATCGGCTCGCCCAGTGCCCGGAACGGCGCGACCAGCCGTTCGCCTTCCGCCGGGTCTCCGAGGTATGTGATCCGCAGATGGGCCACCAGCCGGTCGCGCAGCGGTTCCGGCACGAACGGCAACGCAGGGAGGTGCAACAACCCAACTGAGCCTGACATCTCCTCCGGCACGTCGGCCGTCCACTCGCGGAACAGGTGCAGCACCTTCCCGGACAGCTCGCCCGGGAAGAAGATGCCGCCGCCGTAGAAGCTGCGGATCGGGAACAGGTCGAACTCGATCGCCACCACGACCCCGAAGTTGCCTTTCCCGCCGCGCACCGCCCAGAACAGGTCGGGCTCGGATTCCGCGGTGACGCGCCGCAACTGGCCGTCCGCGGTCACGACCTCCAAAGCGGTGACGTGGTCGGCGGCGTACCCGTGTTTGCGGCCGAACGGTCCCAGACCTCCGCCCAGCGTGTAGGAGACGACTGTCACCGTCGGCGACGAACCGTTCAGCCCCGCCAGGCCCACCTTGCCTGCCTGCTCGATGAAGTCGGCCCACCGGACGCCCGCCTCGACTCGGGCCGTGCGAGCACCCTCGTCGATCGCCAGCGCGGTCAGGCGCCGCGTCGTGATCAGGACCGAGCCCGTCGACGGTACCGAGCTGCCGTGACCCGCGCCCAGCACCGCGACCGGCAGGTCATGAGCCGCGGCGAACTTCACTGCGGCCTGAACGTCGGCCGCGTTCTCGGCGCCGACCACGACGGACGGCTCGTGCACCACTGTCAGGTTGTAGGTGCGAAGCTCCCCCGCGTAGCCCTCGTCCTCCGGTAGGAGGACGGGACCGGTCACGTTCGCTCGAAGGTCACCAATGGGCAATTGCGTACTCATGGGAAAGCGGCCTTTCTGAGTGATACCGGACTGCTGGACCATCGAGCCCGGCACCCAATGAACAAGATGGGCAAAAGGTGCGCCGACCGCGCCTCTGGCGACGTCCTCCGGGGGCGGTCGCTCACATCGCCGACGTTTCGGCCACCCCGCCGGCGCCCAGCCACAGATCGGTCTCCACGGGTCCGAGCTGACCGTGTGGATCCGTACGCCGTGCGGACCGACCTCTTTCGACAGTGCTTCGCAGATGTCCGGCCGGCCACCGAGCAAAGCGGTCCGGCCACGACGAGGGTGGCCGGACCGTCCGGGGTGCTCAGGTCGGGGGTGACCCGGGAGTTCCTCCGAGGGCGAGGGACACCTGGCGATCGGCGGTTACTTGAAGAAGGTGAGCAGGCGCTGGGTCATCTCGTCGGGATGTTCTTCGTAGATCCAGTGGCCGGAATCGGGGACGACGAAGCCGGTGACGTTCTTCGCGTACCGCTTCACCTGGTCGGGCACGGAGGAGCCGAGGCTCCCGGAAGCGCCGATCGCGAGCACGGGCATGGTGAGCTTGTGCTTGCGGTAGACGGCGTTGTCCACCATGTCCTGCGGCAGTGTGCGGAACCACGCGAAGCTCGCTTCCAGGTGCGCCTTGTCCCGCAGATAACCGGCGAAGACCGAAACATCGTCCGAAGTGACGGCGCCCTTCTGGACCTCGAGATTATCGATGAATTTGCCGGTCCACGCGGTCTCGCGGCCGACGATGAGGTCTTCGGGCAGACCGTTGGCGAGTGCGAAGAAGCCGAAGTGCCACGCGCCGGGACCGTCCGCGGTCAGTGACGGGAAGGAGTAGATGCTGGAGTCGGGGATCGGTGCCTCGCTGAGCACCAGTTTGCGCACGTCCGCCGGATGTGCGGCGGCATAGGAGTACGCGACCATCGTGCCGATGTCGTGCCCGACGATGCGGAGATCCTTGTCCCGTCCGAGTCGCACCAGCAGCGCGTGTAGTTCCGCGGCCATCGTCTTCTTGTCGTAGCCGGCCGCCGGGGCGTCGCTGCGTCCGGCGCCGGGCAGGTCGGGGGCGATGACCGTGTAATGCTCGGCCAGTGCCGGCATGATGTGCCGCCACTCGTACCAGGTCTGCGGGTATCCGTGGATCAGGACCAGAGTCGGTCCGTGGCCGCCGATCACGTAGTCGATGCCGACCGAGCCGGCCTGCACCTTGTGCTCTGAGAATCCAGCGGGCAGCTGCTCTTTCACGGAGTGGGCGGACGTCGGCGAAGCGGCGCTCACCGGCCCGGTGGCGACGACGGATGTCAGTCCGACGGCCGCGGCCACGGCGAGCAGCGTCAGACGGCGCGGTTTGGACAAGCTAAGGGAAGGACGCATCGATGGCTCCAGGGTGAAGAGATATGGCGGTCGACGTCAGAGTGTGCTGACGAGACCGCCGTCGCGAGTCGCGCGGACGGCCGCCGGAAAGTTGGGACCGTCCTACAGGGACTGCCGACGCAGCCAGGTCAGCGTGGTGTCGGCGACGTCGCGCCAGCCCGCGTCGATGGTCAGCGAGTGGCCCCGGTCGGGGAACGCGGTGATGTCGGTGACGGCGTCAGAGTGCCGGTACTGCTTGAGCGTCGCGCGGACGACGGTCTCCGGGACGGTGTGGTCCTTGCCGCCGGTCATCAGCAGCAGCGGGCCGCGTGCCTGGTTGTCAGTGTCGACCTTGGCCGGCGAGTGCGGGTTGAAGTTGGCGGCGGCCGCCTCGAACAGCGGCTTGCCAGGTGCGGGGATCGTCCATCTCTCAAACAGCGCATCCGACTCGGCCTCGGAGATGGCGTTGCCGAACGCGAACTGGAACTGCTCGGCGGTCAGCGAGACCGCACGGTGCTTGTTGGCGGGGTTCTTGAACACCGGCAGAGTGGCGCGCAGCGCGGACAGTGGGAGCGGCAGGACGCCCTTGATCTGCGCGGCGTCGATCGCGACGGCGGCGCGGGCCAGGTCCTGTCCGAGCAGCTTCTGCGCGATCATTCCACCGAAGGAGTGGCCGACGAGGATGGGCGGGGTGTCCAGAGCGCGGATGATCCCGGCGAAGTGTTCCACGACGTCGTCGATGCCATGGTCGGCGATGCTTTCGGGGTTCTCGCGTGCCTCGGCCACGGTATCGGGGTCACCCGGCCAGCCGGGGGCGGACGGCGCGTAGCCCGCGTCGCCGAACATCTCGATCCAGGGGGTCCACGACGTGGCGTGCAGCCATAGGCCGTGAATGAAGATGACGGGGATCGGTGTCGTCATGGTGCCCTCCAAATGTGTTCTTGTCTGTCGCAGCAGGAGAACACCGGAACCGGAGGCTTCGTATCAGGGAAAGACCACAGTCCCTCCGCGTCGCTTGCCACAGGCGGTGTGGTTTCCTTACTTCGGAGCGCATGAGACCTTCCGCCCGTTTTCCGGCGGAATGCTCATGTCGGAGGCGACAAGCAGCGCTCCGTGACGACTGGCACTGGGGGGTTCGGGCACGTGGACCCTGATGCGGTGGACGAGTTGTTCGTCGGCCGTGCGCGTGAGTCCGACCGGCTTCGGTACTGTGCGGGCAAGGTCAGGGAAGGTGACTCCTGGCTGGCCGTCGTCGAGGGTGAGGCCGGGATCGGCAAGAGCGCCCTCGTACGCAGGTTCGCCGCGTCACTGGACGACTTCACGATCCTCCGGGCGATCGGCGACCCATCGGAGGCCGACCTGCCCTATGGCGTGATCGAACAGCTGACCCGGCATGTGGACCGAGCGGTGCTGGAACAGTTCCCCTTGCTGGCCGAAAGTCCGCCCGCGGGGACGAATCCGCACGTGGTCGGCGGGCAGTTGCTGCTCCTGTTGGGCGCGTTGCAGGAGGCCGGGAACCCCGTCGCTGTGATCGTGGACGACGTCCAGTGGGCGGACCGGTTGTCGGTCCAGATGCTGGGCTTCGTTCTGCGCCGTCTCTGGGCGGACCGGGTCCTGACGATTCTGGTGACCCGGCCGGAATCGGAGGCGTCCGGCGAAACGCTGGACAGGCTGCTGCGCTCGTCGGAGCGGACGGTGAAGGTCGATCTGGGCGGGCTCGGCGGCGGCGAGATCGAGCAGCTGGCGCAGTCCCTGATCGAAGGCCGGTTGGCGCCGGGCCTGGCCGACCGGCTGTACGCCTACACCCGGGGGCACCCGCTGTACGTCCGGACGGTGCTGGCGGAGATTCCCGCCGACGTGCTGCGAGACGGCATGCTGGAGCGCTGGCCCGTCCCGCGGTCGCTTCAGGTCGGGATCCGGGCGCAACTGGACCGTCTCCCACAGGAGTCCCGCGATCTCCTGGAGGCGATGGCGGTGCTGGACGCGCAGGTTCCGCTGTCGGCGGCCGGTCGGCTCGCCGACCTCCCGGACCCGGCGCGCGCACTCGGACCTGCTCTGGCCGCCGGGCTCGCGCTGTGGTGGCCCAAGGAACCTCAGAGCCCCGTCGCCCTGGTGCACGCGCTCCAGCGCGACACGATCTATGACTCGCTCGCCCCTGAACGGCGTCGCTTCCTGCACGCCGGGGCGGCTGCGCTCGTGGGCACGGCCGCCAGTTGGGCCCATCGGGTCGCGGCCGCCGCGACCACCGACGCCCGGCTCTCCGACGAGCTCGACCGGTCCGGAATGGAAGAGGCGGCGAGCGGACGCAACGCCGTGGCCGCCACCCGCCTCCTGTGGGCCTCGTCTCTGTCGGCCGACCGCGCGGATCGCGAACGACGGCTGCTCACCGCCTGTGCCCAGTCGCTGCTCACCATGCAGCCCGGCTGGGCCGCGAACCTGCGGCAGCAGGTGGAGGACTGCTCGCCGGGGCCGCTGCGCAGCTGCGTCCTGGGGACCCTGGACATGATGGCGGGCCGGTTCGCCACCGCCGAAGCGCACCTCACCCGGGCATGGCAGGAGGCCCTGTCACTCCCGGAGCCCGGCTGGGTCGCCGTACTGGCCGGCACCTTCCTGACCAACATCATGCTCTGGGGCGGGCGGGGCGCCGAGACGGTGGAGATCGCCCGCCGCACCCTGGCGATAGGCGATCTCGACCCGGCGACGACCGACTTCACCCGCGCGGCCCTGGCGACCGGCCGGCTCTGGCACGAAGGTCCGCGCGCGGCATTGCGGGACCTCGCGCATCTGCCGGTCCAGGGCACCACGGTGGGCAACCACAATCTCGACACGCTGGCCACGCGCGGCGTCCTGCGTCTGTTCCTGGGCGAGCTCTCCGCGGCGCGCGCTGATCTCCAGATCGTGGCGCAACGCGACCAGCAGGGAGCCGGATCCAAGTTCGGCCCCCTGACGATCTCCCTTCTGTCCGTCGTCCACTACGTCGCCGGTGACTGGGACGAGAGCGAGTCCACCGCGGAGCGGGCTCTGGCCGTCGCGTCGTCCCAGGACCATCTGGCGGGCGAGGCCCCGGCCCGTTTCGCGGCCATCTGCGTCAAGGCCGGCCGGGGCGAGTGGGACATCGCACAGCGACACCTCGACGACCTGGCGCGGATCGCGCAGTCCCTCGACTCGGCAGCCGAGATCGTCTACTCGTCTCTGGCGGCTGCGACCGTGGCACAGGCCAGGGCCGACTACCAGGCCTTGCTGCGCTCGCTCCGGCCGCTGCTCGACGGGACGGCGGAAGACGGCGGGTTCCGCCTGGTGGACAAGCCCTTCTGGCTGTGGCAGCAGTCGCTGCTCATCGAGGCGCTGACCGGCACCGGACGGGTGGACGCCGCAGCGGTGGCACTGCGTGAACTGCGGGCGGCCTACGACGGCGACGGCTATCTCGGGGTCGTCATCGCCAGACTCGGCGGTCAGCTCGCCGAAGCCCAGGGCCGTCCGCACGACGCCCTCGCGATCTATGAGCAGGCCGTCGCCGTCGCCGTCGCCGTCGCCGCCGACACCGACACCGACACCGCGCCCCTTTACCGGGCCATCGTGGAACAGGCCTACGGAAGGCTTCTCCTGGCCACTGGTTCCACGTCGCGACGGGAAGCGGCAGCGTGGCTCCACAAGGCTCACGGCCGTTTCAGCACGCTGCGCGCCGTGCCGTTCGTCCGGCGGTGCGAGGCCGATATGTCCGCGAGCGGGCTCACGGCCTTCGAACGGGATCCCAGCCGGCTGTCAGCGCTGACGGAACGCGAGCTCTCTGTGGCACACATCATCGCGAGCGGACGGACGAACCAGGCAGCCGCGGCGGAGCTCTACGTCAGCCAGAAGACGGTCGAATACCACCTGTCCCATATCTACGCCAAGCTCGGCATCTCCTCCCGCCACCAGCTCGCCGAGGCCCTTCGCTCTCTGTGAGCCTCGACCGGCCCAACCCTGGGATCGACGACTAGGGGCCGTCCCTAGTGTCCCGGTCGGGCACCGGTGCTTCCCTTGACCGAGGAGGTCACCCGCCTCAGCGGGCTCGCGAGTGGTTTCCGCTCGGACCGCAAGGGGGAAGGGAGTGGTCCCCATCACCGATCCACTCAGCTTCGCGGAGGTGCTGCGCCGCCATCGGCACGCGGCGCGTCTCACGTTGGAACAGCTCGCCGAAGCCTCGGGGGTGAGTGCTCGAAGTCTGTCCAACATGGAGCGGGGACGCAGCAGAGGACCTCAGCAGCGGACCGTCACCGCCATCGCCGACGCACTCGCTCTCGACGAGATTGTCCGCAAGCAGTTCGTCGGACTGGCGCGGGACGGCCGCCTGCGGGATCACTGGACCCGCCCGACCGGGCTGTGCGCGCTGCCCCGATCCGTCGGCGACTTCACCGGCCGGTCCGCCGAGCTGGCCTGGACGAACGATCTGGTGCACGCGGGCGCCTCGCCGGGTGCGGCCGGCGTCGGACTGATCACCGGCCCCGCCGGTCTGGGGAAGACCACGTTCGCCGTTCGCGCCGCCCATACCCTGCGGCCGGATTTCCCGGACGGGGTGTTCTTCCTCGATCTGTTCGGCATGTCCTCGCAGCCCGTCGGCGGCGGGGAGGCTCTGGCGCTGCTGCTTCGTGCGCTCGGCGTCGCGGATCACGAAATACCCAATGACGTCCCCGATCGTGCCTCCTTGTACCGGTCGTTGCTTGAGGGAAAGCGCGTTCTGGTCGTGCTCGACAATGCCGCCTCCGAGGAGCAGATCCGGCCGTTGTTGCCGAGCGGTGGCCACGGCCGGGTCCTGATCACCAGCCGTCGGCTGCTGGCCGGCCTGGAGGGGGTGCGCAGGCTCAGCCTGGGACCACTGCCCGTGGCGGAGGCCACCGAACTGCTGACCGGGATTGTGGGCGATCGCTCCGAATCGGACGGCGAACCGGCGCTGACGCAGCTCGCGCAGCTGTGCGGCGGCTTGCCTCTCGCGTTGCGGATCATCGGGAACCGGCTGGTCAGCCGTCCCGGCTGGAGCGCCGCCGAGCTCGCCGCCCGGCTGGCGAACGAGGAACGCCGGCTTGAGCAGCTCAGTGCCGGTGACCTCAAGATCGCCAATGCGTTCGGGATGTCGTATGAGCAGCTCGCGGCGTCCGCGCGACAGGTCTTCCGCCGGCTCGCCCTTGTGCCGGGCCGGGACTTCGACGCCGCTCTGGCCGCGGTCGCCGGTGGGATCTCGGCCGAGGACGCCTGGGACGCCCTCGACGAACTCGTCGACCTCGGTCTGCTGCAGGACGGCGCGTCGGGCCGGTATCGCTTCCACGACCTGGTCCGGCTGTTCGCCCGCGACAGGCTTCAGGCGGAGGACACCGCGGCCGAGCGCGATGCTCTGATCGAGACGGTGACGTCGTGGCTGTTGCGGATGGCCACCACCGCCGGGCGGTGGTTCGAACCCGCCTACGGCCGTCCCGACCGGCCTGACGCCGACCTCGCCGACCTGTCCTCCCCGGAGCAGGCTGACCGCTGGCTGCGCGTGAACGTGGACAACTGGCTGGGCGCGCTGCGCCACGCGGCGAGCGGTGGCCTGCACTCCGCCGTCCTCGACTGCGCCGAGTCGATGTACTGGTTCTCCGACCGGTGGATGCACGCGCCGTACTGGCAGGAGGTCTTCACCCTCGGCGCGGAGGCCGCCGCCGCCCTGGGCGATCCGGCCCGCCAGGCCACGCAGATGAACTTGCTGGCCTGGGTCCATCTGGTGCCGCGAGACGACCCGGAGACCACACTGCGGTACACAGCCCGGGCGATCGACCTGGCTACCCGCAGTGGCGCCACGACGCAGATCGCCTCGGCCCACCACCACGCGGGAGGCGCGCTCCGACGGCTCAGGCGGCTCGATGAGGCCATCGCGGCGGAAACCCAGGCGGCGCAGATCCACAAGGCCAACGGCGACATGGACCGGTACTGCCACTCTCTCGCCAGTCTCGGCACCTGCCTTCTCGACGCCGGAGATCACACCAAGGCACTGGAGCAGTACCTCGACGTGCTGACCCTGCTGAACGACGACCGCTCGGGGATAACGCCGAGCGTCGCGGCGTTCAACCGGCCGATCGTGCTTGCCCGCGTCGGGGAGTGTCTGGGACTGCTCGGCCACCGGGCCGAAGCGATCACCAAGCTCACCGAGGCGATCGGCCTCATGGAGCAGGCAAAGCTGCCCGTCCCGCAGGCACGCTCCCTGAAGACACTGGCGGCCCTGCTGGCCGACGAGGGCCGGACCGGCGAGAGCCGCGATGCCTACGCGCGGGCGGCCGAGGTGTACGAGGCCATCGGCGACGCCGAGGCGAGCAGCCGCTGCCGCGAGCTTGCGGCCGCTTCTTCTCAGCCGCCGAGAGCCGGTTGAGGGCGGAACTTCTTCGTGCTGTTGTGCGTGGTCTGGTTCCTTCCACGCGACTTGGATTGAAGGCACAGGACAGGTGTTAAGCCTGTCCGTTTATCAAGGTCAGGAGCGACCATGACGACAATCGAGAACGTCGTGCTGGTGCATGGCGCCTTCGTGGACGGATCCGGCTGGCAGGGCGTCTACGACGAGCTCGCGAGAGACGGTTTCCGCGTCCGGGTCGTGCAGAACCCGACGGTGTCGCTCGCTGGTGACGTCGCCGCGACCCGCCACGTGCTCGACGCCCTCGACGGCCCGGCCGTCCTGGTCGGCCACTCCTACGGTGGGGCCGTCATCAGCGAGGCCGGCACGCACGCCAACGTGGCGGCGTTGGTGTATGTCGCCGCTTTCGCCCCTGACAAGGGCGAGTCGGTCGGCACCCTCATCGCCGACCCGCCGCCCGGGGCGCCGGTGCCGCCGATCCTGCCGCCGCGCGACGGTTTCCTCCATCTCGACCGGGACAGGTTCCACGGCGCGTTCGCCGCCGATCTGCCCGCACAGTTGGCCGCGTTCATGGCCGACGCCCAGGTCCCCTGGGGTGTGGACGCCCTCGCCGGGGCGGTCACGGAACCAGCCTGGCGGCACAGGCCCAGCTGGTACCTCGTCGCCACCGAGGACCGCATGATCCCGCCACCGGCCCAGCGCGCCATGGCCGAACGCGCCGGATCGTTCGTCGTGGAGGCGATCGGCAGCCACGCCGTCCACGTCTCCCAGCCCGCCGCGGTCGCCGAGCTCATCCGCCAGGCAGCCGCCTGATGACGGTCGCAACGCACGACGTGCTCGCGCTTGTCACGGAGGGCCTGTCCGACCGTCCCGTCACGGCGCGGCCGACCACCGCCGAGCACCTGCCGGTCGGCGCCGGCGACCGGCCTCTCATCGGCCGCATCGAGGAACAACGCGTCCTGGCCGGCCTTCTGGCAGGCGTCCAGGAAGGGCTGAGCGGCGTGCTGGTGCTGGTCGGTGAACCCGGGACCGGCAAGACCCGGCTTCTTGACCAGGCCGTGACGGGCTGTCCGGAAGTCCGCGTCGTCAGGATCGTCGGTGTGGAGTCCGAGGCGCATCTCGGCTTCGCGGCGCTGCACCGCCTGCTGCGCCCGTGGTCGCCTCGTATCGAGAGCCTTCCCACCCCGCAGCGCGACGCGTTGCGCTCGGCGTTCGGCCAGGTGGCCGGAGTCGCGGCCGACCGGTACCTCGTCGGCATGGCGGCTCTGACGCTTCTCGCAGATGCCGCCTTGGTCCAGCCCCTGTTGTGCGTGGTGGAGGACGTGCAGTGGCTGGACCGGGAATCGGCCGAAGCCCTGGCGTTCGTCGCTCGCCGCCTCCATGCCGAAGCCGTGGGGCTCCTGTTCGCCACTCGTCCGCGCTCTGACGGTTCGGCCCTCTTCGACGGGCTACCCGTGATGACGGTGTCCGGGCTGCCCGACCGCGATGCCGGGAGGCTGCTGTCGACGAGCGTCGCCGGACGTCTCGACGACGCGGTGGCCACGAAGATCGTCACCGGCACCGGCGGCAACCCGCTGGCGTTGATCGAGATCGCCCGCACGCTCACCGCTGAGCAGTTGTCGGGCCGCGCCCCCTTGCCCAGCCCTCTCCCGGTCGGCCGGCTCCTCGAAACGCATTTCCTGCAGCAGATCCAGGCCCTCCCCGCGGACACCCGGACCCTGCTTCTCGTCGTCGCCGCCGCGCCGCCTGGAGACCAGTCGCTGCTCTGGCGGGCCGCCGGTCACCTGGGGATCGCCGCGAGCGCGGCGGACACCGCGCTGGCCGCGGGCGTTCTGACCCACCACGGCTCCCTGGACTTCCGGCATCCGTTGATCCGCTCCGCCGTCTACCGGGGCGCCGACGCGGTGGAGCGGCGCAGCGTCCACGCCGCCCTCGCCGCCGTGAGCGATCCGGATCGAGACCGGGACCTCCGCGCGTGGCATCGCGCGCACGCCACGATCGGCCTCGACGAAGAGGTCGCGGCGGAGCTCGAACGAGCCTCGGAGCACGCACGTGCCCGCGGCGGCCACGCGGAACAGGCCGCCTTCCTGTCCCGCGCGGCGGAGCTCACTCCCGATGCCCGCGATCAGGCCGCTCGGCTCGTCGCGGCCGCACAGGCCTACGTCATGGTCGGGGAGTCGGTCGCGGCGCGGAAGATGCTCGGCCGTGCCGAGCTGGGCCTGGACCGTCCCGTGCTGCGCGCCCGTGCGCGGCAGATCGGGGCGACGGCCGAGCTGTACCTCGGTCAAGTCGCCGCCGCCCCGGCGACTCTCCTGGAGGCCGCCGAGTCGATCGCGGACCTGGATCCCCGCCTGTCGCGGAAAATGATGTTCGAAGCACTCCAGGTGGCTCTGATCACCTACGACCGCTCCGTCGGAGTCACCCCACAGGGCCTCGCTCGCGCGGTGCTGGCGTCACCTGCGATGGAGTCGACGGAATCGACCTTCTCCGACCTGCTGCTCGAGGCCTACGCCACACGCATCGCCGTCGGCCACCGGCCTGCCGTGCCGTTGCTGCGCGGCGCGCTGGAAGCCCTGCACACGGACGCAAGTCTCGCCGAGGACGGCCTTCCGCTGGCGGCCGTCAGCATGTTCGCGTCCGAAGACGTGTGGGACGACGAGGGAGGATGGCGGGCCTGGAAGCGGCTCGAAGCCTTCGATCGCGAGAACGGAGCACTGGGCGCTCTGCGGACCACACTCATGGTCGGATCCATGTGGGAACTTCGCGCGGGCCGGTTCTCAGCGGCGGGCGCGCTCCAGGACGAGCTCGCTGATCTGTCCAGCATGATCGGACAACCGTCCTCCGGGGACATCCAACGGATCGAGCTCCTGGCATGGAGTGGTGAAGAGGCCGAGACACGGGCGCTGGCGGGCGCCGCGCGGACCGGCTCGACCGTCGGTCTCGTCGACTTCGCCAGGAACAGCCTGGCGGTGCTGGAGCTGAGCCTCGGCCGCTACGCCGATGCACTGGCCTGCGTCCTTCCGTCATTCGAGGCCGACAGGCCGGGCACGGGCACCAGGTCGTTGCCCGAGATCGTCGAGGCAGGAATGCGGAGCGGCGACCACGTCGCCGCGAAGGCGGCCCTCACCCGTCTGGAGGAGCGCGCCCTGGCCGCCGGCACCGCCTGGGGCCTCGGCCTGCTCACCCGCTGCAGGGCGCTGATGGTCGACGACGAGCACGCCGAGCGGCGCTACCGCGAGTCGATCGAGCTGCTCGGCCAAACGCGGATCACGACCGAGATCGCGCGAAGCCACCTCCTGCTCGGCGAATGGCTCCTGCGGCACAAGCGCCGCAGCGACGCGCGCCTTGAGCTGCGAAGGGCCTACGAGATGTTCACGGGAATGGGCGCCGGGGCGTTCGCCGAACGAGCCCGAGCCGAACTGTCGGCGACCGGCGAGCACCTCCGCAAACGAACCGCACCCGACGCCAACGCCCTGACCCCCCGCGAAAAGCAGATCGCGACCCTCGCCGCTTCCGGAGCCACCAACGGCGAAATCGCCGCCCGCCTGTTCCTCAGCACCTCGACCGTCGAATACCACCTCAACAAGATCTTCCGAAAACTCGACATCACCTCCCGCCGCAAACTCGCTCCTCTTTTGGAAGATGCGTCCTGACCAGCCTGAACGCCCCCGCACGTTCCTCGATCGGGACCCGGGGTGATGCTCCGGGAGGCGTGGAGACCACCATCGTTGCGCCCGCCGTCTGACCCCCGGCCTGTGGACACACTGGGGTGTTTCCCTGATTCGGCGACCCGCCTCGGCGCGGTTCCATGAGGACGACCGGTCAAGGCGACGTGATCGCGGACTCCGGCCACTGGATCTCGAAGAACATCCGGCCGAACTCACCCGACGCCTGCTCGCCCTCCTCGACTGAGAGCTGGATCCATCATGATGAACCCCCTCCGCCGGCGCGGTGCGATGATCGCGCTGGCCGTTCTCGCCCTGTTCGCGCTCGTCGCCCCGGCGTCGGCCGCCAGCCGTCCCGATCACCCGAAGCCGACCATCGTTCTCGTGCACGGCGCCTGGGCCGACGCGTCGAGCTGGTCGGACGTGACCGGCCGGCTGCAACGGCTCGGGTACACCGTGCTCGCCGCGCCCAACCCACTGCGCGGGCTCAGCGGCGACGCCGCGTACCTGTCGGCGTTCCTCGCCCAGCGGACCAGCGGTCCGGTCGTCCTGGTCGGCCACTCCTACGGCGGAGCGGTCGTGACCAACGCGGCCGGCACCGACCCCGACGTGAAGGCGCTCGTCTACGTCAACGCGTTCGCGCCCGACGAGGGCGAGACGGTCCTCGGGCTGCAGGGCGGTGGCGACCCCAGCGCGCTGTTCGACGTCGTGGCCTACCCTGGGGCGCCGGCCGGAGACGTCGACCTCTACATCAAGCAGGCGGTGTTCCCGCAGGCGTTCGCCGGTGATCTGCCGGCCGCCACGGCCGCCCGGCTGGCCGCCGAGCAGCGCCCGATCGCACTGAGCGCGCTGCAGGAGCCGTCCGGGCCGCCCGCCTGGAAGAAGCTGCCGAGCTGGTACCTGGTGGGCACGAAGGACGGCATCCTGCCGCCGTCGCTGCAGGTCACCATGGCGAAGCGGGCGCACAGCCACGTCACCGAGGTCGCCGCGTCGCACCTGTCGATGTTGTCCCGGCCGCAGGCCGTGGTGGACGTCATCGTCGCCGCCGCCAAGTCCATCCGCTGAACCCGCACGCGGCCCCGTCGCGGGGGCGGGGCCGCGTGCCGCAGAAAGGTCCGTCATGGAGCTGAACCTGTCAGGCAAGACAGCCGTGGTCACCGGCGCGAGCAAGGGCATCGGGCTGGCGATCACCCGGGCGCTCGCCGCGGAGGGCGTCAGCGTGACCGCCGGAGCGCGGCACGTCAGCGCCGAGCTGTCCGAGCTGGCGGCGGGGGGCCGCGTCCGCCCGGTCGCGGTGGACCTCGCCACCCCGGACGGCCCGGCCGAGCTGGTCGAGGCAGCAGGCGCCGCCTTCGGCGGCCTGGACATCCTGGTCAACAACGTCGGCGCGGTAAGCCCGCGCCCCGGCGGCTTCGCGTCCGTCACCGACGTGGACTGGCTCGCCACCCTGACCGTCAACTTCCTGTCCGCGGTGCGGGCCACCCGCGAGGCGCTGCCGCTCATGCTCGGCCGCGGCGCCGGCACGATCGTGTCCGTCAGCTCGGTCAACGCGTCGCTGCCGGACCCGCTGGTGATCGACTACAGCGCCGCGAAGGCGGCTCTGGCCAGTTTCAGCAAGTCCCTGTCGAAGGAGCTGGGCCCGCACGGGATCCGGGTCAACACCGTCAGCCCCGGGCCGGTCGCCACCGACCTGTGGCTCGGCGCGGACGGCGTCGCCGCCACGCTCGCCCGCCACAACGGCGGCGAGTCGCAAGCGGTGGCGAAGCAGGCCGCCGCCGACTCGGTCACCGGCCGGTTCACCCGCCCGGACGAGGTCGCCGACCTCGTGGTCCTGCTCGCCAGCGAGCGCGCCGGCAACGTCACCGGCGCGGACTTCGTCATCGACGGCGGCCTGATCGGCACCCTGTGACCCGGGCGGACTGCGGCGCTCACCTCAGCGTCCGCTACAACGGCACCTGCACGACTTCATGATGCTCAACCCCGTCCGCTCGACCGCGGCGGCAGGCGCCGCCGTCATCCAGGCCATCGAGGTACTCGAGGCCGCCCTGACCTCCGGAAAGGCGAACTCATGACCACCACAGAACAGCCCGCCGTCGTCCTCGTCCACGGCGCCTTCGCCGAGTCGGCGAGCTGGAACCGCGTCATCCAGCGCCTGCACGGCCGCGGGCTGACCGCCGTCGCGGCGGCCAACCCGCTGCGGAGCGTGGAGGGCGACGCCGCCTACGTGCGCGACGTGATCGCCGGCATCGGACGGCCGGTCGTCCTGGTCGGCCACTCCTATGGCGGCATGGTGATCAGCCAGGCGGCGTCCGGCAACGACGCCGTGCAGGCACTCGTGTACGTCGCCGCCTTCGCACCCGAGCTCGGAGAGAGCGCACTGGTGCTGTCCGGCAAGTTCGAGGGCAGCAGCCTGGGTGGCGCACTGGTCGCCTACCCGGTCTCCTCCGGCGGCAACGAGTTCCGGATCGCCGAGGACAGGTTCCACCACCAGTTCTGCGCCGATCTCGACGCTGATGAGGCCGCCCTGATGGCGGCGACCCAGCGCCCGGTCACCGAGCAGGCGCTGACCGACGGGCTGACGGTGAGCGAGCCGGGTTGGCGTGCCAAGCCGTCCTGGTTCGTCCACGGTGATGGCGACCTCAACATTCCGGCCGAGGCGCTGAGGTTCATGGCCGAACGCGCGGGCTCGCGCGGAACCCGCGAGATCGCGGGCGCCTCCCACGCCGTCGGGGCGTCCCAGCCCGACGCCGTGACCGCCTCCATCCTCGACGCCGTCGGCCACGTACAGGCCTGACCGAAGGCGGGCGTGGTCGGGCACGCGGCGAATGAGAACCTGCCCGACCACGGCTGCTCGCGCTCGCGGTTCATGGCGCTGGACGATCGCTGACGCGGCCCCCCTCCGTCAGGCCTTGCCACTGGACAGCCGCGCGAGGTGACGACAACGCTGACCACAATGTCGACCACCACGGCCACACGCTGGGCACCGTAGAGCACCGTCCAGCCCGAGGTCATGGGCGGTCAGCTCAAGGGCCTGGTAGAAGCAGGGCACGAGGCCGGCATCGGTTCCGGTGGACATGTGATCGGCTCGTTCTCTGTCGTTCTGGCACGGCGCCGTGGCGGCGGTTCAGGCTGAGGAGCGCTGCGTCCAGTCCTGGTCCAGGCGGTCGGCCAGGCCCGCGGCGGTGAAGGCGGCCTCCAGGTCCTCGCGGCCCTCGGTGAAGTGGGCCCAGCTGTCGTGGTGGGCCGGGACGACACGGCGGGCGTCGAGGATCCGGGCGGCCTCGGCGGCCTGCGCGCTGTCCAGGACGATCAGGTTGCCGTCGAAAAGCGTGGGAAAACGAGGTGCGCCGGCGAACAGGATGGCGGTGTCCACCGGGGCGAAGCGCTCGGCGATCTCCCTGACGGCGTCGAGGGAGGCGTTGTCGCCGCTGACGTAGACCGTCGGCAGGCCCTCTCCGGTCAGGACGAAGCCGACGACCTGGCCGGTGAAGGGCTCAACCTCCGCGCGCGGGCCGGGGCCGTGGATGGCGGGAACACCGGTGACGGTGACAGTGCCGCCGCCTGGGCGCTCCAACTCGACCGTCTCCCAGTCGGCCAGGCCCTTGACCTTCTGCCCGAGGCGCTCGCCGCCGCTGGGGGTGGTCAGGGTGAGGGGGACGTCGGCGAGTAGGGCACGGCCGGAGGTGTCGAGATTGTCGGCGTGCTCGTCGTGGGAGAGCAGGACCACGTCGATGGGGCCGAGATCGGCGGGGGTGCCGGTGGAGGGGGCGGTCTTGGTCAGGACCGGACGACCGGGCCGGCCGTAATCGCCGGGGCCGTCGAACGTCGGGTCGGTCAAAAACCGCAGGCCGCCGTACTCGAACAAGGCGGTCGGGCCGCCGTACGTGCGGACCGGGAACTGATCGGCATTGAGCTGGGACATCACGTCTCCCTCATTTCTCACGAAAAAAATCTGTGTTTAACGTGACACCAGCCTAGGCGGGCATCACGGAAAAATGCAATCGCTACCATGAGAGGCATGGACGACACCCTGGCCACCGACACGGCGCAGACCGCTCTGCCCCCAGCTCCAGGTGCCGACCAGTACCGCTCCCTGGACTTCGCCGACACCGCCGCGACCCTGCCCGCCGGCCAGAGCTACGACCTGCTCGCCACCCCCGGATCCGCCATGCGCTGGCTCGCCGCCCACGACCTGACCACCCCGGACGTGCAGCTGTACGAGGTGTGCGCACAGCGGATGCGCGCGCTTCGCGCGCACGTACGCGTCCTGTTCGCCGCCCGAGTCGACGGCACCACCCCGCCCGAAGACTCCCTGCGCGCGGTGAACGAGGCACTCACGGCTGTACCCACCGCACCCCTCCTCGCCTGGGACGGGGCCCAGGGACTGCGCCGCATCCAGGCACACCCCATCGACCGGGCCGTCAACCACGCACTGGCGACCCTCGCCGCCGACGCCGCCGACCTGCTCACCGGTCCCGACGCCGGCATCCTCGCCGCCTGCGGCTCCGCCCCCTGCGACCGGTTCCTCATACGCACCCATGGCCGGCGCCACTGGTGCTCCACCCGCTGCGGCGACCGCGCCCGCGCCGCCCGTGCCTACGCCCGGCGCAGCGGGAGCACTGGTTAGGTCGACCCTGCCCCTGACCACAGCACCTGAACAGCCCGAACGCCCCGAGCCGATCACGGCCGGGGCGTTTTGTTTGGTTTGACGACAACGTCCGTGAGAGATGGGCACAGGCGGCGCCCTCGGTGCCGTTCGGCCTGTTCAGCCACATCGAGGCGATTGCGACCTTGTTGGATCAGTGGCGAGGCCGCACCCATGATGTGCGGCCGGATTCTCGCGCTGACGATGATCGTTTTCCCAGTTCACTGGGACTTGTCTTGGATCTCCCAGACGTGGTCGAGGACGTGCCAGGCGAAGCGGCGGGCGGCGTAGGCCGGCGGCCAGCCTCCTGCGGCGAGTGGCATGCCGTCGGCGGGGTTGCCGAGGATGTCGATGACGGCGTCGCGGAGGGCTGCCACGGCGTCATGGTCGTCGGAAGTGAACGGCCTGTGGCGGATGCCGATCTTGCGGGCGTAGACGCGTTCGGTGTCGATGACATGGGTGACGATCTCGTCGCGGTCGCGTCCTCCGCCGCGGGGACCCTTGCGCAAGACGGGAGAGGCGGATACGGCCAGGTGGTCGAGGCAGGCCCAGGCGGCGCGCAGGATCGCGGCGGTCCGCGCGGCGGCCTGGGTGGTGTAGGGCTTCGCGTCCTCGTCGACGGCGACGGCGGGGGCGCCCCAGTCGGTGGTGTTGACACCCGCCACTCGCGCGACGACCTCCGGGGTGCCGGGGTCGAAGGACAGCCCGGCCTGTTCGGTGATGAGCCGGTAGCGGTCGGCGTAGGCGGTCAGCGTAGCCACCGCGTTGTCCTCGGTGGTGCCGATCCGTGCCCAGCCGGGCCAGTCCAGCGAGCAGGCGACGATCTTCTTGGTGCCTTTTTCCACGTAGATGCGGGTCATGGGGAGGCTGTCTCCTTGGTTCCGGGGCGGCGGGTCAGGGGTCTTAGAAGGCGGTCGCGCGGTCGAGCACCCATTCGCGGTAGCTGCGCGCCGGGCGGCCGGTGACCTTCTCGACGTCGGTGGTGGTCGGCGCGGCGCGGCCGACGGATTCCGACCAGACTTTGAAGATCCCGTCGAGGATCGGGGCCGGAACGTGCGCGCTCATCGCCTGCCGCACCGTCTCGGCGGGCAGTTCGGCGAACCGGATCGGCCGGCCGAGCACCTCGCCGAGGATCCGGGCCTGCTCGGCATGGGTCAGCGACTCCGGCCCGGTCAGCTCGTAGACGCGGCCCGCATGCCCGTCCTGGGTCAGTGCCGCGGCGGCGACGGCGGCGATGTCGGCCTCGTGGACCGGCGCGGCTGCCGCCTCGGCGTAGGCGCCGCGCACCACGTCGCCGGACTTGGTCTGCCCGGCCCACATCAGGGTGTTGGCGGCGAAGACGTCCGGCCGCAGGAAGGTCCACTCCAGGCCGGAGGCTCGCAGGGCCTGCTCGATCTCGGCGTGGTACGAGGCGATCGGCCCGTCCTGGACCTCATCGTCGTCGGAGACGGCGCCGGAGGACAGCAGCACCACGCGGCGCACTCCGGCCTGTCGCGCGGCGGCGACGAAACCCGGTCCGCTGCCGGGGACGGCGAACAAGAACACTGTGTCCGCGCCGGCCAAAGCCGTGCCCAGCGACGCGGCGTCGGCCAGGTCACCGGCGACGACGTCGACTTCGGCCGGCCATACCGCGTTCTGCGGGCGACGGGTCAGCACACGGACCGCGCGGCCGTCCTCGACCAGCAGGTCCAGCACGTGGCGGCCGACGTTTCCGGTGGCTCCGGTGACGAGGATCATGACGTTCTCCCTTGGCTTGCGCGGTTCTGCCATGGCCTGTTCGGGCCGGCAAGGGAGACACTAGGAAACCCTGAGGACAGGTTCTGTCCTCGATTGACGGCGATTCCCAAGGAGTTTTCCGCGAATGCTGGAGACCTCGGCGCGGCTGCTACGCCTGCTGTCCATGCTGCAGTCCCGGCCCGACTGGCCTGGTCCGGAACTGGCCGACCGGTTGGGAGTGACGACGCGCACGGTTCGGCGGGACGTCGATCGGCTGCGCGAACTGGGTTATCCGGTCGAGTCCGCCACCGGTACGGCGGGCGGCTACCGTCTCGGCGTCGGCGCTGCCCTCCCACCGCTGCTCCTGGAGGACGAGGAGGCCGTTGCCGTGGCCGTCGGGCTCCGTGCCGCCGTCACCGGCTCGGTCTCGGGGATCGAGGAGACGTCGCTGCGCGCGCTGGCCAAACTCGAACAGGTCCTGCCCTCGCGCCTGCGCCACCGGGTGGCGGCGATGCAGTCCGCGATCCTGCCGCTGACCGGCCCTGGACCGGCGGTGGACGCGAACCTGCTGGCAGCCTTGGCCGCCTCCTGCCGCGCCCATGAGGGGATCCGTTTCGGCTACCGGCAAAGCACGCGCCGCGTCGAGCCCTACCGTCTGGTCCACACCGGCCGCCGCTGGTACCTGCTGGCCTTCGACCTGGACCGCGATGACTGGCGCACCTTCCGTGTCGACCGCATCGACGCCGCACCACAACCCGGTCCACGCTTCGCCCCCAGACCGGAGCCGGGCACGGACCTGGTCGCCTTCGTCTCCGATGCCCTGTCCTCAGCCCCCTACCGCTTCCAGGCGAAGATCTTGTTCCACGCTCCGATCGAAGTTGTCGCCGAGCACACCTCACCCACCGCCGGGCGCCTGGAGAAACACGACGACCGCTCCTGCCTTTTCTACGCCGGCGCCGCCTCATTGGACCAGATCGCTGTCTACGTGGCGCTCAAAGGCATCGATTTCCAGGTCCTGGAGCCGCCCGAACTCAGAGACCATGTTCGGACGCTGGCAGCGCGTCTGAGCCGCGCCGGCGAAGAACTCTCAGTCGACGATGTACCGGATCTCCGGCAGGAGAGTGACTCATCCGCTGTGAAAGAAAAGCCCTGTATGAGACACAGCTAGGACTCGTAGAGGTCGGTCTCGCTCAGGACCGGGCTGCCGTGCTCGGTGCGTCCCAGGCGAGCCGCGGAACCGAACATGGGTCCACGAGCGCGCCGGATCCCGGCGAACCGTCCGAACCCGAGCGGCTTGGGCACGTCGTCGTAGACGGCCTCCATGCCGCCCCTGATCGAGTACGTCTCGTGCCAGAAACCGGTCCCGCCCGAGTCCCGCAGGAAGTCCAGCCACCACTCCCGATGCGGCTCGGACCGGGCAAAGGCGAGCAGCGACGGCAGGTCCCGCCAGTACTGGCGCATCCCCATGTTCATCGGGAAGAACGAGTAGTACACGGGCTCGTGCAGCAGCAGCCCGTCCGGCTTGCCCGCGACCGACTCACTGATCTTCCGGCCGAAGCTGAAGAAGGTCCTGATCCCGTACAGACGATTCACCCGCATGCCGAGGTACAGGACAATGAGGTCGGGATAGGCGGATAGATCGACGGTCTGCCGGTTCACGCGAGTCGGCATCCAACGCTCCTTATGGCTCGGTTACGCAGGGGCTGGTGTGGGAGGCAGGTCATGTACCTGCGCGGACGGGTCGTCGCTTTCAAGGAGGTCACGGCGAGCGTAGGACCGCCTCATCGGCGCCCCAGCCTCAACATACGAATGCGGACTTGACTACTACTGAACGAATATCGGAAGTAGTGAACGGCGACTTCCCTGTCGCCCGAACGGCCGCCCGGGTCGCAGCCGTTGCCGCCCACAAACGTACGCATCTAAAGGTCGGCACCACCTGGTGCTCGCCGCGACAGACGTGCTCGATCACGCCTTTCCGGCAGTTCCGCTCGTGCCTTCAACCCGGCCTGGGTGGCGTGTCCGCCGCCCCTTCTGCGACCAATCCTGGACCAGTAGACTCGGTGCGCACTGCGGTCCGAAGCGGGTCGCAGGCGGACAAATTTGTACTGCCCATCCGGGAGTCGACAGACGTGACTGGGCCGGCCCGTCCCGTTAGGCCCGACGGCGAAGGTCTGTTGGTCGGCGCCGGTTCGCTGCGCCTGCAGATCCTCGGTCCGTTGCGGTTGTGGCGCGATGGCGTCGAACTGGACGCCGGCCCCCGACAGCAGGCGCAGCTGTTGGCCCTGCTCCTGGCGCGCGTGGGCCGTCCCGTCAGCACGAGAGAATTGATCGACCTGATCTGGGCCGAGGACGCCCCCGCCAGCGCGCTCAACATCATCCAGAAGTACGTCGGGGCGTTGCGGCGGGTGCTCGAACCCGCGGTCCCCGCCCGGGCAGCCGGTACGTACCTGCACCGCCGCGGCGACGCGTACGTGTTCAGCGCCGGACCCGGCACGCTCGACCTCGTCACGTTCCGGGAACTCCTCGAAGCCGCCCAGGCCGCCCTCGCCGAGCAAGCTCGCGAAGTGGCGCTCGACCACTACGTCACAGCGCTCGGCCTCTGGCAGGGACCCGCGGGGGACGGACTTTCCTATGGATCGATCGCGATGCCGGTCTTGGCCGCCCTCGACGACGAGTTCCACGTCGCCTGCGCGGCAGCGGCCGAACTGGCCGTGGCGTTACATCGACCGGAGCGAGTGATCCCGCCGTTGCAGTTGGCCGCGTCGATGGCGCTGTTCCACGAACCCGTACATGCCGGCCTCATCACCACCCTCGGCGCAGCTGGACGGCAGGCGGAGGCGCTGTCAGCGTTTCACGCGGTCCGTGACCGCCTCGCCGAGGAGCTCGGCATCGACCCCGGCCCGGCGCTGCAGGCCGCGCACCTGCGTGTGCTGACGCAGGCCTCAAGTCCGCCGGTGGCGACGAGCACGGAGAATGACGGTGACCGGGCGCCGGCGAGGCAGGCGGCCGGACTGGTCGGCAGGGGCGAGGAACTCGGCGTACTGCGGCAGGCCATCGAGGCGGCGCTCACCGGCCGGACCGGGCTCGCCATCGTCGAAGGCGAACCGGGCTCGGGGAAGACGCGCCTGCTGGAAGAGGCCGCCGCCGTCGCGGACCGGCGCGGCGCGCTCGTCGTCTGGGCTTCCTGTTTGGAGGGCGACGGAACACCGTCGATGTGGCCATGGGAGCAGGCACTCACCGTTGTCGTCGACAGCCTGCCCGCGTCGGCGCGTGAGAAGTGGCGGGCCGGCGAACTCGGTCGTCTCCTCGAATCCGGAGACGATGACGCCGCGCCGCCGGTTGCCGGCAGCCGTGCCCAGTTCCGCCTGTTCGAGCAGGTCGTCACTGTCATCGGCCAGGCTTCGGCCGAACAGCCGATGCTACTGGTCATGGACGATCTTCAATGGATCGATGCCGCCTCGCTCCAGCTGTTCAGCCACATGGTGGGCCGGCTACCCACCGGCACCGCGATCATCGGCGCCCTTCGCGACCGCGCACCGACACCCGGCTCCGACCTTTCGCGGGCACTGGCCGCCGCCAGCCGGCTGCCCAGCCACCGCAGGATCCGGCTCGGCCCGCTCGGTCTGACCGCCGTGGCCGAACTCATCCGCCGCGAGACCGGCCACGAACCCAGCACGGACATCGCCCACAACATCCACGTCCGCACCGCCGGCAATCCCTTCTTCGTCCGCGAACTGGCGCGGCTTCTCAGCGACCGTGGCGCGCTCGGTGACGGTGACGCGTCGGCCCGTGCCGGGGTGCCGTCCACCGTGCGAGACGTCGTCCGCGATCGCATGGCCGGCCTCGACGACAACGCTCGCGACCTCTTGCAGGTCGCGGCGCTGATCGGCCGCGACGTCGACCTCGGCTTACTCGCCCGAGCCGCCGGCGCCGACGTCGCGGACTGTCTCGAACGCCTCGAACCGCTGCGCGCGCTCGGCCTGCTCGAATCGGAGCCGGAGGACCCGTTCGCGTGGCGCTTCGCGCACGACCTGGTTCGCGAATCGGTCACGGAGACCACGGCGCACGGGCGGGCAATCCGGCTGCACCTGCGGGTCGCGGACGCGCTCGAAGAAGGCCAGGCGGACGACGAGTCCATCACCGAACGCCTCGCCTTCCACCTGTGGGCCGCCAGGCCCCTCGCCGACCCGGTTCGTACCGCGGAGGCGCTGAAGCGCGCAGGTCGCCGCGCGGCGGCCAAGCTCGCTTTCGCCGCCGCAGATCGGCACCTGGAATCAGCCGCCCAGATCGCGCGGACCGCCGGGCTCCCGGAACTCGAGCTCTCCGCCCTCTCGCTCCTCGCCATCGCCCCGCGTCGGCAGGCCGGGTTCGGCGGCACGACTTTCGATCTGCTGGAGCGAGCGGAACTTCTGGCCCGCCAACTCGGCCGGGAGGTAGACGCCGCGGGCCTCCTGTTCGCTCGCCTGTTCGGGGCCTACACCTTCCTCGAGTGGGACCGGGTTCGTCTGGTCCGCCGGCTGTACGACCAAGGGGAGGCGTCCTCCGATCCGGTCGTCCGGGTGTACGGCCGGCAAGCCTGGGGCCTGCATCAGTGGGACATCGGCAACATCGGCGTGGCATACCGGTGCTTCAGCGAGAACGACCCCGCCCTTCTCGACGGGGTCGTCTCCTCGCACAGCGAGACCCCGATCCGGCGTGACGTCTCGGGTGAGTGGCCCGGCTGGCTGGCCGTCGTGACGGCGCTACACGGTGACGTCGAGACGGCGGGGGCCATGATCGACGAGTGGAACGGCCCCGACGACTCGTATGCGGTCGCGACCTGGGCCTACTACATCACCATCATCGCCTCGATGGCCGGTGACGCGGGCTGGGTGATACGCACGATCGACCGGTGGACGGCCGTGGGCACCGGCCGCGCCGCCATTCAGCAGGAGCACTACATCCGGCTGAACTGGTACTGGGCCCGTGCCCTCGCCGGTGACGACCCGGCCGGTATCGCGGCGGAGGCCGAACAGCTCGTGGCCGGGACGCTGGTCGACCCGCCGCGGTGGGGCGTCGCGTACCACCACGGACTGCTCGCCGAGATGTGGTTGGCCGCCGGTAGGCCGGACAAGGCGGCCATCGCCCTCGACCGAGCGGACCAGGCACTGGAGGCCTACGGCCAACGCTACGCCGAAGGACTTGTCCTGCTGCTGCGGGCGCGCCTGCTCCACGCCCGCGGCGAACCCGCCGAAGTCGTACGAGCCGCTGCCGAAAAAGCCCGCGACCAGTCCAGCGAACGCGGGTCTCACCTCTTCGCCCGCCGCGCAGAGAGGTTCCTTGCCGAGCTTTGATCGCACTGATCAGCACGAGCGACACCGTCGGCGGAGCCGCCTTCGGTGTCGGATCACGACATCAGGCCACACGGGCCGAGAAGGGTCACAGGGCGGACCTCGTTCGCGTTCGACGGCTGATCAACCAGCCGAACCCGGGCGCCGTGAAGAACATGACAATGCCGTACACCGCGCCCGGGATGGCGATCTCGGCACTGTTCAACAGCGCCGGGCTCAGCGCGATCGTGATGGCGAGCGCGGTGTTGTGGATGCCGATCTCGAACCCGGCCGCGGTGGCCGCGCCGTGGTCGACGCCGGCCAGGCGCGGCACGCCGTAGCCGATCAGCAGGCTCACGATGTTGAAAGCCAGCACGGCCAGCCCCACCGAGACGAAATAGTCGACGAGGTTCTCCCGCTCCCCGTACAGCACTGCGGAGATGACCGTGACGAGGACCACGACTGACAGCACCCGGACGGGGAGGTTGAGCCGCTGCGCCACCCGCGGTGCCAGCGCGCGCACGAGCATCCCGATCGCGACCGGCCCGAGCACCATCACGAAGACCTGCTGCAACTTGTCGAACTGCAGCCCGAGGGTGGCCCCGCCGGGGAGGAAGTACCCGGCCGAGAGGTTCACCACGATCGGCAGGGTGACCACGACCAGCACCGAGTTGACCGCGGTGAGCGTGACGTTCAGCGCGACGTTCCCGCCGAACAGGTGACTGAACAGGTTGGCCGTGGGGCCACCGGGCGACGCCGCGACCACCATCATCCCGACCGCCAGTTCCGGCGGGAGCCGGAACGCCACCACCAGGCCGAAGCAGATCGCCGGCAGCAGCACGACCTGGCACAGCAGCGCGACCACGGCCGCCTTCGGATACTGGCCCACCCGCCGGAAGTCGTCCAGAGTCAGGCCGAGACCCAGGCCGAGCATGACGATGCCGAGGGCGAAAGGCAGACTGGCCAGGACCAAGGGGGAATCCATGGCGGACATTCTGGGGCCTACCGACAAGTTCTGGCAGTCTGTGCGGAAGAGCGACTGCTCGCCGACCTGACCGTTCAGCGGGTGTTGGGGCGACGGCAGTAGTAGACCAGCGCGGGCGGGAGGTTGGCCCACACCGTCCGGCTGACGACGACCTCGTCGAAGCGTGACCGCAGTGATCGCAGCAGCACCCGCGCGGGTGGTGCCCATCGGGCGTGCACGTACGCGAAGGTGGTGAACACGCCGTGCGGCGGCAGCGCGGCGGACACCGAGGACAGCACGTCACGCTGCCTCTTCTCGGAGAACGCCGCCCACGGAAGGCCGCTGACCACGACATCGGCCTCGTTGAGCCCGCGCTGCGTGAGCACCGTGGCAAGGCCGGCCGCGTCCGCGGTCACGACGTCGACCGCCGGATGGAGTTCGGCCAGCCGCCATGCGAACCGCGGGTTGATCTCGACGGCGATGTGCCGGCCGCGACCCGCGAGGCGCCGCTGGATGGCGCCGGTGAAGGCGCCGGTGCCCGGACCGAGTTCCACCACGACCGGGGAACCGGTCCGGGGCACCACCGCCGTCGCGGCCATGGCCAGCGCCGGACCGCTCGGCGCGACCGCACCGACCGTCATGGGGGCGCGCACGAACTCGGCGAAGAACGACACGGCTCAGTACTCGGTTCTGGATTTGGGCGGCGAGTAGACACCCCAGAAATGGAAGGCCAGCCCGATGCCCCAGAAGACGATCGACCACAGGGGCCAGAAAAAGTGGTCGGGGTCGTAGACCCACCACACGATGACCTGAGCCAGATTGCTCAGGACGTAGAAGAGCAGGTGGAACCGCAGGCCCCAGATCCGGGTGCTTTCACTTTTCGCCGATTTCATGGCCGCAGGCTAAATCGGCGTACTGGACGACGATTGAATCGCTCGTTCAGTGATCGTCAAGTGCCTGGAATCAACATTGACCGCAATTCGAGGTGAAAGGTACAACATCATGACGACGACTCGCCGAGCTGTGCTGGCCGGATCCGCCGCGGTCGCGACCGGCGCGCTGCTGGGAACGTCCGAGGCGCAGGCGCATTCCCGGACGGAAGCCAAGCCCAAACCCACGGTGGTCCTCGTGCACGGCGCGTTCGCCGACGCCTCCGGGTGGAACGACGTCGCCGCCAAGCTCATCCGCGACGGCCATCCGGTCATCGCGCCCGCGAACCCGCTGCGCAGCGTGGCCACCGACTCGGCCTACCTGGCCAGTGTTCTCGCCACCCTCAGCGGCCCGATCGTCGTGGCCGCTCACTCCTACGGCGGGATCGTCGCCACGAACGCCGCAGCCGACAACCCGAACGTGAAGGCACTGGTCTACGTGGCCGCGTTCGCCCCCGACGAGGGTGAGTCGCTGCTGGAACTGCAGACGAGGTTCCCGGGCAGCAAGCTCAACGAGGCGGCGCTGGACTTCCGCCCCTACGGTGGGGGCCTCGTCGACGGCTACATAAAGAAGGAGTTCTTCCACGACGTCTTCGCCGGTGACGTACCGAAATCCACCACCGACCTGATGCACGCCGGCCAGCGGCCCGCCGACGCCCGCACCCTCGGGGAGCCCTCCGGAGCCCCGGCGTGGAAGACCGTTCCCTCCTACTACCTCGTCGCCAGGAACGACCAGGTGCTGCCCGCCGAGGCGCAGCGGTTCATGGCGCGGCGGGCCGGGTCGCAGGTGCGCGAGGTAGGTGCCTCGCACGTCGCGATGATCTCCCAACCCGCCGTGGCCGCCGACCTCATCAAGCACGCGGCCCGCTGACCATGTTCGTCCGCGCGTACGAAGGTCAGTGCGCTGCCGAGGAGAAGCGGCACACCTCCGCCGAGAAGCCCGCCGTCAACCCCAGGCTCGCTCTGTTCGCGCTGGCGCTGGGCACCTTCGCGATCGGCACCGGCGAGTTCGGCAGCAACGGCATCATCCAGCTCTTCGCCGCCGACCTGGACGTGTCGATCCCGGTCGCCACGTATGCGATCACCGCCTACGCCTTCGGGGTGGTGATCGGTTCTCCGCTGATCACTCTGCTCGCCGCCCGGGTCAACCGGCGCACGCTGTTGCTCGGCCTTGTCGTGCTCTTCCTGGTGGGCAATGGGCTGTCCGCGCTGGCGCCGAATGTCGTGCTGCTCGTCGTCTTCCGCTTCGTCGCGGGCAGCGTGCAGGGGGCGTTCTTCGGCGCCGGGTCGGTCGTCGCCGCTTACGTGTACGGGCCGGGCAAGGGCGGCAAGGCGTTCGCCACCGTGATGGGGGGACTCACCGTCGCCACCATCGCCGGGTCGCCGCTCGGCACCTTCGTCGGCCAGCACGCCGGGTGGCGTGTCATGTACTGGACCGTGGTCGCCGTCGGCCTGCTGGCCGGCATCGCCCTGGTGGCCTGGTTGCCCCGTACCGACGACCTGCACGGCAGCCCCGTCAGTAGCGAGCTGAACGGCCTGCGCCGGATCAACGTCTGGCTGATGGTCGCCGTCGCCTCGCTCGGCATCTCCAGCATCTTCGCCGTCTACACGTTCATCGGCCCCTTCGTCACCGACGCGGCGCGGCGGGACGCCGCGCTCATCCCGGTCGCCCTGGCCGTCTTCGGCCTCGGCATGGCGGTCGGCAACCACCTCGGCGGGCGCGTCGCGGACCGGTACGAGCACCGGGGCCTGATCTGGGGGTACGGCGGTGTCCTGGCGCTGTTGGTGCTGATCGGCGTGGCGGGCGGCGATTTGCTGGTCCTGCTGCCGTGCCTTTTCGGCGTCGGCGTGACCATGATGTTCGCGATCCCCACCATCCAGGTCAGGCTGACCGGCTTCGCGCCGGACGCCCCGACCCTGATGGGCGCGCTCAACCTGGCCGCCCTCAACCTCGCCAACTCCCTCGGCGCGATCGGCGGCGCGGTCACCCTGGAGGCCGGTTGGGGCACCTTGTCCACTGTCTGGGCCGGTTTCGTCCTCACGTCGGCGGGTTTGCTCTTGTACGTCGTGACCGTCGCCCGGCCGAAGCGCCGCCGTCCGACCGGACCGGCCCTCGACGACGAGCAGTTCCGCCGCCTTGCCGGATACGGCGAGGAGGAGCATGTCGAGGCCGGCCGGAACCTGTACACCTCCGGCGACGACTCCTACGACTTCTTCCTGCTCCGGACGGCGACGGTGGACATTGTCCGGGACGCGACGGCGATCGAGCCGGAACGCCTGATCTACCGAGGCGGCCCCGGAGACTTCCTCGGCGAGCTCAACCTTCTGACCGGACAGCAGGTCTACCTGACCGCCCGGGTGACGTCCGCGGGGGCGGTCATCCGGATCGGGGCGGCGCGACTGCGCCGGGCCCTTGCTGAGCAGGACGACATCGCCGGACTGCTGCTCGCGGCGTTCCAGGAGCGGCGCGAGGTCTTCCGCGCGGCGGCGGGCGGCGCTCTGGAGATCGTCGGCCGGCCGGACTCCGCGGAGACCCTGGAACTGCGCGGCTACGTGACGCAGATGCTGCTGCCCCACACCTGGCGCAGCGCCACCTCACCCACCGGGCGCTCCCTGATGACCTCGGCCGGGCTGACGGAGGCCGACCTCCCGGCGGCCGTCGCCAACGGATCGGTGGTGCGGCGCGCGACGCCGGGAACGGTCGCGCAGACGCTCGGCCTCACGTACCGGGACGGCGGAGGACCGGTCGACCTCGTCGTCGTGGGTGCCGGTCCCGCGGGCCTGGCCGCCGCCGTGTACGGGGCGTCCGAGGGCCTGGTCACCGTGCTGCTGGACCGGAGCGGGCTCGGCGGCCAGGCCGCCACGAGCGCCCGCATCGAGAACTACCTGGGCTTCCCGGACGGGGTCAGCGGCGTGAACCTGACCCACCTGGCCATGGTCCAGGCCCTCAAGTTCGGTGTACGCATCCACTCGCCCTGCGCTGCGAAGGGCCTCGACCTCTCCGACGAGCGGCGGCCGGTCGTCGTCCTGGAGGACGGGGTCCGCGTCGAGTGCCGCGCGGTGATCGCCGCCACCGGCGCCCGATACCGGCGTCTGGACATCCCCGGATGGGCGGCGTTCGAGCAGTCCGGCTGCATCCGGTACGCCGCGACCGAGCCGGACGTCCGGGGCTACGAGGGCCGGCCGGTGACCGTCGTCGGCGGCGCCAACTCGGCCGGGCAGGCGGCCCTGTCCCTCGCCGCCCGCGGCGCGACGGTCGATCTGGTCGTCCGCGGCCACGACCTCGCAGCCCGCATGTCGTCCTACCTGACCGACCGGATCCAGGCCCATTCCCGGATCCGAGTCCACACCGGCAGCACGGTCAGCGAACTGGCCGGCGGCGACACCCTCACGTCGGTCGTCGTCGAACGGCCCGGCGAGCGGCCGCAACGGCTGGCCAGCCGTGCGCTGTTCTGCTTCGTCGGCGCCGACCCGGTGTCGGGCTGGCTGACCGGAGTGGCCAAGGCAGAGGACGGGTTCGTGCTCACCGACGTCGGACTGCCCGCCGGATCGGCCTTGCCGTACCAGACGAGCGCACCCCGGGTCTTCGCGGTCGGCGACCTGCGCTCGGGTTCGACGAAACGCGTGGCCACGGCCGTCGGCGACGGCGCGAGCGCGGTCTCGTCCGTCCACGCTGCGCTCGCGGGAGATTGACGTACGCAGCTGCCACACCAGACACCGGTGACCGAACTCATCCAACATCCCCTCGACGGAGGCGACAGGCCTCGTTGGAAATGAAATCAGGGCAGTGTCCGCTCCGCATACGCCGTGCCGCAGGCCGTTACTTCACGATCCGGAACCGCAGGTGCGTGACCGCGTCGGAGGCGACCACCTGCGTGCGCATCAACTCGATGTGGCCAAGGTCTTCCAGCAGCCGGCTTCCAGAGCCCAGCACGACCGGTACCAGGTTGATCAGCAACTCATCCAGCAGTCCGCCACGCAGGAACTGCCGTCCTGTCTGGGCACCCATCACGATCACGTCCTTGTCGCCGGCAGCGTCCCGTGCGGTCTTCAGGGCAGCCTCGATGCCGTCGGTGACGAAGGTGAACGTCGCGCTCCTCATGACGAGTTCGTCGCGGGACCGGTGGGTGAGCACGACGGTCGGTGCCGGATAAGGGGTGTCCTGCCAGTGCGGCAGGCCGACGTCGAACGTGCGCCTGCCGACCACTACCGCGCCGACCGAAGCGGACATCGAAGCGAGGACCTCCTTGTCTCGCGGGTCGGGCTGGTCGGTGAACATCCACTCGTGCAGTCGCATGCCGCCCTTACCCATGGGATGCTCCGCACCGATGTCTGGACCGGCGACGAATCCGTCCAACGACATGCTCTTGTACAGCACCACGGCGCCCATTGAGACCTCCTGAACGTTGTCCTCAGGAGTTGGACCACCCGGCCTCCCACAACTCATCGGCGCAGAGTGGGAGCGGACTCCGCAATCCGGAATCCGCAAAGTCCGCCCCTGCCGGCCGGGCTCGGCGGCCGGGAGACGCAGGTCGTATTTCGTCCATGTCACAGGGGGGCGGGCTACCCCGTCTCAGGGGTGTAGCCACCGACGACCACAAAGGAGCACACCATGGACGCGCGACTGAACTACTTCGCCGACCCGACCGCCGGCAAGGCCCTCAAGCACTTCATGTCGGCAGGCAGGGCGCTCAAGGACTCGACGCTGCCGGCCGCCACTCAGGAGCTGGTGGCGCTTCGCGTCAGTCAGATCAACGGCTGCGCCGTCTGCATCGACATGCACACCAAAGAGGCCGCCGCTGCCGGCGAGACCCCGGTGCGGCTGAACCTGGTCGCGGCGTGGCGGGAGGCCACGGTCTTCACCGCGGCCGAGCGTGCCGCGCTGGAGCTGGCGGAAAAGGGAACCCGGGTCGCGGACGCGGCCGGTGGGGTCAGCGACGAGGTGTGGGCGTACGCCGCCAAGCACTACAACGAGGAGCAGCTCACCGCCCTGGTGATCCTGATCTCCTTCATGAACACGGTGAACCGGCTGAACATCATCACCCGTCAGCCGGCCGGCGACTACGAGCCCGGGCAGTTCCACTGAACGGCATCAGCGACTGGCTCGGGATCCGGACGCGGGCTCCGGGCCCCCGGGCTCGGGGGCGTTACTGTGGCCTGCCGATGGTCCGGATGATCACAGGAGATGCCTGCGCCGGCACGTACGGCCGGGTGGGCGGGCTTCAAGGGGAGGGGACTGGGCGTGAGCAAGGTCGAGGAGTTCGAGGAGCTGCGCCCGCTGCTGTTTTCGATCGCCTATCGGATTTTGGGCAGTGTGGGTGAGGCCGAGGACGCGGTCCAGGAGACATGGCTGCGCTTTGACGGCTCGGCGACTCAGCCCACGTCGACCAAGGCTCTTCTGTCGGCCGCGGTGACGCGGATCTCGATCGATGTGCTGCGCTCCGCGCGGGTGCGGCGGGAGCAGTACGTGGGCCCGTGGTTTCCCGAGCCGCTGCTGAGCGATCCGTATCAGGATCCGGCGCGGTCGGTGGAGCTGGCCGACTCGGTGTCGATGGCGGCGCTGCTGCTGCTGGAGCGGCTCAGCCCGCTGGAGCGGGCGGTTTTTGTGCTGCGGGAGGTGTTCGGCTTCGGGTTCGACGAGGTCGCCGCGGCGGTCGGGCGGTCGGAGGCGGCGTGCCGGCAGCTGCTGGTTCGGGCCCGGCGGCATATGGAGGCCGGGCGGCCGCGCTTCGAGGCGGTCCGCGAAGAGCGGGAGGAACTGGCGTCGCGGTTCTTCGACGCCCTCCGCGAAGGCGATGTCGCCGGCCTGCGGGAACTGCTCGCCGCCGACGTATCGATGGTCGGCGACGGCGGCGGCAAGGCCCCGCAACTGGCCAGGGCTGTCATCGGCGCCGAGAACGTGGCCCGGCTGCTTGCCTCCGTCTTCCCCCAGATGGCCCGGATCGACGTGACGTTCGAGCCGCACGAGGTGAACGGCCAGCCGGGCGCGATCTTCCGCGACCGGGATGGCAAGGTGCTCCACACCCTGGCGCTCGATGTACTCGACGGGCAGATCCAGACGATCCGCTCGGTGATCAACCCGGACAAGCTTCGGCACGTGGGCCCAGTAGCGGACGCCTGGGCAATCGACCGCGAAGTACGACGGGCACGCAGGCCCACGGAATGACCGCAACAGCCGACCAGAAGCCGCCGCTCAGGGACGCCCCGATGACGGGGATGATCTTCGGCGACTGTTCACCTGGGTGCCGCATGGAGATTGCCCGCAGATGTGACGATCGTGTCTCCCATGTGAGCGTAACGGAGAGTCGATGTCACCCAAGAGAACCTACGCCGCGCTGTCGGCTGCGGCCGTCGCTGCCGTCACGCTGGTCGGTACGAGTCCGGCGAGTGCCCACTCGCATGTGCCGCCGGCCTTCCAGCGCACGGCCACGTATCCGGTCTTCCAGAACCGGCCGGCCGGTGAGGGCCCTGCCTCGGCGACCGTCGCCGAGATCTCGGCAGTCAGCGAGGACGGCCGGACCCTGATCTACACCGACGCGCTGGCCCGGCGGATCGGCTTCCTCGACATCAGCAAGCCCGGCAGCCCGCGTGGGCTCGGCACGCTGTCGCTGGCCGCGCTCGGCGACGCCGAGGACGAGCCGACCTCGGTGGCCGTGTTCGGCCAGTACGTCCTGGTCGTGGTGAACACCAGCGCCGGCTACTCCACCCCGTCGGGGCGGCTCGACGTCATATCGCTGCGCGACCGCAAGCGGGTCACCAGCTTCGACCTCGGCGGTCAGCCGGACTCCATCACGATCTCCAAGGACAAGCGGTACGCCGCCATCGCGATCGAGAACGAGCGCGACGAGGAAGCGACCCCGCCCGGGGGCGAGGAGGGCGACCTGCCTCAGGCCCCGGCCGGTTTCGTGCAGATCGTCGACTTCAAGGGCTCGTCGCCGCAGCAGTGGCGCACCCGGGCCGTGCCGCTGACCCGGTCCAACGGCACCGCGCTGCCCGTGCTGGCCGACGGCGGAATCGTCGAGCCCACCGACCCGGAGCCGGAGTACGTCTCCATCAGCAGCGGCAACCAGTTGGCCGTGACGCTGCAGGAGAACAACGGCATCGTCCTGGTGGACCTGCCGACGGGCCGGATCACCAAGGCCTTCAGCGCCGGCACGGACACGGTCCACGGCATCGACACCGTCGATGACGGCGTGATCGACCAGACGGGCTCGATCACCGACGTGCGGCGCGAGCCCGACGCCATCAGCTGGATCGACGACCGCTACCTCGCCACCGCCAACGAGGGCGACTGGAAGGGCGGCACCCGGGGCTGGTCCATCTTCGACAGCCGCACCGGCAAGGTCGCCTGGGACGCGGGCAACAGCTTCGAGCGGATCGCCGTCCGCTATGGCCTGCACAACGAGGACCGCGCGGGCAAGAAGGGCACCGAGCCGGAGGGTGTGGTCGTCGCCACCTTCCACGGTGTGCGGTACGCCTTCGTCGGCTCCGAGCGGAGCAACTTCGTCGCGGTCTACGACCTGAGCCGGCCGACCAGCCCGGTTTTCCGCCAGGTGCTGGCCACCACCAACGGCCCCGAGGGACTGCTGCCGATCCCGTCGCGCGACCTGCTCGCGGTCTCCAGCGAGGAGGATGACGCCACGGTCAACGTGCGGGCCTCGGTGAGCCTGTTCCAGTTGGGCAAGGGCACCCCCTCGTTCCCGAGCATCGTGTCGGCCTCGGACTCCTCCGGCGCGCCGATCGGCTGGGGCGCGCTCGGCGCGCTGTCCGCCGTCCCCGGCGAGTCGCACGAGCTGTACACCGTCACCGACGCGGCGTACTCCGTCACCAAGATCATGACCATCGACACCTCGCGCCAGCCGGCGGTCATCACTCGGGCGCTCACCGTCAAGGACGCCGGCGGCAAGCCGGTCGGCTACGACGCCGAAGGCATCTTCGGCCGGCCCCAGGGCGGCTTCTGGCTCGCCGTCGAGGGTGCCACCGGCGCCGGCAACGAGCTGGTCAGGCTCGACCGCGATGGCGTGACCCGGCAAGTCGTCCCGCTCCCGGCGGACGTCGCCGCGGGCCTGGCCAAGCAGGGCTTCGAAGGCGTCACCGCCACCACCGACCGCAACGGCCGTGAGATCGTCTGGGCCACCCTGCAGCGCGAGGTCACGGGCGACCCGGCCGGGATCGTCCGGCTCGGCCGCTACGACGTGCAGGCCGGCACCTGGAGCTGGTACGGCTACCAGATCGGCACCACCGACACCCCCGGCGACTGGATCGGCCTGTCCGAGATCACCGCGGTCGGCGACAAGCTCGCCCTCATCGAGCGGGACAAGCTGAACGGCCCGGCCGCCAAGATCAAGCGTGTGTACACGGTCGACATGCCGAAGTCCGCCGCCCCGTCAGGCTCGCTGCAGGTCCTGCCCAAGCGGCTCGCCCACGACGTGCTCCCCGACCTGCGCGCGACGGACGGCTGGACCCAGGAGAAGCTCGAAGGGCTGACCGTGGGCGGCGACGGCCAGGTCTACGCCGTGACGGACAACGACGCCCTGACTGACGCGACCGGCGAGACGGTCTTCCTCCGCCTCGGCTCCAGCAAGAAGATGTTCGGCCACCACTGAACCATCGCGGCGCTCGCCCGAGCAGCCGCAGACAGCTGAATCCCGAACGGCCGCCGGCACATCGCCGGCGGCCGTCCGCATGCCGTCCGCATGCCATCCGCGGCGTGCGTCGAGGAGCGGCCGGGGCCCGATCGGCGGGCCGGCGCTACCGCTGGTGCGCGGGCAGGATCTTCCTGAAACGTCGTAGGGCGATGGCAAACTCACCAGTCATGGACGCGAATGCTCACCTCGGCCTCCTTTCTCGTGTGGAAGCCGACCCGATCGAGGTTGATTGGGAGGTGGTGGAGTCTCACGTCGGCATCGCGCTGCCCTCGGACTACAAGGCTCTCGCTGCCTACGGCCCGCTCGACATCGGCGACTTCGTCTGGCTGTACACGCCATGCGTTCAGGAGTACGAGTTCAACCGGCTCGGCGCCTTTGACTACGTCGGGTGGTTGCAGGAGACGCACCGCCACTGCCGCATCGCCGCGCGAGACGTACCGCCGCACGCGCCGCCGCCATTCCACCCCCTGGAAGGTGGGCTGCTCGCCTGGGGAAGTACGCGACGCAGCTCTTACCTGTTCTGGGACACCTCCGCGTCCGAGGATCCGGACCGATGGCCCGTCGTGGTCTTCGAACAGGACTCCGCCCTCAAGGGCGAAAACCCCTGGCTCACCCTCGACACCCCCCTGCTCGAGACCTTGACGCTCATCCTCAGCGAGGGGATCCGTCTGCCGAGCGGCCAGATGCTCGGCCCGCTTCCGCCGACTGCGCGCAGGACCGCCTTCCTACGGGCGGCCACGCCCTGGACCCCAGCCGAGAAGTCGCCCGAACGGGTCCCGGAAAACGAGCGCCGGGCCGCACTCACCGAGGGAGCCGGCCTCGCAGCTCTCCGCCTCCTTGCCCCGCCGCCCGAAGATCCCTACCTCGGCGAGCTCACCTGGGAAGAGGTGTTCGCGGCCCTCGGTACGCGGCTGCCGTCCGAGTACGTCGAGCTGATGGACGTCTACGGAACCGGCTGCTTCAGCAGCTGGATGCGGTTCGTCGCACCCCTGCGCGGCGACCGGTACGGTCTCATCCAGACGGCGTCCGTGGTCAGCGACGGCTACCGCGACCTCCGAGAATCGTTCCCTGAGAACTATCCACTGGCCGCCTGGCCGGAGCCCGGAGGCTTCCTGGCGTTCGCCAACTCCATCGACGGCGACGAACTCGGATGGCTGACCCAGGGAGACCCCGACCAATGGCCGGTCATCGTCTACCCGCGCCACGCTGACCAGGGCTCGCCGCTGCCCGGTACTCTCACCGAGACCCTCCTCGACTGGATGCGCGGCCGCCTCGAAGAAGCAGGCTTCGCGGCCCTCGACCCGGACGACGACCCGCTCGAGTTCCTCGGATTCGTCCCGAACACCGCCGACGACTTCGCCGAGCTGGAACGAGAACTCCGGGAGTGGCAGAGCCGATTCACGGCTGACACACCGGAGCCACCAGCGCAAGGGACCGCGTGACCGCACCTCGTGTGGCGGCTCGGTGACGAAGTCGCCTCCGATGCCCTGGCACGACTGGTCAGTTGCCTTGGCACGGTCGGTCACTCGCTCCTCGGATGGGGTTTTAGCGTTCGGGTATGAGTGATACCGAAGTTTCCTCTTTTGGTGGCCGCCTGCTGATCGGTGCCACCGGCTCAGCCGCGGTCGCGTCGCTTCCGACGTACATCAGTGCGCTGCGCACCGCGTTCACCGGCACCGTCACGGTGCTGATGACACATACAGCAGCCACTTTCCTCCCGCCGCATACGGTCGCCCTCTTCGCGGACAGGGTGGTGACCGGCGCGACGGCCGCCGCATGGCCGCGAGACAACCATGCGACCCTGGCTGCGCAACACGACCTGATGGCGGTACTGCCCACGACAGCCAACATGCTCTCCGTGACCGCGACCGGCGGCGCACCGAATCTGCTGTCCACCACCATCCTGGCTGCGACCTTTCCCGTCGTGTTCTTTCCGGTGATGACCGGCGAGATGTGGGAGAGCCCTGCGGTCACGCGCAATGTCCGGCAGATCCGCGAGGACGGATATCACGTCGTCGACCCGTCGTGGGGGTCGCGCTACGACGTCGCGCTCGGCGAGTTCGTCAAGAGCCCCATGCCGCCGGCGCCGCCGCGGTTCATCGAGGTGATCAGGGACCTCATGCCGTCCTGATGACCCGCCGGCGGCGAGGCGATCCGCGCGCCGCGGGACCTTCGGTGTGACGCGCTCAACCCACCCCGCTCCCGCCGGATCGGTAGGTTCCCGGCGTGATGCCCGTCACGGCCTTGAATGCCCGGTGCAGCTGAGCCTCGCCGCCGAAGCCGCACTCGTGTGCCACCACTGTCAGAGGGCGGCCAGGAGCAGCCCGAAGGATCTGCTGGGCACGGGCGACTCGCAGACGGCGGATCAGTGCGGTGAGTGACTCCCCGTCGGCCGCCAGGGCGCGGAACAAGGTGCGCTTGGAGAGGCCGCAGCCCGCGGCCACCGCAGCGGCGTCCAGGTACGGATCATGGACGTGGCGGCGTACGAACCGATGGACTCGCTCGCGCGTCAGGGCGGCGGCCGAGGCGTTCGTCGGCGTCTCGCCGGCAGTCCAGTCCAGTGCCGAGTCCAGCAGTGCGACCGCATGGGGGACAAGGGCGGCTGCGGCTTTCGGGTTCAGGCTCTGCTGGCGGTTCAGGCCCAGGAGGAAATCGGTGACCAGCCGGCCGGGTCCGGTGGCGCTCAGTTCCACCGCTGTCGATTCGGGGAGTGAGCGCCGCGGCAGCAACGACCGTGGAACCTTGACGACCAGTTGGGAGAAGGCGCCGGAAAAGCTCAGCGAGTACGGACGGCTGCTGTCGACGAAGGCCATCGCCCCGGCGGAGAGCGCAGTGACCCGGCCGTTCTGACGCACCTGGGCCTGGCCCTCGATCTGGATGTTGGCCAGCACGAAGTCCTCGTGATCGCGGGCGATCATACGACGGGTCCTGGCTACCTGCTGGGCGAACGAGGACACCACCGTGAAGCCGATCCCGTCCAGAACGGCGTGATCGACCCGACCCTCGAAGTGCACGTCTGCCGAAGGCCGTACGGACACCCCCACGAAGGCCTCACAGATGGCGTCGGACCAGTAGCCGAAAGCGTCTGTGTCCCCGACATCCGCAGTAGACCAGGCATTGCGTACGAACTCCTCCACCCCTGGAATGATGCATCAGCGCAGGTAAGGCCTTCCGTTCGGGGCCAGACACCCGCGGTATGGCTTCATCTCGGCGCCTGCCGGCCGAGGCTCCTCGGCCTGACCGCGCGGTTGGCCGTCTTACCGGCTGTGGCCGACCATGTCGCGGACGACGTCTGCCGCCGGAACATCGCCCGCCCCCTTGATGGAGGTCGTCGGCATTACGGGCCATGGCTGTCGAGGCAGATGCCGCATGCTCGGTAGCCGGCCGCCTCAGCCAGGGCAGCGGACGCGAACCGGTGGACCTCATGCAAGGTGTGGTCCTGGGTCTCCCCACTGGCCAGGCCTGCACGAAGCGCCCAGCAGTCCTCGCCTGCGTGATAGACGTCGCCGGCGCCGGTGGCTATCAACTCGTCCATGGCTGGTCTCCTCCTATGCCGAGAGGCCCGGCACTCAGGCCGAGTATCTGCCTGTGCGTCTTCTCCGGCATCCCACTTCGGGGAAGACCAGACCATCGTGCGGTCGCCGCCTCGGGCGGCGTTCAGGCACAGCCTGTATTCGCACACGTCCTGTGTCCTGCTTCGGTTGATGCTTGCCACTGCGGCCTCGGTGGCCGGAGGCCCCATGGGATCATGACGTCGTGACCCAGCACGACGCCGGCGACGCTCGGGCGAACCGGGCCCGAGGAACTCCAGATCGTGGGGGCATGGGAAGTCTGCGGAAGTACCGTTCGGCGGGCGGGGCTTTCCGTCGCCGGCGATCCGGTCTGGTGTTCCTGACCTGCCTAGCGTTGGTAAGCGGTCTGTCGCTGTCGGCGGATACTGTCCGGATCGGCTGGTCAGTGAACGGAAGGGCGGAGCAGAGCGTGGCCGAGGAAAGCACGGTCGAGCTCACCTACTGCGCGGGATGGGATCCGCAGGCCCGCAAGTGTGTTGGCGCGATGAGTGTGGAGAGGGCGCGGAAGCGAGATTCGGCAGGGGATCCTTACGCGGTGCTGCTCACCGCAGGCGCGCAGCCCAGGGCGCTGCTGCAGATCGACTGGGGGCGCCATTACCTCGGCCTGTTCCTCTTCGACGAGCACGGCCGCCGCGACCGTGCGTATGACTACCGCGAACTCGAGCCGGGCCTACTGCATCTGCGCCAATACGAGCAGTGGCGCTACGCATCTGCGGACGAGTCGGAATTCCCCGAGCGCGGCTGGCACTTCACCCTCACGGCCCAGCCGGACACCGACAGAGCCAATGTGGAACTGGACCATGATGGCCTGTTCCAGACCACCCACGCCATCCCTGAGCGGCACCGCACCCTGCGCAGGGCCCCGTTCGGCGACTGGACGGCGTACGCGGACGGCCCGATGCTCGGTTTCAAACGCAGTGCCGGCGACGTGACGCTCGTACCCGCCAGGCACAAGGAAGACCAGGGGCACCGGGAGGCCGTGACGCCGCTGTGGAAGGCTCCGTCGGGTCTACGACCACGCAATCTGAACGCGCTGTTCACGCCGGGCAGTCGCTTCTCAGACACCGAGTTGGGCGTCGCGATCGTTACCGAACCCGAACCCGCCGGAATGTTGCGGCTGCCTACCGGCGCGGTGATCGCCGCCGACCCCGGCACCCTCTACAGCAGCGACGAGCCGTTCACGGTGATGGTCCCGGCTGGGAACTACCCTGTGCTGATCGCCGGGATGCGGTGGGAGAGCGAAGCCTGGAACGAGACGACCGCCGCGATGGTGCGGATCCACGACAAGCCCACCGCGAGCTGGGAACTCGCGGTCCGTCCCGGGCAGGACATACGGCTGCTCGGTGACGGCGAGTTCTACGGCTTCGGAGTGGACAGCGGCATGGGCGCATTCCTGGACGCGTCAGGGCGGGACGTTCTCGCCGCAGCGTACGAGCAACGGCAACAGGGCGACGACGCCTGGGACCATGACACGGCGCTGGAGGCCGCCGACCCGGCCACCGGCACCAATCTGATCGCCTATTCGAGCGGGAGAGGCGACGGCTCCTATCCGGTCTGGATCGGCCGCACCGCCGACGGCGAGGTCACCTGCCTGGTGGCCGACATGCTCATCCTCCATGACATGAAGCCCCTGCCGCCCACCGCACCCGACACGGCCGTCTTCCGCACCTCCACCCCGACGGGCGGCAGCGTGCGGCCGGAGCCGAAGCCGGCAGACCCCGAGTCGACCGCCGAGTTCCTGGCCGGCGTCGCTGCCGACCTCGAGGCCATGAAGGAACAGTTCGGCCGTCGCTGACGCACCGCTCGCGGGGGTGTAGGCCGACACACCGGCCCAGCCCGCAGCATCGGTTACCCGTGGTTCACGGATCCGGCCACCCGGGCCCTGTACCATCCCGACGATCACGCGCTGCACTGCCGCGTCTTCGCCTCCGGGCTCCGCAGATTGGTCACACTTCGCGGGCCCGACATCTCACTTCGCGGACGCTGCCGAACGCGTGAAGACCATCACCACCGACCTCACCGCACGGCGGTTCTCAGCCCGTCCATGGTGAGGTCGAGGAGGCGTTCTGCCTGCTCGCGTTGCTCGGACTTGCCGGACGCGAGGGCGATGCCGGTGAGAGCGGCGAACATGTCGGTCGCGGTGATGTCCGGCCGGATGGTCCCGGCCTTGACGCTGGCGTCCAGGAGTGAGGTCAGGGCGGCCGGCATCATCTCGTGACTCTGGGCGTACGGGTTGACGCCCGATTCGACGAGGGCGCGCAGCGCGTCGGCCATGCCCAGTTTCGCGGTCGCGTAGTCGATGAAGCGGCCCATCCACGCGCGCAGGGCCTGGTGTGGCGGCATCGTGGCCAGCAGGTCGGGGGCGGAGTCGCACAGCTTGACCATTGAGCAACCGGCCGAGGTCGACGTGAACGAGGTCGTCGTCCGGCCCACCGCGCAGAGCTGAACCCTCTCTCCAGTGGACCGACCACCCGGAATGCGACAGGGCCGCCTTCGATCTGCATCGGAAGGCGGCCCCGTCTTCATTGCCTCTGGTCAGCTGACGGGCTGCCAGGGGCCGTAGGGCTGGCCGGGCGCCTGGTTACGGGTCCACCACTGCGCCTTGTACTTCTTGTCCTTGTAGATGACGACGTCGCCGGTGTTGAAGACCCGGGACGGGGTCCAGATGGCGGTGCCGTCGGCCGCGGTCTGCATCTGCTCCCAGGGGCCGTTGGGGTCGCCCGGCTTCTGGTTCTGCGTCCACCACATGGCCTGCCAGGTCGAGCCCTGGTACGTCACCGTGTCGCCGTTGTTGTAGACCTTCGAGGCGACCCAGGCCGGAGCGGTGGGCGTGACCGGAAGGTTCAGCCCGACGATCACCGGGTCGTGGTCGGAGGCCGCGAAGGGGTCGGTGCCGTTGAACAGCTGGGTGGCGTTGTAGTTGTAGCGGCTGTAGCCGTAGGCCACGGACTCCTGCGCGTTGATCTGCCACACGTCCGCGCCGGTCGCCATCGCCTTCGCGGCCGGGCTGGCCAGCACGTGGTCGAGGGAGCCCTGCAGGCCGTTGAAGGAGTACGTCGACTCCGACGGGTCGAACATGCTGCCCAGGTCGGTGTATCCGGCGGCGTACAGGACCTGCATCGGGTCCTCGTGCGTGTAGGCGTTGAAGTCGCCGAGCAGGAAGATCCGGTCGGTGCCGAGGCCGGTCGCCGCCTGCGACGCGAACGCGGAGAGGTCCTGGGCCTGGCGGACCCGGGTCGCGTTGTACGCGCCCTGGTCGACGGCCGGGGACGAGGTGTCCTCGATGTCGCCGTCGTAGAGCGGGGTGCCCGCACCCTTCGACTTCAGGTGGTTGGCCACGACGAGGAACGCGTCCTTGTCGGTGGCGCCGGCCTTCTTGAAGCCCTGGGCCAGCGGCTGACGGGCGATCGAGAACGGCTGGCCTGGGCCGGAGTCGCCGGTCAGCACGGTCGACGGTCCGACCAGGGCGACGTCGGCCGGCTTGTAGATGAAGGCGGTACGGATGACATCCTGCTGGGACAGCGGCGGCAGCTTGTCGGCGGACGGCGACGGCGCGTAGGCCCAGACGTTCGAGCCGGCGGCCGCGTTGAGCGCGTCGACGAGGCCGGCCAGCGCGGTGTCCCGCGGCTCACCGAACTTGACGGAGTTCTCGATCTCCTCCAGCGACACGATGCTCGCGCCGAGCCGGTTGATACCGGTGACGATCTTCGCCTGCTGGCGGGCGAAGTTGGCGTCGTCGGCCGCGCCGCGCGGGCCGGAGCCGCCGTCCGTGCCGGTGCACGTGTTGACCGCGATCCGGTTGCCCTGCCGGTCCGTGTAGTACGTGCAGGTGCCCAGTCCCTTGGCGACGTAGTCCTCGCCGGTCATGGGGAAGTAGTTCTCGACGTTGAACGTGGCCAGGCGGACGTCGCCGCTGACGGCCGCCGGCCGCTGGTTGCCGGTACGGAGGTCGCTGAAGGTGGCGACCGCCGAGCCGTCGTCGGTGACCTGCTGCCTCGGCTGGAAGTTCCACAGCGAGAACCGGTACTCGAGGATCACCGGCTCGTGGAAGGTGACCTTCGAGCCCACCGTGACCGGGTGGGTCGTGGTCAGCCACGGCAGCGGAACGTTGCGGGAGTTGCCGGTGCTGTAGTTCGTGCTGGAGCCGTCGTCGAGCGTCACCATCCGGGCGGCGTTGTCGGCCGCGACGGCCTTCGCCTCGGCGCTGCCCGCGGTTCCGGCGTCGGTCGGCTGGCGCAGCGGCTTGTCGCCCGCGGCCAGCGTGAAGGAGCCGTAGAAGTTCGCGTCGTAGTTGTCCGACACCGTGAAGTCGCCCTGCGGGGTGATCAGCTCACCCTCGTGCGCCTCCTTCGCGGCGTCGGTCGCCAGGTCCGACCACGTGATCTGGTCCGGGACGACGGCCGGCAGCGCGGTGGCGAGCTTGGTCACCGTCGGGAACTGGATCTCGGTCTCGCCCTGGAACTCGGTGACCTCGCCGGTCACCTGGACGCTGTCGCCGATCGTGACCTGGCCGGCCGACGCCGACCCGTAGACGAACACCGCGTCGGAGGCGTCCGGGGTCTTGTCGTCGGCCTTGGTGCCGCCGGCGCCGCCGGTCTCCAGGAAGAAGCCGTTGAAGCCGCCGGTCGCGTAGACAGCGGTCACGACACCCTCGGTCGTGACGGTCTGCCCATTGTACGGCGAGGTATCGGTGTTCGTGCCCTGGATCGACGCGATCGGGGTGATGGTCGAAGCGGCCTCGGTGACTTTGAAGCCGAAGGTCGCCGAACCGGTCGCACCGGTCGAGTCGGCGGCGGTCACCGTCACCGACGACGTGCCGGCCGAGGTGGGAGTGCCCGAGACGGTGCCGTCCGAGGAGATCGTCAGCCCGGCGGGCAGTCCGGTCGCCGTCCAGGTGTACGGCGCGGTGCCGCCGGAGGCCTGCAGGTCGATCGGTGTGATCGCCGTGCCGGAGACGGCGCTCTGCGCGCCGGGGCTCGTGACCGTGATCGTCCCGGTGCCGCCACCGGGGTTCCCGGCGTCGGAGGCGGCGTTCTGGGGGTTCGGCGCGGCGACGTGGAAGTCGGCGGCGTTGTCATCGGTGTCCGCGCCGTCCGCGCCACGCTGGTAGCTCAGGGTCAGCGAGTTACCCGTCGGAGCGTTCGCCTCCGGAGAGTTGCTGGTTCCCCATCCGATCTTGTCGATCACCGTGCTGTCGGTGGGAAGCACACCCGAGGTGCTGGCGGCGATGAACAACGTGCCGCCGCCCGCGCCCGGGTTGACGCTCCCGCCGGTGCTCAGGTCGGGCGTGGGCAGCGGTGCACCAGGGTTGGTGCTCGCGTTGTTGCTCGGCAACTGGATGAGGAAGTGGCCGTGGCCGGCGACCGTCCCGGAAAGCGGGAACACCTGCGAACCGCTCGGGACCACGGTGCTCGTGGGCGCACGGTACTGGAGGGTGTCGCCGGTGAGGGAGATGGCGTTCGACGTCGGGTTGTAGAGCTCGACGAACTTGTTGAGGTAGCTCGCGCCGGACGAGCCTCCGTTGACGTAGGTCTCGCTGATGACCAGACCGGTCCCGGCTGAATCGGCGGACGCCGGGGCGGTGAACAACGAGCAGGCGGCGCCTGCCGTCGACAGTGTTAAAGCGGCGATGCTGAGTCGCCGGAAAAGCGGCGTAGACAAAGACCGCACCTCCAAATGGATCGCTTGCGTGCTGTGGTCCGCTGTCTCAGCAGGGCCAGCAGAGCAGGCTAAGCGGCGGTCTTTGATCGCATGCGGACGGAATCTGAACGGCGTGTTACGGGGGGCTGGGGATCTGGGGCCGCATTGTGGGGCGGTTCCGACCGCGCCGGTCTCGCCGGCCGCTCATGCCCATCAGAAGTACGGCATGGGAGTACTACTTCCGTGCTCCTGGAGTCGGGGACCTACGTGGTGGACCCGGAACCTTCCGCCCGCCGCGGCGGCCGTGGAGGAGGGCGGTGCGGAGGAGGTCGGTGCGGAGGAGGCGACAGCCTATGGCGTGTACGCCCGGCAGGCTTGCCTTCAGCCAGAATGGACGCTCTTGTCACTCGCGGCGAGGAACTCCTCGACGTCGAGCGTGGCATGGGAGATCAACCGGTAGCGCTCCACCATCGCCTCGTGGGCGGCCTCGCCACCGATGGTGGCAGTGGCGTCGGTGAACGTCGTCACGTGGTAGCCGCGCTCCATCGCACTGCGCGCCGTCGACTCCACGCACAGGGTCCCGATCATCCCGCCGATCGCGACGTACTCGACGCCGTGCTGACGTAGCTGGACGTCGAGATCGGTGTTCGCGATCACGTCGATGTTCTTGTGCGGGATGATTGTGATCTCGCCGGGACGCGGCCTCAGCCGAGGATGGAAATCAGCGCCCCAACTGCCGGCCTCGAACATCCGCTTCGTATACATCTCCTGGTGGATGCCGGACAGGTGCTTCCAGGTCGTGAAGTCCTCTTCGGTGTAGGACATCGGGCAGAAGAAGATCGGCATCTGTCGCTCACGTGCCCCGGCGAGCAGGCGTACGAGGTTCTCCAGAACGCCGATCCGCGCGAACTCCTCCTTGAAGAGGGGATAGCCTTTTCCGTTCTCGGAAAAGATATCGTTCACGGTGTCAATCAGGACCAAACCCGTTGCCTTCGGTTCATATATGAAGCGCGACATGGCGTGTCCTCATGGTTTCGATATCGCAAATTCCAGTGATTCCCATCATGCACATGCACTGTCTGCAGCACTGTTCCCCCGGGAGCCGCCCGAGAACGCGTTCTCGGTAAAGTGTCGTCGTCGCGCCGGTTGTGCTCGGGTCGATGATTTCGCCCTCAAACGCCCGCACCGGTACGGAACAATCTCGCTGGACATGGCCACCGGCAAGGCGATCGACCTGCTGGACGGGCAGGGACGCAGAACCCCTGGCCACGTGCCCGAAGGCTCATCCCGGAGCCGCGGCGAGCTGCCGGGAGGACTGCGCGCTGCGCCGGTTCTGCGTCGAGTGGTGTGACTTTCGGCTCACCCTGGTAATCGGCGGGCGCGGGGAGCGTGCTTCACTCATAAACATGAAGGTTGGTGTCACGACGTTCACGACGGACGAGGGCATCCGGCCCGCCGTGCTGGCCAAAGCGTTGGAGGAGCGCGGTTTCGATTCGCTTTTCCTGCACGAGCACAGCCATGTTCCAGTGAAGCGAGAGACGCCGTTCATCATGGGTGGCGAGTTGCCTCGGGTGTATTACCGAACGCTCGACCCATTCGTCACATTGACGGCGGCCGCGACGGTGACCGACAACCTGCTGCTGGGAACCGGAGTGGCTCTGCTGGCCCAGCGCGATGTGATTCAAACCGCCAAGGAGGTCGCCAGCCTGGACCTGGTGTCAGGCGGCCGGGTGATCTTCGGCGTGGGCACGGGCTGGAACCGTGAGGAGATGCGCAATCACGGTACGGATCCGCGCACGCGGGGCACGCTGCTGAACGAACAGCTGGGCGCGATCAAGGAGATCTGGACCAAGGAGAAGGCCGAGTTCCACGGCGAGTGCGTCGACTTCGACCCGATCTACTCGTGGCCCAAGCCGGTACAACGCCCGCATCCGCCCATTTACATCGGTGGCGACGGCCAGGCGGCCCTGGCCAGGGTGGCGGCGCACGGCGATGGTTGGATGCCGCACTCGGTGGACGACCCGGCCCAGGCCCGGCCCCAGTTGAACCGGTTGGCGGAGGTCGACGGGGACGTGCCGGTGATTGTGGCGTCCGTGCCCCCCAGCGCCGAACTCGTCGCCGCCTACGCGGAGGCGGGGGCCGACCGGGTGGCACTCACACTGCCGACCGAACCCGAGGCCGAGACTTTGCGCCTGCTGGACGCGTTCGCCGCGTTCGTCAGCGACTATCGCTAGCGGCTGCGGCGATCTCGGCGAGCGTGTTGATCGCCCGGCCGAAGGGCTGTCGGGCTGCGAAGGATTTCGTTCCCTGCCCTGCTCCAGGTGGACGTAGTAGTCGGTGCTGACCCCGGCCAGCATGGCGACTTCCTCTCGCCGCAATCCGGGTGCGTCGAAGCCCAGGAGGCAAGGCTTTGCGCGAGATCTTTGCCAGACCGCCGACCCGGGCGCGTCGGGGGCTACGACATGACGCGAAGCCCGCGAGTCGCCCGCGGCAGAGGTCGTTGCATGCGTTTGACCCGGTACTTCCTAGCATGGAGAGGGATGGATAGTTCGCTGGGAGAGTTCCTCCGTGCTCGTCGCCGGCTCGTCACCCTTGATCAGGCGGGGTTGACCCGTACGGGTGGCCTTCGCCGGACTCCGGGGTTACGCCGCGAGGAGATCGCGATGCTGGCCGGTGTCAGCGTCGATTACTACTCGCGGCTGGAGCAGGGACGGGAACGCAACCCTTCGGATCAGGTGCTCCGCGCACTGGCGCGGGCCCTGCGGCTCGATGCCGCGGCCACTGAGCACCTGTACGCGTTGGCGCACCCGCTGGTATCTGCGAACAAGGGTGTCTGTGAGGCCGATCAAGTCAGCACACACGTGCTGCGCCTCATCGAGAACATGGAACCCATGTCGGCGTTCGTGGTGAACCACCGGTTGGACATACTGGCCACGAACCGGGTCGCCCACGCCATCTTCGAGGGGTTCGAGTACAACACGAATCTCATCCGGCTCACCTTCCTCGACCCGGGGGCACACGAGTTCTGGCGGAACTGGGACGAGGAGGCCGTGGGCAACGTGGCCCACCTGCGAGCCGCGGCGGGCGCGAACCATGACGACCCAGCCCTGCGAGAGCTCATCGAAGAGCTCTCGCGCGGAAGTGATGAATTCCGCCGCCTATGGGAACGCCACGACGTACAGGTCAGGACCTCGGGATTCATACGCCTGTACCGAAGTGAAGTCGGCGAGTTCGACTTGTGGCATGAGGCGTTGCGCTGCGAGAGCGTCCCTGATCTGCGGATCTTCAGCGCCGCACCCGAACCCGGCAGCCCGTCCGAGAGCAATCTGGCCAGGCTGTGCGCAGCCAAGCAGGCTGATGCGACTTCAAAGAACGAGCACGCAACCTGATCATGAAAAGATTCGACGTGGGGTCCCTGCCTCCAAATGATCGTGCGGAGGCGATCCGTGAAGTCTCGCGGATGTTGAATGGCCGATCAGAGGTGGAATTTCCTTCGAATCCGGACCGTATCAGGGCCGTCACGACGACCAGCGCGCTGGGCGCGATGGAAATCTCAAGCATCCACTGGAACGTGGCTGCCCTTCGGCGGACCGCCGGGCCGACGACTGATGACGTTGAGCCGCACATTTTCGTCGGTCTTCAGAAATCAGGGGTCTCCCGATTCGCCCAGGGCGGCAGGCAGGCGGAAATACGGCCAGGAGATCTGGTTCTGCTTCAGAACGTGAATCCCTACGATGTCTTCTTTCACGACACCGTGACCACGTTCACCGTTCGTGTCCCCAATCACCTCCTCGGTCTCCCATCGTCCCTGCTCAGCCGGATCACCTCTGTGCGGCTCGGCTTCGAACGCCCGGTTGTGGATACCGCGGCGGCCTTCATCTCCCGGTTGGTCCGCAACCAGGCGACTATCGGCGAGACTGACGCCGGCCTGCTTGCGCAGCCCTGTATCGAATTGATCAGGGCTATGGTCACCACGGGCCTTGGGCGTGACGATCTGGCCAGGGAGCCTCTGCATCACACCCTCCTGCAACGCGTCATGAGTTACATACTTCTCCATCTGGCGGAGCGCGATCTGAGTGCCGAGCGAATCGCCGCCGAGCACCACATTTCCGTGCGCCAGCTCTACCTGACCTTGTCTCAGGCCGGCATCTCACTGGGCGACTGGGTCAGGTCTCAGCGCTTGGAGAAATGCAAACTGGAACTGGCCTCGCCCGCATATCAGTTCACGACGATCGAGGCGATCGCGTATCGGTGGGGGTTCGCCAGCGCGCCCCATTTCAGCCGTGTATTCAAGGCCGCCTACGGTGTAAGCCCCCGCGAGTGGCGCCACGGGAGCCGTCGGCTTCTGACCGGAACAGAGCGCCGGCCGGACTCACTGGAAGCCGTCAAAGAACCCCTTCGAGAAGATCGGTGATGTTCGGGGTGTCGGGCCTTGCACAGGAAGGCAAGGAGCCTTGCACGGCAAGACAAGTTACCGCGCGGTACAAAACCTATATTTGCCGCTGATCCCACGAGGTCACGCCCTTCGGCGTCGGCGGCGGATGTAAGTCGACGGGCGCGACTCCTGGGCCACTTTCCCCAGAGCACTGATGAGGGCCTATGAGCACGCAACCGACACTCCTTCTCGTGCATGGCGCGTATCACCGTCCGTGGGTATGGGACCGGGTGATCGAGCAGCTCCCCGACGTGGACGTGCGCACGGTCGCCTGTCCCAGTAGCGGGAGCGACGTCGCGGCACTCGGCACGCTCCAGGACGACGCCGATACGGTTGCCGCCGCGGTGGCCGCGATCGACGGACCTGTCGTCGTCGTGGCGCACTCCTACGCCGGATCCGTCGTCACCGAGGCGCTGGCCGGAGCGGATGACGTCAAGCGAATCGTCTACCTCGCCGCCGCGATGGTCGACGAGGGAGAGTCCCTGTTGGGAAGCGCGGGCGGTGTGCCGCCGTCCTGGTGGCTGATCAGCAAGGACGAGGGCCCCGAGGGCGGCGTCATCAGGGTGGCCGAGGACGAGGCCAAGGACGTCTTCTACGGTGACGTGGATTCCGACCTCGCCGCGGAGGCGATAGGGAAACTGGTTCCCGCGTCGTACTCCTCGCAGACCGGACCGGTCTCCAGGGCCGCCTGGCACACCATCCCCAGCACTTACATCATCTGCACGGCGGACAACGCCATCCCCCCGTTCGCTCAGGAGGCGATGGCTCAGCGGGCGGAGCGGGTGCATCGCCTGGATTCCTCCCACAGCCCGTTCCTGTCGATGCCGTCGGAGCTGGCGGCGCTGCTCAAGGGTGAACTTGCATCTTGACCGGCGCATGGTCATGCCGTGCGGGTAGGACTCACGCCCGGCATGACCAAGCCGCAAGCCCCGACGATCGGGCACGGACGGTCGGGGATTGCGGCACCTCACTTCAGCTGTGCACGGTCCTGCCGGCGCACCCACTCGAGCACCGTTTCGGCCACCTCCCGCCAGCCTCTGTCGAACACGAGGGAGTGCCCGCCGGCCGGGAACGCGCCGATACTCGGTGTTGGTCCCCCGCCGGTAAAGCGCTGCGGCCTGACGTGCGACGATCTCCGGAACCGTGTGGTCGCGTAGCCCACCTGAACCCCGAAGCCGGTCACCCGCTCCGGTGCTTCCCGTGTCTGTGCCCGCTGCGCCGCCGGCCTTCCCTAGTGTGCTGCGCCAGAAACGATCACCGGGTTTGAACAGACAGAACGCCCCGAGCCGAGCACGGCCGGGGCGTTCGATTGGGAGTGTCCTACTCCGGTTGGGTCAGCTGCTGGACCGACCGGGACAGTAGGCAGAACTCGTTGCCCTCCGGATCGGCCAGCACCACCCAGCTCGCGTCGGACGACTGTCCGACGTCCACTTGTCGCGCCCCCAGCGCCAGCAGGCGGTCGAGCTCGTCGGAGGTCGACAGCCCGTCAGCACGCAGGTCGAAGTGCAAGCGGTTCTTGACCGTCTTGCTCTCGGGTACGGCGAAGATGTCGATCATCGGCCACGACCGCTCGTTGTCGCCGATGGTGATGCCGCCGGGTTCTCGCCCGAGGATGGTCCAGCCGAGCACGGCACACCAGAAATCGGCTACAACGTCAGGGTCGACGGCATCGATCGCGATGACGGCGAGTCGGCTCGGCATTCGCTCATTGTCTCGCCGTGGTCAGCTCGACGTAGACGGGACCCCTGTGGTTCTGCACGCGAGGGCGGCTGAGCCGGTCGTCAGGCGGCCTCGAGTTCTATGATCCAAAGCGCTGAGCGGGTGGGTCGGGCAGAGACCCGACGCCATCCCCCGGCCGTGAACAGGGCGTCGTACTCGTGCAGGTGCCGCTCCCGGCCCCCGTCGGTGACGGACAACATGTTCATGTCCGCCACGGCACCGAAGTCCGGCGTACCGACCTCGCCGAGCACGAGTTCGAAGACGACGGCACGCGCTCCGGGCCGGGCGGCGGCGCGGCAGTTTCGAAGAAGACGAACGCATGCCTCGTCGTCCCAGTCGTGCAGGATCCACTTCAGCAGGTACAGATCCGCTGCGGGCACCTCCTTGAAGAAGTCGCCCTCCATCGCAGTGAAGCGGTTGGAAAGGCCGAGTTCCTTGGCGGCACGGGCCGCCGCGACGGTCACATGCGGCATGTCCAGGACGATGCCGTGCAGTGCGGGATTGGCCTGCATCAGGCCGAGCACGAGCCGGCCGTTGGCACCGCCCACGTCGACGGCCGACGAGACGCCCGAGATGTCGAGAATGGTCGCCGCTTCGGCGGCAACGATCTCGGACATGCTCGACCCGCTGGAGGTGAAGGCGTCGCCCTCCTCCGGATGCCGGGAGAAGTAGGTGAACTGGTCCGTGCCCAGTGCCTTGTACACCTGCGTTCTGCCCTCGCGCACGGCTTCGGGAAGGTGCGCCCAGCTCACCCAGGTCGAGTAGCCCGCCAGGTGGAGGGTGGTGTCGCGCAGTGAACCCGGAACCCCTTCGCGCAGCAGTTCTCCCATCGGGGTGGTGGCGAACCTGCCGTCCCCTTCGTATGCGAGCAGCCCGATCGAGGCGCACGCCCGCATCAGGCGAAAGGTCGTGGCCGGATGGGTGGATGCCCGTTCGGCGACCTCGTCGGCCGTACGTGCCCCGGCGGCGACATGGTCGGCGATCGAGAGGGACGCCGCCGTCCGGACGATCTGGGCCACCGCGTGGCCGTTGATCATCTGGAACAGCCTGCCGAAGTCGCGCTCCTGCTCAAGGGCCGCATCCTCGTGTCCTGGCGCCGTTTCGGGTGGTTTATTCATGATGCTCCGTACGTAATTCACCGGCTGCCGGGATGGGCATCGGCTTCCGTCCGTGTCGTTGGCCACGGAACAGCTGATCTGAGGGGTTGTGCTGCGAAAACCAGGCGGCCGGCCTGGTCTGCCGGCGACTCGCACACTGGTCACGAGCGCTGCGCTTTACTCGTCCGCGACCTGAATGATCGTCTTGCCGGGCGTGCGGCGGTGGCGGGCGAACGCGTCAGCCGTTTCGGAAAGCGGTCGCACGGCGCCGACGATGGGGTTGAGCCGCCCGTCCCGGAGGCGGTGGGCGAGATCGGTCAGCCGGGCGCGGTCGGGTTCGACGACGAAGAAGACGGCTCGTCCGTCCTTGGGCTGCACGGTGGGCGGCATGGCGATGGTGACGAGAGTCCCGCCCGGGCGTACCAGTTCGGTCGATCGCTCGAGGATGCCGCCGCCGATGACGTCGAACACCACATCCACCTCGCCGGCGTGCCGCAAATCGTCGGCGCCCAGGTCGAGGAAGGTCTGCGCGCCGAGGCCGAGCGCGACATCACGGTCGTCGGCTCGTCCGGTGCCGATCACGCGGGCGCCCACCTCTCGCGCGAGTTGGACGGCGATCGAGCCGACGCCGCCCGCGGCGCCGTGAATGAGGACGGTCTGGCCGGTCGTGAGGTGGGCGTGGTCGAACAGGCCCTGCCATGCGGTCAGGCCGGAAATGGGCAGCCCGGCGGCCACGGTGTGATCGATGTCGGCCGCGAGGGGGGCGAGGTTGCGTGCCTCCACCGCGGTGTATTCGGCCAGGGATCCGTCGCGGGCCCAGTCGGTCAGTCCGAACACCCGCTGGCCAACGGTGAGGCCGGTGGTTCCGTAGCCGAGCTCGACCACGACTCCGGACAGCTCGTGCCCGGGGATGCTGGGTGTCCGGTCGCGGCCGGCACGATCGGACCACGTTGCCGGCCAGTCGAGCTCACCGGGGGTGAAGCCCGCGGCGTGTACGCGCACGATGACGTCGTTTTCCGCAGCGTGGGGGTAGGGCACGTCGGTCAGGGTGAGGCCGCAGACACCCGCGTCACGCTCTCGCACGGTGATCGCTCGCATGCTCGAGTCCTTTCAAGAGGGTTCGTCGGTGGTCTGGCGGCTCAGCACGGGGGTGTCCGACTTCTAGGCTCTCCACCGATCGGCGTGCGGCGCCGCCTTCGTCCGGCCAGGAACCACCCATATCTGGACATGGCGAAATCGCAGCCGTGTGCTGACTCTCGTGACGACCCGCACCCCGCCACGGCACGCCGAAGCCACCCGGGGCGGTCGCAGGGGCGGCTTCGGCGCCCGCTGCCGGTTGAGCAACCCCGCCCTGGAGGCACTCCGTGATCTCCGGTGACGGTGTGCTACCAATGAATGGTGTCCATGCCTTCTGCGTCGCCGGACCCGACGGCGGTCGGTGCCGCCGGGTCCGGCCGGTCACCGCGCGGATCCGGCTGCGGAGGGACCGGAGTGGTGAACGCCGCCCCCCATGGCGTCGCGATCCTCGTCTATGACGGAGTGACGTTGCTGGACGTCGCCGGTCCCGCGGAGGTGTTCAAGGAGGCGAACCGGTTCGGTGCCGACTACCGGATCGTGCTGCTGTCGCCGACCGGTGCGGGCGTCACGTCGAACCTCGGGGTCCGGATCGCGGTCGACGGCGCCGTCTCCTCGGAGCCGGCTTTCGACACGTTACTGGTGGCCGGGTCCGACCTCTATCCGCGAGCTCGTGTCCCCGGCGACCTGGCGGACGCCGCGCGGATACCGGCGGCCGTGGCCGGCCGGGTCGCGTCGATCTGCACCGGCGCGTTCGTCCTCGCCGCCGCCGGACTCCTCGACGGCAAGCGCGCGACCACGCACTGGAAGGTCGCGCACGAGCTCGCCGCCCGGTGCCCGACGTGCCGCGTCGATCCCGACGCGATCTACGTTCGCGATGGCGCCACCTACACGTCGGCAGGGGTGACGGCCGGCATCGATCTGGCGCTCGCTCTCGTCGAAGACGACCACGGGCCTGACCTGACGCGTGACGTCGCCCGCGCCTTGGTGGTGTACATGCAGCGTGCGGGCGGCCAGTCCCAGTTCTCCGCACCGCTGCAGGGATCGCCGCCCCGCTCGCCGGCTCTCCGTAAGATCACCGACTTGGTGACGGCGGATCCCTGCGCGGACCACTCGCTCGGTGAACTCGCGAAACACCTCAACGTGAGCACCCGGCACCTCACCCGGCTCTTCCGCGACGAACTGTCCACGACGCCGGCCCGCTACGTGGAGAACATCCGGTTCGACTTGGCCAGGGCTCTGCTCGATCAAGGACACACCGCGACGCAGGCCGCGACTCTCGCCGGGTTCCCCAGTTACGAAAGCATGCGACGGGTTTTCGGCAGGCAGCTGTCGATCAGCCCCGCCGCCTACCAACGCCGGTTCAGTACGGCCCGCCGCGCCAACGTGGGTTAGGCGTAAGCCGGGCGGCGCCGCCGGATCGGCTTCTGGCGATCTCGCTGAAGCTCTGAGCGCGGCACGCTTCCAGCAAGTTCTTCACCTCTCACCTCGGATTCCGCGAGACCCTGATCGACGCGGACTTCATCGCACTGGGCCGCGACGACGCGGCCGTCGACCTCGTCCTGAGGCGGCACGACCCCGAGACGGACCTGCCCGGCCTCCGGCCGACCGGTGTGATCGTGTCGTTCACGATCGAGCTTGTCGAATGGGAGCCGCCGGGCGGCATTTAGCCACCCCGGGGTGCCCGCCGACCAACGGTGGCACCAACCGCCAAACACGACCGCAACACCTGAACAGCCAGAACGCCCCTAGCGATCA
>NZ_BONV01000046.1 GCF_016862895.1 Planotetraspora kaengkrachanensis | reverse complement strand
TCGCGACGGCAAAGACCGCTGGGCCTACGCCTACACCGGCCGCCGCTACCGCCGCAGCACCCCCACCCCCAAACCCGACCACGCGGCAGGACGACAAACGAACACCACCCCGAACCCACCCGACCAACCCCGAAGAACATGAACCCACGCCGCGTGAATGCCGACTGAGCGCGCACCGGCTGGTGCGTGCCGCATGGGTGCAACGCCTTCCCAGGTATGCATCCGCCTCGCGGGCCCTGGGCGCATACCGTGCGAGCACGCGCCCCGCCTGGGTGCCAGCTCATCGCGCACTCAAACTTCGACCTCAGGAGCCCGCATCATCGCGCTGAAACGTTCGTCGAGCTCGTGCCGCGCGTCGGACCGTGTATATGACGGTGCATCCGTTCGAATCGGTCACGCGCGAAGGTCCCGGTGTTCCATGGGTGTCGACGGGACCGTGCACCACACCGCCGCCGTGGGATTCTGCGCCCGCTCGGTGAGCCCGTCGAACTGGTGCCGCGCGGCCATCATGCCGATCGTCGACTCTCCGCTTCCCAGAGCATCGCCGGAGTGTACGGAGCGGACGGGACGGCCACGTCACGAGTGACGCGCGACGGTCCGAAATCGGGCTAGGGCCCGAGCCTCGCGGAGCACCGGCCCAAGCCGCTCTCATAGAACCCGACGCCCGGGAGGCCCCGACCCAAGGCAGGAGCACCCGAGACGCTTCCGCCCTTCACGTCGCCCGATCCTCCATCTCCCAGATGTGGTCGATGACATGCCAGGCGATGCGGCGGGCCGCGTACCGAGCCGACCAGCCTCGCTCGATCACCAGCCCTCCCTCCCACGGACGGCCGAGTACGTCGGAGATCTCCTTCCGCATGGCGGCGAGGGCCGCGTCGTCCTTCAGGGGCTTGTGCCGCACACCGATCTTCCTGGCGTACGCCCGCTCGGCCTCGATCACGTGGGAGACCATCTTGTCGCGATCGCGGCCGCCTCCTCGCGGGCCCTTGCGCAACTCCTCGGGAGAGTCCGCGGAGACCTCCGCGAACACGGACCAGGCGGCCTGGATCAACGCCACGGCCCGAGCGGCCTCGTCCTCGGGCACCCGATCGAGGTCCAAGCCGGGCGAGGCGGAGGGTGCGCCGAAATCAGTGGTCGAGTCGCCCGCGACCCGATCGACCACCACGGGGTCACCGGGGTCGAAGTTCAGGCCGGCCCGGGTCGCGATGACGCGGTATCGCCCGACGTAGTGCATCAGGTTCTCGACGGCCGCCTCCTCGGACCTGCCGATCCTGCACCACCCCGGCCAGTCGACCGAGCAGGCGAAGACCTTCTTGGGCCCGAGCTCGAGGTACACGCGATTCATACGGCCCAGCGTCACATACGTACCTGCCAGGTCCTGACAGTTATCGGTAGACGCCCCGACCTCATGGCCCCGCCGATGCAGGCCACCCCCGATACGCGGCGATCATCAGGGTTCAGACCAGGTCGATGAGGTCCGCCACCGAGTTGACCACGTTGGACGGCCGGAACGGGTACCGGTCGATCTGGTCCTTCTGGGTCACCCCGGTGAGGACGAGGAACGTGTGCAGGCCGGCCTCGATGCCGCAGACCACGTCGGTGTCCATCCGGTCGCCGATCATGGCCGTGGTCTCGCTGTGCGCGTCGATCTGGTTGAGCGCGCTGCGCATCATCATCGGGTTGGGCTTGCCCACGAAGTACGGCTCGACCCCGGTGGCCTTGGTGATCATGGCGGCCACGGCGCCGCAGGCGGGCAGCGAGCCCTCGTTCGACGGCCCGACGGCGTCGGGGTTGGTCGCGATGAACCGGGCGCCGTTGTCGATCAGCCGGATGGCCCGGGTGATCGCGGTGAAACTGTACGTCCGCGTCTCGCCGAGCACGACGTAGTCGGGATCGAGGTCGGTCAGCACGTAGCCCACCTCGTGCAACGCCGTGGTGAGGCCCGCCTCGCCGATCACGTAGGCGGAGCCTTCGGGCCGCTGAGCGGCCAGGAACTTCGCGGTCGCGAGCGCCGAGGTCCAGATCGCCTCCGGCGGCACCTCGAGCCCCGCCGCGCGCAGCCGTACGGACAGGTCCCTGGGTGTGTAGATCGAGTTGTTCGTCAGGACGAGGAACCGCTTCCCCGACTCGCGCAGACGCTTGATGAACTCGTCGGCGCCCGGCACGGGCTGGCCCTCGTGGACCAGAACGCCGTCCATGTCGGACAGCCAGGACTCGATCGGCTTTCGCTCGCTCATGTGCCCAGCATGTCAGTTCGGCGTGACTCGGGCATAACCGGAGATCCGCCTGGGTCCAGGAGTCCGCCTCTTCCGGGCGACAGGCGAAGCCGGCGAGCAGGGTGCCGCCGACCTCGCTCCCGAAGCAGCGGAAGCACCGGAAGCCCCAGACGCCCCAGACGCACCGGAAGCACCGGAAGCACCGCAAAATCCGTAGGCGACATCAGAAACGTAGACGGAACCAGCGAAACAAGCTCCCAAGACGAAATATCCGGAGCCGGCGGCCGGTTGCCCCCTCCATGGGCAAGGACAACATCCGTGGTGTGCCGCGTGGGTCGGCTGAGGTTCCGCTGTCGATTCTGGAGCTGGCGACCGTAAGTGAGGGAAGCTCCCCGTCGGAGTCGCTCGCCGACGCCACGGAGCTGGCGCGCAGCGCCGAGGAGTGGGGTTATCACCGGATCTGGGTCGCCGAGCACCACGGCATGCCCGGCATCGCCAGTTCGTCTCCGGCCGTCGTCATCGCTCACCTCGCGGCGGCGACCCGTACGATCCGCATCGGGTCCGGCGGCGTCATGTTGCCCAACCACGCGCCACTGGTCGTCGCCGAGCAGTTCGGAACGCTGCACGCGCTGCACCCCGAGCGCATCGATCTCGGACTCGGCCGTGCGCCCGGCACCGACATGGCGACCGCCAACGCCCTGCGCCGATCGGCCGAGGTGGATCCGGACGACTTCCCCCGCGCGCTGGCGGAGCTCACCGGCTTCCTCGACGGCTCCTTCCCCGACGGGCACCCGTACGCGAAGATCCAGGCGGTGCCCTCCGGGCCCACCCGTCCGCCGATCTGGCTCCTCGGCTCGAGCGGCTTCAGCGCGCAACTCGCCGGCCTGCTCGGCCTGCCGTTCGCCTTCGCGCACCATTTCAGCGCCGCCAACACCGAGCCTGCGCTGGACCTCTACCGGTCGACCTTCCAGCCGTCCGAGGTGCTCGACGAGCCGTACTGCCTGATCGGGGTCGCCGCCGTCGCGGCCGACACCGACGAGGAGGCTCTGCGCCAGGTCATGCCGAGCGCGCTGTCGTTCCTGCGCCTGCGGTCCGGCCGCCCTGGCCGGTTCCCGACGCCGGAGGCCGCGCAGGAGTACGCGTACTCGCCGCTGGAGGCCGAGTTCGTCCGCGACCGCCTGTCCACCACGGTGTACGGCAGTCCGGAGACGGTCCGGAGCGGTCTGGAGGAGCTGCGCAAGCGCACCGGCGCCCACGAACTCATGATCACGACCATGGTCCACAGCGCCGCGGTGCGCCGGCGGTCCTACGAGCTCATCGCCAAGGCGTACGGCCTGGCGTGAGGCCCTGACCTGACGGGAACGGGCGCCCCTGTCGAGGACAGGGACGCCCGTCACGACGTGGGAACGTCCTTCAGGACGAGGGGGCGAGCTCTTCCAGCGCCTCCTCGGCCCGGCGCATCGCCTCCACGGGGTCGGCGAGGGGGTTGCCGAACTCGGGGTTGAAGTTGAGGTCGTGGAACACCTCGGTCACTCCCTTGGCCGCGAGCGTCTCGATGTCCTCGCGAATCTTGGCGTACGGCCCGGCCAGCGGTCCCCCGGCCTCCTTGCCGGGCTTGGTGACCCCGCGGACGATGAACCGCAGAGCTTCCGGGTCCCGCCCGGCCTCCTGGGCGGACTCCTTCACGATCGAGATCTGCTCGTCGATCTTCGAAAGGTCGGCGCGGCTGGAGCTGATCCAGCCCTCCGCCAGCCGTCCCACCCGCCTGAGGGCCACCGGAGCGGTTCCGCCCAGCAGGATCGCCGGCAGCGTGGACGGCTTGGGGTCCTGGTTGGCCGGGGGCATCTCGTAGAACTCGCCCTCGTGCTGGACCAGGTCCTCGGTCCACAACCTCCGGATCAGTTCGATCGCCTCCTCTCCCCGCTTGCCGCGGCGCTCGATCGAGACGCCGGAGGCGACGAACTCCTCGGGGAGCCAGCCGAGCCCGAAGCCCGCGTCCAGCCTGCCGCCGGACACGATCTGCAGGGTGGCGAGCTGCTTGGCCAGCAGCGCCGGAGAGTAGAAGGGCAGGTTCATGATGGCGACGCCCAGGCGGATCCGCTCGGTGATCCCCGCCAGGAACGACAGGACGACGGTGGGGTCCTGCACGCTGCGGTAGGCCGGCGCCATCGGGTTCTCCGCCGGGTGCAGCAACCGCTGGAAGGTCCACAGCCCGCTGTAGCCGAGGTCTTCGGCCTGGGCCGCTATCCGCTTCATGTTGTCCGGCGTGGCCCACGAACCAGAGACCGGAGCGGCAAAGCCAATCTTCATATCGGCACCCTAGGCTAGAGCGGTGAAGGATCAGCATCTCCCCGCCCCCGTCCGCTGACCATGTTGAGGGAAGACGCCGCTTCGGCGACCCTCGTTGACGAACTCGTACGGCTCGCGCCAGGCAACGGCCCCGTGACGGTGTTGAAGGACACCCGCGTGCTGGTCGTGCGGGTCGGCGACGTGGTCGTCAAGGCCTACCCGCCCGGCACCTCCGAGCGGGATCTGCGCCGCCGCCTGGACGCCGCCCACGGGCTGCCGGGAGTGATGCTCGCCCCCCTCGGCCCGGCCGAACGCGCCGAACACGCGGGCGGGCGGCTCGTCACGATCTGGCCGGCGGGCGAGGCCCTCTCCCCCGACGACCTCGCCGACGGCACGATGCCGCAGGACGCATGGGAGTCGGGGGCGCGGTTGCTGGCACGCCTGCACGCGAGTCCTCCGCCCAGCGGGATGCCACCGGCGGGCGGTCCCGGACGACTGGTCCGGGCCATGGCCGAGCTCGGCCAGGTCGGCGACTCGCCGGAGACCCGCCAGATCCGGGAGGCGTACCGGACTCTCGCCGAACCGCTGCACGCCGCCGACCTGCGCACCGCCGACCGCCACTCCGACGGCCGTCCCTCTGCCGACGTCCGCGCCACCGAACACCCCGCCACCGAACACCGTGCCACCGAACACCCCGCCACCGAACACCCCGGCGTCGAACACCCCACCGCCGAACACCCCACCGCCGAACACCGCGAACGCCACGCCGTCGATCGGCGTACCGCGCCGTCGCACGGGAGCCGAGTCGCCCTGACGCACGGCGACTGGCATCTCGGCCAACTCGTACGCCATGAGGGCGCGTGGCTGCTCATCGACCCGGACGACCTGGGCGTGGGCGATCCCGCGTGGGACCTCGCGCGTCCCGCGGCATGGTTCGCAGCCGGGCTGCTCGATCCCGAGTCGTGGCACACCTTTTTGTCCGCATATGCCGGTGCGGGGGGAACCGCCGTGTCAGCCGACGATCCCTGGCGGGAACTCGACCTGCCGGCTCGGGCGTTGACCGTCCAACTGGCCGCGACGGCCACGGTCACGGCCATGAGAGCGGGAAGCGCACTCGACGACGTGGCCGCGGCGCTGGTGTCCTCCTGCGGGAGGATCGTCGCGGCGGCCGGCGACAGACGACAGGGAGAGGGTTAGTAATGGAGTGTCCCAAGTGCCGGGGCCACATGCGGACGTTCGACCGTAACGGGATCCACATCGACCAGTGCGACAACTGCAAGGGGATCTTCCTCGACTACGGCGAGCTGGAGTCGCTGACCCGGATGGAGACCCAGTGGGCGCAGCAGCAGTACGCGCCCCCGCCTCCCGCCCACGGCGGACCCGCCTGGGGAGCCCCGCACGGCGGGCACGGCGGGCACTACGGTCACCACGGTCACCGCAACCGCAGCTGGGTGGGAATGCTCTTCTCCAGCTGAGCCCCCGGACTTCATGAGAAAGGCCGCGGTCCTGGCGACCGCGGCCTTTTCACGTCCTGCCCCGCACCCCGTGTGCGGGGACCCCCATCAGGTCGGGAAGTCGTCCGGGTTCACGGCGCTGGAGCGCGCGTTACCACCCTTGACCCGGTTGAGGGTGATCGTCCAGACGCTCCAGCGGATCTGCGTGGCCGTGTACGTCGTGCGGAACGGCAACGAGTCGTCGAACCGCTGGAAGGTGCAGTTCCGGGTGAACGCGCGCGCCGTGCGGTCGTAGTCGACCCCGGTGGTGAAGTAGACGCGGTAGCTGCCGTCCTTGATGTTGGAGACCTTGGCCGACGACTTCTTCCGCACGTAGACGCTGACGGCTTTCTGCTTGCCCTTGAGCAGGGTGACGACGCCGTCCTGCGAGCCCCCGTTCTTGACCGTGAGGCTTCCGCGGCCGCCGCGGATCCGTGAGGTCAGCACGGTCCCGGAGCTGAGGCGGCGGCTGCGCTCCTTGGGCGGCTTGAGCCCGATCGCGGCGCTGCCGTAGTCGCCCTTGTCCGCGAGGGCCGCGCCCGCCTCCTTGAGACCGGTGAACTCGTCCGATCGGCCGAGCCGGGCCAGCACGGCACTTGAGGTGCACAGGGACTGGTCGCTGATCGCGTCGTGCAGCGTGACCAACTCGTCGTCCATACTGCGCAGCGCCTCGACGTAGCCGGCGTGCTCCGCGACCGTCTCAGCGGGCGCCTGGAGGTCGCCGAGCCGGTCAACGGCACCGTCGACGGCGTCCTGCGCCTGCTGGAGCCGCTGGTCGAGCGACTTGAAGGTCCGGGCTTTCGCGATGGCGGACAGGGCCGCTCCGACGGGCTTGCCCGCGGTGTCCAGATCGGCCTGGTACGCCTCGGGGGTCATCCCCGCGGGAGCGGTCTGCGCGGGGGGCTGCGACGCCTCGGACTGCTGCGAGGCCTGGGAGGAGGAGCCCGCCTCCGTCAGGGAGCCGGAGCCGTCGTTGCCGGTGCACGCCGTCAGAGCGAGCATCGCGGCCAGGGACGCGACGGTGAGGCGAGAGGTGATCACCACACCACTTTTTCCGGATCGGTCAGGGTGTGTCAATGAATGGGAAGTGTCGATACGGACACCTCCCGGGCTGATCGTTCCGCTGCCCCGGCGGACAGTCCCAGGTGACCCAGGAGTGACAGTGGACCCCCCTGTCACATCGACGGCCGCCCCTTGCGAGTAAGGTAACCCTGACCTAATTTAGGTGAGGCTAACCCCCATCCTCGGAGGGCGAAAGTGTTCGCGAGTTACCTGATCGGCCTCCGAGAAGGCCTGGAGGCCACGCTGGTGGTCTCCATTCTGGTCGCCTTTCTGGTCAAGAGCGACCGTCGCGACAGACTTCCCCTCGTGTGGGCGGGCGTCGGCGCGGCCGTGGCGCTCTCCGTGGGGTTCGGCGCGCTGCTCACCTACACCGCCGCGCATCTGAACTCGCAGCAACACGAGTTCTTCGACGCCGTGACGTCCCTGGCCGCCACGGTGTTCGTGACCTTCATGGTCTTCTGGATGCGGACGGCCGCCCGCCGGATGTCCGGCGAGCTCCGCGAGAAGCTGAGCGAGGCGCTCAAGCTCGGCGCGGGCGCGGTCGTCGTCATGGCCTTCCTCACCGTCGCGCGTGAGGGCCTGGAGACCACGCTGCTGTGGTTCGCCGCGGTTCAGGGTGCGACGACCACCGCGACCCCCCTGATCGGCATCAGCCTCGGGCTGCTGACGGCCGTCGCGCTCGGCTGGGGCATCTACCGCAGCGCGCTGCGGATCAACCTCACCAAGTTCTTCACGTGGACCGGGCTCCTGCTGATCCTCGTGGCCGCCGGCATCTTCAAGTACGGCGTCCACGACCTGCAGGAGTCGGGCGTGGTGGGCGGCCTGGCCACCCACGCCTTCGACATCAGCGGCGTCCTCGACCCGAGCGCGTGGTATTCCGCGCTGCTCAGCGGCATGTTCAACATCACCGCTCAGCCCACGGTCCTGGAGACCGTCGCCTGGGTCGTCTACGCCGTGCCGGTCCTCGTCCTGTTCCTCCTTCCCGCCGGTCGGCGACCGGCCAGCCCCGCGGCGAAGTCCCCCACTCCCCCCGTCACCGCCGCCTGACATTCGTTCCTCATCTTCCGGAGTACCTGATGCGCACCACCCCCGCCGTCGCAGTCGCCATCGCTTCCCTTGGGCTTCTCGCCGCGGCGTGCTCCAGTGCTGAAACGCCCACCGCCGCGTCGACCGGCGCGGCCAAGCCCGACAAGATCGCCGTCGCGGCCAACGACACCGAATGCAAGGTCGGCGCGACCCAGCTTCCCGCCGGCACGTCGACGTTCACCGTCACCAACGGCGGCAGCAAGGTCACCGAGTTCTACGTCTACGCCGCGGGCGACCGCGTGATGGGCGAGGTGGAGAACATCGTCCCCGGCCTCACCCGGGACGTCATCGTCGAACTGCCCGCGGGCACGTACGAGACCGCCTGCAAGCCGGGGATGATCGGCAACGGCATCCGCAACCCGCTCACGGTGACGGGTGAGCACAAGCCGCTGACCGACGACGCGGCGCTGGCCGACGCCACCGCCAGCTACAAGCGGTACGTGAAGACCCAGTCCGAGACGCTGCTCACCAAGACCCAGGAGTTCGTCGACGCCGTCAAGGCCGGCGACATCGACAAGGCCAAGGGTCTGTTCCCGGTCGCCAGGACCTACTGGGAGCGCATCGAGCCGGTGGCCGAGGTGTTCGGCGATCTCGACCCGGCCATCGACGCCCGGGAGAACGACGTCGAGGCGGGCCAGGAGTGGACCGGCTACCACAGGATCGAGAAGGACCTGTGGGTCGAGAAGGACATCAGCAAGGACGGCCCGCTGGCCGACAAGCTGATCGCGGACGTCACGACGATCGTGCAGAAGGCGAACGCCGCCGAGCTGTCCCCCGTGCAGCTCGGCAACGGCGCGAAGGAGCTCCTCGACGAGGTGGCCACCGGGAAGATCACCGGTGAGGAGGACCGCTACTCGCACACCGACCTGTGGGACTTCGACGCGAACCTCCAGGGCTCCCAGGCGGCCGTGCAGTCGCTGCGGCCGGTTCTCGAGGAGCGCGACCCCGCGCTCGTGAAGACCCTCGACGAGAAGTTCGCCGCGGCGGAGGCCGCTCTGGAGGCGCACCGCCAGGGCGACGGATGGAAGCTGCACAACGAGCTGTCCAAGGACGACCTGAAGAAGCTCTCCGACACGATCAACGCGCTGGCCGAGCCGATCAGCAAGGTGGCGGCGGTGATCGCCCAGTGAGCCGGATCAGCCGGCGCGGGTTGCTCGGCCTCGGGGCCGCCGGGGTCGCGGGTGTGGCCGCGGCGGGCGCCGGGGCCGTGGTGACCCGTTCCCTGATCGACGAGCCGGTGGCGCACGCCGCGTCCACGGCCGACCCGTTCCCGTTCTATGGGGCCCACCAGGCGGGCATCACCACGCCCGCCCAGGACCGGCTTCACTTCGTCGCGTTCGACGTGATCACCTCCGACCGCGCCGAACTCGTCGACCTGCTCCAGGACTGGACGTCCGCGGCCGCGCGGATGACCCAGGGGAAGGACGCGGGGACGTTCGGCGCGGTCGGCGGGTCACCCGAGGCGCCGCCGGACGACACGGGCGAGGCGCTCGGCCTGCCCGCGTCCGGGCTGACCCTTACCGTCGGCTTCGGCCCGTCGCTGTTCGACAAGCGGTTCGGGCTGGCCGATCTCCGGCCTGCGGCGCTGGCCGATCTGCCCGCCTTCCCGGGGGAGAAGATCTCGGCCGACATCTCCGGCGGGGACATCTGCGTGCAGGCATGCGCGCACGACCCCCAGGTGGCCGTGCACGCGATCCGCAACCTGGCGAGGATCGGCTTCGGCAGAGTGTCGGTCCGCTACTCGCAGCTGGGCTTCGGCCGTACGTCCTCGACCTCCCGGGCGCAGGCGACGCCGCGCAACCTGATGGGGTTCAAGGACGGGACGGAGAACATCAAGCTCGAGGACACCTCGATGCTGGCCGACCACGTCTGGTCGGCCCCCGGCGATGGACCCGCGTGGATGGACGGCGGCAGCTACCTGGTCACCCGCAAGATCCGCATGCACATCGAGACCTGGGACCGCACCTCGCTCGGCGAGCAGGAGGCGATCTTCGGCCGGGACAAGGGCAAGGGCGCCCCGCTCACCGGAAAGAACGAGTTCGACCAGCCCGACTTCGCGAAGACCGGCCCGGACGGCCTGCCCGTCATCGCGGCCGACGCGCACGTACGGCTGGCGCACCCGTCCATCCACGGCGGCGCCCGCCTGCTGCGGCGCGGCTACAACTTCGTCGACGGGTCCGACGGCCTCGGCCGGCTCGACGCCGGGTTGTTCTTCATGGCCTACCAGCGTGATCCGCGCAAGCAGTTCGTCCCCATCCAAATGGAACTCGCCGGCAAGGACTCGCTGAACGAATACATCCAGCACGTCTCCACCGGCCTGTTCGCGTGCCCGCCCGGCGTGACGGACGGGGGCGATTTCTGGGGCCGCGCGCTATTCACATGAAAATTCAGTTAACGGCGACTGAATTCTTCTGACGGCCTCTTTCTCTTCGTGCACCACTAATTTCCGTTTAACCCCGAGATCGCACAACGACTTATTCGTTGCTGCATAATTCGGGTTGCGGGCCGATCGGCCTACGGGAGTGCACGAAGGAACACGAATGAAACGATGGGTCGGCGTCGGGTTGGCGCTGCTCCTCGGCGGGGCCGTCGTGGTGGCCCTCGTCCTGGGCGGCGGGGGCGACGAAGGCGGGGGCGGCACGAAGGATCTCGCCACTGTTCGTGGCGTCATCGGGTCGGAAAAGAAGCCTTTCTTCGACGATCCGCAGGTCAAGGCCGCCTTCGCGAAACACGGCCTGCGCGTCGAGGTGGACGCGGCCGGATCGAGGCAGATCGCCACCTCTGTCGACCTCGGGAAATACGACTTCGCCTTCCCGTCCAGCGTTCCCGCGGCGGAGAAGATCAAGCAGGATCGCAAGGCCTCACGCACCTTTTCGCCCTTCTATTCGCCGATGGCGATAGCCACCTTCGAGCCGATCGTGGACGTGCTGACGAAGGCGGGCGTGGTCAGCGATTCCGGCTCCGGCTACCAGGTGCTAGATGTGCAGAAATATCTGGATCTGGTTGCCAAAGGCACTCGATGGGATGCCCTGCCCGGGAACACGGCCTACCCTGCGCGCAAGCGCGTCCTGCTCACCACCACCGACGTGCGGACGTCCAACTCCGCGGCCATGTACCTGGCCATCACCAGCTACGTCGCGAACGGCGACGACGTCGTGAACTCCTCGGCGCAGACCGCGAAGGTCGCGCAGACGATCTCCCCGCTGTTCCTCGACCAGGGATACTCGGAGTCGTCGAGCGAGGCCCCGTTCGAGGACTACCTCGCGATGGGCGTGGGCAAGACGCCGATGGTCGTGATCTACGAGGCGCAGTACGCCTCCCACCTGTTCGCCGGCGACGGGGCCATCCGGCCGGACATGCGGCTGCTCTATCCGTCCCCGACCGTGCTCAGCAAGCACACGCTCGTGCCGTTCAACGACCAGGCCGCCGAGGTCGGCAGGCTGCTTCAGGAGGACCAGGAACTGGCCCGGCTGGAGACACGGTACGGCTTCCGCACCGCGGACCCGAAGGTCTTCGCCGACCTGGTGGCCTCGTCCAAGGCCGCGATCCCCGCGAGCCTCGTCGACGTGGTCGAGCCGCCCACCTACGACCACCTGGAGCGGCTGATCTCCACCATCGAGCAGCGCTACCTGGCCGGCGGCAAGCCCTCCTCGTGAACCACCCCAAAGGAGAACCGAACAGTGTCCAACGACCTGGTGCTGACTCCGCCCGCTCCCGTGGCGGCGGTGCCGGCTGAGAAGGCTGCCACGATGCTGCCGCTGCCGGCCGAGCGCGGCACCGAGCTGGCACAGAAGGCGGCGGGCTTCGCCGACGAGCTCGCCGCGATCGACCCGCGGTCGCCGGAGTTCACCAAGAAGGTGCACGACATCTCCTCGATGGGCGACTCCGAGATCAGAGCGTCCTCGCAGGTCGCCAACCGCATGCTGAAGCGGCCGGTGGCCGCGCTGGCCTCGGCGAAGGGCGAGGGCGCCGACGGCCAGGTCCAGGTGGCCAACCAGCTCGTCGCGCTGCGCCGCACGATTGTGGACCTCGACCCCAAGCAGGCCACCAGCGGGACCAGACGGCTGCTCGGCCTCATCCCCTTCGGCGACAGGTTGCGTGACTACTTCGCCAAGTACCAGAGCGCGCAGAAGCACATAGACGACATCATCCGGGCCCTGAAGTCGGGCCAGGACGAGCTGCTCAAGGACAACGCCGCCATCGAGGGCGAGAAGGCGAACCTCTGGGAGTCGATGACCAAGCTGCAGGAGTACGCGGTGCTCGCGGCGGCGCTCGACTCCGCGCTGGAACAGAAGATCAACGAGATCGAGCTGACCGACCAGGAGAAGGCGACGGCGCTGCGCTCCGACGCCCTGTTCGGTGTGCGGCAGAAGCACCAGGACCTGCTGACCCAGCTCGCCGTCTCCGCGCAGGGCTACCTCGCGCTCGACCTGATCCGCAAGAACAACCTCGAGCTCATCAAGGGCGTGGACCGCGCCACCACCACGACGATCTCGGCGTTGCGTACGGCCGTCACGGTGGCCCAGGCGCTCGCCAACCAGAAGCTCGTGCTCGACCAGATCTCGGCGCTCAACGCCACGACGTCGGACCTGATCCTCGCGACCAGCGAGATGCTGCGCACCCAGGCGGGCCAGATCCAGACGCAGGCGGCCTCCACCACGGTGGACATGGACGCGCTGCGCAAGGCGTTCGACAACATCTACTCGACCATGGACATGATCGACTCGTTCAAGGCGAAGGCCGTCGAGAACATGGCCGTGACGGTCGACAGCCTGACCGTCGAACTCGACCACGCGAAGACCTACCTCGAGCGCGCGCGCCGCGGCGACGAGGCGATCGGCGCATGAGTCTGTTGACGGGCAGGCGGATCGCCGCCGCCGCGCTCGCGCTGCTCCTCGCGTCCGCGACGGCGGCCTGCTCGGGCGACGAGCAGGACCCGGCCAAGCAGGACGGCCCCGACGTCCTGCGTGTGCTCGCCGGCAGCGAGGTCAAGGACCTCGAACCGCTGCTGAAGGAGGCCGCGGGGGCGGTCGGCGTCCGGGTCAGCCTGACCTACACCGGCACCCTCGACGGCGCCGAGCAGGTGGCGAGCGGCGGCGCGGACGGCCACTACGACGCCACCTGGTTCTCCTCCAACCGCTACCTCTCGCTGATCGACGGGGCGCCCGCCCGGCTGTCGACGCAGACCAAGGTCATGGTCTCTCCCGTCCTGCTGGGGCTGAAGCAGAGCAAGGCCCACGCCCTCGGCTGGGACACCAAGCAGGTCACCTGGGCGGACATCGCGACCGCCGCCAGGGAGAAGAAGTTCACCTTCGGCATGACCAATCCCGCGTCGTCCAACTCGGGCTTCTCCGCCCTGGTCGGGGTGACCGCCGCCCTGTCCGACGCCGGTGAGGCGCTGGACCGGGCGCAGATCGCGGCCGCGACGCCGAAGCTCAAGGAGTTCTTCTCCGCCCAGACCCTGACCGCGGGCTCGTCGGGCTGGCTGGCCGACGCGTACGCGAAGCAGGAGTCCGTCGACGGGCTGATCAACTACGAGTCGGTGCTGCTCGGCCTGGAGGGCAGGGTCAAGGAGCCGCTCACGATCATCTATCCGAGCGACGGGGTGGTGACCGCCGACTATCCGCTCACGCTCCTCGCCTCCTCCACCAGGAAGGACCTGTACGGCAAGCTCGCGACCTGGCTGCGCACGCCGGACGTCCAGCGCAAGATCATGACGACCACCTTCCGGCGGCCGATCGTGCCCGAGGTGCGGCCCGACCAGAGGTTCGGCTCGGCGCAGCTCGTGGAGCTGCCCTTCCCCAACCGGCGCAGCGCCGCCGACGAACTGATCAGCGCGTATCTCAACCAGGTGCGCCGTCCCTCGCGGACGTTGTTCGTCCTGGACACCTCCGGCTCGATGGGCGGTGACAGGATCGCCGCGCTCAAGCAGGCCCTCAGCACGCTGACCGGTGCGGACACCTCCGCGTCCGGCCAGTTCTCCCGGTTCCGCGATCGGGAGACCGTCACGTTGCTGCCGTTCAACGCCCGCCCCGGCGTGCCGCGGACGTTCACGGTGCCGGAGAGTGATCCCGACGCGGTCCTGAGCCAGATCAGGTCGTACGGCGACAGCCTGGCCGCCGAGGGCGGCACCGCGATCTACGACAGCCTCCGGACCGCCTACGACATGGTGACGCTGCAGCCGAGCGACGGCGACTTCACCTCGGTCGTGCTGATGACCGACGGCGAGAACACCGACGGCTCGTCCTACGAGGACTTCGCCGCGTACTACGGCACGACGCCGCGGAACGTCCGGACCTTCGTGGTCCTGTTCGGCGACAGCGACGTGGAGGAGATGGGCAAGGTGGCGGCCCTCACCGGCGGTGCCACCTTCGACGCCCGGGAGGGCTCCCTCTCCTCGGCGTTCAAGGAGATCCGTGGCTACCAGTGACCGGGTCCTCGCCTATCTCGGGTCGACGAAGAACATCGTCGGCTCGGCACTGGCCATCGGCGGCCTCGTGCTGCACTTCGTCGGCCTGGCCGGCTCCCTGTGGCCCATCGTCGTCGGCGGGCTGTACGGGGTCGGCGCGCTCCTTGCTCCGCCCGACCGGGTGCGGCTGACGATCTCGCACGCGGAGGTCGAGACGAGGCAGCTCAGAGCCGACCTGGACGTGCTCGTGTCCAAGGTGTCGGCCGCCCGGTTCCCCGAGGACGTCGTGGCCAGGGTCGGAGGGCTGGCGGGGATCCTGCGGGACATCCTGGCCAGGGCCGAGGCGCTCACCTCCTCCCCCGACCAGCTCCACGTGGTGTCACAGGCGATCCGCGACTATCTCCCGACGAGCCTGGAGGCCTACGCCAACCTGCCGAGGTCGTACGCCCTGACGCGCCGGGGCGAGCGCGAGCGCAGCGCGCACGAGGAGCTGATCTCCCAGCTCGATCTGCTGGAGAAGGGGCTCGCCACCATCGCCGACGCCGTCTACAAGGGCGACGAGCAGGCGCTCAGGGACCAGGGCAGGTTCCTGCGGGACCGGTTCGGCGGCTCCCAGCTCGACCTCTGACCGGCTCTGATCGATTCACTTGATCCGCCGGCCGATCTCCGGATGCCCGCGCGCTCGTGCGCGGTCATCCGGAGATGGCCAGGCGTTCCGCGTAGACCGTACGGGCCTTCTCGACGAGGTCGAGGTGGTCGGCGAGTTGGGCGGCGTCGGCGAGCCTGGCGTGACCGCTCACGAGGTCTTCCAGCAGGTCGAGCCACCTCATGCACCATCGGACGTCCTCCGGGCGTGCGACGTGCCTGCCCGCGACGTCGAGGTAGACCGGGCTGGTGTGGGCGAACGTCTGACCGTCGGCCGCGAGCGGGTGGCCGCCTCCCGTCGCCACCGCCACGACGTAGGTGGGGACGTCCACGACGAAGGAGGTGACGAGCTCGCCCGCCTGACCGGCGGCGAGCACGCCGTCCGCCGTCCGGAGCTCCAGTCGCTCCACGCCGTGGCCGGTCGCGCGGGCCGTGATCGTCACCCGGTCGCCCGGGGACAGGTCGAGCGTGTCCCCCGGCTCGCCGCCGTCCACCGTGAGCTCCAGCCAGGGGCCGTTGGTGGCGAAGGTCCTGCCCTGCCGCAGGGCACGGGCGAACGACTCGGCCGACAGGGGGCCGTCCGTGCGGGCGTAGACCCGTTCCCAGCCCGGCGGGTTGGACACCGTGTCCTGACGCGTGAAGGAGAGCATCGTGTCGGTGCCCGCCAGCGCGGCGAGCCGGTTGCCCGCGCCGATCAGCCTCCGGTAGACCTCCACCGTTCCGGTCAGCTCGGAGAAGTGCAGCACCTCCATGCCGTCCATCAGGCCGAGCGCGGCGTCGACGACCAGCGCCAGTGCCGCGCAGTTCCTGCGCCCGTCGGCGATGACGTCCTCCGGCGAGGAGATGCGCCCGTGGAAGGGATGGGCGTACCCCAGCACCGCGTTCAGCTCACGCAGTTCGCCGCAGGCCGCGGCGTTCGGCGGCCAGTCGGGGGTACCGGAGAAGCCCGTGTGGTAGATCGACGGCGGCGCGGCCAGGCCGAACGCGTGTACGTGGCCCAGCAGGTCGTTGCGGTACTCGACGCCCATACGGGCGATGTGGACGGCGTCCGACCACGGCAGGTCACGGCCCGCCCAGTGCTGGAGTGCCTCCCGGTCGTACACCCGCTCGCCGGACACGTTGCCCGCGACCAGGTTGAGGACGTGCAGGTCCTCGCCGTGCTGCGCCGCGGCCGCGTCCGCGGGCCCCGCGACCAGGTCGCCCGCCCAGTTGAGATGCACGTGGAGGTCCGCGCCGTACCACCCGCGCGCGGCGGCGTCGAAGATCCGCTCCGGTGTCAGCTCGACGACCGTCTCCCGCCACGCCGCGGGGATCACGGACGTCTCCGCGGTGCCGTACTCCATGCCGCGGGTGACGCGTACGGTGACCGGCTCGGCCGGCACGTCGAGCACGAGGTCGTCGCCGTGGAAGAACGGCACGTCGTGGTAGTCGCGCCGGCGCGGCGCGCCCTCCGGGTACCACCCCTGCCCGTCGGCCGAGACCACGGTCCAGCGGCACGGGAAGCCGGCGCGCAACCGCAACCTCGCGGGCACGGCCGCGCGCGTCACACCCGCCAGGTCGACCACCTCGCCGTCGACGGTGACGGCGGCGCCGCTCGTGGCCTCCAGCAGCGCGGCGCCGCGCGGCCCGATCTCGTACGGCACGCCGTCGACGGTCACCAGGGCCCCGGCGTCGCGGGCCGAGTCGACGAGCAGGACGACGGGCACCGGGTCGGCCGACAGGACGGCGCTCGGGCGGGACGTCTCCAGCCGGTGCCCGTCCTCGGACAACCTGAGCGCCGTCAGGCCGCCCGGCAGCCGTCCGCCGAGTGCCAGGCGGAACGCCTCACCGAGAACGCCGGGGTCGTCGGAGGCGTCGAGGCCGTCGGGATCATCCGGGACGGCCATCCGCCTGGCCTCCTCGGGGAACCGGAGGAAGGGCATCGAACGTACGTAGGACACCGGCGGCTCGCCCCAGGTGATCCCGTGCTCGGCCAGCAGCGCCCGATATTCCCGCAGTGCCAGTGCGACCGGCGGCGGCGTCATCGGATCCTGATGCATCGTGCCTCCCCGCTTCGACGACACCTCGATCGTCTCCGCGGGGGTTCTACCTCGGCAAATATGCAATCGTGCATTAACAGCGACGTAGGTAGGCATCTCTACAACCGGGGAGTAAACGTGCCGCCCCGCACGGCAATCGGCCTACGCCTGCCGCGTCAATCCGCCCGCTCGTCCGGGGCCTCATCCGGGGGCATGTCTCCCTCCGGCAGGAAGGCCCGGAGGATCCGGTCGGCCGCCAGCGACGGCGTGAGGGTGCCGTCGAGCACCTGCCGCTCGATCGAGGGCGCGATCGGTGCGGCCTTGTCCCCCAACCGCGCGAGGAGCCGGTCGCGGACGAGTGCCCAGGTCCATTCGACCTGCTGCCGGCTGCGCCTGGCCGCCAGGTCGACGCCCTCCTGGTGGCGGATGATCTGACGCCACAGCTCGTCGAGCCCGGCGCCGGTCATGCCGCTGCAGGTGAGGACGGGCGTGGCCGAGCGCAGCAGCCGCAGGGCCCCGGCCAGCTCGGCGGCCGCCTTCCGCGCGGCCTGCTCGTACTCGCCGTCCGCCTTGTTGACCGCGATCACGTCGGCGAGCTCGAGGACGCCCTTCTTGATGCCCTGGAGCTGGTCACCCGTACGGGCGAGGGTGAGCAGGAGAAACGTGTCCACCATGTCGGCGACGGCGGTCTCGGACTGGCCGACGCCGACGGTCTCGACGAGCACGATGTCGTACCCGGCCGCCTCGACCACGACCATCGCCTCGCGGGTGGCCGTGGCGACCCCGCCGAGGGTGCCCGCGGTCGGCGACGGCCGGATGAATGCGTTCTGGTCGGCGGCCAGCCGCGCCATCCTGGTCTTGTCGCCGAGGATGCTGCCGCCTGAGCGCCTGGACGACGGGTCGACCGCGAGCACGGCGACCCGGTGCCCCTGCGCGGTGAGGGAGGTGCCGAGCGCCTCGATGAACGTGGACTTGCCGACGCCGGGCACGCCGGAGACGCCCACCCTGCGCGCCCTGCCGGCATGGGGGGTCAGCTCCACCAGGAGCCGTTGCGCGAGGTCGCGGTGGTCGGCCCTGGTGGACTCCACCAGCGTGATGGCGCGGGCGATCCAGCGCCGGTCGCCCTTGAGGACGCCCCGCAGGTAGTCCTCGCCGTCAGGGGTCACGGCGACGTCGGATGGCGGAGGGCGGCCGACAGGTCCTTGAGCAGCTCGAGGGCGGCGTCGGCGATCACCGTGCCCGGGAGGAAGATCGCGGCGGCTCCGGCGGCCCGCAGCTCGTCGATGTCTCCGGGCGGAATCACCCCGCCGACCACGATCATGATGTCGTCCGCCCCCAGCCCGGCCAGGGCCCGCTTCAGCTCGGGCACCAGGGTCAGGTGCCCCGCGGCCAGCGACGAGACGCCGACGACGTGCACGTCCGCCTCGACGGCCTGGCGCGCGACCTCCTCCGGCGTCTGGAACAGCGGGCCGACGTCCACGTCGAATCCCAGGTCGGCGAAGCCGCTCGCGATCACCTTCTGGCCGCGGTCGTGGCCGTCCTGGCCCATCTTGGCGACCAGGATCCGGGGCCGGCGGCCCTCGGCCTTCTCGAACGCGGCGCACGCCGCGCGGACCTCGTCCACCGCGTCGCCCGCCTCCTGGCGGTACACACCGGAGATCGTACGGATCTCCGCGGCATGCCGTCCAAAGACCTTCTCCAGCGCGTACGAGATCTCGCCGACGGTGGCCTTGGCGCGCGCGGCGTCCACCGCGAGCTCGAGCAGGTTGCCGCCGCCGGCCGCCGCCTTCGTCAGCGCCTCGAGCGCCTCGGCCACCGCAGCGGGCGAACGCTCCTCGCGGAGCCTGCGCAGCTTCTCGATCTGCTGGTTCCGCACGGCCGTGTTGTCGACCTTCAGCACCTCGATGGGCTCGTCCGCCTCCGGCCGGAACAGGTTGACCCCGATGACCGGCTGGCGGCCGGAGTCGATCCTGGCCTGGGTCCGCGCCGCGGCCTCCTCGATGCGCAGCTTCGGCAAGCCCTCCCCGATGGCCCGGGCCATGCCGCCCGCCTGCTCGACCTCCTGGATGTGCCCCCACGCCTTGCGCGCGAGCTCGTAGGTCAGGCGCTCCACGTAGTAGGAGCCGCCCCAGGGGTCGATCACCCTGCCGGTCCCCGACTCCTGCTGGAGGAGCAGCTGGGTGTTGCGGGCGATCCTGGCGGAGAAGTCGGTCGGCAGCGCGAGCGCCTCGTCCAGCGCGTTCGTGTGCAGGGACTGGGTGTGCCCCTGGGTGGCGGCCATCGCCTCGACGCAGGTGCGGACCACGTTGTTGAACACGTCGTGCGCGGTCAGCGACCAGCCGGAGGTCTGGCTGTGCGTCCGCAGCGACAACGACTTGGGGTTCTTCGCGCCGAAGCCCTTCACGAGGGTGGCCCAGAGCAGGCGGGCGGCGCGGAGCTTGGCGACCTCCATGAAGAAGTTCATGCCGATGCACCAGAAGAACGACAGCCGCGGCGCGAACGCGTCGATGTCGAGGCCGGCCCCGACGCCCGCACGCAGGTACTCCACCCCGTCGGCGAGCGTGTACGCGAGCTCCAGGTCGAGCGTCGCCCCCGCCTCCTGGATGTGGTAGCCGGAGATCGAGATCGAGTTGAACTTCGGCATGTTCCGCGAGGTGTACTCGAAGATGTCGGAGATGATCCGCATCGACGGGCCCGGCGGATAGATGTAGGTGTTGCGGACCATGAACTCCTTGAGGATGTCGTTCTGGATGGTCCCGGCGAGCTTGTCTGGCGTCACCCCCTGCTCCTCCGCCGCCACGATGTAGAGCGCGAGGATCGGCAGCACGGCGCCGTTCATGGTCATCGACACGCTCATGCGGTCGAGGGGGATCCCGTCGAACAGCCGGCGCATGTCGTAGATGGAGTCGATGGCCACCCCCGCCATCCCCACGTCGCCGGCGACCCGGGGGTGATCGGAGTCGTAGCCCCGGTGGGTCGCGAGGTCGAAGGCGACGGACAGTCCCTTCTGCCCGGCGGCGAGGTTGCGCCGGTAGAACGCGTTCGAGTCCTCGGCCGTGGAGAAGCCCGCGTATTGGCGGATCGTCCACGGCTGGGTGGCGTACATGGTCGGATACGGGCCGCGCAGGAACGGCGCGACGCCCGGATAGGTCGGCAGGTAGTCCAGGCCGTCGAGGTCGGCGGCCGTGTACAGCGACCTGACCGCGATCCCCTCAGGCGTCTCCCACGCGTCCTCAACGGAGCCTGGCGCCGCGCCGGGATCCGGTACGGCATCCGCCTCCGGCTTCAGCCCAATTGCCGAAAAATCCGGAATCATCGGCTCACTCCAAGATCGTCGAAGGTCGTGCGGAGAACGTCGAGCGCGTCGCATCCGGCGTGGAGCGTGGCGTCCACACCCTCATAGTGACCCTTTCCCGCCAGCCAGATCTTGTCGGCCCCGGCCTCCCTGAGCGAGGCCGCCACGGCCGCCGCGTGCTCGCCGTACAGCCGGTCGCTGGAGCACAGACACGCGATCGACGTGCCCGAGTCGCGGAAGGCCTCGGCCATGGCCGCCGGGTCGGTGCCGGGCCCGCTGGTCACCGTCGCGACGCCTCCGGCCGCGAAGAGGTTGGCCGCGAACGAGGCCCGCGCCGTGTGGACGGCCACGGGGCCGATGGTGGCGAGGAAGACAGTGGGGCGGGTCTCCTGCGCGTCGGCCAGATCGCGCAGCTCCTCGAACTCCTCGGCGTACCGCACGACGGGCAGCCCTCCGGGCACGGCCCGCCGCGCGAGCCCGCGGCCGCCCTTCCGGACCACCGGGCGCTCCTTCAGGTCGGGGAACTCGCTGACGCCCGTGACGGGGTCCCGTCTGCGGGCGATGTTCGCGGCCCGGCTCGCCCGTGTGGCCGCCAGCCGCCCGGGGACGAGCCGCTCGAGCGCGTCGGCCATCCCGCCGGTGCGCTCGATCTCCTGGAACCACTCCCACGCCTTGTCGGCCAGGTCGGCCGTGAGCCTTTCGACGTACCAGGAGCCGCCCGCCGGGTCGATCACGCGGCCGACGTTCGACTCCTCCATCAGCAGCGACTGGGTGTTGCGGGCGATCCTCCTGGCGAAGCCGTCCGGCAGGCCGAGGCACGCGTCGAACGGCTGCACGGTGACCGCGTCGGCCCCGCCCACGCCCGCGCCGAAACACGCGAGAGTGGTGCGCAGCATGTTCACCCAGGGATCGCGGGCGGTCATCATGGCCGACGAGGTCACCGCGTGCTGGCGCTGCCCGGACGTGCCGCCGACCACCTCGACGACTCGGGCCCACATCCTGCGGGCCGCCCTGAGCTTGGCGATCGTGAGGAACTGGTCCGCGCCCGCCGCGTACCGGAACTCCAGCTGGTCGAGCGCCCGCTCGACGGGCATCCCCGCGTCCGTCAGCGTCCGCAGGTAGGCCACCCCCGTCGCGATCGAGCAGCCGAGCTCCTCCACGTCGCCGCCGCCCGCGTCGTGATACGGGAGCGCGTCGACGGTGATCGCACGCAGGCCCGGATGGTCGTCCGCGCAACGCCGGGCGAGTGAGACCGCTCCCGCCATGTCCCCCGCGGGCACGCCGGACCGGGCCGCCAGGCCGATCGGGTCCGCGCCCAGATTGCCGCCCGCCAGTGCCGTGCCGGCCGCGAGGTCGAGGAAGACCTCCGCGGCCTCGCCCGTACGGCTGCCCGCGTCGAGGACGACGGGCGCGAGGTCGAGGTAGACGTCCCGGAGGACGTCGGGGAGCGCCGTGGGGTCCAGCGCGGTGAGGTCGAGCCAGATCGAGGTGGCGCCGTTCTCGAGATCGGCGCGGATCGCCGCCCGGGTGACGTCGGGATCGGGGTCCGCGTGCCGCTGCCGTACGTCCCACCGGCCGGTGGAACTGACGACGCGCGGTCCTTCCGGCAGGTCGGACGGGTCGTGCAGCGCCGCGATCGGCACGCCGTCGTACGACGTGGTGGACAGCGCCGCCTCCACCCCGGCGTCGCCGGAGTCGTCCGGCTCGCCGGGCGGCACGTCGAGCCCGGATCTCCTGAGCACGCCCAAGGCGAGGTCCCGCCACTGCGCCCGGGATGCGGGCGGGAATTCCGAGACGAGGTCGGTGAGTTCGTGAGGCGGCACCGTCATGCACCGGATGCTAAGCGGAGCCCGGGGCGATCAACACCATGGGCCCCCGCCTAGCGTGTCGTGGCAGGTCCGGCCTTCGCCGCCCCGCCGGACGGGCATCAGGCCGGACCTGCGCCTTCGGCCTTTCCGGTCACTTGGCGGTGAACGACGCCTTCCAGGTGATCGGGCCGACGATCCCGTCGGCGTCGAGATGCTCGGCCTTCTGGAACTTGACGCACACCGCCTTCGACTTGGGCCCGTAGTAGCCGTCCGCGACGATGTCGTAGCCGATCTTCTTCATCTGGGCCTGCCACTTGCGTACGTCGTCGCCCTGCATGATCGGCGGGTACTTCAGCAGGCGGCCCGGGTACTTGGGCGTCTGCGTCGAGGGCGGCGGGCTCTGGGTGCCTCCGCCGGGCCGGGGGGCGCCCTTCTTCACCCAGGCGTAGAGCTGGTCGCCCGGGCACTCGGTCGAGTAGCCGTCCCGGTGCCCCTTGATCTCCTTGCCCGCGTTGCCCTTGTCGCGGAGGTACTCGATCGCGTCGAGGATCGCGAGCAGCTGGCTGTCGCTCGGCTTGACCAGCCCGGAGTTGCCCACGAGGGCAAGGACGGCGTAGTGGCCGGAGTTGAGGCCGGCGCCGTTGGCCGCGGGGAGATGCTTGGGCCCGCGGCCGACGAAGACCTTCCGGTGCGGGCAGGCGACCATGGAGTAGCCGATGTCGAGCCAGCCGTTGCCGTCCATGTGGAAGTTCTGGATCGACTTCACCATGGCGACGCACTTCTTGTGGTCGTCGACGATCGCGGGGTCGACGCGCCCGCCGGTGTAGTGGACCTTGACGCCCTTCGTGGAGGCGAGTGAGGAGTAGGAGCCTTTGGGGGCGCGGGCCCCCCATTCGGCACGGGTCACGAGATCGATGGCCACAGCGTTCTCCACCAGGGGGATTAAATTTTCGGGTTGATCGTAATCGGATCGGTCCAACAGGTATGCACTTTTACCGATATCCGCCTGCCTAAACACCCGGTAATGCCGACGAGATCCGTAAATCAATCGACACCGGGATCATCGACGGAGATCATGGACATATGTCCGTACTTAAGGAGGTCCACTTCTCCCCCAGCTCAGAGCCGGTTTCCGCGCCGCGCCCGGTGCCCGAGCCCGTCCCGGCATCCCTCCCCATGCGCGTGTGGTTGGACGACGGCGACAGCCCGGCCGACGTCATCGACGCCCTGGCCCTGTCGCCCTTCGCGACCGGCGCCCAGCCCTGGTCGCGCACCGCCAACCTCGACCGCGTGCGCTCCGAGGCCCTCCTCACCGCCGCCGGCGGGCGCGTCGTGCGCGTCGCCCAGCACGTCGACGGCCAGGAGTCCAAGCTCATCGAGGGCGACGGCTGGATGCTCCGCGTCGTACGCCACGGCAACCGCTCGGCGACCGTCACGGTCACCGCCGTCAGCGAGGACCTGGTCTGCTCGGTCCTCGAAGAGGCGATCCACGACGCCGAGGAGCCGATGCCCGACGACGACGATCACGTCGAGATGGGCTTCTGGTGGATGTCGGCCCACGGCCCGCGCCGGTCCAACAAGCCGATCAGCACCGAGACGTGGCAGTCGGTGCGCCGGAACTACCCGCGGGCGGCCGCCGAGCGGCTCGACGCTCTCATGGCGGTCACGCCGGACGACATCTCCGGCAGGATCCTGCTGCTGCACGGCCCGCCGGGCACGGGGAAGACGACGCTGCTGCGCAGCCTCGCGCGGGAGTGGGCGTCATGGTGCCAGGTCGACTGCGTACTGGACCCGGAGCTGCTCTTCGGCAGTCCCGGCTACCTGATGAGTGTGGCGGTCGGCCACGACGGGCCCGACCAGGAGGCGACCCGCTGGCGGCTGCTCGTCCTGGAGGACTGCGACGAGCTGATCCGCACCGAGGCCAAGCAGTCGACGGGTCAGGGCCTGTCGCGCCTGCTCAACCTGACCGACGGCCTGCTCGGGCAGGGCAGGGACGTGCTCGTCGCCATCACCACCAACGAGGAGTTCAGCCGGCTGCACCCCGCGGTCGTACGGCCCGGCAGGTGCCTCGCCCAGATCGAGGTCGGCAAGCTGGACGCCGAGCAGGCCGCTGCCTGGCTCGGCACCCGCGACGGCATCGGGGCGGACGGCGCCACGCTGGCCGAGCTCTTCGCCCTGCGCGACGGCCGGGCGTCCGCGCCCGCCGAGGTCCCCGCCGTCTCCGCGGAAACGGGCCTCTACCTCTGATCCGAGGCGTCCGGGCCCGGAGCCGGACCCAGCCGGGTCCGGGTCCGGGTCCGGGCGGGAAAACCATTTGCCGCCCACCCGGACGCCACGGGATCATGAACGCATGTTCCGGCACGCCCTCTTCGTGACGCCCGCCACCGCGGGCGCACTCGCGCGTGCCTCGATGCCGCTCGACGGCGCGGAGCGCTGACCCTTTCCCGTTCGTCCTCAGTGACCCGGCGGGGAGGGGTCGACCATCCGCGCGGGTCACGATCTGAGACGGGCATCGAAGGAACAGGGAAAGGGACATGGCCAAGAAGGCCTACGTGCGGGCCAAGCCGCACCTCAACATCGGGACCATGGGGCACGTCGACCACGGCAAGACGACGCTGACGGCGGCCATCACCAAGGTTCTCAGCGAGCGGGGCGGCGCGAGGTACGTGCCGTTCGACCGGATCGACCGGGCTCCCGAGGAGGCCCTGCGGGGGATCACCATCAACATCTCCCACGTCGAGTACGAGACGGCCACCCGGCACTACGCGCACGTCGACATGCCGGGCCACGCCGACTACGTGAAGAACATGATCACGGGGGCGGCCCAGCTCGACGGGGCGATCCTCGTGGTGTCAGCCCTGGACGGGATCATGCCTCAGACCAGGGAGCACGTGCTGCTCGCCCATCGCGTGGGGGTGGAGCACGTCGTCGTCGCGCTCAACAAGGCCGACGGCGCGGACCCGGAGCTGGCCGACCTGGTCGAGTTGGAGCTTCAGGACCTGCTCGCCGAGCACGGTTACCACGACGTCCCCGTGGTGCGGGTGTCCGGGCTCCGGGCGCTCGAGGGCGACCCGGAGTGGGAGGCGTCCATCGTGGCGCTGCTGGACGCCGTCGACGACACGGTGCCCGTGCCGGACCGCTACACGGACGCCCCCTTCCTGCTGCCGGTGGAGAACGTCATCACCGTCACCGGCCGTGGGACGGTCGTCACCGGCGCGATCGAGCGCGGCACGGTCAGGGTCGGCGACAGCGTGCAGGCGGTCGGGTTCGGCGAGGGCGTCACCGCGGTGGTCACGGGCGTGGAGACGTTCGGGAAGACCCTGGAGAGGGGCGAGGCGGGCGACAACGCCGCGCTGCTGCTGCGCGGTGTCCGCCGTGAGCAGGTGCGCCGCGGCCAGGTGCTGGCGGCCCCCGGCAGCCAGACCGCTCACCGGCGGTTCACCGCCAGGGTGCATCTGCTGACGGCGGCCGAGGGCGGGCGTCACACGGCCGTCGCCTCCGGCTACCGCCCGCAGTTCTTCCTCCGGACGGCCGACGTGCCCGGCCGGATGGACCTGGCCGCGCTCGAGGCCGGGCCGGGAGACGGCCCGGGTGACGGCACGGGCAACAGCGCGGGTGACAGCACGGAGATCGGTACCGGGATCGGCACCGGGATCGGCACCGGGATCGGCACCGGGATCGGCACGGAGATCGGTATGGGGATCGCGCTGCCGGGCGACACCGTCGAGGTGATCGTCGAGCTGGGCAGGCCGGTGGCGATCGAGGCGGGCCTCGGCTTCGCCGTCCGCGAAGGCGGCAGGACCGTCGGGGCGGGCACCGTGATCGCACCGCTCGACTGAACGGCGTGCTCTCCCGGATCAGGCAGAGCACGCCGGAAGCCGTCGCCGGCGGGTCCCGGCGGACCGGCACGATCGCGTGGCGGCGGAGGGGTTCCGCACGGAGCCCCTCCTCCGCACCGAGGCGCGGACGGCCGCCGGGCCCGCGCACGGTCACGGTCACGGTCATGGTCACGGTCACGGTGAGCTACCGTCTCGGCCGCCCTGTAACGTTCCATATGACGGATACGTAAACCATCCGATGTGCCCCATCAGGGTGGAAACGACAATCGGCGAGGTGGTCACCCTGCTGCCGGCCGGACTGAGCCGCGTCGTCCTTCACCGGTGGGCCGTCGAACCGCGGGAGAGCGGGGTGGCGACCTACACCGACCCTTTCGGTGCCGGGAAGACCGCGGCCTGGCCGTACGTCCGGTGGACCTCCGAGGAGCGGGAGATCGGCTTCCCCGCGACCGCTCTGGTGGCCTCGTGGATCGCGCGGACGCCGCCCGGCACCTGGCTGGAGATCGAGTTGCGGGCCCGTACGGCGGGCGGCGCCCTCACCAAGTGGTACGTGATGGCCCGGTGGGCTGAGGGCGACACCGACATCCACCGCACGTCCCTGCCCGGTCAGGGCGACGAGGACGGCGACGTCGCGGTGGACACCTTCGTGGCCACCCGGCCGGTCACGGCCTACCGGATCCGGGTCACCCTGTACGGCGAGGGCGCCCGTGTGGGTTCGGTCGGCGTGATGGCGTCAGCCGTACGGCAGGGGAACCGGGTGAGCGCTCCGGGGACGACGGGCGTCGAGCTGGATGTGCCGCCGAGATCGCAGAAGACCCATGCCGGCCATTACCCCGAGTGGGACGGAGGGGGCGACTCCTGGTCCGGCCCCGCCTCGCTCGCCATGCTGCTCGGCTACTGGGGGCGGGGGCCCTCTGCCGCCGAGCTGGGCTGGGTGCGGCCGGACGACCCGTGCCCCGTGGTCGATCACGCCGCCAGGGACGTGTACGACCACAGCTACCAGGGCACCGGCAACTGGCCCTTCTGCGTCGCGTACGCGGGCCGCTACGGCCTCGAGGGGTTCGTGACCCGGCTCCGCTCGCTCAACGAGCTCGAGCGGTTCATCGCCGCCGCGATCCCGGTCGTCACCTCGCAGTCCTTCAGGGAGCGCGACCTGCCCGGCTCGGGCTACTCGACGAGCGGCAACCTCATGGTCGTCGTCGGCTTCACCCCCGAGGGCGACGTGATCGTCAACGACCCCGCCGCGCCGACGGACGGCACCGTGCGGAGGATCTACCCGCGTGCCGCCTTCGAGGGGGTCTGGCAGCGCGGAAGCGGGGGCATCGTCCATGTGGTGCATCCGCCCGGCATTCGGCTTCCGGACTCCGAGGGAAACTGGTGACAATTCACGCCTCCGACGTCGCTCGCACGGATGACCACCCGCTATGGGTCGAGATCTCCGGTGACGAGACCTGGTGGGACGAGTCGCGCCCGCACGAGGGCGGCCGCCGCTGCGTCGTGCGCAGGACGGCGGGCGGGACGGTCGAGGACGTGCTTCCGCACGGGTGGAACGCCAGGAACAGGGTCATCGAATACGGCGGGCGGTCGTGGCGCGCGCACCGGGGCCGGCTGATCTTCACCAACTGGGACGACGGGCGGATCTACCTGTGCGCCCCCGGTGAGGAGCCGGTCCCGCTCACCCCGGAGGGCCCCGCACGCTACGGCGACCTCGTCGTCCACGGGAACGGGCACGAGGGCGGGCACGAGGGCGGGCACTCGCACGCGCCGGGCGACCGGCTCGACGGCGAGATCCTGTGCGTCCGCGAGGTCGGCGTCGGGCGCGACGTCACGAGGGACATCGTGGCGGTTCCGCTCGACGGCGTCTCCCCGATACGCAGTTTGATCAATTCGCATCATTTCCTGATGAATCCACGCATATCCCCTGACGGGCGGCACATCGCGTGGATCGGCTGGAACCACCCGGACATGCCCTGGGACGCCACCGAACTCTGCGTCGCGCCCGTCGCGGGCGGCCCGCACCGGGTCCTCATGGGCGGCGGCGACGCCCGGGTGTCGATCGTGCAGGCCGAATGGCGCGACGCCGGAAGCCTCTACGCGGTGGCCGACCCGACCGGATGGTGGAACATCCACCACGTCGGCCTGGACGGCGCGAGCCGCGACCTGACCCCGATGGACCAGGAGTTCGGCGACGCCTTCTGGAGGATCGGGAACACCTTCTTCGCCCTGGCGGGTGAGCGGATCGTCACCATGCACGGAACGGGCGACGAACGGCGGCTCGGCGTGATCGACGATCCCGCGGCCGGCACGCCGATCAGGGACGTCGGCGGCTCCTACACGTTCTGGACCCCGACGCTGTCGGCGAACGGCCGTCACGTGGTCGGCGTCGGCGCGTCGCCGTACCGGCCGCACGAGGTGGTCCGCATCGACGTGGAGACCGGCGAGCGGACCGTGGTGTCTGCGGGCAGGCGGCTGCCGCCGGCCGAGTTGCTGCCCACGCCGGAGCCGGTGACGATCGAGGGCGTCCACGTCCATCTCTACGCGCCGCACGCCGCGGTCGCGGCCAGGGAGAACGGCACCGGCGGGCCGGCGCCGTACGTGGTCTTCGTGCACGGCGGCCCGACCAGCTCGGCCGCCCCGGTGCTCGACCTGACGGTGGCCTATTTCACCAGCAGGGGCATCGGGGTCGCCGAGGTGAACTACGGCGGCTCCTCCGGGTACGGCCGGGCCTACCGCGAGCGGCTCCGGCACAACTGGGGGGTCGTCGACGTCCGCGACAGCGAGACGGCGGCGCGGTGGCTGATCGCGTCGGGACGGGCGGAGAAGGTGGCGATCCGCGGCGGCAGCGCCGGCGGATGGACGTCGCTCGCCGCCCTCGTGCACAGCGACGTGTTCTGCGGCGCGGTGTCGCACTACGGCATCTCCGACCCCGAGGGCTGGGCGGCCGAGACGCACGACTTCGAGTCGCGTTACCTGGACGGATTGATCGGCCCGCTCCCGGAGACCCGCGCGCGCTATGCCGACCGCTCCCCCGTCCTGCACGCGGCCAGGGCGTCCGGCCCCGCCCTGCTCATGCACGGCCTGGAGGACGCGGTCGTCGACCCGTCCCAGTCCGAGCGGTTCGCCGCGGCCCTGGCACGGACCGGCGGCCTGTGGGCGTACCGTACATTCCCCGGAGAGCAGCACGGATGGCGGCGCGAGGAGACGATCGTCGCCGTCCTTGAGACCGAACTCGCCTTCTACGGCCTGATCTTCGGCTTCCCGACGCCGGAGGTCCCCCCGCTCACCCTGGAGGGCGCCGGCGACGGGAACATGGGCCGAACAGAGGAGAAGACATGACCGACGTGGCGACGATCTGCTCGGATCTGCTGCGGATCGACACCACCAACGACGGCACGGGCGACGGGCCGGGTGAGCGGCAGGCCGCCGAGTACGTCGCGGGACTGCTCGACGAGGCCGGCATCGAGCCGATCGTCTTCGAGTCGGCGCCGCGCCGCACCAGCGTGGTCGCCCGGATCCCCGGGGACAGCGACGACGCGCTGCTGATCCACGGGCACCTCGACGTCGTTCCCGCCGACACCTCCGAATGGCGGATCCATCCCTTCTCCGGCGAGGTGGTGGACGGGTGCGTGCACGGGCGCGGCGCCGTCGACATGAAGGGCTCGCTGGCCATGACGCTCGCCTGGGTGCGGCAGGGCAGGCGGCCCAAGCGCGATCTCGTGCTGGCCTTCCTCGCCGACGAGGAGGCGACCGGCGAGTACGGCGCCGGGCACGCGGTCGAACGGCATCGCCACCTCTTCGAGGGCTGCTCCGAGGCCATCAGCGAATCCGGCGGCTTCAGCTGGCACGACGGCGGCACGCGGATCTACCCGATCGCCGTCGGCGAGCGCGGCACGGCGTGGATGCGGCTCACCGCGCGGGGGGTGGCCGGGCACGGTTCCAAGCCCGCGGTGGACAACCCCGTCGCGGAGCTCGCCCGGGCCGTCGCCAGGATCGCCGACCACACCTGGCCGGTACGGCTCACGCCCGAGGTGGCCCGGCTGATCGACGAGTTGTCCCAGGCCCTGGGCACGCGGATCGACCTCGAAAGGCTGGACGAGGAGCTCGAGCGGCTGCCCCGGGCGGGCGTCCTGTTCAAGGGCGTGCTGCGCAACTCGGCCAACCCGACGATGCTCGACGCCGGATACAAGGTCAACGTCATACCGGGCACGGCCGAGGCCCACGTCGACGGCAGGTTCCTGCCGGGGCTGCGCGACGAGTTCCTGGCGACGATCGACCGGTTGCTCGGCCCGAAGGTCACCCGGGAGTTCGTCAGCTTCGAGGAGGGCGTCTCCTCCCCGGCCGACGGGCTCTTCGACGAACTCGCCGCCGCCCTCCGGGCGGAGGACCCCACGGGCAGGCCCGTGCCGTACGTGATGACGGGCGGGACCGACGCGAAGTCGTTCGCCAGGATCGGGATCAAGGGGTACGGCTTCGCGCCCCTGCTGCTGCCGCCCGGCCTCGACTACTTCGGCATGTTCCACGGCGTGGACGAGCGGGTCCCCGTGGAGGGCCTCGAGTTCGGCGTCCGCGTGCTCGACCGGCTGCTCGCCGCGGAGCCGGCCGCCGAATCGGCCGCGTGATCGCAGGTGTGATCTCAGGTGTGATCGCGGGCGCGGAGGCCGCCGAGCGGGTAGAACGTTCATGGGAGGTGGTCCATGAGCGACGGGCTGCGTGTGGCGGTGACCGGCCACCGTGACCTGACCCCTGCGACCACCGATCTGGTGGGCTACGCGATGCGGCGGGAGCTCGCCGAGCACGCTCCCGCCATCGTCGGGGTGTCGTGCCTGGCCCCCGGCGCCGACCAGATCTTCGCCGACCTGGTGCTGCGGCTCGGCGGGTCGCTGGAGGCGATCGTCCCCGCCCGCGACTACGGCTGCCGCCTGCCCGCCCGTGACCGGGAGACCTTCGAGCGGCTGCTCGGGTCGGCGCGCAAGGTCCTCCACCTGCCGTACGACGCCCCCACGCCGGCGACCTACGACGAGGCCAACACGGCCCTGCTGGTGGACGTCGACCTGCTGATCGCGGTGTGGGACGGCCGGCCGGCTCAGGGGCAGGGCGGCACGGCCGAGGTCGTCAGCGAGGCGAGGCGGCGCTCGATCGAGGTCAGGATCCTGTGGCCGGAGGGGGCCGGCCGTACCGGCGCCCCGTGAGTCCGCCGCCGGCCGGGCACGTGGTCAGCGGAGGCGGGGATCCAAGGCGTCGCGCACGACGTCGCCGAGCGTGAGGAAGCTCAGGACGGCGGCGGTGAGGAACAGCGCGGGGAACACGAGCAGGTGGGGATACTCGGCGAAGAACGTCTGGGCGACGTTGAGCTGCAGGCCCCACGAGACGTCGGGGTACTGCAGGCCGACGCCGAGGTAGTCGAGGGTCGCCTCGCCGGCGATGACGTTGCCGACGTTGAGCATGGCGACAACGAAGACGGGCGCGATCGCGTTCGGGAGGATGTGCCGGAACATGATCCGGCGGTCACTAGCCCCCAGCATGCGGGCGGCCTCGACGAAGTCCATGTTCCGGACCGCGATGACCTGGCCGCGCATCAGGCGGGTCATGGTGGTCCAGCCGAGCAGGACGAGCACCGATGTCATGGCCCAGATGCCGTGGTCGGGGAAGGCCACCAGGACCACCGTGGCGCCCAGGACGAAGGGGATGCCGAAGAAGACGTCGGTGACCCGCGAGATGAGCGCGTCGAGCAGGCCGCCGTAGTAGCCGCCGAGCAGGCCGAGGACGACCGCGATGGCCAGGGCGGCGACGGTCACCGCGATGCCGATCATGATCGACGCCCGCGTGCCGTGCACGATCTGCGACCAGTAGTCGCACCCCTGCAGGTCGTAGCCGAACACCGCGCCCGACGCGGGCCCCTTCTTGGACATGCGCAGGTCGCAACCTTCGTTGGGGCCCATGGCCGCGAAGACGCCGGGGACGGCCGCCATCGCCACCGCGACCGCGAGGACGACGGCCGACAACCAGAAGACGACACGTCCGCGCATCTCCCGCCAGGCGTCACGCGCGAGCACGCCGGATCCTCGGGTCGAGCAGCCCGTACAGGAGGTCGACGGCCAGGTTGGCCGCAATGAAGATCATGACGAGCACGGTGGTGACGCCGACGACGACGGGCCCCTCCTGGAGCTGGATCGACTGGAACACCTGCTGGCCGATGCCCGGCAGGTTGAAGATGCCCTCGGTGACGACCGCCCCGGCCATCAGGTTGCCGAAGTCGACCCCCAGGAAGGTGACGACCGGGATCAGCGAGTTGCGCAGGGCGTGCACGCCGACGACCCTTCTCCTGCGCATGCCCTTGGCCGTTGCCGTCCTGACGTAGTCGGACCGGAGGTTCTCCACCAGCGCGGTCCGCGTGAGGCGGGCGACGTAGGCGAGCCCGAACGAGCCGAGGACCATCCCGGGCAGCAGGTAGCTGCCCGGCCAGCCCTCGTCGGTCCCCGCCGTCGGGAACAGCCCCAGGTTGAGCCCGAACACGATCTGCGCCGTGTAGCCGACGACGAACACCGGCGCCGCGATGACGAACGTCGTCCCGGCGAGGACGGCGGTGTCGGCGACCCCGCCTCTGCGCAGTCCGGCGACGACGCCGAGGGCGATGCCCACGGCCAGCTCGAAGATCCAGGCGGTCGCCGCGAGCTGGGCGGTCACCCCCCAGCGGTCCTGGAGGAGCTCGCTCACCGGCTGGCCGGTGAACGTCTCCCCGAGGTCGCCGTGCAGCAGGCCGAGCATGTAGCGGCCGTACTGGACCAGGAGCGGGTCGTTCAGGTGGTAGCGCTCCCGCATGACGTCCAGGACCTGGTCGGGCACCGGCTTGTCTCCGGCGAGCGCGAGGATCGGGTCGCCGGGCAGGACGAACACCATCGCGTAGATCACAAAGGTGGTGGCGAAGAACACCGGCACGGCCTGTGCCAGGCGGTGCGCGGCGTATCTCACTGCCGCTTGACCGTGATCTTGTCGAGGTTCGCGCCGTAGGGGGTGATCTGGACGTCGCCGAGCCGCGTGGAGTAGCCGATCTGGTCCTGCCAGTTCCAGAGCGGCATCATCGGCATCTCCGTGAGCGCGACGTCCTCCGCCTGCTGGTAGATCGGGATGCTCTCGTCGAAGCTCGCCGCCGAGTTCGCCTTCTTGATCAGGTCGTCGAACTCCTTGTTCTCCCAGCCCATCCGGTTGCCGGCGCCCCACATGTACTCGAGGTAGTCCTGCGGGCTCGGGTAGTCCATCACCCAGTTGTTTCGGTACGGGCCGTCCTGCTTGTGCGCGCGGAGCGTCGGGAGGTAGTCGGCTGCCGGGAGCTTCTTGAACGCGATGTCCTGGATGCCGAGGTTCTGCTTGAGCTGGTTGGCGACGGCCGTCATCCACTGCTCGTAGCTGGGGTCGGCGTTGGAGAAGTAGAGGTTCAGCGTGCCGCTGAAGCCGCCGGCCTGGTCGAACAGCTGCTTGGCCTTGGCGGGGTCGTACACGCAGGCCTCGCCGCACGCGTCGGCGCGGTACCCGGGGACGAGCGGCGCGAGCAGCGACGACATGGGCTGGAACGCGCCGTTGAAGACGGCGTCCGTGATCGCCTTCCTGTCGATGGCCATGGAGAACGCCCGGCGCAGGTCCGCGCTGGCGAACCTCTTGTCGAACAGCGGGAAGCCGAGGTAGTCCATCGTGCCGCCGGGCGTCGCGAGGAACCGGTCGCCGAGCAGCCGCTTCGCCTCGGGCGCGCTGGCCGGCGGGATGGTCTGCAGCAGGTCGACCCGGTCGGCCCGCAGGTCGGTGTACGCGGTGTCGCGGCTGGCGTAGATCTTGAACAGGACGCCGTCGGAACGCGCCTGCCGTTCACCGGTGTACGTCGGAGACTTCTTGATCTTGATCTGCCGGTTGTGCTGCCACGCCCCGTCGAGGACGAAGGGGCCGTTGCCGATGGGTGCCTGGTCGTAGGCCTTGAGGTCCTTGAACGCAGCCTTCGGCATCGGGGCGAACGCCATCCAGGCCAGCGTCACGGGGAACTGGCTGAACGGGCCGGTGAGCGTGACCTCCAGCGTCTCCGGGTCGAGCACCTTGAGCCCGCTCATGGTGTCGGTCGCCGGCTCGCCCTCCTCGGGGTTGAGCGCGTCGTAGCCCTCGATGTTGCCGAAGTAGTAGTTGTTGGTCCACCCGTTCGGGCCGTAGGCGGCGGCGTTCCACGAGTCGGCGAAACTCTGGGCGGTCACCGGCTCGCCGTTGCCGAACTTCCGGCCCGGCTTGATCTTGATCGTCCACACCTTCTGGTCGGTGCTGGTCACCGACGCGGCGGCCCGCATCTGCGGCTTGCCCTGCGCGTCGATGTAGACCGGCATGTCGAACAGCGCGTCGATCACGGTCTGGGAGTAACTGCTCGAGGTGTTGCCGGGAGTGAGATGGTCGGGCTCGGTCAGCGCGACCGAGAACTCGCTCGTCGCCGGCGTCTCCGGCGTGCCCCCGCACGCGCCGCCGAACATGACCGCCGCCACCGCGAGGGCCACGGTCCCTCTGCCGCTGATTCTCATCGGCCCCCGCCTCTCCGGGTCGTGTTGCCGGTGAGGGTAGATAACGGGCCGGTCGGTCACATCGGAAGCTTTACGTATTCCTTTGCAGGATGTGGTGCGGGAGGCTGACCATGGAGGTCCCATGGAACGGATCAGCCTGAGCGCGCGCCACCTCCAGGCCTTCGCGGAGCTGGGTTTCCAGGTGGCCCGGCAGGGGGCGCACGGCGCGATGGCCGCGCTGCGCGAGGTCATCCCGGTGGACGCCTACGAGTTCGTCGGGTTCGACCCCGCGACCGGCCGCCACCGATCCCTGGTGTGCGAGGGATACGGCCGTGTGGACGACGACGCGGCGGAGGAGTACGCGAGCCTGGCGTCCTATCGCAGGGCGATGACGCGCAGGGAGCCGCTCGCCATGGGCTCCCCCGGCACCGAACGCTACTTCCGCCGCCACCTCGAGCCGTACGGCTGGCGCGCCGGGATCACCACCCCGCTGTTCCTGAGCGAGGGCCGCTACACCGGCCTGCTGCATCTCGGCTCGCGCGGCGACCTCCCGCCCGAGACGGCCGCGGTCGTCAGCGCCGTCTCCCCCGCGCTCGCGCACCTCACCGACCTGACCAGATGCGTCGTCGACCCGCTCGGCCTGCCGCCGGGTTTTCGCGCCGCCGCGTTCGAGCGTTGTGGGCGGCGCAGCGACGTCGCCGGGTGGCCCTCGTCGGAGGCCCTCGCGTCCGAACCGGCCGTGGCGGAGCTCGCCCGGTCGTTCATCGACTCGCGTGAGCTGTCCCGCCGCGGGCTCTGGCTGGACGGCGGCGGCCAGTGGAGAGAGCTGCGGGTCCACCGGGCCGGTGTCGGGTTCCGCGGCGCGATCCAGGGCGCCGTCATCGCGGAGCGTCCGTGTGCGTTGCCGTACGACCTGACGGCCAGGGAGGTCGAGGTGCTCACCCGGGTCGCCAGGGGCGACTCCAACCCGCAGATCGCCGCGGCGCTCGTCCTCAGCGTGCGGACGGTGACCACCCATCTGGAGCACATCTTCGCCAAACTCGGCTGCGACAGCCGTACCCGTCTGACGACGAAGGTCATCACCGAGGGGCTCTGCCGGCTCGACGTGACATAGGAGGCGGCCCTCGCCGGGCATCTCCGCACAAGGTCCGACATTATTGGCGCATGGCGGATCACGAGCTACGGCAGCTTCCGCTCGATCTGGAGCTGCTGTTCGGCGGCGGAGGCGACGGGCGGGCGTTCGGCGTCGACCTCCCGTCCGGCTCCCTCGTGTGGCCGGATCCCGAGTACGACCCGTTGCGGACGCATCACCGGCCGTCGTTCTGGCTCAGCGACGACCCGGTTCAGGCCGGGTTGTGGACCCGGCTCCGCGAGGAGCACCGGCGGTCGGGCCTGTGGCCGGTGCTCCTGGAGGACGGCGTGCAACCGTGGGCCGCCGGGCAGATCGCGCCGGACTCGGTCGCCGAGATCGACCATTACACGGCCGCGGGGTTCATGGCCGAGGCGTGGCGCGACCTCATCAACAGAGAAGCGGACCTGGCGCCGTTCGGAGACGACTGCCCGGGACCGGCCGACCCCGGCGAGCCGGTCGCGCACCCGGACGTGGTCGCGGACTGGTACGCCGGGGTCGTGGCCGAGCGAAGGACGCCGCTCGGCCTGGCGGCGGTCGAGCGGGGAGCCGACGCGCTCGTCGCCATCGGCTGGCAGGGCGCACTGCACCACAACGAGTGGACGGTGCCGCTCGCCGCCGTCGTGCGCAGCTGGGAGGACCGGTTCGGCGCGCGGGTGGTCGGCCTCGGCTTCAACACACTCGACCTGAGCATCGCCGCACCTCCGGCGACCCCTGAGCACGCGCTGCGCGTCGCGGCCGAGCACTGGACCTTCTGCCCGGACACCCTCCTGCAGGGCCCGGGGACGCTCGTCGACTACGCCCACGAGATCGTCGGGCAGAACGCGTGGTCGTTCTGGTGGGATTAACCAGCGATATATGGGCACAAACCAATATTCGTTAGGCAATAATCATCCAGGCACAGTCATGGAAAGGGGCTCCTGTGAGTGGCGCGGAGCGGCGCGGAGTGGCGGGTTTCGACACGAGCACGGCCAACATCGCCCGCATGAGCGACTACCTGTTAGGCGGCAAGGACAACTTCGCCGCCGACCGGGACCTGGCCGAACGACTGCTCACGATCGCCCCCGAAATCAAGGACATGGCGACCGAGGTCAGGGACTTCCTGGAACGCGCGGTGCGCTACCTCGTCGACCAGGGCATCACGCAGTTCGTCAACGTCGCCTCGGGGCTGCCCACCCAGCGCAACACCCACGAGGTCGCCCAGTCGCTGGTCCCCGACGCCCGGGTCGTCTACGTCGACGACGACCCCGTCGTCCTGACGCACGGGCGCGCCCTCCTCGCGACCAATCCCCACACCGGCGTCGTGAAGGGCAACATCCTCCAGCCGGCCGAACTGCTCGACAGTCCCGACATCCGCCGCGTCATCGACTTCGACCAGCCGGTCGGGCTGCTGATCCCCGCCCGGCTCCAGTACCTCCCGGACGTGAGCGACCCGTACAAGAGCGTCGCCTACCTGCGCGACCACGTCGCCTCCGGCAGCCACCTCGTCATCGGCCACGCGGTCTTCGACGCGCGCCCCGATCTGGTGGGCCCGATCGTCGAGGCGTTCCGCCGCATCGTGTCCAACGCGGACGACGCCCCGCGCAGGCGCGAGGACGTGCTGCGGTTCTTCGACGGCACCGAGCTGGTCGACCCCGGCCTCGTCTACATCCGGCGGTGGCGGCCCGACAGCACCGCCGCCGCCTCTCGCCCCGACAAGGCGTGGATCGTCGGAGGCGTCGCGCGCGTCCCGTGACCGCTCATCCCGTGAGCGGTGCGTGGGCCTTTCTCATCGCGTGAGCCGTCCTCGTCGGGCGAGCCTCATCGGATGAGCACGCACGAGGGGCTGCCCAGCTCGACGGTCGCGCCGGTCGCCGCGGGCACCCCGTCTTCCAGTCTGAGTACGGCCACCGCGTCCGACCGCTGGTTGGCCACGTAGAGCCGGTCTCCGTCGAGGGCGAAGTGCCGTGGCCACGTGCCCCCGGCCGGCGTCTCGGCGACTCGCACCGGCCGTGCGCCGTCGAGCGCGAAGGTCGTCACGGTGTCCGGACCCCGGTTGGCGACGTAGAGACGGCGACCGTCGTCGGAGACGGCGATGTGCGAGGGGTGATTGCGGACACCGCTTTCACTTGCGGCCACCCGGGCGACCTCGCGCCAGTCGCCGTCGTAGACGCCGACCATCCCGTCCAGTTCTCCGGCGACGTACCAGTGGCCCTCGCGATGCACGAAGTGCCGCAGACCCGACCCCGGCGTCAGCCGTACGGGACCGGCGGGGTGGGGAGTCATGTCGGGCAGGAAGCGCCGGACCTCGTCGGTGCCGAGGTCGGTCACGTAAAGCACCCCGTCCGGCCCGAAGACGGCCTGATGGGCGTGTGGCCCCTCCTGCCGGTCGGGGTCGGGTCCCCGTCCCTCGTTGGGGAAGAGCAACGGCTCCGGGCCGGGCATGCCGTCCGGGGAGAGACGGAAGACGGCGACCGTGCCGTCGCCGTAGTTAGCCACGGCGAGCCAGGTCCCGGCCGGGTCCACGGCGGCGTGGCAGGGGAACGAGCCGCCGCTGGAACGCTCGGCGAGCAGGCGTAGGCCGGCGGGGTCGTCGGCGAACACCGCCACGCCTCCCGCGTCCCGCTCGAGCACCGCGTAGATCAGAGGCAGCCGGGGATGCGCGGTGACGAACGACGGCCCGGGGACGGCGGTCCGCGCGACGATCTCCGTCCGGCCCTCCGTGTCGACCCGCACGCGGGCCAGCCCCGGTCCCGTGCCGCCGGTGTCCGGCGTGTAGCCGCCGACGACGAGATCCCGGAGCGCCGCGTGGCCGTTCGCGTCAGTGCCGGGAAGGGGTCGCGTCATCGTCGCTCCATCGGGGTAGGCGGTCCGTTCCGCCGCCGATGTTATCCGCGAAGTCGGCGGCGAAGTCGCCGTCGGGGTCTTCGTCTAAGTCGTCATCGAAGTCGTCGTGGGGGGCGTCGGCGAACGCCTCTCGCGGGTTTCCGCCGCTACGGCGCCGGCCGCTCGTGGAGCCGGGCCAGGTCGCTCTCCATCTTGGAGATGACCCGCTGGTAGCCCTCCCATCCGTACAGCCGGACCAGTTCGGACTTCATCCGGAGCGTCTCCTCCTCCACCGCTTCCGGACCCCGCCGGCGTACCGCGTCGAGCGCGAGGCGGGCTCGCAGGTCCGTTTGGAAAAGACCGTCGAGGCCGTCGCCTCGGAAATCAGGAGTAGGCATAAGGCCCTGCCATCTTGCGTCTGAACGAACGATGCCTAGTCCTGACGCACTAGTCGGGCCTGAGGTTGACCGCCTGCGTGAAATCTTGGCTAGGGCTTGACGGCGGCCACGCCTGGAGCGGGAGCGGGCGGGACGTCGACCGCGATCTCGCCGCCCAGCCGTGCCCCGCCCAGCAGGGCCAGGTCGTCGCCGCTCCAGAACCTGCCCGGGTCGTACCAGTTCGGGCGGCGCCCCCGGGGAAGCAGGCCCATCGCCTCGTAGGTGAGCGCGACGACCTCGGCGCAGTAGGCCGTCTCGAGAGCGGTGTCACCACGCAGGAAGTTGGGCAACCGCCCGCGCATCCACCGGCCGGCCAGCTGGGCGGTCGAGGGGAAGGGCGTGCCGTCCAGACGGGCGATCACGCGCAGCGCGGCGTCCTCCATCGACCGTGACGCCGGCGGCTCGAGCTGGCGCAGCCACGCCCGCTGGCCGTACCTGTCGGCCCACACTCGGACGGCGTCTCGCATGTCGTGGAGCTGCACGCCGCGCTGGTGGGTGCCCGACCACATGTCGGGCAGCGACCGGCCGAGCTCCGCGTGCCACATGAGCGGCGGCATGTCCTCGATGACGACGGCCATTCCGACATGGTTGACCGGGCTGTTGGTCGTCATCTGGATGGCCCGGTCCGGAACGGTGCGGCCACGGAAGACCCACACGTCACCGGTACGGCTGAGATCCACGGCTTCATCGAGACTTATCTGGATATCTGCCACAGCAGTAGCCTAGGCACATGCGGTGGTGGAAAGTGCTCGGACTCGCGGCCTTTGCCGGCGTGGCGGCGACCGGTGTTGTGGTCGTGCGCGCGGAACGCCGACGGCGGGCCTACACGCCCGAGGAGGTCAGGGACCGGCTGCGCGCACGCCTGGCCGAGGCCGGCGAGAGCTCCGACGCCTCCGCGTCCGTGTCCTAGACCTTTCCCGGCAAGCGGTCTGGCGCACCCGACCGCCGCGCGCCCCGGCGTGTGACGCGGCCGGACTGGAGAGCTCGCGGCGTGGCGGGCGCGGGCCTGTCGAGCTCAGGCGGTGAACGCGTCGAAGGCGAGTTTGGCGGCGACCCCGAGGCCGCAGGCGGCGGCGAGGATCCGCAGCGACTGCCCGGGAAGCCGCCTCGCGATGGCCGGCCCGAGCCAGCCTCCGATGAGGAACCCCAGGGCGAGTGGTGCAACGGCCGTCCACCGCACCGGCCCGAAGAGGGCGAACCCGATCGCGGCGACGCCGTTCGCGAGGGCCGACACGACGTTCTTCACGGCGTTGACGCGCGCCGGCGCCTGGTTGAGCGCCGAGCCGAGGGCGGCGAGCATGAGGATCCCGCCCGCCGCTCCGAAATAGCCCACGTAGACCGCGACGGCGAACAGGGCCACCCGCAGGACACGGCCGTTCTCCCCGCCGAGGCGCACCTCCCCCGGCGTCCAGCGGCGGATCAACAGCAGCAGGGAGGCGCCCGCGATCAGAAATGGGGCGATCGCCTCGAACATGTCGGCCGGCGTCGCGAGCAGGAGCGCCGCCCCGGCCGCGCCTCCGAGTGCGGTGACCCAACCCAGTCGCAGGACCAGCCGGCCCTGCCCGGCGAGCTCCGGTCGTGACCCGGCGGCCGCTCCCAGCCCGGTGAACATGAGCGCGACGGTGTTGGTGACGTTGGCGCTGAGCGGCGGGATGCCGAAGGCCAGCAACGCTGGATAGGAGACGATCGACGCCAGGCTCACAACTGTGCTGACCACTCCCGCCGCCAGGCCAACGGCGATCAGTCCGAGCACGTCCTCCATCACAGGGATGACCCAATCACACCGCCCGCGTCAGGCCGTACGCGGCACCGGCCGCACACGGGTTCCTCGGCATCGAAACCGCGACACGCCCATCGGAATCCGGACCGGCGTCATCGGCGTCGAATCCATCGCCGCCGGCAGTCACGGTCTCGCCGCCTGACCGGAGAGGTCATCGTCTGATCATCACGCGGCCCCGGCCAGCCGGGCGGGGCCGCGTCGCCTTTCAGCCGTAGGTCACCACTACTTGTAGACCCCGAACTCCCACAGCGAGTAGCCGTACGCCGTTCCGCGCTGAGTGAGGTTCAGGCGGACGTATCTCGCGGACACGGCGAGGTCGAGATCGTCGAACCCGCCGTCGCCCGTCGTGGTCGAGTAGACCGTCGTCCAGCCGGCGCCGTCGTTCGACGTCTGAATCTGGTACGCCTTGCCGTACGCGGACTCCCAGCCGAGTTGCACGTGCTTGATCGCCGTCGTCTGGCCGAGGTCGACCTGCAACCACTGCGGGTCGCTCCACTCGCTCGCCCAGCGGCTGGTGAAGCTGCCGTCGGTGGCCCTGCCGGGTGTGAACGGCCCGCCGTCGCCGGTCGCCTGGTAGGTCGACGCGGTGGTGGGCCTGCCGAGGGCCGCGTTGGTTCCCGCGACCTGGGGCGGCACGACCCGGAACGACTTCTGCTCGATGCCGACGTTGCCCTGTCCGTCGTAGGCGTAGACGTACACCTTCCACACGCCCATCTGCTGCGGCGCGGTAGCCGTGAACTGGCCCGGGCCGGTCTGGGTGAACCGGACATGCCGGAAGCCGGTGCCGCCGCTGATGTGCTTGTCGCTCATCATCAGGTTGTAGCGGATCGGGTCGCCCTGCGGATCGGCGGCCGACACGCTCACGGTGAACTGCCCGCCCGCGGGTACGGCGGTCTGCGAGCCGACGGTCATGGAGGTGATCTCCGGAGGCGTGTTGGCCGCCTGCTGGCCGGTATAGGCCTGCCGCAGGGCGTAGTAGCCGAGGCGCCGCCATCCTCCGGTGAAGGTGTTCAGCCAGACACCGCCGAAGTCGTTCTCCAGGCCGTAGTGGAATTCGGTGGCGCCGAGGGCCACGCCCGGATGCGCCTTGATGGCGTTCCAGCTCGCCGTGTAGCCGGCTCTCTTCTGCGGGTCGGTCGGTTCGGTCGGCGCGCCGTTGACGTCCGCGGGCACCTCCCACTCGCCGGCGGGCCCGCCCTCGGTCACGATGTACGGCTTGGTGTACCCGCCGTCGATCCAGGCCTGCTTCACGCCGCCGATCGCGCCGTAGGAGTTCACTGCGAGCAGGTCGAGCGCCGGGGCGTACGCCTTGTAGTACGGCCATGCGCCGGTCCAGGCGTCGGTCGAGGTGACGGGATGGTTCGGGTCGGCGGCGTGGACGGCGACCGCGACCTCGTTCACGAACTTCGCGTAGGCGACACGGCGCGCCTCGACCTCGGCGGCGGGCAGGCCGTGGTCCTGCATGGTGAGGATGACCTCGTTGCCCACGTCCCACATGAGAACGCCCTGGTAGCCCTTGAGCGCGTTGACCCGGGCGACGATCTCGTTCTTCACGCTCGTCTTGTACGCGGCGTCGTTGACGTAGTCGGCGCCCTGGTTGAGCCAGTGCCCGACGATCACCTTGACGCCCTGCTGCGCCGCCCTGTTCAGCAACGTCGGTGTGGCCGCGTCGTCGACTCCCCAGGTGCGGATCGTGTTGACGCCCATCGACTTCAGGTCGCGCATGTACCCGTCGGCCGCGGCCTGCGGCGGGCCGTAGGTCAGTCCCCTGATCTCGTACGGCTGGCCGTTCACCGTCAGCTGCCAGGCGCCCTGGCTCCCGGTGACCCGCGCGGTGCTCGGGCCGGCCGGGGTGGCCGGATCGGTCATGGCCGGCGGCGCGGAACCGGTCTTCTTCGCGACCGAGACCGACTCGACGCTCAGGACGCCGCCGGACGTGGTGGTGGCGGTCGGCGTGGTGAAACCCGCGACGGCGTTCGGCAGCGAACCGCCGATCGCCAGGTCGAGTCGCAGGTAGAAGCCGTGGTGGACCGCCGCGTCCCAGGCGGCGACGCCGACCTGGCTCTCCCGGACGACCCACGTCTGCACGCCGTCGAGGTAGAAGCGGATCTGCTCGTCGGTGGTGCTGCGGTCGATCACCTGGGTGTAATCGTGGTAGCCCGTCTGGCATCCGGCGCAGGTGGCGAACCCGCTGGTCCTGCCGTCGTACTCGTTGCAGGGGCCGCCGGGCGCGGTGCCGCAGTGCAGGGTGTTGGCGAGCTGGCTGCGGCCGTTGACGTCGGTCATGATGTCGGTCTCGCCGACGCCGGGCCAGTTCGTGTAGACGCCGCGGTAGGCCGCACCCGTGGCGCGGAAGCCCGGCCAGTAGCCGTCGGCGTCGGCGACGTCGGGCTGCTTGAGCCGTGCGGTGAACCTGACCTGCTCGCCGGGCTGGGCGGCGAAGTCGGTGCGCTGGGTCTCCAGCCGTCCCGAGGTCCAGTTGCCGGCGCCGTCCCTGATCGCCTTGACGTTGAGCCGTCCCGCGCCGTCGAGGTAGACGTTGGCGGTCGACGCGGTGGCCGTCTCCACCTCGCCGGTCCCCCACTTCTCCGCGCCGCCGGGGAACTGCGTTCCGGTACGGAGGATCCAGTTGGCGGACGACGGTGAGGTGCCGGCCGACCCGTCGAATTCGTCCTTCCACACCTCGGTCCAGTCGCCGGTGCCGGGGCCGCTGCCGCCGCCCGTGCCTGTGTTGACGGTGACCTCCCAGAGGGAGTAGCCGTAGCCGGTCGCCCGGGCGGTGCCGTACACGCGCAGGTAACGGCCGGTGCCCGAGACGTCGAGGGCCTGGGTTCCGCCGCTCGCGCCCGTCGTGGAGTAGATGTCCGTCCAGTTCGAGCCGTCTGCGGACGTCTGGATCCTGAACGCCGTCGCGTGGGCGGTCTCCCAGACCAGCACCACCCGGCAGATCTGCTGGGCCGAGCCCAGGTCGACCTGGAGCCACTGGGGATCGCTGTACGCACTGGCCCAGCGGGTGCCGGTCGCGTCGCCGTCGAAGGCCGCCGAGGCGGGGGTGCCCGCTCCTTCGCTGGAGGAGGCCGTGGCCGGACGGCCGAGGGCCGCGTTCGCGGAACCACAGCCGGCCGACGGGCTCGGCGTGGGGGTGGGCGAGGGAGACGTCGTCCCGCTCGTGCCGTAGATCTTGAATTCCCAGAGGGAGTAGCCGTAGCCGGTGGCTCGTGCGGTTGCGTAGAGGCGGACGTAGCGGCCGGTTCCGGTGAGGGTGATGGTCTGGGTTCCGCCGGTCGCGGTGGTGGTGCTGTAGGCGTCGGTCCAGGTGGCGCCGTTGGTGGAGGTCTGGATTTTGAAGGCGGTGGCGTAGGCCGCTTCCCAGGTCAGTACGGCCTGGCTGATCGTCGCGGTGGATCCCAGGTCGACCTGCAGCCACTGCGGATCGCTGAACGAACTCGCCCAGCGCGTTCCAGCGTCGCCGTCGACGGCGAGCGAGGCCGCGTAGCCGGCGCCCTCGCTCGACGAGGCCGTCGCCGGCTTCCCCTGTGACAACAACGCGTCCGCCGCGACCGCGCGACCCACGAGCGCGGAGCCGGCCCCGGTCACGGCGGCGAGCACGGTGACCAGCGCGACCAGCGCGGTGATCAGCGTCGCGATGGCCAGGCCTGACCGCGGGCGGTCTGGACGACGAGATGGAAGCACGGCCTCTCCTCACTGCCGGGGGGTGCCTGCCGTACCCGTGCGCGGACGTGGCAGGAGATGGGAGAGCGCTCTCCACGCGAGAGTGGACCCGCGACACGATGCCTGTCAAGTCCCTTAACTTCGGCCCGAAAACTTCCGCTGACATCCCGGAAACGTCGGCGGCATCGAGCGGGGGCCCGGTGCCACGTCGGCGCCGACACGGCGCCGACGCGGCGGGGACGGCCACACGATCCACGCCGGGCGCCCCGTCATCCCAGGCCACGGGCCGATCTCCACCATTGACAGGCCGCCTCCGCCGCACCGAGGCTGTAACGATGGAGAGCGCTCTCCATCCTGGTCGGCCGATGTGAAGGAGTGCCGCGTGACCGACGACGAGCTCGACCACCTGGTGGGCAAGCTGGACCTCGACCAGAAGGTGCGGCTGCTCACCGGCGCGACCGTCTGGCGGACCGGCGCGGAGCCGGACATCGGTCTGCGCGCCATGGTGACCTCGGACGGCCCCGCCGGCGTGCGGGGCGAGGGCTGGGACGAGCGCGACACGTCGTTGACGCTCCCCTCCGCCACGGCGCTGGCCGCGACCTGGGACGGCGACCTCGTCACGCGACTCGGCGCCCTGCTGGCGGCCGAGGCGCGGCGCAAGGGCGTGGACATCCTGCTCGCGCCGACGCTGAACCTGCACCGCTCCGCTCTCGGCGGGCGCCACTTCGAATGCTTCTCCGAGGATCCGCTGCTGGCCGGGTGGATCGGTGCCGCCTTCATCCGCGGCGTGCAGTCGGGCGGCGTGGCCGCGACGGCCAAGCACTACGTCGCCAACGACTCCGAGACCGAGCGACTCACCCTCGACGCCCGCGTGGACGAGCGGACCCTTCGCGAGGTGTACCTCGCGCCGTTCGAGGCGGCGGTCGAAGCAGGCGTGTGGGCGCTGATGTCGGCGTACAACGGCGTGAACGGCGTCACGATGTCGGAGAACGCGCTGCTGGCCGAGCCCCTCAAGGGCGAATGGGGCTTCGACGGAGTGGTGGTGTCCGACTGGGGGGCGGTCCGCTCGACGGTGGCGGCCGCGACGGCGGCCCAGGACCTCGCCATGCCGGGCCCCAACGAACACTGGGGCGACGCGCTCGCCGCCGCCGTGCGGTCGGGCGAGGTGCCCGAGTCGGCCGTCGACGACAAGGTGCGCCGCCTGCTGCGGCTCGCCGCCCACGTCGGCGCGCTCGGCGCGCACGCGGCGCCCGTCGAGGAGAAGCCCGCGTCCTCGCACGCGGCTCCTGTAGAGGAAAGGCCCGCGTCCTCGCACGCGGCACCCGTAGAGGAGAAGCCCGCGTCTCCGCACGCGGAGACCGCGGCCGGGTCCGTGCTCGCGCGGTCCCCGCACGCGGAGACCGGTGAGGAGGCGAGCCGTACGCTGCTGCGCCGTGCCGTGAGCGCGAGCACGGTGCTGCTCCGCAACGAGGGCGGGCTGCTGCCGCTCGACGCGGGGCGGCTGCGCCGGGTCGCGGTGCTCGGGCCGAACGCGGCGGCCGCCCGGATCCAGGGCGGCGGGAGCGCGGGCGTGTTCCCTGCCTCGGCGGTCTCCCCGCTGGAGGGCATCCGCGCCGCGCTGGCCGGCAGGGCGGAGGTGACCCATGCGGCCGGCGCGCATCCGAGCGACCTCCCCACCCCTCTGGACACGGCCAACGCGCGCGATCCGAGAAGCGGCCTGCCCGGCGTGCTGGTGCGGCTGCTCGACGCCGACGGAGCCGAACTCCACGCCGAGCGCCGCCTCACCGGGAGGATCCTCGAGTCCGCGCCCGTCCGCGGGACCCGCACGGCGGAGATCCGCGCTCTCGTGCGGCCGGACGCCGGGGGACGGTGGACCGTGGCCGTCGGGGGGTGGGGTCACGTCTCGCTGACGGTGGACGGGCGGCTCGTCCTCGACGCCGACGTGGCGCTCGACACCGCCGATCCGGCGACCGTCCATCTCTCCCCTCCCTACCGCCGCGTGGAGGTGGACCTCGAGCCGGGCCGCGAGGTCGAACTGGTGGCACGGCGACGGCTCGACCGCGGCACCGGCCGCGCCTGCGCGCTCGCCATGGACCCGCCCCGCCTGAGCGACGACGACGAGCTCGCCGCGGCCGTGGCGCTCGCGCGCGACAGCGATGTCGCGGTCGTGGTCGTCGGCACCGACGAGGCGGCGGAGAGCGAGGGACGCGATCGTGCGTCCCTCGCCCTGCCCGGCAGGCAGGACGACCTCGTCCGCGCCGTGGCCGCGGCCAACCCGGACACCGTCGTGGTCGTGAACTCCGGCGGACCGGTCGCCCTGCCGTGGCGCGAGCAGGTCTCCGCGGTCCTGCTGAGCTGGTTCCCCGGGCAGGAGGGCGGCCACGGGCTGGCCGACGTCCTGCTCGGCACGGCGGAGCCGGGTGGGCGCCTGCCGACGACCTGGGCCGACGAGGCAGTCGTCGGCACCACGCCGGTGGACGGCGTGCTCGACTACGCCGAGGGCCTGCATCTCGGCCATCGGGCGTGGGCGCGCGGGACCGGCGCCCCGGCCTACTGGTTCGGGCACGGACTCGGCTACACGTCCTGGTCGTACGAGGCCGTGACCGTGCCCCCGGAGGTCGAACCCGGCCGGCCGTTCACGGTCACCGTACGGCTGCGCAACACCGGCGACCGGGCGGGGCGCGAGGTGGTGCAGGTCTACCTCTCGCGCACCCGCAGCGAGGTGGAACGGCCGGCGCGGTGGCTGGCGGGGCACGCCGTCGCCGGGGCGGGTCCGGGTGAGGAGGTCGAGGTCGAGGTCGCCGTGGCGGCGCGCGCCGTCCAGCACTGGTCCGTCGGGGACGGCGCCTGGCGCACCGAGCCCGGCCCCTTCAACGTGCTCGCCGGCCGCTCCGCCGGCGACCTCCCCCTCACCGCCACGACGGTCGCCGGGGAGGCCCCATGAGTACGGATCTCCCGCCGGCACAGGCGACTCCGACGCTGGAGGACGTGGCCCGCGTGGCGGGGGTGTCCCGGGCGACGGTGTCCCGGGTGATCAACGGCGTACGCAACGTCGCGCCGGACATCCAGGAGACCGTCCGGCGGGCCATCGCGGCCACCGGCTACGTGCCGAACCGCGCGGCCCGTTCCCTGGTGACGCGGCGGACCGGCTCGGTGGCGCTCGTCGTCTCCGGCGCCGGCGGCGACGAGGGCGCGGAGCCGTTCGAGAGCAAGGTCTTCGCCGACCCGTTCTTCGGGCGGGTGGCGGGCGGCGCCGTGGCCTACCTCCGTCCACGGGGCATCCATCCCGTCCTGATGTTCGCCGAGACCCCCCAGGCGCGCGACCAGGTGATCGGTTATCTGCGGCAGGGCAGCGCGGACGGCGCGCTGCTCGTGTCGACCCACGGCGAGGACCCCCTGCCGCGGCTCGTCGTAGAGGCGGGGGTCCCCGCGGTGTTGTGGGCCCGGCCCGCCAGGCCCACGCCGATCAGCTACGTCGACCTGGCCCATCGGGCGGGGGCCGAGCTCGCCGCCGACCGCCTCGTGGCACGGGGCCGCCGGCGCGTGGCGACGATCTCCGGGCCCTTCGACGTGCGCGCGAGCCAGGACCGGCTGTCCGGCTTCCAGGACGCAATGGCCCGGCACGGGCATCCGTACATCCCGGGGGTCGAGGGCAACTTCACCCAGGACAGCGGCGAGGCGGGCATGCACCGGCTGCTCGCGGAGCACCCCGACATCGACGGGGTGTTCGCGGCCAACGACCTGATGGCGCAGGGCGCGCTCCTCGCGCTCCGCGATCACGGCCGCGCGGTGCCCGACGACGTCGCGGTGATCGGTTTCGACGACGGCAGCGCGGCGACGGCCTGCCGGCCGCAGCTGACGACGGTCCGCCAGCCCATGGAGGACATGGCGGGCGAGATGGCCCGGTTGCTGCTGGCCCACATCGAGGACCCGGACCTCCAGGTGACATCGGTCATCTTCCCGCCCGTCCTGGTGGTCCGCCAGTCCGCCTGAGCGGCGCCGACCTCGCTCGTGCCGCGGACGCGCTCGGAGCCCCCCGCTGGAGAGCGTTCTCCAACAAGGTGCCGCAACGGCGTGCGGCGCATCCAGGCGGGCCGATTCACCCTCTTCGCCGCACCTCCGGCGACGCGCCGCCGGGGCGATCTCGCTCGTTTCGAATGGATTAACCGGTGATTTCACCGAGTTCGAACGAGTTCCTTGACAACCCCTGACAGCCGGGTCCACTCTCATGGAGAGCGCTCTCCCACCTCCTTCGCCGTCGCCCCAGGGCCCGGCACCCCCCGCAGTGAGGAGAGGAAATGCACCCACCCCGCAGTCCCGGCCGGCTCCGGCTCGGGCTGGTCATCGCGGCCGCGGCCGCCGTGGTCGCGGCGCTGGTCGCGGTCGTCAGCCCCGCCGTCGCGGCCGACACCCTGCTGTCACAGGGCAGGCAGGCGACCGCGTCGTCCAGCGAAGGAGGGGCCTACGCCGCCTACCTCGCCGTCGACGGCAACCCTGGAACGCGCTGGGCGAGTTCGTTCAGCGATCCGCAGTGGCTGCAGGTCGACCTGGGAGCCACCGCGACGATCAGCCAGGCCGTCCTGACCTGGGAAGCGGCCTACGCCACCGCCTTCAAAATCCAGACCTCCACCAACGGCGCCACCTGGACCGACGCCTACAGCACCACCACCGCGACCGGCGGAACCCAGACCATCACCCTCACCGGAACCGGCCGCTACGTCCGCCTCTACGCAACCGCACGAGCCACCGGCTACGGCTACTCCCTCTGGGAGTTCAAGATCTACGGGACCGGCGGGTCGCCGGCTCCGACCCCCTCCCCCACGGGCACGTCCCTGGTCACCCACCACGAGTTCCAGGCCAACTGCAGCGTGACCCAGAGCCGTCCCGACGACCCGATCGTCTTCCCCGGCCTGCCGGGCGCGTCGCACATGCACACGTTCGTGGGCAACGTGACGACCACGGCGAGCTCCACGCTCGCGTCCCTCCTGGCGGGAGGCACGTCGTGCGTCGTCCCCGCCGACAAGTCGAGCTACTGGTTCCCCCCGGTCTACAAGGGCGACCAGCTCATCGTGCCGGTCGGCCCGCAGGTGCTCTATTACAAGTCCGGCGTGCTCGACTACACCTCCGTGCGGCCGTTCCCGCAGGGCCTCCGGTACGTCGTCGGCAGTCCGACCGCCACTCTGTCCGACTTCCAGCACGCCCCTGGCGCGGTCGAAGGCTGGGAGTGCGGGGAGAGCTTCCACAACTGGGACTTCCCCGCCTCCTGCCCGGCCGGGAGCCAGCTCAACGTCCGCTATCAGGCTCCGAGCTGCTGGGACGGCGTCCACCTCGACAGCGCCGATCACAAGAGCCACATGGCCTACCCCGTCAACGGCGAGTGCCCGACGACGCATCCCGTCGCCGTGCCGATGCTCGAATACAAGATCGCTTTCCCGGCCGACGGGGACATGTCGCAGGTGAGGCTGTCCAGCGGTCGCGGCTACACCTGGCACTATGACTTCTTCAACGCCTGGGACCCCGCGACGCTGGCCGCCCTGGTCACCCACTGCATCAACGGCGGACTGCAGTGCAACGCCCGCGGCTACGACCTGTACAAGCCCGAGCGCGGCGCCGCCCTCGACGAGAACTACCGGCTGCCCGGGCGTCCGTGAGTCCCGTCCGGGCCGTCCGGCCTCAGGTCCCCGCCGTGCCGTGCTCGGCGGGGACCCCGGGGCGCCCGCAGGAGATCCTCACGGGAGGATGTGGTCGGCGCAGCCGCCGTCCACGCGCAGTGCGCCCCCCGTGGTCGCCGAGGCGAGGTCGGAACTGAGATAGACCACCATGTTGGCGATCTCCTCCGGGTCGATCAGCCGCTTGATCAGCGACGTCGGGCGCATCCGCTTCATGAACTCGGCCTCGGCCCGCTCCCAGGGCAGATCCTCGCCGAGGAGCCCGCGGATGAACTCCTCGACGCCCTCGCTCCGCGTCGGGCCGGCGATCACGGCGTTGACGGTCACCCCGGTTCCCGCCATCGCCTTGGCGAACCCGCGCGACACCCCGAGCAGCGCCGTCTTCGTCACGCCGTAGTGGACCATCTCCTCGGGGATCACCACCGCGGACTCGCTGGCCATGAACTGGACGCGTCCCCATCCGCGGTCACGCATGCCGGGCAGGTAGTGGCGTGCCAGCCGCACCCCCGACATGACGTTGACGTTCCAGTAGCGCTGCCAGGTCTCGTCGTCGATCTCCAGCACCGGCTGAGGCGCGTAGATCCCGAGGTTGTTGATGAGGACGTCCACGGCGGGTAGCGCGCCGAACACGGTCGCCGCCCCCTCCGGCGTCGAGACATCGGCGGCGATCCCGTCGATCCTGGCCCGCGGATCGGCGGCCCGCAGTTCCCCGACGACCGAGTCGACGCTGTCCGCACTCCTGCCGTTGATCACCGTGTACGCCCCGGCGGCCGCCAGCCCGGCCGCGATCACGCGGCCGATCCCGTGCGTGGAACCGCTGACGAAGGCCGTGCGTCCTGCGAGGTCGATGTGCATGCCGGTTCCCTACCCATGCCTGCCGTGCCACCCCTGAGTGCCGCTTCCTGGCGCGGGTCCCCGTACGCCGACGCGGACGGCGACATCGGACGGCACGGCGCACGGACGAGGCGGACGATCTTGAACAGTCCTTTGCGCACGGCTCGATAGCTTGAAAATCCGCATGACTTCGAGGGGGCACGCATGACGCCCGATGCCCGGAACATGACCGACCTGTTCTACGGCGCGATCAACAAACACGACACCGGAGAGCTGTTACGGCATTTCCACCCCGGCGCCGTCCTTGTCACTCCCGTGGGCGTCGCCGAGGGGGCCGCGGAGATCGCCTGGCTTTACGAGCACATTTTCGTCGCCTTCCCCGATCTCACCTTCACCCCTTGGCACCAGATGCTTCCCGGGGATCCGGTCTTCACCGAATGGACCATGAACGGGACGCACACCGGACCCTTGTGGCTGCCCGACGGCGACACGCTCGAGGGCACAGGACGCCGCATCACCGTGCGCGGCTGCGCGGCATACGCGCTGGAAGACGGCCTGATCGTCACGCACCGTGTGTACTTCGACCAGCTCGAGCTCTACGCCCAGCTCGGGTGCGAGCTGTCCCCCGGCCGCTCCTGAGCCCGCTCCCGTCCGGGCACGACCCCGCTCAGGCGGGCAGGAAGATCCACGCGGCCGATTCCCCTCCCGGCTCGTAAGGAGAGCCGAGCCGCTTGCCCACCACGCCGGGCAGGCCCTGCTCGCGCGCCGCCTGCCGTACGGCCCGCAGGCCCTCGATCGCTCAGTGCGTCGGTCTGTTGACGCATGGTGCGCTCCCGGAGACAGCCTGGCGAGCGAGATGGACACCTCGGGCGACGTCTCGGGGATCGGCTCACGCGTGCGCCGGGGGTCGCGCTTGCCTCGGTAGGGCTCGAGTCTGTCCGCCACGCCGAAGCACCTACCCCCGGAGCACGCTGCCGATCTCCGTCAGGCCCGTTTGGCGATGGCGGTGATGAACGGCTGGACCAGCCGCGCGGCGAGCGGGCCGAACGCCGCCAGGATGAGCACGTACGCGGCCGCGACCGGCCCGAGATCGGGATGGGCGCCGGCCGCCACGGCCAGCCCGGCGATCACGATGTTGAACTCGCCCCGGGGGATCAGCGCGATGCCGGCGCGGGCCCATCCCGCTCTCGCGATGCCCGCCCTGCGGGCGGCGTACGCGCCCGAGAGCAACTTGGTGATCATGGTGACGACCGCGAGCACCGCCGCGAGCCAGACGACGGGCCCGATCTTGGCCGGGTCGGTCTGCAGGCCGAAGAACACGAAGAACACCGCGGCGAACAGGTCGCGCAGCGGGGCGAGCAATGCCTGCGCGTCCTCTGCGAGTTTGCCCGACAGGGCGATGCCGACGAGGAACGCGCCCACCGCCGCGGACACCTGCAGTTGTTGCGCCACTCCCGCGACCAGCAGGGCGAGGCCGACCACCTTCAGCAGGAGCACCTCGGAGTTGGGGCTCTCGACGAACGCCTGGATGAACCTCCCGAAGCGCAGTGCGACCACCAGCACGACGCTGACCGTCGCCAGGGCGATCGCGACCGTGATCGCACCGCTGACGAAGCTCAGCCCGGCGAGCACGGCCGTCAGGACCGGAAGGTAGATCGCCATGGTCAGGTCTTCGAAGACGAGCAGCGACAGGACCACGGGGGTCTCCCTGTTGCCGATCCAGCCGAGGTCCGACAGGACCTTGGCCGTGATGCCCGACGACGTCGCGTAGGTGACGCCGGCCATGGCGAGGGCGGCGACCGGGCCCCATCCGAGCAGCAGCGCGAACACCGCGCCCGGCACGGCGTTGAGCACGACGTCGACGAGCCCCGCGCGGGCGTTGCCCTTGAGGCTGGTCACGAGCTCGCCCGCGTTGTACTCGAGGCCGAGGGTCAGCAGCAGGAGGATGACGCCGAGCTCGGCTCCGACGGAGATGAACTCCTCGCTGGTCGCGAGCGGCAGGATGCCGCCCGTGCCGAACGCCAGCCCGGCGATCAGATAGAGGGGGATGGGCGAGATTCCCACACGCAGGGCTAACGCACCGAGGATGCCGAGCCCGAGAACCACCGCGCCGAATTCCAGGAACAGTATTGCTGTTTCGTGCACAGGCCGGCCTAACCGTTGGACAGGATGTCGGCGACGGCGGCGGTGCTTTCCGGGCTGCCCACCACCACGACGACGTCACCGTCGGCCAGCATGAACTCGGGCCCGGGGCTGGCGGCGACCAGCCCCGAGCGGACGATCGCCACGATGGACGCGCCGGTCCTGGTGCGGACGCGCGCGTCGCCCATCGGCCGGCCGGCGTACGGCGAGCCGGGCGTGATCGGCAGCTGCAGGCTGACCAGCCCCTCGACCTCGCGATGCAGGTCGTTGAGGCGCTGGACGATGCGAGGAGCGCCGAGCAGCTCGGCGAGCGCGTCGGCCTCCTCGTCGTTGAGCTTCACGGTCTCGCAGGCGCGGTCGGGATCATCGGGGTCGTAGATCACCAGGTCGCGGCGGCCGGTCCGGTGGGAGACCACGCCGATGCGCCGCCCCGACCGTGTCGTGAACTCGTGCCGCAGCCCGATTCCCGGCAGCGCCGTCTGTTCGACCTCCACCTGCACCTACCGCCTTCACTCGATTCCGGGAGCTTTCGAACTACCGTACCTATTGTGGCGTTCAGGTGCTTTTGCGCGAACCTACAGTTTTCTTGCCCTCTCGATGACCTCCTCCGTCGTCAGCGGGCTCCTCGGGTGGTGGGACAGGCACAGCGGCGCCTGGATCCTGGCGAACGCCGTCCCCTCGACGCCGGCGTAGAACTCTCCGGGACCGAGGTGCCCGACGTCCCCGATGGTGCTGTTCTTGGACCTGGCCACCTCCTTGGCCGCCTCGATCTGGGCGGGGCTGTTGAGCAGCCCGAAGAACTGGGTGGCGGAGTTCCCCGGGATCCGGTTGTGCAGTCCCTTCGGGGCCTGCGTCGCGAAGACGAGGCCGAGGCCGTACTTGCGGGCCTGGGAGGCGAGCGCCAGCGTGCTGTGCGTGCACGCGGTCATGGCTCCGGACGGCGCGAACGTCTGCGCCTCGTCCATCACGAACAGGCCGCCCAGCGGCCGGTCGCCGGCCGGATGTCTTCTGATCCAGGAGAACAACGCGAGCTGCAGCAGGTTGACGAAGCTCTGCCGCTGCTCGTCGGACGGCAGTCCGACGAAGCTGATCACCGAGATGCGTGCCCGTTTGCCCGGCGGCGGGGTCAGCAGCACACCGGGGTCGGCCGCCGCGCCTTCGCCGCCGAACAGCGGATCGCTGACCATCGTGGCGGTGAGGTTCTGCGCGATCTCCGCCGCGATCTTGTCGGCGCCGGCGAGCGAGCTCACTCCTTCGGGCAGTTCCGACAGCAGCGCGATCAGGCCGTGCAGGCCGGCGGTCCCGTGACGCCCGTAGTACTCGACCGCCTCCTTCAGGACCGCCCGGCCGCGGTGGGCCTTCTGCGCGTTGCCCTCGAGCTTCGCCCTCGGCACCAGCGAGGAGACCGCCGCGTCGACGGCCTCTCTGAACTCGTCCGCGTCGTCCAGCACTCCGCTGAAGTCCGGGAGCGGCTGGAAGGCCAGCGGACGTCCGCCGATCCGGCCGGGCGTCCAGACCGTGACGTCGGTGCCCGCGAGGTAGCGCTCGGCCTTGTCCGCGTCGCCGTCCCCCCACTGATCCGGCCGCTCCGGCCAGCGGTCGCCGAGACGCGCGAGGTCGTTGTTGGGGTCGAGCACGATGGCCGACACACCCTCAAGCGCACACTCCTCGATCAGCCGGCGGATCAGCACGGTCTTCCCCGAACCCGAGCCGGCGAAGATCGACGTGTGTTTCCGCAGCGCCTCGAGGCCGACTCGGACGGGGACCCGGCCGGCGGTCGTCCCGATCACGATCGACGGGACGTCCGCGCCGTCCACGAGCTCCGAGACGACCGGCGTCCTGGCCTCCTTCGGCATGCCCGAGGTCTCCCGAGAGTCCGGCGAGGGATCCGCGCCCGTGGCGACCCGGTCGGCCTGGACGGTGGGCGCGCCGACGTCCTCGCCGGCCGGGACCATCCGGCCGCTCCCTGATTCAAGGGCGGCCACCGGGGACGGCGACGCGTCGTCCGCTCCGGCGCCGGACGGGCCGTACGGAACGGTCCAGGTATCGCCGAGCGCGTCGGCCAGCAGCTTGATCTCGCCGGTCGGCCGTCTGGCGGCGAGCCACGCCTGCAGCGTGGGAGGATTCTCCGTCAGCAGGCCTTTGAGCGCCGCGAGGGTCTTCAGGTCCTCCTCCTCGGCCCGCAGCGTCCTGCCGCCCGCCTGCTCGAAGGCCGCGACGGCCTCCCGAGTCTTGGCGCCGCCCGACCATTCGGCGTTGCGGAGCACGAACAACCTGCGTTTGCCCCGGGCGGGATCCAGCGCCGCCGCGACCGACGCGTTGCGCAACCGGGTGAGGGCGGCGTTGGCGTGTGTCGCCGCGATCGCGCGGAAGCCCCAGTGCTCCTCGTCTTCCGTGATCTCGTCGAGGGACCGCCGCAGACGCGCGTGCAGGGGCGGCTTCGCGCTGGGCGGGGCGTCCTGGCTGAACGTCCTCCCGTTCTCCCCCCGCTCGGCGATCCACGCGGCGAGCCCGGCCGACAGGAGGGCCGGCATCGCGGCGTCCTCCGTGGCCGGATCGAGCGCCGCCGCGGCCTCCGCGTCGACCTGCGCCGTGCTCCTCAGCTCGGCGTACCGGGCGTCCAGCCCGCCGAGATCGGATTCGGGCGCCACGAGACCAGGCGTGGGGACATGCACGGGCGCCGTGGCACCCGCGCCGTCGAAGCTCTCCAGCTCCGTGATCTCACCGGCGGCCCGGCAGGACCGGATGTGGGCGTCGATCCTCATCAGGATCTGCCGCGGGGTGAGACCGGGAACGGAGTCGAAGGCGCTCGGCCTGACCGGCCAGGACGGATGGGGCGGCCGGAAGCCCACGGAGCGGTAGTGCGCCCCGAGCCGTCGTTCGACCAGGGCGCGGCCGGTCTCCGCGTCGGGGACGGCCTTGAGCTGAACCGGCCTGCGGAACCGGTCCTGCACCGTGTCGGTGGCGTTCGTCCTGATGAGCGCCCACGTCGCCGGAATGCACGAGAGCACGGTCAGAGTACGTCTGGTGACCTCGCGCAGCGCCATGAGGCCGCCCGCGACCTGGTCCACCACCAACGCCTCCCGCCAGTCGCCCGTGCGGTCCAACGTCCTCGTCGTCGCCGTGGAGACGAGGGCGTCGATCTGGTCGACCGCGATGACGGAGGGACCGGTGAGCGCGAGCAGGCGGGACAGGTCCCTGACGATCTCCTGCGGAAAGCGTGCCCCCCGCCGTATGCCCCAGCGCGCGCGATCCCCCGGCTCCTCTTCCGGCTGCGAATAGAGCAGAGCATCCGCGACGTCCTGATTGTGCGGATCCTTGGAGGCGCGGAGCACGAGAGCCCTCGCGACGTCCTGGCTCTCCCTGCCGATGTGCCCGTCGAAGCCGCGCAGCGCCTCGATGAAGACGTCGAGGGCCTCCGCGGTCACCGGTGTGTCGCCGATCACCGCGCGTCGCACCATCCTGGACACGCCCACCTGTGACGAGATGCGGCGCAGGAAGGCCTTGAGCTGGCTCTCGCCGTCCAGTTCGCGCGACAGGTTGTCCATCATCGAGTTCACGACGTTGACCCAGAACGTGCCGGCGTCGAAAAGCTCGACGAGGAAGAAGTAGCCGCCCTCTTCCTGGACCTTCTCCCGCACCCAGCCGAGCAGGTGCGTCTTGCCCACCCCGCGCTGACCCTCGACGACCAGCCCGATCGGGCTCGTTCCCGAGCTCCGCGCGGCCTCGCCCACCCCGTCGAGGACCGCCTGCGCGGTCGGCCGGTTCAGCGCCTCGACGTGGAAGAGCGACGGGCTCCAGACGTCGTCGGGGCCGGACGCCCAGTTGAACGTGAGCGCGGAGAGCGCGGTGTTCGCGTCGGCCGTCATCATGCTCCGATCGAGATGAGGTGCTTGTCCTGATCGCCGATGACCAGCGCCGCCTCCCTGTCGCGCCGGCGGAGGGCCTTCTGGTTCGACTCCGGGACGATGTTCACGTCGGGCATGGCGGCCATCCGCCTGAGCGTCTCGTCGACCTTCGACCTCGTGACGTCGCGGAGCAGCACCCGGAGTTCCGTGAGGCTCACCCAGCCGCCCGGCTCCAGGACGAGTTCCGCGTACGCCTCCCGGATGAGGGCCTCGGCGTCGGACGCGGGCCCGAAGACGTCCGCCAGTCTGCGGTCGGTCCGCTCCATGAACTCCTGCAGGCCGCCCATGAGCGCCCGGGCCATCGCCCACGGCGAGCCGGTCGACGTGACCGTGCCGGCGCGGAACTCCTCTGCCACGCGCGCCCAGCCGGCGTCGGTCAGCACGTGAACGTAGGCACGCCCCTGTTTCCAGCTGTCGACCAGCTTCAGCTCGTTCAAGTGGAGGCGGGCCCTGCCGTCCAGCGTGATGCCGTGGCGCTTGCGCAGATCGGGATTGGAGATCTCACCGGCCTCGACCATGAGGACGACGAGGGCGGCGATTTCCGGCAGGGACAATTTCGAGTCAGTCATGATGTGATCCTTCGAACGTTCCAACGCGGCGGCTCGTGACGAACCGCTCGAGCTGGCGGACTACCGTTTCCAAATCGGAGGCGATCTGGTCGTTGGTGAAGCGAAGAACGGCATATCCGTCGAGCTGGAGTTGCACGTCGCGCCGTCTGTCGGCTTCGTAGCGGAAGGCGCCGCGATGCTCGGGGCCGTCGATCTCGACCACGCACCGCTCTCTGCGCCACATGAGGTCGGGCCGGATGACCTCGGCCAGCGGATGGGTCTGGTGGTTGTGGTTCCAGACCCGGCCGGCGGCCCAGTCACGCGACGAGAGGGCCGCCTCCAGCGCCTGCTCGGCCTCGCTCGCTGGATGGGGGCGGCCCGTCACCGCCGGATAGCGGATGGCGGGCCCGCCGCCGACCGGCCGGAGGGGGCCTGCGGGGGTGTGAGCGATCACGGCCGGAGGCGCGGTCGCCTGCGGCAGATCACACGCGATGGCGGCCATCTCGGCGGGGAGCCGTACCGTCACGGTCTCGACCCGGTCGGCGGCGATCAACGGCGCCCCGGTCAGCCAGACGCCCATCGGGCCCCGGTGCGCCAGCCATTCACATCCCGCGACCAGCACGTCCTCATCCCGGGAGGACAGTCCCTCGGGCACGTCGACGAGCAGCGCCACCTGACGGCTGTCGAAGGCGGCGGCGAGGACGCGGGCGAGACCGGCGGCGCGCACCTCAGGCGGGAACCGGGTGCGTCCCGTGGACCCACCCCGGAGCGAGTCCTGGGCGAGATCGGCCACGAAAGGGCCGAAGTGACGGCTGGCGGACGCCATCTCGAGAGCGAGCACCCGGACGGCGGCGGCTCCCGCTCCTCCGGGCGCGATCCCCTCGGCCTCCGGCAACCAGGCCGGATAGAGGGAGACGGCGGCCGACTCGAGCTCCGAGAGCACCGCCTCGACCATGGCGGACGCGCTTTTCTGCGCGGTGGCGGCGTAGGTGAGGACGGCCGGCGCGTCGGCGGGCAGCGCCTCCAGCGAGAGCGAAACGGCCTCGGGGTCCACCCCGGCTATGCGTACGGCTCGGCCGATCGGCATCTCCGCCCACGCACGCGCCACGCCGCTTCACCTGATTTCTGGTGATCTTCGGGTAAGTCGACCAGCCGACGTTATACGCGGCCACTGCGGTCGTGCAGCGCTTTTCCCCGGATAACCAGAAATTTCGTTATTTACGGTTGGAGTTCCATCGATGGGCGGCGTACCAGGGAACTCCCGGCCGGCAGGGACCTGATGTGCGGTCCCGGCTATTGCCGCTCGACGCTGCGCCCTTTATCCATCCACGTAACGATATATACACGCACGGATATGACACCCTGTTGCGTTCCGTGTGACGCCCTCGTCCGCGTACCCGGGCCCGCCCGGGGCGCAGCGCCGTCCGGACGGCGGGACGGCGTGACAGAGCAGCGCGACGGCACCGCGGAGCAGCGCGACGGCACCGCGGAGCAGCGCGACGGCACCGCGGAGCAGCGCGACGGCACCGCGGAGCAGCGGG
>NZ_BONV01000045.1 GCF_016862895.1 Planotetraspora kaengkrachanensis | reverse complement strand
GCGCGACGGCACCGCGGAGCAGCGCGACGGCACCGCGGAGCAGCGCGACGGCACCGCGGAGCAGCGCGACGGCACCGCGGAGCAGCGGGACGGGCGCTTCCGCGGCCGCGGCCGGATGAACGTCGGGCGATCACCGGGTCGCCCGACGACTCACCCGGCACGGCATCAGACGGCCAGCAGGACCGACGTGGGCGTGTGCAGCGCGACCTTCTCGCTCACGCTCTCGCCGACGAGCACGCCCAGCTGCGTGTGGCGGGCGGGGCCGAGGACGATCAGGTCGCTGCCGAACTCCTGCGCCCGCTCGACGATGATGTTGGAGACGTCGCCGCGAAGCCCCGTCAGCACTTCACCCCGGGCCGCGACGCCCGCCTCCTTCAACCTCGCCAGCGCGCCGTCGACGACCGCCTGGGCCTCCCGTTCATCCTCAACCTGGACGACCGTGTCGTACACCACCTGCGAGGCGCCCACGTGAACCACGTCGACGGCCGCACCGGTGAGCTTGGCGAGGTTCTCGACCGTCTCCAGGACCCGGCCCGAACGCGGGGAGTTGTCGACCGCCGCGAGGATGCGCTTGTACATGGCTGTTCCCTGTCCTTGCTGCCTTTTCCGGCATACCGTTTGTTACGGATACGAGTCTCTCTTACCGCCAAAGACCGGTTTATACCGGGCGGCCGGTAAGACGGATCATGGCCGTCGGACGGGAGGCGGGCGGCCGACACCACGCCCACCGGGAGCCCCGCTTCGACGCGTCGCGTGTGACAGGTGGTATGGAGTTCCCGGCTTTACCCGGTTGACCAGCGGATTCCCGGGAGGTTGCGCTGTGCGCCTTCCACGGCTCGAACCGAGCACGGACGTTACTTACCGTAGACGCTCGAACGGATAGCGTCATTTCGGACAGCACGCCCCGATCCGACCGAAGGCGCGCATATGACTGCTCAGCTCGACATCACCGTTAACGATCATCCGGCCGTCACCGTGGTCGCCCTAGCCGGCGAACTCGACATCGCGACCGGCGGACTGTTGCGCGGCGCACTGAGGCGGCTCGTCTCCGAGGGACGCGTCAGGCTCGTGGTGGACGCCTCGGCCCTGTGGTTCTGCGACTCGACCGGCCTGGAGGTCCTGATCGAGGGCCTCGACGATGCCGTGCGGGCAGGCGGCACGCTCCACCTCACCGGGGTGCACGGCACATTGGGCGTGGTCCTCGACGCCACGCGACTCCGCGAGGCCTTCCGGGTCGACGCGGCGCCGATCGAGTCCCTCGTTCACCGCTGAGACCACACATGAACATTTGAGACCGCACCCGAACCGGGCGCCGACCGGACGGAACACCGGCCCGGTCGCTCCTCCCCCCGAAGATCCCGCATCGGACTGGACTGTGAAGTCCAGCCTTGTATTCTCCTGACCATGACCCGTGCTCTCACCGCCAAGGGCGCCGCGACCCGGCAACGGATCGTCGCCGGCACTGCGGAGCTGGTCCGCACAAGGGGAGCCGACCAGGTCGGCCTCGACGACATCCGCGCGGCGACGGCGACCAGCAAAAGCCAGCTGTTCCACTACTTTCCCGACGGACGCGCAGAGTTGCTCCGGGCGGTCGCCGAGCACGAGGCCGGTGAGGTCCTGGACGACCAGCAGCCCTTCCTCGACGGGCTCGGGCCCGCGGGAAGCTGGCAGGCGTGGCGCGACGCGGTGGTCGAGAAATACCGAGAACAGGGCGTCCACTGCCCGCTGAGCGCGCTGACCACCCAGCTGGGCCCCGCCGACCCGGGCATCCGCGTCATCGTCGCCGACCTGCTCGAGACGTGGCACACCCGGATCGCCGACGGAGTCCGCCGCGCGCAGGCGGACGGGCCGGCCGAGTCGTCCCTCGAGGCGGACAAGGTCGCGTCCTCGATCCTGGCGGCGATCCAGGGCGGCGTGGTCATGATGCAGGCCACTGGGAACATCGAGTTCCTCAAGGTGCCGCTCGACGCGGCCCTCGCCGGCATCGAGCCGGTGGCCGACGCCGGACCCGTGCCCGACGCGGTGACCATGTGAACCACGACAGGGCGCCTGTCTAGCGCAGCGAGTCCAGCGAAGAGGTCGGCACCGCGATCCAGCCTTCGGTGGCGGCGCCGGCGGCCTGCTCCGGCCCGGGAGCGGTGACGAGCCCGCACGCCGCCGCCCGCGCGGTGAGAGCGGCGACGACCGCGTCGGCGGCGTCGTCCGACCTCCGGCAGGCGGCTTCGTGGTCGCCCAGGCTCAGCCAGGGCGCCGCGGCCAGCAGGACGTCGATCATCCGGTCCCGCGCCTCGGCGTTCTCCGTCCTCTTGTATCCGCGGTACGGCAGGCCCCACATCTTGAGCGAGGCCGCCGGATAGACCTCGACGACGGGGCCGCCGCCGTCGCGTGCCACCGCCGCTCCCGTCTCCGCGCCGAGCCTCGCCAGCAGGGCGGCGCAGCGCATCGCGGGGTGGGCGATGCGGTCGGCGGAGACGCTCAACGGGCGCAACCCCGTCCGTTCGTGGACGGCCCGGTCGGTCAGGCGGAGCGCGAGGTCCCTGCGCCAGTCGCGGCCCAGGCCCGTGGGCACGACGACGTCGCCCGCCCGATGCGCGGAGACGAACGACACGAACAGGTCCGGCCAGCCGAGCGGGCAGTCGATCCCCGACTTGGCGGCTCCCTTGACCGCCTCGACGATCAGGTCGTCGTCCGCGCCCACGGCGACGTCCCTGACACGCGCTCCTCCCGCCGACCATTCCACCCAGGCCACGGCCGTACGCACCGCCTCGGCCGCGAGATCAACCCCCACCGTCAGCACACCTTCACCGTACGGCCGGGCGGGCGCCGGGCATCGCCGATCAGGCGTACCGTTCGACCAGACCGGGAGACTTTCCGACAACTTCTAGTGCGTTGACAGAGATAATTGTCGGTGGGATGGTGAAGCAATGTTCGATGTGGCGGTGATCGAGGATCCGGCGGCGGCCGAGGTGTCGCTGGATCCGGTGCGCGCGCGGTTGCTGGCGGAGTTGGCGGAGCCCGGGTCCGCGACGATGCTGGCGGCCAAGGTGGGGTTGCCGCGGCAGAAGGTGAACTACCACCTGAAGGCACTGGAGCGGCACGGCCTGGTGGAGCTGGTGGAGGAGCGCCGCAAGGGCAACATGACCGAGCGGGTGATGCGGGCGACCGCGGCCTCGTACGTGATCTCGCCGCTGGCGTTGGCGCCGGTGCAGCCGGACCCGTCACGCGCGCCCGATCGGTTGTCGGCACGGTGGCTGCTCGCGCTGGCGGCGCAGCTGGTGCGGGACGTCGGCGAGCTGATCACAGGAGCGACGGCCGCGCGGAAGCGGGTGGCGACGTTCGCGCTGGACGGAGAGGTGCGCTTCGCCTCGGCGGCCGACCGCGCGGCGTTCGCGGAAGAGCTGGCGGGGGCCGTGGCCGCACTGGTGAGCAAGTATCACGACGAGGCGGCCGAGGGCGGCCGTGATCACCGAGTCATCGTCGCCGTCCATCCCAGCGTCAAGACCCACCCCTCCGCGTGAGGGATTGATCACGCACAACCTAGTGAGCGCACCCACCGCCCCGCGCCACCCCATGTTTGTGAACATGCACAACCTCGTGATCATGCACAACCTCGTGAGCCTGCCCGCCGACCCGCGCCACCCCCGTGCGTGATCATGCACAACCTCGTGAGCCTGCCCGCCGACCTGCGCCAACCTTGTTTGTGATCATGCGCAGATTCGGCCATCACGTGGTCTACCTGCAGTCACGCGTGCCGTGATCATGCACTGCATCATGCATGATCACGAACGGCAAACACCCAGGTCGGCCGCATTGATCACGAGTTTGTGCATGATCACGACTCGTGTCGCGCCTGCTCAGAGGGCGCATGACCGAACCCGTGCATGATCACACCCAAGGGCACGGGGTGTTAACGGCGATAACAAGGACGGGTAACGAGACTTCCAAATCGTGGTATCGTTGTTAACGCAAACGCGAAAGCACTGCTATGAATGCGGGGATACCTCGATGTCCATCACCACGGAGAACGAATCCGGCCAGGCACGCGTCGCCGTCGTCACCGGAGGATCGCGCGGCATCGGCAACCAGGTGGCCAGGAAGCTCGCGGCGGACGGCCTCGCCGTCGTCGTGGTCTACGGAGGAAACCAGGCCGCGGCCGACGTGACGGTGAAGGAGATCCGCGAGGCCGGCGGCCAGGCGATCGCCGCCCAGGCCGACGTCGCGGACGAGAACGACATGGCCGAGGTGTTCGACCTGGCCGAGCAGACCTTCGGCGGCGTCGACGTGGTCGTCAACGCCGCGGGCCGGATGGTCCTGTCCACCCTGGCCGAGCTCGATCTCAACGTGCTCGACGAGATGCACCGCACCAACATCCGCGGCACGTTCGTCGTCTCCCAGCAGGCCGTCAGGCGCCTGCGGCCCGGCGGCACGCTCATCAACTTCTCGTCGTCGGTCGTCGGGCTCGCCTTCCCGCGCTACAGCGGATACGCCGCCAGCAAGGGCGCCGTTGAGGCGATGACCCTCATCCTCGCCCGTGAGATGCGCGGCCGCGACATCACCGTCAACGTCGTGGCCCCCGGCCCGACCGCCACCGACCTGCTCTACGAGAACAACACCGAGGAGAACCTCGGCCGGCTGGCCGCCGCGCCCCCGCTGGAGCGCCTCGGCACGGCGGAGGACATCACCGCCGTCGTCACCTTCCTCGCGAGCCCCGAAGGCCACTGGGTGAACGGCCAGGTCATCAGGGCCAACGGCGGCGCCATCTGACGCGCGGCCGGCACCCGGAAAAGGAATCCCCTATGAACCCCAGCAAGATCGTCGTCGTCACCGGCGCGTCCAGCGGCTTCGGCGCGCTCACCGCGCGCGCCCTCGCCCACGCGGGTCACACCGTGTACGCGGGCATCAGGGAGACCGAGGGCCGTAACGCGCCCGCGGTCGCCGACCTCCACAAGTACGCCGCGGACAACTCCGTCGACCTGCGGCCGATCGAACTCGACGTGTCCTCGCAGACGTCGGCGGACGCCGCGATCAGCGAGATCGTGCGCGCCCACGGCCGTCTCGACGTGGTCGTGCACAACGCCGGGCACATGGTGCTCGGGCCCGCCGAGGCGTTCACCCCCGAGCAGATCGCCCAGGTGTACGACACCAACGTGGTGGGAACCCAGCGCGTCAACCGGGCGGCCCTGCCGTACATGCGGGACCGGCACGAGGGGCTGCTCGTGTGGGTCGGCAGTTCGAGCACGCGCGGCGGGTGCCCGCCGTTCCTCGGCCCCTACTTCGCGGCGAAGGCCGCGATGGACGCCCTCGCCGTCAGCTACGCCGGTGAGCTGATCCGGTTCGGCGTCGAGACCGCGATCGTCGTCCCGGGCGCGTACACCGAGGGGACCAACCACTTCCTCCACGCCGGGCGGCCGGACGACGCCGAGCGCGTCGTCTCCTACGACGAGAAGTACGCGACCCTGATGGACGACGTCAACGTCCGCCTGGCCGGGTTGCTGCCGCCGACGGCCGACGTCTCGGAGGTGGCGGAGGCCATCGTCCGAGTGGTGGACATGCCCGCAGGGACCAGGCCGCTGCGCACCCACGTCGACCCCAGCCGCGATGGGAGCGAGGTGGTCTCCGCGGTGGCCGACCGCATCCGGGTGGACTTCTTCCGGCGCATCGGCCTCGACGACCTGCTGACGCCCGGCAGCAGCCTGTAGGGCGCGTGCGACCCCGCCCTCCCCGCGCATCGGCGGAGAAGGGCGGGGCCGGGACCACGCGGGACCTCGCCCGGGATGCAGCCATCTGACGGATGCCCGGCCAGGCCGCGGGCCCGCAGGATGTGACGCGGCGCCGGCGAGACGTCCCATGACACTCACCCCGGCGCCACAACCTCTGACCTCGCTGACATATCCTCCGTGGATGTCCCCCATCAGACGGAGCACTGCGAACCGGAGAAGGGTCAGGCATTCATCGTGACGGAGCGAGCACCCGAGCCACAGGCCGTGCTGACACCGCTCACCAGCTCGGCGATCTTCCTGATCGTGACGGTGGACCATGGGGGCGAGGCGGTCGTCCGGGAGCTCCTGTCCGACGTGTCGGGGCTGGTCAGGTCGGTCGGCTTCCGTGTCCCGTCCGGGGCGCTGACCTGCGTCACGGCCATCGGATCCGACGTGTGGGACCGTCTGTTCGCCGGCCCGCGCCCCGCCGAGCTCCACCCTTTCCGCGAGGTGGCCGGCGCCCGGCACACCGCCGTCGCCACGCCCGGCGATCTGCTGTTCCACATCAGGGCCGGCCAGATGGACCTCTGCTTCGAGCTGGCCGCACAGATCATGGACCGGTTGCGGGGGGCCGTCACGGTCTGCGACGAGGTGCAGGGGTTCAAGTACTTCGAAGAACGTGACCTGCTCGGATTCGTCGACGGCACCGAGAACCCCACTGGGCGGGACGCGTACGACGCCGTGACCGTCGGCGCCGCCGACCCGGACCAGGACCCCGGCTTCGACGGCGGCAGCTACGTCATCGTCCAGAAGTACATCCACGACCTCGCGGCGTGGAACGCCCTGCCGGTCGAGGCGCAGGAGCGGGCCATCGGGCGCACCAAGCTGCAGGACATCGAGCTTCCCGACGACGTCAAGCCGGGCGACTCCCACGTGGCGCTCACCACCGTCACCGGCCCCGACGGCTCCGAGCTCCAGATCGTGCGCGACAACATGCCGTTCGGCGCGCCCGGGCGCGGAGAGTTCGGCACGTACTTCATCGGCTACTCCAGCTCGCCGTCGGTCACGGAGCTGATGCTGGAGCGCATGTTCGTCGGCGACCCGCCGGGCGCCCACGACCGGATCCTCGACGTCTCGACCGCCGTCACCGGCTGCCTGTTCTTCGCGCCGTCGGCCGACTTCCTCGACGACCCTCCCCCGCCGCCGGGGCGGCTCGAGACCGGGCGGGAGGCCGGCGCGGAGCTCACCGCCACCGAACCTCCGGCCGTGTCCGCCACAGTGGCCCCCACCGTGGCCCCCGTGTCCCCGCGCGCATCCGACGGTTCCCTGGCGATCGGCGACCTCAAGCATCTGAAGAGGAGCACACCTCGATGAACAACCTGCACCGCGAACTCGCGCCCGTCTCGGAAGCGGCCTGGGCCGACCTCGAGAGCGAGGTCCGCCGGACGTTCATCCGGCATCTCGCGGGGCGCCGCCTGGTCGACGTGCCCGAGCCGGGCGGCGTCGCCCTCGCCTCGGTGCCCACCGGCCATCTGACCCCGGTCGAGGCGCCCGCCCCGGGTGTCGGGGCGCGCCTGCGCGGGTCCCAGGCCCTCGTCGAACTGCGGGTGCCGTTCACCGTGGACCGCCAGGCCGTCGACGACGTCGAGCGGGGCGCGAAGGACCCGGACTGGGACCCCGCCAAGGAGGCCGCCAGGCAGATGGCCTACGCCGAGGACCGCGCCGTCTTCGAGGGGTACACGGCGGCCGGCATCGAGGGAATCCGGCGCGGCTCGATCAACCCGCCGCTGGGGCTCCCCCCGGAGGTGCGGGACTACCCGAACACGATCAGCCAGGCGATCACCACCCTGCGCCTGGCCGGAGTCGACGGCCCCTACTCGCTCGCGCTCAGCGCGGACGCCTACACCGCGGTCAACGAGACCTCCGACCACGGCTACCCCATCCACGAGCATCTCGCCCGCCTCATCGACGGGGAGATCATCTGGGCCCCGGCCATCAGTGGCGCGTTCCTGCTGACCACCCGTGGCGGAGACTACGAGCTGCGCATCGGCCAGGACCTCTCGATCGGCTACGAGTCGCACGACGCGACCAGCGTCCGGCTGTACCTCCAGGAGACCCTGACCTTCCTCGCCTACACCGGCGAGGCCGCCGTCGCCCTCACCTGACGGCCCGGCCCCGGCACTCGGGCCGGTCCGCTGACCGCCCGGTGAGGGGGACGCGGCGGGCGAAGGCGGCACCGCCTCGTGTCACGCCGCCGGGGCGCCGGCATCCCCGAAGAGCGCGTGACTCGCGGCCTCGAGCAGCCACCGCTCCGCCTTCTCGTACGACCACCCGTTGTCGTCCACGAGGGCGAAGAACCCGGCGTAACCGAAGTAGAGCCACAGGATGTCCTCGGCCTCCCGCGCGTCGAGTCCCGGACGCAGCGCGCCGAGCTCGGCCATGCGCCGCGCGGCGAACCCGTTCCCCGAGCGATAGCGCGCGGTGGCCGTCGCCAGGCTCTCCGCGACCCCCGGATCGTGCGGCGCCGTGGCGATCATGACGCGCATGATGTCCCCGAACTCCTGCCGCATCTCCCTGGTGACCGTGGCGACCGTGCGCAGGATCGCGTGCGCGTCCTCGAGCCTCCCGATGCGTTCGATGTTGTCGGCCACGATCGGTGCCGTGGTCCAGACGTCCATCAGCGTCCTGAGCAGCCCCTGCTTCCCGCCGCCGACCGCGTAAACGGTGGCCGGCGCCACCCGGGCGGCGACCGCGATGTCGTCCACCTTGGTGGCGAAGAACCCCTTCTCGCCGAAGAGTGTGCGCGCCGCGTCGATGATCGCCTGTCGCGTCGCCTCGGCGTACTCGGCCCGCCGGCTGACCGGCCTCCCACCTGCGGCCATGCTTCCACTCATATCGCCACCTTAGGGCTATTTTCATCAGAGCCTGACTCTGATAAGCATGTCCACGACATTCTCAATAGAGCATGGATCCACCTCGACTGGGGCGGCCCGTCCGACCGGGCCCGCCACGCGAAGGGAGTGATCGTGGGCACACATGACAGGACCCGCGCCGCCGCGCGCGACCTGGAGACGAGACTCGGGCCCGGGCGCGTCTCGACGTCCGGCCCCGCCTACGACCAGACCATCCGCATCTGGAACGGTGCGGTGACCCATCGCCCCGCGGTGATCGTGCACTGCGCGACGCCGTCCGACGTCCAAGCCGCCGTCGACGCGGCCCGCACGCACGGCCTGCCGCTGTCCGTCCGAGCGGGCGGGCATGACTGGGCGGGCCGGTCGTTGCGGCACGACGGGCTGGTCGTCGACCTGGCCGCGATGACCTCCGTCGCCGTCGACCCGGACGCCTCCGTCGCCACCGTGAGCGGCGGTGCCACGGTGGCCCACGTCATCGCCGCCGCCGCACCGCACGGCCTCTTCGCGGTGACCGGCACCGTGGGGCACGTCGGCATGGCGGGCCTCACCCTCGGCGGCGGATACGGGCCGCTCGGCGGGCGATTCGGCCTGGCGCTCGACAACCTGCTCGCCGCCGAGGTGGTCCTCGCGGACGGGCGTCTCGTGATCGCGGACGAGACCCGGGAAAGCGAGCTCTTCTGGGCCCTGCGCGGCGGAGGCGGCAATTTCGGCGTCGTCACGTCGATGCGCCTGCGGCTGCACGAGATCCCGGGGCTGCTCGCCGGGCTCATCGTCTACCCATGGTCGCAGGCGGGCTCCGTGCTGCGCGGCTTCGCCGACCTGATCGCCTCCGCGCCGGACGAGCTGACCGTCCAGACCGGTGTCCTGTCGGGGCCGGACGGCTCCCCCACGCTCTTCCTGTCTCCGGCGTGGAGCGGCCCGCCATCGGAGGGCGCCAAGCACATCGACGAGCTCACCCGGCTCGGCACGCCCCTGCTCTCCCAGGTCGCGCCGATGAGCTACGCGGAGATGCTCGGGTTGTTCGACGCGCACATCGCCGTAGGCAGGCACTACTCGATCCGCACCCGGTCGCTCCCGGCGTACACGCCCGAAGCGATCGACGCGATGGTGTTCGCCGGCGACGCGCGGACGTCCCCGCTGTCCGGCATCGCCGTCCACCACTTCCACGGCGCGGCCGCCGCGGTGCCCCCAGGCGACACGGCGTTCGGCGAACGGCGCGACCACTTCGCAGCCGAGATCGTCGCGGCCTGGGAGCCGGACGGGGACGGCGGCGCGCATCGCGCGTGGGCGGGCGCCGTCTCCTCCGCGCTCGAACCCTGTGCGCTCCCCGGCGGGTACCCGAACCTGCTCGGCCCGGACGACCGGGACCAGGCCGAAGTGGCTTACGGCGGCAACGCGGGGCGCCTGCGCGCGGCGAAGAGGAGGTACGACCCCGACGCCGTCTTCTCCGCCATCCCCCTCCCCCACACCGACTGAGATCGCCGGGCCGGTCGGAGTTCCCCGACCGGCCGAGCCCGGCGCCCGCGGATCCGGGCGCCGCACCTCAGGCGGCCGCGGCCTCGCGTACGGCGGCCCTCGCCGCGCCCGGATCGGCGGCCGTCAGCGCGAGCCGGGCGTGTTCCCTGCACTGCCCGAGAGAGTGACGGGCGAGGGCGTCCCGTACCGCCGGCACGCTCCTCGCCGACATCGACAGGCTGGTGACGCCGAGCCCGACCAGCACGGTGGCCAGCAACGGGTCGGCCGCGGCCTCTCCGCAGACGCCGACCGGCTTGCCGGCGGCACGCCCCGCCTCCGCGCACCGCTCGATCAGCTGGAGCAGCGCCGGCTGCCACGGGTCGAGCAGATCTGCCAGTTCGCCGTGCTGCCGGTCGGCGGCGAAGGTGTACTGGCTGAGGTCGTTGGTGCCGATGCTGAGGAAGTCCAGCTCCGCGAGGAGCCGGTCGGCGTGCAGGGCCGCGGCCGGGACCTCCACCATGGCGCCCACGTGCGTGATCCCCCGGACACGGGCCCGCCGGGCGAAGTCGGCCGCCTCCCCCGCCGTGGTGACCATCGGCGCCATCACCCAGGGCGAGGCGCCGCTCGCGCGCGCGGCCTCGGCCAAGGCGTCGAGCTGGGCGTCCAGCACCTCGGGCGACCGGCGCGCGACCCGCAGCCCGCGCACGCCCAGCGCCGGGTTGTGCTCCTCGGGCAGACCGAGGAACGGCAGGGGCTTGTCGGTGCCGGCGTCCAGCGTGCGGACCACGACCGCGGCATCGGGGAAGGCGCGGAGAACGTCCTCGTAGGCGCGGGTCTGCTCCTCGTGGCTCGGGGCCGTCCTGCGGTCGAGGAAGAGGAACTCGCTGCGGAAGAGCCCGACGCCCTCCCCCGGTGAGCCCGCCGGGACGTCCGCCGCTGATCCGATGTTGAGCAGCAGCTTCACCGGGTGCCCGTCGGCGGTGCGCCCCGGACCGGTCGATGAGGCGAGCCGGTCGCGGTCGGCGCGGGCCGCGCGCTCGACGTCCGCCGCCGTCCGCTCGTCGATGCCGGTGCGCACCTCGCCGGCGTCGCCGTCGACGGACGCCCAGGTCCCGTCCGCCACGGACAGGATCCCGGGGCAGGCCACCACCGCGGGAATGCCGAGGGCCCGCGCGAGGATCGCGGTGTGGCTGGTCGGCCCGCCCTTCTCCGTGACCAGTGCGAGCACCACGCCGGGGTCGAGGTTGACGGTGTCGGCGGGGGCGAGGTCGCCGGCCGCCAGGATGAACGGGTGGCCGGGGGACGGAAGGCCCGGCATGGGCAGGCCGAGCACGGCGGCGACGGCGCGGTTCCTGACGTCGTCGAGGTCGCTCGCCCGTTCGGCGATGTAGCCGCCGACGGCCAGCAGCGCCTCCCGCTGCTCGGCGCACGCGGCGTCGATGGCGTGAGCGGCGTCCGACCCGGCGGCCACCCGCTGCTCGACCGACTCCCGCAGCATGGGGTCTGCCGCGATCATGGCCTGCGCCTCGAGGATCTCCCGGGCCGTGGGGTCGGCCGCGCCCTGGGCCCGGGCGGCCAGTTCCCCGGCCGCCGACTCCAGGCCGCGTACCGCGCGGGCGGTCTCGGCGTCGGTGTCCGCGACCGGCACGGGCGCGGGGAGCAGGGGCGGTCCGGCCATCGTGTGCACCCGGCCGGCGGCGCGGCCGGGGCTGATGCCCAGGCCGCGCAGCACGCCGGGCGCCGGCTCAGGCATCGGAGGCCTCCTCGGCGTCGAGGTCACGGGACAGCAGGTCGGCGAGCGCGTCCAGAACCTCTTCCGCGCCCGGACCGTCGGCGTCGAGCGTGACCTCGGCGCCGTGCCCGGCACCGAGCGACAGCACGGCCAGCATGCTGTTGGCGGGGACCGGCTTGCCGTCGCCGACGCGGATGCGGACGGCGGTGCCCTGCCTGGCCACGGCCTGGACGAAGATCTTGGCGGGGCGCGCGTGCAGGCCGGACCGCGAGGCGACGGTCACTGTCCTTTCCGGCATCTGGCTCCTCCTTCTTCTCAGGGTTCGATGTCAGGGTTCGATGGTGACCTTGATCGCGGCGCCGCGGCTCACGATGTCGATGGCGTCGAGGACCTCGCCCAGCGGGAGCCGGTGGGTGATCAGATCGGCCACGGGCACCGATCCGTCGGCGATGAGCTGGAGCGCGCGCTTGTTGTGGGCCGGGCTCGAGCCGTTGGCCCCGACGATCGTGAACTCGCGGTAGTGCACCAGGTTGGAGTCGAGCCGGATGATCGGATCGTCCTTGGGCAGCCCGCCGAAGAAGCTGATGCGTCCCTGCCTGGCCGTCATCTGCAGCGCCTGCTCCTGGGCGGCCCCGGACGCGGCGGCCGTGATGACGACGTCCGCCCCCCTTCCGCCGGTGAGCTTGAGCACCTCGTCGACGACGTCGGTGTCGGCGGCGCAGATCGCCGCGTCGGGCCTGACCAGATCGGCCGCCATGGCCAGCCGGTCCGCGTTGAGGTCGACCAGGAACACGCGCGAGGCGCCGCGCGAGCGGGCCAGCCGTACGTGCAGGCAGCCGATGGGTCCCGACCCCATGACGACCACGTCGTCGCCCTCGCCGACCCGGGCCAGCTCCTGGCCGTTGAGTACGCAGGCGAGCGGCTCGGCGACCGACGCCTCGGCGAACCCGAGGCCGTCGGGGATGCGGTTGAGCCCGTCGACGGCGAGGACCTTCGCCGGGACGATCATGTACTGCGCGAAGCCGCCGTCGTAGTGGTAGCCCATCGACTCCTGGTTCGGGCAGACCGTCATGTGGCCCCGGCGGCACTCCTCGCACTGTCCGCAGGGGATCGCGGCGATCACCTGGACGCGGTCGCCCGGCGCCCAGCCGGTCACGCCCTCGCCGGCGTCGACGACCTCGCCGGCGATCTCGTGGCCCATGACCCTCGGCGGCCTGATGTGGTGGTGGCCGAACTTGAAGATCTTGACATCGGTGCCGCAGGTCGAGCAGTTGCGGACACGGATCTTCACGTCCCCGGGACCCGCGACGGGCTCCGGCACGTCCTCGATGCGGATGTCGCCGGGAGCGTGGAAACGGGCGACCTTCACTCGGATGGTTCCTCTCTGGAGGGTTGCAGCAGGCGGATGACGTCGGAGACATCGGTCGCCTCCCGCAGAGCCTGTGCCTGCTCGGGATCGAGCAGGATCTGGGCGAGTTCCGACAGCAGCCTGATGTGGCCGTCGCCGCGCGCGGCGATGCCGACGCAGACGGAGACCTGCTCGCCGTCCCAGTCGACGCCGCCGGGAAAGCGCAGCACGCAGATCGCGTCGTGGTGGACGGAGTCCTTGGCCACCAGGGTGCCGTGCGGGATGGCGACGCCCTCGCCGACGTACGTGGAGATCGAGCGCTCACGTTCGAGCATGGCGTCGATGTAGTCGGGCTCCACGGCGCCCACCTCGACGAGGACCTCGCCGCAGCGGCGGATCGCTCCGTCGCGGCCGTCCGCCTGCTCGTCGAGGCGGACGGCGCGGGGGTCGAGCGGCAGCGGGGCCGTCTCAGGCATTGATCGTGCCGCCGCTCTTGATGGTGGCGACCAGCTTGGCGACCGCCGGGTCTCCGATGAAGACCTGGAAGGGGATGAGCACCACGTCGGGAGCGGTGGCCCGGGCCCGGTCGGCCAGCCCGACGTGGCAGACCACGACGTCGGCGTCGGCCGGGATCGAGTTGACCGGGGTGTGCTCCACCTGGACCTGCGCGCTCTTCAGCTGCTTGCGGAGCTGGCTGGCGAGCATGACGCTGCTGCCCATGCCCGCGTCGCAGGCCACGACGATCTTGTGGACGTCCTTGCTCTCGATGCTGGACATGGTGGTCACGACTCCTTCGTGGCGGGCACGGACTCACTGCCGGCCGCGCCGTCGGTCTGGGTGCCTGTTCCGGTACCGGTCTCGTCCTCGGGCAGGGCGCCGGGCTCGGTCTCCGCCTGCTCGTCGCCGTTCTTCCGTCCGAAGCCCAGCAGTGCCGACGCGACCGCGAACGAGACCGCGGCGGCCACGACGATTCCGGCGATCACCCCGAAGTAGCCGCCCTTCGGAGTCACCGCGAAGTAGGCGAAGATGCTGCCCGGTGACGGCGAGGCGATGAGCCCGGCACCCGTGACCAGGAAGGTGAGGATGCCCGCGGCGCCGCCGGCGATCGTGGCGAGGATGAGACGGGGCTTCATGAGAACGTACGGGAAGTAGATCTCGTGAATTCCGCCGAAGAACTGGATGACTATCGCCGCCGGGGTGCTGGCCCGCAGCGCCCGGGGTCCGAACAGCATATACGCGAGGAGAAGGCCCAGGCCGGGGCCGGGGTTCGACTCCAGCATGAACAGGATCGACTTGCCGACGCCGGCCGACTCCGCCACGCCGAGCGGGGTGAGGACGCCGTGGTTGATCGCGTTGTTGAGGAACAGCACCTTGGCCGGCTCGATCAGGACCGACGCCAGCGGCAGCAGGTCGTGGTGGACCAGCCACTCCACGACGTCGCCTGCGGCCTCGGTGATCGTTCTGACGACCGGGCCGATGGCCAGGACTCCGAGGATGGCCATGACGCCGCCGACGATGCCCGCGCTGAAGTTGTCGACGAGCATTTCGAAGCCCGCCTTGATGCGGTCCGCGAACATCCTGTCGACCTGCTTGATCACGAACGCCCCCAGCGGACCCATGATCATGGCGCCGAGGAACATCGGGACGTCCGCGCCGACCACGACGCCCATGGTCGCGACGGCGCCGACGACGGCGCCGCGCTGTCCGTGCACCATGCGGCCACCGGTGTATCCGATCAGCACGGGAAGCAGGACGGTGATGATGGGGCCGACCAGTTCGGCCAGGGTCGCGTTGGGCACCCAGCCCGTCGGGATGAACAGCGCCGTGATCAGGCCCCAGGCGATGAACGCCCCGATGTTGGGCATGATCATGCCGGCGAGGTGCCCGCCGAACCGCTGGATGGTCGCCCGCATGCCGGTCCCCTGGACCGTCGGTGTATAGGGAGTGGCCAACTGAATGTGCTCCTTCCGGGGAGGCCGGCCTGGCAGGCCGGCTGGGGTGGTGCCGGTGGTTACGCGCCGCTTCTCATCCCCCGGACACAAGCGGCTGGGCCGGATCAGGAGTGCTGATCCGGACTGCTGAACGATCGATGTCGGCCGGGGCGGGCATCCGGCTCCCCGGCAAACCCACGGCGGCGCTCGCCCAGGCGAGCCCCTCGGCCAGCGCCGCCTCGCCGGACGCGCCCGCGGCGAGGAAGCCGGCGAGCATGGCGTCGCCCGCCCCCACGCTGCTGCGCGGCTCCTCGACGGGGCACCGGCCGTACCAGAACCGGTCGTCCTCCATGAGGAGCGCGCCGTCCGCGCCGAGGCTGGTGAGCACGGAGCGCGCGCCCATCCCGCGCAGCTTCTCCGCGGCGTCGATGACGTCGCCGAGACGGGTGATCGGCGTGCCGGTCGCCTCCGCGAGCTCCTCGCGGTTGGGCTTCACGAGCGTGGGACCCGCGGCGACCGCCGCCACCAGGGCGGGCCCGCTCGTGTCGATGGCCGTCTGGATGCCGGCGGCGGCGAATCTGCGGCACAGTCCCGCGTAGACGTCGACGGGCACTCCGGGCGGCAGGCTGCCCGAGGCGACGACCCAGTCGGCCGACTCGGCCGCGCCGAGCACCGCGCTCGCCAGCGTGTCGAGCTCGGACGGGGTGAGCGCCGTGCCCGGCTCGTTGAGCTTGGTGACCGTTCCGTCGGGCTCGGCGAGCGTGACGTTGGACCTGGTCGATCCGCCGACGGAGACGGGGATCATGTCGATGCCCTCGGCCGACAGCAGCCCGACGAGCTGCCGCCCCTCGTCGCCTCCGAACGGTATGACCGCGCATGAGCGCACCTGGTTGGCCAGCAGCGCGCGTGAGACGTTGACTCCCTTGCCGCCGGGATCGAGGTGTGCTGCGGCCGCCCTGATGACCGCTCCCCTGGTCAGCGAGCCGACCTCTATCGTGCGGTCCAGGCTCGGGTTCAGCGTCAAGGTGAGGATCATGCGCGGACGACCTCCGGCCCGGCCGCGGCGAGGTCCGACGCCAGCTCGAGATCGAGGCCGGCGTCGCTGACGATCACGTCGATCTCCGACAACGTCGCGAAGCGGGCCAGGTAGTTGCTGGAGAACTTCGTGTGGTCGGCCAGGAGCACGGAACGTTGCGCCGAGGCGACCATCGCCCGCTTGATCGCCGCCTCGGACGGGTCGGGGGTCGTCAGCCCCCGGGCGACCGAACAGCCGTTGGTCGCCATGAAGGCCACGTCGACGTGAAGCTGTGACAACTGCTGCAGCGCCCAGTCCTCGACGGTCGCCAGCGTCCTGCCGCGGACCCGGCCGCCCAGGAGGAACACCGTCACGTTGGGCCGGGTCGCCAGCACGGTCGCCAGTGGCGGCGAATTGACGATGACGGTGAGCTCGCGGTCGGCGGGAAGCTCCTGGACGAGACGGCCGGTCGTGGTGCCGGCGTCGATGACGATGGCGCCGTCCTGGGGAAGCTCGGCGAGGGCGGCCTTGGCGATGCGCTCCTTCTCCGCGGTCATGACCTCGTCGCGCGTCGCGACGGCCGGCTCGAAGCCGAGCCGTTCGACGGGGATGGCGCCGCCGTGCACCCGCCGCAGAACGCCCGCGCGTTCGAGGACGGTCAGATCCCTGCGGATCGTCTCCGTCGTGACGCCGAACTGCTCCGCCAGGGTCACCACGTCCACACGTCCGGCGGCGCGGGCCTCACGGAGGATCTCCTGTTGCCGTTCCTCGGCGTACATCCTGTTGATTCACCGCCGTTTCGATGTTGTTTCGTATGTGTTTATACCCGTCTATGTTGGGCCGTCAAGAGGTCGTCATCCGGCGTTCGCCGAATCGCAACAAGGAGCCCCAACGGGTCCGCATCCATCCCGGAGAGCCGGGCCCCGGGCCCGTACGATGGGGCGGGCCAGATGAGGGCGCGAACCACGTCGTTCACGCGCCACCCGCACACGCGTCCGGGGGACCGGCGTACAGGTGAGGAGATCGCATGACGGGCCCGAGGGCTGGCGGCTGAGCCCATGACGTCTTCGCAACTCGTCGAGCCCGATTCCAGTCCGGCTCCTCCGCGCCGCTGGTTACGCAGGTCCCTCCTCGTCCTCTGGGTGGTCGCGGCGGCGGGAGCGGCCGGCTACTTCGCCGCCGCCGGCGCACTGTCCGGGGAGGTCCTCCCCGGCACCCGCGTCGCGGGCGTCGACATCGGCGGCCTGTCCTCCGCGTCCGCGGAGGCGGTGCTCCGCAAGGGGATCGCGGACCCGGCCGCCCGGCCGCTGATCACCCATCTCGGCGCGACCGCCTCGGACTCCGGCGGCGAGCGCGAGATCCTCACGCCCGCGGAGATCGGGCTGTCGGTCGATGTCAGGGGGTCCGTGGCGGATGCCGGGACCGGCTGGCCCACCCCCGTCTCCGTGGTCCGTGTCCTGTTCGGCGGGCAGGAGGTCGCTCCGCGCGTGGCCGTCGACACCGGACGGCTGACCGCGCGTGTCTCCGAACTCGCCGCGGAGTTCGACGTCCCCGTGCGGGAGGCGGAGGTCGGCTACCGGAACCTCGAACCCTCTGTGACGCTCCCCCGGAACGGCCGCGCACTCGACCAGGCGCAGGCCGCTCAGGCGCTCCGCTCCGCCTACCTCCGGTCGGCGCAGCCGGTCCGGCTGCCGGTGCGCGTCGTCACCCCTCAGGTATCCGCCGAAGTGGCCCGCCGGGTCGCGGGAACCACCGCGCGCACGGCCGTCGCGGCCCCGTTCCTGCTGAAGAACGGCTCTCGCCAGGCGACGTTGAGCCGCGAGGATCTCGCGGGCGACCTGCGCTTCGTCGCGGCGGGCCCGGGCCTGATGCGCCCGTCCTTCGACGCGGGCGACACCGCCGCGGATTTCCGTTCCCGGCTCATCGGCGACGACCGCGCCCCCAGGGACGCCACGTTCGAGATCGTCGACGGCGAGCCGCGCGTCGTCCCGTCACGAACCGGCCAGGCGATCGACGCCGGCCGACTCGGCAGCCTCGTCGCCGCCGCGATCGAGGACGGCGGGAGCCGCACCGTCGAGGTGCCGATCACGAAGGGGGCGCCGCGGCTGACCACCGCGCAGGCGCGCGCGCTCGGCGTCACCCAGCAGGTGAGCTCCTACACCACGGAACATCCGTGTTGCGCGCCCAGGGTGACCAACATCCACCGCATCGCCGAGATCGTGAACGGGCACCTGGTCAGGCCCGGGGAGACCTTCTCCCTCAACGGGCTGGTCGGCAGGCGCGACGTGGCGCGGGGGTTCGTCGAGGCTCCGATGATCCTCGACGGCAGGTACGTCGACGACGTGGGCGGCGGAGTCTCGCAGTTCACCACCACGATGTTCAACGCCGTCTTCTTCGGCGGCTTCCAGGACGTGCAGCACACGCCGCACTCCTTCTACATCTCCCGCTACCCGGCGGGACGTGAGTCGACGGTCTCCTTCCCCCAGCCCGACTTCCGGTGGCGCAACGACTCTCCATACGGCGTGTTCATCACCACGTCGTACACGAGCACGTCCGTCACGGTGAACTTCTGGAGCACCAAACGGTTCGACGTGGAATCGCAGAGTTCCGCGCACTACAACGTGAAGAGCTTCTCCACGCTGACCGACGACGGTCCCAAGTGCATCCCGATGACCGGCGTCGACGGGTTCACGATCGACGTGTGGCGGATCTTCAAGAAGGACGGCGAGGAGGTCCGGCGGCAGAGGTTCCGGACGACCTACACGCCGGAACCTCGCCTCACGTGTGAGTGACCCCCTGCTCACGCCTTCCACTGGGCGCCGCGGGCGTCCCAGTCGGTGTAGGTGTAGGGGTTGTCGAAGACCTTCGTCTCGGGGACGTCGGGATTCATTCCCTTGGCCCACGCCTCCTCGCCGAGCGCGCCGACGAGATGCTCGACGGTGCTCTCGACGCTGCGCCGAGCGGCGGCCAGGTCGATCCCGACCAGCCGGTGGTCGAGCTTGACGATCCGGCCGTTGACCACGACGGTGTGCACGTCCGCGCGCTGCGCCTGGAAGGCGACGTGCCCGTACGGGTTGAACATGGGGAACATCACGGGCGAATGGTCGTTCTTGATGAGCACGATGTCGGCCTTCTTGCCCGCCTCGATGCTTCCGACGGCGCCGTCCAGGCCGAGTGCCCTGCTGCCGCCGCGCGTGGCCCAGTCGACCACGTGCTCGGCGCGCAGGTGCGCGTGGGTGACCGTCTCCTGCCGGCCGTGCGCCTCCATGTGCTCTCGCGAGCGGTCGGCGCCGAGCGTGGTGCGCATCGCGGAGAACAGGTCGCCGCTCCACCACACGCTGGTGTCCATGGACAGGGACACCGGGATGTCGTGCTTGCGCAACCGCCAGGTGGGCGGGTAACCCTGGCCCGCGCTCTGCTCGCTCTCCGTGGACACCGAGACCGAGCCGCCCGTCGCGGCGATCCGGTGGTAGGAGTCGGGGCTGAGCGTCGCGGCGTGGACGTAGACGGTCTCCGGCGTCATGAAGCCGTTCTCGTGCATCAGGCGGATACCGTCGTCGTTGGTCGCGCCCCAGACACCGGCGTGGGTGGTGACGGGGACGCCGAGGTCGCGGGCGACCTCGAACGCGGCCCGCTCGGGGAACTCGGGGTCGCCCGTCACGTCGAAGGCCATCTGGAACCCGAACATGTCCCCGCGCCCGTGGACGCGGCGGCTGACGAAGTCGCGGAACTCGGGGGCGGTGGACCACACCCACGGACCCTGCTGGATGTTGCCGTAGGCGAGGACGAAACGTCCCGGCACCGCCTCGAGGGCGTCCGCGGCGGCGTCCGCGTGGTCGACGGTCTGCAGGCCGTGTGACCAGTCGACGGTGGTGGTCACACCGGCGTCCAGCGCCTCGATCGCGGCGAGCAGGTTGCCCGCGTACACGTCCTGTGGGCGGAAGACCTTCCCCCACTCGAGGTAGTACCAGACGAAGTACTGGGTGAGCGTCCAGTCGGCGCCGTATCCGCGCATCGCCGTCTGCCACATGTGCCGGTGCGTGTCGATCATGCCGGGCATGACGACTCCGCCGCTCGCGTCGATCTCGAGCGTGCCTTCCGGGACCTCCAGGCCGTGCCCGACGGCCGCGATGCGCTCACCCACCACCAGCACGTCGGCGTCGCGGAGGATGTCATGCCGGTCGTCCATCGTCAGGACGACGCCCTTGCGGAACACCACCGGCCGTCCAGGTCCGAGGTCGCCGCTGCTCGTGTCGTGGGTGGTCGTCGTGCTCATCGTGCCCCACTTCTTCCCTGGGCCCTCATCCGCCGCCGCGGGGGATCGCGGCACGCGGGCATTCACGGACGAACGTCCGTAGAGCGGTCAACGCAATGTGGATGTAACAATGAGGTGAGCCATCGTCGCTGTCAAGGGTGCCGGGACGCCGGGAATCGCGGCCCGGCCCGGCCGGCCGATCCGACATGCGGACATCACGCCGCACCACGGTTAGAGTCGGAAGGCCACTGAACCGACAGGAAAGACACCGACATGGCGCGCAAGGACACCGGACCCGACTTCATCGAGGCGCTCGCGCGCGGTCTCGATGTGATCAGGGCGTTTCGGCCGGGGCGGCCGGTGATGTCCCTCACCGAGGTGGCGACCGCCACCGAGCTGGCCCGTCCGACGGCCCGCCGGATCCTGCTCACCCTCGAGGAGCTCGGGTACGCCAGGAGCGAGCAGGGCGGCTTCGCCCTCACCCCGCGCGTGCTGGAACTCGGGGTCTCCTACGTCCACTCCACCGGCCTGTGGGAGATCGCCCGCCCCCACATGGAGAGCCTCGTGGCCAGGACGCGGGAGTCGTCGTCCATCGCGCAGCTGGACGGCCCGGACATCGTGTACGTGGCCCGCGTGGCGGTGCCGAAGATCGTCGCCCTGTCGGTGAGCATCGGGACGCGCTTCCCCGCCCTGCAGACCTCGCTCGGGAAGGTCCTGCTGGCCGGCCTCGCACCCGCCGAGGTCGACCGGGTGCTCGCCGAGCCCGGCCGGTCGGGGATCAGCGCCCGCAGGCAGCCGGGCCCGGACGAGCGGGAGGCCGAGCTCCGCGACGTGCGGGCCAAGGGGTGGGCGCTGACCGACCAGGAGCTCGCGCTCGGCATCCGGTCCGTGGCCGTCCCCCTGCGCGACGGGACCGGCCGGGTCGTCGCGGCGCTCAACGTCAACGCGCACGCCGCCGAGACGCCGGTCGAGAAGCTCACGGAGGAGCACCTTCCACTCCTGCTCAGGACGGCCGCCGCGATCAGCGCCGACTGGGCGCTGCACGAGTCGATCCCGCAGGTGACCGCGTCCTGATCCGGCCCCGAGTGCACGCCTCACCCGTCCGTGAGAGAGCGCGCGGCCCGGCCGTCCCGCACCTTGACAGGAACGATCGGGACGCGCAGACTGCCACAGCGGACAGTCGTCCGCTCAACGGACGCATGAGCCGGTCGGCCCAATGATCCATCCTCAGAGAGGAACCCGCTCCTTCATGACCACCTCAAGCGCCGCGACCCCGTCCGCAGCGTCCGGGCCGTTGTCGGGCCTGCTCGTGGCCGACTTCTCCCGCATCCTCGCGGGGCCGTACGCCACGATGCTCCTGGCCGACCTCGGCGCTGAGGTCGTCAAGGTGGAGAGCCCCTCGGGAGACGACACGCGCACGTGGATGCCTCCCGTGCACGACGAGGTGTCCACGTACTACCTGGGCGTGAACCGCAACAAGCGGTCGGTCGCGCTCGACCTGAAGGACGAAGGCGACCTCGCGGCGGCCAGGGAGCTCGCCCGGCGGGCCGACATCATGGTGGAGAACTTCAAGCCGGGCGGTCTGCGCAGGTTCGCGCTGGACTACGAGTCGGTGACCGCCTCCAACCCGGGGATCGTGTACGCGTCGATCAGCGGGTTCGGCTCGGGCGGCGGGGCCTCCCTGCCCGGCTACGACCTCATCGTGCAGGCCATGTCCGGGCTCATGAGCCTCACCGGCGACGCGGACGGACCGCCGTACCGCGCCGGGATCTCCGTCTTCGACGTCATGGCCGGCCTGCACGCGAGCATCGGCATCCTCGCGGCGCTGCACCACCGGGCCGCCACGGGCCAGGGCCAGCACGTCGAGGTCAACCTGCTGAGCACCGCGCTGTCCGGGCTGGTCAACCATTCCAGCGCGTACGTCGCGGCCGGCGTCGTTCCCCTGCGCATGGGCAACTCCCACCCGAGCCTGTTCCCTTACGAGCCGCTGCCCGCGGCCGACGGCGACCTCATCGTGGCGGCGGGCAACGACGGCCAGTTCCGCAAGCTCTGCGAGGTCCTCGGCGTCCCCGAACTCGTCGACGATCCGCGGTTCGCGCGGACCAGGGACCGGACGGCCAACCGCGAGGCGCTGCGCCCGCTGCTGGTGGAACGGCTCGGCCGGCGGCCGAAGATGGAGTGGTTCCACGCGCTCACCGCGGCCGGTGTGCCCTGCGGGCCGATCAACACCGTCGACGAGGGCGTCGCCTTCGCCGAGGAACTGGGCCTGGATCCGGTCGTGCGACCCGGCGACGGCGACCGGACCGTCCCCTCGGTGCGCAACCCCATCACCTTCTCCCTGACCGAGCCCTCCTACCGGCTGCCTCCCCCGGCGCTCGACGAGCACGGCGCGGAGATACGCGAGTGGCTGACCCGGCCGGAGCGGCCCGCGCGGCAGGACACCTGACGCGCCCACGGGGGGCGCGCAGGGCAGGACAGCGACGACGAACAGCGAGGAACCATCCATGGACGGCGCGACGTTTCCCACCTCGATCGGGACCTCCGACCCGACGGCCATCCGGCTGCTCGGGCAGGACCTGGCGGGCGACCTCATGGGGAAGGTCGGTTTCGGCGAGCTCGCGTTCTGGCTGGTGGCCGGGCGCCGGCCCACGCCACAGGAGACGCGGGTATTCGAGACCGTGCTGGTCGCACTCGCCGATCACGGATTCACCCCGACGGCGATCGCCGCCCGGCTGACCTACCTCAGCGCGCCGGAGTCCGTGCAGGGGGCGCTCGCCGCCGGTCTGCTCGGCGGGGGATCGCGGTTCCTCGGCGTCACCGAGGACAGCGGGCGCTTCCTCGCCGGCGTCCTCGCCGCCCATGAGGGCCCGCTGCCCACCGACGGCGACGGCTGGGACGCGCTCGCGCTCGCGGCCGTCACCGAGGCGCGCGAGGCCCGGCGGCTGGTCCCCGGCCTCGGTCACCCGGTGCACAAGGTGCAGGACCCGCGCACGCCGGTGCTCCTCGCGGTCGCCGACGAGGAGGGGCTGCGCGGACCGCACCTGCGGCTGTTCGAGGCGATCGGCCGGGTGCACCCAACGGTCCTGGGCAGAACACTGCCGCTGAACGGCGCGGGAGTCTGCGGGGCCGCCCTGGCCGACCTGGGCCTGCCGGTCGACCTGCTGCGCGGCTTCGCCCTGCTCGCACGGGCCGCGGGGCTCCTCGGGCATCTCGCGGAGGAGCGCCGCCGGCCGATCGGCATGGACGTCTACATGACCGTCGACCGGAACGCCACGTACGTGCCGGACGAAGACTGACCGCTCACCCCCACCCGCCCCGGGAGGTCTCATGGCAGAACTGGTCGCGGTGATCGCGTCCACGCATCACCCCTTCTACTACCGGGCGAGTACGGCCCCGCCGGAGGAACGCCCGCCGTTCGCCGACGCGTGGGTCGCCAAGATCGCGGCCTTCCGCGAGACGCTGACCCGGGCGAACCCCGACGTGCTGGTGATGGTCGGCTCCGACCACTTCCACCAGCTCTGGCTGGACAACATGCCGCAGTTCCTCATCGGGAAGGCGCCCTTCTACGACGCCAACTTCTACAACGAGGAGCGCGAGTTCGGCCTGCCGCGCATGCTGCTGCGCGGCCAGGAGGACCTGTCGGCCCACATCCTGCGTGATGGCCTGGACGCCGGCTTCGACCTCGCCTTCAGCAACGAGTTGCGCATCGACCACAGCGTGACCTGCCCGATCATCACGCTCCGTCCCGAGGCCGACCTGCCCATCGTGCCCGTGTACACCAACATCTTCGCGCCGCCGCTGCCCCGGCCGAAACGCTTCGTCGAGCTCGGCCGAACGATCCGGCAGCTCGTCGAGTCGTGGCCGAGCGACAAGCGGGTCGCCGTCATCGGCACCGGCCACCTGTCGCTCGAGCTGGGCGGACCCCGCCAGTTCGGCCCGCACGGACCCGACCCGGAGTTCGACAGGAAGGCCGTCGAGTGGATCGCCTCCGGCGACATCGAGGGCTGCCTGTCGGAGGTGACCCTCGACAGCCTGTGGGAGCCGGGCAACGCCACCCACGGCTTCATGGACTTCATGCTGATGATGGGCGTCGCCGGAGAGGGCGCCAAGGCCGACTACGTGGACACGCTCGACCTGTTCCACACCATGGAGGCGTACTTCACCTGGTATCCCAACGGGGTGACCGCATGAGCAAGTACCTGATCGACAAGTTCCTGTTCACCGTCGACCGCGACCCGGACCTCGTCGAGCGTTACCGCGAGGACCCCCGCGGCACCGTCGCCTGGTGGGAGGCCGAGCGGGCCAACGCGATCCTCGGCAGCCACTCCGGCGAGGCGAGCACCTGGCTGAAGTTCGAGGACGCCGAGCGCGAAGCGCTGGCCGCCCACGACTACGTGCGGCTGTTCGAGCTCGGCGCCCACCCGTTCCTCACGCTCACGCTCTTCATCGCGATGTTCGAGCGCGACTACGACGAGCCGCTCGCCTTCCAGAAGGAGTACGGCAGGCGACTCCAGCACTTCGGCCTGCCGTACCCGGACATCGCGACGTGAGCGACGTGATGCGCGCGGCGATCGTCCACGCGTGCGGGGAGGCGCCGCGACGGGGTGAGCGGGACAGACCTGAGCGGCGGGAGGGCCGGACCGTCGTCAGCGTGCTGGCGGCCCCGATCACGCCGCTCGACCTCCTGTGCGCCTCGGGCTCCTCGTACTTCGGCGTTCCCGCGCTGCCGTACGTGCCGGGCGTGCAGGGCGTCGGGCATCTCACGGAGGACACCGGATGGGGGCCCGCGGGGACGCGGGTGTGGTTCCCCACCTCGGCCGGGATGCGGCCCGGTGACGGAAGTCTGGCGCAGTACTGCTCCGTCCCCGAGGACGACCTCGTGCCGCTCCCCGACGGCGTCGGCGAGACCCAGGCCGCGGCGCTCGGGCTGTCCGCGGTCGCGGCCTGGATGGCCCTGACCTGGCGGGCCGCGGTCCGGCCGGGCGAACAGGTGCTCGTCCTCGGGGCGGGCGGCGTCGTCGGGCAGGTGGCCGTGCAGGCCGCCCGGCTGCTCGGCGCGCGGCGCGTGGTCGCCGCCTGCCGGTCCGACGCGGCGCGGGAGGCGGCCCGGGCCGCCGGCGCGGACGCGGTCGTCCCCATCGAAGCCGGCGACGACGCCGCGACGCTGGCGGGACGGATGGCGGCCGTCTGCGACGGAGGGGTCGACGTCGTCATCGACCCGCTCTTCGGGGTGCCCGCCGAGGCGGCGGTGCGGGTGCTCGCGCAGGGCGGCCGACTGGTCAATCTCGGCGGATCGGCCGCGGACAGCGCGACCCTCGATTCCTCGACGTTGCGCAGCCGCTCGGCCGCGGTGCTCGGATACACGAACAACGACCTCACCAAGGACCAGCGGCGGGCCGCCTTCTCGCAGGTCATGGAGCACGCCGTCGAGGGCGGGCTGAAGGTCGCCTTCGACATGGCCCCGCTCGACCGCGTCTCGGCGGCCTGGTCGAGTCAGGCGGCGGGCACCGCGATCCGCAGGATCGTCGTCACCCCCTGGGCCACGTCCACGCCGGGAAACTCCGGGCTCGGCTGAGCGGGCCCCCGCCACGCGCCCCTGCCCGGCCGAGCAGGGCGCGTGGGCACATCGATGTCTCATAGGCACATCAATGTGCCTTTTGCGGGCCATGTGGCATTGGTGCATCATGAGCATGCGCACAAACAGTAACTAATGGCGTTGACCTGCTCTTATGTGGCTATTCGTGCGCGCTTCGCACCTGCCGGCCGCTACGCGCGGCGGGCCTCCCCCACGGAGTCACCATGAACATCGTCTTGTGGGTGCTGCAGAGCATCCTCGCCCTGCTCTATCTGTTCGCGGGAATCAAGAAGACCTTCCAGTCGCGTGCCGCGCTGGCCCCGCAGATGGGCTGGGTGGAAGACCTTTCCGACGGCCAGGTCAAGCTCATCGGCGTCCTCGAGTTGCTGGGCGCGATCGGCCTGATCCTCCCGGCGGCCCTCGACATCGCGCCGATCCTCACGCCGCTCGCGGCGACGGGACTGGCCCTCGTCCAGGTCGGCGCCATCCCGGTGCACCTGCGCCGGAGCGAGACGAAGCTCGTGCCGTTCAACGTGATCCTGCTCGTCCTCGCCGCGATCATCGCCTGGGGACGCTTCGGCCCCTGGGCCTTCTGAGACCGGGCATCGAGGAACGGCCTGGTCGAGCACGAAGAGCAGGGGCGGTCGCGGGCTGTGCGCGCGGCCGTTCCTGCCGTGCCGTACAAGGGGGGCGGCACGCGCGGGCTCACCGGGCGGATTCATTCTTATCCCGTATTACGATGATATTTGAGCATTAAAGGATGGGCCGAATTCATCCCGACGGGAACCGGGAGACGCGATGGAGGACGGGCAAGGGGCACCCAACCCGTGCGACCGCGTCTCACGTGAAGGGCCGATGGTCCGGGAGGTCCTCGACCGGGTGGGCGACAAGTGGAGCCTGCTCATCATCGGCACGCTCCAGCACGGACCGCGGCGGTTCGGCGAGCTCCGCGAGGCCGTCGGCGGCATCTCCCAGCGCATGCTCACCCTCAACCTGCGTCATCTCGAGCGCGACGGACTGGTGACCCGCTCGGTGTACGCCGAGGTCCCACCACGGGTGGAGTACGAGCTCACCCGCCTGGGCCGGACCCTGCTCGAACCGGTCTTCGCCCTCGCGGCCTGGGCCAGCGCGAACTACACCGAGATCGAGGCCAACCGCAGGGCGTTCGACTCCCGCTGACGGACGGCCACCCGGAAAACCGCCGCACGAGCCGCCGCACGAGCCGCCGCACGAGCCGCCGCACGAGCCGCCGCACGAGCCGCCGGCCGGAACGAAGCCGGGTGGAAAAAGTTCGCACGAATCGCCATTTGTTATTCTCTTGATACCCATCAGATATCTGATCGAATTCAAGGTACACTTCGGGCGATTCTTATCCGACGGCTATGATTCGCATATAAATCCCGTTGATTGAACCACCGCTGTTGCCCAGGGGACGGCGCCGCCGGCGAACACCGGCGTGCGCCCGCAATGACCAGTGGAGACGTTCAACAGTGCATATAGCGATATTCGTCGAGAACCGTAATGGAATCGCCCTCACTGGCCGGCTCACCGCGACCGAGCGCCCGCAAGCACTGGACTTCTCGGTCCTGACGGCGGACGCCGAAGGCGACGTGGCCGCCTGGGTCGCCGCCGAAGGGCAGGCCCGCCTCCCCCATACGACCGTACGGAACCTCTTCGAGGTGGGCGAACCGATCGGCGACCGGGAATTCGCCGACGAGCTGGAACGGCGCATCGTGGAATTCGCCGAGAAGGAGGACGTCGACCGGCTGGTCCTGTTCAACGACCAGTCGCGCCGGGGGCGGCTGGTCGCCCGCGCGCTCAACGGGCGGCTGCCCGTCGTGCTCGTCCAGGACGGGCATCTCGACTTCCACTACAAGCGGCACGCGGGATCCCAGCGCGACCAGAACTGGTACTACGGCGCGTCGGGCCCCTCCGCCGTCTGCGTCTGGGGCCCGGCGACGAGCAATCACCTGAGGTTCCGGTCGAGTTCCGAGTCGGGCGACGTGGTGATCACCGGGGCGCTCGGCCACAGCGACGACCCCGAACTGGTCAACGCCGCCCGCGCTCTGTCCTTCCGCCCATCCCGGACGCCCGGAGAGCCCCTTCGGATCGTCGTCCTGGACCAGTCGTTGTCCGACCAGGGCAAGCTGACCGCCAAGGACCACCGTGAGGTGCTGACCGAGATGGTCGCGGCGCTGGCGCCGTACGGGACGATCGACGTCAAGCCCCACCCGTCGTCGCGCGACTCCCATCTCGAATGGCTGGAGACTTTGCCGGACGTGACCGTCCGCGGCGCGGACGTGCTCGTCGACGCGGCGGGGCTGCGACCCTACGACCTGGCCGTCACGTTCTTCTCCACGACCTACCTGCAGACGCTGCGCGCCGGCACGCCGCTGGTGCTCTACAACCCCGAGCGGCTGAACATCGTCTTCCCGGTGATCCAGCACGCCATGCTGCGCAACGTCGGCTCCATCGCCGCGCTCACCGACGTCGCCCTGCAGCTCAAGACGTCGGCCACGTTCGCCGGCAACGCCCACGGCGAGCCGCTCGACCACTTCCTCAGCTTCGGCGACGGCGTGGCCGACGACATCCTCGACGTGATCCTCGCGGCGCGGGTCCCGCGGAAGCCGTCTCCCGCCCCGGTGGAACGTGCCATCCGCTCCCCCGCGTCCGCGCCCGCGCCCGCGACGCTCACCGAACGCGCCCTGGCCGACGTGCGTGACCGGGTCACCCGGCCGCACTCGCTCGCCGTGCTCGGCGACGACTTCTCCTACGCCACGGGCGTCGCCGTCCCGGTGCTCACCTACACCCAGTCGCTGCTCGCCCGCAGCCCCGTGGCCGTCCACTACTTCGACATCCAGGCGTTCTCGACCGTGAGCGACGTGCTCGCGGCGTTGCGCGACATGGAGGTGGTGCTGGTCAACAGCCTCGCCTTCTTCTGGCGGTCCCCCATCGCCAACGAGGTCGTGCGCGCCCTCGTCGAGTCGGGGATCCGCGTCGCCGTGTACGTCCACGAGACGCAGTGGGTGATGGACTACGAGGCGAGCATCCGCGGCGACAGGCACACGGACATGCTGGAGCTGCTCCCCCTCGTCCAGCTGCTGTGCGTCTCCAAGGCGCAGGCCGACCTGTTCCGCACGCTGGGGGCCAGGGACCCGATGATCGTCTACAACACCGTGCCCCGCGATCCCGAGCGGCGATTGGCCAGGGAGGGGGTCTCCAGCGAGTCGCGGATCGTCATGGTGGGCAGCGTCCAGGACCGCAAGGGCGTCGACCTGTTCTCCCGGGTGGCCGAGCGGGCCCGCGCTCTCGGCCTGCCCTGGCGCTTCACCTGGATCGGGCAGCGGACGCGGCGGCTCGGTGAGAGCACGCTCGTCTCCGACGCCGTCGAGTGGCTCGGCCCGCTGCCGCGCCGCCGCGTACGGCGTGAGCTGGCCGAGTCCGACGTCTTCTTCCTCTCGAGCGTCGACGACCCGATGCCGTTGTCGGTGGTCGAGGCGGTGCAGCAGAGGCTGCGCGTGGTGACGTACGAGCGGGTCGGCTCCCACGAGGTCCTCGCCGGGGTGTCCGGCTACCGGTCCTTCGGCGAGTACACCCCCGACGCCGCCTTCGCCGCGCTCCAGGCGGTGTTGTGCGAACCGATCTCGGAGGACGGCTTCCGCGAGGTGGAGGACCTGTTCGACATCCCGGCCTTCACCGAGCGCATGTCGACCGCGCTCAGCCTGCCGCGCTCGACGGAGGCGGCCGGGCCGTCCGACGGCCTCGACGGCCTGTACGACGAACGCCTCGCGGCGCGGGCAGAACAGCGGCTCGACTTCCGGGTCGCCGAGTTCAAGGAGCTCTACGAGTCCGGGCGGCACGACGACGCCCTGCGCGTCGGGAACACCGTGCTCCTCGACCGCAGCCCGATGGACGTGCTGCTCGGCATGGCGGACATCCTGGCCCAGGAGGGCGAGCTCGCCGAGGCGCGCAGGCTCCTGACGGTGGCGGCGCTCAACGCCGGCGACCGGGCCAAGGCGTGGCTCACCATCGGCCGTCTCGCCCGCGGGCTCGGTCCCGGCGGCAGGGCGTTGTCCACCATCGCGGCCTACGAGGCGATGCGGATCAACCCGTCCGCCCGCACGGCCTTGGCGCTGTCGCGCTCCGCGCTCGGCATCCGGATCAGCCGCCGGCACACCCGGGACCGGCGGAGTCCGTAGACGCCGAGGGGCCCGGACGCGGGTCGGCCACCGCGCCGGGCCCCTCGGGCACCGCTGCTCCCTCGCCTGGAGCGACAGGGCCCAGGGAGATAGGACCTAGGAAGGGGGCTCGATGAGCCCCGCGTGATAGGCCTTCACGAGTCGCCTGGGAACGAGGATCCGCCTCCCGTCGAGGACGATGGGCACCAGGTCGAGGGCCTGCGCCTTCCATTGGGAACGGCGGCTGCGCGTGTTGCTGCGGGACGTCTTGCGCTTGGGGACGGCCATGGCTCTCCTACCAGCTCGACTTGGTGACACCGGGGAGCTCTCCCCGGTGGGCCATCTCCCGGAAGCGCACGCGGGAGATCCCGAACGTGCGCAGATATCCCCGGGGACGGCCGTCGACCACGTCCCGGTTGCGCACGCGGGTGGCACTGGCGTCCCGCGGCTGCCTGCTCAGCTCGCGTACGGCCCTCGCGCGCTCGTCCGCGGAACCCGTCCTGACGAGCTCCTTGAGCTCGGCCCGGCGGCCTGCGAAGCGGGCGGCGACCGCCTTCCTGCGCTCATTGGCCGCGATCTTGCTCTTCTTGGCCATCAGACCTTCTCCCCCCGTGCCCGGATCCGCGCGACGGCCCGCTCTATGCCGATCTTGTCGATGGTCCTGATCGCCCTCGCGCTGAGCGTGAGCCGTACAAACCGGCCCTCGCTCGGCAGCCAGTAGCGCTTGCGCTGGACATTGGGCTCCCACCGGCGCCGGGTGCGCCGGTGGGAGTGGGAGACGTTGTTACCGAAGACCGGTGCGGCCCCGGTCAGCTGGCAGTGAGCCGACATCACCGGCTCCCGTAGCGCTGCCGGAACCGCTCGACGCGGCCCTGGGTGTCGAGCACCCGCCCGCGGCCGGTGTAGAACGGGTGGCTCGCCGAGGACACGTCGACGTCGACCACCGGGTAGACGTTGCCGTCCTCCCACTCGATGGTCTTGTCACTGGTGACCGTGGACCTCGTCAGGAAGGCGAAGTCCGCGCTGGGGTCGCGGAAGACGACCGGACGGTACTCGGGGTGGATGCCCTTCCTCATGGTTATCGGTCCTCTCTGAACAGCACGTGCTGCCGGGCGATGGGGTCGTACTTGCGCAGCGTCAGCCTGTCGGGGTCGTTGCGCCTGTTCTTGCGGGTCACGTAGGTGTAGCCGGTTCCGGCGGTCGAACGCAGCTTGACCACGGGACGCACCTCGCTTCTGGCCACTCCAGCTCCTTTCGGGTCGTAGAATGAAAATGATAACCGTTTTATTCCTGGAGGGAGACCACGTGTCCGTCCCTGTTGTCCTCGTCGCGGGCCTGCACGACGCGGCGAGGACCGCCGCCGTCGACCGGCTGCTGCGCGCCCATCCCGGCGCGCTCGCCGTCCACCACGACCTGCGCGACGTGACCCGCGGCCGGGTGGAGCGGGTCGTCCGCGACGCCTCCCGGATCCGCGACAGGACCGACGTCCGGCTCGCCCACGGCTGCGTCACCTGCACGGTCCGCGAGGATCTGGTCCCCGAGCTCGTACGGCAGGCCGGCGCGGCCCCGTTGCTGATCGCGGACCTGTGGGACTCGGTCGAGCCCCGGTCGGTCGCCGAGGCCCTCGACTGCGAGGAGGCGCGCGACCTCCTCAGGGTCACCGCCGTGCTGACCGCGCTGGACGCCGTGCACATGCCCGTGGACATCGCCCGCGCGGACCGCCTTTCCGAGGTCGGCAGGCAGGCCGCGCAGGGTGACCAGCGCTACCTGGCCGAGGTGCTCGCCCGGCAGATCGAGTACGCCACCGGCCTGATGGTCCACAAGGGCGACGGCGACGAGGGCGACGTGGAGCTGACGTGCGCCGTGCTGGGCCATCTCACCCCGCTGACCCCGGTCACGCCGGTGGACGGGCCGCTCCCCGAGGTGACGGGGGCCGCCCTGCGCGCCGAGGAGCTGGCGGCGCGCGTCGACCCGGCGACCGTGCAGCTGCCGTCCGACGCGGTGACCGACGAGATCACCACGGTCGTCTGGCACCGCCTTCGGCCGCTCCACCCGGACCGCCTGTTCGAGGCCGTCGACGAGCTGGTCACCGAATCGGTCCGCAGCCGTGGCCGGTTCTGGCTGGCCACGCGGCCGCAGCGGTTGCTGGCCTGGGACGCGGTGGCCGGCGTGGTGTCCGTGGAGGACGCGGGCCCGTGGCTGGCGGCGCTGCCCGAAGCCGCATGGGAGCTGGTCTCGCCCGCACGCCGCGCGGCCGCCTCGCTCGACTGGGCGCCCGTCGTCGGCGACCGCGTCCAGCACCTCGTCTTCACGGGTCCCGAGCTCGACCGCGAGCGTATTCACGCCCTGCTCGACTCGTGCCTGCTCACCCCGGAGGAGTCCGTCGCCGGCCCCGACGCCTGGGCCGGTTACGACGACCCGTTCGCCGCCGTACTGGATCTGGAGGAGATCGCATGAAGCCCCGTCGCGTGCCGCGGAAGAAGTCCAACCCCCTGCTCGGTGTCGACTACATCGACTACAAGGACACCGATCTGCTGCGCAAGTTCATCTCCGACCGCGGGAAGATCCGCAGCCGCCGGGTCACCGGAGTGAGCGGCCGGCAACAGCGGCAGCTCGCGCGGGCCATCAAGAACGCCCGCGAGATAGCCCTTCTCCCTTACTCCTCCCGCACCCGCTGAACGCGGGCCGTCCGTCTGAACGCGGGCCGTCCGTCTGAACGCGGGCCGTCCGCCGCCCCCGCCTTTACAATGTAGATCAGAAAGAGCCCGCCGGGACGGCGTTCCGGCGGGCTCGCTCGTTCCGAACGGCGCGGGTGCTCGCGCTCAGCCGCCGAGTAGCCTGACCATGAGGTCGGTCATGTCGCATCCGCAGAAATGGATGCCCTCACGTATGGCCTCGCAGATGCGGTCCATGACTGCCTGGGGAAGGGGATGCAGCCCCTCGGCGCTTTCGTCGTGAAGTGCGACCAGATCGAGCATGGGCATCTCGTGGAAGTCGATGCCCGATAACTCGGCGGGCTCCTCGCTGGCCATGGCGTCCACCTTTCGTGGCAGTCGCCCCCATTTTTCACTCAGCCGGGCCAGAGTGCCGCTATTTCATGGGCTTTTGGTATCAGCGCGGGCCCGGAAAGCGCTCGGCGAACTCGGCCGTGTAGGCCGGCCACGCCACGGGGTCGTGTCCCGGGATCAGCGGATACCCCTTCGCCGCAGCGATCTTCTTGAGTTTCCTGATCTGCTCGACGGTGTCCTCAGGCCCGCAGTCGATGAACCCGCCCACCGCGAGCTCCCCGTCGATGTTCTCTGTGAGGTCGGCAGCGTCGAACGCGAAGACGAAGCCGCCGCCGCCCACGGACTCGTCCAGGTCGACGACGAAGCTCTGGTGGCCGGGGGTGTGGCCGGGCGTCGGAACCGCGGTCACTCCCGGGGCGAGCTCCGCCTCCCCGTCGGCGAGCCGCCAGTCGATGCGCGGGTCGTCGAAGTCGACGCGGAAGATGCCGTGCGCCTCCGCCGCGCCGGACAGGCCGTATCGCAGCTCGGTCCGCTGGGCGTGCACGGGAACGCGCCCGGCGAAGTGCTTGAGCCCTCCCGCGTGGTCGAGGTGCAGGTGGCTCACCGCCACCGCGCGGATCTCGTCCATCGCGATGCCCGCTTCGGCGAGCGTCTCCTCGAGCGGCTCACCTGGCCCGGGGAGCACGGCGAGATACTCCGGCCGCGGGTGGAACCGCCGGGCGAGGGCCGCGTCACGGATCAACGCGGTGTTGAACCCGGTGTCGAGCAGCACCCAGCCGCCGTCGGTCTGGAGCAGCACGCCGGGCACGGGCTCGCGCAGCCGCGTCCCCGAAGTGTCACCGTGCACCGAGACCGTCTTGGGCAGCTCCTCCCAGCCGAGTGTGAGCAGGACGATGCGCCGGACTCCGCTCGCCATGACCTCAGCCCACCGGTCCCGCGGACGACGGCGCCGGAGTCGCGATGGAGACCGGCGCGGCCGATGCCCTCATGTCGTGCCGGCCGTTACGCGGAGCCTGATCGTCGAGCGTCATGAGCGCAGGGTACCCCCGGGGCGTCCCGGCGCCGACGTCGGCGCGTGGTTTCAGGCGCTGACCGGCAGCGCGGCGAGGTCGACGGGGTGGCGCAGCGGCCGGCCGTCGATGACCCGGAACACCTCGTCCAATGCCTGCTCTCCCAGCCGGGCCAGCTCGTTGCCCAGGGACCCGGCGACGTGGGGCGTCAGGACGACGTTCTGGAGATCCCACAGCGGCGAGTCCGGCGGGGTGATCTCGGGCTCCGTCACGTCGAGTACGGCGGAGATCCGGCCCCGCCGCAACTCCGCGATGAGGGCGTCGTGGTCGACCAGTGACCCCCGGGCCGTGTTGATCAGGGTCGCGCCCGTACGCATGGCCGCGAGGCGGGCCGCGTCGACCATCCCCCGCGTCTCCTCGATCGCGGGGGCGTGCAGGGACACGACGTCGCAGGAGGCGAACAGGTCGTCGAGGCCGGTCTTGCGCACACCGAGCACGGCGGCGCCGGCCTCGTCGAGGTAGGGGTCGCTGACCAGCACCTCGAGGTCGAACGGCCGGAGCAGCTCGGCGACCCTGCGCCCGATCTTCGACGCGCCCACCAGGCCGACGGTCTTGCCGTGGTTTCCGACGTCGGGATACTCCCCGAGGAGGTCGATCGCCCCCCGCCGGGCGCGGTACTCCCTGGCCATCGCGGGCACCGCCTTGTTGGCGAGCAGGATCATCGCCACGGTGTACTCCGCGACGGGCACCGCGTTCGCGTCGGCCGCCGAACTCACCAGGACGCCCCGCTGGAACACCGCGGGGCAGACGTGGCCCTTCACCGTGCCCGCCGCGTGGACGACGGCCCGCAGGTGGGGCGCGTGGTCGAGCACCCCGGCGTCGATCACGGGGCTGCCCCAGCCGGTGAGCAGGACGCGCGCCCGCGCCAGCCGTTCGAGAGCCTCGGCGGAGTGGAACCCGGTCACGGGCGGGCCCCAGTCGGGGCCGACGAGTGCGCGGAGCCGTTCCGCGCACTCTCCACGGAAGAGCCGGGACGGCAGGCCCGCGGGCATCGCCAGCACCACGGCGCCGGGAACGGCCCGGTCCGCCGAGCCTCCCACGGGGGCGCTCATCGCGCCGCCCAGACGAGACCGCGCTCGGTGAGCGTACGGACCGTCGGGTGCTCCAGATCGGCGACCCGGTGGCCGACCGCCGAGAAGAAGATCTTTCCGGCGCCCCACCGGCGGGTCCAGACCACGGGCATGTCGACCGGCCCTCCCCCGTGCTCGCCGTCCTCCGGTGTGAACGTGGTCCGCGCCAGGACCGTGTTCAGCGAGTCGGTGAGCATCCAGTACTGCTCGGTCGTCACGGTGAAGTCGCCGAGACCGGCGACGATCGGGTGGCCGGCCTGTCCGGGCACGATCGTGACGTCGTACTCGAGGAAGTCCTCGGGATGCCACAGGAACAGTCCGCCCACCATTCTCAGGTAGTCGTGGCTGCCCCCGAAGGTGCCGACCACTCCGCCGTGCCAGCCGGCGAAGCCGGTGCCCGCGCGCACGGCCGAGACCAGTCCGGCGCTCTGCTCCGGGGTCATCGTCCCGATCGACCAGCACTGCACGACCAGGTCGGTCGCCGTCATGAGCTCCGCGTCCGTGTAGACGTCGAGATCCTCGCTGACGGTCACGTCGAACCCGGCCTCGGCGAGCGACGGGATGAACAGCTCGGTGGCCTCCACGGGCACGTGGCCCTCCCAGCCGCCGCGTACGACCAGCGCCCGGCGCGCCCCCTCACGCGCGGACGACCCGCTCATGGACGACCCGCTCACAGGCTGCCCGCTCACGGACGACCCGCTCACAGGCTGCCCGCTCACGGACGGCCCGCCGGATCGGCGGTCCAGGCGGGGAGGTCGAGCGGCGTGCGCTGGACGCCGATCCACTGGCGCCGGGTGAAGCCCGGCATCTGGTTCTCCGCGCCGTGCCGGGCGTGCGCGTCGTTGACGTGCACCTCGCCGGCCTGCAACCGCTCGGCCACCTGCATGCCGCGCATGAGGTCGGCGGTGAAGACCGAGTTCATCAACATCGGATATCCGTTCGTCAGGGCGACGGCCTCCTCCTCGGTGTCCACGACCGTGATGGGGATGACCGGGCCGAAGATCTCCTCGGTGAAGGCCGGCATGTCCGGCGTGACGCCGGTCAGCACCGTCGGCCGGTAGAACAGGCCGTCGTAGGTGCCGCCCGCGACGAGCTTGGCGCCCATCGCGACGGACGGTTCGACGATCGTCTGATGCACCCGGTCGCGCTGCGCGATGCTGATCAACGGGCCCAGGTCGGCCTCGCCGGACAGCGGGTCGCCCACCCGCAGCGCCTCGACCCTGCGCGTCACCGCGGCGATGTACTCCTCGGCCACGTCGCGGACCACGATGTGCCTGCTCGAGCTGATGCAGGTCTGCCCCTGGAACTCGAGGGAGGCGACCATCGCGAGCGAGGCTGCCAGGTCGACGTCCGCGTCGCCGAGCACGAGGAATGCGTTGTCCCCCCCGAGTTCGAGGCGAATGGGACGCAGAACGGCGGCCGCCGACGCGGCGATGTCCAGGCCGACCCTGCGCGAGCCGGTGAAGTCGATCAGGTCCAGCCCGTCATGGGTGGCCAGCGGCCATCCGGCGCCGGGGCCGTCGCCGGTGACCACGTTGAGCACGCCGGGCGGCAGACCGGCGTGCTCGGCCGCCTCGGCGAGCACCTGCCCGCCGATGATCGGGGTGAGCTCCGCCGGTTTGAGCACGACCGTGTTGCCGAACGCCAGCCCGGGCGCCACCGCCCGCATGGCCAGGTTCATCGGGTAGTTCCACGGCGTGATGACGCCGAGCACGCCGAGGGGTACCACCCGCGACAGGGACAGCTTGCCCGCCTTGTAGGGCGGGAGGACCTCCCCCGCGTTCTCCGTCGCCTGCACCGCCGAGATGCCGAGCTGGCGGATGGTCGTGGAGACCTCGTCCTCGGCCTTGGCCCGGACCCCCCCGGTCTCCCGCATGCTCAGGGTGACGAGCTCCTCGTAACGGTCGTGGAGGTGCGCGGCCATCCGGCGCAGGTGGCCGGCGCGCTCGGGCGCGGACAGGGCCGCCCATCCCGGCTGCGCGGCGCGGGCCGCGTCCACCGCCCGATCGACGTCCGCGGCGTCGCCCAGGGCGTAGCGCCCGATGCGGGCACCGGTCGCCTTCTCCTCCACGTCGCCGAACCGGCCCGACGCGGAGGGACGCCAGGCGCCGTCGATGTAGAGGTGGCCGTCGGCATGACGAGATGGCATTCGAACTCCGAGGGATCTTCCGGTGCGCGGCACCAGGGTCGCGATACTTAGTCCACGACTTAAGCTAAGTACCATTCGTTTGAAGGTCAACTGGCGATCCCGGTTGCCCCGCCCCCGTGGCGGACGGGCCGTCCGCGTCGAGGAACGCCGCCACGACGCGGGTGAAGCGACGCGGGTCGTCGAGCCACGGGTAGTGGCCGGCGCCCGGCAGGACGGCCGCTTCCGCCCGGGGGAACATCCGGGCGACGGCGGCCGCGACCTCGGGACGCGGCGCGCCGTCCAGCTCGCCCGCGAGGACCAGGACCCGCGCGTCCAGCGTCGCGACGGCGGCGCGCGCCGCGCCGGGGTCGAAGGCGCCGGAGGCCGCGTACAGCTCCCCCGCCTCCAGGTTGCTCTGTTCGAGGTCGGCCGCGGCGTGCGCCTGGGCGGCGGCGTCCCAGCGGCCGTAGAAGAACGGGGCGACGGCGTCCCAGTCGTCGTCGGTCGCGGAACCGGCCCAGACGGCTTCGTAGGCGTCGTACGCGGGGCCGAACCAGGGCTCGGCCGCGCGCAGGGCCGCCGCCTCCCGGCGGTGGTCTTCGGTGAACTCCACGCCCAGGGCGCGCGCACGAGCGGTGACCAGCGTGAGCGTCCGGACGCGACGCGGGTGCCCCGCCGCGTAGAGGAGGGCGAGATCGCCGCCGGCGGAGTGCGCGAGGACGTCGACGCGGTCCAGCCCGAGGTGGTCGCGCAGGGCCTCGACGTCGGCGACCTGCCGGTCGCAGCGATACGTGGCCGGGTCCGAGGGGACGGCGGAGTCGCCGGTGCCGCGCAGGTCGAGCATGATCAGGCGGCGGCGCCCCGACAACCCGCCGAGATCGCCCAAGTAGGCGGAGGCGCGCATCGGCCCGCCGGGCAGGCAGACCAGCGGCTCGCCCTCACCCGTCACGTGGTAGACGAGCTCGGTCCCGTCGGGAGCGGTGAAAGCAGGCATGGCCCCCATCCTCACGACCGCGTGACGATCATGGCAAGGGGGGTCGTCCTCCGCCAGGCGCGACGTCGGGCTCCGTGCCGTCAGGCGCGGAGCGACCCTCCACTCGCCAGGACCTGGACCACCGGCAACGTGGCGGCCCCCAGCGCCACGGCCTCCTGCCCGAGCTGGCCGAGCTCGATGCGGACCTGGCCGTACATGTAGGACAGGGCGTGGCGCCGCACGGTCTCCCGCACGGCGGGCAGGATCGCGGCCCCCATGGTCTCCCCCACCCATCCGGACAGGACGATCCTGTCGGGGCTGAGGAGGTTGATCAGGTTCGCGATGCCGATGCCCAGGTACTCCGCGGTCCTGCCGAGGACCTGCGCCGCGCCGCCGTCGCCCTCGGCCCGCGCCACCAGCTCCGCCAGGCGCGCCTCGGTCCCCTCCGACCCGAACGGCCGGGCGTCAGGAAGCGCCAGGTAGTCGTCGAGGACCGCCTCCGCCCCCACGTAGGCCTCGAGGCATCCGCGTGACCCGCATCGGCACGGCCTGCCGTCCACGTTGATGACGGTGTGGCCCCATTCGCTGGTCGTGCTGGTCAGGCCGGCCATGCCGCGGAACGGCTCGGACGCCGTCGCCACCGCGGCCCCCACTCCGACGCCGAGGAGCGCGACGATCGCCCGCCGCGCTCCGCGGCCCGCTCCTCGCCACATCTCGGCCTGCCCGAGCGTGCGGGCGCAGTTGTCGATGTAGACCGGCGCGGGAAGGTCCCGCCGCAACATGTCGGCGAGGGGCACCGCGGACCAGCCGAGGGTCGGGGCGTAGACCAGTTCGCGCCCGGCGACCTGCACGGCCCCGGGGACTCCGACGCCGATCCCGAGCAGGCCGCCCGCGTCGACGCCGGCCTTGGCGACGACCTCCGCCACCCCGGCGAGCACGAGGCCGACGACCGGCTCGGGTTCCAGCCGGGTGGCCGCCACCGAGTACGTCGCGGTCGCCAGCGTCCCGAGCGTGTAGTCGAACAGCCCGATCTGGACGTGGGTCTCGCCGATGTCCACCCCGACGACGTGGCCGAACTCGCCGCGCACCTGGATGAGCGTGCGCGGACGCCCGCCGTCGGAATCGACCAGCCCGGCCTCGGCGACGACGCCGTCGTTGATCAGATCGGAGACGACGTTGCTCACCGTCGCGGAGCTGAGCCCGGACTCCATCGTCAGGTCCTGGCGGCTCGTCGGCCCCTGGACGTACAGGCGCGAGAGCAACGCGGAGCGATTGTGGCGCCGCAGGTCACGTGTCGTCTGCTGCACCGCGCGTGTCACGTTCCGAATTCTGCCAGAGCACCTGGCGGGTCCGGGATCCTCCGCCCGGCGCGGGCATGCCGTCCCGAGGGCGTCAAAGCGGCGTCAGCGTTCGCGGGACCGACGTCGGAATTCCGTAGTGATCAGGCATTTCCCGGAAATCCGGGTCTAGCGTCGCCCTTGTACGAGTTCTCCCTGGAGGCGACCCATGCTGGAAGATCCTTTATATGTGCCCGTCAACCGCGGCACGCTCTCCCTTTCCCTTCGCCTGTTCCGCACGGCATCGGGCAAGAAGACCTCGGTGGCCTTCACCTCGCCGCTACGGCTGGCCAAGGTGCTCGGCAGTGACCAGGAATGGATACGCCTCAGCGAACCCGCGCTCCGGTGCATGATCAACGACCTCGACGTGATCGGCATCGTGATCGACCCCGCCGGGACCATGTCCCGGCCGGCCGCCAGGACCGCATGATGTGCGTCCTCGAACAGGACCTGGCCGACCAGGATGAGGACTCCGCGTCGATCGCGGAGTACCTGACCGCCCGCCTCGCCGAATGGCCCGCGGGCGAACCCGAGCCGCAGGGCTGAGCCGCGGCGCTAGCAGAACAGCCCTGCAAAAAGGACATCACCGCCCTGTGGCGGTGATGTCCTTCCATTCTCGCTCCCATCCGGCCACGGCGCGGCGCGCCGTCCAGGCCCGGCGGCCGACGCGCAGAAGGCGACCGGCCGACCATGCGGCACTCGCCGCCGCGAGCCCCCCGAGCACCGATCCCAAAATGATCGTGCCGTTTCCTGGGGGTCCCCAGTCCAGCCGTTCCCTCGCATCGGCCCACACGCGGACGGAGCCCTTCAGGTCCGGAAGCGGGCCGACGTGCGTCCTGCCGCTGTGGACCGCCCCGTCCCCGCCCGTCCACGACACCTCCACGTCGGCTCCCGGCGCGGGCACGGACCGTCCACCGCCCGGCGGCCCGATCACCCGCACGATGTGGGCGTCGACCTGCCGGTGGGTCAGCGGATAGGTGTCCGCCGCACGCGTCATGACGAAGCAGGCGACGACGCCGGCCACGACGCCGACGAGCACGATCACCATGGCGGGCAGGGTCCACCGCACCCCGGAGTCCGGGCCGGTCGATCCGCCCGGGAACCGCCCCGACGGATGTCCGGCGCCGCGTGCGCTCATCTGGCCTTCTTCCCGCGCCGGTCGCCTTCCGTCTCGCGTCCCATCTGCTGGGCCTGCTCCTCGGCGGGCCCGCCGACCCGGAACCGCATGCGGCAGACCACGACGTCGGTGCGCCGGCGCAGCGCGCGGGCGAGGACGGCGCCGCGCTGGTTCTGCAGCAGCCGCTGCCAGACGTGCTCGGGTTCGACCTCGGCGATGAGCACGAACACGTGCGCCTCGGGAACGCTCCCGAGGTAGCCCACGAGGGGCTCGTCCAGCCGCCAGTGGGCGTCGAAGAGCCGCACCAGTTCGACGTCGGGCGCCCAGCGGCCCCAGTCCTCGCCGAACCGGCGGCTCCCCTCCTCGTTCTCCGGATGGGAGATGTGCACCGCCACCACGCGGTCGCCGAGAGACAGCGCGGCGGACAGGGCGTCACGTGTGAGCCGGTTGACCTGCTGGACGGGGACGACCACGAGCGACCTGCGCGGACGGGGCGGCACGGGCGTCCTGCCCAGTTCCAGGCGCTTGCCGATCAGGGCGTACGACCGGTTGATCCGCCGCATGAGCAGCACGATCAGCGGGAGCGCGACCACGATCAGCCAGCCGCCCTCGGTGAACTTCGAGACCGCGACCACGACCGCGGCGACGGCCGTCAGCAGCGCGCCGAACCCGTTCAGCGCCGCGCGCCCGCGCCACCCGTCGGGCCGGTCGGTCATCCAGTGCCTGACCATGCCTGCCTGGGACAACGTGAAGCCGACGAAGACCCCGACGGCGAACAGCGGGACCAGCAGGTTCATCTCGCCGTGTGCCGCGACCAGCAGCGCGGCGGAGGTCACGGCGAGGAAGGCGATGCCGTACCTGTGGACGTTCCTGTCGGCGCGCACGGCGAACAGGTGCGGCAGGTTGTTGTCCTGGGCGAGCAGCCGGGCCAGCACGGGCAGGCCGCCGAAGGAGGTGTTGGCGGCGAGCGCGAGGAGCACCACGGTCGCGAACTGCACCAGGTAGAACAGCGGCCCGTCGCCCACGGACGCCCGGCTGACCTGCGCGAGCACGGTCATCCCGTCGACGGGCGCGATCGCGAACTTCCCGATCAGGACGGCGATGCCGATCAGCATGACCGCCAGCAGCGCGCCGAGGGCGACCTCCGCGTTCTGGGCCCGCCTGACCCTGGGCGCGCGGAAGGAGGGGACCGCGTTGGCGATCGCCTCGACTCCGGTGAGCGAGGCGCAGCCGTTCGCGAAGGCCTTGAGCAGCAGCAGGACGCCGACTGCCTTCAGGTTCCCGGCCTGGGCGGCGTGCTCGACGGCCGTCGCGGGCGCGTCACGGAGCAGACCCGCCACGATCACCAGCAGGATCGCCCCGACGAACACGGCCGTGGGCGCGACGAAGGCGCGGGCGCTGTGCGCGATGCCCCGCAGGTTGACCGCGGTGACCAGGGCGAGGACGGCCAGGCACAACCAGACGGTGTACGGCACGAGCCCGGGGAAGGCGGAGGTCAGCGCCGCGACGCCGGCCGCCACGGACACCGCCACGTTCAGCACGTAGTCCACGATGAGGCTCGCGCCCGCGAGCAGGCCGGCCCGCGGGCCGAGGTGGGTCTTCGCCACCCCGTACGCGCCGCCTCCCTGGGGGAAGGCCGCGATGACCTGCCGGTAGGACAGGGTCAGCACGGCCAGCAGCAGTGCGATCCCCAGGGTGACGGGGAGGGCGAAGCCCAGTCCCGCGCCGCCCGCGAGAGCGAGCACCACGACGATCGCCTCGGGGCCGTACGCCACGGACGCCATCGCGTCCAGCGAGAGCGCGGCCAGCCCGCCGATCACCGTGAGCCGGTGCCGTTCGCCGTCGGACTCCCGCGCCGCGGGAACGGCGGGCGGGCTCGCTACTGCGGACATCGCGTCCTCTCAGGGCTTGAACCGGTAGCCCATGCCCGGTTCCGTGATGAGATGCTCGGGATGAGCGGGATCCCGCTCGAGCTTGCGCCGCAGCTGGGCCATGTACTGGCGCAGGTAGTTGGTCTCCTTGAGGAACCCCGCGCCCCAGACCCGGGTCAGCAGCTGCCGCTGGCTGACCAGCTTGCCCGGGTTGCGCAGCAGGATCTCCAGGAGATGCCACTCGGTGGGCGTCAGCCGGACGTCGCCGGAGACGGTCTTGTCGACGAGGTCGACCGAGTGGTCGCCGATCTGGATCACGGAGGGTCCGGGCTCCTGGGCCACGACCCGGCGGCTGACCGCCCGGACGCGGGCGAGCAGCTCGTCGATTCCGAAGGGCTTGGTGACATAGTCGTCGGCGCCCGCGTCGAGGGCGTCGACCTTGTCCTGGTGCCCGGTGCGCCCGGAGAGCACGATGATCGGGACGTTGGTCCACCCGCGCAGGCCGTGGATGACGTCCACGCCGTCGAGGTCGGGCAACCCGAGGTCGAGCACGACCAGGTCGGGATGCCAGTCGGCCGCCTCGCGGAGCGCCGACGCCCCGTCGGAGGCGACGGCGACCTCGTAGTGGCGCGCGACCAGGTTGATGCGCAGCGCCCGGATGATCTGGGGTTCGTCGTCGACGACGAGAACGCGTGTCACGATGTCCCCCGGTCCTTCCCGCGAGGCGGGAGGGTCCGCGTGGAGCATCCGGCCGGTCCGTGGACCGGCCGCCCGGCGGAGCGCCGGACGAAGTGGCCGATGGAACGCCGCCGGGCGTCGCCGCCCGGCGCGCGCCGGCCACGGGGGCCCGCGCCGGCCCCGGAGCTGAATCCGGGGCCGGTGCGGGAGCGTCGCCCTGGCACGGCCGTCACTGTCCCGTGCCGGAGGCCAGGTCGTCGAGGGCCAGGTTGAGCTGCAGGACGTTGACCGCGGGCTCGCCCATGAAGCCGAGAGCCCTGCCGGTGGTGTTCTCGTCGATGAGCGAGCGCACCTTCGCGACGTCCAGGCCGCGCTCCTTGGCCACCCGGGGGGCCTGAAGGTCGGCGTTGGCCACCGAGATGTTCGGGTCGAGCCCGCTGCCGCTCGCGGTGATCGCGTCCGCGGGAACCGCGGGCGTCGGCGCGTCGCCGCGGACGGGCACGGTCCGGCCGGCCGAGTAGTCCTCGCCGGGCTTGCCGCACTCGACCTTCACACCCTGGTAGTCGGCGATGAAGGGCGCCGCCGGGCAAGCCTGGTTGACGCTGACCGCGCGGGTCGGCTTGCCGGCTGCCGGGAAGACCTTCAGGACCGCGCCCACGCCGTCGGCCGTGCAGTACGGCCGGGCGCCGCTGACGCCGTTCAGCTCGCCTGCCGCCTTGGACCTGGCGCAGATCTGGGTGAGCAGGCTCTGTGATCCGGTGTCCGGGTTGCCCTCGTCGTCCGTGGCGCCGGGGACGGGAAGGGTGTCGACGACGTCCTCGGGACCGAGGTTGCTCGCGGCGGTCGACAACATGTCGTACCCGTCGCCGGCGGCGGACGGACGGCTCTGGAAGTACTTCCCGATCGGGTTGCCGTCCTTGTCGGTGAAGTTCTGGCCGATGATGGCGCTGCCGACCTCGGCGCCGTTCTTCTCGATGATCTGGCCGTCGGCCTTGGAGTTGAACAGCGCCTGTGCGACGCCGGTGATGACCAGTGGATAGATACCGCCGAGGATCACAGTCAGCACGATGACTGCTCTGATCGCGGCGAGGTGCTGGCGAATCCAGCTAGGCAGACGGTCCATTACGACATCCCCGGAAGGAACATGATGAG